>NZ_JACVPA010000010.1 GCF_018882155.1 Polynucleobacter nymphae
ACCACCATCAACAGTGGCGCTACCTTGCAAATCGGTAACGCGACTACTACCGGTAGCTTAGGTTCTGGCGCAGTGACGAATAACGGTAGCTTGATCTTCAATCGCTCTAACGACATCACGATTGCTAATACGATTAGTGGTAGCGGCAACATTACCCAAGCAGGCCAAAGCATTACCACCTTGACTGCAGATAACAGTTACGTAGCGACCACCATCAACAGTGGTGCTACCTTGCAAATCGGTAATGGTGGCAACACCGGCAGCTTAGGTTCTGGCGCAGTGACTAATAACGGTACCTTGATCTTTAACCATGGCAACGCGATCACGATTAGCAATGCCATTGGTGGTAGTGGCGCCGTACAGCAAAACGGTAGTGGCGCTACGACCTTCTCAGTCGCCAATGGCTACACGGGTTTAACGACCGTCAATGCCGGTACCTTGGTTGTGACTAATAACAGCGCCTTAGGTGGCACGAGCACTGGTACTACCGTAGCTGGCGGTATCTTAGATATCCAAGCGAACATTGGTCTTGAACCCATTACGCTATCGGGTGGCACGCTGGCAAACAGCACTGGTACTGGCGCCATCTCGGGCAATATCACCTTGAGCGCTAATAGCACCATCAATGTAGCGGGCACCTTCAGCTTATCGGGCATCATCAGTGGCTCGTATAGCGTCACCAAAGAGGGCGTTGGTAGCTTAAATCTGTCTGGTGCGAATAACTATGTTGGCACGACAACGATCAATGCGGGTACGGTCACTATCAGCAGTTCTGGTACTTTAGGTGCTACGACCAATAACCTGACCTTAACTGGCACAGCGATCTTAGATCTACAAAAGAGTCTGACAGTAGGTAACTTAGTGATGGCTTCTGGTAATACGATTACCAATAGCACAGGAACTTCAAGCTTAGTAGTTGGTGGTACCGCTTCCTTAGCTGGCACGATTACGACTAGTGGTGATCAGACCTATACCGGCGCAGTGACCTTACTCGCGAACACCAACCTGATCTCCAATAATGCTAGTGCTAATGGCACGATTACCTTCTCTAATACGGTAGATAGCAATACCGGCACCAACTACAGCTTAGCTACTACTACTGGAACTGGCAGCACCATCTTTGGTGGCTTAGTCGGCAATACTCGCGCACTCCTATCACTTGCTACAAGTGGAGACACTTCAGTAGCAGCGAG
>NZ_JACVPA010000011.1 GCF_018882155.1 Polynucleobacter nymphae
TGAACTGACCTGATTTTTAGTACCACTCCAGAAGAGAGGATTTTTGATAATCTTCACCTTAAAGGAGTGCTAAATATGGCAAAAGGCCAACGTCTTAAACCCGAGCAAATCGTCACCTTATTGCGTCAAATCGATGTCCTGACAACGAACGGCAAAACCCTAGCCCAGGCCTGTAAAGAAGTGGGCACGGTAGAGCAAAGCTACTATCGCTGGCGCAAGATCTATGGTGGTATGAAGGTCGATCAGGCAAAGAAGTACAAAGATCTGGAACTGGAAAATACCCGGCTTAAGAAGCTCGTAGCGGACTTATCACTACGAGAGGTGATGCTCAAGGAAGTCATTAAGGGAAACTTCTAAGCCCTACTAGGCGTAAAAGTGCAGTGCAGCTGCTCATGGATCGGTACAACATCTCTGAGCGGACTGCTTGCAGTTTAGTGGGGCTATCCAGAGCAGCGTATCGCTATATGCCATTGCCTAGAGATGACGAAGAGCCGCTGAGAGCCGAAGTCATCCGGATGGCTAGCACCTATGGCCGGTATGGTTATCGATTGATTGCCAGCATGATGCGTAACGCCGGTTGGGGCCAAGCGACTACCGCAAAGGTCGCTCGTATCTGGCGGCAAGAAGGTCTAAAGATCCCGCAAAAACAACCCCCTAGAGGTAGATTGTGGCTAAACGATGGCAGCTGTATGAGGCTAAGAGCTACTGCCCCCAATCATGTTTGGAGTTACGATTTTGTCTTTATTAGAGATGCCTATGGGGGCAAGATCCGCATGCTCACGATGATTGATGAATACACCCGAAAGTGCCTAACGATCCACTGCGCTAGAAGGATTGGATCGATCCAGGTGATTGAACAACTGGCAAACGCCATGATTACTCACGGCATCCCCGAGCACATCCGCTCAGATAATGGGCCAGAGTTTATTGCTAAAGAGTTGCGTAGTTGGTTATCCGGCATTGGGGTGAAAACCGCTTACATCACCCCCGGTAGTCCTTGGGAGAATGGCTTTTGTGAAAGCTTTAATGGCACCTTTAGAGATAACCTTTTGGATGGGGAGATCTTCTACAGCTTGAGGGAAGCTAAGGTAG
>NZ_JACVPA010000012.1 GCF_018882155.1 Polynucleobacter nymphae
CAGTAAGCACAACATGCCCCGCACCAGAAATTGAACCTACTGTATCAGTAGCGCCAACAATATAGGTTGCGCCGCTAGCGACAGTTACTGCCGTATTGTCAGGTAAAGCACCGGTAACATTTAAGGTGCCAGCGTTAATGGTGGTGCTACCACTAAAGGTGTTATTACCTAAAAGTGTGAGGATGCCTGCGCCGTTGTTGACTAAATTAGCAGCATTACCAATCGCACCAGTAATACGGCTACCAGTGCTTGAGGAGTTAATGGTCAGGGTACTGACGTTCGATACGTTGCCACCAATGGTAGCTGCGCCAGCGCCGGAGTTGATGGTGAGTGGGGAATCAGCACTACCTAAATTAATAGAGATATTTTTAATGGTTGCATTCAAACCCTCGTTAGGTGCGTGGATAGCA
Organism: Polynucleobacter nymphae; assembly: GCF_018882155.1. Classification (GTDB taxonomy): domain Bacteria; phylum Pseudomonadota; class Gammaproteobacteria; order Burkholderiales; family Burkholderiaceae; genus Polynucleobacter; species Polynucleobacter nymphae. Next base: position 411 of record NZ_JACVPA010000012.1, read on the forward strand.
CTACCAATCGATAAGGTTTGATTTCCTGGATTAAGTGCACCAGCAACTGTCATTGAAGAAATCAATACGTTATTGGTATAGACGCTTAAAGTGCCTGAGCTACCAGCATTAACATAAGTAACCTTGACGGTTTCATAGGCACCATTCGTTCCACTATTGCCAAAGCCAAATAGATCAATTGCACCGTTGTTATTACCCTTGAGGTACATACTATCTCCTCTACCCTGGGTTCTAATCAATACGCCATCGGTGTAAGACCCATAAGACAAAATGGTATTAAGACCGCCACCATCCATTGAGCCAACTAAATAATCAGCTTGGTAGGTCCAGTTCTGACCTAAATTAATAGATAGAGTGTATGGTTGACTACCATTTTGGTATGTAGTCCACGTCGAAGAATTCAGATACGTAAGAACATTGCCACCACTGCCAAGAACATTACCAACAATATTCACCGGACTGTCTGTAGTGTTCAAGCTAATGTTCGAACCCAAGAGTGTGAGGTTACCACCGTAGTTTTGTGTAGATGTTGTCGTCACGCTCGCTGCTACTGAAGTGTCTCCACTTGTAGCAAGTGATAGGAGTGCGCGAGTATTGCCGACTAAGCCACCAAAGATGGTGCTGCCAGTTCCAGTAGTAGTAGCTAAGCTGTAGTTGGTGCCGGTAT
>NZ_JACVPA010000013.1 GCF_018882155.1 Polynucleobacter nymphae
GGTACTGACGTTCGATACGTTGCCACCAATGCTAGCTGCGCCAGCGCCGGAGTTGATGGTGAGTGCAGCTGCGCCGCCAGAGCCAGAGCCTGAGTTATAGCTGAGTATCACAACACCTGAGCCGCCGTTACCACCAGTCAAGTTATAGCCGCCACCGCCGCCGCCACCAGTATTAGCCGTTCCAGATGCTCCAGCTGTAGCAGCATAGTAACCACCTGCTCCGCCACCACCTGCTCCGCCAGGCGCTCTATAACCGCTAGGTGGATCATCAGATCCACCACCACCACCTGCGTAAGTTTGTGCAGATCCAGTGATAGAACTTGATGCGCCATTACCTCCAGCTCCACCGGTATAACTATTGTTTGCTGTACCACCACCTCCGCCACCACCAGTTCCATTGCTAAATCCATTTTGAGCGTTGGCAGTCAAGGTTCCGTATCCACCGGCATTACCTTGGCCAGCTGTTCCCGTTCCACCAGCACCAGTCCACAAACTTCCACCACCACCAGAACCACCATTAGAACCAGCGCCAACTGTACCGCCGCCACCACCGCCCAGGGCAATCAGACCCGTTAAACCACTTCCAGTAATAGATGAATTTCCACCATTGGCACCGTTGATAGATGAATTAAATGAGCCGGCTCCGCCACTTCCTACAGAAACCAAATAAGCTGTACTTGTAAATGTCGATGAACCAGTCAGGACGCCGCCTCCACCGCCACCGCCACCACCATTAGTACCTCCTCCACCACCACCAGCTACAACTAAATAAGTAGTTCTGATCGAAGAACTTGGTGTCCAAGAATAATTACCACTAACGTACGACAGGCTACCACCAGCAATAGTGGTTGGGCTAGACGAAGCTGTTAGAGGTGAGGTATATGTTGTGCCACCGTTAATGCTATAGATGTAAGATCCTG
>NZ_JACVPA010000014.1 GCF_018882155.1 Polynucleobacter nymphae
CTGTCACCTTAACCGGTACTGGCGCAACTCGAACCTTGCAGGGTAGTGCTATCACCATTGGTTCGACTTTGGCTGGTGGCGCAAATTCATTAACCATCACTGGAAATCTAGTTACTGGTGGAGCGATAACTGATGTCACTAACCTATCAGTTTCGGGATCATCGTCCCTTGGTGGTGATATCACTACTAGCGGAACGCAAGGCTATTCAGGGGCCGTCACGTTAACCTCTTCTGTCATCCTAACTACATCTGCTAACACAGTTATATTTAGTGATATTTTGAACGGCGATGGGGTGAGTTCGCGTAACCTCACCGTTTCTGTTGGTGCTAGTAACATCACTTTCACCGGAGCGGTAGGGGGCTCACAAGGGCTAGGGAACATCTCTTTAACTAGCACGGGCACCACCACCTTTACCTCTACTGTGAACGCTAGCGCAATCTTACAAAACTCTACTTCGGGTACCACTGCGATTAATGGCGCCTCCATTAATACTACTGGCGGTACTCAAACCTATAACAATGCAGTAACTCTAGGCGGCTCTGCTGATAAGACCTTAACTGCTACTACGGTCACCTTTAATAGCACGGTATCTGGCGCTTATGGACTAGCCATCACTGGCAATGCTGTATTTGGTAACGAGACTGCCGATACTGTCACCATTACTGGATCCTCAAAGAATCTATCGGTAACAGGAACAACCGGCATCTATACCAATAGTATTACTACCTCGGGTAGCCAAACTTTCACTGGGGCAGTAACCGTAGCAAATGCCACCACCTTATCGGCTTCTGCCATTACTACTGGCTCAACCATCACAGCAAGCGCTAATAACCTGACCTTGACTACGGATGCGATTAGTATCGGTGGCAATCTCACTGGTACAGGTGCACTCGTA
>NZ_JACVPA010000015.1 GCF_018882155.1 Polynucleobacter nymphae
CGGAGACGAGATCAAGCGTAGCGCCAGCGTTAATCGTTACTGCCCCGCCGCTATTACTACCTAAGCCAGTGTTATTGCTAATGTGCAGTGTGCCACCATTAATCGTGGTCGTGCCGGTGTAGGTATTGGCACCTGACAGGGTTAAAGCACCACCTGAGAGAGCTAAGGCAACAGAGCCGCCAGTACCGGCGTTATCGACAATCACACCAGCATAAGTAGTAGTGCCACCAACGACCGTTAAGGTAGAAGCAGTGCTTACTTTAGAGTTCAAGACGGTGTTGCCAGTAGCACCAGTTAAGGAAGCAATACTTTGGGAGTTCCCATACAGATCAAAGATACTGGTGCCAGTCATGATCAATGCGCTAGCAGAAGCGAGTGAGCCGCCAGTGCCTAAACGTAAAGTACCGCCAGAGACGGTGGTAGCACCGGTGTACTGATTAGTATTAGAGAGGGTTAAAGTACCAACGCCAGATTTAGATAGGGTTGCGCTATTGCCGGAGAGTCCCTGGGTAATGGATACAGAACCTGTATTAGTAAAGACGTAGCTCGAAGCAGTAATCGCAGCGTTACCTGTAATTGCACCAGCACTTACTGTCAAGCTACCTGCAGATAAGTTCGTTGTGCCTAGATCTAAAGTACCGCCAGCAATCGTGACATTACCACCGCTTGGTAATACACCGCTACCAGACAGTGCAACCGTACCGGCGTTAATGTTGGTGC
>NZ_JACVPA010000016.1 GCF_018882155.1 Polynucleobacter nymphae
GGCGCTGTCGCAATCAGACCATTGGTGAAGGTTAAGGTATCGGTACTTTCGTTGCCGAGGTAAAGCGCTCCAGAAGTACTAAACGTCACTGCATTTGTAATGGTGGTTGTAGCGCCATAAAGATTGAGCGCAAAGTTACCACCACTATTGCTAATGGCTGTGGCGTACAGATTGTCGGAGAACTGAATCGTGCCAGTAGTTGCAGTCAAAACAACACTAGCGATTGGATCAGCACTTGCTCCCACTGCCCCACTAAAGGTGGTGCCACCCGAGTTGGTAATCGTCAGAGTACCGATATCGGTGCCGATGGTGCCGCTCACGGCTACTACACCAGTGGTATTGATTGTCAGGTTAGAAGCGCTACCTGAAGCGGTACCTGCTACTGAGCTTAAATTGATTGCATTAGCCCTTCCGGTACCAATAGTCAAAGTCACGTTATCGGCTAAGGTAGTAGCGCCCAGACTAATCGCACCAGTAGCTGTGCCCCCTATTGTGGTGGTGGCCAAGATGCTGACTGGGGTAGTGCCTAGATTAATTGCGCTAGTCGAGTTATTAGCAGCAATCGTGCCAGATAAATACTTCGTACTTGGCGCTGTCGCAATCAGACCATTGGTGAAGGTTAAGGTGCCAAGAGCAGCGCCTAGCGTTAAGGTACCTGTATTACTAAAGGTAGCAAGGTTGGTGATCGTGCCAGAACCTGCGTTAAGTGCCA
>NZ_JACVPA010000017.1 GCF_018882155.1 Polynucleobacter nymphae
ATTAACCGTCTCCTCAGGCTCGGGCAATGTCACCTTTACTGGCATCGTCGGTGGTGCATCGGGTGGTGCTCTAGGTGCTTTAACTGTGAACTCTACTGGTGCTACTACCTTTAGCGCTGCAGTCACCGCAGCTTCAGTAACGACTAATACTGGCGGTACTACTGCTATTAATGGGGGAGCAATTACCACTACTGGCGCTCAGATCTATAACGATGCAGTGACCTTAGGTGCTACAACAACATTAACAAGTAGTGGTAGTGGGGCAATCAACTTTGTTTCTACTCTCAATGGTGCTTACGCACTAACAGCCAATACTTCAGGCGCCACCACCTTTGGCGCTAGTGTTGGTGGCACTACGAACTTAACGAGCATTACTACCGATGCTGGCGGTACTGTCGTGATTAACGGTGGCGCAATTACGACTACTAGCTTTCAAACCTATAACGATGCATTGACTATTGGCGCTGCCACCACCTTATCGGCTTCTGCCATTACTACTGGCTCAACCATCACAGCAAGCGCTAATAACCTGACCTTGACTACGGATGCGATTAGTATCGGTGGCAATCTCACTGGTACAGGTGCACTCGTA
>NZ_JACVPA010000001.1 GCF_018882155.1 Polynucleobacter nymphae
GACGCAATAAGGTGACGATTTGCTCGGGTTTAAGACGTTGGCCTTTTGCCATATTTAGCACTCCTTTAAGGTGAAGATTATCAAAAATCCTCTCTTCTGGAGTGGTACTAAAAATCAGGTCAGTTCACGTGTAATCGAAAGGCTTAAAAAGATTAATCCTGATTATTTGCTTACTAGGACTCCGTTGACAACGGAGCAAAAGAGCTTATATAAAACTCTCGGTACTTACACCGATGAAGAGCTTATTGCAGTTGCCAAATGCTATACAGATATGTCAGATTTTCGTACAAATGAATCTAGTGTTTATGCAATCATTAAACGAAAAGGGTTGCTGGATAAAGCTACTAGTCATTTAAATAGGAAATCTCGTGGTGAGTATTCTGTAGCAGAATTAAAAATTCTTGCAAAACAATATAAAAAATTAAAAGATTTCATTGAAAATGAAAAAGGAGCATATCTGGCAATTCGTCGCCTTAAATTAAACGAGGAAATTCTGGGAGGCTTGGAGCGAATTATCCCAACTCCCACCAAGTGGACGCCTGATATATGTCGCTTATTATTTTTGGAGGCTGGGTGTATTAAGACTAGATTTAGAGAGCTTAATCGAGCAGCTTATGTGGCAGTTTTAGAAAAAAAATGGCAAACATATGTCTTCGAGGGGGCTGCACGTCCTAAGCCTCAGAATTCTAAAGGCGTCGTTGTAAGTGGTAATGGTCTTGATAGAAGGCAATTCGATAGTTTGTCGGCGGCAGCAAGGGAGCTAAATATTTCTCTATCAGAACTTTCAAACTATCTTGCTGGAAAATCTTTAAAGGCACCTGGTGGATTTGAAATTACGTATGCAACCTAATAGCCAGAAGTAGTATTTATATCGGCTTTTTAATTAAACATCTCTCGGTGGTAGCGAATATGCTCAATAGAAATTTGATGGTTAGGATGCTTTTCTAATGACCCTTCAAGGCCAATGAGGGTTAAGTCATCAGCAATCATATAAACACCTTTATCGAGCATCAGGTGATGATTGGGACATAGGCAAAGCAAGTTCTCAGGCTTATCTGGTCCGTTATGAGGCTTGCCTACTGGCTTAATATGAGCAGCTTCAGCATAAAGCCCAGCATTGGTTTTAATTTCAAGTGAGCATACTTGGCACTTGTAGTTATATAGCTTTTTAATCTCTTTCCCTAGCTTTGAATCTCTAATAATTCTTTGGGATGTTGCGGTGGCTCTTTTCGGATTATCGGTGCCTGCAGATAGAGTTACTAATTCAAGGCCGCTATTTAATTTATTTGGGGGTAGGGTAGAGTCAAGCTTAACTAGCTTAAACCGATACACAAGAAAACCAGCTTTACCGATTTCATGCCAGTGACTATCAACTCTATATAGACCATCGTATCTATAGCCAGCTTCTGGTGCAAAGGGATTCTTTTTGTCGGCACCTCGAATAACTCTAACTGGCAATGAATCAATTTCACTTTTAGCTAAAGCTAGATTACCTCGGACTAGTTGCTGGTCTGCAATATGACGACCTTTATCGTCTTGACCACCTTCGCCTGTGTAGATAATTACATCGCCTGAGTCGGAGTCATCTTCGTAACCACCAGAGATAACAATAGAATCAGAGCCATCATCTTTCGAGCCTGATATTCCTGCTTGTAACGGTCTGTGGATTCCTGCGGCAGCAGCTTCTTTTCTTGTTACAAAAGTAGTGCCAATCGGGATTCCCTCAATATCTCCAAAAATTCTATCTGACATCATTTGCCCATGGAAACTCTTAAATTTAAAATACTTTCTTGGTAATCCGGTTACATTTAAAGATGCCCTTAGATGTGTCGCCATCTTTCCAAATTTTAGAAATTGTTAGTGAAGCAGTAGAGCGTGAGAGTGTGATGTAAGACTTACCCCAAAATGACTCGCATGAACAATATGCATTTACATTATCAATTGAGCAACTGAACTTGAGGGGTATTGTGCTTCCTTCAAACGAATAGCAGCCTGTTGGAGTTTGGGGCAGTGACATCGCACCATTTTTGTCATTTACTGCAATATCAAATTGATAGCTCTCCTCGAGTATCCGCTGGCCACCCATAACTCCTGAGCATGAAAGATCTATTGTCCCAGCTGTAGCCTGTATTGTGATAAGAGTAAAAATAAGTAATACTATTTTTTTCATTTCTTAGGCATCCTTCCGCCAGCATTTAGGCAGTCTTTTAAGGTTGGGTATGGGGTGAAATTCTTGGTTTGGTTGTAATAGGTTGTATTAGGAGCATGACAAATACCTGTTTTGCTCATTTTGACTGGCCCAGTCTGTCCCAAAGCACTCGTGGAAACGAGTATTGCCAACAGTCCCAATATCTTCATAATTTTCATAAATATCAGACTATCATAGAAAAATACAAGTGGGGATATTGCGCTATGGGAAGTATTTTGCTTTGGATTTTTTTAATATCTGGCGGATTTATCCTGTGGAAAAAATTGACTACAAAAAATTTCTTTATCGCTCGTGAGTCAGATGAGTTTGGATATCTTAGGATGTTCTTGTACATGGTTTTTTATCCATTAGTAATGTTTTTAACTATATGGATTGGGTTTCAAATTTTTCCAGAGTTGAAGGGCGATAAGGTCCTGAGCTTCCTAGTATTGATAATAGAGGGTATAGCCTGGTTTTATTTGGTTGGAAAAATTGAAGGTTGGGTAGTTAAAAAATGAAAATAATACTTTGGAATCTTTTGCTTGCTGGAACCGTCCAAGCACAAGCTATCTACGATGCTAATGGTCAATACAAGGGCTATAGCCAAACTTCCCCTAGCGGTGTTACTAACACATACAACTCTATGGGTCAGAATGTGGGGTCTTCTCAAATCGATAATGGGCAGCGTAATTTCTATACTCACAATGGTGCATATCAAGGCACGAATACCGCACCAGCTTACATTGCACCAAACACTCCGATTAATACCCCTAGACAGGCTCCGCAAGCCCCTGTAATGAAAGGTTGGTAAATGAAAAAAATACTGGTTACTTTATTTTTTGGTTTATGGGTAACTTCATCATATGGCGAACCCTTTTCAAAACCAGAGGGTAAGGCATGCACCACTCTTGATGGGCGATTGGAGTACATCAATAAACTCACATCCCAGTACTATGAGTGGCTATTGGTCAAAATTGAAAGAATTCCTCCAGAAACGGAAAAATATATTTCTTTGGAATATAAGGAATCACTTGAAACTAAAAATGAAGTTAAATACAACAGTGTGACTTCAAATAAGTTTTTTTTCGCTTGGCAATTAAGAAATAGCATCCAAAAACTTATAGATGAATCTAAAGAGGGATACAAGAAGCAAAATTTATATAACATGGGGCAAAAAAATCCCCAAGAATCAGAAATGATTTTTTATATTAACTTGCTGGCTAAAAATTCAGATGTTGCAGAAGAATTTGGTGCATACAGTAGATTTGACCGTAACCGCAAGCCAAAAGTGCTAAGTGAAGAAAAAGACTTTTATACATTCAGCTTTTACAAAAATGGGTACAAAATAGTTATTGATGACCTGATTAGATGTTCATTCAAAAAATAGTCAATATATGAAAAACATAATTTTCTCTTCAATGCTTTTTGCATCAGGGTTTGCATATTCGGCAAGTTATGACTGCACCGTTACAAAAAAACAAGATTTTGATAGTAATTACTCCGCTGTACAGATTGAGAAACTTAAATTTTCAGTAAAAATACACGATATTGCCCAGCCTAAAGTGGAGAGGTGTAGCTTCCAACCAAGTGCCAATAGAGTCACTTGCGATTCTTACGATATTGACAGGGTTGAAGTTGATAAATATGTGAGCATAAAAAAGTTTTATGTTTTCAAAAGTCAATTTGATGTTCAACTATTTCCTGATATGACATTTCTTGAAAATAATGGGCGAGGTGGGATAGCTTTTGGAATCTGCAAACCGCTTCGTTAAGACTAGCTAAATGATTAAATCTAAAATTTCTAAATTGAATGGATGGCAAAGAGTCTATGTATTCATATGCCTAATATTAGCTCCAATGGCGGCTACTACAGTAACAATTCCACCAGCCCCCAATCCTGATTTCGTGAGATATGAGTTTTTGCCCAAGCTGAAGCCCATAGCCAAGCCTGATGATGATATTGACATTCCTGGCTTCAAATATTTATATATGGGTCCAAAAGGACCTGGTGAAGACACTAGGCAGTACAAGATGCCAGATGGGGAGGCTATCTATGAAGATAATCGCTATTCTCAGCAGGAAGTTGAGTATGCCTATACACAGGCGAAGCTCAAGTCAGAATATGAGCATAGAGATGCCATCATTAAGGCGGTATCTAATGCTGCAATCAAGTATTTATTGGTAATTAGCTTGCTATATTTTTTTGGATGGATGCTTGGGTGGATTTATCGTGGATTTAAGAAGTAAAGATTTATCACATATTTAGTATGCACAAAATAACCGAAGAACAAAGAAACCTGTTCAATCCGTATAGAAATGTATCTTTTATCTTTAAAAAGAAACTGAATGATAAGGACAATACTTGCGTAACCTTTGAGTCAGACATCAGATTCGATGAAGATACCTTTCACGAAGATAATTTTAGTCAAAACATTCAAATATCTATCTTCGACCTGCGAAATGACCCAATGGAGCATAGAAATAAAATCCACCCTATTGCCAATGAGGTGGCTCGAAATTGCAAGCTTGAGTTGGTGTTGTTTACTGGTCAGCCTGCATGGGCAAGAGGCAATCCCCAAGAAATTTCATTCACTAAGAAGGAGGGCGGCTATAGTGCATTCCTCTATTCCAAAGTAAAGGATGTGGCCTACCTTAATGCTATATCTAGCAATCTAAATAAAAATTCAGAGCTATCAGTTAAGTTGGACTTGTTATGTGATGACAGTGAATTTATCAATCTTGAAAAAAATGCTGGGCTAAAAGCTGTTGTACATGGCTTATCTATTTCCTTTAATTTGCCTAAATTAGAAGAATTGATGTCTAAATGAAAATTGAATGTGTCATTGGCGATATAACCAAGCAAGTTAATAGCTGGGCTATTGTGAATGCGGCCAATCCTATGCTTATCTCTGGCGCAGGGGTGGCTGGCGCCATTCATAAAGCTGCTGGACCTCAATTAGAAAAGGCCTGTGAAGAGTTTGCTCCTATCGAAGTAGGTCAGGCGGTTGTCACTCTGGGATATAACTTACCTAACTTTGCAGTCATTCATGTATTAGGTCCAAAATACTTCCATGATGTCGACCCTGAAGGTAATTTAGCTAAGGCTATTGATTCAGTGCTGGAACAAGCGAATAATCATCAGTTCAAAACTATTGCGTTACCAGCCATTTCAACAGGCTCTTATGGCTTCCCAATAGACGAGGCTGCTTCCATCATTATCGGCAGATTAAAAGCATGGGAAAAGCACTGCCCATTAATTACTAGACTTGTCTTATTCGATGAGAAGGCTTTTGCTGTTTTTGACTCCATCCTGGCATAAAAATATTTATTTTTGACCCACTTGCTTTTTTGCCCCTTTTTTTGCTATAGCTATTAGGGAGGGGTTAAAAAAGGAGAGGTTATGTCTCGTACAGAGCCAGTTATTAGGGGTTGTGAGTTCAAATTTAGATGCAAAAAGACCTGGGAGAGCCTTGAATCCCTAGAAAACTATCCAAACGACGTTAAATACTGCTCAGCTTGTCAGCGGGACGTATTCCTAGTGGAGACTGATTTAGACGTAAAAAGGGCAGTATTGAATAACCAATGCGTTGCTATCCCTCAAAAGATGCGTATATCTGTTATTGAAGAGACCGCATTTAAGCATTTAAAAGAGGGGCATATAGTTGGGCATGTATGTCCTAGTGAAAATAATAAAAGTCCATTAAAGGGAATTTGGCCATGAATAACAAGCAAAAAAAGCTACTATTAATAGCGTTAGTTTTATTCGAGTTGTCGATACTTGTCGTGCCGCAGGAATTAAGGCTAATACTTAGCGGCGGAGACAATATGGCACCAGAAGCTAAATTTGGTGGCTATAGATTTATTTGGAATGTTTATAACGAAATTTCACTTAAGCATTTATTGGTCGAGTGGGCGGGTATTTTTATTGGCTTTATTGGGCTGTTTTTTTACTATAAAGATTAATTTTTCTTATCTATCTTTTCCTAGAGTTGCGAGTACCGCCTTGACAAGTTGCTCTGGGTCTGACAAATCTAAGGGATGATAGTACTTGCTAGCACGCCCCCTAGTTTTCAGCTTATGAGTGAACATATTGATGTAGTTGCCTATATCGACTAGGTATCTGAACATTGCATCTTGCTGGGAAGTTTTTTCCACAGCGTCCTTGGTAAAGTTTCCATGCTTTGTATTGGCCTTTTTGATAGCTTCGATACCTTTTTCACTTAGAGGGCCTGTTGAGGCCCCACCATGCCATTTGCAACGGGCTTGCTTGGATGATTTTGAGGAGGTCTTGAGGGCAGGGTGATTGCACTGTTTTTGAGTTCTTTGGCTAAACCCAACGCATCTGCGACATCTAATTTTCCCACCAGCTGTAGTCATGAATAACTCTGGGTTTTGTATCTTATTCATTGTTTCACCATGTATAGACCGTCAAACGAGGAGTGGAAATTTTCATTAGGCATAAGTCATAGCCGGTAGCGGCTTAAACGACTTAACAAGTCTAATCTTGCAATTCGAAAGTTGCATGAACTTCATACCCCCAGAATGCTGGATACTTAATAATCTTAAAATATTAGTAATAGTCAGAACACTAGGGAAACTCAATAGATATATAGGTCTTAGGAGTCTTGCCATTTCTACATTGACCCCAAGAAGCCGGGCATTAGGGATTATAGTTTTCTGTTTACCTGGTGTTACATGTGTTACGGGCTTCCCTGGCTTGCCTGCGACTTTGAGCATCTTCAGGGTTTTAGTTTCCCCCGTTTCCTGCTTTATGGGGGTGCCGATACCCATCATTTCGCATCCCCAAAAGCTTGCTCTAACACTGCACTGATTTCTTGAAATGTTGGAGGCTGTAGTGAATAAATAGTGGCGTTCTTTTCTCCACCTCCAACTTGAGCATAAATAGAGGGATGGGACCCTCTGGTGAACTCATCTAAGAATCTAAGGAGACGGTTTTTCCCAAAACTTGTCTTATCTTTTATGAATTCAGCAATAGCTACTTTAGTAGTAGTGCCGTTCGCAATGGCTTCTTTGGCATATTTCAATGCCTGTTGACGTTCCTTATCCAATATTTGAACTACTTCATCCGTCTCTTCCACGCTTCTATCTGAAAGATTAATAAAAAATGACCGTGGCTTGTAATCCGCCCTTATTTTATCGGGCTGTGTAGTTATCTCTAGACGATTCGTACCTTCGTTCTTTACCGAATTTAGGTATATCAAGTTGTCTACGTCATTACGTAAGTCAGCTGTTCCTTCGTAGACTTGTTTACCATCTTCACCCCGATACTTATTCGAGTGCCCAAGAAGAATGACAGTTGCACCCTTTACCGTTAGCTTTCGGAGTAGCTTATAGAATTCCTTAGCATCTGATTTTTGGATGACTTCAGTGAATTTTTTAAGGGTATCCATAATAAATACTGAATTCGACATATCTACATCATTGTTTGCAGCCTCTTTAAATAGAGCCACTACTTGCTCTGGACTTCCGCCTCGTTTTGCATCTGGCGCTATTACCTTGTAGCCATGTATTTGTGCATGAGCAAAGTGAGATTTAAGGTCCCCAGGGCCAGCATCGGCGTTAACGTAATAGACATCAAACCCTTGCTCGGCTATCTTTGCTGCTTGATGAATCATAAGAGCAGTTTTCCCTCCATTAGCTTCTGCGATTAGGGCATGCAGATGTCCACGAACAATCAGATTGGGGATAATAAAAGTAGCTTCTTCCATGGATTTCACATCCTCAGTGTCAAGGGTTAAGCAGGTAAATAGACTCTCTAGGGTCTTGGTAGATTTTTGTTTTTGGGTTGCTAAGCTCGATGACCCTTGAATCACTACATCATGAGTTACATCGTTCTTTACGATAAACGCACTTTTCCCCAGCACATCAGCTAAAGACCCATCTGCAAGAATAAGTTTTGGCATTAAGTAGTAGTTACCATTGCGGTCTTTTTGTCCTCGAAGATAGAGCAGGGTCTTTAGGGGGAAATTTGACTCATTCAATGTATAGAGGCCTGTATCCCAGACGGACTCAAACTCACTCTCCGCCTTACCCTCATCCACTTCCCAGCACCAATGAGCTTGTGACCAATCTAAGATGTCTTTATGGAATTTATCGTTGTAAATATCGTTATACGCTGTAAATCTTGCCCCAAGCATCACGCTCTTATACCAAGATTCTCTGCTTACTTTCTCCGGGCCTTCATCCTCAATTGTTAAATCACCCTTAGTAAGTTCATTAATAACAGTCTTATAACTATCATCATCAAATTGCCAGCACCATGACCATTCACTGCCTAGGCTAAGCATTTCCTCATAAGCTTCTTGAGCTACTTTGTTAGACTTTCCACTCGTATCAGCTAGAGCTTTACCCCATTTCTGTTTGGCTGCCTTAAATTTATCTAGAATTTGCTGTTGCTCGTTAATCGAATAAGACCCCCATGCCTTGTTAACAGCTCGCTTTTGCTTACGGGTGATACGCTCGGGTGCAACCTTTAGCACTGTATCTACATCCAAAGGGGCCGCAGAAGTTTCTCTATAAATACGGTCTTCGAGAAGCATTTGCTTGAATGCTTCTTTATTTTTAAATACCGGCAAAAAGACTGGCTGACTACCTCTGTAAACTGAAATATCGAAGTTAATTGCCTGCTCACTATAGCCAGCCCCAATTGCGGCCTCTTCTATGTGCGCCTGTAGAGCAGAGCCCAATACCTTACCCTCTTCATAATCAACCTCACGTTTGAGCTCAAAGACAAGCCTTGCTCGAGGCAATAATACGGTGGAGCTAGAAGTTTCATACCAAAAGACATTCACCTCTAGGTCTCTAATCCACTGGCGCAACCAAACCCATACTTCTGGCTTTTCAAATCCATCCAAATCCATTGATAGGATTCGTCTTGGTAGCGTATGGCTTTTTAAGCGCCAGTAGTTCTCGTCTGGGTAATCTTTAATCTTGTCGTGGTGCCCATAACTCATTGCCGCACAAAAAAAGTTTCCACCTTTTGCCTCAGAGTGGTTGTTGACCATCCACTGGACTAAATCTTTGAAGTCATCGGCCTCTAGCTGTTCGGGCTTGTTATCGGCCTCTCCATTACCGAAAGAAAATTTAATCATGGTTGGCCTTTTGAGCCATTCTTGAGTAGGGCAGTTTTTTTGTTCGGATTTTCATACCTAATAATTTCTTTTATTAAGGCTGGTATATCGTCTGCAGTGAAGTCACCCAAACGAATTTTGTGACGCATTTCCTTGGAAATGGCAAAAGAGTATTCCAGCTCGCAGATAGTGCTATCAAACCGGCTGCTCTCAGCTAATATTTGCCACGCCAGTTTTTCTAATGTACGCTCAAGTTCGGATGTCATTGTTGAGCTCCATTATTTTCTAACTTAGCTTCAATCCAATTAACCACATCTTGTAGCTTCCAAACTTTTACCGTTGGAGATAAGCTAATCGGCGCGACAAATTTCCCTTGCGCAACCCAAAGGTTGATTGAGGACTTTGCTAAAGTAGTGATTGCGCTAACCTCTTCAATTCTTATCAGCTGGCACCTCTGTACCAAGTCGTGTTTAAACGAGTTTAGTAATTCTTTTGTATCTGAAATATTTGTACTGATTGCATCCATCTTGACTCCTTTTGAATAAGAGTCAATTAGGAACCTTTGTTACTTATAAGAAAACGCATGAAAGGTTTGATGCGGGTTAGTCATGTACTAGATTGTCAAACTCATTATTTTTCCACCATTTCTTCCACACATCATAAGTACGATTTTCTACTGTCAGTTCTGGAAGCTTTTTGGAAGTGCGTTTGATATTAAAGTCATCAAGCCCCCTTGAAAAGGCATCCCATGAAGGAAACTTATTTGGATGCTTTATTTGATGTTTGATAACTTCTTGTCGAAAATATTCACGCTCTTCATATTTTTTTGTGCGTCCAGGGATTCTTTTAAGGTCCGCTATTGAAGTATCTATCATGCGGTATTGGTCAATAAAATGAATAACACCTAGCCCAAGCTCGTAAATGGCGGCCTTAAGTATTGGGTCTACAGTATCTTCTGGAATTTGTAAGCAGACGCCTCTAAAATCCATTAGGTCAGCCTCTAGCTGATTTACCAAACGCACTTTGAATTCTGCGTTGCTAAAACCTTTTTTCTTTGTTGCCATTGTGTATTCCTGCTAATACACCTGCAATTAAAACTACGCCAAGGAGAGCAGGGTTCTCCTTTTTCGCCCCGTCAGGCTAGGCGTAGTTGTTTAGTTTACGCAGCTTTTTGCCCTGGAAGGGCAATTACATTACCCCAATACCCAGTTTGGCAGTAGGCTTCCCAGTCGCTCATCAGTCTCTTTCTGGGTTCCATTAAATCTCCTCTACGGTAGGCCGACTCCACCTTATTCTGGATGCTGTGGGCTAGTGCCTTTTCTGCAACCTCGGGCGAATGTTGTGTTTCCTCTGCAACCCAGTCACGGAAGGTTGAGCGGAATCCATGTACAGTAAATTCTTTTTCCAATCTTCGTAGTAGCTCTGTCAGAGCCATGTTACTGAGATGTTTCCCATTTCTGGAAAAAAGATAAATGCTATCTTCATCCTTCTTTTGGGCCATGGATAGTATTTCAAGTGACCTTGGACAAAGGGGTACACGATGCTCTCGTTTTGCTTTCATCCGCTTGGCAGGAATAACCCAAATATCACCTCGCACTTCTTCACGCAAAGCTAGAAGCACTTCACTAGTGCGGTTGGCATTTAGTATCAAGAACTCCAATGCAAGGCTAGATACGCAGTCCATTTCTTTAATTACGCCAATAAATGCAGGCAGCTCTTTATATGACAGTGCCTTGTGATGCTCTACTGGTGCTACTTTAGAGGGCTTAGGTAATATTGTATCGAGGTGACCGCGCCATTGCGCAGGGTTTAATCCTGTGCGTAGCCTCCTCGTTGTTGCCGAAGCCAATATCCATTCGATTCGACCCCGTAAACGAGAGGCTGTGTTGGTCTTGGAATGCCAAATTGGATTTAGTATTTTTAGAATATGTTCCGTATCAATGGCATCAAGTGGTAAATGACCAATATGCTTAAATGCATAGTCCCGCAGTGTGTTGCCCCATTGTTCGGCATGTTTTTTATTGCTCCACTCAGAGCGCTTACTTTCAATGCAGGAGAGGGCGTATTCCTTAAATTTCGGCTTCTCGCATTCATTCTGCATTTGTTGCTCTTTTTGAGCCTTTTTTTCAGTAGCTGGGTTGATTCCTTGGTTTAGCTTATTACGGACTGCGGTAGCTCTTTTACGGGCTTCCTTGAGCGATATCTCTGGATAGGAACCAAGGCTATAGTCAAAGCGCTTTTCTTGAAAGGAGTACCTCAGTACCCAGTACTTCTGTAGATTGGGCTTGACCTGAAGATTTAGGCCCTTAGTATCACCATCCGTATATCTGCCGACCTTATTAAGACTTTTTAAAAATAAATCTGTAAAGACTGTTTTCATGACGATTCCTTCTGACCGTCCCCACTTTTTTCCCCACGGGATTGTGGTGATTGGCTATGTGAGGCGTTGATAAGTAAGGTAAGGCCTTGATTTAATATTGGCTACGCAGTAAACATTTAATGCGGATTTGACCCATATAAATACTGGGTCTAGCGGGTATAAGACGTATCAAGATGTACCAACACCAAACAAGGCATTACATGTTGGAATCCTGACACCTCTTCCGCCAAAAATACAAACCCCAGCTCTTTGGCTGGGGTTTTTCTTTATCTCTTCAGTTCTTGAGCTATTGCTTATTCTTTTTCTTCAGAGTCATCTTCTCGCCATCGCTGTCCATGGCGGTCTTGTATCCCGGCGGATATTTACTCCAAGCATAACCATTAACCGCATGCTCATAGCCGTATTGAAATAGGGCGTTCATGTACTTGGTATCAAACTCTTCTGTATGGGGTTCATTAAAGTCTGAGCCAATGTAAGCGAGGTTAAAGCCCACTTGATCCATCTTGGCCATAGCATAGATGCGATACAGATCTCCGATGCCTTGCGTCTGAATCAATTGAGCAATGGCTCGCCCCGCAACGCTAATAGTCCGGCGCTCAGTTTCGTTCCAGCGAGGGTCTAAACGTGAATTACGAATAATGTAAGCCTGACGGTTAAAGCGTCGCTTAATGCCTAATTCATTCGCCTTTTGCGCTGCTGCTGATGGATACAAGAATACTTGTGTACTAGCACCACCATCAACATGCATTTCTTGGAAAGCTTGACCATCTACTAAGAAATCAAACATCACTGGTGAGAATGCACCAGGAATGGATGCGGACGCGAGCATGATGCGACGAAAGAGTTCAAGTGCTTCAGGTGTGCCGATCGTGGCAATTCGGCCCATATTCCAGGCTACTGGGATGCCAGCATCAATATTGGTAGTGCCAATCAATAGCCAACGACCATTAGTGTTGTATTCATAAGCGATTTTCTTGAGGAAATTCGCATCAACATATTTTGAGATTAATTGGTAGAGCGGGGTGGAATCAGCCAAGCCATCGCTAAAGATTCCAGACAAAATGCCCCGCTGAATATAAACATCTTTCGGATTGATGCTGGTATAGACCTGTTGTAACACTGGATCATATTCTTTACCGAGATAAGCGAATGGAGCCATTAATGCACCAGTGCTAATGCCGGTGACTAAATTAAAAGCGGGCCTAGAGCCTTGCTTAGACCAACCAACCAAAAGACCGGCACCGAAGGCGCCATCATCGCCGCCACCTGAAAGGGCTAAGAAGTTAGCATCGCCGGCGAATGCCTGTTTGCCACGAGCAGCTTCAATTTGAATGAGATCAGCTACAAGTGCATCTACGCTAGCCTGTGTGGAGATGAGATAGCGCACACTGGGTAAGCCGGCAATTTGCGCTTTACTGAGTGATTGGGCGGGCACGGCAGATTTACGCTCTAAAGAAGAGCATCCCAAAAGGGTGATGGATAGTGCAATGCAGGCTGTGAGTGAGAGTAAACGCATATATTTTCTAAATGAATTGATTATCTTTATTGTAATAGCTGCCTATTTCAGAAGTGTTACACAGCTTAGGGAGCAAATGCGCCACCTGCCTCGAGTGCCTTGAGTTCGTCCCCTGAAATTCCGAGCTCAGCCAATACTTCACTCGTATGTTCGCCCAGTAGTGGAGGGTGTTTACGCACTTGCTGTGGTGTGCCCATCAGCTTGACCGCAAAACCAATATTAGGAACAGTACCTTCCACGGGATGATCAATTTCCATCCGCATTTTGCGATGACGACCGTGATCACTATCAAATGCCTCTGGATAGGTATTAATTGGACCTGCCGGAATACCAGCAGCCAAGAGATCATCTACCCATTCATGACTGGTTCTGGTAACAAAAGTTTTTTCTAGTTCAGTCACTAACTCTAAACGATTGGCAAGTCTGAGGGGATTGGTTTTAAAACGCGCATCATCACATAATTCAGGGCGCGCAATTTTGTCGCAGAGTAACTTCCACAGCTTTTGATTAGTAGCGCCCATCACGAAGTAGCCATCTGAAGCTTTCATAGCCTGATAGGGTGCGCTCATATGATTGGCAGTACCTAACTTATAGGGCTCAACCCCAGTACCCCAGTATTGCGCGGTATCCCAGATAGAAAATGCTAAAGCAGAGTCAAACAAAGAGGCATCAATAAATTGACCTTCACCCGTTTTGGTTTTACCAATGTAAGCTGACAAAATTCCATAAATAGCAAAGAGTGCGCAACCAATATCTGCCACTGGCACCCCTGCTTTTACTGGTGGACCATCAGGATAACCAGTGACACTCATCACGCCTGACATGGCTTGTGCCATCAAATCAAAACCTGGACGATCTGCCCAAGGACCTGTTTGTCCAAAACCGGAGATGCTGGCATAGACCAAACCTGGATTGATGGGCTGAAGAGAAGGGTAATCAATTCCCAGTTTTTTCATGACACCAGGACGATAGTTTTCTACCAAAATATCTGCTGTCTTCACTAATTCAAAAAAGACCTTTTTGCCCGCCTCTGTTTTGAGATTGAGAGTGAGGCTGCGCTTATTGCGATTCATGTTCAAAAAGCCCATGCTGTCTGAACCCTTCATTTTGAATCCCATCGCTGCTCGGGTTTGATCGCCCGTACCCGGAGGCTCTATTTTGATGACATCAGCGCCTAAGTCAGCTAGGAGCATGCAGCAGTAGGGGCCAGCCATCACCTGGCTAACATCTAGTACTCTCACCCCAGCGAGAGGCAAAGGCCTAGGTGCCCCCTTGGGATCACTCTGGATAGGTATTTTGGTCATTGGCTCGTTTATTTTTATATGTTTAGAATGAATACCTAATAGTATCAAAGACGATTACAACAAATTTGGAGGCTGTATGTTGGTTCAATTACCGAAATGGGCGTTACGTAGTTTGATTGCTGTAGCACTGAGTTGCACATCATTTCTCACGCTCGCCCAGCAAGCCTTTCCAACAAAGCCAATTCGTCTGATCGTAGGATTTGCTCCCGGTGGCGGCACGGATATTGTGGCTAGAGCCATCGCGCCGAAGATGAGTGAGATTTTGGGTCAGAGCGTGATTGTTGAAAACAAGTCTGGCGCTGCGGGCACGATTGCTGCAGATCAGATTGCCAAAGCCAATCCAGATGGCTATACCTTACTTGTTGGGCACTCTAATTCCAATGCTATTGCCCCGTTTGTTTTAAGCAGCGTTCCTTACAATCCTGCAACCGATTTCACACCCATTACGTATTTAGGTTACGTGCCAAACGTGTTGGTTGTAAAAGCATCATTGCCGGTGAACACAGTTGCGCAATTAATTTCACTTGCTAAGGCTAACCCCGGGCAGATGACCTATGGCTCATCAGGGATTGGTAGTACACAACACTTAGCGGGCGCCTTGTTTGCCAAGATTGCGGGTATTGAGTTAAATCACGTTCCATATAAAGGTAGTGGCCAAGCTATTATTGATTTACTTGGTGGTCAGATTACGATGAACTTTGATACCTTGCCACCAAACTTGCAGCAGATCAAAGACGGTAGCTTGAAGGCATTGGCGATTTCGACTCCAAAACGTTTATCTATTCTGCCAAACGTACCTACCTTTAATGAGGTTGGTATTACCGGATTTGATGTGACGAACTGGTATTCCATCATGGGACCTAAAGGCATGGATTTAGCGGTAGTAAACAAGATCGATCAGGCAGTAAAAGCAGCGATGGCAGATCCACAAATCAAGAAGACATTGGATTCACAGGGCTTACAGCCTGAAGGGCCTACAACACCTGCTGCATTTAGCCTGTTCTTGACTGGTGAGCTCGCTAAATACCAGCGCTTAGTAAAGAGCTTAAATATTAAAGCGGAATAAGCTTTCTCTATGACGCAAAAAGATCAAGACGGTAAGCTTGCGCAAGTAAACTTTGAATTGCGCGGCAAGATTGCATACATTACTTTTGATCACGTGGCAGCACTCAATGCCATGACGGTCGCCATGTATGAAAGTCTTCAATCGATTTGCCAGGACATTGCCAAGAACCCCAATATTCGGGTAGCTATCTTCCGGGGTGCTGGTGGTAAGTCTTTTGTCTCTGGTAGTGATATTGCGCAATTTTCGAGCTTTAAAGATGGAGAAGATGGCGTTCGTTATGAAGCAGCCATTCATGATTATTTAAATCCCTTAGCAACACTACCAATACCGACGATCGCTGTGATTGATGGCATGGCAGTGGGTGGTGGCCTTGCCATTGCGACCTGCTGTGACTTTCGGATCTCAAGCCCTGATGCCAAGTTTGGTGTGCCCATTGCCAGAACGCTTGGTAATTGCCTCTACCCCGGCAATATCGCCTGGTTGGTTGCGCACCTGGGCATGAATATCGTTCGGCGTATGCTGCTCTTGGCGGAAATGATTCCAGCAAGCGAACTCAAAGTCCAAGGTTACTTATTAGCTACCCACAATGCCGATCAACTTGGCAAAGAAGCAGATGCTTTAGCGGAGCGCTTGTCCAAATTGGCGCCGATTACTCAAAAGGCCAGCAAACTCATCATGGCCAGAATTATTGCTAACCAACTACCAGACTGTGAAGATCTGATTCGAGAAACATATGGCAGTGCTGATTTTAAAAATGGGGTCGCTTCCTTCCTAAAAGGTGAGCCGCCCGTTTGGACTGGGAAGTAAACCAACTTTAGTCTAAGAATATTTCTTGAAGATTATTTAAGTAGCGTAGACCCAAAGTTGTTGCTTTGAGCTTACTGGGGTTCTCATCTAACAAACCTTTTTTACTCGCTGCATCTAGGCCTTTGCTAATCACACTCAAAGGCAAGCCAGTGCGCTCACTGAAGGTGTTGGTATCAACGCCATCCGTCAGTCTTAAGGTATTGAGCATAAATTCAAAGGGAAGATCTTTGACAGGGATTTCTCGTGACTCAATGAGGGCATTGCCTTTAGTCTCCATTGCCTGCATATAGGTTTCAGGATGCCGTTCTCGTACTTGACGAGTAATTTTTGCTGGATAAGAAATCTTACCGTGAGCACCAGCGCCGATGCCAATGTAATCACCAAAGCGCCAGTAGTTCAGATTGTGTTTACATTCCTGATCTTTCTTAGCATAAGCAGAGACTTCGTAACGCTGGTAGCCTGCCCCAGTAAGCAATGCTAAGTTTTGTTCGAAGATCGCATCGATCTCATCATCACTTGGTAACTTGGGAGGAAAATTCGCAAAATAAGTATTGGGCTCAAGCGTGAGGTTGTAAAGCGAGAGGTGAGGCGTCTGAAAAGAGAGAGCTGTTTCGATATCTGACCTTGCAGCTTCAAGGCTTTGATTGGGTAAGCCATACATCAGGTCTAAATTAACGGACTTAAAGTTAGCCAGTGCAATCTCTACTGCATGCTTGGCTTCTGCGCCATTATGAATACGCCCCAGCGCCTTGAGCTGTTCATCTTGAAAGCTCTGGATACCCAAAGACACCCGATTAATACCAGCTTTGGCAAAGCCAGCTAATTTTTCTGCCTCCACTGAGCCGGGATTGGCTTCCATGGTGATCTCTGCATCAGGCTCTAAATTGAGACGGGCGCGAACCGCGCAAAGTAACTGATCCATACCAGCTGCCGATAACAAGCTTGGCGTACCACCACCAATAAAAATACTGTGAACGTGGCGCCCCCAAATATTCGGTAGCTCAGTTTCTAGATCGGCAATTAAGGCATTGATATAGCGCTGCTCATCAAAACCGCCCAATAGATTAGAAGACTGATCTTTAATTTGATGGGAATTAAAGTCGCAATAGGGGCATTTCTTTTCACACCATGGAAAATGAATATACAAAGCCATAGGCGGCAGGGCTGTTAGCGCAATGGGATTGATCACAGTAATGAAGAGCGCAACTGTAATTGATGAATCAGTTCACGTAAGGCTTGACCACGATGACTCATCAAATTCTTTTGCGTAGGGTCAAGTTGTGCCGCGGTTAGATTGAGTTCGGGTAAGAAAAAATAAGGATCATAACCAAAGCCATTGCTGCCCATTGCTTCATTTACGATGACGCCATGCCAGCTCGTTTCCACAACCAAAGGATTAGGGTCGTTAGCACTATTGACCAAGACTAAAGCGCAAACATAATGTGCGCTGCGATCAGATTGATTACTTAATTCAGAGATGAGCTTTTGATTATTGGCAGCATCATTTGCTTGCTCGCCAGAATAGCGAGCAGAGTGAACGCCGGGCCTATTATTCAGTGCATGTGCACAAATGCCAGAATCATCAGCCAAAGCTGGTAAACCACTAACACTACTAGCGTGACGCGCTTTAGCAAGGGCATTCTCTACAAAGGTGTCATAGGGTTCTTCAGCAGGCGGAATGCCAAGCACTCCTTGCGGTATGACCTCAAAGTGAAAGGGTGCCAAGAGCGCCTGAAATTCTTTCAGCTTGCCAGCATTATTAGAGGCGAGAACGAGCTTTTGCATTAACTATTGAGCAAATAAAGGAACTAACAAGGGAACTAACAAAATAGGCTTACTTCAATGCTTCTATTTGTAATTGAGTGAGCTCTTTAATGCCTTGCTCAGCAAGATCTAACAGGGCATTGAGTTCGGGCCTCGAGAATGCTGGGCCTTCCGCAGTACCCTGTACTTCAATCATGCCGCCCTTACCAGTCATCACGACATTCATATCGGTATCGCAAGAGGAGTCTTCCGGGTAATCTAAATCGAGAACTGGAGTGCCTTGATAGATGCCCACAGAGATAGCAGCTACGCTATCAATGATGGGATCTTGAGTCAGGACACCATTTTGAAGTAAGTGATTGACTGCATCACGCGCAGCAACGTAAGCACCAGTAATCGCAGCAGTACGGGTGCCACCGTCAGCTTGTAAGACATCGCAATCTAAGTGAATAGTGCGCTCACCCAAAATTTCAAGATTGAAGATGCTCCGCATTGCGCGACCAATGAGGCGCTGAATTTCTTGAGTGCGCCCGGATTGTTTTCCCCGAGCTGCTTCTCGATCGCTGCGGGTATGAGTAGAGCGGGGGAGCATGCCGTATTCAGCAGTCACCCAACCTTCACCGGAACCTCTTTTATGTGGTGGCACCTTATCTAGAATGCTGGCAGTGCACAGTACCTTGGTATCCCCAAAAGCAATCAGCACAGAGCCTTCAGCATGTTTAGTAAAAGCCCTAGTAATCGTAACGGGGCGCAGGTCTTTTGGCTTGCGCCCACTTGGACGGGTGATATTGGCTGGGTTCGGGGTACTCATGAGCTTTTGGTCCTCAGGTTGATCTGCAATTAGTCTGTGCGTCTATAAAGAATCTACAATGTCCCTATGATATCGAGCATGACTGGTTATGGCAGCGCTTCTCGCCAAGTCTCCCTAGGAGCTGGTGTAGTTGCTGATCTGCAGGTGGAATGTCGGGCTGTGAATAGCCGCTTTCTGGATTTAGGCTTTCGTCTTCCAGACGAATGTCGTGGGGCCGAGCCTGCTTTGCGGGAACTAGTGACTCAGAGCCTT
The DNA here is from genome assembly GCF_018882155.1 of Polynucleobacter nymphae. Lineage (GTDB taxonomy): Bacteria > Pseudomonadota > Gammaproteobacteria > Burkholderiales > Burkholderiaceae > Polynucleobacter > Polynucleobacter nymphae. The sequence continues at coordinate 19,180 of NZ_JACVPA010000001.1, forward strand.
TCCCGAGGAAAAGTCGAATTTAGGGTAGCTTGGCGCATTAATAACAGTGGTGGGGCTGCTAAAGCTAATCCTCAGGCCCTAGGCGCCTTAAATCAAGATCGCTTAGAGGCGCTAAAGGTAATGCAAGCTCAAGCCCAAGAAACTTTCACAGATGCACGAGAGTTAAGCATTTCCGATGTCCTGCGTTGGCCCGGAGTCGTTTCTGAGCCACGTGGCGAGGAAGAGGGTTGGATTGCAGCTACTGTCGAAGCTGGCAAAGCAGCATTGGCTGTTTTAAGCGAAAGCCGGAATGCAGAAGGCAAAGCCTTGGTTGGTGTTCTTACTAGTATCACTGGCAAGATGCGTGTCATCGTCAAGACGATTGAGCCTAAGGTTCCAGAATATGTGGCGCAGTATCAAGAAAAACTCACTGAACGTTTATCAGAAGCCTTAGCGGCCCAAGAACAAGGAAAGAGTTCAAGCAGGTCAGGTACAGAACTCATGGAGCGTATTCGCCAAGAGGTTGTACTCTATGCAGTACGTATCGATGTCGCAGAAGAGTTTGCCCGTTTGAAAACGCATCTTCAAGCTGTTGATACTGCACTTGCTGGCAAAGGCCCCGTCGGCAAACGTTTAGACTTTTTGATGCAAGAGCTCAACCGTGAAGCGAATACCCTCAGCTCAAAGTCGGTTTCTGAAGAATGCACCCAGGCCGCCCTAGAACTCAAGCTCTTGATCGAGCAAATGCGCGAACAAGTACAAAACTTAGAGTAATCCGTACAATTGAATCATGACTAAGGCAAACCAAACCCCAGCATACCAAGGTAGCATGTTGATGATTGTTGCGCCATCTGGTGCAGGCAAATCTTCTTTGGTCGATGCACTGCTCAAAGCGGATCAGGGTTTGAAATTATCCCTATCAACCACGACACGAGCACCTCGGTCTGGTGAAGTGGATGGCAAAAATTATCGCTTTGTGTCCAAAGAAGAATTTACTCGTGAGAAAGATCAGGGTCACTTTTTAGAATGGGCAGAAGTGCATGGCCATTTTTATGGCACATCGAAACCTTGGATCGAATCACAAATGCAAGCGGGTAGTGATGTAGTACTTGAGATCGATTGGCAAGGCGCCCAGCAAATTCGGAAATTGATCCCAGCAGCGCAGTGGATCTTTATTTTCCCCCCTTCGATTGAAGCCTTAGAGGAGCGTCTGCGTAAGCGCGGGCAGGACGATGAAGCGACTATTGCGAGGCGATTGGCCGCCGCACACGTTGAACTGCTGCATGCCCATGAGGCTGACTATATTGTCGTGAACGACTCTTTTGATCAGGCTCTGGTTGATCTAAAGCAGATTTTGGCCTCTAGCCGCCTTCGTTCCGGACCTGCTATGGCCAGAAATCCAGCCCTTTTAAGGCGACTCGGGGTCTAATCAGTTATCCTATAGGTATTGAAGCTAAATTTAAGTGAGTTCAGGATGGCCCGTATTACTGTAGAAGATTGCCTTAAAACTATCCCAAATCGTTTTGAACTGGTTTTGGCTGCGACTTATCGCGCTCGCCAATTGGTTCAAGGTCACTCCCCACGTGTTGAGTCCAAAGATAAAGCAACAGTAGTTGCATTACGTGAAGTTGCTGCTGGTGTGACCGACCGTGACATGCTGACCAAAGTACCTTTGTAATTTAGGAGTTCCGGTGTGGAGCTCCCTCTAGGCACAGCCAAAACATCGGAATTAGTTGGAGGGGTCTCGCCTAACGAGTCCCCGCTTGGAGCTGTCCAAGCTGATCTGTTGCATATACCTTCAGATACACCCAAGCAAATCAATCAAGACTCTGGTAAAAAATCCATTCTGGCGACATTGCTCGCGCAATCGAGTCGGCATTTGTTTGGGCCAACCTCTGCGCCTGCTAAGCCTTTAAAACACCAAGTCGTTTCAATCGAGAACTTGCTCTCGAAACTGACTTACTTAAAGCCTGATGAAGTTACGCAAGTTAAAAAAGCGTTTCAGTTTGCCGATGCTGCTCACCTAGGTCAATACCGTCATAGTGGCGAACCTTATATTACCCATCCCGTTTCTGTAGCAGAGCTTTGCGCTACTTGGCGATTAGATGCGCCGTCAATCATGGCTGCCTTATTGCACGATGTGATTGAAGATACTGGCTCCACCAATGCAGATTTGGTTCAAAAGTTTGGCACTAAGGTTGCTGAGTTAGTGGAAGGTCTGACTAAGCTCGATAAATTAGAGTTCCAGAGCAATGCAGAAGCACAAGCAGAGAGCTTTCGCAAAATGTTTATGGCTATGGCACGCGATGTTCGTGTCATCTTAGTTAAGCTGGCTGATCGTACGCATAATATGCGCACCTTAGATGCAGTCCCCATGGAAAAGCGTCGCAGGGTTGCTGCAGAAACTATTGAGATCTATGCGCCGATTGCCCACCGCCTAGGCTTGAACATTATTTATCGTGATTTGCAGGATTTAAGTTTCCGTTATTCCATGCCAATGCGCTTTCGGGTGATTGAGGGTGCAGTTAAAAAGGCTCGTGGCAATCGTAAGGAAATGATTGAAAAGATTTTGCAGACCTCACGCATGGCGTTCGCAAAAGCCAATCTTGAAGTGGATCTGCGTGGTCGTGAGAAAACGCTCTATAGCATCTACAACAAGATGCGCATTAAGCATGTGAGTTTTTCTCAAGTCTTAGATGTTTATGCCTTCCGTGTCACAGTGGGCAGTATCGATGAGTGCTATCGTGCACTCGGCATCTTGCATTCTCTTTACAAGCCTATGCCTGGTAAGTTCAAGGATTACATTGCCATTCCGAAGTTAAATGGCTATCAATCGCTGCATACAACACTCTTGGGTCCATCAGGTGTGCCAGTAGAGTTTCAGATTCGTACGGCTGACATGCATGCGGTAGCTGAGGCTGGGGTTGCGGCTCATTGGGCCTATAAAGACGGCTCGCCGGATATGAGTGAAGTGCAAAACCGCGCGCACCAGTGGTTGCAATCGTTAATTGATATTCAGGATAGTAGCGGTGACTCGCAAGAATTCTTGGAGCACGTCAAGATTGACCTGTTCCCAGATGCAGTTTATGTCTTCACCCCCAAGGGGCAAATTAGGGCATTACCGAGAGGCGCTACTGCGCTTGACTTTGCCTACTCGATTCACAGTGATGTTGGAAACACCTGCGTTGCTGTGAAGATTAATGGTGTGCAGCTACCACTGCGTAGTGAACTCAAGAATGGTGACATTATTGAGGTTATCACTTCGGCTAGTTCACAACCAAATCCTGGTTGGTTGGTGTTTGTGCGCACAGGCAAAGCCCGTGCATCGATACGCCATTCCTTAAAAACCAAACACTATTCAGAATCATTGCAGCTAGGTGAACGTCTATTAGCGAATAGCCTGCGTCAGCAGGGTGTTGACGCCGCCTTGTTGACCCCAGAGATCTGGGAAAAACTGATGCACTGGACGGGCGATAAAACCCGTGAAGAGGCCTGTGTCAATATTGCTTTGGGACGCAGATCACCCCAAGAGTTAGCGATTCGTCTCAAGATCTTGATTGATGATGAAGGTGGTAGTGAGCAAATGCGTTTAGGTGCGGCTGATTGGATTGCAGCAACTTCAGAAGCACACCACCATCAGCGCCAGGCCATTTTGGTTGATGGGCGCGAAGGGAATTCCATTAGCTTTCAGACTTGTTGCCATCCGATTCCAGGCGATAACATCATTGGCTATCTTGGTAAAGGTGAAGGTTTGCAAGTTCATGCCAACGACTGCCCAGTGGCACTTCGCATGTTGTCAAAAGATGGCGATAAATGGGTAGAGGTAGAGTGGGGCAAAGAAGTGCATCGCGAGTTTGAAGTGGACTTAGCGATTGATACACGTCAGGGTAAGGGCGTACTTGCGCGGGTCGCTAGTAGTGTGACCTCTGCGGACTCTAACATTATGAATGTATCTATGGAAGATCGCTATAAGGAAGACTCTGTCACCATTCGTTTCACCATCCAGGTATACGACCGTCTGCATTTATCTAAAGTGATGCGTAGCTTGCGTGCGAATCACGATGTCATGCGCGTGACTCGCACCCGAGCAATCTAAATTACTGTAAGCGCTAGAGATACTGGACATCTCGTATTTCAATCTCACAGGGTCCTGTGGGCGTTTGGATCACAACACTATCGCCCAGCCTTGCTTTGATTAATGCTTTAGCAATCGGCGATACCCAACTCACATGATTTTTTTCTAGATCCACCTCATCGACTCCAACAATCGTGATCATGGTTTCTTTTCCGGCTTCCGATCCTTCTAAGGGAGAGTAGGTCACAGTTGCTCCAAAGAAGACTTGGTCTGCATCAGCATCTCCTTTTTTGCGGGCTAAATTATCAACAACAACGGCAAATTCCAGACGTTGATTAAGAAAGCGAATGCGACGATCAATCTCCCGAAGGCGTTTTTTACCGTAGATATAGTCCCCGTTTTCAGAGCGATCGCCATTCGAGGCTGCCCAGTGAACGACCCGCACAACTTCAGGTCGATCCACGTTTAAGAGCTTTAGAAGCTCAGCTTTGATGCGTTCGTGGCCAGGGGGTGTAATGTAGTTTTTCTCTTCCATGGCATAATTATGGCTGTTGCGGCTGTAGCTCAGTTGGATAGAGTACTTGGCTACGAACCAAGGGGTCGTGGGTTCAATTCCTGCCAGCCGCACCATCTTATTGAGGGCCTAGTTGAAAAACTAGGCCCTTTTCACTTTCTCCAGCCCTTCATCAAGATCCCTTATAGTTGGGATAAGATCATTCAAACCCCGACAGATAGCCTTCTAGACCTCCATTTTCTGATAATGCCCAGCCAGATTAATAGCCCCAGCATAGGTGCTTCCATTGCGAAGTGGATCTTGGTCGACCCTCAAACTGCAAAGGTGGTGATTACTGGCAAAGTGGATGTCTATTCGCTGGAAAATGTATGGACTCAAATACGAGCACAACAAAATAGCTGGCTTCAGAGCTCGGGTAATCATTCCTTAACTTTTGATGCGACGAACATCTCATCGCTAGATGGTTCTGGGATTGCCTTTTTAATTGATATTGAGGAGGCACAACAAAAAGCAGGCGGTCAATTTTCGCTGGTGGGATTAAATCCTCGCTATGAACCTCTGTTAAAAGAATTTGATCCCATTAGTAATTTATTCCCAGTACCAGCCGTAAAAGCGAAGAGAGGTTTTATTGTAAGCACTGGCATGGCAACACAAAACCTCTTAGATGATGCCAAGGGCCTAATCACGTTTACTGGACATTTAGCAGCTGATCTTTTCTGGTCATTATGCCATCCAAACCAGGTGCGCTGGGGTGATTTTGTGAATGCTGCCGTCCAAGCAGGTATTGCTGCATTGCCGATCGTCGGCTTAGTATCTTTTTTGATCGGGGTCATTTTATCTTTTCAGGCAGCTATTGGCATGAAGCAATTTGGCGCGGTCTCTTTTGTAGGCCCTCTTGCTGCATTGGGAGTCGTCCGTGAAATGGGCCCTCTGATTACTGCCATCTTATTGGCAGGCCGTTCATCTGCTGCATTTGCTGCAGAGATTGGCACGATGACTGTGAATAATGAGGTTGATGCCTTGGTTACTGGCGGCCTGAGCCCAATTCGTTTTTTAGTAGTGCCCCGGGTGCTCGCTGGCATCTTAGTTATGCCGATACTGACTTTATACGCTGACATCGTGAGTATCTTTGCCTCGATGGTAACGATGCTGGCGTATGACATTCCATTTATCAATTTCTGGAACGGAATGTTGCAGACAGTGACGATTGAAGATATTGGTTCTGGACTCATTAAGGCCACTTTATTTGGCGTGGTAGTTTCTGCTGTGGGTTGCCTGCGTGGCATGCAAACAGGCACTGGTGCTGCGGCAGTGGGTATCTCCGCTACGCGTGCAGTGGTCAGTAGTATTGTGATGATTGTTTTAGTGGATGGTATTTTTGCTTATATCTCTTATAAGACGGGCTTTTAATGGACAAGAACGGACTCGCCATTGATGTGCAGAATTTGACCGTAGGTTATGGCTCAAATATTCTGCTCCAAAACCTCAACTTCTCAGTGAACTACGGCGAAATATTTGTCATTCTGGGTGGGTCTGGTTGCGGTAAATCTAGCTTGCTCACAAACCTCTTTGGTTTACATCAACCCTTAGCTGGCAATGTACTGATTGAAGATCAAAACATTACTACTGCAGTTGGTGCAGAGCGCCAAAAGATTATGACTAGCTTTGGTGTGATGTATCAGCAGGGTGCTTTATTTGGTTCCATGAATTTATTAGATAACGTCACCCTATTTATGCAGGAATACACCAACCTAACTCAAGATCAGATGGACTTGTTGGCACGTTGTAAGTTGGATCTAGTAGGCCTATTGCCTTATGAATCTTATATGCCTAATGAGATTAGCGGTGGTATGCAAAAGCGTGCTGCAATTGCTAGAGCGATGGCTCTAGATCCTCAAATTTTGTTCTTGGATGAACCTTCAGCAGGCTTGGACCCAATTACTTCAGCTGATCTAGATAGTACGATTCTGGACCTCTCTAAAAATTTAGGCATTACTTTTGTAATTGTGTCGCATGAGCTGGCCAGTATCTATGCCATTGCAGACAAGGTAATTATGTTGGATAAGGGCGCTAAAGGCATCATTGCCCAAGGCGATCCAAAAGTACTAAGAGATAGCAGTCCCGACCCAAGAGTGCATCAATTCTTTAATCGCATGATGAGCAAGGAAGCCGCATGAGCAATAACTCAAATCCAAATTATTTTCGTTTAGGCGTTTTTGTGCTTGCCGCAATCGGAGTGCTAATAGCGATTATTTTGATCTTTGGATCAGGGCAGTTATTTAAAAAATCCTTCATGGTAGAAACCTATCTCAAACAGTCTGTGACGGGATTGGATACTGGCGCTGCAGTCCGCTTTAGAGGCGTGAAGGTCGGGCAGGTGACTTTGATTGGGCTTTCTGGTGACATTTATGAAAAAGACCGCCCGTTTGAGAAGCGCCTACAGTATGTGGTCGTGCGGATGCAAATCTTTGGTGATAAGTTGACCGAAGAGCAGATTGAGGATTTTGTAAAAAATAATCTACGGGCACGCGTGAAGTCTATGGGCATTACAGGCGTGAATTATGTCGAGTTTGATTTTTCTAATGGGGCTTCTGACTACGAGCCACTGCCGTACGACTGGCAGCCTGCCGAACCCGTCATTCCATCGCTCCCAAATCAGGCAGATGAAATCATTATGGGTCTCCAGAAATTTGTGACTGCGTTAAATAATGCCAATATTGATCAACTCTTGGTTAGTCTTAATACTTTATTGGCTGGGGATGGTAAGGGCAATGAGGGCCTGGCTCGTTCCGTTCAATCAATGAATGTCATTCTTGAGCGCATTGCTAAGGCCACTGACAAAGAGGAGCTCAATATTCTCATGCGCGAACTGATAGGCACTATTGTGTCCTTGCGCCAAACTGTGACGACTATCCAGGGCGATACTGCTACAACGGTTGAAAACTTGAAGCAAACGACTGAGAATCTGAATGAGTTCAGTCGCATCGCAAGCCAATCTCCGTCGAGTTTGATTTGGGGTGAACCACCGCCAAGAATAGTGCCTCCGTTAAATGGTACGCAAGGACAATCTGGAGCTCAAAAATGATCAAGCACATTCTGATATCCACAGTATTTTTCGGTCTGGTTGCCTGCTCACTGCCAACTCGTGGCCCCGTGACTCCTACTAGCTTCATGGTCAATCCTGAACGCAGTGGTACGCCCCTGAAGGCTCGCACAAACTATTGGCTCAAGATCGGTTCTGTTTCTGTCTCAGCGCCGTACGATGGTAGATCTTTGGTTTACCGCTTGAGTGATCAACGCTTTGAAAAAGATTTCTATAACGTCTATACGGTACTTCCCGCTGAAATGATTTCGAATGCAGAGCGCCAATGGATCAATCAGTCAGGTATTTTCTCTGCAGCCGTAGGGCAGAGTAATAGCTTCTTTCCGTATTACACCTTGCAGGCAAGCGTGAATGAATTCTATGGAGACTATCGCGTTAGACCAGAGGCCGTAGTGAGTATTGAGTTTTTCTTAACTGTTGAAAATGCTGGAAAGACTAACCCTATCATTGGTACTAATCGCTATACCAAGCGAATTGCTCTCAAAGACAATACACCGGGCTCGTTGGCATTGGGGCAGCAGCAGGCGCTTGCTGAGATTTTGAAGGAGTACGAGGTTCAGTTAGATAAATATGCTGCTAATCTGCCTAAGCCCTTAGGACAGTAAAAGGAAAATAAGCAGTATCTATAAATAGTGATCCGGGAGATAGAATGGATTTAGGAATCAAAGGTAAAGTCGCATTGGTTATGGCATCTAGCCGTGGTTTGGGGCAAGCAATGGCAGTCTCATTAGCACGTGAGGGCGTAAAGGTTGCCGTCACTGGTCGTAGTTCAGAAGGTTTGCAAAAATCGGTCGAACTCATACAAGCTGCTGGCGGAACGGCCTTGGCCTTGAACTGGGATCTTGCTGATGCATCTGTGATTGATAGCCTGATTTCAAAAGTAGAACAAGAGCTTGGGCCAATTGATATCTTGATTAATAACACGGGTGGACCACCGCCAACCCCAGCTGCTGGACAAGATCCTGCACTCTGGCAAAAAAGTTTTAACGATATGGTCTTATCGCTCATCGCAATTACCGATCGCGTTTTACCGGGTATGCGTCAGCGTAAATGGGGCCGTATTATTACTAGCACTACTTCGGGTGCTATTGCCCCGATTAAAAATTTAGCAATATCAAATACCTTGCGTGCGGCATTGCTGGCATGGTCTAAAACGTTGGCTGCTGAAGTAGCTCACGAAGGCATTACTGTGAATGTCATCATGCCTGGTCGTGTAGCAACAGATCGCTTGCGCCAATTGGATGAGGCAAGAGCAAAGCGCGAAAATATTTCTTATGAAGAGGTTGTGAAGGCGAGTTTGAGACAGATTCCGATGGGGCGTTATGGTGATCCCAAAGAGTATGGTGATGCCGCTGCCTTTTTGGCTAGCCAGAATGCATCCTTTATTACTGGTACCGTCATGCGCGTAGATGGCGGCCAGATTCAGGCAATTTGAAACAGTCATTCGTAAGCTTCTTGAGGGGTTTAAAGCAGGAGCTACGCTCTCATGAGTTAGCCTGGCTGTTTGTAGCACTCACACTTTCAGTAACTGCTTTAGCCAGTGTCAGCTTCCTGGCTGATCGGATGCAAAGGGCGTTTCAGTTTGACGCCCGTCAATTACTAGCCTCTGATGTTCTGATTGCGTCAGATCAACCATTGCCAGAGCGTTTTATGGTGGAGGCGCGTAATAGCGGGCTACAAGTTGCCCAAACTATTGTCTTCCCTAGCATGGCAACAGTGGGAACACATAGCAAGTTAGCCTCCTTAAAAGCAGTCAGCCCACTGTACCCATTACGAGGTGCACTGCAGGTTCAGTCAAATAACTCCACGTTTAATTCGGGCCCACCCCCAGGTTCTGTTTGGATCGATCCAGTGATGTTGGCAAGTTTGCAAGCAAAGCTGGGTGATCAACTAAACCTAGGACAGAAAACATTTCTGATTGCAGGTGTACTCGAGCGTGAAATTGACCGTGGTGCTGGCTTTATGAACTTTGCCCCGCGCGTCATGATGGCATTAGAGGATTTACCAGCTACCGGTTTGATCGGTCTTGGTAGTAGGGTAACTTATCGATTGCTTCTAGCCGGCCCTGATGAGCAAGTGCAATCTTATGAAAAATGGGCAAAGGGCTACATTGATTCTGAGGGGCTGCGCGGTTTACGAATTGAGACACTCGAAAATGCTCAACCCGTTATGCGCAAGACCTTAGAGCGAGCAGAGCGTTTCCTATCTTTAATAGCGGTCTTAACGGCGATGGTTGCAGCAGTGGCCATTGCTTTATCAGCCCGCCGTTATGCGCTGAAACAAGCTGATGGTTGTGCTGTCCTGAAATGTTTTGGTGCTACTGCAGCCATCATTCTGAAAAAACAAATCACCACGATTCTTAGTTTAGGTATCTTAGCTGCCGCCTTAGGGTCCGCTCTCGGCTATTTGGTTCAACTAGTGCTGACTTTCTTATTGGGTAATTTGATTTTGACAAACTTGCCTAGTGTTTCGATATGGCCAATTGTGTGGAGCTCACTTTTTGCTTGGTTCTTATTGATTGGCTTTGCCGGGCCACCACTATTTGCCTTGGTCAAGGTTTCGCCGATACGACTCATCCGTAAAGAATTCGAAGGCATTAATAGCTCCTCTATTTGGGTTGCGATCTTTGGCTTGGGTACAGCAGCGATGTTGATCGCACTTGCGGCACGTGATTGGAAGCTGGCATTTTGGGCAGGCCTGAGTTTTGGTGGTGCATTAATCGTTTTTGCTGGCTGCGCTTGGCTAGTTCTCAAGCTCTTGAGCAAAATTGCGACACAGAACTTTGCTATTCGCTTTGCGATCACTGCACAAAGCAGACGTTCAGGTTATGCAGTAATGCAAATTACCTCACTCGGTATTGCCTTGATGGCTTTGTTGATGATTTTATTATTACGCCAAGATTTACTGAGTACTTGGCAAGGCAATATCCCAGCAGATGCACCTAATCGATTCATGATTAATGTACAGGGCCAGCAAAAAGCAGACATTACCCAGTCTCTAGTCAATGCTGGCGTACCAACACCAGAGTTTTATCCCATGGTACGAGGCCGTTTAGTGGCGATGAATGAACGTGACATTTCTCCGAATGATTTTGTCGAAGACAATGCCAAGCGTTTAGTAGGCCGAGAATTTAATCTCTCCTATACCGATCAATTACCGCCAGGTAACCGGATTACGGATGGTAAATGGATCGCAGGTGATACCCCGCAAATCTCCTTGGAAACCGGGCTTGCTAAAACCTTAAAGCTCAAGCTGGGCGATCAACTTACTTTTGAAGTAGCAGGTGAGAAAATTACTGCACCCATTACTTCGCTGCGTAAATTGGACTGGGGATCCATGCGAGTGAATTTCTTTGTGATCATGCCTCCTGCTCAATTGAGTAGCTCACCACAATCTTGGATTACCTCCTACTATCAAGCTCCAAATCAAGAAGCCCTGGATTATCAGATGAGTCAGGCCTATCCCAATCTGACCGTCGTTGATGTGTCCGCCTCTTTAAAGCAGATACAAGATGTCTTAAATAAACTCTCCGCTGCATTGGGCTTGTTGTTTGCATTTACCATCGCCGCTGCAGTCTTGGTCCTCATGGCTGCCATTTCTGCCACTCAAGACGAGCGCTTTCGAAATGCAGCATTGTTAAAAGCCATTGGCGCATCACGTAAAACATTGGCTAACATTGCTCGCCTTGAGCTACTAGTGATTGGTTTAGTTGCTGGCACCTTAGCAGGGCTTGCTGCCGGAATGGCTGCCTGGGCTTTAGGACGCTATGTGATGGAGATTGAATTTAACGCCTTTGGGCAAGCACTCTTTATGGGAATCTGTTTTGGAGTCATTGCTTGCCAAGCTGCAGGCTACCGCTTTGGGAAAAAAATCCAAGCCGCTACTGCGATTGAATGCTTAAGAGAGAGTTACTAAGTTTTTAGGTAGTTCAACGAGGCGGGTGCCTGCAAAGCGATCAGCCCAACTCTGACGTTGTAATGGCGCTTTGCGATCTAGATAAATCGTGAGAGGCCAAAAAAAGAGCGCTACCGTAAAGAGCATCTCAATAATCTGCCATTTCTCCAAATGAAATGCCCACTGCAATAGAACGCAGGGGATGATCCAGAGAGAGCCATAGATGTAGCGCCATATGGCTTGACGTCTTTTGAGGGTGAACCCCCTTTGATCGATCATCCGAATGCGCCAGGTTTGCATAGCCAATGTCTGACCCGATTTTGTCCAATACCAAACAAAGTAAATTCCTAAGACGGTATAGAGATACAAAAAGCTGAGCCAACTTGGCAGTGATGCTCCAAACAAAACGCCTAGAGCAAGATTAGGGAGTAGAAAGGTCAGAGCAATCACCCCAAGAAGCACGAGTTGCTCATACATACAGCATGAAACACGGCGCCAAAATTGCGGGGAGGGTAATGCGCTGAGTTCAGCGGGCGTCATAACACTGCTTTAGAGTGGGTTGAAAAATCTAATTATTAACTGTAGCGCCTTCGGGGGCGGGCGTAGCTTCTGCGGTCGGTATGCTTCTAGGATTGGGTGTAGGCGGTGGAGGAGTACCTGTTAGATTAACTGTATGTTGCTGTAGTGTAGGCGCATTAATAGCGCTTGGCTTTTTCTTAACTTGGGTATCAGCCAATTTTTTCTTTTGCTCATCACTCAGTTTTTGATAAGCAGTCCAAGCTTCTGCTTTTTTCTCAGCAGGAAACTTCAAACTGCTTAAATAGTTTTCACGGGCAATACGACGTTCTTTTTGAGAAAGCTTTGACCAACTGGTCATGCGTGATTGCAAACGTTGTTGATCTTGTTCGCTCATCTTAGGATAGATATTGGCTACCTGCATCCACTTCTTACGGCTATCAGGGAGCATGTAATCCCAATCACTTTCCAGCGGAGCCAGAATGTGTTGCTGGGAGGGCTTCAGACTTTCCCATGTGCCATCCGGTTTCTTTTCTGGAATGGCTGCAGGTTTTCCATGGGCAGCACTTGGCGCAGATTGTGCTAGAGCAGAAGAGATGTTCAAACCAAATATAGATATGACCAGCGCTGTATAAGCGCTAGCAATCAATGACTTCGGTTTACGTAACATCTATTGGTGTGAAATTATTTGCTTTGCACTGAGTCTGAAGCATCATTGCCAGAATCAGATAGAGGGCCATTTTTAAGAAAGGCCAAAAAGCCACTGTCTGCATAGGCGTCTGGTGGGACGTCATCGGACAATAGTGCTGCATCTACTTCGGCGATATCGTTGATACGTGAATCATCTTGCCATTGGGCAATGCCAATGAGTCCAAATACTAAAACGACTAGTGGTGCCATCCAACCTACTGTGTCCCAAACTCCATTAGATCCAGCATTCCAGTTAGCAGTAATGCCAGAAATCCCAGCAAATGCAGGTTTCTTAATCAGCACTTTTTCTGCTTTTCTGACAGCAAGGGCCTTCATGCGGGCAGCATGGAGGCGGTCTTTAATGCCAGCAGGCAGGCTCTGAGCACTCTGGCTCAGAAGGGCGGCACTAGCACGGCCAAATTGGTCTGCTTGGGTCTCAGTAAATTGCTTATCTTGGTGTTTCACAGCGTAATTCCTTTTAATTTCAATGCTTTAGCTAGGGTTTGTGTGGCTCTAGAGCAATGGGTTTTGACACTTCCTTCACTACAACTCATTGCTTTAGCGGTCTCAGTAATACTTAGCTCATCCCAATAACGCATCAGGAAGGCTTCTCGTTGACGTACAGGTAATTTAGCAATTTCTGACTCCAAAGCCTGTAAAAGCTGACTTTGTTCAAGCTTTTGGGCTCCGTCTTGGTGAATTTCACTGTCATCCGGAGCTGAAAGTGACTCTAAAGGGTCAAAATCATCGTTTTCATCCGTTTTCTTGCCCATATTGGAAAAGAGAGTGACCCAGGCGTTTCTAACCTTTTGACGTCGAAACCAGTCATGAATTCGGTTTTGCAAGATTCTGGTGAATACCAAGGGCAGTTCTGCTGCCGGCCTATCACCGTACTTTTCTGCCAACTTGATCATGGCGTCTTGAACAATATCTAAGGCAGCATCCTCGTCACGCACGGCATAGATCGCTTGCTTGAATGCGCGCTTTTCTACACTGCTTAGAAAATCAGATAGTTCTTGGGCTGATGCCATGCGTTGAATTAGACCTGAATCGGTAAGAATTGGGCTATTTTAGGGGATTGCTATAGAATATAAGGCTTACTACCTAGATTCTCATTTACGAAGTGGTTTTTCCGGTAGCAGCGCCGTTCGAACTCGGGCCATAAGCAAGAGATAGAACAGACCAAACAATTTTTTGCCGAAAATTGCAAAGGACGAAAGAAAATGAATACAAGCAGCGCCGAATTTTTAGCCTCTAAAGCTAATAAAGACTCAGCAAATCCAAATACCGTAGCCGCACCTCCAGAAATCATTGGTGCAGAGATGATTGTGCAAGCTTTGCACAAAGAAGGGGTTGAATACGTTTGGGGTTACCCAGGCGGCTCAGTTCTCTTTATCTACGACGAAATTTTTAAACAAGACAAGTTCGAACACATTCTTGTGCGCCATGAGCAGGCAGCAGTTCATGCGGCCGATGGTTATGCACGTGCAACCGGAAAGGTTGGCGTTGCATTAGTCACATCTGGTCCAGGGGTAACCAATGCGGTTACTGGAATAGCGACTGCTTATACCGACTCGATCCCCATGGTGATCCTCTGCGGTAACGTACCAACGTATGCCATCGGTGAAGATGCTTTCCAAGAAGCCGATACGGTTGGCATTACTCGTCCAATTGTGAAGCACAACTTCTTAGTAAAAGATGTAAAAGATCTTCCTTTGGTTTTGAAGAAAGCCTTTCACATTGCGCAGACCGGTCGTCCAGGTCCAGTATTAATCGACATTCCGAAAGATATCTCTGCGGCTAAGGGTCCATTTGTTTATCCAGAAACCTTGGAGATGCGCTCCTACAACCCTGTAGTGAAGGGGCATAGTGGTCAGATCCGCAAGGCAGTAACCCTATTGCAGGAGGCAGAGCGCCCATACATCTATACCGGTGGTGGCGTGATTTTGGCTGATGCAGCGCCAGAGCTGAAAGAATTTGCTGACTTGTTAGGTTATCCAGTGACCAATACCTTGATGGGCCTTGGTGGATTTCCTGGAAGTAGCCCGCAATTTGTTGGCATGCTTGGTATGCACGGAACATATGAAGCCAATATGGCGATGCAACACAGTGATGTGTTGATTGCGATTGGCGCGCGATTTGATGACCGTGTGATTGGCAACACCATTCACTTTGCAAGCCATCCGCGCAAAATTATTCATATTGATATCGATCCTTCTGTGATTTCTAAGCGCGTGAAGGTTGATGTTCCCATTGTTGGTAACCTCAAAGAGGTGTTGCAGGAAATGACTGCGCAACTCAAGGCTGCTGGCCCACGTAAAAACGGTGAGAAAGTTGCCGCGTGGTGGGAGCAGATTAATGAGTGGCGTAAAAAGGATTGCTTAAAGTACGACGAAGCTTCTCAAATCGTGAAGCCGCAATACGTTGTACAGAAGTTATATGAACTGACTGGTGGCGATGCCTTTATTACCTCTGATGTAGGTCAACATCAGATGTGGGCTGCTCAGTTCTACAAGTTTGATAAGCCCCGTCGTTGGATTAACTCTGGTGGCCTTGGCACAATGGGCGTAGGCTTGCCTTATGCCATGGGTATCAAGAAGGCATTCCCAGATACGGATGTTTTCGCTATCACTGGCGAGGGTTCGATTCAGATGTGTATTCAAGAGCTCTCGACTTGTAAGCAATACAACACCCCAGTCAAGATCGTTTCATTGAATAACCGTTACCTAGGAATGGTTCGTCAGTGGCAGGAGCTTACCTATAACAAGCGCTATTCCAGCTCGTACATGGATTCTTTACCAGACTTTGTGAAGTTGGCTGAAGCCTATGGTCACGTTGGTATGTTGATTGAGAAGAAGTCTGATGTTGAGGGCGCGCTCAAGGAAGCTATCCGTCTGAAAGATCGCACTGTGTTTATGGACTTCCAAACCGACCCAGAAGAAAACGTTTGGCCAATGGTTCAAGCGGGTAAGGGTATTACTGAAATGCTGCTGGGGAGCGAGGACCTTTAATGCGACACATTATTTCCATTCTGATTGAGAATGAACCAGGTGCATTGTCGCGAGTAGTCGGTCTATTTTCGGCGCGCGGCTACAACATTGAATCTTTAAGTGTGGCGCCTACTGAAGACCCTTCTTTATCCCGCATGACGATTGTCACTATTGGTTCTGATGACGTGATTGAGCAGATCACTAAGCATTTGAACCGCCTCGTAGAGGTAGTGAAGGTGTTTGATCTGACCGAGGGTCCTCATATTGAGCGTGAGCTCATGATGATCAAGGTGCGCGCTGTTGGTAAAGAGCGTGAAGAGCTTATGCGGACAACTGATATTTTCCGCGGCCGCATTATTGATGTGACGGACAAGAGTTACACCATCGAACTAACCGGCGATAGCGCTAAGTTAGATGCATTTATTGAATCGATCGATCGTGTATCGATTCTCGAAACGGTGCGTTCAGGCGGTTCTGGTATCGGACGCGGTGAGCGCATTCTCAAGGTTTAATTTTTTTAACTGATTTATTAAGTAACAAATATATATATCAACACAAGGAAATAGCATGAAAGTTTTTTACGATAAAGACGCTGATCTGTCCCTCGTTAAGGGTAAAAAAGTCACCATCATTGGTTACGGTTCACAAGGCCACGCACACGCATTGAACCTGAAGGACTCTGGCGTTAACGTCACTGTTGGTTTACGCAAAGGTGGCGCATCTTGGAGTAAGGCTGCTAATGCTGGCTTGACAGTAAAAGAAGTTGCTGATGCAGTTAAAGATGCTGATATTGTCATGATGTTGTTGCCTGATGAACAAATTGGTGAGGTGTATGCTAAAGAAGTACATGGCAATATTAAGCAGGGTGCTGCACTCGCTTTTGCTCATGGCTTTAACATTCACTACGGTCAAGTTCAGCCACGCGCTGATTTGGACGTCATCATGATCGCTCCTAAGGCGCCCGGACACACAGTGCGCGGCACTTACTCACAGGGTGGCGGCGTACCTCATTTGATCGCTGTGTATCAAGATAAATCTGGTTCTGCTCGTGATGTTGCTTTGTCCTATGCAACTGCTAACGGCGGTGGCCGCGCTGGCATCATCGAAACAAACTTCCGTGAAGAAACTGAAACTGACTTATTCGGTGAGCAAGCTGTTCTTTGTGGGGGCGCAGTTGACCTTATCAAAACTGGCTTCGAAGTATTGGTTGAAGCTGGCTATGCTCCGGAAATGGCTTACTTTGAGTGCTTACATGAGCTCAAGTTGATTGTTGATTTGATCTATGAGGGTGGCATTGCGAACATGAACTACTCCATCTCTAATAATGCTGAGTATGGTGAGTATGTGACGGGCCCACGTATCGTGACTGCAGAAACTAAGAATGCAATGCGCCAGTGCTTAAAAGATATTCAGACTGGCGAATACGCAAAGAGTTTTATCCTAGAAAACAAAGCAGGTGCTCCAACCTTGATGTCTCGTCGTCGCTTGAACGCTGAGCATGAAATTGAAATCGTTGGCGCTAAGTTGCGCGCAATGATGCCTTGGATTGCTAAGAATAAGTTAGTAGACCAAACCAAGAACTAAGCATTTAAATAATCGTAGCTCTATAAAAGGCTTAGAACAAAGATGATGTATCCACACCCCATTATTGCGAAAGAAGGCTGGCCATATCTGGCACTAGTGGGGGCTTTGGCTTTATTAGTCCACTTTTTAGGTGGTATTGCATGGTCATGGCCACTCTGGATTATCTTTATCTTTGTTCTACAGTTTTTCCGCGATCCTCAACGTATTCCTGCCATTGGTCGTGATTTAGTCCTATCTCCCGCTGATGGTCGAATTGTCGTAGTAGAAAAAGCCAACGACCCCTATGCTAGTCGCGAAGCTCTCAAAATTAGTGTTTTCATGAACGTCTTTAATGTTCACTCCAATCGCAGTGCTGTGAATGGAGTGGTGAAAGATATTCAGTATTTCCCGGGCAAGTTTGTGAATGCAGATTTGGATAAAGCATCTACTGAGAATGAGCGTAATGCCGTTGTCATCGATGCTAATGGCCAGTTAGTGACCTTGGTACAAGTTGCCGGTTTAATTGCACGTCGGATTCTTTGCTATATCCATGTAGGTGACCGCTTGAAAGCAGGTGAGCGTTATGGCTTCATCCGTTTTGGTTCAAGAGTGGATGTGTATTTGCCGCTGACTGCTGTACCAATGGTTAGCGTTGGCGATACCGTGTTTGCAACCAATACAGCCTTGGCTCGCTTGCCAGGTCTAGACTAATTAGAACGAATCACTAGGACATATTTTGGGTACATTTCGCCGTCGTGGCCGCATCGATCGTAGTCGTCTTTCAGATAGACGCACAGGATCCGAGGATGATCAATGGGCAGCAGACTTAGGTGATGGGGTTGATTACGAAGTAGAGGAGTTACAGCAAAAACCTCGCCCCCGTGGCAAAGGTATCTACTTGCTGCCAAATGCATTTACAACGGCAGCCTTGTTCAGTGGCTTCTTTGCAATTGTGAATGCGATGAACCACCAGTTTGAAATTGCAGCAATCGCTATTTTTGCCTCCTTGGTATTAGATGGTATGGATGGTCGTATTGCGCGGATGACGAATACTCAAAGTGCTTTTGGTGAGCAATATGATTCACTAGCCGATATGGTGTCATTTGGTGTGGCGCCAGCTCTGGTTGCTTATGAGTGGGCCTTAAAAGATTTGGGTAAGTGGGGCTGGTTAGCCGCATTTACTTATTGCGCAGGTGCTGCTTTACGCTTAGCGCGTTTCAATGTGAACACCGGCGTAGTTGATAAGAAGTTCTTCCAAGGTTTGCCAAGCCCAGCAGCTGGCGCTTTAATGGCCGGATTTATTTGGCTTGCTGATGACAATAAGATTCCAGTGCGCGACACTGCCATTCCCTGGATTACCTTCTTTATTGCGGTCTATGCCGGCTTGACCATGGTTTCGAATGCCCGTTTTTATAGTGGCAAAGCTTTAGATGTCCGCTACCGAGTGCCATTTGGTGTGATGGTCTTAATGATTCTGACCTTTGTATTGATTTCTTCTAATCCGCCACTAACCTTATTTGGTGTTTTTGTGGTGTATTCCATCTCTGGCTATGTGATTTGGGCCTGGGAGCGCCTCAGCGGGAAGCGTTTTAGCTAATTTCAGAATTTTCGGGTATATTAATTCCATGTTGATCAATTTCTCACCTTTAACGGGCCTCCTTCTACTGGCACTAAGCATTAAGCTTGGGGCGGGTAAGGCCTGAGTTGATGAGATCAAAGTAATTCATCAACCACCACATACCAGCCCCAGCTAATTGCTGGGGTTTTTGTTTTTAAGATTCAGATTCAGTAATTGTTATTACAGTATTCAAAACCGGAGAGTAGTGATGAGCGATAGAGTAATCATTTTTGACACCACCTTGCGTGATGGTGAGCAATCCCCTGGCGCTTCCATGACCAAGGATGAAAAAGTTCGCATTGCTCGTCAATTAGAGCGACTTAAGGTCGATGTGATCGAGGCAGGATTTGCAGCTAGCTCCGAAGGTGACTTCCAGGCGATCTCTGCGGTATCTGCGGCTATTAAAGATTCCATCGTCTGTTCCTTGGCCAGGGCGAACGACAAAGATATTACGCGTGCAGCGGATGCATTAAAGGCGGCTAAAGCCAAACGTATTCATGCGTTCTTAGCGACCAGCCCATTACATATGTCCGTGAAGTTACGCATGACCCCAGAAGAGGTTTTGGAGCAAGCTAAGCGTTCGATTCGTTTTGCCAGAAATTTGGCGGATGATATTGAGTTCTCTGCAGAGGATGGCTATCGCTCAGAGCTAGATTTCTTATGCAGAGTTGTTGAGGGTGTCATTAATGAAGGTGCCACTACGATCAATATTCCAGATACCGTTGGTTATGCGACTCCAGAGTTGTATGGCGAGTTTATTAAGACCTTGCGTACCCGTGTGCCCAATTCTGATAAAGCGGTCTGGTCAGTGCACTGTCATAACGACTTGGGCATGGCGGTTGCCAATTCATTGGCGGGCGTGAAGATTGGCGGAGCTCGTCAGATCGAGTGCACCATCAATGGCTTAGGTGAGCGTGCCGGTAATACTGCATTAGAAGAGATTGTGATGTCTTTGCGCACTCGTAAAGATTACTTTGATATGGTGTGTGGCATTGATGCGAGTCAAATTGTTCCAGCTTCTAAGTTGGTTTCTCAAATTACAGGTTTTGTGGTGCAACCCAATAAAGCAGTCGTAGGCGCCAATGCTTTTGCCCACGCTTCTGGTATTCACCAAGATGGTATTTTGAAGAATCGTGAGACTTATGAAATCATGCGCGCAGAAGATGTGGGCTGGTCTACCAACAAGATCGTCTTGGGTAAGTTATCGGGCCGCAATGCTTTTAAGCAACGTTTGCAAGAATTAGGCATTACGGTTGAAGCTGAAATAGAACTCAATGAAGCATTTGCTCGTTTTAAGGCCTTGGCTGATCAAAAATCAGATATCTTTGATGAAGACATCATTGCCATCATGTCTGATTCTGCTGCTGCAGAAGAAGGTGAGCATTATCACTTCATCTCTTTGAGTCAGCATTCTGAAACGGGTGAGCGTCCTAAATCACGTGTTACTTTCCGGATGGGTGATAAAGAAGTGAGCTCAGAGGCTGAAGGTAATGGCCCGGTGGATGCTAGCTTAAATGCGATTGAGGAAATTGCTAAGAGCGGGGCAGAGCAATTACTTTACTCAGTCAATGCCATTACCTCGGGTACTCAATCCCAGGGTGAGGTTACGGTACGTTTAGCTAAAGGTGGCCGAATTGTGAACGGTGTTGGTACAGATCCTGACATCATTGCTGCCTCTGCTAAGGCCTATTTATCAGCCTTAAATAAGTTACATGATCCTAGCCAAGCAAAACTCAATGCGCAAATGACGCCTTAAGAAGCTACAAAGCCTTTACTTATTTAAATCAGAGTCTTTGTAGTACTTAGTGCCCTTGCCGGTGATTTCAGCGGCAAGGCCCGTATCTGTTAGTTGGTACATTAATACTCCGGGAGCTACGACAGTAGCGTCTTGATAGGCGCTACCATTCTTTTCGTATTTAGCTGCCGCTGTTACTTGCCCACCAAAAGTCCATCCAGAATTTACAAAGTCATTTAAGGCGGCTTCGGTTTGGAATATAAAAATGTTCTGAAATGATTTAATTCCAAAGCCAACACCAGCTTGAACCTCTGCCATATTCATATAAACTGGTTTTGCTCCTGATTTACTAATAACAACACCACTTCCGGTGCCGCCACCAGCAATCAAAATTTTCATGCCAAAGTTGCTAAAGCTTGCATACCCAATCGATTTATCAATGAGCTCTTTTGCTTTTGGTTCCACTTTATATAGATGCTTCAAGATCTCATCATTCTTTTTAAGGATATCTTGCTTTTGTTGGGCAATTGTTTTGTCAGGACCAAATGGATTTGAGAATTGTGCATCAGAATATGTTGGCATCAGTAGGGCACAGCCAATAGCGGCAATCAAGAGAGAGTTTTTCATATTAAGCAATAAAGGTTGATTGAAGTGTTATTCGGCCGAGCCGCCAAGGGCTAAGTAGAGATTAACGCGTTGAGATAATGCATCGACCTGACCCTGATACCAGTTGATATCTGTGACGTTGGTTTTGATTCGTTGCTGATGAATTTGGCGTTGATCAATTCTGCCAATCTTAAATTCTGCCTCGGTATTCCTCATGATGCGTTGTTGTTCGTCAAGCTGTGTATGTATTTGGTTTGTTCTTTCTCGCCAGCTTGCTTCACCACTCAAGGCATTCTCCACATCATTGAAGGCGGCTAAAACTACTTTTCCATAGTTGGCCATGGCAGCTTGGGCTTCGGCATTTTGATAGGCAATCTGGGCTTCGATGGCGCCGCCTTGAAACAGGGGCAGCGCAACATTGGCACCAACCCCAAAGCTTGTGCTTGCACCATTAATCAAAGTAAAGATTTGGCTATTCAGATAGCCATAGCCAGCGGTGAGGCTAATCTTTGGAAGACGAGCCAAGCGTTTTTCATCGGCAAGATAAAAAGCGCTATTGACTCTCGCTTCTGCGGCAATCACATCAGGCCTGCGCTCTAGTAAATCTGCTGGCAAACCAGGTGCAACCGGTTTTGGTAGAGCGGGCAAGACGGTAGTTTTCAGAAGATCTGCTTTTGGGTAGCGACCCAGTAAAACTTCTACGGCGCGCAAGGCTTGATCTCTTGCTGTTGCAGCATTGAGGGCTAGTTCTTGTGCTTGTGCTGCATTTGCTTTTGCGATTGCTACATCACTGGCTGAAGAGGCCCCAATTTTCTCTCGCACTTGCGTCAAATCTGCAATTTTTTGAGATGCATCTGCATTGTCCTTCGCTAACTGCGCTTGCTCTTGAAGGCTACGCGCTAGCCAAACAGATTTAGCCACTGTGGCAATTAAAGAGAGGCGAGCCGCATCTTGATCTGCATTGATTGCTTTGGCATTTTGCTCTGCTCCAGCAACTGTGGTGCGCACTCGGCCCCAGAGATCTAATTCCCAATTGGCGCCAATATAAAAACCGGTTAAGCCGGTGCCACTAGAACCTACTTTGCCTCCTGAATTACCAATAGCGCCGACGCCGGGATATTGCCCTCCACCTGCGGCATTAATTAAGGCTTCCGATTGAACGCGCCTTGCAGCGATAACCCGCACGCTGGGATTATTTTGCAAGGCTTCAATTACTAAAGCATTGAGTTCTGAGTCATTGAATTGTTTTAACCAAGCATCGTCAACACCCGCAATGTCTTTAGTAGATATCTTGCCTGCCTCAAATTGCTGCGGAATAACCGCATTTGGTATGGATTTATCTACTAGCTCTTTATTTTTCTGGAGCGGACTAATGGTGCACGCACTGACTGTAAGAGCCCCCAATAAATAGAGCGCAGCTTTATGAAACGAGTTCATGCCTGGTGTATGCATCTCTATTTTTAATGTAATTTCGGAATGATGTAATTGAGCTTAGTGCTAATCCGTAACATCACCTTGCGGATAACATGTAAGAACGCAAGATGATCGGTATAGACAGCGCCATCACCCACGGCGCCAGCTGGCAATAATAGCTCAGCATGACGATCGTCCATTACGAGTTTGACTGCAAAACGATTGACTGGAATTTCTCTTAAACCAGTAGTAGGTAGATTACCGCTGACGCCGATTTGTCCTTGCCCCTCAGCGAGGATGATGGACTCCACTGTTGCTTTGAGGATCTTTCCTGGAAAGCTAGGGATGTAGAACTCAGCTTCATTGCCTACTTCAATTTGATGCAATTCATTTTGATTAAATAGCGCATAAATTTGCGGCGTGTCCTCCATGAAAGTCATGACTGAGGCTATTGGAAAAGCTGCTACAAAAGCACCAGGGCGCAATTGCACGTTGACAACAGTGCCATCACTTGGCGCACGAACAATCGTTTGCGCAAGATCATATTCAGAATTAATACTTTGTTCGCTCAGTTCCGCAAAATCTGCTTGGGCCTTTTCTAAATCAAAGCGATTACCAGAACCACTTTTCACAAGAGCTTCATTTTGTTGAACGCGCATTTTTGCTAATTTGAGCTTGGCTTTGAGCGCATTAGCTGAGGCTTGATACTGTGTGGGATCAATCTTGAAGAGGACATCTCCCTTTTTGACGCGCTGATTTACGGTTACGGGAACTTCAGTAACGCGGCCCTTGACTTGACTAACGATGCCAACGGAATTTCTGACAACAACGACATTGCTGGAAGAGGGTGAAAAGATATTGAGCAGCAATATCAGGGTAATCATTCCAACAACCGGAATCGTAAAAACAATTACCTTTGCTACTGTGTTCCACGGGAGTAATTTGTACTTAAAAAAGATCAGCCAAACAATGCTGGCATAAATGCCAAGTATTAGTGCTTCCATGCTTATTTCGCCTCAGTCTGTTCTTCTTGATGCTCTTTATCCAAGGGCATGTATTTATCAGTTCCATAAGCAAGCTTGTACATCGTAGGGCGGGTATATGCCCAAAGGTAAGCGAAGGGCCAAAGTAAGCCCCCTACGAAGAGAGAGAGAAGGCATAGGGCGTGAATGGCATCCCTTTGTGGGTGCTCTCTGCGTTTGGCAATCGTATCCGGGAGGATGTGGACGTACCAAAAGCCAGCAATGAAACCCACGGGCAGAACAATCAGAACAACCCAAGAGACAATATTGGCAAATCCATCAATCATGTCTGGGGGCAAAAAGGAGGCATTTGCCAGGTCTGGCGCTAGCAAGAGGGACAATAAAACGGGTGTCAGAATGGTCTTTTTCATGGGTTTGCCCTAAAAGGTCTACTAATAAATAGGCTACTGGATTAAATGCGCTTATATCTTTGATTTTTAAGCAATTTATCATGCATTTTCAATAACTATTATTACTCCTAAAGCTAATAATATCTCAGGAAGAGCCTCACAGTAGCCAGCATGGGCTCGATCTGCTACAATTCGAGGGCTTTGATTTGTAAAGCTTTTTTGTTTTATTTTGTTAATAACGCACGACACAAATTGGGTGAAAGCTCAGGTGTTCGCAAGTAAGGAGTATTAAAAATGGCAGTTGCTGATATTAAGACGGCGGAAATCGTCAAAGAGAACGCGCGCAGCGCAAACGATACGGGTAGCCCTGAAGTTCAAGTTTCATTGCTAACCGCCCGTATCAATGAATTAACCCCCCATTTCAAGGCTAACGCTAAAGATCATCACAGCCGTCGTGGTTTGTTGAAGATGGTTTCACGTCGCCGTCGCCTCTTGGATTATCTCAAGGGCAAAGATTTGGATCGCTATCGCGCACTCATCGACAAATTAGGTCTCCGTAAGTAATTCTTATCGGTATGCAATGCCATCTTTCTTAGGGTTGTTTCTTCGCAGAACCGGTCTTAAGTAGATGGCATGTTTTTTGGGCGCTTTTCGATCATTTGTGTAGGGGATCGTGTCATTCCAATGAGTTTCTGAATGCCCCGCAGAGTCTCATTGGAATGGCATCCCTTTTGATCATAAATCGCTCCAGTGTTGTCGTGACACTGCTTTATCCCACGACAAGCGCAATGCTCATGTGAGTTTTGTGTGAACAATTTGGAGAAGATCAGAATGACTATGTTTAAAAAAGCAGTAAAGAGTTTTCAATGGGGCAACCATCAAGTAACTATAGAAACAGGTGAGATTGCTCGCCAATCTGGTGGCGCCGTCATCGTTAACGTGGATGACACCGTAGTAATGGGTACTGTAGTTGCCTCTAAGTCTGCAAAGCCAGGCCAATCCTTTTTCCCATTGACGGTGGATTATTTAGAAAAGACTTACGCAGCAGGCAAGATCCCTGGTGGCTTCTTCCGTCGTGAAGGTCGCCCTTCAGAAGGTGAGACCTTGATCTCTCGTTTGATCGATCGCCCATTACGCCCATTGTTTCCAGAAGGCTTCTTGAACGAAGTTCAAGTAGTGATCCATGTGTTGTCTATCAACCCTGACGTTCCTTCAGATATTCCTGCTTTGATCGCTGCTTCTGCAGCCTTGGCTATCTCAGGTATTCCTTTTGCTGGCCCTGTTGGCGCAGCTCGTGTGGGTTATGCCAATGGCCAATACCTCTTAAACCCAACCCGTACAGAACAAGCTACTAGTGAACTCGATTTAATCGTTGCTGGTACCCAAGCTGCTGTATTGATGGTGGAGTCAGAGGCAAACCAACTTTCTGAAGAAGTGATGTTAGGTGCTGTTGTATATGGTCACGACCAAATGCAAACCGCAATCAACGCCATCAACGAATTAGTAAAAGAGGCTGGCAAGCCAGAGTGGGATTGGACTGCTGCTCCTAAAGATGAGCCATTCATCGCTAAGGTTACTGCCTTAGCTGAAGCGCCATTGCGTGAGGCTTATCAGATTCGTCAAAAAGGTGCGCGTTCAGACAAGCTCAAAGAAATCTCTAAAACAGTGTTAGCTAAGCTAGCTGAAGAAGGTGACGTTGACGCTGTTGCTGTTAGCGACATCATGTTTGAAATCGAAGCGAAGATTGTTCGTAGCCAGATTTTGAATGGTGAACCACGCATTGATGGTCGTGATACCCGTACTGTTCGTCCGATTGAAATTCGGAATGGCGTATTGCCACGCACACACGGTTCTGCATTGTTTACCCGTGGTGAAACTCAAGCATTGGTAGTAGCTACTTTAGGTACTGCACGTGACGAGCAAATTATTGATGCGCTCGAAGGTGAATACCGCGATCGTTTCATGTTCCACTACAACATGCCTCCGTTTGCCACTGGCGAAACTGGTCGCGTAGGTAGCCCTAAGCGTCGTGAAATTGGTCATGGCCGTTTGGCTAAGCGCGCATTGATTCCAGTATTGCCAAGTGCTGAAGACTTTGCATACAGTATTCGGGTAGTTTCAGAAATCACTGAGTCCAACGGTTCATCTTCAATGGCTTCCGTTTGCGGTGGCTGTTTGGCAATGATGGATGCAGGTGTTCCAGTAAAAGCGCACGTTGCTGGTGTAGCCATGGGCTTGATTCTGGATGGCAACCGTTTTGCTGTGTTGACCGATATCTTGGGTGATGAAGATCACTTAGGCGATATGGACTTTAAAGTAGCAGGTACTGCAAATGGTATTACTGCACTACAGATGGACATTAAGGTTCAAGGCATTACTAAAGAAATTATGCAAGTGGCTTTAGCGCAAGCTAAAGAAGGCCGTTTGCACATCTTGAGCAAAATGCAAGAAGCCATGGGTTCAGTTCGTACAGAATTGTCAGCGCATGCTCCACGCATGGTGTCATTCAAGATTCATCCAGACAAGATTCGTGAAGTCATTGGTAAGGGTGGCGCAACTATCCAAGCTTTGACCAAAGAAACGGGTTGCAGCATCGACATTAAAGATGATGGCACTGTCACTATCGCTTCTACCAGTGCTGAAGGCATGGCTGAAGCAAAAGCACGTATCGAAGGTATTACTGCAGAGGCTGAAGTAGGCAAGATCTACGAAGGACCAGTAGTGAAGTTGCTTGAGTTCGGTGCTTTGGTAAACATTCTTCCAGGTAAAGATGGTCTCTTGCATATCTCTGAAATCTCTAACGAGCGTGTTAAAGAAGTCAAAGATTATTTGCAAGAAGGTCAAGTTGTACGCGTGAAGTTGTTAGCTGCTGACGAGCGTGGTCGTTTGCGTTTATCTCTCAAAGCTGCAATGGCAGAAGAGGGCGGTACGATTGCTCCTTTAGCTGGCGCTGCTGCTGAAGTGGCTCCATCCGCCGACGAAACAGCTTAAGTTATTCACCTCTACTACTGCGAGAAGCCCTTATGCGCGTAATGGAAATCAAAGAATTTGGCGCACCAGAAATGTTGGTGCCTGCCACTCGTCCGGATCCAGTAGTTCCGACTGCTGGTACCGGCGAGATTTTGATTAAGGTGATTGCTGCTGGTATCAACCGACCAGATGTGCTCCAGCGCAAGGGTTTTTACCCCGTGCCAGCTGGAGCTTCTGATATTCCTGGTCTTGAAGTTGCTGGTGAGATCATTGGCGGTGACTTAGCTCATGCAGATAATGTGTTTGGCCTGAAGATTGGCGATAAGGTTTGTGCCTTAGTGCAGGGTGGTGGTTATGCTGAGCTCTGCACAGCTCCAGTTGCCCAGTGCTTGCCCTACCCAAAAGGTTTTACTGATCAAGAGGCCGCAGCATTGCCTGAAACTTTCTATACCGTATGGAGTAACGTCTTCATGCGTGGTCAACTAGCAGAGGGTGAAACCCTCTTGGTACAAGGTGGTTCTAGCGGTATTGGTGTTACTGCCATTCTGATTGCCAAGGCTTTGGGCCATAAAGTATTTGTGACTGCAGGCACAGATGAAAAATGTACAGCTTGTATTAAGTTAGGCGCTGATTTAGCCGTGAACTATAAAACCCAAGACTTTGTGGAAGAGATTAAGAAAGCGACTGATGGTAAGGGCGTCAATGTCATTCTGGATATGGTGACTGGCGCTTATGTCCAACGTGAAATTGATTGTTTGGCTGATGATGGACGTATTGTCATCATTGCGATTCAGGGTGGATCAAAAGCGGAGGTGAGTACTAACCAAATCTTGCGCCGTCGTTTAACCATTACTGGTTCAACATTGCGCCCTCGTCCAGTCTCCTTTAAGAAGCAGATTACAAAGCAGCTTTATGACAATATCTGGCCTTTGCTCAATGCAGGCCAATTAAAGCCAGTGATTTACAAAACCTTCAGACTAGATCAGGCAGCAGATGCCCATAGCTTGATGGAATCATCAGAGCATGTTGGCAAGATTGTTTTAACAGTCTAGAAACTGTTACTTAAAAATGCGACCACTCATCATCATCGGTAACTGGAAAATGAATGGCAATCTTGCTAGTAATCAAGATTGGATCAAGACCGTTGCCCGTGGCATGGAAAGTGGTATGCCGTCTGGCCGTAAGTTTGCTGTATGTCCACCATTTCCGTATTTGGCGCAATGTGCAGCACTCATTAAAGAATTTTCTTTAGCCTTTTTAAGTCTTGGCGCACAAGATGCTTCAGCTTATGTGTCTGGCCCCTATACCGGTGAAGCAGCAGCTTCTACCTTAAAAGAATTGGGCTGTAGTTATGTGATTGTTGGCCACTCTGAGCGCCGTCAAACGCATCATGAAGCTGACGAGCTGGTAGCAGCGAAGGCCTTACAGGTATTAGATAGCGGTATGACACCAGTGATTTGTGTGGGCGAAACTGCGGATGAAAGAAATTCAGGTAGAGCGGTAGAGGTTGTTCGTGGACAAGTAGCAAAGCAGTTATCTGTGCTCCAAGACCGTTTAGCAGATTGCTTGATTGCTTATGAGCCTATTTGGGCGATTGGCACTGGCAAGGTTGCTAGCGCCCAAGTTGCCCAGGATATGCATCGCGCTATTCGTTTGCAATTGGCTGAATTTGATGAGGACGTTGCTTCTCATGTTGGAATTTTGTATGGCGGTAGTGTCAAACCTGACAATGCCGTTGAGTTGTTTGCAATGCCTGATATTGATGGCGGATTGGTTGGGGGAGCTTCATTAAATCCCCAAGAGTTTCTGGCTATCTGTAAGGCGTAGACTTTTATTTGGAGATGAATTGTGGAATGGCTTAAGACTTTATTGATCGTAATGCAGGTAGTTTCAGCATTGGCTGTGATTTTGTTAGTGCTATTGCAGCAAGGTAAGGGCGCGGACATGGGGGCAGCTTTTGGTTCAGGCGCCTCAGGTAGCTTATTCGGCGCTAGCGGCTCTGCTAATTTCCTGTCACATGCAACAGCCATTTTTGCTGCCGTTTTCTTCATTAGCACTTTGGGCATTACTTGGCTTGGCAATAAGAAGGAAGTTAGTCCTGGGGTTCTCTCTGGAACAGTTGCACCGGTGGTAGCTCCAGCAGCTCCAGTGGTGCCAGTCCAGGATCCAACAAAGCCTGCAGTTCCTAAGTAAAACAGTAGGTTTTTACAGATTTACCCGCCCGTAAATGAGGGTAGTGAAGTGTTGCAATGCAGTAGAATTGATAGGTTTTGCAAGATGCCGACGTGGTGAAATTGGTAGACACGCTATCTTGAGGGGGTAGTGGCTTAGGCTGTGCGAGTTCGAGTCTCGCCGTCGGCACCAAAATGTAGAAGTTGTATTAAGTGTATTAATGAATCATGAGCTGTTTTAAGCATTACCAGACGAACGAATCAGGACCATTTTGAATCTCG
Source organism: Polynucleobacter nymphae (assembly GCF_018882155.1). GTDB lineage: Bacteria > Pseudomonadota > Gammaproteobacteria > Burkholderiales > Burkholderiaceae > Polynucleobacter > Polynucleobacter nymphae. The sequence goes on from NZ_JACVPA010000001.1 coordinate 48,671, forward strand.
CTAATTACTTTCCTGTTCTACTTTTTATCCTCGTAGGTATTGGGGTGGGATTAGTCCCCATGTTCCTCGGTAAAATTTTGGCTCCTTCGAAGCCTGATGCTGAAAAACTCTCTCCATATGAGTGCGGTTTTGAAGCTTTCGAAGATGCGCGTATGAAGTTCGATGTGCGCTATTACCTCATTGCCATTCTTTTCATCCTCTTTGATCTTGAGACAGCATTCCTATTTCCATGGGGTGTTGCTTTGCGTGATATCGGTTGGTTTGGCTACGCCTCTATGGTGATCTTCCTATTGGAATTCATTGTGGGATTTGTGTATATCTGGAAAAAGGGCGCTCTCGACTGGGAGTGATCGATATGGCACTAGAAGGCGTTCTCAAAGAAGGATTTGTTACCACTACTGCGGATCAGTTGATCAACTGGACGCGTAACGGCTCTTTATGGCCAATGACTTTTGGTCTGGCTTGCTGCGCGGTGGAGATGATGCATGCCGGCGCATCGCGTTATGACTTAGACCGTTTTGGCGTGGTGTTTCGCCCATCTCCGCGTCAATCGGATTTGATGATTGTTGCAGGCACTTTATGTAACAAGATGGCCCCAGCCTTGCGTAAGGTTTACGACCAAATGCCAGAACCACGCTGGGTAATCTCTATGGGTTCTTGTGCAAACGGTGGTGGGTATTACCATAACTCCTATTCAGTAGTGCGCGGTTGCGACCGCATTGTGCCAGTAGATATTTATGTTCCTGGTTGCCCTCCAACCGCTGAAGCCTTGATTTATGGAATCATTCAGTTGCAATCGAAGATCGCTCGTACTAGCACGATTGCGCGGAAGGCCTAATTCATGTCAGATCGTTTAGTTCAATTAGCTGCCAACCTAGAAAAAGTTCTGGGTAAGCGTGCTCGCTCGATTGAGAGTGCACTAGGTGAGGTGACTGTCGTGTTGAACGCCGATACTTATTTTGAGTCTGCCATGCTATTGCGTGATAACCCATTACTTGCTTTTGAGCAATTGATTGATTTATGTGGTGTTGATTACCAAGACTTTGGTGATGGCGCTTGGAGTGGTCAACGTTTCGCTGTTGTCAGTCATTTGCTATCACTGCAACACAACTGGCGTTTGCGCGTCAGAGTCTTTGCTGCTGACGATAGCTATCCATTAGTGGCTTCAATTACTCCAGTATGGAACTCCGCTAACTGGTTTGAGCGTGAAGCATTTGATCTCTACGGCATCTTGTTTGATGGTCATGATGACTTGCGCCGTATTTTGACTGACTATGGCTTTATTGGCCATCCATTTAGAAAAGATTTCCCAATCAGTGGGACGGTCGAAATGCGTTATGACCCAGAGTTAAAACGGGTTGTCTATCAGCCAGTCACGATTGAGGCGCGTGAGATTACTCCCCGCATCGTGCGCGAAGAACAGTACGGAGGCCCGGTTTAAGTTATGGCCAAGATTAAGAACTACACCCTGAACTTTGGGCCTCAGCATCCTGCGGCCCACGGTGTATTGCGCTTAGTGCTTGAGCTTGATGGTGAAGTGATTCAGCGCGCTGACCCCCATATTGGTTTATTGCATCGTGCAACAGAAAAATTAGCTGAGACGCGTACTTGGATCCAGAACGTGCCTTATATGGATCGCTTGGATTACGTTTCTATGATGGCCAATGAACATGCTTATGTCATGGCTATTGAGAAGTTGTTGCAAGTAGAAGTTCCGCTGCGCGCACAATATATCCGTGTGATGTATGACGAGTTGACTCGTTTATTGAATCACTTACTCTGGATTGGTTGTCACGGCTTAGACGTGGGTGCGATGGCGGTGTTCTTGTACGCCTTCCGTGATCGTGAAGATATTTTTGATATGTACGAAGCCGTATCTGGCGCTCGTATGCATGCTGCTTACTATCGTCCGGGTGGTGTCTATCGCGACTTGCCAGACCAAATGGCGCAGTACAGTAAATCTAAAGTTCGCAGCCCATCAGCCGTAAAGCGTTTGAATGAGAACCGTAGTGGTTCATTACTCGACTTCATAGAGCAGTTTAGCAATGGCTTTGATGCCAACGTTGACGAGTACTGCAATCTCTTAACGGATAACCGCATCTGGAAACAACGTCTAGTCAATATCGGTGTCGTCACGCCTGAGCGTGCATTGCAACTCGGCTTTACTGGCCCGATGTTGCGAGGTTCTGGTATTGAGTGGGATTTACGTAAGAAGCAGCCATACGAAGTCTATGACCGCCTGGACTTTGATATTCCAGTTGGTGTGAATGGCGACTCATATGATCGTTATCTAGTTCGCATGGAAGAGATGTATCAATCCAACCGCATTATTAAACAGTGCATAGCCTGGCTCAAGGCAAATCCAGGCCCTGTGATGAGCGACAACCATAAAGTAGCTCCACCAAAGCGCGTGGATATGAAAACCAATATGGAAGAGTTGATTCACCATTTCAAACTCTTTACCGAAGGCATGCATGTTCCGAATGGCGAAGCCTACTCAGCCGTTGAGCATCCAAAAGGTGAATTCGGTATTTACTTGATTTCTGATGGCGCTAATAAGCCATATCGCTTAAAGATTCGTGCACCTGGATTTGTCCATCTTTCAGCCATGGATGAAATGTCCCGTGGCCACATGTTGGCTGATGCCGTAACGATTATTGGTACGCAAGACATTGTGTTTGGAGAGATTGACCGCTAATGACAACCACTCTTCAACTATCCGATAAAACACTGGCAGAGATTGCCCGTAATGTCGCCAAATATCCGCCAGAGCAAAAGCAGTCTGCAGTCATGGCTGCTTTGATTGCTGCCCAAGGCGAAGTAGGTTGGGTATCGCCTGAGGTCATTGCAACCGTTGCTCAGATTTTAGAGATGCCTAGCATTGCAGTAGATGAAGTGGCTACTTTCTACAATATGTATAACACCAAGCCGATTGGTAAATACAAGCTGGTGATCTGTACCAACTTGCCTTGCCAATTAACGCATGGCGCTACAGCTGCAAACTATCTGAAAGATACTTTGGGTATCGGCTTTAATGAAACTACCTCTTGTGGCACCTTCACTCTAAAAGAGGGTGAGTGTATGGGCGCCTGTGGCGACTCACCAGTGATGTTAGTAAATGACAAGCGGATGTGCAGTTTTATGAGTAAAGAAAAAATTGATTCACTATTAAGTGAACTCCGTGCAGAAGGGAAAGCGGTATGACCAGCTTGCACGACCGTCACATTAAGCCTTTGATTCTTGCTGGATTGAATGGTGATAACTGGCGCTTAAAAGACTATGAAAGTCGTGGTGGCTATCAACAATTACGTCGTTTATTAAATGACAAAGTTGCTCCTGATGCCATCATTGCCGAGTTGAAAGCATCATCATTGCGTGGTCGCGGTGGTGCGGGTTTCCCAACAGGATTGAAGTGGAGCTTTATGCCCCGTCAGTTCCCAGGCCAAAAATATTTAGTTTGTAATAGCGATGAAGGTGAGCCTGGTACCTTTAAAGACCGTGACATCATGCGCTATAACCCACATGCTTTGATTGAGGGCATGATCATTGGCGCATACACCATGGGTATTAGTGTTGGCTATAACTATATCCACGGTGAGATCTGGGAAGTGTATGCACGCTTTGAAGAGGCTTTAGAAGAAGCGCGTGCTGCAGGTTACTTAGGCGACAAGATTCTGGGAAGTGATTTCTCCTTCCAGTTGCATGCCACTCCAGGTTGGGGTGCCTATATCTGTGGCGAAGAAACCGCTTTGCTGGAATCATTAGAAGGTAAAAAAGGCCAACCACGCTTTAAGCCGCCATTCCCAGCCAGCTTTGGTTTGTATGGCAAGCCTACAACGATTAATAATACTGAAACATTTGCAGCCGTTCCCTTTGTTTTAGCAATTGGTGGTCAAGCCTATTTAGATCTGGGTAAACCGAATAACGGCGGTACCAAAATTTTCTCTGTATCTGGTGACGTAGTACATTCCGGAAATTACGAGGTTCCATTGGGTACGCCATTTGCTAACTTACTCAAGCTTGCTGGTGGCATGCGTGATGGCAAAGCATTAAAAGCAGTGATTCCTGGAGGATCTTCAGCCCCGGTAATTCCTGGCGCGCAAATGATGGATTTGACGATGGATTACGACAGCATTGCTAAAGCAGGTTCCATGCTGGGATCTGGTGCCGTGATCGTGATGAATGACACCCGTTGCATGGTGCGGGCCTTAGAGCGCTTGTCTTATTTTTATCACGAAGAATCTTGTGGTCAGTGCACCCCCTGTCGTGAAGGTACCGGCTGGTTGTATCGCATTGTTCATCGCATTGAACATGGTCAAGGACGTCCTGAAGATTTAGATTTACTCAACGACGTAGCAGCCAATATTCAAGGGCGTACGATTTGCGCTTTGGGTGATGCTGCTGCAATGCCAGTGCGTGGCATGTTGAAGCATTACATGAATGAATTTGTCTATCACGTAGAAAATAAGCGCTGCTTAGATTCTGTACAACCTTTATAAGTTATTGAGCTGGGATATCTTCAAGTGAGCATGGTTGAAATCGAATTAGATGGCAAGACAGTAGAGGTTCCGCAAGGTTCGATGGTGATGCACGCCGCGAATAAGCTTGGCACCTACGTCCCACATTTTTGCTATCACAAGAAATTATCCATTGCTGCTAACTGCCGTATGTGCTTGGTGGAAGTAGAGAAGGCACCTAAGCCATTGCCTGCTTGCGCTACACCAGTGACGCAAGGTATGAAGGTGTTTACCCATTCGGCTAAAGCAGTTGAGGCACAACGCTCCGTCATGGAGTTCTTACTAATTAATCACCCATTGGATTGCCCAATTTGCGACCAAGGTGGCGAGTGCCAGTTACAAGATTTAGCAGTGGGTTACGGTAAATCGAATTCACGCTATGACGAAGAGAAGCGGGTAGTGTTTCATAAGAATGTTGGTCCATTAATCTCGATGCAAGAGATGACCCGTTGTATTCATTGCACCCGTTGCGTTCGTTTTGGCCAAGAAGTTGCCGGCGTCATGGAATTGGGCATGGTCAATCGTGGCGAGCATTCAGAAATCACTACCTTTGTAGGTCAAACAGTGGATTCAGAGCTTTCTGGAAACATGATTGATATATGCCCCGTTGGCGCATTAACTAGCAAACCTTTCCGGTATGCAGCCCGCACTTGGGAATTAGGTCGTAAGCGCTCTGTCAGTCCACACGATAGCTTAGGTGCAAACACTACCGTACAAACTAAAGACAACAAGGTCATGCGGGTTGTGGCCTTAGAGAATGAAGCAATCAATGAATGCTGGATTAGTGACCGTGATCGCTTTGCCTATGAGGGTTTAAATAGCCCAGACCGACTTACTACGCCAATGGTGAAGCAGGGCGGCCAATGGCTTGAAACCGATTGGCAGTCAGCATTAGATTATGTGGCGCACTCATTAAAGACTATCTCTGCCCAAAGTGGTCCAGAGTCCATTGCTGCCTTAGCCCATCCAATCTCGAGTACTGAAGAACTACATCTCTTGCAAAAGATGATTCGTGGCCTGGGTTCAAGTCAAATTGATACGCGCTTACGTCAGACTGATATTAAAGCCGCTGCAACTGCACCATGGCTAGGTATGCCAATCGCTAAATTGAGTGAGCTTGATCGGGTTCTGATCATTGGCAGCTTCTTGCGCAAGGATCAGCCGATTCTTGCAGCTCGTATTCGGACTGCTGCCAAGCGCAGCTTACAAGTGATGCGGATTGATGCTGGCGGTGATGATTGGCTTATTCCAAATACCGCTATTACAGCTGCACCTAGTGCATGGGTAAATAGCTTGAGTGAAGTTGCACTAGCAGTCGCTAAAGCAAAATCCGTATCTGCTCCTGCAGGTATAGCGAATGTATCCGTCTCTCCAGCAGCACAGAAGATTGCTGACAACTTACTTTCTGGCTCTACAAAAGCAGTGCTTCTCGGTTCTGCAGCGATTGCGCATCAACAGGCATCTGATTTACATGTGCTGGCACAATTTATTGCAGAGCAAACTGGTGCTACCTTAGGTTTCTTACCAGTTGGTGGCAATGCTGTTGGCGCTGCCTTAGTCCATGCCAATGGCGCAGGTGTTGACTCTGTGCTCTCTGGCAATTGCAAAGCAGTATTGCTGATGAATATCGAGCCAGATGCAGACTTGGAAAATCCTACGCAAGCACGTGCAGCCTTGGCAAAAGCCAATACGGTGATTGCATTAAGCGCTTATAAGAGCGCTGATTTATTAGAGTTGGCTGATGTCATTCTGCCGATCTCCACCTTTACTGAAACAGTGAGTACATTTGTGAATGCAGAAGGTATTGCGCAGACTGTTCAACCTTCAGTCAAACCATTAAGCGATTCCCGCCCAGCATGGAAAGTGCTACGAGTACTTGGTGGTCTCATAGGTCTGGACGGTTTCTTATTTAATTTGCCTGAAGAAGTTTTAGGTGAAGCCCTGGATGAAAAATACTGCACTCGCTTAAGCAACAAAGCGACAAGCAACTCTATTGCCAGTGGAAGTCATGCTCCAATACCTGGCCTTGAGCGAATTGCCGACGTCAACATCTATGCCGGCGACCAAATCGTGCGTCGTTCCCATGCATTGCAATTAACACGTGATGCAAAACGGGGCAATCAGGCTGGTTTAAATCAAGAGCTGTTCTCAGAACTCGGCCTCAAAGAGGGTGATGCAGTAAGAGTTTCTCAAGGCAGCCAGTCGGTTGATCTGCCTGCAACATTAGAAGTGAATTTAGCGCTAGGTGCCGTCAGAATTTCTGCAGGCACTATGGCGAGTGCGAAATTAGGATCGATGTATGGTCCTATTACCGTTAGTAAGGCATAAGGCAGGGAATGGATCATTTCTTGGACCTCATTACTACGCAAGGCGAGGCTATCTTTGGCTCTTTATGGCCACTGGTTTGGGCATTGCTGCGGATTGTCATCATCGTATTACCGATGTTTGCTTGTGTAGCGTATTTGACTCTCTGGGAAAGAAAGTTAATTGGTTGGATGCACATTCGTCTCGGACCAAATCGTGTTGGGCCATTAGGCTTACTGCAGCCGATTGCTGATGCATTAAAACTGTTGATGAAGGAGATCATTTCTCCTGCACGGTCTTCTAAGGTCTTGTTCTTTATAGCGCCGATCATGGTCATCATGCCTGCCTTTGCGGCATGGGCGGTGATTCCCTTCCAGGCCAAAATGGTTCTGGCGGATGTGAATGCTGGCCTGCTCTATATCATGGCGATTTCATCGATTGGCGTATACGGCGTCATTCTGGCTGGGTGGTCTTCGAATTCTAAGTATCCGTTCTTAGGTGCCATGCGTGCATCAGCACAAATGATCTCTTATGAAATTGCAATGGGCTTTGCTTTAGTGACTGTGCTCTTGACTTCAGGCTCATTGAACTTGAGCGCTATTGTTATCTCCCAACAGCAAGGCTTTTTTGCTGATCTGGGATTGAACTTTCTGTCCTGGAATTGGTTGCCATTACTCCCCATGTTCTTAATCTACTTCATCTCCGGAGTTGCAGAGACAAATCGTCATCCGTTTGACGTCGTTGAAGGCGAGTCAGAGATTGTTGCGGGGCATATGGTTGAGTACTCAGGAATGTCATTTGCCATGTTCTTCTTGGCTGAGTACGCCAATATGATCCTGATTGCGGCAGTTTCTTCCATCATATTCTTAGGTGGCTGGTTACCAATTGTTGACTTGCCAATCTTGCGTGATATTCCCGGTTTCTTCTGGTTGTTTGGTAAAACCTTCTTCCTCTTGTCTTGTGTGATTTGGTTGCGCGCTACTTTGCCGCGCTATCGCTATGACCAGATCATGCGCTTGGGCTGGAAGATCTTCATTCCCATCTCGGTATTTTGGGTGGTTGTTGTCGGTGCATGGGTTGTATCCCCATGGAATATTTGGAAATAGGTTAATCAATTATGTTTAAGAAAATTTCCCAATTCCTCGATAGCTTGATGCTTAAAGACATCTTGACTGGCATGTCTATTACCGGTCGCTATCTCTTTAAGCCAAAAATTACTATTCAATACCCGGAAGAGAAGACTCCATTGTCACCCCGTTTCCGTGGCCTACATGCTTTGCGCCGTTATGAAAACGGTGAAGAGCGTTGTATCGGCTGTAAATTGTGCGAAGCCGTCTGTCCTGCATACGCAATCACCATTGAAACCGCTGAGCGTGAAGATGGTACTCGCCGTACTAGCCGTTATGACATTGATTTAACCAAATGCATCTTCTGTGGCTTCTGTGAAGAAGCTTGCCCGGTTGATGCGATTGTAGAAACTAATATTTTTGAATACTTTGGTGATAAGCGGGGCGATTTGTACTTCACTAAAGACATGTTATTGGCAGTAGGCGATAAATATGAAAAAGATATTGCTAGCAATCGTGCAGCTGATGCACCTTATCGCTAATCGGATAGAACACACATCACTATGACATTTGATCCATCCACCTTATTTGCGGTCTTCTTCTACGGATTTGCAGGCTTGCTGGTGATTTCTGCGGTACGCGTGATTACAGCTCGCAATCCAGTACATGCTGCACTCTTTTTGGTGTTGGCTTTCTTTTGCGCCTCAGGCCTTTGGATGTTGCTCAAGGCTGAGTTCCTGAGCTTGGCATTGATCTTGGTTTATGTTGGCGCTGTGATGGTTCTTTTCCTCTTCGTGGTGATGATGTTAGATCTGGATTTAGAACATTTGCGTCGTGACTTCAGAAAATACCTACCCGTTGCTTTCTTGATGGGTACTGTGATTGTTCTAGAGTTATCGATTGTGATCATTCGCAGCTTTATTGGTACGAGCGCTCCTGTGCAAGTCATGCCAGAAGAAATTGCTGCAAACAATACCTTAGCCCTCGGTAGATTAATTTTCGTAGATTATGTTTACGCCTTTGAAGTGGCTGGTGTAATTCTTTTGGTTGCCATCATTGCAGCTGTTGCCTTGACCTTACGTAATCGAAAAGACTCTAAGTCACAGAATATTCACGAGCAAGTGAATGTGGTTGCGGCAGACCGTATGCGGGTGGTCAAAATGGATTCAGATATGGGTGCAAAGCAAGATACTAGAGGGGAGAAGAAATGAATATCACTCTCGCTCACTACTTAGTGCTTGGCGCAATTTTGTTTGCCACTAGCGTAATCGGTATTTTTCTAAATCGTAAGAATGTGATCGTGCTCTTAATGGCAATTGAATTAATGCTGCTGGCGGTAAACATGAACTTCATCGCTTTCTCTCATTATTTGAGTGATATGGCAGGTCAAGTATTTGTATTCTTTATTTTGACTGTGGCAGCTGCGGAAGCGGCTATCGGCTTGGCAATTTTGGTAGTGCTCTTCCGTAAGGTCGACACCATTAATGCCGATGATCTTGACCACCTAAAAGGCTAGTCATGCAATTGACCTTAAATATTCCTGTTCTCTGTGCGATTCCTCTCGCGCCATTGATTGGCTCGATCATTGCCGGTTTATTTGGTACTAAATTAGGCGGCAATCGCATTGGCCAAGGCGCATCCCAGTTTGTGGCTATCTTAGGTGTCACGATTGCATTCGTATTGTCTTGCAATGTGCTGGTGCAAGTAATGGATGGTTTCTATTTCAACGGTACCGTGTACCGCTGGATGGAATTGGGTGAGCTCAATTTAGATATTGGCTTCTTAATTGATCCATTAACAGCAACCATGATGTGTGTGGTGACCTTTGTATCGCTGATGGTTCACATTTACACCATTGGTTATATGCGTGGCGAAGAGGGCTATAACCGCTTCTTCTCTTATATCTCTTTATTTACCTTTGCCATGTTGATGCTGGTGATGAGTAATAACCTCTTGCAGCTCTTCTTTGGTTGGGAAGCGGTGGGTGTGGTTTCCTATCTGCTGATTGGCTTCTATTTCGAGCGCCAGTCTGCCGTATTTGCCAATATGAAAGCCTTCTTGGTCAACCGTATTGGAGACTTCGGCTTCATTCTGGGTATTGGCTTATTACTAGCCAGTACCGGCTCAATGCAATATGACGTCATTTTTGCGCAGAACACTGCCTTAGCAGCGCAAACATTACCTGGCACTAGCTGGAATTTATTGACAGTAATTTGTATTTGTTTGTTCATCGGCGCGATGGGTAAATCAGCGCAATTCCCATTGCATGTTTGGTTGCCAGATTCTATGGAAGGCCCAACGCCCATTTCTGCATTGATTCATGCGGCGACTATGGTGACCGCAGGCATCTTTATGGTGTCTCGGATGTCACCATTATTCGAGCTTTCAGATGTGGCCTTGAGCTTTATCGTCATCATTGGCGCAATTACTACGCTCTTTATGGGCTTTTTGGGTATTGTGCAAAACGATATCAAACGCGTAGTGGCTTATTCCACCTTATCTCAATTGGGTTATATGACCGTAGCACTGGGCGTTTCTGCTTATCCAGTAGCGATCTTCCATTTGATGACTCATGCATTCTTCAAGGCCTTATTATTCCTTGCAGCCGGTAGCGTGATTTTAGGTATGCACCACGAGCAAGATATGCGTAAGATGGGCGGTCTCTGGAAATACATGCCAATTACTTGTCTTATGATGCTGCTTGGTAATCTTGCTTTAATTGGCACTCCATTTTTCTCTGGCTTCTATTCCAAAGATTCTATTATTGAAGCGGTTGCTGCTAGCCATATTGCTGGCTCTGGATTTGCTTACTTTGCGGTGATGGCTAGCGTCTTCGTAACTGCTTTGTATTCATTCCGCCTTTACTTCCTGGTATTCCACGGTAAAGCACGCTGGGGTCATGCTGATTCCCATGCGCATGATCATCATGAGCATGCAGAGCAGGGCGATGACCATGCCCATCATGGTTTAGCGCCAGGTGAGAAGCCTCATGAATCTCCGTTGGTTGTGACCTTGCCATTGATTCTGTTAGCGATTCCATCGGTCATCATTGGCTTCTACACGATTACGCCACTCTTGTTCGGCACCTACTTTGGTGACTCCATCTTTATTGATGTTCTACGTCATCCGGTCATGAAAGAACTCGAAGATGAGTTCAATGGTCCGATAGCAATGGCAATTCATGCATTGACATCGCCAATACTCTTGTTAGTAGTGCTGGGTGTACTAACGGCTGCCATTGGTTATCTCTGGGCTCCAAAATTACCCGCTAAGGTTGCAGAAGCATTGGCACCCATTAAGAAATTACTCGATAACAAATACTATCTGGATGATTTAAATCAAGCGGTCTTTGCAAAAGGCCTCATTTGGATTGGCAGTTTCTTATGGCACCGTGGTGATCAAAAAATCATTGATGGTTTCTTTGTCAATGGCAGTGCGCATACAGTAGGGCGCTTTGCTGGTGTGATACGCCATTTGCAATCCGGTTATCTTTACCACTATGCCTTTGCAATGATTGCAGGCTTAGCGGCATTGCTCGCTTGGGTTTTATACGCTTACCAGCCTTTTGTTCGCTAGGCCGCCATCATGACTCTTTCTTACGCCATTTGGACCCCGATTGTTTTTGGACTCATTATTTTAATTTTTGGGTCTGATAAACCATCTGCTGGTGTTCGCTGGCTAGCTCTGATTGGCGCCATTCTTGGTTTCATTGCAACGCTTCCTCTGATTATCAATTTTGATATTGCTAACCCAGGAATGCAGTTCGTTGAGAAGTTCAGTTGGATTCCCCGTTACGATATTAACTATTATCTCGGCATTGATGGTATTTCTGTTTGGTTCATTGTGCTGACAGCCTTCATCAATATTTTTGTGGTGATTGCAGCATGGGAAGTCATTGATACCAAAGTATCGCAATACATGGCTTCCTTCATGTTCCTCTCAGGATTGATGATTGGCGTATTTTGTGCGCTGGACGCTTTATTGTTTTACGTTTTCTTCGAAGCAACCTTAATTCCAATGTACATCATCATTGGTGTGTGGGGTGGCCATAACCGCATCTACGCCGCATTCAAGTTCTTCTTGTACACCTTGCTTGGCTCCTTATTAACTTTGGTTGCCATGCTGTATTTGTATAACGTCACCAATAGCTTTGATATCTTGGTCTGGCAAAATGCACGCCTAGATATCGTCGAGCAAATTTTGCTGTTCTTCGCCTTCTTCATGGCTTTTGCTGTGAAGGTGCCAATGTGGCCATTGCATACTTGGTTGCCAGATGTTCACGTAGAAGCGCCTACCGGTGGCTCTGTTGTCTTGGCAGCCATTATGTTGAAACTCGGTGCTTATGGTTTCTTACGCTTCTCATTGCCGATTGCACCGGACGCTAGCCAATATCTTGGTCCATTCATCATCTTCTTATCCTTAGTTGCGGTGATCTACGTTGGCGCAGTAGCCTTAGTACAAAAGGATATGAAAAAGCTCGTGGCGTATTCATCGGTTGCGCATATGGGCTTTGTAACCCTGGGCTTCTTCCTCTTTAGCCCGCTGGGTATTGAGGGCGGCATTGTGCAGATGATTTCTCACGGCTTTGTAGCCGGTGCCATGTTCCTTTCTATAGGTGTGCTCTATGACCGTATGCATACCCGTCAGATTGCTGATTACGGTGGAGTAGTACATCGTATGCCAGCATTTACTGCCTTTGCCGTATTAATGGCCATGGCCAACTGTGGCCTCCCAGCAACTTCAGGATTTGTTGGTGAGTTCATGGTGATTCTTGCAGCAGTGGACTATGACTTTGTGATTGGTATCCTAGCTTCAACAGCTTTGATTCTGGGTGCTGCTTATTCATTGTGGATGGTCAAGCGCGTATTTTTCGGTGCGATTACCAATGCCCATGTAGAAGAGCTAAAAGACCTCAACGCTCGTGAGTACTTCATGATGGCTGTATTAACGATTTGCGTGATTGGTATGGGGGTTTATCCAAAGCCATTTACAGACATCATTCATCCTGCCGTTATTAATCTGCTACAGCATGTTGCTGTGAGCAAACTCTGAGTAAAAGCAAATGCAAGCATTCGACCTCTACGCCATCCTGCCGGAACTCGTTTTACTCATAGCAGCCTGTTTTCTATTGGTTGCTAGCGTTTATGTTCCTGAGAAAGTGGTATCTACTCCAGGTGTAGAGCAGGATATTTTCCATACCCCGCGGGGAGTGGGTTTTGTGTATTTCTTCACCATCATTCTCTTGGTATATCTGATCTTTGCATTCATTGGCCGCATGGGTGACCCAGCGCTCATGGCGATGAATGACTTATTTCAATCTGACCCTTTTTCTAACTTAATGAAAGCCTGTTCATGTGGGGCTGTCTTGGTAAGTTTGATTTACTCCAAGCAATACCTCATTGATCGCGCTTTATTCCGTCCAGACTTTATTGTTTTAGCTTTACTTGCCTTGCTGGGTCAGTTTGTCTTGATCTCTGGTGCAAACCTTTTAACCTTGTACCTTGGCTTGGAGCTAATGGCTTTACCAACTTATGCATTGGTAGCAATGCGCCATAGTAGCGAGAAGAGTGTTGAAGCTGCCATCAAGTATTTCATCTTAGGTGCATTGGCTTCAGGCTTCTTGCTATATGGCATGTCTATGCTTTACGGCGTAACCGGCTCATTAGATTTAATAGAAATCTTTAAAATCGTTGCTGATCCACGCATCAATCATTTAGTCATGGCTTTTGGCTTAGTGTTTATTGTTGCTGGCTTGGCATTCAAGTTAGGCGTAGTGCCTTTTCATATGTGGGTACCAGACGTCTATCAGGGCGCACCAACAGCGGTGACTCTGATGATCGCTGCAGCTCCTAAGCTTGCTGCATTTGCCTTGCTATTTCGCTTATTGGTGAACACTCTATTGCCGCTCTTGGGTGACTGGCAGCCGATGTTGGTAGTACTGGCAGTGCTGTCATTAGTAGTTGGTAACGTTACGGCAATTGCACAAACTAATTTGAAGCGCATGTTAGCTTATTCTGCAATCGCGCAAATGGGCTTCGTACTTTTAGGCATGTTGTCGGTCTTTGATGAGCATGCGTTTAGTGCTTCCATGTTTTATGCCATTACCTATGTATTAACTACATTGGGTAGCTTTGGCTTACTCATGATTCTCTCGCGTAAAGGTCATGACTGTGAGACCTTAGATGACCTCAAGGGCCTGAATAAAAAGCATCCTTGGTTTGCTTTCATCGGACTGGTGATGATGTTCTCTTTAGCTGGTATTCCGCCAACAGTGGGCTTTGCAGCCAAATTAGGCGTGTTAGAGGCCTTGGTGGATGCAGAGCATACCTTCTTAGCTATTACTGCCGTGATGGCATCCTTGGTTGGCGCTTTCTACTACCTACGCGTAGTGAAGGTGATGTATTTTGATGAGCCAGTGCAGGAGACTTCCATCAGCGGCTCTGGATTTGCCAAAGGCATTCTGGGCTTAAATAGTATTTTGGTATTAGCGCTAGGCATTGTTCCTGCTGGCTTAATGAGTCTTTGTCTAGACGCTATGCGTCGCACCTTATTAGGCTCCTAAATTCTTAGGCAGAGATGACCGAAAAATCTTTTAAAGATTTACCCAGTGGTGATCAGCATTTGCGCGAGGAGCGCATTACTGGGGTAGAAGTCTATGACGGCATTTTCTTGAAGATGAAACGCGATACGGTTTCATTACCTGATGGGCAGCAAGCGGTACGAGAGTATTTAACGCATCCTGGGGCTGTCGCAGTTGTGGCTTTATTAGAGGATGGTAGGGTACTCTTAGAGCGTCAATATCGATATCCCATTGCCAAGGCTTGTATTGAAATTCCAGCGGGTAAATTAGATCCCAATGAAAATCCGCTGCTATGTGCGCAACGTGAGCTTGCTGAAGAGACGGGCTATACAGCAAAAAAATGGAGCTATATTCGCCGGATTCATCCCGTGATTTCCTATTCAACAGAATTTATTGATATCTATTTGGCTGAGGACTTGGTTCCTGGCAAGAGCAAGCTAGATGATGAAGAGTTCTTGGATGTCTTTGCAGCGCCCCTAGAGCAACTCATTGCTTGGGTAGAAGAGGGTGAGATTACAGATGTTAAAACGACGATTTCTGCCTATTGGCTGGATCGCTATCGTCGGGGCCTAGTTAGCCCAACAACTATTGCAAAGCCTATTAAATAGGCAGTTCCCAATACCGCTTAAAATAGGGTTATTGAATTTAGCACTTTTGCCCCTATATAGGTTTTATGAAAGTTTATAACCTCGCTTGCCCGCTAGAACACCGCTTTGAGGGATGGTTTGCCTCTGAAGAGGACTGCCTTGCCCAGCAAGATAAGGGAATGCTTGCTTGCCCCATTTGCGAAAGCATAGACATTACCCGTATGCCCTCAGCCCCGCATATTGCCAAATCTTCATCGACGGAGTTGGCAGTATCAAAAGCAGATACCGGCCAACTAAGCGGTGATGTCGTTGCTTTAACTGGCCCAGACCATTCCGATCTTCAGGCTCAAGTTCAGGCAGCCTTTCTAAAGGGGATGCGTGAGCTCATGGGAAAATCCGAGGATGTCGGCAGCGGATTTGCCGAGGAAGCCAGGAAGATTCATTACAAAGAGTCTCCGGAGCGCAGTATTCGTGGCCAGACCACCTTAGATGAGGCCGAATCCCTGCGGGAAGAAGGTATTGAGGTATTGGCAGTGCCCTTAATGCCAGCCTTCAAAAATACTCTGCAGTAACCACAAGCCTATACTCGTATTTTTATGGATTAAGTAATGAAGTTTGAAGATAAAATTCGAGTTCTAATTGTGGATGACTCTGCGGTAATGCGCCGCATCATCATGACCTCATTAATGAAGCACCCTGATATTGAGGTTGTTGGTACTGCTGGCAATGGTTTGCTCGCAATCGAATCAATCAAGCGTTTAAATCCTGATATTGTGACTTTGGACGTTGAAATGCCGGAGATGGATGGCATCACTGCATTACGAGAGATTCGTAAATCGCATCCTAATCTCCCCATTGTTATGTTTAGTTCAACTACTCAACGTGGCGCTAGCGATACGATGGACGCCTTAACCTATGGTGCTAGTGATTATGTCGGCAAGCCTCAAGCCGCATCTGACCCTGCCGAGGCATACAGAGTTCTGGAAGAAAATTTGATTCCCAAGATTAAGGCCTTGTGTCAACGTGCATCTGAGGATAATAAAAAGACGATACCTCTCAAAGAGAGGGGTGCTGCTCGGCGGGAGGCGCTTTCAATGCCAGCCCCTGAAAAAATTATCACATTACCTAGCGCCCAAAACTCTCTCCCTCTAAAAGCAAAGGTGGCGCGACCAGAAGGGCGACCGCTCTATCCGGTAAATGCACTTTGTATCGGAGTTTCTACCGGCGGCCCAGCAGCTCTGATGAAGGTTTTTGAGCTCTGGCGCAGTCCTTTACCAGTGCCCATCTTTATCGTTCAGCATATGCCTCCAAAGTTCACCACTTTATTGGCAGCACGGTTAACAGAAGTGGGAGTAATGCCAGTGCAAGAGCCCTATGAGGGTCAAGAGGCATTAGCTGGTCATGCTTATTTAGCGCCTGGTGGCTACCATCTTGAGTTAAGGCAGAAAGGCACCAAAGTCTTAATGCATTTGAATGAAGACCCCCCTGAGAATTCTTGTAGACCCGCCGTCGATGTTTTATTTAGAAGCGCTGCGAAAGTGTATGGACAGTCCTTATTAGCAGTTGTACTGACTGGTATGGGCTACGATGGCTTGCGTGGTGCAGAGGATATCATTCGTAATAATGGAGTGGTGTTAGCGCAAGACGAGGCAACCAGCGTCATTTGGGGCATGCCTGGAGCGATAGCTCAAGCAGATTTAGCCGAAAAGATACTTCCCTTAGAGGCTATTCCTGATGAAATTCTGTTTCGGACTAATCTGAAATGAGTTTAGAGATGAACCCGATTGATGAAGCGGATATTGAGAGCTTCTTTAGCTTAGTAGAAAAAAATATTGGCATTGCCTTGGATTTAAGTAAGACGTATTTGATTCAGTCTCGTCTATCAAGCGTTGTTACCGAACATCGTTTTACAAATCATGCAGCTCTATTGCGCTTCTTGATTACCAACCCTATTGGAGTAATTCATTGGCAAGCCTTTGAAGCAATGACTACCAATGAAACCAGTTTTTATCGGGACTCCAGTCCATTTGAAGCTCTTAGAACAACTATTTTTCCGGAACTATTTCAGAAACGCAGAGAAACACGTGAGCTCAATATTTGGTCTGCAGCTTCTTCTGCTGGACAAGAGCCCTATAGCATTGCGATTTTATTGCGCGAACATTTTCCTGAACTGATAGCTTGGAATATTCGTATTTTTGCCACGGATATTTCAGAGCAGGCCTTGGAAAAAGCTGGCTCAGGGATTTATAACCATACTGAAGTGCAGCGTGGACTAACTGAGGCCCAAATTGAGAGGCATTTTAAGAAGCTGCCTAACGGGCATTACGAAATAAATCCCGAGCTGCGTAGCATGGTGCAATTTAAGCAGATGAACCTGATTCAAGATTGGCCTTTGATGCCAAAATTTGATTTAATTTTAATGCGCAATGTATTGATTTATTTTAACCAGAACACTAAAGCTAAAATTTTGAAGCGGCTCTATTCGCAACTATCAGATGCTTCTTCCTATTTAATTCTTGGTTCATCAGAATCCATCTTATTTGATCAGACGTATCAGATTGTGCAATTAGACCGAGTTTCTTATTATCAAAAAAAGATCCATTAATTCGAGGCAGAATATATGAGTGCAGAGATGGGTGATATTTCACCAGAAATTCTAGAGCAAACCAAGGCCATGAAAGTCTTGGTAGTCGACGATAGTCGTACCTTACGCAGACTGTTGATTCGTGAACTGAACTCGGTTGGTATCACCAATATTCAAGAGGCAGGAGATGGAGTCGAGGCCTTGCAAAAGATTCAAGCCGAGACATTTGATCTCATGCTCTTGGATATGGAAATGCCTGAGATGGATGGCCTTGAAACGCTTAAGGCAGTGAAGTCTTCCCCTGAGCTTCGTTATCTACCCATCATTGTGGTCTCAGGATCGGAGCATTTTGAACGAACCATAGAGTGTATTCAGGTTGGGGCAGAGGACTATCTCCCTAAGCCATTTGATCCTGTGCTACTGCGTGCTAGGGTGTTTTCATCCTTAGAAAAGAAGCGCTTAAGGGATGTGGATCGTGAACGGATTGTTCAACTCCAGCATGAAAAAGAGTTGCTGAATATTGAGCAGATGAAAACCGAAAAGCTCATGCTTAATATTCTGCCTAAGCCAATTGCAGAGCGTTTAAAGAAAGGCGAGAGCAATATTTCAGGAAGTTACCCTGAGGTCACAATTTTGTTTAGTGACTTATCTGGTTTTACTAAGATGGCCTCGAATAAAACTGCTTCTGAATTAGTTAAATTATTAAATGATTTGTTTGGGCGCTTTGATAGAAGAGCGGAAGATCTCGGTCTAGAGAAAATTAAAACGATTGGTGATGCCTATATGGCAGCAGGAGGTTTGCCCATACCGCGTTCAGATCATGCCATTATCGTTGCTGATATGGCCCTAGGAATGTTTGAAGACCTTGCAGCATTTAATGCCGATAACGGCATTGAGTTGGAAATGCGCGTTGGCTTAAATTCAGGGCCTGTAGTGGCAGGGGTGATTGGCTTTACTAAATTTTCCTATGATTTATGGGGCAACACAGTAAATACTGCTAGCCGCATGGAGTCGACCTCATTGGTTGGACGAGTCCATATGACACCAGCAACTGCTGAGTTGGTAAAAGATGCGTTTGTGATTGAAGAGCGCGAGCTTATTGAATGCAAAGGGCTAGGGCAGATATTAACTTCCTTCCTCAACGGTCGAAAGTGATCAGATCTTACGCCGCTACTTCCAATCAGCTCCTGTAATAGCTAAATACTGCTAGCAATATTACTTCGAGGTTGGCATTACAAACTCAGCACCCTTGGCTATGCTCTCAGGCCAACGCTGCATAACACTCTTTTGCTTGGTATAGAAACGCACACCTTCTTTTCCGTAAGCATGCATATCGCCAAAGATGGATTTTTTCCAACCACCAAAGCCATGCCAGGCCATCGGCACTGGAATAGGGACATTAATACCGACCATACCAACTTGAACGCGGCGGGCAAATTCACGGGCAATATTGCCATCGCTAGTAAAGCAAGCAACACCATTGCCAAATTCGCAAGAGTTAACCAGATTAAGCGCATCCGTAAAGTTGGCTACTCGCATGCAAGATAAAACTGGACCAAAGATTTCTTCGAGATAAATCTTCATATCCGGTTTCACGTTATCAAAGAGCGTGCCGCCAATGAAAAAACCACTCTCGCTACCAGGAACTTTTAAGCCACGGCCATCAACCAATAATTTGGCGCCAGAAGCAACGCCGCTTTCGATGTAGCCCGTAATGCGCTCTAGGGCTGCCTTAGTAACGATAGGGCCCATTTCAGCATCCAGCTCCATACCATTCTTGACCTTCAAGGTTTTAGTGCGCTCGATGAGTTTTGGCATGATTCTGTCAGCAGCATCGCCAACCAAAACCGCTACCGAAATTGCCATGCAGCGTTCACCAGCAGAACCGTATGCAGCGCCAATCAGAGCATCAATCGCTTTATCCATATCAGCATCAGGCATGATCACCATATGGTTCTTGGCACCACCCAAAGCCTGGGAGCGCTTACCAAAGTGAGCGCAGCGCTCATAGAGGTAATTGGCAATTGGGGTAGAGCCAACGAAACTCACCGCTTTAACATCTGGGTTTTCAATCAGAGCATCTACAGCTTCTTTATTACCTTGGATAACGTTAAATACGCCATCAGGTAGGCCCGCTTCTTTGAGAAGCTTAGCCATCAACAATGAAGCAGATGGATCGGTTGGACTTGGCTTGAGAATAAAGGTGTTGCCACAAGCAATTGCTACAGGGAACATCCACATCGGAACCATGACGGGGAAGTTAAATGGGGTAATGCCAGCTACTACGCCTAAAGGTTGGCGCATGACCCAGTTATCAATATCGGTAGATACCTGTTCGGTGTATTCCCCTTTGAGTAATTCTGGGATGCCAGTAGCAAATTCCACGATTTCGATACCCCGCGTTACTTCACCTTGCGCGTCAGTAAATACTTTGCCGTGCTCGGCAGTAATGATTGCCGCTAAGGCATCGCGGTTGGCATTAAGTAAGTCAAGGTACTTAAATAAGATGCGGGCTCGGCGTAATGGACTGGTTTGGCTCCAAGTCTCAAAAGCCGCCTGTGCAACCGCCACAGCAGCGTCGACTTCTTTGCGACTAGCCAGAGCTACACGGCGGGCTACAACACCTTTGGCAGGGTTGTAGACATCAGCAAAGCGGCCCTCCTTAGGGCTCACTAGATTGCCACCAACATAGTGGCCAATATCAGCTTTTGAATCAAAGGCTTGAGGTGCGTTCATAATCTCGTTTATTAATCAGTTTTTGGATAAAGGAAGCTTGCAGACCACAGGGTCCACAGGGCTTGGTTTCTGGTTTATTTTGCTTTTTGAGTATTCTATCGCTTTAGAGTTCATTTCGTAATTTTTGGACTATTTTTCAGCTTTTTAAGGTATCCCATGAGTCTTTTGTTCTCCAAGTACACCCTCAATTCACCTCGTGGCCCATTGGAATTGGCTAACCGCATCGTAGTAGCCCCAATGTGCCAATACTCGGCCAATCATGGCGAGGCAACTGACTGGCACCTCATGCATTGGGGAAACCTGTTTAATAGTGGGGCAGCTTTATTCATTATTGAGGCTACCGGTGTCACGCCAGAGGCCCGAATTACACCAGCATGCTTAGGGTTGTGGGACGACCGCACCGAAGCCGCTTTAAAAGATAAATTAACCCGTGCACGAAAACTAGCCCCAGCGATGCCTGTGTTTATTCAATTAGCGCATGCTGGTCGTAAAGCATCTAGCGCGACCCCTTGGGATGGCGGTCAATTGCTCCCCGTTGATCAGGGTGGCTGGGAAATGAGAGCGCCTTCAGCTATTCCTCAGCATGAAGGAGAGCGCTTACCTCACGAGATTACTAAAGCGGAATTAAACGATCTGATTGATGCTTTCGTGATGGCAGCTAAACGCGCTGATCGCATTGGCCTTGATGGTATTGAGCTGCATAGTGCTCATGGTTATTTATTGCATCAGTTCTTATCTCCTATCGCCAATCAAAGAACCGATGAATACGGTGGGTCTTTTGAAAACCGGATTCGTTTTCCATTGGAATTATTTACCGCAGTCAGGGCAGCTTATCAAGGTGTTTTGGGTATTCGTATTTCAGCGAGTGATTGGATAGAGGGTGGCTGGACACACGATGACACGGCGGAGTTTGCAAAGCATCTCAAACCGCTTGGTTGCGATTTTGTTCACATCTCTTCTGGTGGCATTTCTCCGAAGCAAAAAATTGAGCTAGGACCCAATTATCAAGTGCCTTTTGCTAAGGTGGTCAAAGATGAAACTGGTTTGTCGACGATGACAGTAGGTTTGATTACGGACCCACATCAGGCAGAAGCGATTTTGCAGGCTGGCGATGCTGATTTGGTGGCCTTAGCCAGAGCCTTCTTATACAAACCCCGCTGGGGCTGGGAGGCGGCTGCAGCATTGGAGCGCACTGTCAACGCTAATGAGCGCTATTGGCGTTGCTTACCCCGCGATGCACAAGCAGTATTCGGAAACGTTAAAGTAGGTCAAAGATAAACGTATTATCAGAATTAGGAGATCGTTATGAAAACAGGCATTCTAAGTAAAAAATTATTCATCTGCTTAGGGTTGACGGCACTAAGCAGTATCGCTAGTGCGCAATCCTTTCCTGATAGAAACATTGCTTTAGTTGTTCCAAACCCTCCAGGAGGTTTGGTTGATACCTCAGCACGCTTACTCAGTGAACCACTAACGAGGGTGATTGGTCAAACCGTGGTCGTGGATAACAGACCCGGGGCAAGTGGAAACATCGCCTACCAATTTGTCGCCAATGCGAAGCCTGACGGATATACATTATTGATTTCTTACTCTGGCTATCACGTAGGTAACCCAGCTTTAATGGATAAGCTTCCTTGGGATCCCGTGAAAGATTTTTCTCCGATTGCTTTGTTAACTATTTCTACTAATGTGATCGCTGTCCATCCGTCAGTACCCGTCAATACCTTAAAAGAATTTATTGCCTACGCCAAAGCCAACCCAGGAAAGCTCAATTACGCTTCACAGGGCAATGGCTCAGTCTCCCATATTGGTACTGAGATGTTTAAGCAATCTACCGGTATTGAGATGACCCACGTCCCTTACAAAGGGTCTGGCCCTGCGATTCAGGATGTTCTGGCTGGTCAAGTACAAGTCTTTATCAGTACTCCACCATCATTGATGCAGCATGTACAAAGTGGCAAGCTCAAAGGTTTAGCAGTCACTGGTAAGAGTCGCCATCCAGGGATGCCGAATGTGCCAACAACTGCCGAGGCTGGTTTACCTTCTTTCCAGTTAGAGTCTTGGGTCGGCTTGTTTGCACCTGCTGGGACACCTGCACCAGTGATTACTAAGCTGACAGACGCAGTGAAAAAGAGTTTGGCATTGCCTGAAGTAAAAGAGCGCGCTGATGCTGCCGGCGTAGAGTTACGTTATTTAACTCCTGCTGCAACGGATGCCTTGGTGAAGAAAGAGCTCCCATACTGGAGTAAGGCAATCAAGTCTGCCAACATCACGCTCGATTAAATATGTTTTAAGCCTGATCTCGCAAAACGGGATCAGGTAAGGCTAGTGCAAATGCTCTTGCTGCACTGAGTAAGAATTGATCCTTACCTGGGCCCGCAATAAGTGTCACACCTACCGGCAAGCCATTGGGCCCGCTAGCAACATTGAGATTAATACAAGGCAGACCCAGCATGCTCCAGTCCCTGCAAAAGATAGGGTCGCCTGTGCCATCTTTGCTTAATGGCGCTTCACCGGTGGCGCTAGGGGCTATCAAGATATCAATCTCATTATTAAAAAGCTCTGCGACCGACGCTTTGGCACGCTCAACCATCAATAGATCTTTGACATATTGCTCATAGGTAATTTGTGCACCATCACTCAGTAGTTTATTCACGAGCGGACTAATTTTCTTCGGAAAATGGGAGTGCTCAAAAGCAAGACTGCGCGACATCTCCGAAAGCATGATGTTGGTTTGGGCTTGGGTCAAACCATTGCACGCTTTTGCTAGCTTCTGATCGACAACTGTTCCTTTGCAAATGGATTCCGCTGCATGTCTTGCAACTGCTAGTGCAGTAGCCGTTTCTTTTTGAGCGTGTGACCAGTTAGCGGTCTTGCAAATTCCGATGCGGGGCTTGTTATGAAGCTCTTTCACTGTAGCAAGCTGATGGTCGCCACTCATGGCGGCCATCCCTAGCGCAACATCTTCTACGCTACGGCCAAAGCAGCCTAAAGTATCTAGCGAGATCGAGAGGCTTTTGACGCCAGCAATGCTAATCTTTCCGAGGCTAGGCTTAAAGCCAACCACGCCACAATATGATGCAGGGCGAATAATGGAGCCAGCAGTTTGACTGCCGGTTGCCAAAGGCACCATGAAATCAGCAACTGCAGCAGCAGAGCCGCTCGAAGATCCACCGGGAGTATGTTTACTGTTATGGGGATTAGTAGTGACGCCAGCTTTAAAGGTAGCAAATTCTGTGGTGACTGTTTTTCCGAGGATGATGCCGCCAGCCTGTCGCATTAGTGCAATTGAAACCGCATCTGATCTTGGGTAATGATTTTGATAAATAGGGGACCCATACGCCGTAGGTAAATCATAGGTATCGAATAAATCCTTCACCCCAATTGGCAGCCCGTGCAACAGACCTTGAACGGCACCCTTATCGAGCTTTTTAGCTCTTGCGATGGCGCTTTCCTTGCTGAGACTAACCCAGGCCTTTACAGTGCTTTCGCGATGGCCGATACGATCTAAGCAGGAGAGTAGTAAATCGGTTGCTTTAATCTCTCTTCTGGAGAGGGCTTTTGCAGCTTGGGAGGCACTGAGGCTTTCGAGATCTTTCATAGCGCTATTTTACGTTCGGTGGCGTATGATCGCAATTTACCGTTTTAAATACCAAACTATTAGCGCAAAGTAAGTAGATCGATGAAGCAACATTCAGTCCGTGAAGCATGGCTCGAGGATGCCGTTAGACACCTAGAGCCAGTATTTTCCAAGGCAGGCTATGCCATCCCCCCAGTGAGAGTTTCCTGTGGTTTTCCGGCCTCTAGCAGCCCCAGAACCACCTTGGGTCAATGTTGGCCGAGAGAACGTTCTGGAGGGGGTGTCAATGAGATCTTTATCTCGCCCAAAATCGATGATCCAGTGCAGTTACTCGATACCTTAGTACACGAGCTATGCCATGCTGTTGATGACTGCTTTAGTGGCCATGGAGAAGACTTTAAGGGCATTGCTCAAACAGTCGGCCTAGAAGGACCTGCAAGGATGGCGCATGCTACTGAGGAGCTAATAGTGAGGCTCATGATGATTAGCCAAGAGCTTGGCCCATATCCTCATCAGGCCATCAATTTTCCACCGCCAAGACCCAGTAATGCTAGCCGCAGTAAGGCCAAATGTGGTCAATGTGGCTATGAGGTCACTTTGCTTAAAAAATGGGCTAGTTATGGGGCGCCAATCTGTCCGAAGGATAATATCCGGATGCAGGAGGATGTTCTTGAGACTATCGAAAATACCGAAGAGCACGACAGCGACTCTGTTGCTAAGGGCGGCAAGGTTGCCCCAGACCAAATTCGTCGTGCGATCAGCTAGTATCGATATTCACCTAATTGTATTAAACACAACTGTTAATTATTTGAGATAAAAAATATGAACGCTAAAAAAATCTTTAAGAACCCCAAAATTGCCGTGATCCCCGGTGATGGCATCGGTAAGGAAGTCATGCCAGAGGGGGTGCGTGCTTTAGAAGCTGCTAACCGTAAATTTGGTATTGGCATGCAGTTCGATTATTTTGATTTTGCTAGCTGTGATTATTACCTTAAGCACGGCAAGATGATGCCAGATGACTGGTTCGAAACCCTCATGCAATACGATGCCATCTTTTTTGGTGCTGTTGGCATGCCCGATATTCTGCCTGACCACGTTTCTTTGTGGGGCAGCTTAATTCAGTTCCGTCGTGGCTTTGATCAATACGTGAACCTTCGCCCAGTCCGTTTATTGCCTGGCATTCCTTGTCCTTTAGCTAATCGCAAGCCAGGTGATATCGACTTCTTTGTGGTACGTGAGAACACTGAAGGTGAGTATTCCAGCGTTGGCGGCAAGATGTTCCCCGATACCGACCGCGAGATTGTGATTCAGGAGTCGGTATTCACAAGACAGGGCGTTGATCGTATTCTGAAATATGCCTATGATCTGGCCCAGAGTCGCCCTAAGAAGCACTTAACTTCTGCGACTAAATCTAACGGCATTGCAATCACCATGCCCTATTGGGATGAGCGAGTGGAGGCAATGTCTAAGAAATTTACCGATGTGCGCACTGATAAATATCACATCGATATTTTGGCCGCTCACTTTGTTATGAATCCTGATCGCTTTGATGTGGTGGTTGCGAGTAACCTGTTTGGGGATATTCTCTCTGACTTGGGTCCTGCCTGCACTGGCACGATTGCAGTAGCTCCTTCCGGCAGTATTAATCCAGAAGGTAAGTTCCCATCCTTATTTGAGCCGGTTCATGGTTCGGCCCCAGATATTTTTGGCAAGATGATTGCCAATCCGATTGGGCAAATCTGGAGTGGGGCGATGATGTTAGATCACCTTGGTTATCCAGAGGCAGGTAAAGCCATTTTTAATGCGATTGAAAAAGTGCTCTTAGCTGGCCCTGGACATGCACCATTAACGCCAGATGTAGGTGGCACTGCTAAGACGGATGATTTGGGCAAGGCGATTGCTGCTGCAATCTAAAGAACTCTTAAGAGGGGGTATTTAAAGGACTCCATACGGGGTCCTTTTTACTTGCCTTCGCAATTTCAGCCAGAATCTTTTCATGCTGGGCAATATCATCGTCGCTCGCAGCCATCACCTTTAAATTAGTCGGCAAGGCCTTGGCATGTCCGGATGCATCTGCACCAACGGTGTAGTCAATTAAATCAATCGAGAGGTCCTCTTGACCTCTAGTCATTGCAACATAAACCTCAGCTAAGAGCTGAGCATCTAATAGAGCGCCGTGCAAGGTACGGTGTTGATTGCTGATGGAGAAACGCTCACAGAGCGCATCTAAAGAGTTACGCTTACCAGGGAACATCTGGCGTGCATCGAGCAAAGTATCGGTGATCTTGGCAGCGAGATTGCGAAAGGGCGGACGTTTTAAGAGGGCGAATTCATTATCTAAAAAGCCCAAGTCGAAGGCTGCGTTATGAATGACGATCTCAGCACCATCAACAAACTCAATCAGCTGCTCTACGATATTAGCGAAGACTGGCTTATCAGAAAGAAACTCACGAGATAGACCATGGACGGCAAAAGCGCCAGCATCGATATCGCGCTCTGGATTAATGTAGTAATGGAAGGTTCTGTCAGTTAAGCGACGACCCACCATTTCAACGCATCCGATTTCAATAATGCGATCACCAGTAGCCGGATTTAAGCCAGTAGTTTCGGTATCGAGAATGACTTGACGCATTAGGTTCCTTCGAGCACCGACGGTGGAATTTCCATTGGCCCATTACCCGCATACTTATCTAAATAGAGATAAATCACGGGAGTAATAATCAAAGTAACAAATTGAGAGAAGATCAGGCCACCGGCCACGCTGATGCCCAGTGGTTGACGTAACTCGGCACCAGCACCTAAACCAAATGCGATTGGAATAGCACCCATCAAAGCGGCAAAGGTGGTCATCATAATCGGGCGGAAACGCAAGATACAAGCCGCGCGAATCGCTTGCGCTGGGGTCATGCCTTGATTGCGTTGCGCATCTAAGGCAAAGTCGATCATCAGAATTGCATTCTTCTTAACAATACCAATCAGCAACAAGATGCCGATAGAAGCGATAACCGTAAGTTCAAAACCAAAGATGCGTAGTGCCAAGATAGCACCAATAGCTGCAGATGGTAGGCCAGCCAAAATGGTGAGTGGGTGGATATAACTCTCATAAAGCACGCCAAGCAAAATATAGATCACCCCGAGAGCAGAGAAAATCAAGATAAGCTGACCAGATTGATTGCTCTTAAATACTGCGGCATCCCCGCCGTAACTAGTAATAATCGATGGTGGTAAATCAATGGCTTTGGTATACCCCTCAATTTTCTTAGTAGCATCGCCTAAGAAAACATCTGGTGCTAGGTTAAAGGATAAAGTAACTGCTGGAATTTGTCCTTGATGATTTACGGCTGTTGGACCAACGGTACGTGTAAAGCTGGCTAGACTAGAAAGGGGAATGAGCTTATCTGTAGCACGACCACGCACAAACACTTTATTCAGATCGCTTTCATACTGACGATCTTCAATAGCAGCCTCTAATATGACGTAATAGGTATTGACTGGAGTGTAGATGGTCGAGACTTGCTTTTCGCCATAGACAGAATAGAGTGCAGTACGAATATCAGCGATGCTCACACCAGCATTAGCAGCCTTTTCTCGATTGATATCGATCTTGACATTCAAACCTTTTAGCTGAGAGTCGCTCGTAACATCCCTGAAGATGGGGTCAGCACGCATTTTTTGCATGAGCTTATCTGCCCATTCATTGACGCCCTCAAACCCAACGCTTTGCAATGTAAATTGGTAACGACTCTTACTGCTTCTACCGCCCAGTTGTAGATTCTGGACGGGACGCATGTATACCTGTAGACCCGGGATCTCTTTAAACTTGTTACGCAAACCTTCCATAATCACTGCCATTTTGGCACGATCACTCTTTGGTTTGAGGATGATAAAAATACGTCCTGTGTTGTAGCCAGAACTTGCGCCACCACCAAGCACAGAGATAGAGCTGGCAACGTTTGGATCTTTACTGACAAGCTCTGCCGCTTGATCTTGTAATGCCAGCATTGCTCTAAAAGAAATATCTTCAGAGGCTTCGGTAGTTGCCAAAATCTGTCCAATGTCCTCTTCTGGAAAGAAACCCTTAGGACTATTTACAAAAAGCACAACAGTAATTACAAAAGTGGAAATAGCACCCCATAATACTTTTTTGCGATTTACAAGAGCGAGATCTAGATAATGAATGTAAGTCTTGAGCATCCAATCAAAAAAGCGGTCAAACTTTTTATTAATGGCATATTCTTTTGCATGCTGACCTGGCTTTGGTAAGAAGCGACTACAGAGCATTGGAACTACAGTTAGGGATACTAGCGCCGAAACTACAATCGAGAGTGATACAACCACTGCAAATTCTCTAAAGAGAAGGCCGATTGGGCCTGGCATAAAAAAGAGTGGAATAAATACTGCCACTAAAGAAATTGAGATTGAGATGATGGTAAAGCCCACTTCCTTACTACCTTTTAAAGAAGCTCTCAGAGGATCCATGCCTTGCTCTACATAGCGCATGATGTTCTCTAGCACCACGATCGAATCGTCAACCACTAGACCGACTGCTAGGGTGATACCTAGCAATGAGATGTTATCTAGGCTATACCCCATGAAGTAGAGCAAGAAGAAGGCTCCAATGAGTGAGACCGGCAAACTAATCGAAGGAATCACTGTCGCTGAAACGTGCTTCAAGAATAAGAAAATCACCAGGACCACAAGTAAGACAGTAAGGCCTAATGTGAGATTGACATCATGAATCGCTTCAATAATCGAGAGCGAACGGTCATTGAGTAAAGTAAGCCTAATGGATTCAGGCATTTGCTTTTGCAATTGAGGTAACAACTGTTTAACAGCCTTCACTACTTCAACAGTATTGGCGCCTGGTTGTCGCAAAATCGCAATAGCAATGGAGCGCTCGCCTTGGGAGGTCGCCAAGGTTTTAACATCTTCATAACTCTCAACGACGTCAGCAACATCTTTAAGGTAGATTGGTAAACCATTTTTCTGGCTAACGATCAGATTGGCAAACTCTTCAGGCCTGACTAATTGTGGATTAGCATAAATTGTGATCGCTTGACGTGGCCCATCTAGTACGCCCACAGGGCTATTCGAGTTGGCCTTATTGATCGCAACAGAAATATCGTCAACGGTAAGATTGCGATTGGCTAAAGCATCTGGGTGTACTTGAACGCGCACTGCATAACGTTTAGCACCATAAACCAAAACCTGAGCAACGCCGCTAATGGTAGAGAGGTTTGGTGAGAGTAAATTTTCAGCATACTGATTGATATCCGAAAGACTAATAGAAGGTGAGCTCATGCGCACCACTAATACCGGAGTATCGGCAGGATTGATCTTGCGATACGACGGTGGCACAGTCATCTCAATCGGTAGTCTTTTTTGCGCCCGCAAAAGTGCTGCTTGAACGTCTACAGCAGCTTTATCGATGTCACGATCATTATTAAATTCCAGTGTGACGCTGGTGCTACCAAGAGAGTTCGTTGAGCTAATAACGGTGATGCCATCAATCGTTGAAAACTCTTTTTCTAATGGCAGCGCAACTGCAGAAGCCATATTCTCTGGTGAGGCGCCTGGAAGAGAGGCGCTAACGGAGATGATCGGTGTATTAAAGCTAGGTAAAGCCGCTACTGGAATATTGACATAAGCGACTGCTCCGGCAATCACGGTGGCCACTGATAGTAGCACCGTCATTACCGGACGCCGAATACATAATTCGGAGAGCGTCATTTTTTATCGGTAGTCGAAGGAGTTGCGGAAGGGGCTGGCGCCGCTGGCGTAGTTGGTGCAGAGCTTGCACTAGGTGCGCTAGCTGGGGCGGACTTTGCTTCAAGCACTTTGCTACCAGGGCGTAGGTTTTGTTTACCCTCAACCACTACTCTGTCTCCAGCTTCAATGCCAGTGACGACAGAAGAGCCTTGGTATTCATAAACCACTTTGATTGGCTTTGATACTGCTTTGCCATCTTTATCGACGACATAAACTAACTTGCCGCGAGGATTAATTACAACAGCCTGTGAGGGAATGGCTAAAGCATCTTTGAGAGTGCTGGCAATTAGTGAAACGCGCGCGAACTGGCCTGGCAACAAGGTTTTGCTGTCGTTCGGAATTTGTGCTTTCACGCGCACAGCCGCAATCGAAGGGTCCACTTGATTATCAATCACGAGAACTTTACCTTCGTATGTTTTTTTGCCACTTTCACCCACTGTTACTTTGACAGACATTGCATCGCCATCTAACTGGTTCTCGAGCATCACAGGGATATCTTTTTCTGGAATGACAAACTGAACATTGATTGGATTGAGTTGGGTAATGGTTACCATCGAGCCTACACTCGAGGTTGCTGTGGAACTAGTAGCAGTAGAAACAATATTGCTTGCCTGGACTAGAGAGCCAGGGAAGACGTTGACAATACCTGCACGACCATCGATTGGTGAGCGGATGTAATCAAAGGAGAGTTGCACCTCTGCAGCTCTGGCTGCAGCTTGAGCTGATTTGGCGTTGGCTAAAGTCGTTTCAAGACCGGCTTTAGAAATGAAGTTTTTGGCTACAAGCTCTTTTGCTCGCAAATATTGTTTTTGAGCATCGTCAGCTAAAGCTTTGAGCTTTTCATAATTGGCTTTGTCATTACGATCATCTAGGACAAAGAGTAGGTCGCCAGCTTTTACTTCTTGACCATCCTTCACTTCAATCTTGGCAACCGTATTAGTCACCATTGGGCGAATATCCACAATATTGGCTGAAACGATGGTGCCAGATGCTTCCATGACCAGAGGAATATCTTTTTTCTCGACCACGATAGAACTGATTGTTACAGGGCCGCCCGCCTTGCCAGATGCAGGGAAGAAATAATCGTAAGTTTTAGATCCAGCATAAAGAATGATTACTACTAGCAAAATGCGCCACTTAAAACGGATCGCAAAAGCCTTCGCG
This sequence comes from Polynucleobacter nymphae, assembly GCF_018882155.1. Classification (GTDB taxonomy): domain Bacteria; phylum Pseudomonadota; class Gammaproteobacteria; order Burkholderiales; family Burkholderiaceae; genus Polynucleobacter; species Polynucleobacter nymphae. The sequence goes on from NZ_JACVPA010000001.1 coordinate 79,559, forward strand.
GTGGCGTAATCCAATTTCTTCACTTGACCAATGTATTGGTTTAATTGGGGAGAATATTTTTTCCACAGGGCGCATAGACGAGCCATGCCCACATCTTTCATTTGCACTAATTTGGCAAATAATTTATCGAGAGAAGATTCTATTTTTGACACAGTCTCGTTTTTCTTGGTTTTTATACAGTTTTTATGCCGTTTTAGGGCTTTTAAGTCCCGCCCATTCTCTCATAAGACTGTCTAAATGGCCCTTTTGGAGGGGATTATTGCCATTAGGGCAAAAACTCTTCAACACCCTTATTGGCTAGCTGGTCAGCGAGTTCATTGCCGGGGTGGCCATCATGGCCTCTGACCCAATGCCAGGAGATCTCATGATCAGGTAGCAGGGCATCTAATTCTTGCCAAAGATCGGCATTTTTGACTGGATCTTTGCTGGCAGTCTTCCAACCCCGTTTTTTCCAACCCTCAAGCCATTCTGTCACCCCTTTTTGGACGTATTGAGAATCAGTCCAGAGTTCAACAGTGCTTCTTTGCTTAAGAGAGCGCAAGGCAAAAATGACGGCGCTAATTTCCATGCGGTTATTCGTTGTATGTTTCTCTCCGCCATGAATGTGTTTTTCATGTCCGCTTGAACGTAATACCGCTCCCCAACCACCGGGACCAGGGTTGCCTTTGCAGGCGCCATCGGTATAGATGACGATATGAGGTGTGTGTGGCGTGGATTTAGTATGGGACATTGCTCTAATTTACTGTCTCTTGGATTTCTTGAAGTTGATTGCGCTCTGCCGCTGGAGTGAGTTGTTGGATTGCCGAAATTCGTACGGGTGCGATTTGGCCGATGAGGCGAATACCTTGCTGACGTTTGATTGCTGACACTAAGAATACTGCACCAAAGATAGGCCACCAGCGATTACCCATGGATTCGAGGAAATCCATGCGACCCATAGAGGACTGGCCTTGCAGGGGAAATTTATAACAGCCAAAGTGGCCGCGATCTAATGAAAAATTGAGTAGCTTCAGCCAATCTTTAATGCGAATGAGGCTAATAAATTGACCATCACGCGGCAAGTAGGGGTTACCAATCAATCTACTGCAGTATTGTCTCGCACCCCAAAGACTAGCTGGATTAAATCCAGAAATGATGAGGCGACCTTCAGGACGCAAGACGCGATCAACCTCGCGCAAAATTTGATGAGGGTCTCCTGCAAATTCGAGAACATGGGGAAGCACCACTAAATCTAAACTTTCATTGGCAAATGGCAACTCAGAAGTATTGCCTTCGATGAGATGCCAATTAAAACGAGCGGCATATTCACGACTGTCATTCGAATGCATTAAGAGCACTTGCAAAGGCATGCGGTTCTCAAGCAAGGTATTGATTTGTGGCAAGCCAATTTGTACCGCATGGAATCCAAAGACATCAGCGACGATTTGGTCAAAGCACTGTTGCTCCCAAGCCAGAACATAGCGCCCTGGTGGGGATTGCAGCCATTTCTCCCAAGAGCTCCATGGGGGTGCAGGCATCTGAGAAGGGATGGGTGGGGTTGGTATCATCGGTCTATGGATAAGAATACTTTATTGCAAGTTTGGCCTATTCCGGCCTTTGATGACAATTACATCTGGTGTATCCACGATGGAAAGTCAGCTTTGGTGGTCGATCCGGGGGATTCTGGCCCGGTGGAGGATTATCTGCTGCAACAAAACTTAGCCCTCAAGGCAATCTTGGTGACCCACCATCATGCCGACCATACTGGCGGAATCCTCAACTTACTGCGCAGTTTTGGTGCTGATATTCCAGTCTATGGACCAGCCAATACCGATATTCCAGGGCGCACCATCATCGCCAAAGAAGATGACGAGATAGAGATAGATGCTCCTAGGATTAGTTTCACAGTATTTGAAGTGCCTGGACATACTCTGACTCATATTGCGTATTTCGCCAAGCTGCAGGCTAATATGCTTGAGCCAATATTACTTTGTGGTGATACCTTATTTGCGTCAGGCTGTGGGCGTTTGTTTGAAGGAACGCCAACCCAGATGACTACTTCATTGGCTAAGTTTGCGGCCTTACCCAAAAATACGCTGGTGTACTGCACTCATGAATACACCCTGTCGAATATTCGTTTTGCTTTAGCAGTTGAGCCAAATAATGCAAATCTGATTTCTTGGTCAGAAAAAGCACAAGCTTTGAGAGCGCAAAATCTGCCGACATTACCAACCACCATTGGACAAGAACTGCAGGTCAACCCCTTTATGCGTTGCGATCAAACCGATGTGATTGCAATGGCCAAAGAGGTTTCTGGTGAACAGAAGTTGCCCACGCCAGCACATGTATTAGCAGTCGTTAGGGCTTGGAAAGACCGCTTCTGATGCGTTTGCCTATGGTGGCAATCTTGCTTGCCGTTTTTCTATCAGGATGTGCAAGTACCGGTGACTGGTCATCCGATAGTTCTACCAAAGCCAATCCAAAGTCGGCTAAAGCGCCCCGCGTAAACCTCAAGAACCAATCAGTCAGTCAGGTTTATGCGCCATCCGATAACTTATGGATTCGGATTCGGGATGGTTTCCAGATGGAGCCCATGAACTCTCCTATAGAAATTGAGCAGGTGCGGTGGCTCAGCGCAAGACCGGATTATGTTAATCGCTCAATGACACGCTCTTCACGCTATTTGTTTTACATCGTGCAAGAAGTGAATGCCCGCAATATGCCCACTGAAATTGCATTATTGCCATTTGTCGAAAGCGCTTTTGTCACTAACGCTAAATCCAGTGCCAAGGCGGTGGGTTTATGGCAGTTCATGCCAGCAACCGGAAAAGATTTTCGCTTGACGCAAAACGTCTTTAGGGATGAGCGTCGTGATGTATTGCAATCTACTGATGCTGCTCTAGATTACCTCCAGCGTTTATATAACCAGTTCGGCAGTTGGGAGCTTGCACTGGCAGCTTATAACTGGGGTGCTGGGAATATTTCTAAGGCGCAAAAACGCAATCTAGCTGTTGGCTTGCCTGTTAATTACGAGAGCTTGACCATGCCAAAGGAAACGCGTAACTACGTTCCCAAACTCATGGCCTATCGTCAAATTGTTTTAGATCCACAGGCTTATGGAATTGTTTTACCTGAATTAGAAAACCATCCATACTTTGTGGCATTGGATATTGATAACGATATCGATGTGGCAGTTGTTATCAAACTTGCTGAGATCCCTGAAGAAGAATTTCATAATCTCAATCCCTCATTTAATAAGCCAGTGATATTGAGCAATGCCAATCAACAGATTTTGTTGCCGTTTGCCCATGCAGAAATATTTCAGGCCAATCTCAAGAGTTACAACAAACCACTGTCTTCATGGACTGCAGTAAAAATTAGTAAAACGGAGAGCGTTGACCAGGCCGCTAAAACTCTCGGGGTAGATGTGGATGCCTTGAGATCTGTAAACGGCATTCCAAAGGGGATGCGCATCAAGGCTGGTTCTACCGTGCTGATCCCTAAAACCAGCAGTCGGGCTGGTGATGTTTCTACGGCAATGGCTGAAAACGCTAGCTTAAGCCTCGAAAAACCAGCTCCGCCAGCTGCCAAGTGCGGAAAGTCAGCCAAGACTGGCCAAAGCACCAAATGCGTTTCTACCAAGACTAAGGGTAATTCTTCTGCCAAAAATGCTGCATCTCAGCATAAATCCGCATCGACAGGACTTGCAAAATCTGCGAAAAATAGTAGTTCAGCTTCCTCCAATACCAAAGGGAGTGCGAATATTAAGTAGCTTCAGTAATTTCAGTAACTTTTAGATTAGGTTGACCATGTCCTATAAAGCACATCATGAACGCTCCATTAAAGACCCAGATGGATTTTGGGGTGAGCAAGCCAAGTTAATTCATTGGGAAAAACCATTCGACAAAGTTCTCAATTACGACAATCCCCCATTTGCAAAATGGTTTGAGGGCGGACTCACCAATCTTTGTTACAACGCAGTAGATCGTCACGTAAAAGAGCGACCTAATCAAATTGCCCTGGTTGCTGTTTCAACCGAAACCAATATCGAGAAGGCGTATACCTTTCAAGAGCTCTACGAAGAAGTCAATCGGATGGCCGCTATTTACAAGGCCAACGGCATTCAAAAGGGCGATCGGGTTTTAATTTATATGCCGATGATTGCAGAAGCTTGCTTTGCAATGCTCGCTTGTGCGCGGATTGGTGCAATTCACTCTGTCGTGTTTGGTGGATTTGCTTCACATAGTTTGGCGACTCGAATTGATGATGCCAAGCCAAAAATGATTGTGACATCTGAAGCGGGTATGCGTGGTGGAAAGGTAGTGCCATACAAACCGCTCTTAGATGAAGCGATTACTTTGGCAAGCTACAAACCTGAAAAGGTTTTGCTCGTTAATCGTGGCTTATCTGAATTTGTCAGCGTAGCTGGTAGAGATTTAGACTATGCGTCTGAGCGTCAAAGGCATTTGAATGACATCGTGCCCGTCGAATGGGTAGATGCCACTCATCCTTCATACATTCTTTACACCTCTGGCACTACCGGTAAACCCAAAGGCGTGCAACGCGATACGGGCGGTTATGCAGTTGCCCTGATGTCCTCCATGAACCATATCTTCTGTGGCAAGGCTGGCGAAACCATGTTCACTACCTCCGATATTGGTTGGGTAGTCGGTCACAGCTACATTATTTATGGACCATTGCTCAATGGCATGGCAACGATCATGTATGAAGGTACGCCATTGCAACCGGATGCAGGTATCTGGTGGGAATTGGTAGCCAAATACAAAGTTTCAGTGATGTTCTCTGCACCAACAGCAGTGCGTGTTCTCAAAAAACAAGATCCTGCTTTCTTAACCAAACATGATCTCTCATCATTGCGCACCTTGTTCTTGGCAGGCGAACCATTAGATGAGCCTACGGCAAGTTGGATTCATGATGCAATTAAAAAACCCATTGTGGATAACTACTGGCAAACAGAAACCGGTTGGCCAATACTCGCTATTCAGCGAGGCGTTGAAGTGATGCCCCATAAGTTTGGCTCACCGGGCGTGCCATCTTTTGGTTACAACATGAAGCTGCTGGACGATGCCACTTCAGAAGAGCTGGGCCCGGACCAGAAGGGCGTGATCGCCATTGAAGGCCCATTGCCTCCAGGCTGTATGCAAACCGTGTGGGGCGATGACAAGCGCTTTATCAGCACCTATTGGGAAACGATTCCGGGTAAGTTGATCTACTCCACATTTGACTGGGGCATTAAAGATAAAGATGGTTACTTCTTCATCTTGGGTCGTACCGATGACGTTATCAACGTTGCAGGACATCGTCTTGGAACTCGCGAGATTGAGGAAAGTATTTCGAGTCATCCTAATGTCTCAGAAGTTGCCGTTGTCGGTATTGAAGACAAACTCAAAGGCCAGGCTGCGATTGCATTTGTGATTCCAAAAGATGCTAATAAAGCAGAGAATCTAGAAAAAGAATGCATGAAGACCGTTGATAGCCAGTTAGGTGCCATTGCAAGACCTGGACGGGTTTATGTGGTGACAGCGTTGCCCAAGACCCGTTCTGGCAAGATTGTGCGTCGCGCTTTGCAAGCAGTGGCAGAAGGTCGTGATCCTGGTGATATCAGCACCATGGAAGACCAAACTGTTCTGGCGCAAATCAAGACCATCATCGAGCAAAGCGCCAAGGCCTAAACTCCCTCAAAGGCTCATTTGGGCGGGTATTTAAGGGTTTACGAGCAAAACTGGTATGATTGCAAGGTTCGAAACTAATTAAATTACCCTAGCGCTTAAAGACACTCACCTCCCGCATACACAAGCCTCGGGTTGGTCTTTTTGGGGGTTTTGAGCGTCGGATGGAGCAGGGACTGGAGATGGTTTGTCACCCTTGCTTCCTTCTTTTCCTCCCGCCGTGTTGGCCTTAGCCGACGGCACTCTTTTTCCCGGATTTAGCATTGGCGCCACCGGCGAAACTACGGGCGAAGTTGTTTTCAATACCGCATTAACCGGCTATCAAGAGATCATTACTGACCCGAGTTACTGCCGTCAGATTGTGACCCTCACTTATCCTCATATCGGCAACGTTGGCATCAATGCACAAGATGCAGAGTCAAATCAGATTCATGCTGCTGGCCTAGTGATCAAAGATTTACCGAAGCGTGTTTCTAATTTCCGCTCAGAAGGAAGCTTAGATAGCTACCTTGCTAAAGCAGGTGTGCCTGGCATTGCTGGAATCGATACTCGCAAATTAACCCGTATCCTGCGGGACAAGGGAGCACAGTCTGGAGCTATCGTTGCTGGCAAATTGGGTGATGACTATGAGGCCTTAGGCAAAAAAGCCCTTGATCTAGCTAAAGCCTTCCCTGGAATGGCTGGCTTGGATTTGGCTAAAGTCGTGAGCACCAAAAAATCTTATCCTTGGCGTGAAGCAGAATGGGAACTCCATGGCCCAGAAGGTAAGCCTGCATACAGAACATTGAACACTAGCAAGCCGACTAAAAAAGTCGTTGCCTATGACTTTGGTGTCAAACATAATATTTTGCGCATGCTCACGGAGCGTGCTTGCGAACTAACAGTAGTGCCAGCACAAACAAGTGCAGCAGAAGTGCTCGCCATGAATCCCGATGGGGTGTTTTTCTCCAACGGTCCTGGCGATCCCCAGCCTTGTGATTACGCCATAGCTGCCGCCAAAGAAATTATTGCCAAGGGCGTTCCTACTTTTGGTATCTGCTTAGGCCATCAAATTATGGGCTTAGCAGCTGGTGCTAAAACTCTGAAGATGAAGTTTGGTCATCATGGCGCTAACCATCCTGTTAAAGACTTAGATACTGGGCGCGTAGCCATTACTTCACAGAACCATGGTTTTGCAGTTGATGTGAAAACCTTACCTGAGAACATTCGAGTCACCCACGTTTCATTATTTGACGGCTCACTGCAAGGTCTGGCTTGGAAAGACAAGCCTGCATTCTGTTTCCAGGGTCACCCAGAAGCCTCGCCCGGACCTCACGACATTGCCTATTTATTCGATCATTTTGTGGAGCTCATGAATGCTAGCAACAAGGGAGGCAAATAATGCCTAAGCGTAGCGACATTCAGAGCATCCTGATTATTGGTGCAGGTCCGATTGTGATTGGACAAGCCTGTGAGTTTGACTACTCCGGTGCGCAGGCTTGTAAGGCTTTGCGCGATGAAGGTTACAAAGTCATTTTGGTCAACAGCAATCCTGCAACCATCATGACTGATCCAGAGATGGCCGATGTGACTTACATCGAACCCATTACCTGGGAAGTTGTCGAGCGCATTATTGCCACTGAAAAGCCAGACGCAATTTTGCCAACTATGGGTGGACAAACTGCCTTGAATTGCGCTTTAGATTTACATCGTCACGGTGTATTGAAAAAGTACGGCTGCGAATTAATCGGCGCTTCACCAGAAGCCATTGATAAAGCTGAAGATCGTCAGAAATTTAAAGAGGCGATGACTAAGATTGGTCTTGGCTCTGCTAAATCCGGCATTGCGCATACGATGGAAGAGGCGCTCGAAGTGCAACAGCGCATTCAGCAAGAGGCTGATAGCTCTGGTTTCCCAGTGGTGATTCGTCCTTCATTCACCATGGGTGGATCAGGCGGTGGCATTGCTTACAACCGTGAAGAGTTTGAAGAGATCTGCAAACGTGGTCTTGATCTATCGCCAACCCGTGAACTGCTGATTGAAGAATCACTCTTGGGCTGGAAAGAATTTGAGATGGAAGTGGTGCGTGATCGTAATGACAACTGCATCATTGTTTGCTCGATTGAAAACTTGGACCCGATGGGTGTGCACACTGGTGACTCGATCACAGTTGCTCCGGCACAAACCCTGACGGATAAAGAGTATCAAATCATGCGTAATGCATCGATTGCGGTTCTGCGTGAAATCGGTGTTGATACTGGCGGATCAAACGTGCAGTTCTCTATTAACCCAGAAGACGGCCGCATGATTGTGATTGAGATGAACCCACGGGTATCGCGTTCATCTGCACTGGCTTCTAAAGCAACCGGTTTTCCAATTGCCAAGATTGCGGCGAAGTTGGCTGTTGGCTACACCCTAGATGAACTGAAGAACGATATTACTGGCGGCGCAACCCCAGCATCGTTTGAGCCTTCAATCGATTATGTAGTGACGAAGATTCCGCGTTTTGCTTTTGAGAAATTTCCGCAAGCAGATTCTCGTTTAACCACCCAGATGAAATCGGTTGGTGAAGTGATGGCTATTGGCCGCACTTTCCAGGAGTCTTTCCAGAAAGCCCTACGTGGCCTTGAGGTTGGTGTCGATGGCTTGGATGAATTTTCTACTGATCTTGACGACATCGTGAATGAAATCAATGAGCCAGGCCCAGATCGTATTTGGTACTTGGCTGATGCCTTCCGTATGGGAATGAGCTTAGATGAGGTCTATGCCGAAACCAAAATTGATCCTTGGTTCTTAGAGCAAATTGAAGAACTGATTACTGTCGAAGCGGAACTCAAGAAGCGTAAGCTTGATAGTCTGACGGCAGCAGAACTACGTTTTGTAAAGCAGAAGGGTTTTTCTGATCGTCGTTTAGCGAAATTATTGGGTGTGGATGCCACGGCTGTGCGCACAAGCCGTCATCGCTTAAAAGTGTTTCCTATCTATAAGCGCGTTGACACTTGCGCTGCCGAGTTCTCAACCAATACTGCCTACTTGTATTCCACCTATGAAGCAGAGCACGGCGAATGCGAATCGAATCCCACTTCCAAAGATAAGATCATGGTATTGGGTGGCGGGCCTAACCGAATTGGTCAAGGCATCGAGTTTGACTATTGCTGCGTACATGCTGCTCTAGCAATGCGCGAAGATGGTTATGAAACCATCATGGTGAACTGCAACCCAGAAACCGTTTCGACTGACTACGATACGTCCGATCGCTTGTATTTTGAGCCACTGACGCTAGAAGACGTATTAGAAATCGTTGCTAAAGAGAAACCCAAAGGTGTGATCGTTCAGTACGGTGGTCAAACTCCTTTGAAACTCGCTTTGGATCTTGAGCGCAATGGCGTACCGATTATTGGTACCTCGCCAGACATGATTGACGCTGCAGAAGACCGCGAACGTTTTCAAAAACTATTACAAGGCTTAGGTTTGCGTCAACCGCCAAACCGTACTGCACGCACAGAACCTGAGGCGCTGGTTCTTGCTGAAGAAATTGGCTACCCATTGGTAGTACGTCCTTCCTATGTATTGGGTGGTCGCGCGATGGAGATTGTTCATGATGGCCGAGACCTAGAACGCTATATGCGCGAGGCTGTCAAGGTCTCTCACGATTCTCCAGTATTGCTAGATCGCTTCCTCAATGATGCGATTGAGTGTGATGTGGATTGCATTCGGGATGGCTCTAAGGTCTTTATTGGTGGCGTGATGGAACATATCGAGCAGGCGGGCGTTCACTCTGGTGACTCAGCATGCTCATTGCCCCCATATTCTTTATCCGATGAGACGGTAGAAGAGATTAAACGTCAAACTGCTGCGATGGCTGCTGGCTTAAATGTCATTGGCTTGATGAACGTGCAGTTTGCGATTCAGAATGTGGATGGCAAGGATGTTATCTATGTTCTGGAAGTCAATCCTCGTGCTTCTCGCACCGTACCTTTTGTTTCCAAAGCAACCGGCCTGCAATTGGCTAAGATTGCAGCGCGCTGTATGGTTGGTCAAACACTAGAGCAGCAGGGCATTAAGGCTGAGGTGAAGCCGCCATACTTCTCGGTTAAAGAGGCGGTATTCCCATTCAATAAGTTTCCAGGAATTGATCCCATCCTCGGACCAGAGATGCGTTCTACTGGCGAAGTGATGGGTGTGGGCAAGACCTTTGGTGAAGCACTCTTTAAGTCGCAATTAGGCGCTGGTATCAAACTGCCCAAGAGCGGAACAGTGCTGCTGACAGTAAAAGATAGTGATAAGCCCAAAGCAATTGAAGTTGCTAAGCTTTTGCATCAACTCGGTTTCCCAATGGTTGCAACCAAAGGAACTGCCGCTGCCATCGAAGCTGCTGGTTTACCAGTGCGCTTAGTCAATAAAGTCAAAGATGGTCGTCCTCATATTGTGGATCTCATCAAAAATGGTGAAATTTCCCTCGTATTTACGACAGTGGATGAGACCCGTACTGCGATTGCCGACTCAAGATCTATCCGGACTACCTCCCAGGCTAATGGCGTCACTTACTACACGACAATTAGTGCAGCCCGTGCAGTAATGGATGGTTTGTTGGCCTCCCAAAAAGGCAGCAAAGAGTCTCTAGAGGTTTATTCCTTGCAGGACTTACATCAAAAGCTCATTTAATCTAAAATCAACTTTTATTAGCGCAATCGTGCGCACGAATTTAAGTTAGGTTGGCAGTATGAGCACAATTCCCATTACCAAACGCGGTGCAGAACTTCTCAAAGAGGAACTGCACCGTCTGAAGCATATTGAACGTCCAGCAGTCATCATCTCGATTTCTGAGGCGCGTGCCCAAGGCGATCTCTCTGAGAATGCCGAGTACGATGCCGCTAAAGAAAAGCAGGGCTTCATTGAAGGCCGTATCCAGGATCTTGAAAGCAAGTTATCTGCAGCGCAGATTATTGATCCAGCCACACTCGATGTTTCTGGTCGGATTGTGTTTGGCGCTACTGTTGATCTGGAAGACCTCGAAGATGGCACTAAACTCACTTATCAGATTGTGGGTGACGATGAGGCCGATATCGCTGTAAGTAAAATCTCCATTAGCTCTCCGATTGCCCGCGCCTTGATTGGCAAGGAGGAGGGCGATGTTGTGGGTGTCCAGGCCCCCGGTGGCAATCGTGAAGTCGAGATTCTGGCAGTTCGCTACGTCTAAGAATCATCTCTAGAGAAACCCAGTGCAGAACGCAACTGCTCCAAAGCATCCTGGAGCGCAACGACTCTTTATCTTAATTGCCGGTCTCTGGGTTGGCAGTATTCTTGCTGTTGGCTATCTAGTTGCTCCAGCAATCTTTAATACCCTGACTGATCGTCAAGTAGCCGGCATGGTTGCTGGTAGCGTCTTTAAAGCTGAAGCCTATCTCAGTATCATTATTTGCATTGCTCTCATGGTGCTCGCAAACTTGCTTGTTACGCGTGGCCTAGCTCAGTACAAGATCATTCGCTTAATTCTGCTGGGCATGTTAATTTGCGCAGCTGCAGCTTCATTTGTCATGATCCCTTGGTTAGATACCTTGCGTGATCAGGCTTTGCTAGAAGGCATGCCAGTGATGCTATCTCCATCTGCCGATTTGTTTAGAACACTCCACGGTGTTTCTAGCATCTTGTTTCTGCTGCAGAGTGCCCTAGGCATCTATTTGGTGTGGCGTCTTACAAAGCCAAATCCATAATCTTCTAACTTAGTGATCTAACTGAGTTATCTAACTCAGGCAATAAAAAACGCCGGCTAGCGGCGTTCTTCGGATGACTTAAGTCTATTAAGACCCAAGTGATTTTTTCTTATTACTGCTCATTCGAACCTTACGTTTCTTAATGGGTGCCGGTGCAGCTGACGCTTTGCGATAACCTGGTGATGACCAACCAATTTTTGATTCAGCAGCTTCAGAACGCAGTACGCGTTTCTTCGGGGTAGCAGATTTTACGGCTGCAGCACGAGCAAAGGGTGCCGCATTGGAGGCAGAGCGACGCTCAGATCTTTCTGAGCTGCTGGTGCGGATGCCCGATTTGGTCGGTGCGCGGTTAGGCTGGCGTTTCGTGCGTGGCGCCTGCAATGATTTCTTAGTCTGCTTAGAAGATCTGCCGAGATTGGAAAACGCTTCATCGACTACATCTTTTGGTCTCCAGATGACCAGTAATTTGCCAATATGTTGAACTGGCGCAGCATCGAGTTTGTCGCAGAGCGCTTCATAAATGGCAACGCGTGCTTCACGATCATCACCAAATACGCGCACCTTAATCAGTCCATGATGGCTAATCGCAAGTTTGGCTTCTTTGATCACAGCAGGCGTTAAGCCACCACCACCGATCATGACGACAGGACTTAAGTCATGGGCATCAGCTTTGAGGGATTTGCGTTGTGCGGGAGTGATAGTCAGTGCAGTCATGGGCTCGATGATAGAGCATTGACTACATAAAAAGCCCGTTTAGACTAGATTTGCCAGTTTTTAGATCGATTCCTTTTGCTTTAGAGGACTAAAACTAGGAAAATGTAGGGCGAAAGTGGGTAAGTTGTGGCAAAGAATAAATTTAATAAAAGTTGGTTGCAGGATCATCTAAGCGATCCCTATGTGAAGATGGCTCAGAAAGAGGGCTATCGCGCTAGAGCGGTTTATAAGCTCAGTGAAATTGACGAGCAAGATCACCTCATACAAGCAGGCATGACCATTATTGACTTGGGGAGCGCCCCTGGGAGTTGGTCTCAATACGCACGCAACCGTTTAACTGAACTTGGTAAGAGCAATCCTCAGATTGAGTCTGGCAAACCCGATGGTCAAATCATTGCCATAGATATCTTGCCCATGGAAGATATTGCTGACGTCAGTTTTATCCAGGGCGACTTTCGGGAGGAAGAAGGTCTCAATGCCCTCAAAGCACTTTTACCGAAGAGTGCAGAAGGCAAGGTTGATTTGGTTCTATCGGATATGGCGCCAAACCTATCCGGAGTCGGTGTGGCAGATGCTGCGCGGATGGCCTTTTTGGCTGAGATTGCCCTCGATTTTGCGATAGATCATCTCAAGCCCGAGGGAGCTTTACTGATCAAATGCTTTAACGGCAGTGGCTATAGCCAGATCGTGGAATCCTTCAAAAAGGTCTTCAAAACAGTCGCTTCCAGAAAGCCCAAGGCCTCTCGCGCTCGTTCTTCAGAGATCTTCCTCTTAGGCCGAAACTTAAAACCCCCTAAATAAGCAGTTAGTAATCACACAGTAGGCACTGAAAATCAGCGCTAAAAGGGATTAGAACCCCCCAATAACCCCCTTAAATACAGGGGTTTATTAAATAAATATGCCATTAGACCTTGAAAAAGGGTGGTAGTAGAATCAAATACATAGGAAGCAATGTGCTTATTTCCTGGATACATCCAGAAAAGGAATTAACTTGAACGGCAATATGAACAGCAATATGTTCCAAAAAATCGGCGTGTGGCTCATCGTGGGCCTGGTGCTATTTACTGTTTTTAAACAGTTTGATAAGCCCAAGGAACAAACGCAAGTCACGTACTCCCAATTCATGGATGACGCTAAGGCTGGAAAAGTGAAGCGCGTTGATGTACAAGGCCGCACATTACAAGTCACGCCAGCTGACGGTACTAAATACTCCATCATTTCTCCAGGGGATATCTGGATGGTGGGTGACTTAATGAAGTACGGCGTACAAGTTACTGGTAAAGCAGATGATGAACCCAATATGTTGGTATCTGCTTTGTATTATCTCGGACCAACCTTATTGATCATTGGCTTTTGGTTTTTCATGATGCGCCAAATGCAAGGTGGCGGTAAAGGCGGGGCATTCTCCTTTGGTAAATCCAAAGCCCGTCTCATTGATGAAAATAGCAATACTGTTACTTTTGCTGATGTTGCTGGTTGCGATGAAGCCAAAGAAGAAGTCTATGAGTTGGTTGACTTCCTGAAAGATCCCCAGAAGTTTCAAAAGCTTGGTGGACGCATTCCGCACGGCGTACTACTCGTTGGCCCTCCAGGTACTGGTAAAACCCTCTTGGCACGTGCCATTGCGGGCGAAGCTAAGGTTCCTTTCTTCTCGATCTCGGGTTCTGATTTCGTAGAAATGTTTGTGGGTGTCGGTGCGTCTCGCGTCCGCGATATGTTTGAGAACGCTAAGAAAAATTCACCGTGCATTATCTTTATTGATGAGATCGATGCGGTAGGTCGTCATCGTGGTGCTGGTATGGGCGGCGGTAATGATGAGCGCGAACAAACCTTAAACCAAATGCTCGTTGAGATGGATGGTTTTGAAAGTAATAGTGGCGTGATCGTTGTGGCTGCTACTAACCGTTCCGATGTATTAGATAAAGCCTTATTGCGTCCAGGTCGTTTCGATCGTCAAGTACACGTAGGCTTGCCAGACATTCGGGGTCGCGAGCAGATCTTGCAAGTGCATATGCGTAAGGTACCGATTGATCCTGATGTCAATGCTGCAGTACTAGCACGTGGCACCCCAGGATTCTCCGGTGCTGACTTAGCCAACTTAGTTAATGAAGCTGCCTTGTTTGCTGCGCGTCGCAATAAACGTTCAGTCGAAATGAAAGACTTTGAAGACGCTAAAGACAAGATCTATATGGGTCCTGAGCGTAAGTCTGCCGTCATGCGTGAAGAAGAGCGTCGTAATACCGCTTATCACGAGGCTGGCCATGCAGTTGTAGCTAAGAGCTTGCCTAAGGCAGACCCAGTGCATAAGGTCACCATCATGCCGCGCGGTATGGCATTAGGTGTAACTTGGCAGTTGCCAGAATTTGATCGGGTCAATCTGTACAAAGATCGCATGATGGAAGACTTGGCTATTTTGTTTGGTGGCCGTGCTGCAGAAGAAATCTTTTTACACTCGTCGAGTACCGGTGCCTCCAATGACTTTGAGCGTGCTACTAAACTGGCGCGCGATATGGTGACCCGTTACGGTATGAGTGATAGCTTAGGTACGATGGTTTACGTTGATACTGAGTCTGAAAGTATTTTCGGGCGCAACAGCACCAAGACCGTTTCTGAGTTGACACAACAAAAAGTGGACTTTGAGATTCGTACGCTGATTGATAGTCAATATGCCTTAGCTAGATCGATTCTAGAAAGTAGTCGCGATAAGGTTGAAGCGATGGTTACTGCTTTGCTCGAATGGGAAACCATTGATGCCGATCAAATTACGGACATCATGGAAGGCCGTCCACCGCGTGCACCATTGCCGCCTCCACCGACCATCTTTGGTAACTCTGCTGGCACAACCGGCCCAGCGGCTGGTAGCGCTCCAGCGACAGCTTAAGCAACAAGACTAGCCGTCTTGATGGATCAGCAAGGCATTTCAGAGATGCCCACAACATGGCGTTGTGGGCGTTTTCTTTTTGACTTCGCCAAACGTAGACGCCCAGTGGTGATGGGCATTCTCAATGCCACACCAGATTCATTTTCAGATGGCGGTAAATTTAGAACAGCTCAAGATGCGATCGCTCAAGCAGAGCTGATGATTAAGGGTGGTGTAGACCTGATTGATATTGGTGGTGAATCCACTAGACCAGGAGCGCAGCCAGTAGAACTTCAAGAAGAGCTTGATCGCGTGCTACCGGTGATTGAAGGGCTCAAAGATTGTGGTGTGCCACTGTCGATTGATACCTATAAAGCAGAAACGATGCGCCAAGCCCTAAGGGCAGGCGTTGATTGCGTGAATGATATTTGGGCCCTAAGACAAGAGGGTGCAGTAGATGCAGTATTTGAGAGTAAAGATTGTGGAATTGTCTTGATGCACATGCAACGTGATCCCCAAACCATGCAATTTAATCCGGAGTATCACGATGTGCTTGCGCAAGTGATGCAGTTTCTCAAAGAGCGCGCAGAACTGCTCACAGCAAAAGGGGTTGAGAAAAACAGAATCGCCATTGATCCTGGCTTTGGCTTTGGCAAGAGTCTTGAGCACAACCTTTCTATGCTCAAGCATTTTGATCAATTCTCTCAACTAGGTTACTCAGTACTAGCGGGTATTTCACGTAAATCGATGCTGGGCAAACTCACTGGTAAAGATACTCATCAGCGCTTAGCCCCCAGTGTGGCTGCAGCCATCATGGCAGCTGATCGTGGTACCAGGATTGTGCGAGTCCACGATGTACCTGAGACGGTAGATGCTTTAAAGCTATGGGAAGCCATTGCTTCCTAGGCTCTAAGCTTCTCGGTTTTATAATGAACCCTATGAAAAAACAATACTTTGGCACTGATGGCATTCGCGGTGAAGTGGGGCAATTTCCGATTGTTCCCGAGTTCATGACGCGCTTAGGCTATGCCGCAGGTAAGGTTCTGTCTAAAAATGCAAAAGCGGGTCAACGCTCCAAAGTATTGATTGGCAAAGACACCCGTATTTCAGGTTATTTATTAGAAGCTGCACTAGAAGCGGGCTTTGCTGCTGCAGGCGTAGATGTCATGCTCTGTGGCCCGATGCCAACTCCTGGCGTGGCTTACCTGACCAAAGCATTGCGTTTATCAGCAGGGGTTGTGATTTCTGCATCACACAATCCCTATCAAGATAACGGCATTAAGTTTTTCTCGGCCAATGGTGACAAATTGGGTGATGAGTTTGAGTTAGCGATTGAGTCAGAGTTAGAAAAACCCATGGGTTGCGTGAGTGCCCAAGAGCTTGGTAAGGCGTTTCGTTTAGATGATGCAGCAGGGCGCTATATTGAATTTTGCAAATCAACCTTTCCAGGCGATCTCAATCTCAAGGGACTAAAGCTAGTCATTGATTGCGCCAATGGCGCTGCATATCACACCGCACCGCATGTATTTCATGAGCTGGGTGCAGAAGTCATTTCGATTGGCGTTAATCCAGATGGCAAAAATATTAATGATGGTTGCGGCGCTACTGCACCAGCAGCCTTGATTACCAAAGTGAAAGAAGTCAATGCAGATCTTGGCATTGCGCTAGATGGCGATGCTGACCGCCTGCAAATGGTAGACGCCAGTGGAAGATTGTTTAATGGCGATGAGCTCTTGTATGTACTGGCTAAAGATAGATTAGAGCGTGGTCAGAAGCTTGGTGGAGTCATTGGTACCTTGATGACTAATCTTGCGGTTGAGAATGCGATTAAAGAACTGGGCATAGGATTTGAACGGGCCAATGTGGGCGATCGATATGTACTAGAGCTACTCAAACAAAAAGGCTGGATTATTGGCGGGGAAGGTTCTGGCCACTTACTATGCCTTGATCAGCACTCCACTGGAGACGGTACGATTGCAGCCCTTCAAGTGCTGGCTGCCATGAGTCAAAATAAAAAGAGTCTTGCTCAATTACTTGAAAAAGTGACTATCTTCCCGCAGGTTCTGCTGAATGTAAAAATCAAATCCAGTTACGACTGGAAGTCTGACCAAAAACTCCAGCAGCAGATCACTAAAGTAGAGTCGGATCTTAAAGGCATTGGTAGGGCGCTCATTCGGGCTTCTGGCACTGAGCCGCTCCTACGAGTAATGATCGAAACTAAGGATGGTAATGTGGCGATGAGCGCCGCTAAAAGCATCGCTGATTTAATTCCGACAGCCTAAGTCTAATCCCAAGCCTAAGCCATTAATTTTTCATTTTGACTCTTAAAGATTAATCATAAACTACTGAATTTATTGACTTTTATTTTTTGTGACATTCCTGTCATCAAAGCGTCATAGTCCAATCGTATTGTCCTTGTATCGCAATGTTGCGTTATTTCTACCCAAGGACTAATCACATGAAATCTTTCTTGAAAAAAGCACTCGTTATTGGTGCTATTTCGCTAGCGCCTACAGCATTTGCTGTTGAAATGACAGGCGCCGGATCCTCATTTATTTATCCAGTTTTAAGTAAATGGGCTGAAGCCTACAAAGCTAAAAGTGGCGATAGCTTGAACTATCAGTCTATCGGTTCTGGCGGTGGTATCAAGCAGATTAAGGCCAAAACAGTGGACTTTGGTGCAACGGATGCGCCTTTAGCCTTTGATGATTTAGAACAACATGGCATGGTTCAATTTCCTGCAATTATTGGTGGGGTAGTCCCAGTTGTAAATATTGATGGTGTTGGTCCAAATCAATTGAAGCTTTCAGGTGATTTGTTATCCGATATTTTTCAAGGATCTGTAACAGACTGGAGTGATAAGCGTGTTGCGCTATTAAATCCAGGAGTTAAGATTCCTTCAGGCCCAATTACAGTAGTTACTCGTGCTGATGGTTCTGGCACAACGGCAATTTTTACCAGCTTCTTATCCAAAGCAAGTAGCAACTTTAAAGACGCCGTTGGTTTTGGTGCTCAGGTTAAATGGCCCGCAGCTTCTACAGTTAGCGGTAAAGGTAATGAGGGTGTTGCTGCGAACGTTGCCCGAATCAAGAATTCTATTGGCTATGTTGAGTATGCTTACGCAAAAAAGAATAATTTGAGCTACACACAAGTACGCAATGCTGATGGTGTGATGGTTTCTCCAACCTCTGAATCGTTCGCTGCCGCTTCTGCCGGAACAGATTGGTCTAAGTTCCCTGGAATGAATACATTTATTACTTATGCATCAGGCGCTAAAGCTTGGCCGATTACTGGCGCAACCTTTGTCGTTCTCTACAAGAAGCCGGAAAATAAAACTCAAGCAGCTGCAGTATTGAAATTCTTTGACTACTCCTTCAAGGATGGTAAGAAATCTGCATCTGACTTAGATTACGTTCCAATGCCAGACGCAACAGTTGATTATATTCGTAAGCAAGTATGGTCAAAAGTTGAATCAAAATAATACGTATATTTATTTATTGATCTTATCAACCCTGAAAATCAGGGTTGATTTTTACACTTTAGATTAAGTTTAGTTATGAATACTTTGGAATCTGCTGGCGCTTCTACACTGATGGCAGCTAGGATTGCTCGTATCCAACGCATCCAAGACTTTCTATTTCATCGTGTTACCCAATTTTTTTCTCTTTCGGTACTCTTCGCACTATTAGGAATCATTGGATCGTTATTTATTAATGCATGGCCTGCCTTAAAAGAGTTTGGCCCCCAATTCTTTACTTCTCCGGAGTGGGATATTGTCAATGGTGAATTTGGTGGCTTAATTGCTATCTACGGAACTATCGTATCCTCTGTTATTGCTTTATTGATAGCGGTACCCCTGAGTTTTGGCATTGCTTTTTTCCTAACTGAAATCTGCCCACCGCCCCTAAGACGTCCACTAGGAACAGCAGTTGAGCTGTTGGCAGCGGTACCATCTATTATTTACGGAATGTTTGGATTATTCGTTTTTGCACCGATTTTTGGTGATTATATTGAGCCAGCACTACAAGCAACACTAGGTCAAATTCCTATAATTGGAATTTTATTTTCTGGCCCACCAAATGGTATAGGAATGTTATGTGCGGGATTAATTCTTGCTCTGATGATCCTGCCATTTATAGCCTCTGTAATGCGTGATGTATTTGAAATTGTTCCTCCTATACTCAAAGAATCAGCCTATGGAATTGGTTGTACTACTTGGGAAGTGGTACGAAATATTGTTCTGCCGTATACCAAAGCTGGTGTGATCGGTGGGGTGATGCTTGGTCTTGGTAGAGCTCTCGGTGAGACGATGGCAGTCACTTTTGTGATTGGTAATGCACAGCGTATTTCTGCATCCCTTTTTGCACCAGGTAGCTCTATTGCATCTACTTTAGCCAACCAATTTGGCGAAGCAGAGGTTGGTTTACATTATTCATCGCTTTTTGCTCTTGGTCTTGCGTTATTTTTTATTACATTTGTTGTGCTAGCCTTTGCAAAATGGATGTTAATTAGCATGGAGAAGAAACAAGGCCTTAAAACATGAGTTCAAATATCAATCTGGATATGTCTGTTTTTGCTCGTCGCAAAAGGGTAAATAAAATTGGTTTAACTCTTTCCATGATTGCAATGGCAATTGGAATGGCTGGTCTTATCTGGATTCTTAGCATTCTGTTCATTAAGGGATTTTCTGCGATCAATCTAAACATGTTCATTGCGAGTACTCCAGCTCCAGGTACAGAAGGCGGTGGACTTGCAAATGCTATTGTTGGTAGCCTCATGCTGGTCGGTTCTTGCACTTTTATTAGCACTCCCATCGGAGTCTTAGCTGGGCTTTATTTATCTGAATATGGTGATCGCAGCAAAGTTGCTTCACTGACCCGTTTTGTTACGGATATTATGCTTTCAGCGCCATCTATTGTGATCGGATTATTCGTGTATGCCTTGTATGTTGCTAGGGTTCAACATTTCTCTGGCTGGGCTGGTACGGTCGCTCTAGCACTCATTGCGATTCCTGTAGTTGTCCGAACCACAGAAAATATGTTACGCCTAGTTCCAGGTAGTTTACGAGAGGCAGCCTATGCTTTAGGTGCGCCTAAATGGAAAGTAGCTTTCATGATTACACTGCGTGCAGCGCAAAGTGGAATCATGACTGGTATTCTTTTAGCACTGGCAAGAGTTAGCGGTGAAACGGCACCTTTACTTTTTACAGCCCTCAGTAACCAATTTTTTTCTACGGATATGAATAAGCCATTGGCAAATTTGCCTGTTGTTATATTCCAATTCGCTATGAGCCCGTACGATAACTGGGTAAGCTTAGCTTGGGGCGGATCTCTTTTGATTACCTTTGCCGTTCTCGGCTTAAATATTTTGGCGCGAGTGGTATTTCGTGAGAAGGTTCAGGGATGATGAGTAATATAAAAACAATGTTTGACTTAAATCAGATCGATAGTCAAGGGGGCGGAGTGGAAACAATAGATCAACAATCAGACCAAGCTGCGATCAATGCACTTGAAGTGAGAAATCTCAATTTCTTTTATGGCGCTTTTCAGGGCCTTAAGAATATCAACTTGGATATTGAGCAAGGTAAGGTAACTGCATTTATTGGTCCTTCAGGCTGTGGCAAATCGACCTTATTGAGAACGCTCAACCGAATGTATGACCTCTATCCAGGTCAGCGTGCTGAAGGCGAAATCAATTTTTATGGCCAAAATATTCTTGAGCCAGGGCAGGACTTAAACTTGCTACGCTCACGTATTGGCATGGTTTTTCAAAAACCGACTCCGTTTCCAATGTCTATTTATGAGAATATTGCCTTTGGTGTGCGCCTTTATGAAAAGCTCTCTCGCTCTGAAATGGACGAGCGAGTTGAATGGGCCCTGAATAAAGCAGCTCTTTGGACAGAATCGAAAGACAAATTAAACCAAAGTGGCTTGTCATTATCTGGCGGCCAACAACAACGTTTGTGTATTGCTCGGGGTGTTGCTGTTAAACCCTCAGTGATGCTGCTTGATGAGCCAACTTCAGCATTAGATCCTATTTCGACTGGAAAAATCGAAGAATTGATTAATGAATTGAAGCATGAGTACACCATAGCAATTGTTACTCACAATATGCAGCAGGCAGCCCGCGTATCCGATTACACTGCTTATATGTACCTCGGTAGCTTGGTTGAGTTCGGTAAAACTGATGAAATATTTATTAAGCCTAAGCGTAAAGAAACTGAAGACTATATTACCGGCCGGTTTGGTTAATTGGAGACATTAAATGCCTGATAATCACCTTTCATCACAATTTGACGCAGATTTAAATTCGCTTTCGAGTCGTTTACTCGAAATGGGTGGATTGGTTGAGTCGCAGATCTCAACAGCGATGCGTGCATTCACACAAATGGATCTCGATACTTGCAATATTGTTATTGAGAATGAAAAACTGGTTAATGATCTTGAGATTCAAATTGATCTAGCTTGTACTGAATTGATTGCAAGACGTCAGCCTATTGCACGAGACTTGCGTTTAGTGATGGCCGTTTCAAAAGCAATCACTAATCTTGAGCGAGCAGGTGACGAAGCAGAACGTGTTGCTAAGCGCACTAAACGCCTTATTGAGTCAGGCACTCCACATAATATCAATGTGGCTGAGATTCGTCTTTCTGGCCAAATGGCAATCAATCTCTTGCGCCGTAGTTTGGATGCATTTGCACGGTTAGATACCATTGCCGCTGCTGATGTTGTAGCTGAGGACCGTCAAATTGATGAGGAGTTCAGAGGTTTTGTTCGCAAACTCATCACTTATATGTCTGAAGACCCGCATATTATTAGCACCGGTTTAGATATGTTGACCATTGCTAAGGCAATTGAACGTATTGGTGACCATGCCAAGAATATTGCCGAGTTTGTAATTTATATTGCAAAGGGCTCTGATGTTCGCCATATCCCGCATGAAGATTTAGTGCGCGAAGCCAATAAAGAATAAAGCTGAGCATCTGATATGACTCACCGCATACTAATTGTTGAAGATGAGCCATCAATTGCCGAGTTAATTGCAATTAATCTAACGCATGCAGGCTATGAGGTTGAGAAGGCCATGCAAACTGATCTTGCTATTGCAATAATGAGGGAGCGTTTGCCAAGTCTGGTCATTTTGGATTGGATGTTGCCAGGCAAATCTGGAGTGCAATTTGCTAAAGAGTTACGAGCCAATGATCGGACTAGAGGCTTGCCTATCTTGATGTTAACAGCTAAAAGCGAGGAGTCTGATAAGGTATTGGGCTTAGATTCTGGTGCAGATGATTATGTGACTAAGCCTTTCTCACCCAAGGAATTAATTGCCAGAGTGAGAGCCTTGTTGCGTAGACAAACCCCGCTTGAAGATACCGGACCGCTCACAATCGGCCCCCTGAAGCTGGACCCAAGTTCTCATAGAGTCCTAGCGATATGGCCCAATAGTGATCCAAAGCCAATTTCCTTAGGCCCGACAGAATATAGACTCCTTCAATTCTTTATGGCCAATCCAGAGCGAGTCCATTCTCGTGCTAATTTGCTCGACAAGGTATGGGGTAATGAGGTTTATATTGAAGAGCGTACTGTAGACGTTCATATTAAGCGCCTCAGGGCCGCATTGACCCCAGTGGACTGTGATCGATTTATCGAGACTGTCAGGGGCAGTGGCTATCGCATTACCAAGACACCAACTGATAATTAGAGCATCTGTAAAGGTTTATTTGGGGTATTTCGAGGGCATTCTTGAGATAGTCTAAGATTGCAACATGATTTCCGCCTTAACTCGCTTTATCTTCCTTGTTTGCCTTGCATTAATAGCTGCATTCATAACTCTTTATAACTGGGGTGCTGAATACGCTATTTTCATCGGTGTATTTCTCTTATCCATACCGCTGGTGTACTCCTATATCAACTTAGCGCGCCTAGGTAAATATGTGCAATCGGATTCAGTCGAGAATATGCCGCTACCTAGTGGATTTTGGGAAGAAGTTTTTTTCAGGCTACAACGTCTAGTAAAAATCCAAAAGCAAAGGATGCGAAATATTAAGCAGCAGCATGATCACTTTATCGAAGCTTTTCAAGCCTCGCCCAATGGGATTTTGATGTTAGATGAAAGCGACCAAATTGAGTGGTGCAATAGCATTGCAGAACGTTTTTTTGGCTTAATTTTTAAACGCGATGCAATGCAACGCATCAATTTCCTAATACGCCGACCCGAATTTATTCAATACTTAAATAAACGCAACTTCGATGAACCGCTACTCCTTGAAAGAATGGGCCCAGATAGTAGTCTTAGCTTAATGTTGCAGGCCTTTCCGTTTGGCAATCAGCGACATCTATTGCTAGTACAAAATGTCACTGATTTACAAAAAGCAGATGCCATGCGCCGGGACTTCGTTGCCAACGTCTCTCATGAAATGAGGACGCCAATCACTGTATTGATGGGATTTTTAGAGACGGTTCAGTCTTTAGACCTTGAGAAGAGCCAGCGCGATCAGTACTTTGAAATGATGATGTCGCAAGCTCAACGTATGAAAAGTTTGGTGGAAGATCTATTAACACTAGCCAATCTGGAGGCCAACGCATTACCGGCCGCATTAAATACGGTCAATATTAAAACATCCATGGCGCTCCTTAAAAATGATGCTGAAGCACTATCTCATGGTAATCATAGCTTTACTTTTGAAGTGCTTGATAAAGAAAATTTATTAGGCGATGAGCGGGAGATACTTTCTGCATTTAGTAACCTAGTTTCAAATGCAATACGTTACACCCCTGATGCTGGAGCAATTCATGTGAAATGGGATATCAATGCAGATGGGCAAGGTGAATTTTCTGTAACCGATACCGGCCCTGGTATTGCTTCAGAACATCTTTCAAGGCTTACGGAACGTTTTTATCGAGTAGACAGGAGTCGTTCTCGTGATACGGGAGGGACTGGCCTCGGTTTGGCAATTGTTAAACACATTGCCAGTCGTCATCAAGCCCAATTGACAATCGAAAGTACGCCGGGGAAGGGGAGTACTTTTATGCTGCGCTTTCCTAGAGAACGCTTAAGTGCTGAAGCGTAAAACCTTCAGAATCAATCTTTTTTCTTTTTCTTTTTCTTTTTAGACTCTTTAGGAAGCTTCTCAGCTTTGCCGCCTGCGTATAGGCACCAGACTTTAATCTCTTCAAGCAACTCTACAAGATCATCATGAGGAAGGCTTTTAAGGTCAGCAAGACCTATAGCGCCACTTTCCTGAAGCTGTTTTACTGCATCTTCGTATCGATATTCACTCATGGCTTCAGCTTGTCATATTAGGGAAAGTCACTTTACCAAAGAAATATGACAAAACACTCTTTTTAGCGTTTGAGAGCCTATTTAGTCTGGTTCACCTGAGATTTCAGAGCCTCTTTTTACCCCATTAAGTCTTGCAAAGAGCCGTTCTAAAGGCCCTCCAACGGCTAGAATCAGCAAAATTGCTCCTAAAGATAAACTCCCTAAGGCAAACTGTCCCGCCCCAAAAGCTGCGCCTATCAGAGCGCAGGCCCAAAGGCTGGCCGCTGTAGTGAGCCCATGAACCCTTTGCGAGCGCTGCTCATGAATGATGACTCCTGCACCCAAAAAGCCAAGGCCGGTAATGAGGCCCTGCAGAACACGGCTAACTGACTGCGCATCATCCTGAACAAAGTCACTTATTAGCATGACAGCAGTAGCTGAACCAATGGCTACTAGTGAGTGGGTGCGTATACCGGCAGATTTGTGGTGCAGCCAGCGATTGAGACCAAGCACTGTGCCAACGATTAACGCCAAGACCAGTCTTAAGACAATGCTTCCATAAAGATCCCAATTGAGCATGCTGATTTCCTTAAGCTAGAAAACTTAGAACTATCAGTGTATCTCAGCCAAACAAATTGGTCATAAAAGTGCCTTCACACTGTCATTCATGTGATTCACAATAGTAAAAATTTTTAGAGGTATTTCTACAAAACATAGATACCTAGACTAATCTTTCACCACAAGGATGCTATATGAAGCAATTTATCGTACGTTTATGGCAAGCATGGAATGAAGCAAGAATTGCTTATGCAAATCGTTATACACAACATCGACTTGGTAGCTGATTTCATTTGATTGGACTTCGTCATTAGAATGTAATAAAGTTCTGCTAAATTAGATTTGTCAGCTTACTACTGACAAAAACTAATCTGCATTACTCTCCTTTTAAACCCAGTTCAGGCTGGGTTTTTTTCATTCTTAATAAATCTGAAATATATACATCCTAGGATAAGAGTCTATACCATCATAGGAAAGCGAAAGCAAGATGAATGCAAATCTCACTAAATATTTATCTGATGTTTTCCGTAATGAGGTCAAGTATGAGGTCAATTTAGAGCCTAAAGAGAGCAGTCTGCAACAAGGCTCACATTTATTAGATCGAAACATGAAGCAATTTGTAGTTGATACAGGGTTTTCATTGCGCCTTGATGAGATAGTCTAATTACTGTTTGTGGGTGCCTATACCTAAATAGCATTAATATGAAAGGGTTGTCTCATTAGCTAGGTAGCCCATGTCTTTAGAAAAAAAGCCACAATTTGCTGTCCTGAGGTCTGTAGAGTCTTTTCAAGACCCACGACCTAGCATTAAAAAACGGATGGCTGACGGTAAGGCTTTGCGTAAGGTAGTGAGCTTTTCTGATCAAGCCATCTACACGCCTCCCAAGCACCGTATTGATCCAGTAAGAATACTAGAAGAACAGGCTAAGGAGCGGATTGAATCTCTCGTTCCTATTCGTTATGAACGTATGTTGCAGTCTCCATTTGCTTTTTATCGTGGTGGTGCCGCTATCATGGCGCAGGATCTAGCCAACCAACCTACTACCAATATTACTGTTCAGCTTTGTGGTGACATGCATGTTTCTAATTTTGGTTTATTTGGATCTGCTGAGCACCGCTTGATATTCGGTATTAATGATTTTGATGAAACTTTGCCAGGTAGCTGGGAGTGGGATATCAAGCGTTTAGTAGCAAGCGCCCTGATTGCATCGGAGAGCTTGGGTGGAGATAGGGCTCTTGGCAAAAAGCTGGTGTACCGCATCGCTTCCGAATATCAAAAGCGGATTGCGCAATACGCAAAAATGCCTTACCTAGACTTGGCTCAAGAGTTTATTGGCGAAAAAGACATTCGTAAGCACTTTAGTAAAGAGCATCAGAAGAAGCTAGATGCCTACCTCAAGGAGACTAAAGGGCAGGGCAATATTCAGGTTTTGCAGAGTCTGACAACCTTGGTTGGGAAGAATCGAAAGATTATCAATAAGCCTCCACTCATTGAGCATTTTAAAAAGAATGCTTATGGTGTTTCTTTGGCCTCACTCATCGATAAAGCCTTATTGAACTATTCCAGCAGTCTGTTAGCTGACCGCCAAATATTATTTCAACGCTACTCTTTAAAGGATTTCGCCAGAAAAGTGGTGGGTGTTGGTAGTGTCGGCACCAATTGTATGGTTTTGTATTTTGAGGGCGATAGTGAAAATGATCCTTTGTTTCTGCAATATAAAGAGGCTCAAAAATCAGTCTTAACTCCATACCTTGGCGAATCCATCTACCGTGATATGGGCAGGCGTGTAGTAGCAGGCCAGAGATTGCTGCAAGGTGCGCCTGATATCTTTTTGAACTACGGCGCTGTGCAATTTGATATTAATAAGAGTCAGGGTTTTTATCTGCGCCAATTACGCGATATGAAAGGCGGCATTGGCGTTGGTACTGGTGGCGTCTCGTTAAAGAATTTCCCGGACTATGCAAAGCTCTTTGGCTGGGCATTAGCTTTGGGCCATGCACGTTCTGGTGATGCTGCAGTGATAGCAGGGTATTGTGGTCAATCTCCAGAGCTCAATGAGGCGCTATATTCCTTTGCTAAAGCCTATGCAAAGCAAAATCAGCAAGATTTTGAACAATTTTGCAAAGCCGTGAAAACCGGTAGATTGAAAGTTGCTAAGAAGAAAATAGCGCTTTAAAGGCGTAAATAGGCTGTCATGAAGATGTCATCTTCTTTGTAGATATTGTAGGGTGATCTTTAACTGTCTAAATTCAACCGAAATGAATATTTCTAGCCTTATTAAAAATGCTGTATGTATTTTAGCTACCACCTTCATTAGTGCTGCGCACGCACAAGCAGTTTATCCAATTGATAAAGCGGAAATTTTGACGGGCACCAATTTTGATATCAAAATAGAGTTTAGTCAGGTCGTTAATCCAAATGAAGTAGTGATTGAATTAAATGGTACGCCCGCTAATAAAGCTATTCTTGCTAAATCAGAATTTATCCAAAATGAGAACGGCAAGGGTAGCTCAGTTATTTATCGAGATGTACAACTGACTAAAGCAGGTAAATATGAGCTTGTAGCACGCAGTCCCCAGGAAAAGTTACAAGTGACTTGGGACCTTTATGCCAGCGGCCCACGTAGAGTAAAGAATGTAATTTTATTTATTGGTGATGGTATGACGATTGCTAATAGGACGGCAGCACGCGTTCTATCGAAGGGTATTTCAGAAGGTAAATATCAAGGAAGACTGGCGTTTGATGACATGCCGAATACTGCAATGATTGGCACCTCAGGTTCTGACTCATTGATTACAGATTCTGCCAACTCTATGAGTGCTTATACGACTGGGCATAAAACAGCAGTTAACGCAATGGGCGTATATGTATCGCGCGCTAGCAATAACCTATCGCATCCCAAAGTAGAAACCATAGCTGAACTCATTAAGCGAAAAACAAAAATGTCTGTAGGTATTGTTTCTGATGCAGAATTACAAGATGCCACACCAGGCGCAATGGTGGCCCATACTCGACGTCGTGCTGATAAACAGTACATTGCAGATCAATTACTAGCTAGCAAGGCAGAGGTTATTCTGGGAGGGGGTTCTGCGTATTTCTATCCTCAATCCAGTAAGGGGTCAAAACGTAAGGATGAGAATAATCTCGTTGAAACTTTTAAGGCAGATGGTTACCAGGTGGCGCTTACTAAGCAAGAACTGATTGTTGCCGCTGAGAACAAAAATACCAAGAAACTATTCGGTGTGTTTCATCCAGATAATATGGATGGCTCACTCGATCGATTCTTCTTAAAAAAGAATACTGTCCCACAATATCCAAACCAGCCTGATTTAACAGAGATGACCCAATCAGCGATTGATGTGCTATCCAGAAATCCTAATGGCTTCTTTTTAATGGTTGAGGCCGCTTTGATTGATAAGTTTAATCACCCCTTAGATTGGGAGAGGGCAGCCTTTGATACGATAATGCTGAGCAATGCAGTGCAAATTGCTAAAGACTTTGCTAAGACCCATCCCGATACTCTGATTATCGTTACACCCGACCACACGCATAGTGGCTCTATTAGTGGAGTGGTCAATGATGACAAGACTGGACCATTGCGCGAAAAGGTTGGCACCTATGCTGATGCAGGCTATCCAAACTATCCTAAGGCAGATGTGCAAGGCTATCCTAATCAGATTGACGTGACTAAGCGCCTAGCATTTTTCTACGGCAATTACCCAGATCATTATGAGACCTTACACCCTAAGCTTGATGGTACCTTTGTACCCGCAGTTAAAGGTGAGGGCGGCAAATACATTGCTAATCCAAAATATGTACAGCTACAAGAGGATGCCATTCACGTTGGCGGCAATTTACCATCTCATCAAGAGTCTGGCGTACATACCGCAGATGATGCTGTTCTCAATGCCATCGGTCCAGGTTCAGAAAAGTTTAAAGGCTTTATGGACAATACTGAAGTTTTCAAGGTCATGGTTCAGACTCTGGGTCTTGGCTCTAAATAATCAGTACTTCATGATTGCCTGACATAATCTTGAAACATTCCCAGTTCAATATTCGACTGTGAACAATTCTATAGAAAAACAGCGATCAACTATTACTTGCCCGCATTGTCAGGCTACAGAGGCACTTGAGATTCCCAGAGGTACCTCTCAACATTTGTATCGCTGCCGTGCTTGTAGCAATATTTTGAAGCCCAAATCGGGGGATTGCTGTATTTTCTGCAGCTTTGGTGACCTCGATTGCTCTAGCGCAGAACAAAATCTAGCTACATAGCCTTTTCCCGTTAGACTACCTTGTAATTTCATCAATATGTCATGGTTTTTTCATAAAATAGACATATTTGATTAGCGTAGATACTTTTTAGGGAATACTTTGGAAATACATTCTGACGACTCCGCATCCTCATCGGAAGACCTAGTCGCAGCAGTAGATTTAGGTTCCAATAGTTTTCGCATGTTGGTTGCTCAAGCGATTAATACGCCATCAGGGACTCAACTTCGTCCCATCGATACTCTCCGAGATTCAGTCCGCTTGGCGGCTGGCTTAACGGAAAATAAGCTTTTAGATAATGATGCTTATCAGCGCGGATTAGCGGCTATTAGTCGTTTTGGAGAGCGCATTCGGGGATTTGATCCATCCAATGTGCGCGCAGTTGCTACCAATACCCTACGGGTTGCTAAAAATGCCAATCAATTTATAGCTGACGCTCAAGAAGCTTTAGGATTTCCGATCGAGGTTATTGCGGGCGTCGAGGAGGCTCGTTTAATTTACATTGGGGCCGCTCACGAAGTTCAGGCAGTTCAAGGCAACAGATTAGTAGTGGATATCGGGGGCGGTTCTACAGAATTTATTATTGGCAAGGGTTATGAGCCAAAGTTGATGGAAAGTCTTTATATCGGCTGTGTTTCACATAGCATCCGTTTTTTCCCTAAGGGTAATGTTGATGCTCACGCATTTAAAGAGGCTGAGCTAGCAGCCAGACGCGAGATCCAAGTTATTTCAGGGGCTTATCTAAAGAGTGGCTGGAATCAAGCCATTGGGTCATCTGGTACTGCGAGAGCTCTAGCTGAAATTATTTCAGCAAATGACTTCAATGGGCATAGTGATACTTTAACGATGGGACGCGTAAATGCTACTAGTGGCTTAATTACGCGTGATGGCTTACGGGCGATGAAAAAACATCTGCTGACGTATGAACATGTTAGTCAAGTTGAATTATTAGGCTTAAAAGATGACAGAAGAGCGGTTTGGCCAGGGGGATTAGCCATCATGCTGGCAGCATTTGATGAGCTTGGCATCGAAGAAATGGAAGTGACCGATGCTGCGCTGCGTACTGGGGTGTTATACGATCTCTTGGGGCGTTCACAACATCATGACATGCGTTACGTTACAGTTGAACAGTTCATGCAGCGCTACTCCGCTGATCGCGATCAAGCAAAGCGGGTTGGCAAATTGGCCTCGGAATTCTTGCAACAATTACCCAAGCCTGAAACAGAGAGTAGAGCAGATAATATTGCGCTATTGCAATGGGCTGCCAGCCTTCATGAAATTGGCCTATCAATTTCACATAACGGCTACCATAAGCATTCTGCTTACATTGCTGGTAACGCTGATATGCCTGGTTTTTCTAAGAACGATCAGACCCGTTTAGCTGCGCTCTTGATTGGCCACACTGGAAAATTAGGAAAACTTGCACATAATGCAGGCTTTCATGACTGGCGGATGTTATTTTGCCTGCGCTTGGCTCAAGCACTCTGCCGCGGTAGAAGCGATGAAGATTTGCCGAAAGTCAAAGTCTCTGAGAAAGATGGTGCTTTTCAAGTCAGCATTTCTAGGGAGTGGATTCAAACACACCCATTAACAGAATTTAGTCTTTTGAAAGAAGCGGCCGAATGGACTCGTATCGGCCGCTCTTATGAACTTAACCTGAAATAAAAACCAAAAAGATTACAAGCCTAAGAAATGCTTCGCATAGCGTGGATTAATTTCTGATAAGCGCAACATTGTTAGCAAGTCGGCTGTATTGAAATCAGGATCCCAAGCAGGAGAGCTACAAATTTTGGCGCCTAGCTTGAGGTAGCCTTTAATCAATGGAGGAGCTTCAACTTCAAGGCCGCCATTGAGCTTTTCTAATGGTAAGGGTAGGCGAGGGAAGGCATGGAACTCAACCGGAGCCATTTGCTCATTGCTTAAGGAGTTATAGAGACTGGCAGCAAAGTGACCGCCATCAGCCATCGGGATACTGGCGCAACCGAGCATGATCTCGTAACCATTCTTTTGCATGTATTGGGCTAAGCCGCTCCATAAGGCCATGATGACAGCGCCGGAACGGTAGTCCTGGTGCACACAAGATCTGCCTAATTCAACCAACTTAGGGCGTAAGTGATCTAGACGGGATAAATCAAATTCAGAATCAGAATAGAGGCGACCAATTTCTTTGGCCTTGTGTGGAGGCAAGACACGATACGTACCAACTACCTTAAGAGTATCTTGATCGCGGATTAATAGGTGATCGCAATAGGCATCAAATTCATCCACATCTAAACCTTCAGCATTTTGAGCCAGGTTTGCACCCATCTCTTCAGCAAAAACTTTGTAACGCAATCGTTGCGCTTCTTTGACTTCACTTAAGGACTGTGCCCACTCGATCTGAAAAGCAGGTTTCTTGGATTTGACAATCGGGCTTACTGAAGGGGCTACTTCAGCTACAGCCAACTGCGCGCGGGCTTTGGTAGCAAACTTTTTGCCAAAGAGCTTTTTAGCCAGCTTTTTAGAAAGTTTCTTTATCGGGTTTAACTTCGGAGTAGTAATTTTCTTCTCTTTTTTGAAAGAAAAGATTTCAAAGGCGCCAATTGGGTTTGGGATGTCTGACATAGTGAGCCTTGTAAGTTAGCTTAGTGAGTTAGTTTGAATAAATATTAATGTGATCGTAAGAGACGTTTATTGCAGTTTTAAGACAAGCGGAATGCATACTGCAGACCACATGAGAAGAGCGATGAGTAGCGCTAACATCACTGCTGCTGAGCCAAAATCCTTCGCTCTTTTGGATAGATCGTGATGCTCAAAGGAGATGCGATCAATGGCAGCTTCAACGCTGGAGTTGAGTAATTCCACTACCAAGACCATGATCAGAGATGACACTAAGAGTGCTTTTTCGAGATAGCCAATGGGTAAAAAGAAAGCAACCGGTGTTAGAAAGGCAAATAGACTTAACTCTTGCCTAAATGCACTCTCTTCTAGAAAAGCGTATACCAATCCACACCAAGAGTTTTTGGCGGCATGCCAAGCTCTGGTTAATCCTCGATTACCTTTGTGAGGATTTTGGTCTATGTGATATTTGGTATTCAAGCGGAACTTTCTTAGGCTAGCGCAGTGACATGTACTTCAGGAGAAGGGACTGGCTTGAGATGATGCAAAAATTGCTCAGAGGCAGCACGCCATGAGAATTTCTCAGCATGCGCACGAGCTACTTCGCGGGGAATCTTTAATGCGGCAATGCAGGCTTGTCGTAAATCGGCATTCATAGCGCCAGCAGGAGAATTTCCAAGGACATCAATTGGGCCAGTTACTGGGTATGCAGCTACTGGTGTACCGCAAGCCATTGCTTCAAGCAGGACTAAGCCAAAAGTATCGGTCTTGCTTGGGAATACAAACACATCCGCTGCTGCATAGACCTTCGCAAGCTCTTGCTGTTGCAATACACCTAAATAATTGATTTCAGGATACTTTTCTTTGATGCCTGCCATGGCGGGGCCATCACCAACTACCCACTTTGAACCAGGTAAATCAATTTCCAAGAAGGCATTAATATTTTTCTCAATCGCGACACGACCCACATACAAAAAGATAGGGTGGGCTGTATTAAGGGTTTTAGACTCTTGCATCTTAAAAATATCGAGATCTACACCTCTAGACCACAAGACGACATTATTCAAACCATATTTTTCTAAATCATTCTTGACCACAATCGTTGGTGCCATCACGGCCATTGATCGACCATGAAACCAACGAATAAATCCGTAGGTAATTGCCAGCGGGATACCAGTGCGTGCTTTGACATATTCGGGAAAGCGTGTGTGATAAGCAGTCGAGAAAGGCAGGTTATTTTTCACTGCATAAGAGCGTGCAGATAGGCCTAAAGGACCTTCGGTGGCAATATGCATTGCATCTGGAGCGAATTCTTTAATGCGACGAGCTACTTCTTTGCCTGGGAA
Organism: Polynucleobacter nymphae; assembly: GCF_018882155.1. Classification (GTDB taxonomy): domain Bacteria; phylum Pseudomonadota; class Gammaproteobacteria; order Burkholderiales; family Burkholderiaceae; genus Polynucleobacter; species Polynucleobacter nymphae. The sequence goes on from NZ_JACVPA010000001.1 coordinate 112,531, forward strand.
TAATGAGAGGGCAATATCTGGATAAGTAGGACAAGGAATTGACTTAAACCCATTGGGCGTAATCATTTCAACCTCATGACCCATCGCAGTTAATTCAGTACGGGTTTGCTTTAGGGTGCGCACCACGCCATTGACCTGTGGGTCCCATGCGTCGGTAATGATCATAATCTTCATAGTGCAGCCTCTTTGAGAAGTGATGCAACAGCAGGTTGGAAAGCAAGTTCGGGAGTTTGTACTGGTTCACCCTGGATATGGGTCCAATAAATAATTTTGAGTTCGCCAGCATGAGTTTCAACGAGGGCGCTGAGGCTTTCTACCCAATCGCCATCGTTACAGTAGAGCAGGCCATCGATTTCACGGATCTCTGCTTTATGAATATGGCCGCATACCACGCCATCACAACCGCGCAGGCGGGCTTCTCTAGCCATGATGTGTTCAAAGTCAGCGATATAGCTAACCGCATTTTTTACTTGGTGCTTTAAGTACTGGGAAAGTGACCAATATTGCAAGCCCATCTTGACACGCAACATATTGAAGTAGCGATTGATATACAGAATGAAGGAGTAGAGCGTATCTCCCACATAGGCGAGCCATTTGGCATATTGCATGACGCCATCAAATAAGTCGCCATGAGTAATCCAGAGTTTCCTACCATCTAAAGTGGTATGAATGCACTCCTCAACAACTTTGACATCACCAAATGACAAGCCAAAAAACTGCCTAGCACTTTCATCATGATTGCCTGGAACATAGATTACTTCTGAGCCCTTACGTGCTTTACGTAATAGCTTTTGAACAACATCGTTATGGGCTTGAGGCCAGTAGAATGATTTTTTCAGTCTCCAGCCATCAATGATGTCACCTACTAAATAAAGCTTATCGGCTTCATTGTGCTTTAAGAAATCTAGAAGGTAGTTTGCCTGACACCCCGATGTACCTAGGTGTACGTCTGAAATCCAGATGGCTCTGTAATGCATCATGAGTATGTATTAAGCCAATACACTGTGTAAGCTTCATGACATTTTTAAGACATTTTTATTACTATGCCTTTATGCTTTAGCATATCCCATGACAATAGCAATTATGACCTCTACAAAACCATCCGTGGCCAGCAATACCCCATTTCTTATTTATATCGCACTTTGGTCTCTAGTCTGGCTGCATGTATTTAGAGGTGTTGTCACTTTACTTTTGCTATTTCCTTTTCTAAACATAAACTCAAAAAATCATCATATTCAGAGATGGTCAAAGCGACTGTTAAAGATTTTTGGGGTTAAGTTACTTGTTAACGACGCCAACTTATTGCCACCATCGTCCTATTTGCTAGCCGCAAATCATGTGTCTTGGTTGGATATTCATGCTATCAATGCGTTTAAGCCTGCTCGATTCGTAGCTAAGTCTGAAGTAGCCAGCTGGCCAATCTTTGGGTGGATGGCAAAGCAACTAGGCACTGTATTCATTAAAAGAGAGAGCTCAAGGCATGCTAAGCAGGTAGTTGAGGGCATGGCAAAAATACTCAAAACACAACCAGTTTGTATTTTTCCTGAAGGCACTTCTACCATTGGCAAAAGCGTACAGTCTTTTAAGCCTAATTTATTTGAGGCCGCAGCCATCTCAGAAGTCCCGGTGTGTGCTTTGGCGCTAGCCTATTTTGATCAAAATACAGGACAACATTCTGAGGTGCCAGCCTTTATCGGGGATATGGGTTTGATCGAGTCTATGGCCAACATATTAAAAAACCGTAGGCTTAGAGTGGAATTAACCATTTTTGCGCCTACTAATGCTGGCCCCGATCAACCCATTGATCGAAAAGAACTTGCTGCTCATAGCCAGGAGCAAATTGCCCAATACCTTACAAAACACTGCAATTAGACAGAATGTAATAAATATGTCATATATATACTCTAAAACTGTAAATGTAAAAATGGTATAGAGCAAATGACATCAAAGCATAAAGAGATGGCCGAGTGGTACAGACGTGCTCAAGAAGAAATTCTCGATAGCATGGATGAAGAGCTCGAGATGGAGCTAGATGATGATCGCCTTACTCCAGATGGTGAAGAGGGCTCTTCGATACCACGTAATGTCTACTTTAAAGAATTATTCAGATTGCAGGGTGAGCTTGTAAAGCTACAAGACTGGGTTGTCGCTAACAAAGTTAAAGTTGCCGTTCTGTTTGAAGGTCGAGATTCAGCAGGTAAAGGCGGCGCCATTAAGCGCATTGCCCAACGGTTAAATCCGCGAGTATGTAAAGTGGTTGCTTTGCCTGCACCGAATGAGCGCGAAAGAACACAATGGTACTTTCAGCGCTATATCTCACAGCTTCCCGCTGGCGGTGAAATCGCTTTATTTGACCGTAGCTGGTACAACCGTGCTGGAGTTGAAAAGGTCATGGGATTTTGTACTAAAAAAGAATATGAAGAGTTTCTCAGAACGGTTCCAGACTTAGAGCGCATGATGATCAATTCTGGAATCATTTTAATTAAGTATTGGTTCTCGATTTCAGATGATGAGCAGTACAACCGCTTCATGATGCGCATTCACGACCCTTTAAAGCAGTGGAAGCTCAGTCCCATGGATTTAGAAGCTCGTCGTCTTTGGGAGGCGTATACCAAAGCCAAAGAGACTATGCTAGACCGTACCCATATTCCAGAGGCGCCTTGGTGGGTTGTGGCAGCAAATGATAAGAAAAAAGCTCGCCTCAATTGCATTAGTCACTTGTTGACCCAAATTCCTTATAAAGAAATAGATCATCCGGTTATCAAACTACCTGCAAGGGTACATAACCCAGATTATTTGCGTGGCCCTGTACCGCCAGAGATGTACGTACCAGACCTGTACTAAAACGCCGCTCTAATACCCACCATCAAACTTCTGCCAGGCTGTGGCGCATACAGTCTGACTGCCATAGGGGTAGTTGCATACCGAATTTCCTCGTTTAAGAGGTTCTTCAATACCAGATAGCCCGTCCAATTCACTTTACCAATGCGCTCTGTATAAGACAGATTGGCGTTGACTAAGTTGTAACTCGGTGTTGGCCCGATCTCCCAATTTGCTAATCTATTTTGTTGATAGCTATAAATATAAGTAGCACTGGTTAACCAACCATTGCGTTGATAGGCTAATTCAGTGCCAAGCCGTGGCGCGGGTTGGAGTGGTAAATTACCGCCGGCATTAAAGCTGCCTTGGGATATATCACCAAAGATACGGCCACCAATACCCGTTTCATTCCAGTTATAAGTCAACTCACCTTCAGCACCTCGAATACTGGCGTTAGCTTGTGAGGACTGAACTACAGAGAAATTGGAGTTCGCTTGGCTATAGGCGCCAGTGTAAAAGCCATAGATGTAGTTGTTAAATTGATTGCGATACACGCTAGCTTTACTCTTAACTAATCCTAAAGTCTTCTGAAAGCTCAGCTCCACGTTATGGGAAGTCTCCGTTCCTAGATTGGAGTTACCCACATCAAATGTCGCTGTTGCATCATGCGGGCCATAGGAATAAAGTTCTTGTGCCGAAGGCGCTCTTTGAGAAACTGTATACGCCAAACCTAGACCATAACCTCTTACAAGATCTAATAGACCGCCTGCTGAATACGACATTAAGTTAAATTGGCGATTTTGAACGGTAGGTGGGCTATAGGAAGTGGGAACAAATTGCTCGCTACTCGCGCTGGGAAACTGTGTTCCAGAATTCGGATTCTGACTCACATAGTTATAGCGCGCACCCAAACTGGATTTCAGGGGACCGTAGCGACCCTCCTCAATTAAGAAGAGGGCAGTCGAATTCGATTTCGTTTGAGGCACGATGGCATAACTATTGCTCGTGAGATCAATTGCATTCAGAGTGGTGCCCGTCACTTGGGCACCAATAATGCCTTTAGATCCTAAGAGTGCTTTATGAGCCAACTCTATACGCGCTTCAGTAGCGGTGTTATTCCACTGGGTAGAGGCAACCCCATTATTAGAAAACTCCGTGTGCTGGTAATTGCTATTAGCAGCACTAATTTTTACTGATGAGAAACCATCAAAGGGATCGTTCACGACATGCGCTAAGTCATAACGATTCTGTGATTGTTGAATATAGCCACCCTCGCTTGTTGGAATGCCGTAGTTATGATTCATGCGCTCCATAGAGATACCGGTATAGCCATCAGTACGCAGGTAGCTAGCACCTAAACCCAAACTGTTTTGATTGCTGTAAGAAAAGGGGAGTTTGCCGCTATAGGGTACGTTTACAGGATTGCCTGGGTTAATAGCCCAATTGGCATTAGGCCCACCTTGCTCAGCAAAACCGGGAATGCGATAGTTATTTGAATTGCTAATCGCTGAGTCAAAGTGCAAAGCTAAAGGGCCTGCAGGTGCATCTAATTCCACATTGGCAGTCTTACCTTGATTGACAGTCTCATAGCTCGTATTCAGAGCACCGGAGACAGCATCCGGCATGGATGTCACGATCCGATCATTGACCACGTTGACTAGGCCACCGCTAGAGCCAGAACCATAGAGCAGGGCGGCCGCACCACGCAATATCTCAATTTGATGCGCATTTTGTAGTGGGTTGGCAACCGCATGATCCGGAGAAATGCTCGATACATCACCTACCGATAAACCATTTTGCAAAATCTGCACCCGTGCACCATCAAGACCGCGTATGACAGGACGAGAAGACCCAGAACCATACCCAGTAGCAGAGACGCCTAATTCATTGGCAAGAGTTGCACCCAGCGTACCAGAGAGTTTGTTCTGCAACTCATCACCAGAGAGCACCTTAGTGGGCGACAATATTCCAGCATCGGTTTCACGCACTCCACTCACATTGAGTGCAGGCAAAGACTCAGCAGAAGTTTGTGACCAGGCATGACCAGTCACAAAAGCAAACACTAAAAATAAAGAGAAAGAAAAAAGGTAAAGCCGAAAATTCATATTTCATCCAAATACGCCAAATGGCGAACAAACAAAAGAGCGCTAGGCGCAACAGTTTTAAAGGATGAAAGTAGGCGGAGCGCGGGACTGGTATGAGGCAGAAGCAGATTCAATCAGAACCAGTTCAGCCGAAGAAATAGGAGTAGAAAAATAAACGGGAACATGAACAATTGCAGAATCACCAACCGGAACAAAGCCAGCTAATGTCAGTGCATCATATAAATGGCAAGTATCAGAACTATGGGTAATGCCAGTACCAGAATCAGCGGCAGAACATTGATCAATACTCTGACTAGATAGGCCAGCATGAGAAATGCCATGAGCAAAGCCAACCCAGTGGGTTCCTAAAAGGCAAACAAGGAGCAAGGCTACTGAAAAAGCAGCCAATAAGCGCTTGGAATATTTGCTAGGAAAATAGGCAACCATGCCCCGAATCTTACAGGATTTGCCCAGAATAGCCCTCTCAGTGTAGAATATGGGTTCCGTCGGAGTGTAGCGCAGCCTGGTAGCGCACCTGCTTTGGGAGCAGGGGGTCCAAGGTTCGAATCCTTGTACTCCGACCACTTTCCCTGATTGTTCTAGTTAGACCCAGCATATAACTGCCCATAGCTCAGCTGGATAGAGCAACGCCCTTCTAAGGCGTAGGTCGCACGTTCGAATCGTGCTGGGCAGGCCAAAGGCCTAAAACCACCTTCGGGTGGTTTTTTATTTGGGCTTGGCAGGGTTGGGCGCCATTAGAGCCGGATACCCCCATCATGAAGCGTCCTTTAAAAGGAGATATCTACAGGCTAATTAAAGATGAATTGGTGATACCTGGACCCAATGTAATACCTAAAACTTATAAAAGTGATAAAGTTTTTGGTAATCATTTTGTCAAATAAGACTAGATGGGAGTAGATAACCAATCAAAATTCTTAGGAGTCAAAATGAAAAAAGTATTAGTTGCAGTTTGTTTGACTGCATTTGCTGGTTTTAGTTATGCAGATAGCGCAGTTAAATGGGGATACGATGGCAATATCGGCCCTGCTAACTGGGGTGACTTGAGCAAGGACTTTGCAACCTGTAAAACAGGCCAAGTGCAAGCGCCTATCGATATTCAAACGAAGCAAGCCTCTAAAAATAATTCCCCAATTAAAACAAATTACAAGGCATCAGCTGGCGAAATTTTAAATAATGGCCATACGATTCAAGTTAATCTAGCTGATGGCGGTTCTGCAAACTTAGGCGGTGCTGACTATAAGATTTTGCAATTTCATATGCACACTCCAGCAGAGGAAAAGATTGATGGCAAAAGCTTTCCATTTAATGCTCACCTAGTGCACCAGAGTGCAGATGGTAAGTTAGCTGTAATTGGCGTTCTCTTTAATGAAGGCAAAGAAAATGTAGCCCTCAAAGAGGTATTTGCCAATATGCCAACTGCCGAGGGCAAGACACCCTTGAAGACCCCATTTAATACCGGCACTATGTTGCCAAGCTCTTTAGCTTATTACAACTATGCAGGATCACTGACAACCCCGGGATGTGGTGAAGGCGTGCAGTTCTATATTCTAAAAACTCCTGTTGAGCTCTCTAGCGCACAGCTGTCGGCATTCAAAAAGATTTTCCCAATGAATGCCCGCCCAGTAATGCCGCTAAATGGCCGCAAGATTACAGAAGGTAGTTAAGTTAGGGTTAAGCATCCTAGGCCCTAGTCTATTTCGCCTCAGGTAACGAGAAATACCAAAACCACCTTCGGGTGGTTTTTCTTTGGGAGTCTGCTTTGGGTCGTAAGCCGCCACCCAACCGTCATTTAAAAGGACGCTCAAAAATGTCGGTTTACCCGACAAATTCCATATCCGATTATTCAACCGCCTATAGATACCAACTGAGATCCATTACATTCCACCTGACGCCATGGTTCTCGGTGCTGATGCCACACCAAAAGCCAACACCTCGATGCCATTGTTTTTAGTGTTGTTCTAGCTCATTTTTTCAGCTTCTAAGGCGTAGGTCGCACGTTCGAATCGTGCTGGGCAGGCCAAAGGCCCGACTGGCCGATCGGATTTAGTCAAAAATCTCTTTTTATAGCGGTCCGTTGACCCGATATTGACCAATTTATAACAAAATCCTACAACCTTGAATTTTTTACTTTTCTAAGGCTCATAAAGGGATTAATCTAAAACCATCATTAAACCTGCAGAGGTTGTTATGAGTGGAAAACATGCAATTTATGTAGTTGTGAAATCCAAAGACGGGCAGATTGAGAGCAAAGATCATGGCCTGCTGAATTTAATTAATCGCCATCACTGCGATACAACATTGGCTGAATTTCATAAAGACTGGAATGCTTATTGCCTTCATCATTTTGGTTATATATTAGAGATCGTTGATGTAGGTTACCAGTGGTCATACGAGTAAGCGCATCTATCAATAAATTGCATAGGGAGCTAGCATGGAGATAAAGACAGCTAAAAATACACCTTATCCAGTAGAGGTAGTCAAAGGCCAGACCTACTATTGGTGCAGTTGTGGCTTAAGTAATAACCAACCCTTTTGCGATGGGTCACATCAGAGAACAGATTTAGTCCCCGAGGAATTTGTTGCATCAGAGAGCAAAACAGTTTATTTCTGTGGCTGCAAACAATCGGCTAATGGGCCGTTATGCGATGGAACTCATAAAAGCCTATGAAAGAAAGCTAGTGTGCGTTCGAATCGTGCTGGGCAGACCAAGCACCCAACTGGCCCTTGAGATAATATTAAAACCACCTCCGGGTAGTTTTAATTTGGTCATTAATCATTATTAGAGTAAGGTGAGTTCTGATTGAAGCAATCTAATTTTTAATAACCACTCCTTAAAGTGAGTAAATTAATGATCCTTTATAGTGCCCCTCCATCTTATTATTCAATGATTGGTCGTTTGGCGTTAAATGCAGCGCAGATATCATTTGAAAATCATCATATGGATATTCATGTACGTAAGGAGCAACTTGCCCCTTGGTATATTGCGCTTAACCCCCACATGACTGTACCTACTTTAGTGGATGACAAAACGATCTTGATTGATAGTCAAGATATCTTGCGCTTAGCAGCAACCCAAGCGGGCAATCAATGGCTTGATATTGATCTCAATCTAAGCCCTCAAATTGAGGCAGTAGTGAAAGCACACTATGCAATCCCGATTGAACGCTTGACCTTTTGTAAGGCAATGCTTCATTTACCAATCTTGAAGTTTATTTTTCCACGCGCATTGGGCGGCATCATTAAGGGTCTTCAGGCTCAACTTGCAACAGCAAAAGATCCTGCTGCAGTCCAAGCAAAGATTACTTTGAACCAATCGCGGATTGCTTACTTTACTCAAGGCGCTAGCTTAAAGGAGAAGATGACATTAGAGCGTAATCGAGTGAGCGCCTATTTAGATCAATTACCAACTCTAGGCAATTTCTTATTTGGCGATAAACCTAGCTCGGCTGATATTGTTACGGCTGTTTTATTTGGACGCCTTAAAATGATTGGTGAGTATGCCTTGGTTACCAATCATGCTCGAGGACTTGTTTTAGACCAGTGGTTTAGCCGCATGCAACAACAGACCGCTTTTCAAAAATCTGACATCTGGCTGCGCTTTCAATGGTGGCGCATTTTGCTTAGAGGGTAAAAGATGGTGTTTGTCGGTTTACCCGACAAATTTGACAGCTGACCATCCGATCACCTGTGAATGCCTGTCAATATCCACGGCATTCCACCCGACACCACGATTCTCAGTGCCTACTGGACACCAAAAGCCAACACCTTAAAGTCATTGTCTAAGCTATTGTTTAGCCTGATTTTTAAAGCTTCTAAGGCCCAGGTCGCACGTTCGAATCGTGCTGGGCAGGCCAAAGGCCTGACTGGCCGATGAGATGACATCAAAAACCCCAATTCTATAGTGTTCAGTTGACCAAATATTGACCATCTTATGCGGCGCCCAGGTAGGGCGTAGGTTGATCTTGGAAGAATGCTTGCGGCCAATAACGGTCTATCGTGCAGCGAATTAAAAATCTTTGTATCCATGGTTCGATTCCATCCCGAACCATTAAGAAACACGAAAATCACCTTCGGGTGGTTTTTTCACGTTAGATTTTCTATTATTCAGTATTGAGTTTTTATAAATACAATAGTATCTTAGCAATATTTTTTGCACAAAATTGCAATCGTATGACTTTTAAACAATCCCAATTTATCAAGTCCTTGATCCAATGTATTGGCTTAACAAGCCTTATTTTGATGACGTTCATTTACCAGCAAGCGCATGCTGACACCAGTCAACAAAGCAACCAGAATATTGCATACGATTTGAATAATCCGTTGTCTGATTTAGGTTTTACTGAGATTCAATGGAATCATAATAGTGGGCTCGGGCAAACATCAAACCAAACGGGCTCAAGTCAGAGCATGCTGATTGCCCCCAAACTTAAATTTGATGTTTCTGAGGATTGGAAAACTATTAGCCGCGTTTATATTAATGCCTCCAAACTGCAGAATGTAAATGGCGTTAATAATGCTGGCATTGGCCCTACACAAATCGAAACGATTTTTACTCCAAAATCAAATTCCCAAACGCTGATGGGTGTTGGCCCTTATGTACAAATTCCTGGCGGACAAAGCGGGGAGTTCGGAAGCGCCCAATACGGTGGCGGAATACGAGCTGTACTTGTGTCGCAGCCCAAACCCTGGACTTTTGGCTTATTTGCTTTTCAATCGTGGAGTTTGGGAGGACCCAAGGGGGCAGGAACTGCAGCCAGCCCTAACACTGGGACGACCAACTCCATCTCTGTTTGGCCAACCATTGCTTACGTTACCCCAAACGCCTACATTTTGTTTTTAGATAGCGAATCAACCTACAATTATGATGCCCGAAGAGGGTATAGCCCCATTAATGCTGCTGTGGGAAAAGTAACGCAATTTGGTACTACGACAGTTAATTTTATTCTTGGTATTAGATACAACGTTGGCGGATACCCTTCTACCCTCCAATATCCAGGTACTCCTCAAGGCTGGGGTCCTAGAGCGCAACTGATCTTCACTATGTAAACTGAAGCGTAGGTCGCACGTTCGAATCGTGCTGGGCAGGCCAAAGGCCCGACTGGCCGATGAGATTTCTAAAGAATCTTTTTATTACTTGATCAACACAGCTGGTGAACTTGGAATACTGCCAGGTGACTTAGCCAATGCTTGAAATTGCGACAAGATGTTAATCACTAGAGTGGAGTAACCATTATTTTCCCTAGGGATTGAGTAAGTGTTGTCGTCTAGGGCATCCATGGTTGAAAAGGTCTTACCATTTTTATTGCGATTAACTACAAATAAAGCGTAGCGGTTACTCTCATTCGTCTTCTTCGCTATCGTATCCTCAGTAGGGAGTAACGTAACTAAATACGGTGGATTTGCTAGTTGAGCATCAGTCACTTGACCTAAAAAATCATAAATATTCTTAACGGAGCGAAAGGCAAATGTAGTTTGAGGTTCTTTTGCAGGATTAGGGTTGGAATTTGCTAAGGGCTGACACAATAAATCGCTGCCGTAGTTTTTGATAACATCATTTCTAAATTGGTTTTGTTTGATACATAATTTAAATTCAGGCGCTGACTTGATAATTTGATAGGTCGCTACCTGTGAGTTATTTGATGGTTTATTAGCAGGTATTAGTTTCATACCATGCCCGGCCAAAAGATTGACATAGCCAGCGCCATAATTTTTCTCTAATTGAGCTACTGTCATCGGCTGACCTTCGTAGGTTTCATTAAGTATTGATTGGACGTTGAGGCCGTAGCTTAATAATTGGTACATTACTTTTTGGAACTCAGGATATTCAGCTCGCAATGGATTATTAAAAAACTTTTTTTCTTGTCCGTCTGGATAGGAGACAGCGATTTCATCTACCACCATACTAAAAATAACTTCTCTTGGAATATGGTTATGTAAAAAGTATTTGGCAGCATCTAGCTGAATAGGCGTTAAAAATGGCTTCCAAAACGAGGAGTTATCCAAGGAGGATTGACTAAAGTTAAAAGAGTTTCCTACTTGCATACTTAATGAAGGAGTTACTAAACCTAAGGCTCCGCTTAAGGGCGATGCCACAAAAGGTCCGGTATTGCCAAAGGTAGCTAACGCTCCGGGGATTGTCACAATACTTCCAGTTCCCGTGATATTGGGCATATCCAAAAAGCTTAAAGGATGATCTAAGGACGCCCGAATGATATTCGTAAAAATCAAGTCAATTTGATACTGCTCTAAAACATTGGCATATTTTTTGGACATTGCCGAAAAATCTGGTGTAATTGGGGTGGTGCAGCCCGATAACAAGATGGCTGCCAAAACGCCAATTTTGAGCAGTTTTTTTGGATTTTTGAGAAAAATGGACATAGATAGGTAACTGAGCAGAAATATATATTCGAAGTATATTAGCAACATTGTTTTTGTGCTCTGCCAGTAGTTAGCATCAAACACTAGGCGCTTATTTGGTGCATTTTCTTTTGAGCTATATTGAAATATTACATATTATTTACTCAGCATATTTTTAAGATGCAGTTATGAAAAAAGTACTAATTCTTGCAGCATTATTATTCCCAACATTTGCTATGGCAACCTCAGATGCTGCACTCTTGTTGATTGCCAACGATGGAGCGGCAGACAAAAAGATATTAGTTGAAGATGCTGCCAAATCAAAAGTATCACCCACCCAAGGTGCCCCAGTATTCGCTGCGCCTACTATTCCTGGGGCTAAATCTTTAAGCCCCGAAAAATCGGTTGCAAAAAAAGAGGTTGAGGTCGCAAAGAAAGAAGTGGGAGCTGCAACTGCTCAAGGAAAGCCTTCAGTAGCGGTCCCGTTTGGACAACGTTATATTCCTGAGGCTGCAGAACAAAAATCTCAGGCTGTCAAAACAGATGCCCAAACAGTAAAACCGAAAGTAAACGGAAATCCACTTGATAGTGAAAGTAAGGCTGTAAAAAAGCCATAATCAATCAATTCAATTAAAGGAGCAGTTATGAAAAAAGTGCTAATTCTTGCAGCATTGTTGTTACCTTCATTCGCCATGGCCTCAGCTGGCGCGGTTTTTAAGTTAGTCGCAAATGACGGTAAACCAGCAGAGTGGCAGAATGTAGATAGCACTCCTGGCGCCCCAACTTTTGCAGCGCCCGTTGTTCCTAATACTCCTATAGCACAAAAAGAGGCTGAAGTAGCTAAGAAAGAGCTTGGTAATGTAACTCCTAAATCAGTTGCCAAAAAAGAAGCTCAAGTAGCAGCTTCCCAGTCGGGCTTGGATACTAAGGCAAAAGAGACAAAAGCAAAGGCGAAGGTCAACAAAGTGCTCGTAGAGGATGGTTCAGCAGTACTGCGCTATTCAACTAGTGGACAAACCAGCAGTAAAGAAACAACAGCAGTAGTTGATGCAGCAACAGCACGTTCAGACCACCTTTCAAAAGAGAAAGCCACAAGACAGACGACTGCTTCAGAAGCAAAAACAAGTCTTGAAGGAAAAAAATAAAGACTTAGGGCGCTGCCATTAATATTAATTAATAGGATTGTTTAGCCGAACAGTTGTGTTTTTCGAGCAAGGCATGCCCTTTAAGGTAGATAGGATCTATTGCTGTGGACTTATCTAGAAGCCTTATTAATTTGCCATCATCCGAACGGCTTAATTTCTTAGATGGCATTAGGGGCTTAGCTGCTCTCATGGTTTTGCTAGAGCATGTAGTCAAAGACTTTTTAGCTTCTGTTCAGCCAATTCAATATAACTCACAATTCTTATCTTTTATTACAGATGGCCACTTTGCGGTGGCTATTTTCTTTGTTTTGTCAGGCTATGTGCTGACTGTTAGTCAAACAAACCGCCCGCAAAGTCTAGTAACCTTATGTATAGGCCGTTACTGTCGACTAGCCATTCCTATCCTGATTACTAGCGCAATAACTTATATCTTTATGATCGCTGGCTTATTTTTTATTGCTGGGAATACTTACCAATTTACTCCAACCATTCTTGGCTTTTTAAAGTTCTCATCAGTGGATGTTTTTGTGAATTACGATATTGAAAAATCCTACAGTCCAGCCTTATGGACCATGTCAGCGGAACTATTTGGCTCTTATTTACTCTATCTCTATATTCGATTTATAGCTAGATTTGAGCGCTATCAGCTGATATTAGCCTTAGCAATATCCATAGGCCTATTAATTTTTCAACCCTTTATTGCATGCTTCTTTATGGGCTATCTCATTATGCAATTAAATACGCGATATTTAGTTAAGGATGCTAAATGGACGGCAGTCATCTGTATCGCAGCGTTTGTATCTGTAGTCGTAATTGTGAGCTTGAGCCCATCTTTGGAAAACTGGCAGAGATCATTATTGGCATTTGTAATAGTTATTGCCATCAGTTATGCAACTATATTAAGGAAGGTTTTTTCTAATGCTCTTTTACTCTTTATTGGTAAAATTTCATTCACCTTATATTTGATCCAATTTACTGTTATTTGCACTTTATCGGCATATCTTGCTACTCAATTTAGAGATCATGATTACGTCAATGTATTCTCGGCCAATCTTAATTTAGTCATTACTGTCGCTCTATGTATTGCAGTTGCTTATGTATTAAATCCAATTGATACCTACAGCATCTTAATTACTAAGAAGATCAGGTCAATAAATTTCAGAAAACTGCGCAGTAATGATCCATCGCATCACTGAGGTCATGTTGTGTCGGTTTACCCGACAAAATTGACATCTGACCATCCGACCGCCTGTGAATGCCATTCAAGATCCACGGCATTCCACCCAACACCACGATTCTCGGTGCCTACTGAACACCAAAAGCCAACACCTTAAAACCATTGTTTAACCTATTGTTTTAGCTCATTTTTAAAGCTTCTAAGGCGTAGGTCGCACGTTCGAATCGTGCTGGGCAGGCCAAAACCCTGACTGGCCCTTGAGGTGACATCAAAAAATCAAATTTTATAGTGCTCAGTTGACCCGAGCCTGACCAAGCTTGCGAATCAAATGGAGCGCCTGGCAGGGCGTAGGTTGGTCTTGTAAGGCTCTCATATTTTTGGGGTAAATACTTATTACAAAATAATTATTCAAAGAGGAAAGTAGAGCATCTTACTTTTAACTAATTAAAGGGTTTAAAAAATGAGTAAAAAGATTTTTTTATTAGTAATCGCATTGTCAGGTATTAATTCTGCATATGCGGGTGGGGCAAATGCTGAAAATTATTTTGATGGCCCTTATGTGCAAGTGGAGGCGGGTTTTGGTTCATTAACAAATAAAACATCGATAAGTCCCCAAGCTGTCCCCCTTACTGTTTCTACAAGTTTTGGTGCAACGAATCCGCAGGTCGCTCTTACTGCCGGTTATTCACGTGAAATTGTTGACTTCGTAGGCACTGATTACGATATCAATTTAGCTGCTAACGTTTCTTATAATTTTACAAATGGCAATAGCGGTAATCAAACCTATACCATAGCCGGTCAAAATTTAGGTTTCAATACAACTACAAAAAATATTCTGATGTTTTCAGTGGAGCCAGGCTACTACTTGTCTCATGACGCTCTTATTTATGCTAAATTTGGTTATGCACAAGGTCAGACCAATTATCAAAATACCATCACTAATGTAAATGTAAATTTAGGTACACAATCTGGCCCTCTATTTGGATTTGGATTTAAGCATGGGTTTAATGAGGTGAACCCAAACGTATATTGGGGTATTGAGGTCTATCAAGTGAATTTTGCAGCTAAAACTGCTAGCTATAGCAGCCCACTTTTAGGTGGGACTTCGGTCAACATTACAAGTCAGCCGACTATGCTCTTTGGTAAAATACATCTCGGGTATATTTTTTAATAAGTTTCCGAGGAGTATCGGCGATTTAGATATCAATTGGAAATCCAAAGTAAAAAGTATCCAAGGTTAGCTTTCTCATTAGTGATCTGCCTGGATAGATATCTTTTCATTCCAAATTTGTCGATTAACCCGAAAAATTAGATTTCTGACCATTCAACCGCCTGCCAATAACATCTAAGATCCATCGAATCCCACTCAGCGCCACTGATCTCGGTGCCTATGCCACATCAAAAGCCAACACCTTAAAAGCATTGTTTATGTTGTTGTTTTAGCTCATTTTTAAAGCTTCTAAGGCGTAGGTCGCACGTTCGAATCGTGCTGGGCAGGCCAAAAAATTCTCTACCCCCATCGTTTTAAATCAAAGAATTAACTATGTTACTGTTACTGCATGCTTAGCAATCTTAAAAATACCTTCAGTAGTGATTTATGCGAATCTATTCTGGAGGCCATACTTTTGCAGGGCTACGATTCTATTCTTATTACCGATGCATCAAATAATCCCAAAATTGAACTGACCTGATTTTTAGTACCACCCCAAAAGAGAGGATTTTTGATAATCTTCACCTTAAAGGAGTGCTAAATATGGCAAAAGGTCAGCGTCTTAAACCCGAGCAAATCGTCACCTTATTGCGTCAAATCGATGTCCTGACAACGAACGGCAAAACCCTAGCCCAGGCCTGTAAAGAAGTGGGCACGGTTGAGCAAAGCTACTATCGTTGGCGCAAGATCTATGGTGGTATGAAGGTCGATCAAGCTCGTAAGTACAAAGATCTGGAACTGGAAAATACCCGGCTTAAGAAGCTCGTAGCGGACTTATCACTACGAGAGGTGATGCTCAAGGAAGTCATTAAGGGAAACTTCTAAGCCCTACTAGGCGTAAAAATGCAGCGCAGCTGCTCATGGACCAGCATTCTATCTCTGAGCGGACTGCCTGCAGTTTAGTGGGGCTATCCAGAGCAGCGTATCGCTATATGCCATTGCCTAGAGATGACGAAGAGCCCCTTAGAGCCGAAGTCATCCGCATGGCTAGCACCTATGGCCGTTACGGTTATCGATTGATTGCCAGCATGATGCGTAACGCTGGTTGGGGACAAGCGACTACTGCAAGGGTTGCTCGCATCTGGCGGCAAGAAGGCCTAAAGATCCCACAAAAGCAAGCTCCTAGAGGTAGACTCTGGTTTAACGATGGCAGCTGTATGAGGTTGCGAGCTAATCATACCAATCATGTGTGGAGTTATGACTTTGTCTTTATTAGAGATGCCTATGGGGGCAAGATCCGCATGCTCACGATGATTGATGAATATACCCGAAAGTGCCTAACGATCCACTGCGCTAGAAGGATTGGATCAATCCAAGTGATTGAACAACTGGCGAACGCCATGATTGAAAATGGTATCCCAGAGTACATCCGTAGTGATAATGGCCCAGAATTTATTGCCAAAGACCTACGCAGCTGGTTATCTGGTATTGGAGTGAAAACCGCTTACATCACCCCCGGTAGTCCTTGGGAGAATGGCTTTTGTGAAAGCTTTAATGGCACCTTTAGAGATAACCTTTTGGATGGGGAGATCTTCTACAGCTTGAGGGAAGCTAAGGTAGTCGTGGGTGAATGGGTCAAGCACTATAACCATGAAAGACCCCATAGCGCATTGGATTACAGACCACCAGCACCCCAGGCACAAGTACCCAGAATCATCCAGAATCAACCTATGATGCTGCAATGATTTACTATGGAAAAACTCTCTTTGGTAGTGGACCTAAATTGACAGCAGTTCACTTAGCGGGAGTGCTAGATGGCCTTCCAAATCATGATATTGAATTATTGAGAATCATGCGTTCAGTAGCCCAAAACAAATAAAATCGAGGCTGCCTTCATCACAGGTAGCCAATAATACCTTAGGGTGGTTTTTTATTAAGCCCAGTAAAAGTTGCACTCTATTTAGAAGAGACAAACATACCTTACGAAATTATGTGACCGATACCCGTAAGGGCAACAACATAAACCCATTGTTTAATTTGTTATTCGAGTTCATTTTTCAAACTTTTAAGGCGTAGGTCGCACACTCAAATCGTGCTTAGCTGGCATGATTTAACCCTTTCGGGCTGGATTTTCTAATTAGTATGATAATGTTCTGTTCATTCTATTAGCTCACTATTCCATTATCACCATATGGCTCTAAGTCACGAAAAAGTTTTTGCATTACCTAAATGGGCATTGATTCTCTTAATCGTGCTGAACATTGCCGTTGCTAGCTACGCCTACACATTAGGAAATATTTTTGCGTTTGTTGAGGCTGATTTATCGGATGGCCTCTTCTCAGAGATTGACATCATTGCCATCTTACAGATTGTGCTTATAGCAGTAACTGCTGATACTGCTTTTAGGCGCACAATTATTAATCTGAATCGGATTAATCCCGAAAAAAGAATTCCTGCAATTATTGTTACAGCTGGCTCTTTGATTATTTTGTCTTTAATCGGCTTAGCTGGTTTTATTCTTCTCTACGATCATAATCTTACGGGATTGGTAGCGGCTTCTGGTGGTTTGGGTTTGGGTTTGGGTTATGTGTTTAGAGACCGAATTGCAGACATTGTTGCAAGCGTTTCTTTACAGACTGATGGCTTAGCTGCCCTAGGTGATTACATCGTCATTTTTGAAGGTGACGAAAGAATTCCAGAAACCTATGAAGTGATTCAAATGGAGCATCGTTTGATTACCCTTCAGGGAACTACATATGGATTGATTAAGAAGTTTTATAACAATAAATTTCTTGAACTAGATTACATCAACGTTACGAAGCAGGCTCCCAATCGGGGATTTCGGCGTCATCTCACTATTTCACTAGGTTCTCACTGCGATAGCGAGAAGGTAACTGAGATTCTGAATTTGGCAATGGAGTGTGTGATATCTAAAAATAAGTTTTTTCGTAACTGGTATCTCTGTGGAGCTTCTGAGTTAAAAGGGGGTCATGTTGAATATATGGTCCGTTACGAGTGCGATCCGGATCTAGATTTTCCTAAGGACCTCACTAATCGTCTAGTGCTAAATACCATCATGCTTTTCTTAAAGGCAGGTGCAATTGATTTTACTGATACGCCTAGTGAAGCAGGTGCCCAGCTTGACCTGAAAAATCGTTTAACGGCCTTCGCATCGCTTGGGTTCTTGATGGTTTTAAATGACGAAGACTTAACGTATCTTGCTCAGCATGCCCATTTTGTGCGCACCTCAGTTGGTGAGCAGTTGATTACTAATGGACAAGAGGCTTACAGCATGTATTTGCTTCTAGAGGGACGTTTAGAAGTGAAGGTTCCCAATGCTGAAGGTAAATCTATTGCCGTCGCATCGATCTGGCCTGGGGATATTGTTGGTGAGATGTCTTTATTAACTGGCGCGCCTCGTTCTGCCGATGTGTTTTCAGCTACTTCAGCACTGATGATCAAAATTGAAAAAGATGATATTTCTCCTGTCCTAGAGCGTCGCCCTCAATTAATTCAGAATATCTCTGACGTCTTAGCGCAACGTGCAGCCCATAATGAACGCGTGAAAAGTGGTGCAGACCAAGATAAAAACTCATCTGAAAACAGTAAGAATATTGCCAAGAAGATCTTGAAATTCTTTTTCAATAAGTAGTTAACAATTTAGCAATTAAGTTTTGCGTGACAAGTTAATGGATTCAATTTTGCTCTTTAAAGAAGCGTGATCGTTGGCTAGGCGATGAAAGTCGTGTATATCTAAAGCCATTAAACGCGTGGCACTAATCGTTTTGACTGAAGCGTTACGTTTGCGATTCTCTAATAATCCAGCCTCACCAAATACATCTCCTTTTCTCAAGATAATGGGCGAGGGCGGTCTAGGATAAATTTGCACTTCAACCGCACCATCGGCAATAAAATAAATCGCATTAGGTGATGAATTTTTCTTAAAAACAATGGTGTTTTTTGGCAGAACGATTGATCTTAAGTGACGCGTAATATCAGCTATACAACTGCTATCGAGGTCATGGAATAATTCCAAATTGGAGATAATTTCCCAATTATAAATTTGTTCGCGATATCTTAATTCTTCAGCAAATCCACTGGCCAAAATACCTGCAGGGATTGCCAACATAGCAATGCCACCTAACATGGCTACTCCGCCTAATATTCGCCCGATTGAGGTTACGGGGATGATGTCACCATAGCCAGTCGTAGTCATGGTGACGATACCCCACCATAAAGCTGTAGGAATATTTTTGAAAGCTTCGGGTTGCGCATTACGTTCTGCCAAATACAGAGCAGTAGACAAAATAACGACTAATAATCCTAGACAGAGTAATGAGGCAGTCAGGATTTGCCGCTCTTTTTTCACTACGGCGCCAACAATTTCAATTCCAGGGATATAGCGACTTAATTTAAATAAACCCAAAACAACTACATAATTTGGCCAGGAATTGGGGTCCACGCTGGTGATGTTGTAAAGAATGCTGAGGATGACCAAAAGATCAATAATCCCCAGGAGTGAGATTACATAATGGAAGCGATAGTGGTGATCAGTTTCATGCTCTCTGACATCGTCACTTTCTTCTGCTAAGTCACTGCAACTTTCTGGAGCAGACCAAAGTCGTCCAAGGTATTCAATAGTAAAAATGGATAACAATATGATGAGGAGAATTTTTTCAAGGCTAGGAATACCGGTTAATTCCCAAAGTTGACTTTCTAAAATTCGAACGATGGCCATTGAGAGAATGGCCACAGTAAGGATGCGCGCAATTAATTTACTGAGCTTTCCGTATTGGTTGGCAATCCGTACAGCAAAACTATAGTTACTGTCGTACGCCGGTAGGGTGTTATTGAGGGCGTAATAGGTAATCTGACGCGGAGTAAGTCGGATTGGCGGGGGTTGGCTAATAGAGATGTTCATAAGCTTGTATCGATCAATCGAATCATTTTAGCGATAAATCCATGAGATTAAGCTAAAAAATCCGGTTTTATTGCAGTGCATCGACCTAACTTGCTTACCTGAGGAAGTGCGCCTTGTTATATCCCAAGACCTATGTAGAATAGGCCTAACATCTCTCCGAGCTGACTTAGCCTCCCGTTAAGACTACCGCCCCAGATTTCGAACATAGTCGAATCAGGGGGTCTAGATGAAATCTATAGAAATTAGCAAAACTCCAGCTTGCTGTGACAGCTAGATTCTGTGGCGTTGTTCTTGCTTATTTTTTAGTAGTTTTTTTTGTAACCATGCCACTTTCAGCATGGAGCGAAGAGCAAAGCAATGCAGAAGCAAGCAATCAAAGTGCGGCAAATATTGCGTATGAGCTAACTAATCCATTATCTAATTTGCAATTGATTGATGTGCAGTGGAATCATAATGGTGGGTTGGGAACCAATCAAGCTGGGACAAATCAAACCTTACAAATTGCCCCAAAAATTAAAGTGGATGTTTCTGAGAATTGGAAAACTCTGACTCGCGTTTATTTCAATTCATCTAGGCTTCAAAATGTTAATGGTTTAAATAGCTCAGGTCTGGGTCCTACACAGATTGAGACCATATTTACACCAAAATCCGATCAGCAAACAATATATGGACTAGGCCCTTACTTTCAGATTCCTGGAGGGCAAAGTGGAGACTTTGGAAGTGCTCAATGGGGCGGTGGATTACGCGCAGTATTCATAACAATGCCTAAGCCTTGGACGATTGGTGTCTTCATTCATCAATCTTGGAATATGGGCGGCTCTGCAGGAGCAGGCACTCTTCAAAGTCCAGGCACCGGAACAACGAATACCTTTTCTGCTTGGCCTACTATTGCTTACACTACTTCTGGTGCATGGATTTATACATTAGATAGTGAGTCAACCTATAACTACGATGCCCGTAGAACCTATAACCCGGTTAATGCCACCATTGGTAAAGTAGTCCTCATTGATAATTCACCAGTGGACTTTACACTCGGACTTCGTTACAACGTCAGCGGTTATACGACAACATTACAGTATCCTGGCACACCTCGGGGTTGGGGTACGAGGGCTCAAATTACGTTTCTCATGGGGCATTAAGTTTATAGTCCTGCTAGTTGAGCCAAAGGCTCAACTAAAGGCTTGCAACTATTTAGATTATTCATAAGGGTTTACCCCTTTTGTAGAATATTTAGTGTGCTGTATAAATTAAAATCAACTGAATATAACTAAAAAAGTATTGGAGTCAGATGTGAGTTCGTCAACTATAGAGGTGAGGCCATTAACAGGCGCACTTGGTGCTGAACTTTTAGGCCCGGATTTGGCAAAAGACCTTTCTCCAGAATTGATCCAGGAAATCCGTAATAACCTTCTTCAATACGGAGTTATCTTTTTTCGTGATCAAGATTTAACCCCAGAACAGCACTTAAATTTCTCTAAAATGTTTGGGCCTTTAGTCATTAATCCTGTCTACGGAAGTGTGGATGGGTATCCTGAAATCATGCCTGTAATTAAGGATGTAAAGGATACTTACAATATTGGCGATACATGGCATAGTGATATGACTTACATGCCTGAACCCCCCTTAGGCTCTATTTTGTATGCGAAAGAGGTTCCAAAGGTTGGTGGAGATACTCTTTGGACCAATATGCAGATGGCCTATGAATTTCTTCCGGAGCCACTAAAAAATTCCTTAAATGGTTTAAATGCCATCCATTCAGATGCCTTTTTGACCGCGCGCACTGAAGAGCGGAATGCTGGGCGGTCCACGAAGTTAGTGGTGGATCCTAATCGTCCAGAACTTCGTGCTCTGCATCCAGTAGTTAGGACTCATGATGAGACTGGAAAAAAAGCTTTATATGTGAACTATCCATTCACTTATTCTTTCGAGGGAATGAGTAGGGAAGAAAGTCTTCCATTGCTTAATCAGTTATATGCCCACTCATCTAAACCTGAATTTTCTTGTAGATTTAGATGGCAAAAAGGCTCAATTGCTTTTTGGGATAATCGCTGCACCATGCATTATGCGTGCAATGATTATCAGGGCCATAGACGTGTCATGAATCGAATCACGATTGCTGGTCCAAAGCCTCAATAATGGAACAAAGTACATATGCCTTGGTTACAGGGGCAAGCAAAGGAATTGGTAGGGCAATTTCTGATTTACTGATTGAAGAAGGACAATCAGTAATAGGGATCGCTCGCAATCCAGATCCTACCTTCAAGGGAAAATTATTTTTAGCGGATCTTTCGGATGCCGCCTCTAGAAAGCAATTATTCAAAGAGATTGCTACATCCTTTCCGATTGATCGATTAGTCAATAACATTGGGTTCAATCAACTCCAGGGATTATCTGAGATTACTGCCCAAAATTACCAAAAGATCATTGATCTAAATTTAACCCTGGCTCTGGAGTTGACCCAGGCAGTGTTGCCCTCCATGCTGGCTTTGGGTGAAGGCAGAATAGTTAATATCGCTAGTAGATCAATGCTTGGTAGAAAAAATAGTAGTGTTTATGCTGCTGCTAAAGCAGGCCTAGTGGGCTTCACAAAATCTTGGGCGCTTGAGCTCGCTCCCTCATCCATCACCGTCAATTGCGTTGCTCCAGGGCCGATTGCTACAGAGATGTTTGATCGAAATAATCCAACGGGGTCTCCTGGAAGAAAGTCAATGATGGATTCTATTCCTATGAATCGCCTCGGAGATCCACGCGAGGTAGCTGCTGCAGTCTCTTACTTTCTATCAAAGGGTGCATCATTTACAACCGGTCAAACGATTTTTGTTTGTGGTGGCGCTAGTATTTCCCAGCAACATTTTTAAAAAGGAGCTGAGGGTTTTATGAGAGTGAATAAGAATAACTTTTTCAGTATTGTTATTGGATTAATGGCAGTGTTATTTTGTAGCGCGGCCATTTCCCAGGTGAACTATCCTGTTCGTCCAATTAAGCTAATTGTTGGTTATGCGCCTGGCGGTACAACGGATATTATTGCCAGAATATTCGCTGAGCGATTTACAGTCTCAATGGGTCAACCTGTTTATGTTGAAAATATCCCAGGTGCTGGAGGCAATCTTGGTGCTGCAGCTGTGGCAAGAGCAGCCCCAGATGGGTACACACTTCAATTGGGAACGATGGGTAATATGACCATTAATCCATCGGTATATAAAAATATGCCGATAGATACCCTCAAGGCATTTCAGCCTATCTCCAATATTGCTACCGTTCCAAATATTGTCGTGGTCAATCCAAGCGTTCCCGTCAAAAATATTAAAGAATTTGTTGATTGGGCAAAGGCTAGGCCAGGTCAAGTCTTTTTTGCCTCATCAGGAAATGGTAATGCTCCTCACATGACCGGAGAATTATTTAACCTAGCTGCAGGTTTAGAAATGATTCATGTGCCATATAAGGGTAGTGGCCCAGCTTTGGTTGATTTAATGGCGGGCCAAGGTGTACAAGTGATGTTTGACAATATACCTTCAGCAATCAATTTTGTTAGAGGCGGCAAATTAAAGGCGCTGGCTGTAACTGGCGCCAATCGAGTTGCAACTGAACCCAATCTACCAACTATTAAGGAATCAGGCTATCCTGATTTTGTTGTTGAAACTTGGTTTGGATTATTTGCCCCTGCCGGAACCCCTAGGCCGATTGTTGATAAATTAAATGCTGAAATTTTGGCAGCATTAAAGAGTCCTGATATACAGAATCGACTCAAAGATTTAGGAACTCAGCCATCCTGGACAAGCCCAGAGGATTACCAGAAGCTACTTGAATCTGACTATAAGAAATGGGCAGATGTGGCCAAAAAAGCCAAGATTGAAGCGCAATAGGAAAGTGACGATGCCAATTCAAGGAAATAAATTGGCTTTAGTAACTGGCGCAGCCCAGGGTATTGGATTCAGCATTAGCGTACGCTTGTTAGATATTGGCTACTCAGTCGCTATGCTTGATATCAATCCTGCTGTAGTTGAATCCGCGAAACTGTTGGCAAGTAAAAATGCCGACGTAAAAGGTTATGTATTAGATCTTAGTAATCTAAATTCAATCCGCTCTTTGGAAGCTCTGATGGGAGAGTCATTTAAGAACTTAAGCGTTCTTGTAAATAATGCAGGAATATCTCCCAAGCATCAGGGAAAGAAAAGGCAATTTATTGATATTCCTTTGGATGAATGGCAGCGTGTGATTGATATAAATTTGACTGCGAATTTCTTAATTACCCAAATTTGTCTTGTTCCCATGATGAGTCATCAGCATGGAAGAGTGATTAATATCACTAGTCAGGCAGCTAGAACACGCACGCCAATACCAGGGGCGCATTATGCAGCTTCAAAGGCTGGAATAGCGGGCTATACAAGAATATTGGCTGGTGAGGTTGCTCAATGTGGAATTACAGTTAATTGCATAGCTCCTGGCCGTATTAAGTCCAAAATGACAGAAGAAGTGGGGGGTTCTGTTAATACAGAATTGGCCAAGAGCATTCCTATGGGTAGACTTGGAAAGCCTCAAGATGTGGCAGCCGTCGTTGAGTTCTTAGTTTCAGATAATGCCTCCTATTTAACTGGCGTGACTATAGATGTCAATGGTGGAAACTTCATGCCATAAGGAGCGTAGATTACAAAGTCTATAAAACATGGCTATGGACTAAAGGAGGGTGTGAGTACCCATTATTTTGGGGCATTTGCGCATTAATGGTGGCCCTCAATATATGAACCTGACAATACTGATTTAGCCAGTTCAATAGCTTAGATACATCAAATATCGTTTGTAACGACATTAGTATGCAATATAAAAAGTTGGAGTTAGCATGTATAAATTAATAGCCTTTGATGCCTATGGCACATTGTTTGATGTGTATTCCATGGGGCAATTGGCGCAAGAGCTGTTTCCTAGTCATGGCCAAGCAATGACTTTAATGTGGCGTGATCGCCAAATTGAATATACCCGCTTGGTAACAATGAGTGATCCCAGTCCCAATGGAAGTAAACACTATCTACCATTTTGGGAGTTAACCATTCGCTCATTGCGTTATGTTTGTAAGCGGATGGAATTAGATCTCACCCCAGAATATGAGAGGCGACTAATGGATCAGTATGCCAAGCTCACTGGTTTTGAAGACAGTACAACAGTAGTCAAAACCCTTAAAGAAAAAGGTTTCTTTACCGCTATTTTATCTAACGGCAGCAGAGAGATGCTTGCTACTGTAGTAGAAAGCAATGGCTTAAAGCCTTATCTCGATAAAGTCGTGACGGTTGAAGATGTTCGCCTATTTAAAACTGCACCTCAAGCTTATGAGCTTTTGCTAAAAGCATTTCCTGTCAAGAAAGAAGAAATTCTGTTTGTATCTAGTAATGCTTGGGATGCTCTGGCAGCTAAGTGGTATGGATTTGATGTTTTTTGGGTCAATCGCCTTGGCCATCCATTTGAGGAGATTGGTGAAAAGCCTGACTATGAAGGTAATTCACTAAGCAAAGTTTTGGAAGTTGTCTCTACAGCTTCTAAGGCCTAGCCCATATATTGAAAGCGCGCTGGGCAGGCCTAATGTCCTCAATATCCAGTTTTACGCCTCTCTTTTCAGCCAGGACCACCAATAAATATAAAACCACCTTCGAGTAGTTTTAATTTGTCATTTAAACCGACAAACAAGCAAAATTGAGCCTTATATTGCATTGCGTTAAAGTTGGTGTTCAAGCTTTGGTATATATTGAAAGGTATGTAGAGCTTCTCAATAGTCCTTTATAACAAAGCTCAATCACGGCTAAAGAACATAGGAAAAAGAATGAATAATGCATTACACGCCTCAGCAAAAAAATACATGCTGAGATACGGCGGGGATGTATTCCCAAATCTTTTTAAAAGCGCCAAAGGCACTATCGTCATTGATGATACTGGTCGTGAAATATTGGATTTCACCTCTGGACAAATGTGCGCCACCATTGGCCATAATCATCCTGCAATAGTCAATGCGGTGAACGAGGCTGGAAAAAAAGCATTTCACATGTTTAGTGGGATGATTCCTGAGGATGTCGCTAGACTGGCAGAAAAAGTGGCTACCGAATGGATGCCTCCTTCGCTTAGCAAGTCAATCTTTATCAATACCGGATCTGAAAGTAATGAAGTCGCTTTGCGTATTGCAAAAATGTATACGGGTGGCTATGAGGTGCTGGCGGTAGGGGGGTCTTGGCATGGTGTCACTGGCACTGCAAGCTCAGTTTCATTTGCTAGCGACCGCAAAGGCTATGGGGTCCCGCCTCCTGGCGTTTTCATCTTGCCAGAGCCCAATATGTACCGACCCTATATTCCAGAGCTTCCACCAGAAGAGTCAGCTCTAAGGAGCTTGGAAATTGGATTAAAGATGTTCGATATGGCTTCAACTGGAAGAGGGGCAGCTATTATTGTGGAGCCAGTGATCAGCGCTGGAGGTGTCTTAATACCACCAAAAAGCTATATGCAAGCGCTTCGAAAGGCAGCCGATGACCGCGGTATGTTATTAATCTTTGATGAAGCTCAAACAGCATTCGGGCGGATTGGTAAAAAAACAGGTTCAGAGTTATTTGGAATTATCCCCGACATCATGACCCTATCTAAAACAATGGGCGGTGGATTGCCATTGGCCGCAGTAGTGACAACTCCTGAGATTGAAGAGGATATCCACCAAAAAGGCTTTTCTTTTTATACCAGCCATGTATCAGATCCTTTGTTAGCAACGGTTGGGTTGGCAGTTTTGGATACCATCAAGAATGAGAAGCTCATTGAGAAGGCTAATGTCACTGGGGCTTACTTAAGAAAACAACTTCTTCAGTTGCAAGAAAAGTATGAGTGCATTGGTGAGGTTAGGGGTGAAGGACTGCTATTAGGGGTTGAACTGGTGCAGGATCGTCAATCAAGGTTAGCTCATCATCGATTAGGTGAGCTAACTACTAAAAAGTGCTTTGAGTTAGGTTTAAGCATGAATATTAGGAGACGTCCTGAGCGTGGATCAGTTTGGAGGATTGCTCCTCCATTAACCGTATCAAATCAAGAGATTGATCAGGCGATAACTATATTAGATAGGGCTTTGGATGAGAGTCTCAAAGCGCTTTAATAAACAAAAGAGAATAGGATAAAACATGAAAAAGCTTACTTCATTAGTTTTCATATCAGCATTTATTTCAATGACTGCTTATGCGCAGGTTTCTAACACAGATGCCAAAATTAAATCATCTAATGCAATTACAGTGGGAGTGAGAGAATCTTCTGCGCCTTTATCCTACGCCATTGGAAGTAGTGAGTATGCTGGCTATCACGTTGAACTATGTGCAAAAGTCTTAAAACGACTTTATCCAAATGTCAAAATAACATACATGACAGTAACCCCGCAAAATAGAATTCCTTTACTCCAAAATGGAACAATTGATATTGAATGTGGCTCAACAAGTAATACTGCTTCAAGAAAAGAACAAGTCGATTTCGCGGTGACGACCTATGTAACTGAAGCTCGGTATGCTGTAAAAAAATCTTCAGGCATTAATACAACTGATGATGTTATTAAGAAAAAAATTGTGACCACTGTTGGAACTACGCCAGTTCAACATTTACGAAAACTCGAGCAAGCAAAGGGCGTGAAGCTTGATGTAGTCTATGCTAAAGACCATTCAGAAGCATTCTTACTCGTTGAATCCGATCGAGCAGACGCATTTGCAATGGATGACAATATCCTTGCCGGAAATATTGCTGCTAGCAAGACTCCAAATGCATATAAGATTGTTGGAGACCCTCTAAGTGTCGAGGCAATTGGAATTATGCTGCGTAAGGATGACCCCATCTTTAAGGCTGGAGTAGATAGCCAGGTCAAGTCTATGATGAAATCGGGTGAACTTAAAACGCTTTATGAAAAGTGGTTTTTAGCTCCAATTCCACCCAAGAATTCTGTCATAGGGATCCCTATGGGTGCGACCTTAATTGAGCTTATCAAAAACCCAAGTGACGCTCCTGCTGAGGCCCTCGTAATTAAGTAATTTGGCTATTCAGCGTCTCATCAGGCAATAAAACCACCTTCGGGTGGTTTTTGCTTTTAGAATAATAACATTATGCATCGCAAGCCGACTGCAATTTGTCATGTGATAGAGCAACTCACATGTCAGTTAAACCGCTACATTTCTACTGGGGGTGTTGATGCTTGCTTAGATGGGATATTCCATCTTTTCCGCAGATCCTCTAGGGGCTCGTGAGCATAATCAAAATAGTTGATACCAAGAACTAAATCAATAGTGACCTCTTTGCCTCTTTGTAGAGCGATTGCAATGCGCTCGGGTCCATTTGCCACCTCCATGTCATAACCTAGGTGAGGCGCTCCGGCAACAATCGTTTTTAGTAAGCCGCCTTGGAAAATACTAAGCACTCCCAAGAAATTCATCACCGCACTTTCTGATTCTGTAGCCATAGTGCTAAAAGCAGCTACTTCTATCTCTCCGATGCCATCAGAATCATAATCCGCTAGAACATGAATCCAATCATGATGCGCTACCGCTTCATTAATGCCACCAATCACCCCGGGGAAAGTAAAGTTCCTCTGTTTGTAAAAATCCCAAAGACCTCTGCCTAAACTACCAGCAGGGTAATGCTGAAGATTTTCATAGCGCTTAGCTACCTCATCTGAGACTTCCACAGTCATCATGGTTGCGCTGAGACCATACTTTTCATCTAGATGAGCAAAGTCGGGCGAGGCGAGATCTTTGTCGTAAAAATAATTCGAGCGGTAGAAGTCTTGCTGGGCTCGAATAATAGATTTTTTAGAAAGGTCTCGAATCAATGCTAGGCCATTGTTTGCAATACCCAATTTTTGAGCCCATACATTAATGGCATCAGAAATTTCTGGTGAGATCGATGAGCATAACAATTCAGTTGCTAGCATTAAATCAAGCACTTCATTACGCTTTTGAGATTCTGGCATTACTAGAGTAAATTCCTCAATACTGATGGGCTCTAGTGTCCGGAAATCACAGTCATAGGACATGAGACTATGAAATACAGTCTTTAGGAATTGAGGCTGTATGTCATCGAACCAACCGTTTTGGCGACAGGTGCTAACAACAGCTTTTGCCATCACTGGCGCATCAGCAGGGATTGTGTGCTTAAAGAACATAATTTCTATTTAACTTTATTTGCTAAGTGAATGGGCTGTAATCAAATGATTAAGGCTATTTTAATTACGTCTGGCTCGGCTATTGCCCATCCATCAAGAATCATTTCACTAGTGACATGCCCTCAGTATTGCAATTCTATCCATTCTGATTAGGCTTATGTTGAATATAAGCAGACTGAATGGTCTGGTCTGGATAAAAAGGCAGTTAGAGTTTATCCAATAGACCTTCGAGTAGTCTTAGTTATCTACTAAGCTTACCCCTGGGCGCTTTAAATACGCCTTCAATTCATAACGAAAGAGAGTTCAAAATGGCTTATGGAATTATTCACTTTTATCCAAACGGAACTAAATCTCAATATGATGCCGAAATTGCAATAGTTCATCCGCATGGCGGAGCAGGCCTTCCAGTAGGTCAGCTATACCATGCGGCTGGACCTTCGCCTGGTGGCTGGTCAGTAGTTGCAATTCATGATTCGAAAGAAACTTGGCAGAAATTTTTAGATGGTGTTTTATTGCCCACAATCCAATCGCAAATTAAAGATGGATTTAAAACTGAACCCCAAGCAACCTATTTCGAGGTTGACCACTTACAAGAAAAGTCTTGAGACGAACTGAGTTACTTTAGATTGTTTACCTTCTTTTTAAAATATTTGACCTATCTGCGATTTATTGGCATTCTATTAAGAAAGAGGGTCAGATGAGATAAGGGCAGCAAATATATGAACAAAAGATTGATTTTTGTATTGCTAGGCTTTGGCTTCTCTCTCTCAGCATTTGCACAAAGTGCGCCCGCAACAGCCGTTGCCCGTGGAGAATACATTATTCGGATTACAGGCTGCAATGATTGTCATACCCCTGGCTATGCAGAAAAAGGCGGCAATATTCCAACTGCTCAATGGTTGACTGGAAATCCAGTTGGCTTTAAAGGTCCTTGGGGAGTTTCTTATCCCGTCAACTTACGTTTGTTGATGCAGAGCTTAACTGAAGACCAATGGGTAAATTTTTCAAAAAATTTACAGGCTAGGCCACCTATGCCTTGGTTTACGATGCAAATGATTTCTGACTCAGATTTACGTGCCACCTATCAATTTGTGAGTTTGTTAGGTCCCGCTGGCGTTCAATCACCTGCTTTTGTACCGCCTGGCGGTGAAATAAAAACCAAATATATCGATTTCGTACCAACCTCTGCCAAACACTGGAATGGCTTCTCTCATATCACGGCCAAGTAATGAAATTTCCAAAAAAATATTTCAACCTCATCTACTCATTGTTGATGTCGGTCATTATGGGCTTGATGATGGCTGCAGTTTTAACAGCCATTCTTACTGGTATCGGTGGTGATTTTGTGATGCGTTGGTTAAAGGCATTTATTCAGGTATGGCCTGTTGCCTTTCCGATCCTATTACTTTTGGCGCCCTTTGTTAAAAAATTAACTCCTGACTTAACTGAGCCTTAAATACTTTTATGAATATCATTCAAAACAACTTATCGAGCACCAAGACTCCTTTTCCTTTACCAAAGCCTATGGCCCAGGCGATTGGAGGTGGTCTTAAGGGTCTTGTGGATATTGATGGTGGACCCACGCTTGAGCAGACGCGCATATTAAATGCCCTAGCAACTCATATATTGGGCTTTGACATGAGCTCCATATCAAAGAGTGCAGCAATTGCTCCTGCGCAACTTGCGGGACTTCTCCCAGATCCAAAATATCAGCGCATATTTATGCAGATTGCGATTGTTTTAGATCTATGCCGTCACCCTAAAAATGAGAAGCAATTTCTTCGTGTAGAAGAGTATGCAGCAGCATTTAAATTTAATGGCGTTGAGCTCAAGATCTTAAGAGATTTTGCCCACTTGTCTGCAATTGATGCAACCGCGGATTTCATTCGTTTATATGGTTCATATACGCCAGAGCTCTCTGAGCATCATGGCAATCTACCACCAGTTGATCCTAAGGATCTTGACGATCAGTTTTTTGACCGTCTCGAGCAGTTGGCTCACATGCCCTATGGAAGCTTAGGTTGGGCATTTACTAATTTCTATGCCCGCAGTAAATTCGAGGTCCCAGGCCGGGATTCCCCAAATCCTAGCTACTATGTCAGTCATGATATGGGACATGTTATTTCAGGTTATGAAGCCACTGGGCCGGGGGAGGTTGCGCTTGGTGCTATTAAGCTTGCAATAGATGGTAGCGATGCTAACTGGATGGCCTCATTGGCTAATTTCTTGATTCATGAGGTTGGCTTATTTACCCACGGCACCGATGTTCAATTTATTCCTCATGGAGGGGATGGAGACCCGTATTACACAGCTGGCGTCAGAGGTACCGTGGATATGCCAGGAGCAGCGGATCTTTTTGCTGAAGCATTACAGCGTGGCGCAGCCTGTGGTGGTGACTTTACTAAATTAGATCATCTTGCTATCGCCCATATGCCCTTAATAGAGATTAGGCGAGAGTTAAAGATTCCTCCGCTGAGTAAATCGATGTATGACGATAAAGACCTCTGGCCAAGCTCTTACTAAGCGCTGTTTAGATAGCACTATTTAACCCCCTGCAAATACTATCACTAGTGGCTAATGGATATGTTGTGATGCATCAATTTGCTCTGAAAGCTGCAAAATTGAGTCGCCTATACTACGTCAACAACAATAAGAATTAAGGACTCATTTCAAATGCTGAATGATGATTTGTGTTTTGTATCCGCTACTGAGTTATCCAAACTCATTCGACTGAAGAAGATCTCTGCCCAGCAGACCATTCGCGCCCATTTAGATCAGATTGAGCGCCTCAATCCCACCTTAAATGCGATTGTTACCTTAACTGCTGAGTCTGCAATGGCGGAGGCTACTATTGCCGATCAAAAAATTGGAGCAAATGATTCCGTTGGCATCTTGCATGGATTACCAGTAGCCCATAAAGATTTATTTTTAACGCGCGGCGTAAGAACTACATTTGGTTCTCTTGCGTATAAAGATTTTGTGCCTGATGTGGATTCATTGCCAGTTGAGCGCTTGAAGAAAGCGGGAGCCATAAGTTTAGGTAAAACTAATACACCAGAGTTTGGTGCCGGTAGCCAAACATTTAATGCGGTCTTTGGCTCTACGCCTAATCCGTATGACTTGAGTAAGACCTGTGGCGGCTCTTCAGGCGGTGCTGCGGTAGCTTTAGCAAGCGGTATGGTTGCTCTGGCTGATGGTACGGATTTAGGCGGCTCGTTACGAAACCCAGCAAGCTTTTGTAATATTGTGGGTATTCGGCCGTCAGTTGGTAGAGTGCCATCATGGCCTGAATCATTGGGTTGGCAAACTATGAGTGTCTCAGGCCCCATGGCGCGCTCGGTACAAGATTTGGCTTTAGCCATGGCCGCAATGGCGGGGCCCGATGATCGCTCACCCATTTCTTTAGAGGCCCCTGGGGAGATCTTTCTCAATCCTTTAGCAAGATCTTTTAAAGGATGCAAGGTCGCTTTTAGTGCCAACTTAGGTGGCTTACCAGTTGAGCCAGAAGTAGCTAGAGTAGTGGAGTCTTCACGAGCAGTATTTCAGGATCTGGGCTGTGATGTAGTCAATGATGAGCCTGATATTGCGGAGGCGGGTGAAATTTTCATGCTCTGGCGCGCCTGGAGAACAGAACTTCGCATTACCCCCTTATTAAAAGAGCATCGAGAGCAGATTAAAGATACTGTGATCTGGAATGCTGAGCAGGGTTTGCCTATTACCGGCCCTCAATTAGCGCGAGCTGAGGCTAAACGAACTGAGCTCTACCACCGGATGCGAGAGTTTTTTAAGAAGTATGAATTTTTAGTCTTGCCTGTATCCCAAGTGGCGCCTTTTTCTATCGAAGAAGAGTATCCAGCGCATATTAACGGCGTCAAAATGGATACTTATATTGCTTGGCAAAAAACGTGCTATTTGATCAGCGCACTAGGAAACCCAGCAATTTCAGTGCCAGCAGGGTTTACGCAAAGCGGGCTACCGGTGGGCATACAGATTGTGGGGCGGCACCGCGATGACTTTGGTATTTTGCAACTGGCACACGCCTTTGAGCAAAAAACGCTGTTTTCCCAAAGGAAACCCCCTATATGCAAGCCTTCATAAGTCCATTCAAAATAAGCCCTAAATACATTAGTTTTCTATTCAATATAGGAGAGTGAACATGCGGAATATTTCACCATACTTTGCACTATTGTTTGGCTGTCTAGGCTTTTTTTCTAGCGTGGCAATTGCGGCACCTTATCCAGAGAGGCCTATTCGTTTAGTAGTGCCTTACCCCCCAGGTGGGACTACTGATGTCTTAGCCAGAATTGTTTCTCAAGGTTTAACCGAAAAATTAGGCGTTGCTGTCATCGTTGAAAATAAGCCGGGCGGGGGAAATAATATTGGTACTGAGTCTGTGATTAAATCAGCTCCCGATGGATATACCATGCTACTGACCAACCCAGCGAATGGCATTAACGCTACTCTCTATAAAAACTTACCATTTAACTTTATCAATGATATGGCTCCGGTAGCTGGCATTGTGCGCACACCTAATGTGATGGTGATTACTAATGGAATGCCAGTCAAAACTGTTGCTGAGTTTATTGAGTATTGCAAAACTAACCCATCTAAAGTGAATATGGCATCTTCGGGTAGCGGAACCTCAGTCCATTTATCGGGTGAGCTATTTAAATCGATGACGGGTTGCAAGATGACTCATATCCCTTATAAGGGCGCAGGCCCAGCCTTAAATGATCTCATTGGTGGACAAGTGCAAGTCATTTTTGATAATTTGCCCTCCTCAGCCGGATTTATTAAAGACGGAAGAATTCGGGCGCTGGGAGTGACATCAGTTGCGATTGAACCTTCATTACCTAATGTACCAACGATTGCAGAGACGGTGCCTGGTTATGAGGCGACTGCTTGGTTTGGTCTTGCGATGCCCAAAGGGACTCCACGCGAGGCAATCGATAAGGTCAATGCTGCGATGAATCAATTATTAGCAGATCCAAAAATGTTAAAGCGTTTAGCAGATTTGGGTGGCGTACCCATTCCGGGAACGCCAGAAGATTTTGGAAGAACGATAGTCAATGAAACTCAGAAATGGGAAAAAGTGGTGAAGGCTTCTGGCGCTACAGTAGATTAAATGCAATGATAGAAGGCTAACTGATGGATAAGCAAAAGAATGTATTGATTACTGGTGCTAGTCGTGGAATCGGTAGGGCCATCGCTACACGATTAACTCACGATGGTTATCGAGTAATTAATTTGGATAAGTTAGCCCCGCCGAGCTTGTTAAAAGACGAAGAATTTCATCAAATTGACATCACTCACAGTGATGTACTGAAAGCCCTACTTCAGGAGATCACTGCTCGCACCAAAGTGCTCAGATTAGTAAACAATGCCGGCATTATTAAGCCAGGCGCTCTTGAGGATGTGAGCGTAGAGGATTTTGATGCGGTTTATGCCTTAAATTTAAAGGCGCCTATGGTTCTTACTCAACAATTGGTTCCACAGATGCGAGAAGCAAACTTTGGACGGATAGTGAATATTGCAAGTCGTGCAGCACTAGGCAAAGAAGAGCGTACCGCCTATGCCGCTATGAAAGCAGGCTTGCAAGGGATGACCAGAACCTGGGCTTTGGAGCTGGCCCAATTTGGTATTACTGTTAATGCCATTGGACCTGGGCCGATTGCAACAGAATTGTTTACTTCAGGCAATCCACCAAATGCTCCGAAAACAATCAAAATTATTGAAAATGTTCCGGTAAAGAGAATGGGTCAGCCAGAGGATATTGCACACACAGCTGCCTATTTATTAGATGATCGTTCCAGCTTTACCACTGGTCAAACACTTTTCGTTTGTGGTGGTATCACTGTGGGATTAAGTAATGCAAGTTAATGCATCTCAGAAGAGGAATTCAAAGTGAAGTTATTGATATTTATATGTTCTTTGTTAGTGGCTATCTCACAAAGCTATGCAGCTGATACTCGGATTGAGGGGATACCTGGAGGACAAAAATTTGAGGCCAATCCATTCTGGTTAAAACCTTTACCTAATCAATGGATTATTGGTCAGGTAGCAGGTATTGCCATCGATAAAAACGATCATCTGTGGATTGTTCATCGCCCGAATTCACTAGCGCCTGATGAGCTTGGGCTGGCCAATAAGAATGCGAAGTGCTGTATTGCCGCACCACCAGTGATTGAGTTTGATAAAAACGGTAAGGTTCTGCAAGCGTGGGGTGGTCCAGGCCAGGGTTATGACTGGTTTGAAAATGAACATGGCATCTATATTGCTCCTAATGGCGATGTCTGGCTTGCTGGCAACGGCAAATCTGACCGTCAAATATTGAAATTTACCAAAGAGGGTAAGTTCTTATTGCAAATTGGCAGCCCTGGCCTTGAGCAAAACTCAAACGATACAAAAAATTTAGGACGTCCAGCACACATGGATTCAGATGCTGCGGCAAATGAAATATTTGTTGCGGATGGATATCAAAATCGAAGAGTAGTTGTGTTTGACTCGAATACTGGTGCATATAAAAGGCACTGGGGCGCCTATGGCGGCAAGCCAGCGGATGGTATCTTTGAGCGTTTTAATACTAAGCTAGAACAATTTGGCAATCCAGTGCACTGCGCTCGCTTACTCAAGAATGGTCAATTGGCGGTATGTGACCGCGCTCAAAATCGTTTACAGATCTTTACCAAAGACGGTAGGTTTGTAAGGCAGCTCGAGATTGATACAGACACTAGAGATAATAAAACAGGCTGGGGCTCGGTTTACGATGTTGTAGAAGATGGCAAAAGTCATTACTTTTATGTTGCTGATGGCAGCAATAATGAAATTAAGATCGTAGATCAGAAAACCGGACAGACGCTTGGAACAATCGGACGATCTGGCCGTAATGCTGGTGATTTTCATGTTCTGCACAATATTGCGATTGATAGCCAGGGAAATTTGTATACCTCTGAAGTTGATAATGCTAAGCGTGTACAGAAGTTTGACCGAAAGAAATAGTCTGATATGAAGGTGTATGGATGAGTAAGGTTCATAAGGTAGTCATAGTAGGGGGCGGTGCAGGGGGTTTAGAGCTTGCTACAAAGCTAGGGAATCGCTACGGCAACGCAAAGTCCGGCTCTCAAAAAATCAGCATTACCTTGGTGGATAAAAATCGTACTCATATTTGGAAGCCTAAGCTCCACGAAGTTGCTGCAGGCATTATGGATCTTGCTGACCAAGAGTTAGATTACATCGCCCAAGCCCATTGGCATCATTTTTTATTTCGGATTGGCGAGTTAATTGATATCAATCGCGAGAAAAAAGAAATTCGGATTAGTCCATTTTTGGATGACTCAGGTGAAATGGTGACGCCTGAACGATTGATTCCTTACGATACCTTGATCATTGCGATTGGTAGCTTAACCAATGACTTTGGGACTCCCGGAGTAGCAAAGTATGCACAGCGTTTAGAGTCACTGGCTGATGCCAAGCGCTTTCATTTGCGTATGATTAATGCTTGCCTGCGAGCCCAATCACAGCTTGCTCCTTTGGCGCTCAATCAACTGAAGGTGGCTATTATTGGCGCTGGTGCAACGGGTGTTGAGCTGGCTGCAGAATTGCATCGCACAACCCGTCAGGTTATCTCGTATGGCATGGATCGCGTTGATCCGGATAAAGATATGAAGGTGATCCTGATTGAGGCTGCGCCACGGATATTGCCAGCGCTTCCCGAAAGGGTCTCTGCAGCAGCGCAAACACTCCTCGTTGATCTTGGCGTTGAAGTGATTACTAATGCAAAAGTAGAAGAAGTTTTCACAGATAAGCTGCGCCTCTCGGATGGAGTAGAGATTCCTGCTGAATTAATTGTTTGGGCTGCCGGTGTTAAGGCCCCTGATTTTTTACATGAAATTGGTGGTCTAGAGAGCAACCGAGCAAATCAATTGGTGGTGTTGCCAACACTACAAACCACGCGCGACCCTCATATCTTTGCGATGGGCGATTGCGCTGCCTGTCCTTGGCCTGAGGCTAGCAATGGGAAGGGCGGCATTGTTCCGCCACGCGCTCAAGCAGCGCATCAACAAGCCTCTCATTTGTATTCTCAAATAGAAAATATTGTTCATGGCAAACCCTTGAAAGCTTATCGGTATCGCGATTTCGGCTCGCTCGTTTCGCTGGGCAAATTTAGCAGCGTTGGCAGCATGATGGGTGGATTGATTGGCGGCAGCCTCATGATCGATGGCTTTTTTGCGAAGATCATGTATCTGAGTCTTTATAAATTACATCAACTGGCCTTGCACGGCTGGATCAAAGTGATACTCGATACGATCAGTCGTTTAATTCATCGCAGAACCGATTCGATTGTAAAACTGCACTAAGGCTGCCTACTCGTCCTTGATGGTGTTTCGTAATACTCCAATGGATTCGATTTCAATTTCGCAAATATCCCCCGGCTTCATGAAAACAGGGGGTGTTCTGGCGTAACCCACACCAGCTGGAGTCCCGGTAATCACAACATCACCTGGCTCCAAAGTCATGCATTCAGAGATCAGCACAATAGTTTCTGCAACGCCCCACAAGAAATCCTTGGTGTTGGCGTTTTGCATTACTTGACCATTTAAGCGGGATTGAATATTTAAACCATCACATCCAGGTGGAAGCTCATCTGGTGTTACCAGCCAGGGGCCAAATGCACCGGTTTGATCAAAGTTTTTACCAATCGTCCACTGAGTCGTTTTGCGTTGGTAATCACGAATACTACCGTCATTAAAGATGCTGTATCCCGCCACACAATCCAAGGCATTTTCTAAGGTGAGGTGCCGCGCTTTTTTGCCAATAATAAAAGCAAGCTCTGCCTCGTAATCTAACTTGTCTGAAACTTGAGGTCGCATAATCGGGCTTAAATGTGCCGTCATTGAGCTAGGACCGCGCATAAAAAAACTGGGATACTCAGGTCGTGCATTACCGCCTTCTTTGGCATGGTCAGCATAGTTCAGGCCCATACAGACAATTTTTCCAGGCTTTTCAATAGGGACCTTGAAGCTAATCTCATTAAGCTTGCCAGTAATTGCTTTGGAGTTTGCAATGGCAGCGCCTACGCGATCCAAATTGACTTGGGATTGAATGATTTCTTGAATGCTATTGGGTATCAGTGAGTCTGTGGCGCATACATCAATAAAGGTATCTTGGTCGCCTTTGGAGAGCGCTCCCACGCCCTCATATCCATTTGGACCCTTAAAGCCAAATAACCTCATCTTAGTGCCTCCATTTACGTTGAACTATAGTCAGTTCTCGCAGTATAGGTCAGCCTGATTCAACCAAGCCCATACCAAAGTGTGATAACTTTCTATTAGACACAGATGAATACCACTTCCTACATGAAAGCATAAAAATAGCATGGCGACACCAAGCAAGATGATTAATGGTGGTCAAATACTCGCAAATGCCTTGGTAAGGCAAGGGGTAGACATTGCCTTTGGAGTTCCTGGTGAAAGCTTCTTGCCTCTATTAAACGGTCTGGTAGATCACCCCCGCTTTCGGTTTATTACTTGTCGTCAAGAGGGTGGCGCCGCCTATATGGCTGAGGCCTATGCCAAATTGACAGGTCAAGCAGGAGTGTTAATGGTGACGCGCGGTCCTGGTGCCTCAAATGCCATGATTGGCATGCACACAGCCTATCAAGATGCGACCCCAATGGTTTTACTGGTTGGCCAGGTTGGTACAGATATGGTTGAGCGTGAGGCGTTTCAAGAAATTGACTATCGCCGCATGTATTCAGAATGTGCGAAATGGGTTGGCAGCATTGATCGCGTTGATCGTATTGATGAATTTGTTTCTCATGCATTTCATATTGCTCAAGCTGGACGTAAAGGCCCAGTTGTGCTTGCTTTGCCTGAAGATGTCTTGTATATGGCTGGTCAAGAAAATCCAGCTAAGCCAGCACATATCGTTCAGCCAGGTTTAGATGGTAAGCAGTTTGACCTTGCAATGAAGGCATTCACATCCGCTCAGAAGCCGATGATTGTTGCGGGCGGCGGTAATTGGAATAGCA
Source organism: Polynucleobacter nymphae (assembly GCF_018882155.1). Taxonomy (GTDB): domain Bacteria; phylum Pseudomonadota; class Gammaproteobacteria; order Burkholderiales; family Burkholderiaceae; genus Polynucleobacter; species Polynucleobacter nymphae. The sequence continues at coordinate 151,390 of NZ_JACVPA010000001.1, forward strand.
GTGCCTGTGATGATTTACGCAACTGGGCCAATCAAGAGGGTGTGCCGGTAGCCACGAGCTTTAGGTCTCAGGATCTGATAGATAACTTAGATCCTGCATTTGCAGGTGATTTAGGTATAGGCGCCAATCCATCCTTAGTAAAGCGTGTTACAGAGGCAGATGTTCTATTGGTTATTGGTGAGCGATTGAGCGAGATGACTACTGCTGGTTACACCTTATTCTCCATTCCTCAAACTCAAAATACCTTAATCCATGTCCTTTCTGGCTCAGAAGATTTGGGTCGCGTTTACCGCCCAGACTTTGCTATCAATTGCAGCCCTGAAAATTTCTGTGCCGCTTTAAAGAATAGCAAGATGGGTGATCAATATGATCGCGCAGCAATCACAGTAGCGCACGCTGAGTATTTAGCGTTCGCTAGCCCAGTGACCGCGCCTGGTGATTTGCAATTAGCGCAGATCATGAGTTCATTGCCAAGCTCAATCCCGCGTGATGCCATTGTGACTAATGGGGCTGGTAACTTTGCTACTTGGGTACATCGCTTTTATCCTTATGGGCCCCACAAAACCCAATTGGCTCCTGCAAATGGCTCCATGGGCTATGGTTTACCTGCAGCCATTGCTGCCAAGATCGCAAGCCCTGAAAAAGTCGTGATTGCAGTCTGTGGCGACGGTGATTTCATGATGAACTGCCAAGAGTTAGCAACGGCAGCCCGTTACGATGCCTTCCCAATTGTTTTGGTGGTCAATAACAATATGCTGGGAACCATTCGGATGCATCAGGAAAGGGAGTTTAAGTCGCGCGTGATGGCGACCGGCCTAACTAATCCAGATTTTGTGAAGTTTGCTGATAGCTTTGGGATGCCTGGATTTAGAGTCACTAAGACCGAAGAGTTTGCAGCCGTATTTGCAAAAGCACTTGCTAGCAAAAAGGGCGCATTAATTGAATTGGTCTTAGATCAAGAAGTCATTTCCCCCAGTAAGTTACTTTCTCAACTGGGGAAGTAAAAAGAATCCAGAATAAAAAGATTAATCTACTTTTGCCCCAGACTCTTTCACAACTCTAGTCCACTTGGCGATCTCATGTTTAATGAAGGCGCTAAATTGTGCAGGCGTATTGCCAACTGGTTGGGCGCCCATTGCTAAATACTTTTCTTTCACTGATGGGCTATTAACAGCCGCCATTATTGCAGCACTGTCTTTACTCAAAATATCTGCAGGCATATTGGCGGGCCCAACCGCCCCAAACCAAGAAGTTACCTCATAGCCCGGTAAATTTGCTGCTTCAGCAACGGTTGGTAAATCCGGCAAGGCAGCAGAGCGCTTAGAACTAGTCACTGCCAATGCTTTTAAGCGGCCCGCCCGAATAAAGCTAATCGAAGACGGCAGATTATCAAACATGATGTCGACATTGCCTGCCATGAGGTCGATTACTGCTGGTGGACTTCCTTTGTAGGGTAGGTGAACCATATAAGTTTTAGTCATCGATTTAAAGAGTTCTCCAGCCATATGGATCGATGTGCCATTGCCGCTGGAGGCCATATTAACCTTGCCAGGATTTGCTCTGGCATAAGCAATCAAATCATTGACAGTATTGATGTTGTTCTTAGCGGCAAACTCCGGATTTAAAACCAAGACATTCGGCAACTCCGCAACCAGAGAGATCGGTGTGAAATCTTTAATAGGGTCAAATGGTAACTTTCCGCCGCCTTGAGTGTAAAGAGGAAGATTGATGCCATGGGTACCTACAGAAGCCATCAGCCAGGTGTAGCCATCAGGCGGCGCTTTAGCAACGATTTCTGCGGCAATATTGCCACCTGCGCCTGCTTTATTATCGATAAGGACATTCCACTTGGCAGTATTCAAGAGTTCATTTTGAAGTGGCCTAGCAATATTATCGGTTGAGCCGCCAGCAGGAAAAGGAATGACAAATCGTATGGGCTTGTTTGGATAATCTGATTGGGCTAAGCTTGGCTGAGCACTAGCAGCAAATAGGGTTACAAGAACTACAAAGAGCTCAATTGCTCTGCCAATCATATTAAAGGGGCCGCTTTGAATCATTGCCATCTCCTATTTATTTGAACCATTCTGAGGATGATTTTAATAGTCCAATTTAAGCACAATCGGCTAATTGCTTGGGTGGCTTTAGTGGGGTAAAGAGGCCTAAAAATCAAAAAAAGCCTAAATTACTCTAGGCTCTTCATAAATTTAGCTCCTGAACTGGTCTCGAATCAGGGGCTGGAGATAAACTATGGTGATGCTTATTAATCCTTCCAAGCCTTAAAAATAGCCATGCCAAAAACATCAACTCAAATGGATCATCAATTCGATAGTCTATTGGACAGCAAAGGCTATGAAAAATTTTCCAAACTGTACAAATCCTTTTCAACAAGCTTCATTAAAAATATCCTAGCATCTGTTGATTTTTATGTTGATCTTAGTCCCAAGGAAGGCTTTTACATACTACTAGCGAGATTTTTTTATCCGGATTTAAAAGTTTTAGCAAATGAGCCTAATGCCTCTGATGCGCAGTCGCTATCTAAGAATGTTGCAAATTTAGGCTTAGAAAATATTTCGATCCAATTACAGCGTAACGAATTAGAAGAGACGATAGTTGATTTATTGAGTGATTATTCTAGTCGTCAATCAGCTCTGATTAGGGTGATGATTACAGGCAATGAGTTTGAGGATATAGGCTGGATATCTGAATTTAGCGAAAAATTTGAAAAAGTAAAATTGATTATTGAGCTTGATCCAAAGCTAATTGATTCCAAATTAGTTAATCTTCAAAGGCCATTGGAAGAAATTGTAAAGATGGGTTATGAAATATGGGCCCTAGATGACCAATCTAATCAGTTTTTTCGAATAAGCTCCCAAAATGCAATTAAATCTATTCCGCCATTAAATTCGTATATTTTCTATGGCGTCAAAAAGTCTCAAGCATTAAGTATGTGTTTTTTTTCACATAGTCCTTTACTTGGGGGCTCTGAAAAAATGATGTTTGAATTAGTGAATGCCCTAGTCAAAGATTTTGGTGTTGTTTGCACTGCCGTTTTACCCCGTGTAGGCCCTCAGTCTGAGGCCCTCGCAAAAATAGGAGTCGCAACCCTTTTTGCCTTTCCCTCTATTTCTGCTTATGGCTGGTGGTGTGATGATGCAAATACTGTTAGATCGAAAGAAGCTCAGCAGTTTCAGGTTTTTGATTGTGCGATGGCTGTTGAGATGAATGTGCTGGAAAACCTTCGTAAATTGGACCCTGATGTCATCTGGACGCAGAGCATGGTCATGCCTTGGGGCGCAAAAGTAGCTGAGAATTTAAATAAGCCTCATATTTGGTATGTCACAGAATTTGGGGAGCTGGACTTTGGGTTTAAGTTTTTTAGTCCTTTCGTGGACGTCATTGAGGAAATTCAAGGTACATCCAATCATGTATATACCTGTAGCCAAGTCTTAAGGCAAACGCTTTTCCCGGCTGCAGAAAAGGAAAAAGTGAGTGTTTTATATACCTGCATTCCGCCGCCCTCCGTTAATGCATTAGCAAGTACTGAGCAGTATTTTCAAAAAAAAGATTCGGTCAAGATCGGGATGTTTAGTCAAATTCGTACAACCAAAGGCCAGGAAGATGCTGTATTAGCGGTTTCTGAGTGTGTAAAAAATGGCTTGAATGTAGAGCTTTTAATTGTAGGAGAAGCTCCAGATCCAACATATCTGACTTATTTAATTTCTTTGGCTGAAGATCTAGGCGTTAAAGATCATATTATTTTTACTGGATATTCAAAGAATCCATTTGATTTAATGGCCCTTTGCGACATTGTTGTAATGGCATCTCGCCTAGAAGCATTTGGTCGTGTTGGGGTTGAGGCGATGCTTCTAAATAAACCGGTTGTTTTTGCTAATACTGGGGGAATTTCGGAATATCAATTAGACGGTCAAACAGGCTTTTCCTATCCACCAGGAGATTCGCTTGCTTTAGCAGGACAATTAAAGCTTCTTATTAATGACCCTGCTTTGCGAAATAAAATGGGTATTGCTGGAAAATTGCATGCATCAAATCTTTTTAGCAAGAAAAACTTTTCAGAACGTGTTTACTTTGACGCTAAAGAAATTGCAAATGAAGGACGGGGTGATTGTAAGAACCCTACAATCATTGAGACCCTAATTCAAGGGGCTGTTGAGAGTCTAAATAGCCAGAAAAAACATCAGAAGTTTGTAGGTAGAAATGAAGTTTGCCCCTGCAATAGCGGTAAGAAATATAAATACTGCTGTGGGATTATTAGCTAATGATTATTGGGATCAACCCAGCTAAATTTGCTTACTTTTTGATTCCCTAGCCTATTTCTGGCTTATCCAGATAACCTGAAAGCAAAAGCCCTGCAGAGAATTAACTCAGCAGGGCTAGGTATTATTTGGCTCCCCGACGTGGGATCGAACCACGGACCAACAGATTAACAGTCTGCTGCTCTACCGCTGAGCTATCGGGGAATAAGCCGATATTATAGCAAGATGCGTTCATTACTACCCACATCCGTACAGATCCCCAGAGTACTGACTATCGCCGGTTCAGACAGCAGTGGCGGAGCAGGGGTTCAGGCTGACCTCAAGGTGATCACTTCGCTTGGGGGCTATGGCATGTCAGTAATCACCGCCATCACCGCTCAAAATACGCTAGGAGTAACGCGTATTCAGGATATCGATCTTGATGTGATTGAAGCTCAGATTGATGCTGTTGTCTTGGATATCGGGGTAGATATTGTCAAGATTGGAATGCTGGCTAGCCCACAAATTGTACAAACCGTAGCCAAAGCATTGCGTCGTCATGGCGTGCAACGCATTGTGCTTGATCCTGTCCTACGGGCAACCTCAGGTGCAAGTTTAGGTGGCGATGACACGGCACAAGCCATGATTACCGAATTATTTCCGATGGCAACATTGATTACTCCCAATATGGAAGAAGCATCATTGCTACTGGGGCACGATATTACAGGACCAGATGATTTCAAAATGGCTGCTCAAGAATTACTCGAGATGGGCTCTCAGGCTGTATTGATTAAAGGCGGCCATCTAGATGCCACTCATACGCAGATTACGGATTTTTTGATGTGGACAACATTAGAAGATAACTTAGAAGTCACCCAGGCGAAAGAATTCAAACACTATCGCGTAAATACACTCAACACCCATGGCACAGGCTGCTCTTTAGCCTCTGCCATTGCCACCTATTTAGCCGATGGTCATGATTTGAGTCATGCAGTAGCAAAAGCGATTGCTTATGTAGAAGCGGGCTTAGAGGCGGGGCGCTTCTTAAGTATTGGTGAAGGCCCAGGCCCTTTGTGGCATATGCATGATTTCTATCCAACTGCTTTACTAGATGAAAAAAGTAAGTATTAATAAGCGCTAAAAGCTTTTTAGCTGCTTGCTCACTATTGCATCAACTCTTGTAAGTGCTTCACGGCAGCCTTAGGATCTTTAGCGTGCGTGATTGCTCGAACCACTCCAACTGAACCAACACCGCTCCTGGAAACCGCACGGATACTGTCTTGATCGATGCCGCCAATCGCCACTAATGGATAGTGACTCATCAGTTTGGCGTATTGATAGAGGCGACCTAAGCCTTGCGGCGCAGTAGGCATCTTTTTTAAATTGGTTGGAAAGACAGCCCCCATTGCGATATAGCTAGGACAAAAACGATCCGCGTAAGCTAACTCCGCATAACCATGCGTACTCAAACCTAAGCGCAGACCTGCCACTCGAATTTTATCTAAGTCGGCAGTAACCATATCTTCTTGACCAAGGTGAACGCCATAGGCGCCTTCATCAATCGCTTGCTCCCAATAATCATTAACAAACAGCAATGTCTGACTATCTTTGGCGGCCTTCACGGATTCTTTAATTTGTTTTCTGATTTTGTATTTATCTTCAGATTTAAAACGCAACTGGACAGTGGGAAGCTGCGCATCGACCATCCGCTTTACCCAATCTGCATCTGGCATGACACCATATAAACCTAAACGCGTAGGACATTCAGGAAAAGCATTGGGATTCATATTGCGAGTCCAGGGAAGCAAATCAAAGTGCTCTGGTCTATTAGGCCACTTCAAAGCATTAAAGCCGCCATCGCCTTGTGCCATGCGGGACCAAGCCTTCCCTAATACTTTGGCATCGGTCTCAATAAAGCCCATATTGATAGCCGCAAGAGCGCCAGCAAGCTCGTAATGATCGACAGCAGATTCATTATCAATTCTGGGTGGTGGTTTGCTGACGGTATATTGCGGAATCGGTAGACACAGATCATCGCTGCCATGCACTGCCAGAATTTGATCAGCAAGGTCTCGAATTAAACTCATTAACTCTGATGCCAAAAAGGAGTACCCACCAATGGTGTACTCGCCTGAGCAGATTCTTGGGGTTTCATTGCACCAGATAAATAGGCGGCACGACCCGCATCAACTGCCATGGCGAATGCCTTCGCCATCACCACAGGATCTTCTGCAAGCGCAACGGCGGTATTCAATAACACACCATCAAAACCCCATTCCATGACAGTGCAGGCGTGAGATGGTAGGCCTAGGCCAGCATCCACTAAGAGGGGAACTTTTAAGCGGTCACGCAGTAGTTGCATAGCATAGGGATTTAGAGGGCCCTTGCCTGTGCCAATAGGCGCAGCCCAAGGCATGACTGCTTGGCAACCAACATCGACTAAGCGTTGGCACAAAATTAAGTCCTCAGTGCAATACGGCAGAACCTTAAAGCCGTCTTTAATTAAAGTCTGTGCTGTTTCAACGAGGCGCAAAGTATCTGGTTGCAAAGTGTAATCATCGCCAATCAATTCGAGCTTAATCCAGTCGGTCTCAAAAACCTCACGCGCCATTTGCGCAGTCGTGATGACTTCTTGTGGACTATGACAGCCAGCAGTATTTGGTAGCACTGGTACAGCCATCTTTTTTAAGAGATCCCAAAAGCCACTATGTGCTTCGGCAGTAGACGTTCCTTGGCGGCGCAAGCTCACCGTAATCATTGCCGGATTGGAGGCTTGCACTGCGTTCTCCAGCACTTGTGGGGAGGGATAACGCGACGTTCCTAATAGCAAACGGCTAGCAAAGCTCTCACCGTAAAGAACTAGGGCATCAGCGCTATTGAGATTATTGGGTAAGGGGGCTGTCATCTTCTTCTAACCGCCGGTCACCGGAGCGATGACTTCTACTTGATCATTCTCATTGAGCAGAAATTCATCATGCTGGGTTTTCGGTACAAAGCTCAAATTAACCGCTACAGCATAGGGCGGTCTTGCATCAATTAAAGAAAGTACATCTGAGATCATGCTTTGCCTAGGCAACTCATACTCGACTTGATTCACAATTACGCGCATAAGCTAGCCTCTTGATTGTTAGCTTCTTTGCTAATGTTCAGACCCAATTCCAAAGCCGTATTGCTATCACCAGAAGCGAGAAATTCCAAGGCGCAATCCAGTACCGCTGGAGCAATCATGAAGCCATGGCGATACAAGCCATTGATCATCATCAGATCAGAAAGCCCTTTATCTTTACGTGTTTTGATTTCTGGAAGATTGTTTTTTAGAGTTGGGCGACATTGGGTTGCCATTTCTAAAATGCGGGCCTCAGCAAATCCACTATGCACGGTATATACAGCGCTGAGTAATTCCATAGCCGAGCGCACGCTCATTTCAGATAAGTCATCTGATTCAATTTCGGTTGCGCCCACTACATAGATGTCATTTTCCTTAGGCGCGATATAGATTGGGTAGCGCGGATGTATTAAGCGAGTTGGGTGCTTGAGCTTCACTTCAGGGGCATATAAGCGCACAACTTCACCACGTACACCGCGCAAAGTATTGCTCTCTTGAGAATCCCAAGCATCCTTGGCGCCTGTGCCGCGGCAGTCAATCACAGCCTGATAAGCATTATCTTTACGGACATCTTCCGGGTGGACTTCGGCATTCCAATGGCAATGAACCTTCAGAGCATCTAACTCCACTAGCAGGGCATCTAATAATTGCCGATTGTCGAGCTGTCCCTCATTGGGCAAAAACAATCCTTGGGTAAAGCGCTCAGCAAGGCCTGGCTCTAAATCACGAACTGCCTCAGCATGTAACTTCTGTGGCAATTGCAGCAACGCATTGTTACGGCAGTTACGCTCTAAGTGGGCAGTAAAACGCTGCGCATCGCTAGCATCTTGCCGATGCCACACAATCAACGTCCCATCTTGTTGAAAAAATACGGGCGCAGATAATTCACTGATGAGCTCTTTCCACCGTGCCAGACTATGAATGCCCATTCGCACAACTGAATCTTCTGTGATGACAGACTCAGCGAGTGGTGCCAGCATCGCTGCTGCAATTCGCGCAGCAGAACCTTTCCCATCGGAATTGCCTTTATCAAATAGATCTACTTGCGTACCTCGCCGCGCAAGCGCTACCGCCAGCAGACGGCCCATCAGGCCGCCACCGACGATCGCGTACTTGCTATGCGAGAAGGAAGTGCTATTCATAGTAAAGGTGGAATGGTTTATTGATAAATCTCGCTGCCACGCTTACGAAACTCTGCTGACATTTCTTCCATCCCTTTTTCTGGATTGGTCGATGCTTCCGCAGTAATCGGAATGACTTTGCTTACCTTAGGATTGCCATCGGCATCCAGTGTTGCTGCATAGTCACGGACTTCTTGTGTGATCTTCATCGAGCAGAACTTTGGACCACACATAGAACAGAAGTGCGCAATCTTGGCGCCTTCAGCAGGCAAGGTAGCGTCGTGATATTCACGAGCACGCTCAGGATCCAAACCGAGATTGAATTGATCTTCCCAGCGGAACTCAAAACGGGCCTTAGATAGGGCGTTATCCCGAACTTGGGCACCTGGTAAGCCTTTAGCTAAGTCAGCGCCATGGGCAGCAATCTTGTAGGTAATGATGCCCTCGCGCACGTCTTCCTTATCAGGTAGACCTAAATGCTCTTTTGGGGTGACGTAGCAGAGCATGGCAGTGCCATACCAGCCGATTTGTGCTGCACCAATGCCACTGGTGATGTGATCGTATCCAGGAGCAATATCCGTGATCAATGGTCCTAGGGTATAGAAGGGTGCTTCCAAGCAATGCTTCAATTCCTCAGTCATATTCTCTTCAATACGCTGCATTGGAACGTGACCAGGGCCTTCAATCATGACCTGTACATCATGCTTCCAAGCTTTAGCAGTTAACTCGCCTAAGGTATGTAGTTCACCAAACTGGGCAGCATCATTGGAGTCTGCGATACAACCTGGACGTAAGCCATCGCCTAAGCTAAATGAAACGTCATAGGCTTTCATGATCTCGCAGATTTCATCAAACCGGGTGTACAGGAAGTTTTCTTTGTGGTGAGCCAAGCACCACTTGGCCATGATGGAGCCACCACGAGACACAATGCCAGTAATGCGATCAGCAGTTAAAGGAACATAGCGCAGCAATACACCAGCATGGATGGTGAAGTAATCCACACCTTGTTCTGCTTGCTCCACTAGGGTATCGCGGAACATTTCCCAGGTAAGATCTTCGGCAACACCACCGGTTTTATCAAGGGCTTGGTAAATCGGAACTGTACCAATCGGTACTGGAGAGTTACGAATAATCCATTCACGGGTTTCATGAATATGTTTACCAGTAGAAAGATCCATGATGGTATCTGCACCCCAACGAATTGACCACACCATCTTTTCAACTTCTTCATTAATGGAAGAGGTCACAGCAGAGTTACCGAGGTTACCGTTTATCTTCACACGGAAGTTACGACCAATAATCATTGGCTCTAATTCAGGATGATTAATGTTTGCAGGAATAATTGCGCGGCCAGCGGCAACTTCAGAGCGCACAAATTCGCCGGTAACGATATCGGGCAGGTTTGCTCCATAAGACTTACCAGGGTGCTGCTTTAGGAGTTGCTTATAGGCAGGGTCTTTGCGCAGTTGCTCTAAGCCCATTGATTCACGCAGGGCAATGTATTCCATCTCTGGAGTGATAATTCCTTGGCGGGCGTAATACATTTGGCTGACATTGCTACCGGCCTTGGCAACCCGTGGTGCGCTGATGTGTGAAAAGCGTAAGTTCTGAGTGGCTTCATCCTGAGAGCGCGCAACCCCATATTCAGAACTGGGACCTGCCAATTGAATCGTATCATTGCGCTCAGCAATCCAAGCATCACGCAATCTTGGTAAACCTTTTTCTAGATTTATCACAATCTCAGGATCGCTATAAGGACCTGAGGTGTCATATACCGGGACTGGTGGATTCGGAATCATTTCCTCACCAACCTGTGTTGCTAGTTGCTCGATCATACGGATCGGCGCCTTAACGTCAGGACGTGAACCTTGTAGATAGGTTTTCGTTGATGCTGGGTAGGCGAACTTCTGACCAAAGTCGCGCTCTAAGCTCTTTAAGCTTGGAATTTCATGTTTGGTTTTTTGCTTATTTGTACTCACGTCCATCTCCTCACTGTTGTAGATGGACGAAACCGGGTGTCGGTCTGATGTAACTTCCCACGCCAGCATTACCTGGATCGGGTTCTAGGGTTTTTCTCAGCGCCTCTAACGAACTGTCTAGAGGGCACCCCTGTTTCATCCTTAGCAATGATTTAACCACGAAATGGAGTTTGGGTTCATGACCCCAATCAAGACCCCCTTAAGGGCCTAAAAAACCTATTTATTGCGGCGCAGAATGTAGTCTGCTGTAACAAATGCGGCATCGCTCGTAAATTCGTCTGCCAAGATACGGGCAGCGGCTTCTGCCAAGGAAATCTCAATAAAACCGCTGACTTCACCGTCATGATTGGTAGGAACAAAGTTATCAGGTAGCTCTAAATCATAAATATAGAGTTGCTCATCATGAAAGCCGCGTCCAGGAATGGGGCGGCGCATATGGATACGGCCAACAGGCTCAACTTCATCGGCAATTTGTGGCGGCACTCCCGCCTCTTCCCAAAGTTCGCGTTTCGCACAAACCCAAGGGGTCTCATCAGCAGAAATACCACCAGCTGCCAGATTGTCTAGCTTACCTGGATCAGTGGACTTTGTTTCACTACGTCTACCCAACCAAAGCAAACCAGATTTGGTATAGCCATTAATGTGGGTTGCCATACTCCGAAATCCAAAGGTCCGAAACGCGGCACGCTCTAAGCGGAAGTACTGGTGGCCGTTTTGATCAAGCCAAGCAAAATCTTCATTACGCCAACCAGGAACATAACCACCTGCACGCATTTTGTCTGCCAGTTGTGAAAGGCTAGCCGACAACTCTTTGGGGCGGGCAAATTGAATCGCTAAGCAATCATTCCTAATAGAGACCAATGGAATAGATTCTTGTTTAAGAGAGTCTTGCAGGTAGGGGATGAATTCTGGATTTAAGTGCCCAATGACTTGTTCACCTTCTAGGCCTCTAAAAAGATAAATTGGCATAAAGTCAACCGGAGCAGACCGTGCCGTATTTTGAAGCATTTCTTCTAAGGCAGCGAGCGCGCTGGTTGATAGGCTAGTCATAGTTTGAAGTTTAAGGGAACTTGCCATTTTTGGGGTTTTTGGACGATCCGGCAGTGATTCTTAACATAAAACTTCCCAGAACAGGCGAACATATTTTCATATGTAAATGCAACAATACACCCAGTAGTATCTGCCAATAATTTAAGCAAGTCAGATCACTCTATACAAATCTATGACTTAGGAAAACTTTTGCTGATTTATCCACATTGCCTGTGGATAAGTTTTGATTATTTAGTGGTCCCGCCGACAGGAATCGAACCTGTATCCCACGCTTAGGAGGCATGTGCACTATCCATTGTGCTACGGCGAGTTTGAATCCAATATCAATCTGTGTTATGGAAAGTACTCAGTTTAAAACCCATCACCAGCCACACAAAGCCCAAACTTGAGTAGTAATAGCAACCATCATGTCAGGCGCAAAGTAGGCAGAAAAAATGAGCAGTAAGACGAAAAGGGTGAAACTATAAAACACCCATTGCCATAAAGAAAGTTTGTTGCTCATGCGTTGACTGTTCTACTGATTGCACGCTCTTTAACTGGTAGATTTACTAGGAAGGCAAAGACACCCAGTGCAATAGCAATTTCCCATACGATTAAATAAGAGCCAGTACGATCAAATAAGTACCCACCCAAGAATGCGCCACCGAAGCTACCCAGTTGATGAGAAAAGAATACTAGACCGGAGAGCATGCTGAGGTATTTGACCCCAAAGATCTGCGCAACGATCGCATTTGTCAGTGGCACGGTAGATAGCCATAAGAGACCCATAATCGCGGCGAAGATGTAAGTAGTAGTTGGGCTTAAGGGTAGGAGCAAGAAACCAATAATCGCGACAGATCGTGTCAAGTAAATACCAGAGAGTAAGTAGCGCTTCGGAAAGCGTTGACCCAAGATGCCAGCACCGAATGTACCAAATACATTGAATAAACCAATCAGGGCTAAAGCAGTTGTAGCTACTGCAGGAGATGCAACCGATGGATAGGTTGAAGAGAGATCTTTTAGATACGGTGCAAGATGCACTGCAATAAAGACTACTTGGAAGCCGCAGACAAAATAGCCCAGAGTAAGCAAACGAAAACTAGGATTGCTCATGGCTTCTTTTAAGGCCTGCTTAATCGTTTGATCGCCCAGATTATTGTTCTGAACAAAATTTTTCTCCCGCAACATATAGGCAGTTGGAATCATGAGACTGGCCATCAGCGCTAGCAATAAGAGCGCGTCTTGAGCGCCAAAGGCACTTAACAAACCTTGCTCAGCAGGAATCATGAGGAACTGACCAAAGGATCCTGCAGCTGCAGCAATACCCATTGCCCAAACCCGTTTGTCCGCTGGAACATTTCGACCTAAGATTCCATAGACCACGCTATAGGTAGTTGCCGTTTGCGCTAGACCAATCAGTAAGCCACCGGCAATTGTGAAATTAAGGATATCGGTAGAAACTGCCATCCCAGCCAAACCTAAGGCATACAGAAGGCCGCCGGCCACCATGATCTTAAATGCCCCATAACGATCGGCCAGAGCGCCTGTAATCGGCTGGAACACGCCCCAAGTGAGATTCTGCAGGGCAATGGTTAAGGCAAAGGTTTCGCGACCCCACTCATTGGCAGAAGTGATGGGAAGGTTAAATAAGCCAAAGCCATGACGAATACCCATGGACATAGTGACCATGAAGCCGCCAAAAATGAGGACTTGTTTCATAGTCAAAGATGGTTTGATAGCGATCATGGCTTAAATGATTCCTTTTTCGCGCAACTCATGGATCGCCTGGTCGTTCAGCTTGAGGCGGTCATGCAAGATTTCTTCGGTATGTTGGCCAAGTGTTGGTGGCGCCATCCGAACTTCAGTAGGCGTTTTAGAAAGCTTCATTGGGCTAGCAACCAATTTCATATTGCCAACAGTAGGATGCGGCACATTCAATAGAACATTTCTAGCAATAACCTGTTCGTTCTCAAAAACTTCTTTCAGATTATTAATCGGACCACAAGGAACCTTTGCTTTTTCTAATAAGGCAATCCATTCACCCTTCGGTTTCTTACGTGTCATTTGTTCTAGCAGTGGAACTAATTGCTTACGATGTTGAACGCGTAATGGATTGCTTAAATAGAGTGGGTTATCAGCCAAGTGCGCTTCTCCACCGACGGTGACAAAGTGTCTGAACTGACCATCATTACCAGCCGCGACAATCATCCAGCCGTCAGAAGTGGGAAAAGTTTGATAAGGAACAATAATCTGGGAGGCATTGCCCCAGCGCTTAGGAACTTCACCAGAAGTGAGATAGGCACTCGACATGTTGGCCATCACGGCAATCTGCGTATCAAGCAAGGACATATCAATATATTGACCTTCACCGGTGCGATCACGATGAATGATGGCTGCCAGAATTGCAGAAGAGGCATACATGCCTGTAAAAATATCGGCAATCGCAACCCCAGATTTTTGAGGGCTGGCACCTTCAAAATCTTCAGCTTCACCGGTCACACTCATAAAGCCACCCATGCCTTGAATGATGAAATCGTAACCAGGGCGTTGTGCATAAGGACCAGTTTGACCAAAGCCAGTAACGGAGCAATACACTAAATCGGGCTTCGCCTTTTTGAGGCTTTCATAATCAAGACCATATTTAGCTAGATCACCCACCTTGTAGTTTTCAATCACCACATCTGACTCTGTTGCAAGCTTGCGAATGATCTCCTGACCCTCAGGCTTAGCAATATCGATGGTGATGGAGCGTTTATTGCGGTTGATGCAAATGAAGTAGGCAGACTCTTCAGTTTCTTTGCCATTGGCATCTTTGGCAAAAGGAGGGCCCCAATGGCGGGTATCATCACCTGCGCCTGGCCGTTCGACTTTAATGACGTCGGCACCGAGATCTGCCAGATTTTGGGCACACCAAGGGCCAGCCAGAACCCGACTAAGGTCTAAAACACGAATATGACTTAAGGCTCCCATGCCCTGATTTTGGCATGGATGGCAGGGGAATTCTTGAAAAGTTCCGCTTTGAGCTCAGACATGACTACAATTTGCGCGCATGGCTACCCGTAAAACATCCGAATACAGCGAATCGTCGATTCAGGTCCTAAAGGGGCTAGAACCCGTCCGCCAGCGCCCGGGGATGTACACCCGAACTGACAATCCCTTGCATGTGATTCAAGAGGTCTTAGATAACGCCTCGGACGAAGCATTAGGCGGCTTTGGCAAGCACATTATTGTGACCATGCATACCGATGGCAGTGTGAGCGTGGAAGATGACGGTCGAGGAATTCCAGTGGGAATGCACCCAACTGAAAAACTACCTGTAGTCGAAATCGTATTTACCCAGTTGCATGCTGGCGGTAAATTTGAAAAAGGGTCTGGAGGTGCTTATGCATTCTCGGGAGGCTTGCATGGTGTTGGAGTTTCTGTCACCAACGCACTTTCCAAAAGATTAGAAGTAACGGTATGGCGTGATGGTCAGATTTCTACTTTGACCTTTGCAGACGGCAGAGTCATCGAGAAGCTCAAAACAAAGCCATCATCTAAGCAAGATAAATCACATGGCACGCGTGTTCGTGCTTGGCCTGACGGTAAGTATTTTGATAGCTCAACCATTCCGATGGCTGACTTGATTCGCCTGTTACGCTCTAAGGCAGTGCTCTTGCCTGGCGTGAAAGTGACCCTCATTCAAGAAAAATCGGG
This sequence comes from Polynucleobacter nymphae, assembly GCF_018882155.1. Lineage (GTDB taxonomy): Bacteria > Pseudomonadota > Gammaproteobacteria > Burkholderiales > Burkholderiaceae > Polynucleobacter > Polynucleobacter nymphae. The sequence goes on from NZ_JACVPA010000001.1 coordinate 166,574, forward strand.
CGACAGCCAAACTTGGCAATATGCACAAGGCTTACGCGGCTACTTAAATGAAGCGATTGCCCAAGCTGGGCATGGCCCAGAAGTGATTCCACCATTTGAAGCAGAGCAATACGCTACTGGTACGGGTGAAGATGATTCTTTTGCTGAAGGCGAGGGTGCTGCCTGGGTTGTGAGCTGGACTGAAGATGGCCCGCCTGTGCGTGAGAGCTATGTGAACCTGATTCCAACACCTGCTGGTGGCACGCACGAGAGCGGTTTGCGTGAAGGCCTTTTCAACGCCGTCAAAGGCTTCATTGAAATGCATGCCTTGCAACCCAAAGGTGTCAAGCTCATGCCCGAGGACGTATTTGCACGCGCTTCTTTTATTTTATCTGCCAAAGTATTGGATCCACAATTTCAAGGTCAAATTAAAGAGCGCTTAAATTCTCGTGATGCAGTCAGATTAGTATCAGGCTATGCAAAGTCTGCATTAGAACTTTGGCTCAACCAGCACGTCGATTACGGTCGCAAACTGGCTGATTTGGTGATTAAGCAAGCTCAAGCAAGAACTAGGGCCGGTCAAAAGGTTGAGAAGAAAAAATCTTCTGGTGTTGCTGTACTACCCGGAAAACTCACTGACTGCGAGAGTCAAGACATCTCCATGAATGAAATCTTTCTAGTTGAGGGTGATTCAGCAGGTGGCTCAGCAAAAATGGGGCGCAATAAAGAATATCAAGCCATCCTGCCTCTGCGCGGCAAGGTTCTCAATACTTGGGAAGCAGAGCGAGATCGTTTATTTGCGAATAATGAAGTCCACGATATTGCGGTAGCCATTGGGGTAGATCCGCATGGCCTGAATGACGAACCTGATTTATCCAACTTACGTTACGGTAAGGTTTGCATTTTGTCTGATGCGGACGTTGATGGAGCGCATATTCAGGTACTCCTGTTAACCCTGTTCTACAAGCATTTCCCGAAGCTGATTGATTTGGGGCATGTGTATATTTCTAGACCACCGCTCTTTAGGGTTGATGCTCCGGCGCGCGGTAAAAAACCGGCACAAAAAATTTATGCGCTCGATGCCAGTGAACTACAAGCGATTGAAGATAAATTACGTAAAGATGGTGTTAAAGAATCTGCTTGGCAAATCTCGCGCTTTAAAGGCTTAGGAGAGATGAGTGCGGAGCAATTATGGGATACCACTCTCAACCCAGATACACGACGCTTATTGCCAGTGACCTTAGGCTCTTGGACCGAAGATGAAACCTTTAAAACCATGGATATGTTGATGGGTAAGTCCGAATCTGGTGCAAGACGTGATTGGTTAGAAGAGCGCGGCAATGAAGTCGAGGCAGATATCTAATGGCAACGAAAAAAACTCCAGGCAAAAAACTGGCTGCACAACAAGCCGATTTATTTGCTGATCCAATTGAGGTTGAAGAGGCTCCTAAAGCGAAGGTAACTCAAAAAATCGCTATAGGGTCAAAGGGGCCAAGGGGTCCGAATGATCCACATGATCCAAAGACCATGGATCTGAATGAAGACAATAAGGACAGTTTGACCTTAGCAGTGTATGCAGAGCGCGCTTATCTTGATTACGCGATTAGCGTAGTTAAAGGTCGTGCTTTACCTGAAGTATCAGATGGTCAGAAGCCAGTTCAACGCCGCATTCTTTTCTCCATGAGTGAGATGGGTCTGCGTGCTGATGCTAAGCCAGTAAAGAGCGCCCGGGTTGTGGGTGATGTGCTTGGTAAGTTCCACCCCCATGGCGATCAATCTGCTTACGACGCTTTAGTCCGCTTGGCACAAAGCTTCTCATTGCGTTACCCCTTGATTGATGGTCAAGGTAACTTTGGTTCTCGCGATGGTGATGGTGCTGCTGCCATGCGTTACACCGAAGCGCGTTTAACCAAGATTGCCGGTTTGTTATTAAGTGAAATTGACGAAGGCACCGTTGATTTCGCAGCTAACTATGACGGCTCATTTCAGGAACCTAAGTTATTGCCAGCACGTCTACCATTTGTTCTTTTAAATGGGGCATCTGGTATTGCTGTTGGTATGGCAACGGAGATTCCCTCCCATAATCTGCGTGAAGTTGCTAGCGCCGCCATTGCTTTGATGAAGTCTCCCAAGCTATCAACTGCTGATTTATTGGGAATCATGCCTGGCCCTGATTACCCAGGCGGCGGTCAAATCATTTCCTCTACTGCGGAGATTGCCCAAATTTATGAAACCGGCCGAGGCAGCATTAAGGTGCGAGCGCGCTGGTCTGTTGAAGAATTAGCTCGTGGTCAATGGCAAATTGTCGTCAATGAATTGCCCCCAGCAACTTCTTCTCAGCGCGTCTTGCAAGAGATTGACGAAATCACCAATCCAAAAGTGAGAGTGGGTAAAAAGACGCTCACTCCTGAGCAAAATAATCTGAAGTCCACCATTCTGAATGTATTAGATGGTGTCCGCGATGAATCTAGTAAAGATGCCGCAGTGCGTTTGGTGTTTGAGCCTAAGAGCAAAAATATCGATGTAAATGAGTTTGCCAACCTTTTATTAGCGCACACTTCACTCGAATCGAATGCGCCAATGAACTTGGTGATGATTGGGAATGACGGACGTCCACGCCAAAAGGGTCTTAAAGAGATTCTGACCGAATGGGTTGAGTTTAGGGTTGCTACCGTAACCCGCCGCACACAATACCGCTTAGGCAAAGTCAAAGATCGGATGCATATATTGGAAGGACGATTAACCGTTCTTCTCAATATTGATAAGGTCATTAAGATTATTCGCAATAGCGATGAGCCTAAGGCCGACCTGATCAAAGAGTTCAAATTATCTGATCGTCAAGCTGAAGATATTTTAGATATTCGTTTGCGCCAGTTGGCACGTCTTGAGGGCATTAAGATTGAACAGGAGCTTAAAGAGCTCAAAGCTGAGCGAGATGATTTAGACGGTTTGTTACAAAGCGATACAGTACTGCGTAAGCGCATCATCAAGGAAATTGAATCTGACTTGAAAGATTTTGGTGATGATCGTCGTACCTTAATCCAAGAAGATAAACGTGCTATTGCGGAGACTAAGGTCATTGATGAACCAGTGACGGTGATTGTTTCTCAAAAAGGTTGGGTGCGCGTTCGTCAAGGACATGAACATGATCCTACCCAATTTAGCTTCAAAGCAGGCGATGCTATGTATGACACCTTCGAGGTTCGTACGGTTGATGTAATGCAAGGCTTTGGCAGTGATGGCAGAGTCTACACAGTACCCATCAGTGAATTACCGGGGGCACGCGGTGATGGTTCGCCATTAACCAGCTTTGTGAACTTGGCCCCTGGCTCACAAATGGTCGCGTATTACGCTGGCCAGCCAGATGATTTAGTTCTACTTTCCACTAAAGCCGGTTATGGCTTCCTAGCAAATGTAGCGGACATGAGTACACGCAACAAAGCAGGTAAATCGTTTGTCAGCATTGATGCCAAAGTCATTGGTGATGCACCCTTAGGTGCGGTCAAAGTTCATGCGGGCATGAAACAAGTGGCCTGCTTGTCACAAGCTTCTAAATTACTGGTATTCCCATTAGGCGATCTGAAGCGCTTGCCAACCGGAGGCAGAGGCGTGATCTTGATGGGCTTAGACGATAAAGAATTCTTAGCGTCAGCAATTGCTGTTGGTCCAGATGGCGCATCTTATTCTGGCGCTGGTCGTGCTGGTAAGCCAACAGAGCTCAATCTGGATGCGAAGACGCTCAAATCATTTGCTGGTAATCGTGCACGCAAAGGTCACTTTGTTGAGCCACGCTTGAAAGACGGCAAGCTTAAAGCAAACTAGTTCTTCTTTGGAATGCTGATGCCGTATTTCACAGCAATGACCTCCGCCAGAATCGATACTGCGATCTCTGGTGGGGTTAGCGCTCCGATATACATGCCTACTGGGCCATGAAGTCGATCAACTTGCTCTTGATTGAGATCGAACTCTAAGAGGCGCTCTTTACGTTTTTGAGTATTCTTTCTGCTGCCTAATGCGCCCACATAAAAAGCGGGGGACTTTAAAGCCTCCATCAGCGCCATATCATCTAACTTAGGATCATGAGTTAGCGCTACAACGGCAGTGTGTTGGTCTACACCAATTTCAAGTAAGACATCATCTGGCATGCCTTTGATGAAGATCAAATCCTCACGATTTAAGCCTTCTGTATATTCTTCACGCGGATCAATCACAATCACTTCAAAGTCCGATGCAAGCGCAAAGTCTGCTGTGTACAGGGATAGTTGACCAGCGCCAATGATGACCATCCGCCAACGGGGGCCGTAAGTAGTTTGCATTTCTTGCTCATTGCATATAAATTGGTCTTGGCGAGATCCAGCGCTTAAGGTGGATTGCCCTGAACTTAAATTCACAGTACGCCGAGTAATTTGATGGGAAGCAATTTGCGCAAGTAACTTCTCTAGCACTGCCAGCTCAGGCTTTGGCTCAACCAACAGCCTTAAGGTACCACCGCATGGCAGTCCAAAACGAGCTGCTTCTTGCTGGCTGACACCATAAACCACCATTTCAGGGGTAGCTCTAGTCAGAATTTCTGTCTGTACGCGGCGTATTAAGTCGTCTTCAACGCAACCACCAGAAACAGAACCAGCTACTTGACCATCATCCCGAATAGCAAGCCAAGAGCCAATGGGCCGAGGGGAAGACCCCCAAGTTTGCACAACCGTAGCTATAGCCACGGAGTGGCCGGCTTTAAGCCAACTGACGGCAGAGCGAAGGACGCTTAAATCGGTGCTATTCATGCTGTGATTGATCTTTATTGTTTATTTTTCTAGATTCCTATTTATTATCACTCTAATGACATCTTTAGGTAAGCAATCAGGCTCCTCCAATCTTCGCTTAGCAGTTCTTTTGCTGGCTGCGGGCGAGGGCAGTCGTTTGGGATCAACGCCCAAAGCCTTATTGCATAAGGATGGTCAAAGCTTATTAAGCCATTTCAGCCATTCGATTAAAGCATTTTCACCAATCGAATTCTTGGTGGTCACTGGTTTTTATGCTGATGTGATCGAGTCTGAGTTGGCCAAGCTCAAAGCAGATCTCGACTTGCCAATTGAATATATTCGCAATCCACAGCCAGAGCTAGGGCAAGCATCTTCAGTCCGTTTGGGCCTTGAGGCCTTAAAGAGTGCTTACGATGTTTTGTTGATTGCTTTGTGTGATCAACCTCTAGTGGGCTCTATCGAAATTAATGTATTGCTGCAACAATTTAAGCAGCGTGATCAGCAAAAAGAGGTTTTATTACCAATGGTGGGAAAGCAACGGGGCAACCCAGTCGTATTTTCAGCTAAGGTCATCGCTGATATTTTGGCAATCCCTCAAATGGTCTGTAGACCCTTTATGGATCAACATCCAGAGCTAGTGCAGATTTTTGCTACCGATGATCAAGCTTATATCGCTGATGTTGACACAGAGTCTGAGCTCTCTCAATTTGGCTTAAAACGCTTTTAAATCTCGGCAATTAATTCAATTTCAACGCAAGCACCCAGAGGAATCTGCGCTACACCGAATGCACTCCGTGCATGCTTACCAGCATCACCAAATACCTCAACTAGTAATTCTGAGCAGCCATTGATCACTAAATGTTGATCGGTATATTGATCGGTAGAGTTAACCAAGCCCATCACTTTGACAATGCGCTTGACTTTATCTAGTGAGCCTACATGATTTTGTAATGTGGCTATGAGATCAATGCCAATAGCTCTTGCAGCAGCTTTTCCGGTCTCGGTATCCATGCCTTGACCAAGCTTGCCTGCCCAAGGTTTACCGTCTCTCCTAGCAATATGGCCAGAGAGAAAAACCATATTGCCAGCGCTTGCAGCCATCACATAAGCAGCAGCTGGCGGACCAGGTGGTGGTAAATCGATACCCAAGGCTTTAAGGCGAGCGCTAATATTTGTGTTCATGGTATGTGTCTGTAATGAAGTAAATGAATTTTGTTGGTTAAACAATCTTACTTGGAAAGTTGACGCATCGCACTTTCTAGACCATTCATCGTTACCGGATACATATGATCCTTTAGTAAGTCTCTCATGATGTCAATCGATTGACGATATTGCCAGACAGATTCAGGCTCAGGATTGAGCCAGGCGAAATGGGGAAAATGGTCCAAGAGGCGATTGATCCAAACGGCACCAGCTTCTTTATTGTTGTACTCAACCGAGCCGTTAGGACTATAGATTTCATAAGGGGACATAGTGGCATCACCAACAAAAATGAGCTTATAGTCAGGCCCATATTTATTAATGATGTCTTGAGTTGGGGTAACTTGATCTCGTCTACGCCGATTACTTTGCCAGAGATATTCATAAACACAATTATGAAAATAGTAGTGCTCTAAATGCTTAAATTCTGCTTTAGCTGCGGAAAATAATTCACCAATACGCAGAATGTGGTCGTCCATAGAGCCGCCAACATCCATTAAGAGCAATACTTTGACATTGTTGTGACGCTCAGGTCGCATTTGAATATCCAACATTCCTGCATTAGCCGCTGTAAAGTGAATGGTTTTATCTAAATCTAACTCTAGGTTCGATCCTTCGCGAGCAAAGCGGCGTAAGCGGCGTAATGCCACCTTGATATTGCGAGTGCCTAATGCCAAATCGCTGTCGTAGTCTTTGAACTCTCGTGCTTCCCAGACTTTGATAGCGGTGCGATTCCCGGCGCTTTCACCACCAATGCGAATACCTTCGGGGTGGTAGCCGCTATGCCCAAAGGGCGAAGATCCGCCAGCACCAACCCACTTCTTGCCGCCACCATGCCACTCCTTCTGCTCCTTTAAAAGTTCCTCAAGGCGTTTTTTTAAGGCCTCAGGACCCCCTAATTTTTGGAGAGCTGCTTTCTCTTCATCGGTGAGTACGCGTTGTAATTTCTGCTCCAGCCAATCTAGTGGAATATCGGGTGACATCGCAATGATTTGCTCCACCCCTGAAAAATAAGAGCCAAAGACCTGATCAAAGCGATCAAAGTGCTGCTCATCTTTCACTAAGGTCATTCTGGAAAGTTGATAGAACTCATTGATAGAAGGGTTGATAACGCCAGTTTTTAGCGCTTCCAAAAGAGTTAAAAATTCTCTTACTGAAACTGGCACTTTAGCTTCTTTCAGTTGCAAGAAGAATTGAATCAACATATTGATGCTTTATTGTTTAGCGATGATTGCGATTCATCATCACCAGGCGCTCAAAAAGATGAACGTCTTGTTCATTTTTCAGTAATGCGCCATGCAGAGGGGGTACTACTATTTTTTCATCTTGGCTATAAAGTGCTTCTGGAGAAATATCTTCGGCTAGTAAGAGCTTGAGCCAATCGATTAACTCAGAGGTAGACGGCTTTTTCTTCAGGCCAGGCAGAGAGCGTATTTGATAAAAGGACTTCAGAGCTGCATCCAAAAGATCCTGTTTGATCTTGGGGTGGTGCACATCCACAATCCGCTGCATCGTATCGGTGTCAGGGAAGGCGATATAGTGAAAAAAGCAGCGGCGCAAAAATGCATCTGGAAGTTCTTTTTCATTATTGGATGTGATGATTACCAAAGGCCTGTGTTTAGCTTTAATGAGTTCGCGTGTTTCATAGACATAAAATTCCATCCGATCGATTTCACGCAATAAATCATTGGGGAACTCAATATCAGCCTTATCAATTTCATCAATGAGAAGGACGGTAGGTTCATCCGCTTCAAAGGCTTGCCATAAGACACCTTTAATAATGTAGTTACGTATGTCGTTGACTTTCTCATCGCCCAATTGAGAATCGCGCAGGCGACTTACGGCGTCATATTCATATAAGCCTTGTTGGGCTTTGGTAGTGGATTTGATATGCCACTGCAAGAGAGGCATATTGAGTGCTGCGGCAACTTCTTCTGCAAGCATTGTTTTTCCTGTACCAGGTTCGCCTTTAATTAAAAGCGGGCGCTGCAATGACATTGCAGCATTTACAGCCAATTTCAGATCGTCAGAAGCAACATAGCAAGCGCTTCCGTCAAAGCGGTTTTTGGATTGGTTGCCGGATTTGCTCATCTTGGTTACCCGAAAATTTCTTAGTTAATTAGGCTTTCTAGTATAGGTAAAGGGCGCATATCTTTCAGCATTTCTCACCATTTTGAGCGCTCAAATGCCTAAAAAATGCTTAAAAGGGGTGTCTGTCCGCTATAATTCTGCAGGTTGATTTAAATCCAGCTGATGAATACTGATTCCTATGAAAAAAATAACAATTCTTCCTCAATTCCTACTTGCTGCTGGTTTAGCACTCGCTGGTTTCGCTGTCCAAGCCGATGAAGTAAAGGGAAGCGCTGCAGCTGCAAATGCCAAGGTATGGCTTTGTGTTGGTTGCCACTCTATTCCTGATTACCGTTCCGACTATCCCTTGGTTTATAAAGTCCCAATGTTAGGCGGCCAGAATGCAGCCTACATTGCGAGTGCATTAGCTGCCTATAAGAAAGGCGAGAGAAAGCACCCATCAATGCGCGCTATTGCTGGCAGCCTTTCTGATCAAGACATGGCCGACCTTGGCGAATACTATGCTGCGCAAACAGCCAGCTCACCTAACAACCCATTGAAGTAATAGAGGCGTGTTTATGAAATTTGCACTAATTACCGCAGTTTTGCTTTCTAGTATTGGCCTGGTGAATGTCGCTAATGCTGCTAATGCAGATAAAGGCAAGGCACTTGTAGAGAAGGCTAATTGCGCTTCCTGCCATGGCGCCGGGCTCAATGCTCCAATCTTGCCGGTTTATCCAAAACTTGCAGGCCAATATGCTGACTATCTGTATTACGCATTAAAAGCCTACAAAGTAGGCGGTAGCAACCCGCAATATGGTCGCAATAACGCCATCATGGGGTCACAAGTACAAGCATTCTCGGATGCAGATATGCAGGACATTGCTGCTTACCTGGCTTCCTTACCTGGAAACTTTGTCATTAAGAAATAATCCTGGCATTATTAGGTAAAGCAATGGCTTAGAATAATCTTCTAAGCCATTGTTATTTATAAGTATTTAATACTATCTGATAGCTTCTAAGCTGCGTGTAAAGTGCTTGTGCATTGCTGCCTCAGCTGCTACTTCATCCCGCTTTAGGAGTGCCCGAAGAATCTCACGGTGCTCAAGAAGGGAGCTTTGTAGTCTGCCTGTACTCATTAAAGAGTCTTTACGGTGTAATTTGAGCACTTTCCTTAAATCAGTAATAACGCCATTCATCCAACGGTTACCGGCAATTTCTTGAATCAGCTCATGAAACTTACTGTTTATTTCAAAGAATTGTTCGATATTTCGGTCGGCAGCCGCAGTTTCTAGTCGATGGTGGAGGTGATCTAAGAGATTGAGCTGCTCTTCGGTCGCTTTAGTAGCCGACTCCCTGGCTGCTTTGCTTTCAAGCAGCGATAACACCGTATAAATTTGCTCTAAATCAGCACGATTGACCTCTGTAACATAGGCCCCTCGACGCATCTTCATCGTCACAAGACCCTCTGAGGCCAGTGCCTTAATGGCTTCACGCATTGGCGTTCTGCTGATACCAAACTGAGCTGCTAGAGATTGCTCATCTAACCAGCTTCCAGGAGCCAATTGTTTGCCAAATATCTGCTCCCGCAGCCTATCAGCTACATCCTCATATAGTGGCCTATTGTTCAATTTTGTATTCATAATTATGTATACATGATAACTGGACAAATGACAAATAGTCAAGCAGAATTAGAGATATTGGATGCAATGCAGCAAAAATGACTAGGAGTGCTTTGTGAGTTCAGAAAAGAAACGACCATCAGCGAGTTTATGGCCTGAGGTTCCAGAATCCAATTTGGATGCTTGGAATAAGTCTGCGCAGAAATCAGCGCCAAATGGCAATCCCGATAAGCTGGGCTGGAATACTCCGGATGGTATTCACATTAAGGCGCTTTATACGGCTGCAGATATACGAGACTTAAATTACACGAATACCTTGCCAGGATTCGAGCCCTATATACGCGGTCCTCAAGCAACCATGTATTCAGTTCGTCCTTGGACGCTGCGTCAATACGCTGGTTTTTCAACTGCGCAAGAATCCAATGCGTTTTATCGCAAAGCATTAGACGCTGGTGGTCAAGGCGTCTCTGTTGCATTTGACTTAGCTACGCACCGTGGTTATGACTCAGACCATCCTCGTGTTACGGGTGACGTTGGCAAAGCGGGCGTTGCAATTGATTCTGTAGAAGATATGAAGATCTTGTTTGATGGTATTCCATTGGACAAAGTTTCTGTTTCGATGACCATGAATGGCGCTGTGTTGCCAGTGCTAGCAGGCTATATCGTTGCTGGCGAAGAGCAAGGCGTGAAGCAAGAGCAGTTATCTGGAACGATTCAGAACGACATTCTGAAAGAGTTCATGGTGCGCAATACTTATATCTACCCGCCAGAACCTTCGATGCGCATTATTGGCGACATCATTGAATACACTGCCAAGCACATGCCTAAATTTAACTCGATTTCGATTTCGGGTTATCACATGCAAGAAGCTGGTGCCAATCAAGTTTTAGAACTTGCTTTTACGTTGGCCGATGGCAAGGAGTATGTCAAAACAGCGCTGGCCAAAGGATTGGATATTGATGGCTTTGCAGGTCGTTTGTCATTCTTTTTCGCGATTGGTATGAACTTCTACTTAGAGGTCGCCAAATTACGTGCTGCAAGATTATTGTGGTGGCGCATCATGAAGTCTTTTGAGCCAAAGAATCCAAAGTCTTTGATGCTACGGACCCATTGCCAAACATCAGGCTGGTCCTTAACCGAGCAAGATCCCTACAACAATGTCGTGAGAACGACAGTTGAAGCAATGGCGGCTGTGTTTGGTGGGACTCAATCCTTGCATACCAACTCATTTGATGAGGCGATTGCATTGCCATCGGAATTTTCAAGCCGCATTGCCCGAAATACCCAGTTAATTCTTCAGGAAGAAACGCATATTACTAGCGTGATTGATCCTTGGGCTGGTTCTTACATGATGGAGAGCCTCACGCAAGAGATGGCAGATAAGGCTTGGGAAATTATTCAAGAAGTTGATGCCATGGGTGGCATGACTAAGGCGGTTGAAAGTGGTTGGGCTAAATTGAAGATTGAGGCTTCTGCTGCTGAGAAACAAGCCAAGATTGACTCTGGCACTGATGTCATTGTCGGTGTCAATAAATACAAACTCGATAAAGAGGATCTCGTTGATGTCTTAATGATTGATAACGATCGCGTTCGTGAAGGTCAAGTTGCGCTCTTAAAAGAAATCAGAGCAAAGCGTGATAGCAAAAAAGTAGAAGCTGCATTAGAGGTATTAACAAAAGCCGCGCATGACAATACAGGGAACTTATTGGAACTGGCTATCAATGCCATTCGTTTACGTGCAACTGTTGGTGAAGTGTCTGACGCATTGGAGAAAATTTACGGGCGCCATCGCGCCGATACTCAAAAGGTGACCGGAGTGTATGCAGCTGCCTATGACTCAGCCGAGGGCTGGGAAAAACTTAAAGTAGAAATCGCCGACTTTGCGAAAGATTTTGGTCGTCGCCCGCGTGTGATGATCGCCAAGCTAGGTCAAGACGGACATGATCGTGGCGCCAAGGTAGTTGCAACTGCCTATGCAGACTTGGGTTTTGACGTCGATATTGGTCCTTTGTTCCAAACCCCTGAAGAGTGCGCGCGCCAAGCGATTGAGAACGATGTCCATGCCTTAGGTGTCTCTACCTTAGCAGCAGGTCATAAGACACTCGTCCCAGCCATCATTGCGGAGCTCAAAAAACAAGGCTCTGATGACATCATCGTCTTTGTGGGTGGTGTGATTCCAAGACAAGACTACGAGTTTCTGTACGAAGCAGGTGTCAAAGGCATTTATGGCCCAGGCACTCCCATCCCGGCTTCGGCCAAGGATGTACTTGAACAAATTCGTAAATCAGTCAAACCTGCCTAACTCGGATCCCATTGCATGCTTGAAGCCGCTGATCAGATCTTAGTGAGTGACCTCACTAGCGCACCCTCGCTTAAACAGCGACGTGCTTTAGCAAAGATCATTACCTTGCTTGAATCTACTCGCCTAGATCACCGCAAGCGTGCGGATGAAGTGCTTAATACGCTCTTACCAAAGTCTGGTAATTCATTTCGTTTAGGCATCTCAGGAGTTCCAGGTGTTGGTAAGTCGACGCTCATTGAAGTCCTTGGTCTGTACCTGATTGAAAAAGGTCATCGGGTTGCTGTGATGGCGATTGATCCATCTTCCAGTTTGTCTGGTGGATCCATTCTGGGGGATAAAACTCGCATGGAGCGTCTCTCAGTGTTAGAGGATGCTTTTATTAGGCCTAGCCCATCCTCTGGAACGCTCGGTGGTGTCGCAGAGAAAACCCGTGAAGCCATGCTAGTTGCAGAGGCGGCAGGTTTTGATGTCATCATTGTTGAGACAGTTGGTGTTGGCCAAAGCGAAATTGCGGTTGCTGGCATGACGGATATGTTTTTGTTAATGCAGTTGCCCAATGCTGGAGATGATCTACAGGCTATCAAAAAGGGGGTGATGGAAATTGCCGATCTGATCGCCATCAACAAAGTCGATATTGATCCAGATGCAGCAATGCGTGCCCAACTGTTCATTACAAGTTCTTTGCGCTTGCTCGGCTTTCAGGGAAATCCAGATCATGCTTCGCACGATCAAGAGTTTTGGCATCCCACAGTAATGACCTTAAGCGCACTTGAAGGTAGAGGTGTGCCAGCGCTCTGGGACAAAGTCACCCATTTTGAAAAGCTGCAAAGAGCCAATGGCAAATTTGAGAGCCGCCGGAAGCAACAAGCAGGCGCATGGATGTGGGATCGCATTGATACAGGCCTAAAGACTGCTTTTCAGAACAATGCAGCAGTTCAAGAGCTCTTACCAATCTTAATTGCAGAGGTAAACCAAGGAACTATGGCAGCTTCAGTGGCGGCAAGACGCTTACTAGAGTCCATGGGGCATGAATTTTTCTAAGGAGCAGGAAATGAAGGAAATCATTCAACAGCTGGAAGCCAAGCGCGAGCTAGCCCGATTAGGTGGTGGGCAAAAGCGTATTGCCGCTCAGCATGCGAAGGGCAAGCTTACTGCCCGTGAGCGCATTGAACTCCTGCTCGACGCTGGAACCTTCGAAGAGTGGGACATGTTTGTTGAGCACCGTTGCCATGATTTTGGAATGGCAGATCAAACGGTTCCAGGTGATGGTGTGGTCACTGGTTACGGCATGATTAATGGTCGCCTCGTGTTTGTTTTTTCACAAGATTTCACTGTGTTAGGCGGCTCTTTGTCGGAAGCCCATGCTGAAAAGATTTGCAAGATCATGGATCAGGCTCTGAAGGTAGGTGCGCCTGTGATTGGCTTAAATGACTCTGGTGGCGCGCGCATTCAAGAGGGTGTGGCTTCTTTAGGTGGTTATGCCGAGATTTTTCAACGTAACGTGACCGCTTCGGGGGTGATTCCGCAGATCTCCTTAATCATGGGGCCTTGTGCAGGTGGAGCTGTGTATTCGCCAGCGCTAACCGATTTCATCTTCATGGTTAAAGACAGTTCTTATATGTTTGTCACCGGTCCAGAAGTGGTAAAGACGGTGACGCATGAGGATGTCACCTCAGAAGAGTTGGGTGGTGCAGTCACGCACTCAACCGTTTCTGGTGTTTGTGATTTGGCATTCGATAATGATGTTGACGCAATCATGATGCTGCGCCGTTTCTTTAACTATCTCCCACTCTCGAATCGAGAAAAGCCACCACTCATTAAAGGTGCTAATCGAACTGAAGAGCCTGATTTTTCATTAGATACATTAGTTCCATCCAATCCCAATCAACCTTATGACATGAAAGAGTTGATTGGCAAGATCGCAGATGATGGAGAATTCTTTGAGCTACAGCCTGACTATGCCAAAAACATTGTGATTGGCTTTGCGCGCATGGAAGGTCGCTCTATCGGCATTGTTGCCAATCAGCCTTTGGTATTGGCTGGTTGCTTAGATATCAAGGCCTCCATTAAGGCAGCGCGTTTTGTCCGTTTCTGTGATGCTTTTAATATCCCGGTGGTTACTTTGGTAGATGTTCCAGGCTTTATGCCAGGTACTGCCCAAGAGTACGGCGGCATCATTAAACATGGCGCCAAATTACTGTATGCCTACGCAGATTGCACCGTGCCTAAAGTGACGCTGATTACCCGCAAGGCCTATGGCGGTGCCTATGATGTGATGGCATCCAAGCATTTGCGCGGTGACGTGAACTTTGCTTGGCCATCTGCAGAAATTGCTGTGATGGGCCCTAAAGGTGCCGTAGAAATTATTTTCCGTGAAGAAAAATCGGATCCAGAGAAAATTACAGCCCGTGAAGCTGAATACAAGGCTAAGTTTGCAAACCCATTTGTGGCAGGACGTCGTGGCTATATTGATGATGTGATTCTGCCGCATGAAACACGCAAGCGTATCGCTCGCTCCTTGGCTATGTTGAAAGATAAAGACTTGAAGAATCCTGCGCGTAAACACGGCAATATTCCCCTGTAAAGGCGCTGACAAATCATGACTACGAAAATGTTTAAGAAAATATTAATTGCTAACCGGGGTGAGATTGCATGCCGTGTAATGAGCACTGCCAAGAAAATAGGCATTAAGACGGTTGCCGTTTACTCAGAAGCCGACAAGGAAGCGCGCCATGTGCAGTTAGCGGATGAGGCCGTTTGCATTGGACCTGCGCCTTCACGAGAATCTTATCTTGTGATCGATCGGATCATTCAAGCTTGCAAAGATACTGGTGCGCAAGCAGTGCATCCAGGCTATGGATTTTTATCTGAGAATGAAGAGTTCGCTAGGCGTTGTGAAGAAGAGGGCATTGTCTTTATTGGACCCAAATACCAATCCATTGCTGCTATGGGCGACAAAATTGCCTCTAAGAAACTAGCAATAGAGGCTAAGGTCAATACAATCCCTGGTCACAATGAGGCGATTGCTACTACTGATGAAGCAGTCAAGATTGCGCAAGGTATTGGCTACCCAGTCATGATTAAAGCATCAGCTGGCGGTGGCGGTAAAGGCCTACGTGTTGCATGTAATAACAAAGAGGCTGCCGAAGGCTTTGCTGCTTGTAAGACTGAAGCGATGAATAGCTTTGGTGATGATCGTATCTTCATTGAGAAATTTGTTGAAGGTCCGCGCCATATTGAAATTCAAGTCTTAGGTGATTCACATGGCAACGTGGTGTATTTGAATGAGCGTGATTGTTCAATTCAGCGCAGACATCAGAAGGTGATTGAAGAGGCGCCATCACCATTCATTGACCCCGCAACCCGCAAAGCCATGGGTAAGCAAGCAGTTGCTTTGGCTAAAGCGGTGAATTACCAATCTGCGGGTACTGTGGAATTCGTAGTTGGTAAAGATAAGTCTTTTTACTTTCTTGAGATGAACACGCGCTTGCAGGTTGAGCATCCAGTCACAGAAGCGATTACTGGCCTTGATCTAGTTGAGCAAATGATTCGGGTTGCTGCTGGAGAAAAGCTTGCCTTTAAACAAGAAGATGTGAAATCGGATGGCTGGTCCATGGAGTGTCGCATTAATGCAGATGATCCCTTCCGAAATTTTTTGCCTTCTACCGGTCGATTAGTGAAGTACCGTCCACCAGAGTCTATAAACGGTGTGCGTGTCGATACTGGCGTATACGAGGGTGGCGAGATTCCAATGTATTACGACTCCATGATTGCAAAGTTGATTGTTCACGGCAAGGATCGTACAGAAGCAATTGAGAAAATGCGCGCGGCTCTGAATGACTTTGTTATTCGCGGTATTCATTCCAATATTCCTTTCCAGGCAGCCTTATTACAGCATCCCCGGTTCGTTAGCGGGGATTTCACAACCGGTTTTATTGCACAAGAGTATCCAGAGGGCTTTAAAAAAGATTCCGTACAGCCAGATGATCCGAAGCGCTTAGCAGCGCTAGCTGCATTTATGCGCTATCGCTATCTAGAGCACATCAAAATGATTGATGGTCAGTTAGCTGGCCATGAAATGATCATTGCGAAGAAGTTTGTAGTAGTCACTGGTAAAAAATCAGGATCTATGAATGATCCTATTGAAGTGCCTGTTCGGGTTGAATTAAAGGATGGTGTTTATTCTGTTTATATCGATGAAGCTGATGGTATTAGTCGCTATGACATTGTGAGTAATTGGCGTCCGGGACAAATTTGTCTTCATGCCACCATTAATGGCACGCAGAAAGTGACCGCACAAGTTGAGCGCCGCGGCGTGCGACACCTGCTTGCTCTTGATGGCACTCACTTTGAATGTATGGTTCTTAGCCCCTTAGGCGCTGAACTGCAGCGCCGTATGCCAGTGAAGCTTCCCCCCGATACATCCAAGTTGGTCATGTCACCGATGCCTGGATTATTGACGAAAGTGGCTGTTAAGGCTGGCGAGAATGTAACTGCTGGTCAGAAACTGGCATCCATTGAAGCCATGAAAATGGAAAATACGATTTCTGCAATACAAGATGGTGTGGTGTCAGAGATTTGCGCTAAAGAGGGTGATAGCTTAGCAGTTGATCAGCTCATCATGCGCTTTGAATAAGGAGGGGTGATGTCAGCTAAGCCATTTAAAATTTTAGGTATTCAGCAAATTGCTATTGGTGGTGAAAGCAAAGATCGCCTGAAGAAGTTATGGGTTGATATGCTGGGCTTTGAATACAAGAGCACTTTTGTATCTGAACGCGAAAATGTAGATGAAGATATTTGCGCGATCGGCAAAGGGACGAACGCTATTGAGGTGGATCTGATGCAGCCCTTGGATATTGAAAAGAAGCCAGCAGTCCATCAAACCCCTTTAAATCACATCGGTTTATGGGTAGACGACCTGCCAAAGGCAGTTGAGTGGTTATCTACAAATGGCCTGCGTTTTGCTCCTGGTGGAATACGTAAAGGGGCGGCTGGATTTGACATTACTTTTGTACATCCCAAAGGCAATGATGAGTTCCCTATTGGTGGAGAAGGCGTCTTAATTGAGCTTGTACAAGCTCCTCCTGAAGTCATTGCAGAATTGGGTTCATAATTTAGGTTTTCAATATAAATAAAAAGAGTTCACATTGACGCGCATATTAGCCATCGACACCTCAACAGCTTGGTGTTCGGTGGCTTTATCTTTAGGTGATCAAGCACCAATCCTCCGACATGAGTTGGTATCGGCTGGCGCTAGCCAATTGCTTTTACCTTGGGTAGAGACCCTTTTAGAAGAAGCAAATATCAAGTTAAACGAACTTGATGCGATTGCTATTGGCATTGGTCCGGGCGCATTTACTGGCGTTAGACTGGGTGTAGCGGCAGTACAAGGTTTAGCGATTTCTTGTGACCTACCCATCTTGCCAGTTGCTAGTCTCGACGCCGTTGCAGCGCAATTGATTAAAACAACTCATTTCAAAAATGCCAAGCCGAGTCATTTTGTGATTGCGATCGATGCGCGTATGGATGAAATTTACTGGGCTAAGTATGAGGCTCCAGGACAGAATCAAGAGCTGGCAAAGCGCATTGGCAATATTCATTTATCAAAACCAGAAGAATTAGAGCTCACAGATAATCAATTTCTGGCAGGGAGCGCTCTAGTAGTCTATGGCGATCGATTATTTACCAACACAATACTTCCATCTGCAGCGCTTGATGCGCAAATCCATTTGACCGCCTTAGGTGTCTTAGATTGCGCTGTGCAAAGGCTCAAAGAAGGTAGACAAATCCATGTCCGCGAGCTTGAGCCACTTTACGTGCGTGACAAGGTAGCGCTGACCACGCAAGAGCGTCTTGAGGCCTTGAAGTAATGTCTGAAAGCATTGCTGAACTCTCTTTTCTGCCGATGCAAGCTGCAGATTTAGATGCTGTTTTAGAAATAGAAGCGGTATCGCATTTACACCCTTGGAGCAAAGGAAACTTTTCAGATTCTTTGGCGGCAGGGCACTGGGCATACTGCATTCGCCCACAAGTGGATCAAGCGATCAAAGGCTCTTATTTAGATCCTGCTGTCTTATGGGCCTATTGCATTCTCTTTCCTGCTGTTGATGAATTGCATTTACTCAATCTCACGGTATCGCCAAAGTTGCGTAAGCTAGGCTTGGCCTCCAGAATGATGACTGCGATCGAAGGCGTTGCTGTCCAGCAAAATATGCCTAGAATTATTCTAGAAGTCAGACCGTCGAATATTGCTGCAGTCACTTTGTACCAAAAGCTTGGATATGAGCAAATTGGCATACGCAAAAACTACTACCCAGCTGATCCCCAATTAGGAACTAGGGAAGATGCGCTAGTGATGGCTAAATCGATTAAGCTAGGGGCATGAGTAATACACATTCTGCTTTCTTAAAAGAAATGGGCATCACCGAGTGGTCCACCAGGGATGGTGTGCAGGCACCGCATTCTGCCCAAACCGTTATAGAGGCCCCACCAGCTGTTGAAAAAATATCTCAGGGGCATTGGTGGTTCTTTGGATCTCCGCCACAAGGCAATACCCAGATTCTTTTTCAGGGCCTGATTCGATCACTAGGTTTGGGCCCACAAGAGTGGTCTTGGAAAAATGCTGGTGATGATTTAAATCAGTTGCATGTTCCAGAGGATGGTTTGCCAGTTGTGGCACTTGCCTTTGGCGGCTCTATTGCTCAAAAAATTACTGGTGAGAAGGATTCATTACCGCAATTACGTGAAACTATTCTGGCCTTAAATAATGGCTCTGATGAAGAAATTCCGGTGATTGCTTCATTTGATTTGGCTCAGTTACTTACTAAGCCAAAGGATAAGGCCTTACTTTGGCAGGATCTGTTGTTAGCAAAGTCAGTGCTACAAAATATCTGATCTGCCGCTAATCAGTGCTGCTTATGCTCACCGATCAGGTGCATAGAGTCATATTCAGCCTGGTTCCGAGCATGACGCTTAATCACAAGCCACATGATGCAGCTGACGGTTAAGCCAAAACCAATGATGACATAAGGTACTGATACATCAAACCAGATCAGTAGGGAATAGATTGCCAGCATCATTAAAACTGAAATATTTTCATTAAAGTTTTGAACTGCAATAGAGTGACCAGCAGACATCAGAACGTGACCACGGTGCTGTAGTAAGGCATTCATCGGCACGACAAAATAACCTGCAAGCCAACCCACAACAATGAGTAAGAAATAGGCAGGCAATAAATTCAGACTGACTTCCATCTTGCCTATGGTCATGATAGTTATGTCTGGCAGCATATTGGAGTTGTAGACGGCCATGACACATACCACCAGGCCCATGGCGATGCCATAAGGAAGTACATTGAGTGAGTTGCGGAGTGGCACACGTGAAGCAGCCCAAATGGCCCCACCAGCCACGCCGACGGCTGATATAGCTTGCAAAATTGCGCCTTGGGATAAATTCATATGCAAAGAAACTTGGGCCCACTTAATCACGATAAATTGCAAAGTAGCGCCAGCACCCCAAAATAAAGTAGTCACTGCCAATGAGATTTGTCCTAAGCGGTCGTTCCATAGGGTCTTAAAGCAAACAGAAAAGTCTTTGATCAGTTCGATAGGGTTTGCTTTTTGGGAAACATAGCGGGCCCCAGTATCTGGAATCTTTAGATTGATCATCGCGGCCACGATATAAATCATCATAATGACGAGGATGGCAGATTCTGCGGGAGTATCAATACCTGTATCTACACTTGGCATATCAAATGCCAAAAGACTTCCAGATACTGTATTGCTAATCAGGACACCACCTAATACAGTACCCAAAATGATTGAGCCCACGGTAAGGCCTTCAATCCAGCCATTGGCAGCTACCAGTTTTTCTGGGGGGAGTAATTCAGTCAAAATGCCATATTTGGCTGGAGAGTAAGCGGCAGCCCCAAGGCCCACAATGGCATAGGATAGCAATGGGTGACTACCAAATAGCATCACTACACAACCTACAAACTTGATCGTATTGGTGATAAACATGACATTTCCCTTGGGGCGGGAGTCCGCAAAGGCGCCAACAAAGGCTGCTAGCAGCACATAGGACAATACGAAGAACAATTTGAGTAAAGGGGTCATCCAGGCGGGAGCGTGTAGCTGGGCCAGGAGAGCAATTGCTGCAATCAGCAAAGCGTTATCGGCAAGCGACGAAAAAAATTGCGCCGCCATAATGGTGTAAAAACTACGGTTCATTCGTACAATCTAGTCATTGAAGCAATTAAAACACGAAAGGAGGGGTGAATATGGGCGCTGCAGCTAATGGCATGATAAATAGGCCAATTTTGGCATCTATTCACACTGATGCCTTTCGACATAATTTAAACAGAGTTCGAGAGCTCGCGCCAGAATCGAAAATTTGGTCTGTTGTGAAGTCTAGAGCTTATGGTCATACTTTTGAGGCGGCGTTAAAAGGTTTAGCTTCTACAGATGGTTTTGCGCTACTAAATATACAAAATGCACTGCGCTTGAGAGAGGAAGGTTGGCAAGGTCGAATCCTACTTTTGGAAGGGTTATTTCATGAAAATGAATTGTCTCTAGCCGCAGAATTGTCTTGTGATTTGGTTGTCCATTGCGAGGCTCAGGTAGATTGGCATGAAAAATACAAAGCCCATAAGCCGTTTAATATTTTTCTAAAAATGAATTCTGGCATGAATCGCTTAGGTTTTAAACCTGAGGCCTATAGAACTGCATTCCATCGTCTACATGCTGCCGGAAACAAAATGCATCACATGACGCATTTTGCAAACGCGGATCAAGTAGATCGTCTGCCAACAGTAGGTAGTCAAATAGAATTATTTAATGACACGATTGAGGGTTTAGATGCTCCAACATCCTTAGGTAATTCTGCAGCGATTTTGTGGCATCGCAATGCCCTTGGCGATTGGGTAAGACCTGGGATCATGCTTTATGGAGCATCGCCCACAGGACTATATGCAGATATTAAGAACGCACATTTAAAAGCGGTTATGCAACTGAAAAGTGAAATCATTGATATACAGCTATTAGAAAAAGGTGATCGCGTTGGCTATGGTGGACGTTTTGAAGCGCCTGAAAAAATGAGAGTTGGTGTTGTGGCTTGTGGTTATGCCGATGGATATCCACGCCATGCAAGAGATGGCACACCAGTTTGGGTGAGTGATGGTAGTAACGATGGCGGCACAATTTGCCCAATTGTTGGCCGCGTATCGATGGACATGTTAAGTATTGATCTGCGCAATGTACCCCATGCAAAAATTGGTAGCGCCGTCGAGCTTTGGGGTGACAGAGTGCCTGTGGACGATGTTGCGAAAATGAGTGACACCATAGGCTACGAACTACTTTGTGCTGTAGCTCCGCGGGTGCCTGTTGTAATTAAATAATCACGTAAGTCACATTCGAGTCTAAAGGGATTGTTGTTTAATCCAGAACTGCCACCACCTGCGTTCTTTTTTAACGCGTTGCCCAGTCTCGAGCATTGGGCTATCCGGAAAATTGAGCTTAAAAACGCGAGCAGTGTCGTTACTCAGTTCAACCATTCCTAGCTTCTGATAGGACTTATAGAGGAGATAGAGCGCTTCTTCTACGGCAGGAGCGCGGTCATAGTCTCGAATTACGAGCTGCGCACGATTAGCTGACGCTAGGTAAGCGCCACGCTGATAATAAAAACGGGCCACGATCACATCTGCTTCAGCTAAGGAATTGACGATATAGCGCATTCGATCCAGGGCATCAGGAGCGTATTTGCTATCCGGAAAGCGCTCAGCAACGACTTTAAAAGATTCAAAAGCATCTTGAGCTGCTTTTGGATCGCGTTCACTTAAATCTTGACCAGTAAATTTACCAAGCCAGCCTAAGTCATCATTAAAGGTGATAAGGCCTTTTAGGTAATAACCGTAATCTAAATTAGCACTGCCTTGGTGGAGTTTAATAAAGCGATCGATGGCGACTAGCGCCTGAACCTGCTCATTTCCCTTCCAGTAGCAGTAAGCAGAATTAATTTGTGCTTGCTGTGAATACGGTCCAAATGGAAAGCGTGCCTCGAGTTTTTCAAAGTATTTGCCGCACTTAACAAAGTCACCGCTATTTAACTTGTCCGTTGCCTCAGAATACAGTTTCGCTTCTGACCAAATATCGGTATCGTCTTTTTGACCTTCGCTACCCGCGCAAGCGCTCAACAATAACGCTGCTACCAACATGACCAAAACTGAGCTTATTGGGTTGATATTTAAAAAAGTAGACTTTTTTTGTGGGGCAGAGTTCCCAGTAAGCCTTAAACTGGCGTCTGATATTGCGTCGGACATTACTAAAAGGCTCTTTAAGCGTGGCATTGCCGCAAACTCCTGATTCGAATCCTCTTGATTATATCGATGAAGAGGATTTCATCTCCCTAGATATTCCTTTAGAGATGGCTGGGGAGAGGCTCGACAAGGTATTGGCGGGGTCTTTGCCGGATTATTCTCGCAATCGGCTCAAGGCCTGGGTTGAGGCCGGGGCTGTCATGGTTGATGGAAAAGTCACCAAAGCCCGCTATTTATTACGTGGCGGCGAGAGTATTAAGGTTTTTCCACAAGAAATGCCCGAGCAATTTGCCTTTAGTCCTGAGGATATTCCTTTGGATATTGTTTATGAAGACCAATCTCTGATTGTGATCAATAAGCAGCCTGGGCTGGTGGTTCATCCAGCGGCCGGAAATTGGTCGGGTACCTTGCTAAATGGACTCTTATTTCGTTATCCCGAACTAAAGTCCTTACCTAGAGCAGGGATTGTTCATCGTCTAGACAAAGACACATCTGGATTAATGGTAGTTGCACGGACTGCTCAAGCTCAAACTGCTTTAGTAAGACAGCTCCAAGAGCGAACCGTTGGCCGTCGATATTTAGCTTGGGTCTGGGGCGATACACCAAGTCAAGGCAAAGTTCTAGCTTCTGTTGGCAGGGATCAGCGTGACCGACTTCGAATGGCAACTGGTAATGCACAAGGAAAGCCGGCGGCAACTTTATTTCGTCGCCTTGCAAAAGGTAGCTTTAGCGAATCTCCTCTTGCGTTACTCGAGTGCCGTCTCGAGACTGGGCGCACACACCAAATCCGTGTCCACCTCGAATCTCTTGGCTTCCCCCTGTTAGGAGATCCTGTTTATCGTAAAAAAACTCCGGGGGCAGCGAAGTCTCTGCCATTTGAACGTCAAGCTTTGCATGCCTATGCCTTAAGTCTGCAACACCCGCTATCCCAAGAATGGATCACCTGGTTTCGCTTACCACCCAGTGATTTAATGGAGTTATTGCCGCTAGTAGGCATGAGCGAAGCAGCCTTGCCAAAAGAAGAAGCTTTGCTGGCATCAATCAAGAATGATCATCAGTCATGATTACCATTAAACCTACTTGGGCTGCTCCAGCAAATGTTTACACGCTGGTAACAACCAGGCAGGGTGGCATTAGCAGCACACCTTATGACAGTCTGAATTTGGGAGACCACGTTGGAGATCAGCCATCCAGGGTAATAGCCAATCGACAAATTGTCAGAAAGCAGCTGCCAGCAGAGCCAATATGGCTAAGGCAAACTCACAGTATTGAAGTGAGCACACCACACAGCCGCTCCCATAACTCTAGCAATCCTGTTGAGGCTGATGCTGCAGTGACTAATATTCCAGATGAAGTCTTAGTAGTCATGAGCGCAGACTGTCTGCCAGTATTATTTTCTAACGCTGATGGCACAGTGATTGGAGCCGCCCATGCCGGGTGGCGAGGTTTATGTGACGGCATCCTTGAAAACACGGTAAGCGAAATACTCAAGCTTGCTCATCAATCTAGCGCCAATGATTTGATTGCCTGGATGGGGCCGGCTATTGGCCCAGAATCTTATGAGGTTGGCGAAGATGTAGTGGGGCGTTTTCAGGAACGGGGGCTGCATGACATGCAAAAATGCTTTTTACCGATTACCGATAAGCCTGGAAAGTATTTAGCCAATATCTATCAGTTAGCGCGAGATCGACTGAAAAAAGTCGGCGTGAATACCATCTTTGGTGGCGATCTTTGCACCGTTCTGGACGATAAGAGATTTTTCTCTTATCGGCGTGATGGGATAACTGGACGCTTTGCCTCATTGATCTGGATTTCCCAATAAGCGAGTTTAGTGCGGGTAAACACTAGACTAGCCCTACGGCTAGGGTTATTGCGTATAACTTTATAAGCTTTATAGATCGAAAATACTCCTAATTAATTGAAGAGACTACTATGTTTGCAGGCATGAATCCGAGTGCAACGCCATCTTTGGCACCACACCATATGGCAATGATTCCACCAGAGCGTTTGGCGGAAATCCAAAAAGAATACTTCGCAGAGTTAGCCCATATTGCGACCAATCCCGAAGCGATTGAAGTAAAAGATCGTCGCTTTGCTGGTAAGGCTTGGCATTCCTCATGGAGCAAGGTGATTGCTGCGACTTATCTTCTCAATGCAAAACATTTGATGTCATTAGCTAAAGCAGTGGATGCAGATGAAAAGACGAAGCAGAAAATTCTGTTCACGACTGAGCAAATGATTGATGCGCTCTCGCCATCCAATTTTATCGCGACTAACCCAGAAGTTCTAGAAAATATTATTAGTACACAAGGGCAATCGATTCAAAAAGGAATTGCAAATCTGCTTGGCGACATGAAGAAGGGTAAAGTTTCACAGACGGATGAGAGTGCTTTTGAAGTTGGTAAAAATATTGCTACTACAGAAGGTCACGTGGTATTTCGCAATGAACTATTTGAATTGGTTCAATACACGCCACTGACAGAAACAGTCTTTGAGCGTCCTTATCTAATGGTGCCCCCTTGCATCAATAAGTATTACATTTTGGATTTGCAGCCCAATAACTCCGTGGTTCGTCATATGGTTTCCCAGGGGCATACCGTGTTCTTGGTCTCTTGGAAAAACCCAGATAACTCCATGGCCGAAGTAAGCTGGGATGACTATGTTGGCAAGGGCGTGATTAAAGCCATTGAGGTTGTTAAAGAGATTAGTAATAACAAGCAAATTAATGTGCTGGGTTTCTGTGTTGGCGGGACCTTAACAACTTCAGCCCTAGCAGTTCTTGCTGCTCGTAATGAACATCCAGCAGCCAGCTTAACCTTATTCACTACTTTATTAGACTTCACGAACACCGGTATTTTGGACGTCTTCATCGATGAAGGCATGGTTGAGATGCGGGAGAAAACAATTGGTAGTAAAGCCGGCAAGTACGGCATGATGTCTGGTTTAGATCTGGGCAATACTTTTTCCTTCTTGCGCCCCAATGATTTAGTGTGGAACTATGTAGTTGAAAACTATCTCAAAGGCAATTCTCCACCGCCATTTGATTTGTTGTATTGGAATGGCGATTCAACCAATTTGCCAGGCAATATGTATTGCTGGTACTTGCGCCATACCTACTTGCAGAACGACTTAGTAAAACCTGGCAAACTCAGCATTTGTGGCGAGAAGATTGATCTAGGTAAGATTAAGTGCCCTGCATACATATACGCATCTCAAGAAGACCATATTGTTCCCTGGCAGTCGGCTTATGAGTCCACGCATCTTCTCAAGGGTAAAAATCGTTTTGTGCTTGGCGCCTCTGGACATATTGCAGGCGTGATTAATCCGCCGGCGAAGAACAAACGCTATTACTTTGAAAATAACAAGATTGCAGAAACAGCAGATAAATGGCTTGAAGATGCAAAACAAATTACCGGTAGCTGGTGGCCTAACTATACGAAGTGGCTCGAACAATTTGGTGGCGAGCAAAAACCTGCAAGTACTACATTTGGTAATGCGAAGTACAAAAAAATGGAAGCTGCGCCTGGGGTGTATGTCAAAGAAAAGGCAGCTTAAGCAATTTAAGACCGCAACAATTAACGAAGTTATTTAAAGGGGAATGTAATGTCTCAAAAAGTCGCATATGTTACTGGTGGTATGGGGGGCATTGGTACCGCTATCTGCCAACGTTTAGCAAAAGATGGATTTAAAGTGATTGCTGGTTGTGGCCCGAATTCACCGCGTAAAGACCGCTGGATTGGAGAGCAAAAAGTTTTGGGCTATGACTTTATCGCTTCCGAGGGCAATGTATCCGATTGGGATAGTACGGTTGCTGCATTCGAGAAAGTGAAAGCTGAAGTAGGTCGTGTTGATGTACTAGTTAATAATGCGGGCATTACGCGTGATAGCGTTTTCCGCAAAATGACACCGGATGCGTGGAAAGCTGTTATTGATACGAACCTCAATTCATTATTTAACGTGACGAAGCAGGTTATCGAAGGCATGGTTGAAAATAACTGGGGCCGCGTCATTAATATTTCTTCTGTGAACGGTCAAAAAGGTCAGTTTGGTCAGGCGAACTATTCCACTGCTAAAGCGGGCTTGCATGGCTTCACCATGGCTTTAGCGCAAGAAGTAGCTACCAAAGGCGTTACTGTGAATACAGTTTCTCCTGGTTATATTGGTACTGATATGGTCAAAGCCATCCGTGAGGATGTGCTGGAGAAGATCGTTGCTGGTATTCCAGTGAAGCGTTTAGGCACCCCTGATGAGATTGCTTCCATTTGCTGTTGGATTGCTTCTGAGGATGGTGGCTATGCAACTGGAGCTGACTTCTCATTAAATGGTGGTATTCATACAGGTTAATACTGCACTGCAGCATTTATCATGCAATGACTAGAACGCAACTAGGCTGATTTACCTTTACTTCAAACTAGAGATAAACTAAGCTGATGTTGCGTTGCAGTATTCAGTAAGGAAAAAAATGGTTACCCGTACAAAGCGAGCTGGTGAAGACCGACTCATTAAGAAGTATCCCAATCGTCGTCTTTACGATACTCAAACTAGCTCCTATGTCACTTTGTCTGACATTAAAGGTTTAGTAATGGCAAATGAGGTTTTTAAAGTCATCGATGCCAAGACGGATGAGGATCTCACTCGCAATATTTTGCTGCAAATTATTCTTGAAGAAGAAGCTGGTGGTGCTCCAGTATTTTCTTCACAAATGCTTTCGCAAATCATTCGCTTCTACGGCAACTCCATGCAAGGCTTAATGGGTAATTATCTAGAAAAGACCATGCAGTCTTTTGTAGATATCCATAATAAATTAGGCGATCAGACAAAAGGTCTAGGAGCAGGCAGCACACCCGAAGCTTGGTCACAAATGATGAATCTTCAAAATCCCCTGATGCAAGGTTTGATGGGTAATTACATGGAGCAGAGCAAAGATTTGTTCGTAAAAATGCAAGAGCAATTGCAGGGCTCGCAAAATCTTTTTGGTAATTTTCCATTTACTCAACAGCCCACCAAATCTGAAAAAGAATAGTTGTGGCTGGAAAAATCGGTTTTGTATCCTTAGGCTGTCCTAAGGCTCTCGTTGACTCTGAACTGATCCTGACGCAGCTCAGCGCTGAAGGATATGAGACTTCTAAAGATTACTCTGGCGCAGATCTAGTCGTTGTTAATACCTGTGGCTTTATCGATTCAGCAGTTGAGGAAAGTCTTTCAGCTATTGGAGAGGCCCTTGCCGCAAACGGTAAAGTGATCGTGACTGGCTGCCTAGGAGCTAAAAAGAATGCCGATGGGAGCGATCTCATTCAAAGCATTCATCCCAAAGTCCTAGCAGTTACAGGCCCTCACGCCACTGCTGAGGTGATGCAGGCAATTCATCTACACCTACCAAAGCCACATGATCCATTCACAGACTTAGTTCCACCAATCGGAATTAAGCTGACACCAAAGCACTATGCTTATTTAAAAATATCTGAAGGCTGCAACCATCGTTGTACTTTCTGCATCATCCCCAGTCTTCGTGGTGATTTGGTATCCAGGCCCATCGGCGAAGTATTGATAGAAGCCAAACGCTTATTTGAGTCAGGTGTTAAAGAGTTACTAGTGGTCTCCCAAGATACGAGTGCATATGGCGTTGATATTCAATACCGTACTGGCTTTTGGGATGGTAAACCCGTGAAGACCCGCATGTTTGATTTGGTGAACGCATTAAATCAAATAGCGCGTGAGCATCAAGCCTGGGTGAGACTGCATTATGTTTATCCCTATCCGCACGTAGATGATGTCTTGCCTTTGATGGCAGAGTTTGCAGAGCATGGATATGGGGTGCTACCTTATTTAGATATTCCATTGCAGCATGCCCATCCCGATGTTCTTAAAAGAATGAAACGTCCTGCTAGCGGGGAGAAGAATTTAGAGCGCATCTTAGCTTGGCGTGCTGCTTGTCCTGGGCTAGTGATTCGCAGTACTTTTATTGCAGGCTTTCCTGGAGAGACAGAAGCAGAATTCGATTACTTGCTCAATTTCTTAGACGAAGCCCAAATTGATCGCGCTGGTTGCTTTGCCTATTCTCCTGTAGAAGGTGCCACTGCAAATCAATTGGAAAGCCCGGTCCCCGATGCCATTCGTGAAGACCGTCGCGCACGTTTTATGGCAAAAGCAGAAGACATTTCGATTAAGCGTCTTGAGAAAAAAATAGGCAAAAGAGTGCAAGTCTTAATTGATCGGGTCGACGAATCGGGTGGAATTGGTAGAACTATTGGTGACGCCCCAGAAATTGATGGCTTGGTGAGGGTTTTGCCACCCGGCAAGCCTTCAAAACGCTATCGCACAGGGGAAATCATTCGTGCTACGGTTATTAGCTCCCAAGGGCATGACCTAATAGCCGAAACTTGAAGAATGTATTAAAAATAAGGGTTGTATTATTAATTAAGCCTATTTTTGGGCTCAGCTAAGGGGGTTTTTATGAGTCGTGATGTCGTTGTCTTAAGTGCAGTTCGTTCCGCCATTGGCACCTTTAATGGCTCTCTTAGTAGCTTTGAGCCTTCTGAGCTCGGTGGCATTGTGATGAAAGAGGCAGTTGCTCGCTCAGGCGTTGATCCCGCCTTAATTAATTATGTAACCGTTGGTAATACGATTCCAACGGATAGCCGTTACGCTTATGTTGCTCGTGTAGCTTCTATTCAGGCTGGCCTGCCTATGGAATCTGTAGCAATGGCTTTAAACCGTCTATGCAGTTCTGGTTTACAAGCAATTGTGACAACTGCACAGCAAATTATGTTGGGTGACTGCGATTACGGTGTTGGTGGTGGCGTTGAAGTCATGTCACGCGGTATGTACGGTTCACCAGCTATGCGCAGTGGCGCTCGGATGGGTGATAGCAAAATGCTTGACTTGATGGTTGCTGTATTGACTGACCCATTCGGCGTTGGCCACATGGGCGTTACTGCTGAGAACCTGGTTGAAAAATGGAAGCTGACTCGTGAAGAGCAAGATGCTCTCGCTGTGGAGTCTCATCGTCGCGCTGCTCATGCGATTAAAGAGGGTCGCTTCAAGTCACAGATCGTTCCCATCACAATTAAGTCCCGTAAGGGCGATATCGTGTTTGATACAGACGAACATTGCAAGCCAGAAACTACGATGGAAACTCTGGGCAAGATGAAGGCTGTGTTCAAAAAAGAAGGTGGATCTGTTACTGCTGGTAATGCCTCTGGCATTAATGATGGTGCAGCATTCTTTGTATTGGCTGATGCAGAAACAGCGAAGAAGGCTGGTCATAAACCGATCGCCCGTTTAGTGTCTTACGCAGTAGCTGGTGTGCCTAACCACATCATGGGCGAAGGTCCCATCCCCGCAACCAAGCTTGCTCTGGAGCGTGCTGGTCTGAAGTTGGATCAAATCGATGTGATTGAATCCAATGAAGCCTTTGCTGCGCAAGCTTTAGCAGTGACTAAAGGTTTGGGCTTAGATCCAGCTAAAACCAACGTAAACGGTGGCGCAATTGCTTTAGGTCACCCCATTGGTTGCTCTGGTGCTGCTATTGCCACTAAGGCTATCCATGAGTTGCACCGCGTTCAGGGTAAATATGCTTTGGTAACCATGTGTATTGGTGGTGGCCAAGGTATTGCGACCATTTTCGAGCGTATGTAATTGTCGTATTAAGTAATTAGTAGTAAGGCAGCATCCAAGCCGACTCGGTCGAAAGCCGCGTCGGCTTTTTCTTTGACGATGGGTTTTGCTTTATAGGCAATGCTGATGCCAGAGCCATTCATCATCATCAGATCGTTAGCACCATCTCCAATGGTGATTGCATTTGCTTTGGTGCAACCTAATGAACGGCAAGCTTCATCCAGATAGGCTGCTTTAGCAATGCCATCCACAATCTGTCCAAGTACCTTACCTGTCAACTTGCCGTCACTGATTTCAAGCGTATTTGCCTGAGCCTGCTTAAAGCCTAATTGCTGGCGAAGTTTTTCCGTGAAGAAGGTAAAGCCACCAGAAACTAAGAGCGTGTAAAGCCCGCGCTCATTGGCGCTGGCTAATAGCTCTGTTGCTCCAAGATTGGGTTGCAAGCGCTCACGATAGACGGCTTCAAGCGCATCTGCTGAAACACCCTCAAGCAAAGCAACACGACGTCTTAGGCTCTCTTGAAAGTCTTTGATCTCGCCACGCATGGTTGCTTCAGTAATTTGAGCAACAGCAGCTTTCTTGCCGGTGAAATCCGCTATCTCATCAATACATTCAATATTGATTAAGGTCGAGTCCATGTCCATCGCTAGCACTTTGATATCAGCAGGATTAAGGTCGCCATTTAAAAAACAGAGATCGCTATTCAATCCTGCTGCAATAGAGCGCAGACTTTCTCTTTGGGAGATGTCTAACTGATGACTAGATTCCCAGCGTTCAGAATAGTAAGCGCCATTCGATATTTGTCCGCCAACTGTGTGAAGCACTAATCCAAATTTGAGCGCACAGTCTTTGAGCTCAAAGACGAGCTTTTCTGAAATGGGCTCTCTAGATAGGGCGACGAGGTTTAGCTTGGGCATAGCATTAATCATAATAGGGAACGATTAATTGGCTTTTGCAGTGCTGAGCACGGCTGATTCGTTCAAGCGCCTTAATATTTGCCTAATGGCGTCCAAACGCTGCTCTAGCTTCTCAAATTCCCGATCCTTCTGGGGGAGCACTTTGAGCTTATCTTGCCCGTTAAGCTGGATATGTTTTGAGCTCTGAATCAATTGAATAATTTTTAATGGGTCAATGGGCGGATTAGGGATAAATTGAATTTGAATCGATGCTGGTGTTGCGTCAATTTTCTTAATACCAAACCCTGTCATTTCTAAGCGCAGGCGATGGGTTTCGTAGAAGGACTTCGCTTGATCCGGAAGGTCGCCAAAACGGTCTACCAATTCTTCACGCAGACCCATCAACTCTGAAAAATCATTGGTGCCAGCAAAGCGTTTATATAAGGAGAGGCGCTCATGGACATCAGGGCAGTAATCAGATGGAAGAAGGGCAGGAACACCCAGATTGACATCGGTAGTTGCTTGAAGTGGGGAGAGTAAATCGGGTTCTTTGCCACTGCGCAAAGCCTTCACAGCTCTATTGAGCATTTCTGTATAGAGCTGAAAACCAATTTCATGGATCTCGCCAGACTGCTTATCACCCAAGACTTCACCAGCGCCCCGAATCTCTAAGTCATGCATTGCCAGGTAGAACCCGGACCCTAGCTCTTCCATAGCCTGAATGGCATTGAGGCGTAATTGTGCCTGTTTGCTTAATGCCTCCGGATCAGGAACCATCAAGTAAGCATAGGCTTGGTGGTGTGAGCGACCAACACGACCGCGGAGTTGATGCAACTGCGCTAAGCCAAATTTATCAGCACGATGCATGATGATGGTATTCGCTGTCGGTACGTCAATACCTGTTTCAATAATCGTAGTACACAATAGAATATTGGTTCGCTGTGTGACGAATTCACGCATCACGGACTCCAGTTCGCGCTCATGCATTTGACCGTGGGCCACGCTAATACTTGCCTCTGGAATCAATTCTTGCAATGCATGCTTCCGATTCTGAATGGTTTCCACTTCATTGTGCAAGAAGTAGACCTGGCCGCCACGTTTAATTTCTCGAAGAACAGCCTCACGAATCACGCCATCTCCTTCACGGCGTACAAAGGTTTTGATGGCAAGGCGCTTTTGAGGAGCGGTAGCAATGATAGAGAACTCGCGTAAGCCTTCCATTGCCATCCCTAACGTTCTTGGGATTGGAGTAGCCGTCAAAGTCAGGATATCGACTTCAGCACGCAGGGCTTTAAGAGCATCTTTTTGGCGGACACCAAAGCGGTGTTCCTCATCCACAATCACTAAGCCAAGGTTAGCAAACTGTGTCTCTTTGGAAAGTAATTTATGAGTGCCAATAATGATGTCAGCCTCACCCTTGGCAATGGCCTCTAAAGCGGTATTAATTTCTTTAGTGGTTTTAAAGCGTGAGAGTTCAACAATGCGCACAGGCCAATCTGCAAAGCGATCTTTCCAAGTGGCAACGTGTTGTTCAGCTAACAAGGTAGTAGGCGCCAGAATAGCCACCTGCTTACCGCCCATGACAGCAACAAAACTCGCCCGCAGCGCAACCTCTGTTTTACCAAAGCCAACATCACCACAAACCAGGCGATCCATTGGTGTGCCGCTCGTCATATCACCAATGACTGCAGCAATCGCATTGGCCTGATCGGGAGTCTCCTCAAAACCAAAGCTTTCTGAAAAAGCTGCGTAGTCATGAGCAGAAAATTCAAAGGCATGGCCTTTGCGAATCGCTCTTGCAGCATATAGCCCAAGTAATTCAGCAGCGGTATCGCGAATTTGCTGAGCTGCTTTCCGTTTCGCCTTATCCCACTGACCAGAGCCGAGTTGATGCAGGGGTGCAGAGTCCGGATCAGAGCCAGCATAGCGAGTGACCATTTGTAATTGCTGAACTGGCACATACAAAGTGGCTTCACCTGCATATTGCAGATGTAAAAATTCTTCGAAAATAGGTGTTTCCTTTGGAGGCGCTATATTCAGAAGGACTAAGCCTTGATAACGACCAATGCCATGCTCAGCATGCACCACGGGATCACCAATCTTGAGCTCTGAGAGATCCTTAAAGAGCATGTCCGGATCTGCACTCTCTGACTCTTTCCCTTTGCGTCGCTGTCTTGCCGTCGAGGTAAATAATTCAGCCTCAGTTACGATGATGAGGTTTTGAGCTGGCCAGGAGAAGCCATTAAAGAGTGGTGCGGTGGTTAGTCCAAAGTGAGAATCACTTTTAATAAAGTCAGCAAGGGTTTCAAAGCTTTCGGGCTTCAGTTGGTAGAGTGGCTTGCCGTCTTGCCCCGCAACCGAATTACTTTCTTCAAATAATTGTCGAATTGACTCCTTACGCCCAGCACTATCGCTACAAATTAGAATGCGTACTTTTTCGCTGGCAACTAATCTACGTAAGCCGCTTACTGGATCAGTGTCTTTGCGATGCACAGCAATATCTGGTACCTGGAGAAATTGAGCAGTTTCAGAACTCTCCTTTTCTAAAACTAAACGGGCATGTGGTTTTGCAAAGGAGAAAAATTCATCCACATCAAGGAATAGTTCTTTTGGCGGAAGAATGGGGCGATCAAGATCATGTTTGAGAAATTCATAGCGTGGAAGGGTATCTTTCCAAAACCCCCGTATAGCATCTTCAATATCACCAGTGCTGAGGATCCAAACTGGATCGCCTGATCTAGGGAAGTAATCAAATACGCTAGATTGCTCAGCAAAGAACATTGGCAGATAAGACTCTATGCCTGCGCTAGGGATGCCCAGGTTGGCATCTTTATAAATGGAGCAACGGCTAGGGTCACCCTCAAACACCTCGCGCCAACGGCCTCTAAAGGCGGTGCGCGCCTCATCATTGAATGGGAATTCATGACCTGGGAGTAGGCGAACTTCTTTAACGGGATAAAGACTTCTTTGCGTATCAGGATCAAAGGAGCGGATTTGCTCAATTTCGTCACCAAATAAATCCAAGCGATAAGGCAGGCTAGATCCCATCGGAAATAAATCAATGAGGCCACCACGAATACTGTATTCACCAGGTCGCATGACTGCGCTTACCGGATCGTAACCTGCTTGTTGAAGTTGCAACTTGAGTGCCGCTTCATTGAGCTTGTCACCTTGCCTAAAGAAAAAAGTGTGCCCGGATAAGAATTCAGGCGGGCCTAATCTTTGCAGAGCTGTAGTAACTGGCACCAAAACAATATCGCAGCTGCCATTGAGTAATTCGTAAAGGGTAGCTAAACGTTCAGATACTAAGTCTTGGTGTGGTGAAAAATGGTCATATGGAAGAATTTCCCAATCCGGTAGAAGGCGGGTTTTTAGCTGTGGTGCAAAAGCAGGAATTTCTTCCAAAAGTCTCTGGGCTTCTTGTGCTTGGGCACAAAATATCACCATGACTGAGAAATCCTTACGGTAGCGCAGGGCAGTCTGCGCTATCAGGGCTGCATCAGCCGAGCCCACTAGTCCTGAAAAGGTAAAGCGCTGCCCAGCCCGCGGAGCGGGTATGGGGGGTACTAGATTTAATGCATCAGACATCTTAGCTCATTATAGAATCAGGCATGAGCTCAGGAAATCAATCCCTTAAGAAATGCCATGCTCTCCTGCCAACAGCGGGCGCTGGGTCTCGCTTGGGCGGCCATTTGCCCAAACAATTTCAAGAATTAGCTGGCAGACCGATGCTTTCTTTTGCTATCGAAGCCTTTATGCAATCTCCGCTGATTGAATCCATTTGGATTGGCGTTTCGCCAGGATTTATTGATCAGCCTATCCTGACAAGTCTTGCCAAGGGAAATAAACCCATTCATTTCTTGCCTACTGGCGGTCCTACACGCCAAGAAACTGTCCGCAATACTTTGGCAGCACAACTTCAGGCTGGAATATCGCCTGATGATTGGATCTTGGTACACGATGCAGCAAGACCTGGTATCACGCCTGCGCTGATTGAAAAATTAATTACCTCCGTACAAGATTCCGATTCTGGTGGCTTACTCGCTATTCCTTTAGCCGATACTTTGAAGCAGGCTAATTTTGATTCGGTAATTGCTGGCAATATACCGCTTGTAGAAAAAACAATTCCGCGTGAGCGTTTGTGGCAGGCCCAAACACCCCAAATGTTCTGCCTTCAGAAACTCCATAGCGCTTTAGAAGATGCGATTCGCTTAGAGGCTGATGTGACCGATGAGGCTAGTGCGATGGAATTAATGGGTATGAAACCACTATTGATTGAAGGCGCAGCCCGAAACTTCAAAGTAACCCATCCTGCTGATTGGGATTTGATGCAATTACTGTTGAATTTAGATACTAAATAAGTAAAGAAGACATATGACACAAAGTAATGTTCATGTTCCGCAATTTCGTATTGGCCAAGGCTACGACATCCATGCCTTAGTGGCTGATCGCAAACTAATTCTTGGTGGTGTGCACGTTCCCTATGAAAAGGGTTTACTAGGCCATTCTGATGCGGATGCGTTACTGCATGCACTCACTGATGCCTTGCTAGGCGCTGCTGGATTAAACGATATTGGGCAGTTATTTCCGGATACCGATCCTCAATTCAAAGACATGGATAGCCGAATCTTGTTACGGGCAGCCCTGCAAAAGGTTCAGGCGGCTGGCTTTCAAATCGGCAATGTGGATGCCACCATTATTTGTCAAAAGCCAAAATTAGCGGAATTTTTGCCTGAAATGGTCAGAAACATCGCTGCTGACCTCTTGGTCAACCCCAGCCACGTAAACCTGAAGGCTAAGACGAATGAATCTTTGGGCCACCTTGGACGGGGTGAGGGCGTTGCGGTACACGCCGTAGCATTGCTCTACAAGGCCTAAAGATCCTCTAACACCCCAAGCATTGTAGAATTACGGTCTTTAGAGTGAAGTTTAAGCTTGGCAGTGTTTGCGGATATTCGCGAGGATGGCGAAATTGGTAGACGCACCAGGTTTAGGTCCTGACGCCAGAAATGGTGTGGGGGTTCGAGTCCCCCTCCTCGCACCACAAGTGCTACTTGGCTTGGACTTCACATATCCTGATTTCAACGAAGAGACGAGAATGGCTGTGCAGATAGAAAATTTAGGTTCGTTAGACCGCAAAATGACTTTGGAATTCGCTCGTACCGATTTGGTAAAAGCGCGTGATGCCCGTTTGGCACAAGTTGCTAAGACCATGAAAGTGGCTGGCTTTCGTCCAGGCAAAGTACCAAAGAATATGGTGGAGAAGCAGTACGGCATGCAAGTAGATTTCGAACTTCAATTCGATAAAGCCTCTGAGCTGTTCTACGAGCAAAGTAAAAAAGAAGGTATCGCATTAGCTGGCCAACCACGTCTTGAACCAAAGAGTGAGTTAGATGCCGACAAGATTGTCTTTGATGCATTCTTCGAGGTATTGCCAGAAGTGAAGATTGGTGACTTTTCGAAAGCAGAAGTGACTAAGTACTCGACGGATATTAGCGATGCTGAAATTGATCGCGCAATCGCCGTACTACTTAAGCAGCAAGCCCATTACCACCCGCGTGGCGAAGCTGGCGCCCATGGCGATGGCGGTTCCAATACGGCAGCCCAAAACGGCGACCAAGTTGTCATCGACTTCATTGGCAAGATCGATGGTATTGAGTTCGCTGGTGGCAAGGCTGAGAACTTTGAGTACGTTTTAGGTGAAGGTCGGATGTTGCCCGAATTTGAAGCTGCCACTTTAGGTCTCAAAGCCGGTGAAAGCAAATCATTTCCACTGAGCTTTCCGGCCGACTACCATGGTAAAGACGTTGCTGGTAAGACAGCTGAATTTACTATTACCGTTAAATCGGTGAGCTGGGCGCATATGCCGGTGGTTGATGATGCATTTGCATTATCAATGGGTGTTGCAGAAGGCGGCGTTGAAAAAATGCGTGCCGAAGTGAAAGTGAATTTAGATCGCGAAGTGAAGCGCCGTATTACTTCTTTGCTAAAAAATGAGGTGATGGAGAAGCTCAATACTTTGTGCGAGCTTGAGGTACCTAAATCTTTAGTATCTTCTGAGCAAGAGCGTTTGGCTGAAAGCGCACGCCAAGATTTAATTCAGCGTGGCATACCTAACGCCAAAGATGCTCCAATTCCTGCAGAGCTGTTTGCTGAACAAGCCCTTAAGCGTGTTCGCCTTGGTCTCATTCTGAGTGAGTTGGTCAAAAAAGAAGGCTTAGCTGTTACTGCTGACCAAATCAAGGCTGAAATTGATGAGCAAGCTGCTACTTACGAAGATCCAAAAGAAGTAGTTCGTTGGTTCTATAGCAATCCAAGCCGCTTGAAAGATATTGAGAACTTGGTGCTTGAAGACAATGTGATCAAACATTTCACATCACTTGCCAAAGTAAGCGATAAAGCGATAAGCTTTGAAGAGCTGAGCAAGCTAAACTAAGTCTAAGCTGCTATCAATCTATTTAAAAGAGGACTTTCATAAATGAACCAAAACCCGTTTCAGTCTGAAAACTTAGAGCCTAAAGGCCTAGGCTTGGTTCCAATGGTGATTGAAACCTCTGGACGAGGTGAGCGTGCTTACGATATTTATTCCCGCTTATTAAGAGAGCGTGTAGTGTTCTTGGTTGGTGAAGTAAACGATCAAACCGCTAATTTGGTGATTGCGCAGTTGTTATTTCTTGAGAGCGAAAACCCAGACAAAGAGATCTCTCTCTATATCAATTCACCTGGCGGATCTGTATCTGCAGGTCTTGCTATTTATGACACCATGCAATTCATCAAACCACATGTGAGTACGCTGTGTATGGGTATGGCTGCAAGCATGGGAGCATTCTTGTTATGCGCTGGTGAAAAAGGGAAGCGTTACGCATTGCCCAATTCTCGCGTCATGATTCATCAGCCATTGGGTGGAGCTCGTGGCCAGGCATCTGATATTGAGATTCAAGCTCGTGAAATTTTGTACCTACGTGAACGTTTGAATCAGATCTTGGCTGATCGTACTGGCCAATCCATTGAGACTATTGCTAAAGATACTGACCGCGACAACTTTATGTCAGCAGAGCAGGCTCGTGACTATGGCTTGATCGATAAGGTTATCGAGAAGCGTCCTTAATCATTATTTGAGCCTATTTTGAGCGATACAACTACCAACCCATCAGATAAAGTTTTGTATTGCTCCTTTTGCGGCAAGAGCCAGCATGAGGTTAAGAAGCTCATTGCTGGACCATCGGTATTTATTTGCGACGAGTGTATTGACCTTTGCACTGACATTATTCAAGAAGAAATTGCCAAGCTTCC
This sequence comes from Polynucleobacter nymphae, assembly GCF_018882155.1. Lineage (GTDB taxonomy): Bacteria > Pseudomonadota > Gammaproteobacteria > Burkholderiales > Burkholderiaceae > Polynucleobacter > Polynucleobacter nymphae. Next base: position 204,622 of record NZ_JACVPA010000001.1, read on the forward strand.
TAAGGAAGAGGGCGTAGATTCTTTACCAACACCACATCAGATTAGAGAGAACCTCGATCAATACGTCATTGGACAGGGCCATGCCAAGAAGACCTTGGCAGTGGCTGTCTATAACCATTACAAGCGTTTGAAATATTTACCGAAGCCAAAAAAAGAGAAGCTTGATAAAGATGGCAAGCCGGTTGAAGCCGTTGATAAAAAGGAAGCTAAATTACCCGCTAAGGCAATGGTTGATGGTGTTGAATTAGCGAAGAGCAATATTTTGCTGATCGGACCTACTGGCTCCGGTAAGACGCTCTTAGCGCAAACATTAGCACGCATGCTCGATGTGCCATTTGTGATGGCTGATGCAACTACTTTGACTGAAGCGGGCTATGTTGGTGAAGACGTTGAAAATATCATTCAAAAACTATTGCAAGCTTGCGACTACAACGTAGAAAAAGCACAGCGCGGTATTGTTTATATTGATGAGATCGATAAGATTTCACGCAAGTCTGATAATCCTTCGATTACTCGAGACGTTTCAGGCGAAGGCGTGCAGCAGGCTTTATTGAAGTTGGTTGAAGGCACTATGGCTTCTGTGCCACCACAGGGTGGTCGTAAACACCCTAACCAAGATTTCTTGCAAGTGGATACAACCAATATTTTGTTTATTTGTGGCGGCGCTTTCGATGGTCTTGAAAAAGTCATTCAACAACGTACGGCCAAAACTGGTATCGGGTTTAATGCATCAGTACCCGGAAAAGATGATCGAGGCATAAGCGATCTCTTGATTGAAGTGGAGCCTGAAGATTTAATTAAGTTTGGCTTAATTCCTGAATTGATTGGTCGCCTGCCAGTCGTAGCAACTTTAGTACAACTCGATGAAGAGGCTTTAATCCAGATCCTCACCGAACCTAAAAATGCTCTAGTAAAGCAATATCAAGCCTTGCTGACGATGGAAGGCGCTGAGTTGGAAGTGCGCCATGCTGCATTAGCAGCTATTGCGAAGAAGGCAATTGCCCGTAAGACTGGTGCTCGTGGTCTGCGATCCATTCTTGAGGGGTCGCTAATGGATGTCATGTATGACTTGCCATCTCTTCAGAATGTTCAAAAGGTCGTTATTGATGACACTAGCATTGCTGAGGGTGGTAAGCCCTTGTTAGTCTACAAACAAGATCCTGAAAAGGCAGATTTAAGCAAAAAAGCTTAATTTCTCAGGGTTTTCGCTATTTTTTGGGCTTTTTTGCCCATTTTTTGCACTTTCCCCCCTTGTTTTTTCAAAAGAGCGGCCCATATAGGTAGTATGCTACTCATGAATAAAGTCTCTATTTAGTGGTTTAGCACTTCTAGAGACTTTTGAGGATTGATTACTTTGGAGGATTTGCCCTATGCCTGGCCACTTATTACTACCCTCTGAACCGATACAACTACCTTTACTCCCGCTGCGGGATGTAGTTGTCTTCCCTCATATGGTGATCCCTTTGTTTGTGGGTCGCCCTAAATCGATTAAGGCCCTAGAAGCCGCGATGGAAACCGGTAAAAATGTTCTTTTGGTAGCCCAAAAAACTGCCGCCAAAGATGAGCCGATTATTGAAGATTTGTATGAGGTTGGCTGCATTGCCAATATCTTGCAAATGCTCAAACTCCCTGACGGCACCGTTAAGGTATTAGTTGAAGGTGTACAACGCGCAGAAGTTAGTCAAATTGAAGACAGCATGGGTTACTTCAATTGCGAAGCCACTCCAACTGAGATTGATGCAATTGATGCTCATGAAACTGAAGCGCTGCGCCGTGCCATCATGGCCCAGTTTGATCAATATGTAAAACTGAATAAGAAAGTTCCTCAAGAGATTCTGTCTTCTCTCGGTGGCATCGATGACCCAAGCCGCCTGGCCGATACGATCTGCGCTCATTTGCCAGTCAAGCTTGAGCAAAAGCAGCGCCTCCTTGAGATGACTGATGTAGTCCAGCGTTTAGAGAGTCTGTTAGCTGATCTCGAAAGTGAGATTGATATTTTGCAAGTAGAGAAACGCATTCGTGGACGCGTTAAACGTCAAATGGAAAAAAGTCAACGCGAGTACTACCTCAACGAACAAGTTAAAGCGATTCAAAAAGAATTGGGTGAGGGTGAAGAGGGTGCTGATCTTGAGGAGCTCGAGAAGCGCATCAAGGCTGCTCGTATGCCTAAAGAGGCTTTGAAAAAAGCTGAATCTGAGCTGAAAAAATTAAAGTTAATGTCACCGATGTCTGCTGAAGCTACAGTAATTCGAAACTATATTGATACATTGGTAAATCTTCCTTGGAAGAAAAAAACCAAGATCAATAATGATCTGACCAATGCTGAAAAGGTATTGGATGAAGATCATTATGGTTTGGATAAAGTCAAAGAACGTATCTTGGAGTATCTCGCAGTTCAGCAGCGTGTTGACCGCGTTAAGGCGCCGATTCTTTGTCTAGTCGGCCCTCCAGGAGTAGGTAAGACTTCATTAGGACAATCCATTGCACGTGCCACCAATCGGAAGTTTGTGCGGATGGCCTTAGGCGGCGTGCGTGATGAATCTGAGATTCGTGGTCATCGCCGTACTTATATTGGCTCAATGCCAGGCAAGATTTTGTCTAGCCTTACCAAGGTTGGCGTACGCAATCCTTTATTCCTCTTGGATGAAGTAGATAAGATGGGTATGGATTTCCGGGGTGATCCTGCCAGTGCCTTGTTAGAGGTATTAGATCCGGAGCAAAACCACACCTTCCAAGATCACTACGTTGAAGTTGACTTTGATCTTTCAGACGTGATGTTTGTTGCCACATCTAATTCTTTAAATATTCCTGGACCACTTTTAGATCGCCTTGAGATTATTCGCTTGGCGGGCTATACAGAGGATGAAAAAACCAGTATTGCAGTCAATTACCTCATACCAAAACAAATCAAGAACAATGGTTTAAAAAAGGATGAGCTCAAGATTGAAGAAAGCGCCGTTCGTAGCATCATTCGTTACTACACCCGTGAAGCAGGCGTTCGTTCATTAGAAAGAGAACTTAGTAAGATCTGCCGTAAGGTAGTGAAGCTCTTGCTCTTGAAGAAAGAGGCTGCTCCGATAGTAGTTAATGCCGATAATCTTGAGAAATTCTTATCTGTTCGGATGTATGACTTTGGGTTGGCTGCTAAAGAAAATCAAATTGGCCAAGTGACTGGTTTAGCTTGGACAGAGGTTGGTGGCGATCTTCTAACCATTGAAGCGGCAGTGATGCCAGGCAAAGGTGTTATTACTCGTACAGGCTCTATTGGTGATGTGATGAAAGAGTCGGTTGAAGCTGCTCGTACCGTGGTGCGTTCTAGATCAAAACGTCTTGGCATTACTGATGAGGCGTTTGAGAAGAAGGATATTCATATTCACTTCCCAGATGGCGCAACTCCAAAAGATGGTCCTTCTGCTGGTATTGCCATTACGACTGCTTTGGTTTCTGTTTTCACAGGTATTCCAATTCGCTCAGATGTTGCAATGACTGGTGAGATCACTTTACGCGGTGAGGTACTGCCCATTGGCGGATTGAAAGAGAAGCTCTTGGCAGCCCATCGTGGCGGCATCAAGTTGGCATTAATACCAGAAGAGAACGTCAAGGACTTAATTGATATTCCCGATAACGTGAAGAATGCAATTGAAATTATTCCTGTGCGTTGGATTGATAAGGTATTAGAGCTTGCATTAGAGCGTATGCCAGAAGCATTGCCAGACCCAACCCCCGAAGAGCTTGCTAAAAAAGCATCGGAAGCTAGCAAAGCCAACGAGAAAGTATCTTCAGGAGAGGTTCTCAAGCACTGAACATAGCCAGGTTTTCCGTCTTTTCCACCGCTTTATTTAAGGGTTGAATTGACGGGAAACGCGTGTTTTTGGGTACTTAGGTTACAATTTCACCTGTAATGTTTGGGGCGCTTAGCTCAGTTGGTAGAGCGTCTGCCTTACACGCAGAATGTCGGCGGTTCGAGCCCGTCAGCGCCCACCAAATGTTTACTCCTTCTTAGCCTGTTTCAAGGCGTTCAAGCTCCTAGATCCTATCGCCTAGTACACTCCCATAGTTGATATTTATTACTAGCGAACTTATTCATGTTTGATACCGTCCGTAAACACCAAAAGCTTATGCAGCTCGTATTGATGCTGTTTATTGTTCCGTCGTTTGCCTTTTTTGGAATTTCTAGTTATTCGAGCTTCATGGATAAAGAAACCGACTTGGTGAAAATTAATGGTAAACCCATTACTGCGCAGGAAGTTGACAATGCAGCCAAGCGTCAAGCCGAACGTGTTGGTGGTAATCCACAGATTGCACAAAGCCTTCAATTTAGACAGGCGATTTTGAATGAGTTGCTACAACAACGCATTCTTGGTTTTGCTGTTAACGATTTACGTCTACAAGTTTCAGAACAAGCGTTGATTAAAAATCTGCAGGGAATTCCTCAAATCCGTGCGCTATATCGCCAAGATGGCACTTTTGATAATGAGCGCTTCAAGCAATTGTTAGCGAACAATGGATTGACTATTGAGCAGTTCGATGCGAGTCAGGCATTTGATCTCAAAATAGGTCAGTTAGTGAATTCTGTTGCTCGTACTGAATTATCTAGCCCAAAACTTTCAGAGATTATTTCTACGCTCTATGAGACAGAGCGTCAGGTACAGGCTTTGCCATTTGAGGCTAAAAGTTTCTTATCTAAGGTAAATCCAACACCCGAAGAACTACAAGCTTTTTATCAGGCCAATGCCAAACTTTTCGAAAGTCCAGAGTTTGTTGACGTTGAGTACATTGTTCTTAAGGCTGAGCCTAAAGAGGATGCAAAAGTCTTTAGCGAAAAGGCTGACCAATTTGCCAATATGACTTATGACCAGTCCGACAGCTTGAAACCCGCTGCTGATAAGTTAAAGCTGAGTATTCAGAGTCAAAAGGGCGTAACACGTTCAGGTCCAAGTGGTGTATCAAGAGACCACCCTCTAGCTAACCCAAAGATAATCCAATCTCTCTTTGGTGATGAGGCCGTGAAAAATAAACGTAATATTGAGGCAGTACAAATCTCACCCGGAGTATTTGTATCGGCAAGAGTAGTGATTTTTCATCCCGCTCAGACATTACCGTTTGTAGATGTTGCTGCTGAAGTGAAGCGTCAAGTAAGCCAACGTGCTGCAGAAAAGTTAGCTATAGCGGCTGCAGCTGAGCGCTATACAGAACTTCAAAAAGATCCAAAGAGCGCTTCTGGTTTCGGTAGTGCAGTTTGGGTTTCTCGCAATAAGCCAGCAAATCTTATTGGCAAGGCCTTGGATGATGTGATGTCAGTGAGCCAGGAAAAATTACCTGCTTATGTGCAAGTTGATAATCCAGGTGTTGGTACTACCTTGTATCGAGTGGATCAGGTTCGTCAACCTACTGGTGTAGATGCAAAAGTACACAAAGCCCAGTCTGTGCAGATACAAGCGCTAGCAGCTCAAGCCGAGTTTGCAGGCTTTATGGCGTATTGGCGAGATAGTGCCAAGGTCAAGACTATTAATTCATTAAAACCACCCTCAACAGGTGCTGGTAGCTAATCTATTTGTTACTGTTGAGAAGTGATTGATATGGGGCCATAGCGCCCCATACGTTTTTGTAAAGAATGATTTGGGCCTTTTCATTGGGATGGATATTATCCGACTGAAATAGACTTGGATTGCTTGCTACTCCTGCCATAAAAAACGGTACTAACTCAATTTGCTCCTGGGTTGCCAATTTCAGATAAAGATCTTTAAACTTCTTTGTATAGTCTTGACCGTAATTGGGCGGAATTTGCATGCCAAATAGCAAAACTTTAGCGCCTGATTTTTTGCTCAGCTGAATCATCTGGCTTAAATTCTTTTCAGTCTCATCAATAGACAGGCCTCTCAAGGCGTCATTCGCTCCCAGTTCGAGCATCACAATACCAGGCTTCTTTTGCGCCAGTAGGGCGGTAAATCGTGTGAGTCCGCCAGCGCTAGTTTCTCCGCTGATGCTAGCGTTGAAAACCGTCCATTGACTACCTTGTTTTTGTAGTTGCCCTTCAAGTAGCTTGGCCCAACCAGAACCTCTTGAGATGCCGTATTCAGCCGAGAGGCTGTCGCCCATTACTAAAATAGTCGAATTTGAGCTGGCTGATGTGACAAAAGAAATTAACAGGCAAAATAAGCCTATTGCAATTGCTTTTTTTGTTACAAAGGTCGACAGATTATTTTGATTCATTTATTCCACTACTTTAAGGCTATGAACCCTTTGTACCGGTTTTTTTCATTATGAGCGCCGCAGAAACAGTCCTTAGTGCAAATCATCTAGGTAAGTCCGTTCTTTCGAGTGATGGTGTTCTGACTATTTTGCACGACATTTGCTTTGAGTTGAAACCTGGTGAAAGTGTAGCGATCACCGGTAGCTCTGGCTCAGGTAAAAGTACTTTGCTAGGGCTCTTGGCTGGTTTAGATCTACCAAGCGAGGGTAGCATCACTCTCATGGGGCAGGACCTTACCGCCCTTGATGAGGATGGGAGGGCAAAACTTCGAGGGTTGCAGGTTGGCTTTGTATTCCAGTCTTTCCAATTACTCCCCCATCTCACTGCATTAGAAAATGTCATGCTTCCAGCAGAGTTGGCTGGTATTGGTAATGCCAAGGAAGAGGCTATGTCTTGGCTAGAGCGGGTTGGTCTTAGTGAGCGCTTTGACCATTTTCCTAAGACCCTTTCAGGAGGAGAGCAGCAGCGCGTAGCTTTGGCTCGCGCCTTCATTACTAAACCAGCTATCCTCTTTGCTGATGAGCCTACCGGGAGCCTAGATGAAGCAAGCGGTAATCGGGTAATAGAGCTTCTTTTTGAGCTGAATCAGGCCAATCATTCCACCCTTGTACTGGTCACCCATGATCCAGCCTTGGCCGGTCGGTGCCAGCGCCAATTACACCTCCAGGGCGGACGCTTACTGTAGGCAAAACCTTATAATCTAGGGATGTCTTTTTTCCATTTTTTACCTGGCGCGAACGCGCTTTCATCATTCCGCCAACAGCGTCTTTTAGCCTCCTTAGCAGCCCAAGGTATCGAGCTAAATTCGATGGAGGCGCAATATCTTCACTTCATTTGGTCTGAAAAAGCATTAAGCCCTCAAGATCAGGAAGTGCTTGCTAGTCTGTTAACTTACGGTCAACCGTTTACTGGCACTAATTCTAAACAGGGCGCTGTAGTCATTCCCCGCCTGGGAACAGTTTCTCCATGGGCTAGCAAAGCAACTGATATTGCTCGGCAATGTGGATTGAATGTATTGCGTATTGAACGTGGTGCACGGTTCTCGTGGAAAGCCAAAAAAACATTAAGCGCAGCACAGGAAAAAATTGTGTTGGCTGCAGTTCATGATCGTATGACAGAAGCCATCATTCAATCGGCGGATGAGGCTAATGCCCTGTATCAAACCCTCGAAGATCGTCCTTTAAGTCGGATTGTAGTGTTAGAGCAAGGTAGGGCGGCGCTAGACAAGGCCAATCAAGAGCTCGGTTTAGCCCTTTCTGATGATGAAGTTGATTATTTAACAGAAAATTTCATACGGCTAAAGCGTAACCCAAGCGATGTAGAGCTCATTATGTTTGCGCAAGCCAATAGTGAGCATTGCCGCCATAAGATTTTTAATTCAAGCTGGACAATTGATGGCGATGATCAAGAGCGTTCATTGTTTGCCATGATTCGCAATACCCATCAACTGCACCCAGAAGGAACCATTGTTGCGTATTCTGATAATTCCGCTGTGATGGTCGGTTGTGAATCAGAGACCTGGGTTCCGCAGGGTGATGATCACCGTTATGAAAAAGATACCCGTTTAGTGCATACCTTAATGAAGGTAGAAACTCATAACCACCCCACTGCAATTGCACCATTTCCAGGAGCCTCTACTGGTGCTGGAGGCGAGCTTCGTGATGAAGGTGCTACTGGGGTTGGTGGCCGTCCTAAGGCAGGCTTAACTGGCTTCTCGGTCTCTAATTTGAACATCCCTGGAACAGACCTTCCTTGGGAAAATGAAAAGTATGGCAAACCTGAGCGCATAGCAACACCATTGCAGATCATGATTGATGGACCATTAGGCGGCGCCGCCTTTAATAATGAATTTGGCCGTCCGATTTTGGGTGGCTACTTCCGCGTATTTGAACAAACCCTTGAGGGCACACGTCGGGGTTATCACAAGCCCATCATGATCGCTGGCGGTATCGGTAGCATTGATTCCATTCATACTGCGAAGAAAGCAATTCAGGCAGGGCATTTATTAGTTCAACTTGGTGGTCCTGGTATGCGGATTGGCATGGGTGGCGCTACCGGTAGTTCAGTTGCTACCGGAACCAATACTGCAGATTTAGATTTTGACTCTGTACAACGCGGCAATCCAGAAATGGAGCGTCGTGCACAAGAGGTTATTAATGCCTGTCGTGCTATGGGGCAAAAAAATCCAATCGTTTCGATTCATGACGTTGGTGCCGGCGGCTTATCCAATGCCTTCCCTGAGTTAGCTGATGGTGCAGGCTTGGGTGCAAAATTTAAATTACGCAGCGTGCCTCTTGAAGAGAGCGGCATGAGCCCTGCGGAGATCTGGTGCAACGAGTCTCAAGAACGCTATGTCTTGGCGATTGAAGCAAAAGATTTAGCGCTTTTTAAATCCCTTTGTGAGCGTGAGCGTTGCCCATTCGCTGTAGTCGGCGAGGCCACAACAGAGCGCCAATTACAGCTGAGCGATTCTAAACAGAGTTTAGGTGCTGATGCAGCCATGCCAATTGATATGCCAATGGAAGTCCTGCTTGGTAAACCTCCACGCATGCATCGTGATGTTCAACGGGTAGCTCAGCAATTTAACGAACTGAATGTCACTGATGCTGATCTTGCTCAGTCAATTGCTTGGGTGCTACAACAACCCACCGTTGCTAGCAAATCATTCTTGATAACCATTGGCGACAGAACGGTCGGCGGCTTAAATGCCCGCGATCAATTTGTTGGTCCATGGCAAGTGCCGGTAGCGGATTGTGCTGTCACCTTAATGGATTACAAAGGCTATCGCGGTGAAGTCATGAGCATGGGGGAAAGAACTCCCTTAGCAGTGATTGATGCTCCCGCAGCAGCTCGGATGGCTGTTGGCGAGGCCATTACCAATCTACTAGCTGCCGATATTCATCATTTAGGAGATGTTAAGTTATCTGCAAACTGGATGGCTGCCTGCGGCTCTCCAGGTGAGGATGCCAAACTTTATGAATCTGTTAAGGCAGTTGGCATGGAATTGTGTCCTGCTTTAGAAATTTCAATACCCGTTGGTAAAGATTCTTTATCGATGGCAACAGCCTGGCAAGATGCAGGGCAAGATAAAAAAGTTGTGGCGCCTGTTTCCTTAATTATTTCAGCATTTGCATCTGTGCAAGATGTCCGTAAAACTCTGACTCCGCAGTTAAAGCTTAAAGAGCACGATGGAGTAGTGTTAGACACTGAGTTAATTCTGATTGATCTTGGTCGTGGCAAAAACCGTATGGCTGGCAGTATTCTGGCCCAAGTCTTGAATCAATCCGGAAAGATTGCACCAAATCTAGATCACCCGGAAGATCTGAAAAATTTAGCTGCAGCCATCATTGAGCTTCGTAAAGAAAACAAGCTCTTGGCTTATCACGATCGCTCTGATGGTGGATTATTGGCTTGTATTGCTGAAATGGCATTTTCATCTCATTGCGGTGTCTCCATCAATGTTGACATGATTGCAGTCGACGCTAGCCAAGAGCCGGACTATGGTGATGCAAAGAACTGGGCGGAGCAGGTTTCTGGTCGCCGTCATGAGCAAACCATGCGCGCATTATTTAGTGAAGAGCTTGGCGCAGTTATTCAGGTGCGTAAAGCAGATCGAGATGCAGTCTTTGCAGTACTTCGTAAGCTTAATCTAAGCGCATTCAGTCACGTCATTGGCAAACCCAATACCAATGGACGTATTGAGATCTGGCGTGATGCTAAAAACATCTTCGCAGAGCCACGTGAAACTCTACAAAAGATGTGGACTAATACCAGCTATCAAATAGCGCGCTTACGTGATAACCCAGCTTGCGCTGATAGTGAATTTGCTCTCTTAGATAAATTGTCTGATACAGGCATGTCCCCAAAGCTGACTTTTGATGTTGCAGAAGATATTGCTGCTCCCTTTATTCAGAAGAATATACGTCCTAAAGTGGCAATTCTGCGCGAGCAAGGCGTTAACTCCCATGTAGAAATGGCCTATGCCGTTAACTGGGCTGGCTTTGATAGCTATGACGTCCATATGTCCGATCTTTTAAGCGGCAGGGCAAAGCTTGATGACTTTAGGGGCTTGATCGCTTGCGGTGGTTTTAGTTATGGTGACGTACTTGGTGCTGGCGAAGGTTGGGCAAAAACCATCCTCTTTAATCAACAACTCCGAGATCAGTTCTCAACATTCTTTAATCGACAAGATAGTTTCGCTTTAGGTGTATGCAATGGTTGCCAGATGATGAGCAATCTATCTGGAATTATTCCTGGTGCACAGGCTTGGCCGAAATTTACGCGTAATCAATCAGAACAATACGAAGCCCGTTTAGTGATGGCGGAAGTACTTGCTTCACCTTCGATCTTTACGCAAGGTATGGAGGGTAGTCAATTACCAATCGCCATAGCGCATGGTGAGGGTTTTGCTAATTTCAGCCAGCAGGGCAATCTGGATCAATTACAACAGCAAGGTTTGATGACATTACGTTTTGTTGATCATGAGGGTAAGGCAACTGAAACCTACCCAATGAACCCTAACGGCTCCCCGGGCGGATTAACTGGTGTAACCACGCCTGATGGCCGCTTTACGGTCATGATGCCGCACCCAGAGCGAGTATTTCGTGCTGTGCAGATGAGCTGGTGCCCGCCTGAGTGGTTGAATACTCCTGATGGTGCGAGCCCCTGGTTACGCTTATTCCGTAACGCGCGTCGTTGGGCTCAGTAGTTAGTGCACTCCAAGCAGCTATGTTGATGGAACCAGTCACCTTCTCCGAGAGCGGAGGAATACGTTATCTTCATTTTGGCACTGAGTTAATTCAAGGGGCGATGCGTATACGAGACCCTAATGAAATTTATCTTGAGTACAACCAGCAAATGATGGCCTGGCTATTATTTTTAGAAACCAAACCTGGCATGCGGGCATCTCAATTGGGGCTTGGAACTGGGGCCTTAACAAAATTTACCCACCTCCATTGCCCAGCCGTGAAATCAACCGTAGTAGAACTAAACCCTGCCGTGATTGTGTCGGCAAGAACTATGTTTGCAATGCCAGATGATGATCGTAGGCTAGAAACACTTCAGACAGATGCTAAGAAATTTGTGAAGAGCCCTCAATACAAAAACACCTTTGATGCAGTCCAAGTTGATTTGTATGATGCGATTTGTGATGGCCCATCAGCAAGTTCTTTGGAGTTCTATAAGGGCTGCTACAACATCCTCAAAGAACCCGGTGTTTTGACGGTGAATCTATTTTCACGCCATAAGAGTTTTAAGATCAACCTCAAAAATATCTGCGAAGCGTTTGATAATCGCGTACTGTTATTTCCAGAGTCCCATGATTGCAATGTAGTGGCCATTGCCTTTAAAGGCCCAAAGCTAGAGGCAGAGTGGAGGGATGTTTCAGCTCGCGCAAAACTGATTAAAGAGAGAACAGATCTACCAACTAATAAATGGGTATCTGGCATTAGTCGTGAAAATGCTCGGCAGGAATTAAAGTTGTCCATATAAGAAAATTGGACGAGAAAAAAGGCGATCAATTGATCGCCTTTTCTTATTCCACACATCTAAAAATATGCCGAAACCTTCTCTTTAGATCGTTACAGTATCAGCAACATCACTAAATGACTTGATCTTGTCAAAGTTCATATAACGATAGACTTCAGCAGATTTAGCATTGAGTGACTCTACTTGCTCGAGATACTCTTTGGGAGTCGGCAGGCGACCCAAGAGGGCAGCTACGGAGGCTAGCTCTGCAGAAGCCAAATACACTCGGGTATCAATACCTAAACGGTTTGGAAAATTCCGGGTGGATGTCGATACCGCTGTAGAGCCCTTACGCATCTGCGCTTGGTTACCCATACACAGTGAACATCCTGGCGTTTCCATGCGGGCACCTGTGCGACCCAAAATGCCGTAGTAACCCTCTTCAGTGAGAACCATTTGATCCATCTTGGTTGGAGGCGCAATCCATAAGCGCGTAGGAATATCAGTCTTACCCTCTAATACCTTACCAGCAGCACGGAAGTGGCCAATATTAGTCATGCATGAGCCGATAAAGACTTCGTCAATCTTCTCGCCAGCAACTTCAGAGAGGAATTTCACATCATCTGGATCGTTAGGGCAGGCCAAGATAGGCTCTTTGATTTCGTTCATATCGATTTCAATGATTTCTGCGTAGTCGGCATTGGCATCCGCTTTTAGTAACTCCGGCTTAGCGATCCAAGCCTCCATCGCTTTGATTCGGCGACCTAAAGTACGCTTGTCTTCGTAACCGTTAGCAATCATCCATTTCATCAAAGTGATATTGGACTGCATGTACTCAATGATAGGTTCTTTGTTCAATTGAACGGCGCAACCACCAGCAGAGCGTTCCGCGGAAGCATCAGACAATTCAAATGCTTGCTCAACTTTGAGGTCTGGCAAGCCTTCAATTTCTAAAATACGGCCAGAGAAAATATTTTTCTTTCCTTGCTTGGCAACCGTCAACAAACCTTTTTTGATGGCATACAAAGGTATGGCATTAACTAAGTCACGTAATGTAATGCCTGGCTGCATCTTGCCTTTGAAGCGAATCAATACAGATTCAGGCATATCTAAAGGCATCACGCCAGTAGCTGCAGCGAAAGCAACTAAACCAGAGCCAGCAGGGAATGAAATACCAATTGGGAAGCGGGTATGGCTATCGCCACCGGTACCGCAGGTATCAGGTAATAACAACCGATTTAACCAACTGTGAATCACGCCATCACCAGGACGTAATGCAACACCACCACGATTGGTCATAAATGCCGGCAACTCATGGTGAGTGCGTATATCAACTGGTTTTGGATATGCCGAGGTATGGCAGAAGGATTGCATGACCAAGTCAGTAGAGAACCCTAAGCAAGCTAAATCTTTTAATTCATCACGAGTCATCGGACCGGTGGTATCTTGCGACCCAACGGTAGTCATATGTGGCTCACAGTAGGTGCCAGGACGAACGCCTTGACCCTCTGGTAAGCCACAGGCGCGACCAACCATCTTCTGCGCCAAGCTAAAACCTTTCTTGTTATCAGGAGGACTTACTGGCACACGGAATTCAGTAGAGGCCGGTAAACCAAGAGCTGCACGCGCTTTAGCAGTTAGGCCACGACCCACGATCAATGGGATACGACCGCCAGCACGCACTTCATCAAAAATCACGGGGGACTTCAGAGAGAAAGTAGTAATTTCTTTACCATCTTTCAGAGCCTTGCCTTCATATGGGCGTAATTCAATCACATCACCCATATTCATTTGATTGACATCGAGCTCAATTGGCAATGCACCAGCATCTTCCATCGTATTAAAGAAGATTGGTGCGATCTTGCTGCCTAAGCAAACACCGCCGAAGCGTTTATTTGGAACAAAGGGAATGTCTTTACCAGTCCACCACAGCACCGAATTCGTTGCTGACTTACGTGAAGAACCAGTACCAACAACGTCCCCCACATAAGCGATTTGATTGCCTTTTTTCTGCAGCTCTGCAATTTGCTTCATCGGACCGCGAACACCGGTCTCATCAGGCTCAATTCCAGTGCGTGGATTTTTTAACATCACAGTTGCATGCAAGGGAATGTCTGGACGACTCCATGCATCCGGTGCTGGAGATAAGTCATCGGTATTCGTTTCACCAGTCACTTTAAACACTGTGAGTTTCAGACTTTCAGGTACAGCAGGGCGGCTAGTAAACCATTCAGCATCGGCCCAACTCTGCATTACAGACTTGGCATTAGCATTACCTTTTTCAGCCAGTTCTTGAACATCATGAAAGTAGTCAAACATCAATAACGTTTTCTTAAGGGCGCTAGCAGCAGCTGCCCCACACTCGGCATCAGCCAGGAGCTCAACTAAAGGCTTGATGTTGTAACCACCAAGCATCGTGCCTAATAGTTCAGTCGCTTTTACACGAGAAATCAAAGGTGATTTTTCTGTACCCTTTGCAATAGCGTCTAAAAATTCTGCCTTTACTTTTGCCGCCTCATCAACGCCAGCAGGTACACGATTTGTAATGAGCTCTACAAGTTCAGCCTCTTTGCCGGCTGGTGGATTTTTTAACAATTTGACCAGCTCAGCAGTCTGATCCTTGGTTAAAGGGAGGGCTGGTATACCAAGAGCTGCACGTTCAGCAGCAATGGTGTTATAGGCTTCTAACATGGTGTTTCCTATGAGGTAAATGTGTTCTATAGAAAGGCTAATTGGGAATTCTCTCCCGAATCACTTCATTATAGTTGCTTATTTAAGTCTTATATAAGAGTTTAAAACCCTTAAATATTGCGTTTATTGGGTGAAATTCTGTTCAATAGGGGGGTTATCAGTCAACTTTCACCAAAATTAGATGATTTGCTCATCCTTTAATGCCCAAACGAGTGCAACTACCCATCCAATCAGGGACCAACCCAAAAAGAGGTTCAGTGCAAAAATGGCCCCGCTATTAGCCCTTTTTCGATTAAACGCAATTGCAAAGGGTAGGAAGTAAAAGAGGGACAGAATCGTAATTAAAATGGCAAAAAGAAGTCGCATGAGGTCTATCTCTCCCTAGTCCAAGTTTGTGTTCTACCTAGCAATGGAATGCCTATATAGGCTCGTAAATCGAGCTTATTACCTTGATCCGTCAGGTAGATTGAGGCCCGATAAATTTCACCATCATCAGGATCCAATATTTTGCCGCCAGAGTAAGTCTCAGAAGTCTTTCTCAATCCGGTCAGGATTTCCATACCAACAACAGGCTTTCCTTTACGGGCATCAGTGCATTTTTCACATGTTGGAAGGGCGCTAGGATCCAATAATTTAGTCACCACACCTGAAAAAAGGCCATTTTTCTCCGAAATGAGAACGATAGCAGCCGGCTGATTCATCTCATCATCAAATGTCTTCCAAGATCCTGTAATAGCGTCATTAGTCTGAGATTTGAGATTGCCAGCCCCAAAGAGCAGGACGATCGCTAAAAATAAGTGGTTCAGAAGTGTATTTTTCATGAATTTAGGCCATATTACCCCTTTTGGATTTCTGTAATTCCCAGTCTCTGTCGTTATAATTACTTTTTCCAACAGAGCTTAAGCGATGACCAAATACGTTTTTGTCACTGGTGGTGTAGTTTCTTCCTTAGGGAAAGGAATTGCAGCTGCCTCGCTTGCCGCGATTCTTGAATCCCGCGGCCTGAAAGTCACCCTCCTAAAATTAGATCCTTACATCAACGTTGACCCGGGCACCATGAGCCCACTTCAGCATGGTGAAGTTTTCGTGACTGAGGATGGTGCTGAAACAGATTTAGATTTAGGTCACTATGAGCGCTTCGTATCAGCGAAGATGCGTAAGAGTAATAATTTCACCACTGGCCAGATTTATGAATCAGTCATTAGCAAAGAACGTCGTGGTGAATACTTAGGTAAGACTGTGCAAGTGATTCCCCATATTACCAATGAAATTCAAGCATTTGTAGAGCGTGGTGCGCAAGCTAGCCATGATGGTAAGGCGGATATCGCTATTTGTGAGATTGGCGGCACTGTTGGTGACATTGAATCGCTGCCTTTTCTAGAGGCCGCAAGACAGATGAGTCTGCGCCTTCCATTGCACAGCTGCGCCTTTGTCCACCTGACTCTAGTACCTTATATTCATAGCGCTGGCGAGCTGAAGACTAAGCCAACCCAACACTCTGTTCAGAAGTTGCGTGAGATCGGGATTATGCCGACGGTATTGCTATGCCGTGCCGATCGTCCTATTCCAGAAGATGAGCGCGCTAAGATTTCTCTCTTTTCCAATGTGCGTGAAGAGGCGGTCATTTCTGTTTGGGATGTTGATACGATTTACAAGATTCCAGAAATGCTCCATGCACAAGGAATGGATGATTTGATTTGCCGCGAATTAGAAATCAACGCTAAGCCAGCTGATCTTTCTGTCTGGGCTAACTTGGTTTATGAGATGGCCAATCCACAACATGAGGTCACTATTGGCATGGTTGGCAAATACGTTGAGCTAACCGAATCCTATAAATCTTTGATTGAAGCCTTACGCCATGCTGGTATTCATGCGCATACCAAAGTAAATATTAATTACATCGATTCAGAAGTCATTGAAAAAGATGGAATTGATTGCTTGAAAAAATTAGACGCTATCTTAGTTCCCGGCGGGTTTGGTAAGCGCGGCACTGAAGGTAAGATTGCCGCCATTCGTTATGCCCGCGAAAACAATATTCCCTACCTAGGAATTTGCCTAGGGATGCAATTAGCAGTGATTGAATTTGCGCGCCATGTCGCCAATATCGCAAATGCCAACAGTACTGAATTTGATCCGCAAGCTGAAAATCCAGTAGTTGCTTTAATTACAGAATGGATGGATAGAGAAGGGCGCGTGGAGAAGCGAAGTAATGATTCTGATCTCGGTGGCACCATGCGTTTAGGATCACAACGTTGCCCAGTCAAAGCTGGAACTTTAGCGCACCGTATTTATGGCGCAGAGGTGAATGAGCGCCATCGTCATCGTTATGAAGTGAATAATATTTACGTTCCAAAGCTCGAGAAATCTGGTTTGATTATTTCTGCCAGAACGCCAAATGAATCTTTGCCTGAGATGATGGAATTACCGGAGTCAATGCACCCATGGTTTTTTGGGGTGCAGTTCCATCCAGAGTTCACCTCTACACCTCGAGATGGCCATCCTTTGTTCTCAGCATTTATTGGCGCAGCGCTCATCCAGCAAAACGTAGCGTTAAAGCAAGTTGCTTAAGAGGAACTTATGAGCTCATTTCAACTATGTGGTTTTAATGTTGGCCTAGACCAGCGTTTCTTCTTAATCGCTGGTACATGTGTCATTGAATCTGAGCAATCAGCTATTGATGTTGCTGGCCAATTAAAAGAAATTACGAGTAACTTAAAGATCCCATTTATCTACAAATCTTCATTTGATAAAGCGAATCGCTCTTCTGGAAATTCATTCCGTGGCTTGGGAATGGAGAAGGGTCTAGAGATATTGGCTAAAGTTAAAAAACAAGTCGGCGTCCCAATTTTGACTGATGCCCATGATATTAGTGAGATCGAGGCAGTATCTGAGGTAGTTGATGTAATTCAAACCCCCGCTTTTTTATGCAGACAAACCGATTTCATTAGAGCTTGCGCTCAAAGTGGTAAGCCAGTTAATTTCAAGAAAGGCCAGTTCCTTTCGCCTCATGAAATGCTCAATGTGATTGAGAAGGCCAGGGCGGCTGCTAAAGAAGTGAATCTTCCTGATCAATTTATGGTTTGTGAGCGCGGCGCTTCATTTGGTTATAACAACCTGGTTTCTGATATGCGAAGCCTAGCGATCTTGCGCGAAGCAAATGCACCCGTTGTTTTTGATGCGACCCATTCGGTGCAATTGCCTGGTGGACAAGGTACAGCTAGCGGTGGTCAGAGGGAATTTATACCTGTATTGGCTCGCGCGGCAGTTGCCGTTGGTATCAGCGGCCTGTTCATGGAAACACATCCAGATCCATCCAAAGCTTTATCTGATGGACCTAATGCAGTGCCCTTGCAGCGGATGAAAGAGTTATTGGAATCACTGCTTGCGATTGATACAGTAGTGAAAACTAGAGGTCCATTTTTAGAAAGTAGCTTTAAATAAATTTACAGAAAATTTATTAAGCCCCATTTCGTATTGTTTTAAGGAGAAGGTGCATGAGCGCCATTGTTGACATCATCGGTAGAGAAATTTTAGATTCACGTGGTAACCCAACGGTAGAATGCGATGTATTGCTCGAATCCGGTGTCATGGGGCGAGCAGCAGTACCTTCTGGCGCTTCTACAGGTTCACGTGAAGCGATTGAGCTACGTGATGGCGATAAGGCTCGCTATTTAGGTAAGGGCGTTCTCAATGCCGTGCAAAACATTAATGTTGAAATTGCAGAAACTATTCTTGGTTTGGATGCTACTGAGCAGGCTTTTTTAGATCGCACCCTAATCGATTTGGATGGTACGCACAACAAGGCTCGCTTAGGTGCTAATGCAACCTTGGCTGTTTCGATGGCTGTTGCCAGAGCGGCTGCTGAAGAAGCAGGCTTACCTTTGTATCGTTATTTTGGTGGTTCAGGCGGTATGCAATTACCTGTACCCATGATGAATATCGTGAATGGTGGCGCACATGCCAATAACAGCCTAGATATCCAAGAGTTTATGGTGATGCCTGTGGGCGCTGAAAATTTCCGCGATGCCTTGCGTTGTGGCGCTGAGATCTTCCATGAACTGAAAAAAATCCTTGGTGCTCAGGGCATGCCTACTACAGTTGGTGACGAAGGTGGCTTCGCACCAAACTTTAAGAGTAATCAAGAGTGCTTGCAAACCATCATGAAAGCAATTGAGGGTGCTGGTTACCAAGCTGGTGAAGATGTGTTGTTGGCTCTAGACTGCGCCGCGAGCGAGTTCTACAAAGATGGCAAATACCATCTTTCAGGCGAAGGTTTGCAACTGACCTCTAGTGAGTTCTCAGACTACCTAGGAAATTTAGCCGATCAATTCCCAATCGTATCGATTGAGGATGGTATGCACGAGAGTGATTGGGATGGTTGGGCTGATATTACCCAGAAACTGGGTAAAAAGATTCAATTGGTTGGCGATGATTTATTCGTAACTAATACTCGCATTCTCAAGGAAGGGATCGAGAAGGGGGTTGCTAACTCTATCTTGATCAAGATTAATCAGATTGGCACCTTGACAGAAACTTTTGCAGCAATCGAGATGGCAAAGCGTGCTAACTACACTGCGGTGATCTCTCATCGCTCTGGCGAAACTGAAGACAGCACTATTGCCGATATTGCTGTGGGCACGAATGCTGGCCAGATTAAGACAGGTTCTTTATCGCGCTCTGATCGGATTGCTAAATACAACCAGTTATTACGCATTGAAGAAGATTTAGGCGATGTTGCGACTTATCCAGGAAAATCCGTTTTCTACAACTTGAAGCGTTAAAACTCAAACGATCTATTTGTTATGCGGATAGTCATCTACTCTATGCTGTTATTGCTCATAGCAATTCAATACCCACTTTGGCTGGGAAAGGGTGGATGGCTTAAGGTTTATGAAATGGAAAAACAAGTAGAACTGCAAGAGGCTAAAAATAGTCTTTTGGCTCTTCGTAATGCCAAGCTAGCTGGCGATGTGAAAGATTTAAAAGATGGTACGCGTGCGATTGAGGAGCGCGCCAGGGCCGAACATGGCTTAGTCAAAGAAGGTGAGTTTTTTGTGCAGATCTTGCCTATTGATAAGGCCGCCGCAGCTCCTGCAGATGATGGCATCAAATCAACTACCACTAAGCAATAAAGTCTAGTGGCCGCTAGATGGTGGTCTTGTAGCGTCACTGAGTAAATCTGTCTTAAAGACTTGTAAACAGTCTACAGCATCAAACCGATAAGGCTTGGCACAAAACTCGCAGACAGTCTCGACTGCACCTTGTTCAGCCAGTATTCCCTGAACCTCTTCTTCGCCAAGCATACGCAATACATCTGCAACTTTATTGCGCGAGCAGCGACAAGAAAAACGGATCTGGCGTGGCGAAAAGCTGCGCACCCCATTCTCTGTAGACTCTTCTAGAAATAATCGCCTCAAAATGGTTTCAGGAGCAAGAGTGAGAAGCTCTTCATTAGTGATGGTTTCACCTAAGGTCTGGATGCGAATCCATCCTTCAGCTGCATTTTGCGAATCAAGGTGCACATGACCGCCTGAGTCAGGCATGCGTTGCAATAAGAGGCCGCCGATATGAGTATCGTTTGAGGCTAACCAGATTCGAGTCTCTAATTGCTCCGACTTTTGCATATAAAGGCCAATAGCTTCAGCAGCGCTAGATACTGGTTTGATAACACCGCCATGCTGCTCCTGGAGCGCAACAATCCCTTGATAGGGTGGCTGACCTGGCTCACGATCTGATGGGTCTAGTGTGATGACGAGCCTGCCAGAGTTACCTGCATCTAATAATTCACCGAGGCTAGCATGAGGCGCAATTTCTGATGGATCTACAGAGAGCTTAACAGTAGCTCTCATAGATAAATCAGACTTACATTCAACTACTAGAAGCTGGATTGGGCCTTTGCTTTGAGCCTGAATAATCAAGGTGCCATCAAACTTTAGGCTGGCGCTTAAAAGCGTGGCTGCACCCACAAAATCTCCTAGGATACGGCGGACTGCAGGTGGATCGTCACGGCGTTCTAAAACCGCCTGCCAAGCAGTACTAATGGAAACGATTTCCCCGCGAACAGGGGCTCCATCACAGACAAATACCAGTAATTCATTCATAGGGCAAAGTATCCACGTTTTTGAATTTTGCCGTCAATTAGTCTGACCTGAGATAATACAAATTATGCATATTCGTACACGTTTCGCCCCAAGTCCCACGGGCTTCATTCATTTAGGTAATCTCCGCAGTGCTCTCTATCCATGGGCCTTTGCACGCCATAATCATGGCGACTTCATCCTGCGGATTGAAGATACTGATCTTGAGCGCTCTACCCAAGAAGCAGTGGATGTGATCATTGAAGGCATGGCTTGGTTAGGACTTGATTTGGATGAAGGTCCAATCTACCAAATGCAGCGCATTGATCGCTATCGTGAAGTAGTCAAGAAAATGGTCGATGCTGGGCTTGCATACCCTTGCTATATGAGCGAAGAAGAATTGAATAAGCTTCGTGATCAGCAAATGGCCAATAAAGAAAAGCCGCGTTATAACGGCTTGTGGAGACCTGAACCAGGCAAAACATTGCCAGCAGTTCCGGCAGGTATTGAGCCAGTGATTCGCTTTAAAAACCCCATTGGTGGATCTGTGATTTGGGAAGACGCTGTTAAAGGGAAGATTCAGATTAGTAACGATGAGCTTGATGATCTTGTGATTGCTCGCCCAGACGGCACACCAACCTATAACTTTTGCGTTGTAGTAGATGACATGGATATGAATATCACCCATGTCATTCGGGGCGATGATCATGTCAATAACACTCCTCGTCAAATTAATATCATGCAGGCATTAGGTGGTAATCCGCCTATCTATGCGCATCTACCTACGGTCCTTAATGACTCTGGCGAGAAGATGAGTAAGCGTAATGGCGCTATGAGCGTGCGTGATTATCAGAAAGCAGGCTACCTTCCTGAAGCGATCTTGAACTACTTAGCTCGCTTAGGGTGGTCGCATGGCGATGCTGAAGTATTTACAAAAGAGCAGTTTGTAGACTGGTTTGATTTAGAAAGCCTAGGTCGCTCACCAGCCCAACATAATCCAGAAAAGTTGCTTTGGTTAAATCATCAATACATTCAGAATACAGCTCCAGCGAAATTAGCGGAGATGACCAAACCCTTTGCCCATGAACTTGGCATTGATACAGAGAATGGCCCAGACTTTGCTCAAGTGGTAGGTCTATTAAAAGATCGAGCCAATACTTTGATTGAGATTGCGGAAGGAGCAAAGCTATTTTATTTACCAGCACCAGATCACAAGATAGAGCAGATAGCAGAAAATATCCCAACCTCTATTGTTCCCGTATTAAAAGATTTGATTGAGACACTTAGGAATTCAGATTCAACAAAAGAAGCTTACGCTGCGGCTTTCAAACAAGTCTTAGCAAAACATCAACTTAAAATGCCTGCGCTAGCGATGCCTGTTCGTTATGCATTATTTGCTACAACTCAGACCCCGGCGATCGATTCTGTGCTGGTGGTATTGGGCCGGGATGAGGTACTGAAAAGGCTCTCCAAGGTAGTCCAGTAGGCAATTTGCGCACATGCACAAAAATAGGCTAAAATCTTGGATTGTTTTGAGTGTTTTGCAGGTTTATTGTGGGATTTCGGGGGTATAGCTCAGCTGGGAGAGCGCTTGCATGGCATGCAAGAGGTCAGCGGTTCGATCCCGCTTATCTCCACCAAACATTCAAGATTGCAACAAATAGAAGTAGTCCAGGTCCCCATCGTCTAGAGGCCTAGGACATCACCCTTTCACGGTGAGTACGGGGGTTCGAATCCCCCTGGGGACGCCAGATATTCTGGTGGCAGTAAAATGTAGTGTGATGTTTTTCTCGATGTATTTTGGAGCGGTAGTTCAGTTGGTTAGAATATCGGCCTGTCACGCCGAGGGTCGCGGGTTCGAGTCCCGTCCGTTCCGCCAAATGTTTCTTTAGAATCAATTACTTACAGCATTATATTGATTTTAAATTTATCAAAACACCTCAACCTGGAATACAGTTTGAGGTGTTTTTCTTTATATTCATCAAGTTACAATTTTCGGTTCGAGTCCCCATTGCTACGTCGATCTCAATAAAATATCTTGAATCAAAGGATTAAAAATCCTTTTGCCAATGGCTCAATAGTAACGTGCTACTAAGAAAAACTAAAACTACCTTCGGATAGTTTTATGATGACTAAAGAGTGCTTACCGCCTCTGGCTAGTGTAAAGAATGCAATTGATAAGTTAGAGCAACTGGGCTCCTTAAAGCAACAGGAATTAATTACTCGGGATAAGTAAAATGCCAAATAAACAGAAATATTAAAGAGTCTGTGATTTGGATGAATATGATTGGTATAAAAATGAAAATTGCTGTAATTACACCTTACTACCAAGAATCTATAGAAGTTCTGCGCCAGTGTCATCAAAGCGTGCTAACTCAAAATATTGCTGCTGATCATTTTTTTGTGGCAGATGGATTTCCTAATGAAGAGTTGATGAAGTGGAATATTAAACATATTTCTTTGCCTCAAGCACATGCAGATAGTGGAAATACCCCAAGAGGAATAGGTAGCATACTTGCCGATATTGAGGGGTATGATTTTATTTCCTATCTTGATGCAGATAATTGGTTTCATCCAAATCATCTCTCATCTTTGCTAAATTTATACGAAGAAACAAAAGCAGATATTTGCACCTCAATTAGAACTATTCATACTAATGATGGATTTGAACTTTCAGTTGAAGAGTCTGCTGAGATACAATTGGATCATGTCGATACAAGCTGCTATTTGTTACATCGAAATGCTTTTGATGCCTTAGATATTTGGTTAAAAATGCCAAAAATCTTATCCCCTGTATGCGATAGGATTTTCTTGGCTGGGCTATTACACAAGAAGTATAAAATTATCTCCACAAGGCAAAAAACAGTTGCTTTCCGCTCACAATATAAGGCGCATTACCTAGCTGCCAATATAGAAGCGCCTCCAGGTTCAAAAGAAAATGTAGGGCAAGTCCCGCATGAGTGGTTGCTAACTACTACCGGGATGAACGAAGCCGTGGCGAGATTAGGATTTAATCCTCTTTACCCAAATAGCTAAATAGTGTAATTTGGCACTAATTGTCGGACTTAATATCTTTCGCCTTGCCTCAATATAATTAGCTAAATCCTCGGTTGCTACATAAACCTTTGTGCCGTCGCGCCATGATTTAAAACCGAGCTTTCCTTGGCAGCGGCGATGCATAAAAGTTTGATAAGGAATCCTTAAAAACTCACATACCTCGGGTACGGTCATCAGAAGACCGTACTTATCAATGAGATATTTATGCGTGAACGCCATAGCAGTCCGTACTATGCTCTAGTTAATGAAAAAAGAGTTGAAAAGAATGGAATTACAACTTTTAACTTTAGAAGTTTCCTTTGGAAAGAAAGCACCCCAATAGCACCCCAAGATAAGTACCCACAACCCTGAAACCCAATGAATACAGGGGTTAAATATGAGTTCGAGTCCCGTCCGTTCCGCCAAGATAATTAAAAGCCCCCTGAATAAGGGGGCTTTTTTATTTTTATCTACTAAAGCGCTCTGGTGCGGAGTGCTTTTGGATTCATCTCTGAGAAATAATTATCTGCACCACGCCTATCACCATCTGCTCGGGCTAAGAAACGCAATACTTCATTTAGCACGATCTCTCGCTCATTATCAATAGTGATGATGTGATAGCTATTGCCTAACCAAATTGTTCTGCGAAGATCTGACTTCACATTAGCTAATATCTTTTCTGCTGACCATATAGAGCAGGTATCATCCTCAACCGACTGAATCAATAATAGTCTAGAGGTAATCGTATCCAGATTTTTGGTGGTGTACGACATGAGCCCCTTGGCTTCATATAAATGCCGTGCAGTGATTAGTGGAGCGCCTACTTCAGACAATTCATGAGACTTAAATTTATCTCGAACGCGACGTCGTAAATCAGAATTTTTAATTCCAAATGGCTCTCGCTCAGAGTATTCCCAATTACGAATGCCAAGGTTATAGGCAATATCTAATAGAAAGCGATACCAGGGTACCGACCAACCGTCATAGCGCAATACCGGTGAAAGTAGGGATATCGAAGAAATATCCACTCTCTGTGTTGCAACTGCAAGGGCTAGAGTAGAGCCCATACTAATACCTACCAGATTGACAGTTTTGTACTGATTTTTGAGCTCGTCTATGCAGTTATGAATTTGGCTAATCCAAGTTTCATAGCCATCTACAGGGCTTCCATACAGGTAGCCCTTAATTTCAGGCAAGACAGTATTAAAACCATTGGAATTCAAGAAGCTGGCAAGCTGCCCCAATTCAAGGCCGCCGCCGTTTAGACCCGGAATTAGAATGGTAATACTGTCTTTTGGGGTGCCTATTTCTTTTCTAGATAGCATGTCTTACACTGTCTCAAATATCGGTATGCTGCAAAGCATACACCGTCCAAGGAAACCATGAAACATAATCTTAATTCTTATCGGTGGTGCCATAACAAGGCGCAAGGATACCTAAATGCCTGTGTAGGTGTGTTTTTTGCTTTTTGTGTTCGTTTTAGCCTTCAACCGCAAGTCGAGGCAGCGCTTCCCCTATTTTTCTTTCAAATTAATACAATTGTGATTGCCTTCTTTTTTGGGACTGGCCCAGCCATATTAACGGTCGCTCTAAGCGTCCCATTGATGTCATATTTCTTTATGGCACCTTTTGGAGAATTTACTGTCTTTGATACAAGAGATGTAACGATATTATTTGTTTATGCTACCTATACTTTGCTTGTTTGTTTTTTGGTGGAGTGGTTGCGTCGCGAGCAATACAGAGCAAAGATGGCGATTTTAGTGAGCGAATCTCGTTTTAAGCTCATGGTTGAAGGGGATAACAAAATACGAGAGCTCTTGAAAAATTTACCCCCCCACAAACCTGAATAACTAAAATTTTTAAGGTTTGGCTTTCGGTTTTTCTGCGCTTAGGTAAAGCGGCTCAACAGCCGACATCAGAGCCGAAAGTTGTTCTATCCTGGTTTCGCCAGAAGGGTGAGTAGATAAAAATTCAGGCGAAGTTTTTCCACTAGTTGCTTTCATCATTTTTTTCCAGACGCTGATGGCAGCCTGAGGGTTGTAACCGGCTCTAGCGGCTAGCTCTAAACCAATTGCATCGGCCTCGGATTCATTCTGTCTTGAGTTAGGCAGAACCAATACATATTGTGCCGCCTGGTTAGCCACACTGATTGCAGATCCATAGCTACCAGCCGCTGCCATGGCGATATTGGTCACAGCGCTTTGAGCCATTGCCTGAGAAAGTCTTTCCCTGCCATGTTCGCGTAAAGCATGCGCGATCTCATGACCCATGATTGCCGCGATTTCATCATCTGTTAAATTGAGTTGTTCAACCAATCCAGTATAGAAAGTGATTTTTCCACCTGGAGCGCAAGTAGCATTGAGTGTTGAGGCATTAATCAGGGTGAGTTGCCAATTCCATTGGCGCGTATCGTCTCTAAAAATAGAGGTTTGCTGAATCAAGCGATTCGAGATGGTCTTGAGACGGTCGTAAGTTGGGCCAGAGCCAACTAAAATATTCTTTTCTTTTGCTTTCTGATTCTGCTCGTTATAACTAATGGCAGAGACTCGATCCACCTCAGCAGAAGAGACCATCATCAATTGTGATCTATTGATACCCACTGCACCTGATCTTGTGGTGTTAGCACAAGCCAGAAGGAGAGAGCTTAAAGCAAGAGCTGCAACAGTTCGAAGACTAAACAGCTTGTATACCATTCACCACGGATTATTTCTTCGGAGTTGTCGGAGTAGTTATAGAGGCTGCCATTGCATCGTAGTAAATCACTTTGACCTGTTCGCCAACATTCACATCTGCTAAGAGAGCTGGGTTTTTAACGGTAACTGTCGTAATCTTGCCGCTAGGTCCTTTTACAGATACTAGCTTCTTACCGCGATCTACCGCAACGATATCTGCAATGATAGTGGTCTTGTTGGCAATGACTTCGGCTGGCTTTTCATTGATCTTTGAATCAGTAACAGTATTGGTTTCTACTTTGCTACGGATACCATCGCTCTTAGTTTTAATTAACTCGATTGCAACGGCCAACTCATAAGTGACATTCACTTGGTCGCCTTTTTTGATCTGATCAAAATTCTTGATCTCAGGACCGGCTACGAACTTAGATTCACCCTCTTTATTCTTGAAGGTAATCGTGCGGGTCTTTTTATCAATATTGACTACGCTACCTTCATATAATTGGTAGCGGTTATCCACTACAGCGGCATCAATTACCATTGGCTTACTAGCTCCAGTATCGGCCGGCTTCGTTTGGGCCACCGCCAAAGAGGAGGAGGCCAATAAGGCGGCGATCGCTAGTGAAATGGATGTGAATTTGATATTCATTATTTTCCTTGTAAATAAGTGCTGCCTATCAAGATATTAGCTCACTTTTAGTATTTATAAGCCTTCCAGGGGGCTAATTGCCGGTTGGGACTAGAGCCTCCATCTTTGATAAGATCGTTGTTTCATTCTGAAACCCCAAGGAGGGTATGAAATGCCTCAATTTGCTGCAAATTTAACAATGCTTTTTACAGAGGCGCCATTTTTGGATCGCTTTGAGAAAGCTCACAATTCTGGATTTAAGGCGGTTGAGTTTCTCTTTCCTTATCCATTTCCAGCTACTGAAATTCAAAAAAAGCTAGGCCAGTATGGTTTAAAGCTAGTTCTTCATAATTTACCAGCTGGAGATTGGGATGCAGGAGAGCGTGGAATTGCTTGTCACCCAGATCGAGTTGAGGAATTTCGCATGGGCGTTGCTAAAGCAATTGAATATGCCAAGGCTCTAGGCGTTCCACAACTGAATTGTCTGGCAGGTAAAGCGCCAGCTGGAGTAGAGAAAAAGTTATTGCACGATACCTTTATATCGAACCTAAAATATGCAGCAGCTGAATTAAAAAAAGTGAACTTAAAACTATTGATCGAGCCAATCAATACTTTTGATATTCCTGGATTCTTTTTAAGTACAACCCAGCAGGCACTGGACATCATTCAAGAAGTTGCTGCGGATAATCTCTTTGTGCAATACGACATCTACCATGCCCAGCGCATGGAAGGTGAACTTTGTAACACGATGGAAAAGAATCTTAGCAAGATTGGACATATTCAATTGGCTGATAATCCTGGTCGCAATGAACCGGGTACAGGCGAAATCAACTATGCACATCTTTTTAAATTTTTAGATCGGATCGGCTATTCTGGCTGGATTGGTTGCGAATATAAACCCGCAACCACTACAGAAGCCGGCCTGGGGTGGATAAAGAAGTTAACTTCATAAAATAAATCAAAGCAAATACAAAAGGAAATGAAATGAGTGAGAAATTAAAATTGGGTTTTGTTGGTCTTGGAATTATGGGTGCCCCCATGGCAGGCCAGTTAGTAAAAGCAGGTCACGAAGTATTTATTACGACCAGAAGCAAGATACCCCAAGAGCTAGCTTCATCATCGGCCATTCAATGCGCAAGTCCAACTGAAGTAGCCCAAAAGGCAGACATCATTTTCACGATGGTTCCAGATACACCTGATGTTGAAAAAGTATTATTTGGCGATAAAGGCGTAGCAGCTGGTTTATCTAAAGGCAAAGTAGTTGTTGATATGAGTTCTATTTCTCCCATCGAAACCAAAGAATATGCCAAGAAAATAAATGCCTTAGGTTGTGACTACCTTGATGCACCAGTTTCTGGTGGAGAAGTTGGGGCTAAAAATGCAACCCTCTCGATCATGGTTGGCGGCGATGAGGGTGTATTCAACAAAATAAAACCTGTGCTCAATCTGATGGGTAAGAACATCAACTTGGTTGGCGGTAATGGTGATGGTCAAACTGCTAAAGTGGCAAACCAGATTATTGTGGCTTTGAATATTGAAGCTGTAGCAGAGGCTCTTCTATTTGCATCTAAAGCGGGCGCTGATCCTGCTAAGGTTCGTCTAGCCTTGATGGGTGGTTTTGCAAGTTCTAAGATTCTTGAAGTGCATGGCGAACGTATGGTTAAACGTACATTTGATCCAGGCTTTAGGATTGAGTTACATCAAAAGGATTTAAACCTAGCATTGAACAGTGCGCGTGCTTTAGGCGTTTCTCTTCCCAACACAGCCACAGCTCAAGAATTATTTAATTCTTGCTCTGCACATGGTGGTAAAGCTTGGGATCATTCAGCAATGGTGAAGGCTTTAGAAAAGCTGGCCAACTTTGAGATTGGTCAAAAAGCCTAAGATCAGCATATGTCATCAACCTTATTGGTGTATTTGCATGGTTTTCGATCTTCCCCAAGATCTAGCAAGGCAGTGATGACAGGTGAGGCAGTCAAGGCCTTAGCTTCTGCGGAAAATACCATCGATTGGTATTGTCCGCAGTTGTTAGCTTCACCGAAACAAAGCATGGCTATGGTGACGAAATATATCGACCAATCCAAGGCTGATCGTATTGTTGTGATTGGGTCATCCCTTGGTGGTTTTTATGCAAACTATCTAGCAGAAAAATATGGCTGTAAGGCGGTTGCATTAAATCCAGCAGTGCGAGCTGCAAGAGAACTTGCACCCCATGTAGGCATGATGACATCCTATGACAGTAATGAGCCCTTTGATTTGCGGCCTGAATATATCGATGAACTAAAGACCTTACAGGTCGAGGGAATTTCCAGGCCCAATCGCTACTTCTTGATTGCTGCAAAAGGTGATGAATTGCTTGATTGGAGGGAAATGAGTGATTTCTATAAGGGCGCCAAGCAGCTCATCCTGGAGGGTAGCGACCACGGAATTGCTGACTATGCAGATCACCTCCCCAGAGTCTTGGAGTTTATATCCCCTTAGATGATTGATTGGCGCAAATTTCTTCTGTAAGATAAGTCAAACGATCGATGGCTTTGCCTAGATTGAGAAAGGAGAGTTTGTGCTGAGCATCTTGAAACTAGACGCTGGTGGAATTCCCCAGGGCTGGGTTAACGCAGAAGAAGCAACCAAGCATTACGCTGATAATAGTGTTTTATGGACGCTAGGTGACCCCATTATGAAAATGCGTGGCGGCATTTCTAGGGCTAGTGGCTTGCAATCTGTTATCGAACTTCATTCGATCATTGCCATTAAGGGTAGCGCCAAGATTAATTTATTTGACGTTGTTCCCGTCATCACAAAACATAAACTTTTTAAGCGTGATCGTGGTCTTTGCGCTTATTGTGGCGATGTTATTCATGAAAGTCATGCTGAAGCCGAGCACATCATTCCAAATAGTCGTGGTGGAAAATATTCCTGGATGAATTTGGTCATTTCTTGCAGGCCTTGCAATCAACGCAAGGGTAATCGCACTCCTGAGCAGGCTGGCATGGGTTTGTTGTATACCCCTTATCTGCCAAGCTTGTATGAAGACATGATCCTCAAAGGAAGAAATATTCTTGTCGACCAGATGGATTTCTTAGCCGCCAATCTGCCTAAGAATAGTCGTTTACTCGAGGGCGCTCTCTGAGTTTGGGGCTAGGGCAATTTAAGTGTTCTGAAAGTAGTCATCTGATGCGCGCAAAATCTTTGCGGATCATTTTCATTGCATTGGCCTTATCTTTGCTTGGCCATCTTATTTTATTTTTTGGCATTCCTTTTTTATCTTTCGGTCCGGCGCCAGAGATTTCTGATGAGCTCATTATTAGGACTGAATTAAAAGTTGATCCGCCTAAGAAAATTCAGATGGCGAAGGCTCCTAGAAAGAAAGTGAATAAGGAGGCCTCGAGTAATCAAGTTGAGGATTCTAAAAGTCTGACAACAGGAGAGCAGGGCGGTACTAATAATCAACCAGGGGTTGCCTTCAAACTCCCTGAATCGGGAGTCATCTATTACGACTCTTACGTAGACGGCCAAAAGTATCAGACAGGAGAAATTGATTGGATTGTTGATGGCAGTAGCTATCGGCTCTATATCAACATTCCCTATGCTTTTGTTGGCCCTTTTGTTTTTGAGTCGAGAGGAACGGTAGATGCCTACGGTATAGCCCCATCCATTTATTGGGCCCAACGAGGTACTAAAGCACCCCGTTATTCTCGCTTTGATAGAAACGCCAATGGAGGAGGGCAGATGTTCTTTTCTGAAAAGCCAGAGTTCACCCCAGATATCCAGCCCGGAACCCAGGATCGATTTAGCTTGATGTTTCAGTTTGCCTCTTTGCTAAATGGCGACAGCAAGATCGATGAGGCCGGTAGTATTCGATCTTTGCCGGTGGTGGATTACAACACCCTAGAAATGTGGCATTTCAAGAGCTACGGTGAGAAAGTCTCCGAAGATATTCCCAGCTTAGGAAAATCAATCAACCGGCATTACGCGCTCATGCAGCGTGAAAATGACCCATATAAACGCCAAGTGGATATTTGGCTAGCCAAAGACCTTGAGTGGCTTCCAGGAAGAATACGCTCTCAGGAGGCTAATGGCAGGGTTCTAGAGCTGGTATTTAAGCAAAAGAGTCCTATACCAGTAGTTGCCACGCCTTAAACGCTAGATCCTGAGCGTGATGGGGAATTTTGCTTGGAATGGCCCAATAACGCGACCATCATTGAATACAAGGCGGCTCCAGACATCGATACAGCAAAGATACCTGTAAAGGAGATGATGATGGGCAGGACTCTCCAATGTTCAGTTAACTTGTAGTCGCCATACCCAACGGTTGTGTACATTTCACCAGCAAAGTAGAAAGTTTGTGGATTTGTAGGGAATACCTTCAAGGCTACACAGATGTATGCCCAAGCGATGATTTCAGCAAAATGGACCGCGATAATGAGCAAAATTGCGATGAAATAGGATACAAAATTTGCTCCATAAATTCGCCTGTCTTCTAACTTCTGATCGAGCCAATGAAACGTACCCGCAATCGATAAAACCATCATGCCGTGTACCGTCAACATAAAGCAAGTCAATAGCAGAACAAACCAGATCTGACCATTGCCCATATCTGTATTAATTTCACCAAAGAGTGTGGCAAAGCTAGGGAGGTCTGCATTGCGGATAAGGTCAATTAGGTACATAGGGCTCTAGGGGAAGGATTACAGAAATATCTTATTTGACATAATAATGATTATACGCATGTAGTCTTATGAGGCTTTAGCTTTAGCAGGACCAATATAAGGCTTTTTGTATAACTTTAACCAACGAGATCTTAAGCCCTCACTGATTGAAGGTTTGTCGTATATATCAGCAATATCAATAGCTGTAAGACCATTTGAATTACGTATCTGTAAGTCAGCACCTTTATCTAGAAGTAGCTTTACCAGTTGCTCATTGCCAGATTGAACTGCCATCATGAGCGGTGTTGTATTGCCAAGGCTCAGTGAGTCGACAGTGGCCCCATTGGCAATTAAGAATTGAGCAACATCAAGATGGCCTCTGGCACAGGCGTAATGCAAAGGTGTCCAGCTAATATGGTCAAGCAAAGCCTTATGCTTGAGTACTAGAGTTTTAACCAGCGGTAAATTACCCTCTATGGAGGCGATCATTAAGGGTGTTTCGCCGCTTTTATTGGACAAATCCACGTCAATTTTTGGGTTTTGTAGGAGCAAATCGATGACCTGATTAGACTTGTCCTTGATAGCCAAAATGAGCATTGGGTTGCCATAGGGATCTACAGCATTCGGATTTACGCCCTTACTCAGCAAAGATTTAACCTCGGAGACATTATCAAACTTAGCTGCTTTAGCAAAATCAGTGATCTGGTCGGCAGTTTGTGCGTAGGAAAGCTGATTTACTAGGCAAGCAACTGCCAATAAAACTCCGTATGAATTAAACTTTAATCTCATAAATAACTTCTATCTATATGAAAACATTGGTAAAAATTATTTGAGGTTTGCTCAGCAAGTTCTTCGATAGCAACGCCTTTGAGGTTAGCAATGAATTCGCCAACTTTAGCCACCCATGCGGGCTCATTGATCTTGCCACGATATGGGATGGGCGCTAAATAAGGGGAATCTGTCTCGATTAGCATCCTATCTAGCGGAACCTCCTTACAGGTTGCCTGCAAGTCTTTTGCGCTTTTAAAGGTCACAATCCCAGAAAAGGAGATATAAAAGCCCATTTCCATGGCTGCTTTAGCCATTTCTAAGCTCTCAGTAAAGCAATGCATGACTCCGCCAATCCGATCGGCGCCCTCTTCCTTCAGGATCTTGATCGTATCCTCTGATGCCGAACGCGTATGGATGATCAGAGGCTTTTTACAGGTTATTGAAGCTCTAATGTGGGTTCTGAAGCGTTCACGTTGCCATTCCATGGAATCATAGGAGCGATCGCCCATGCGGTAGTAATCGAGTCCGGTTTCACCAATTGCAATGATTTTGGGATGCTTTAAGGCGGTTTCTACTAGGAAGTCATAACTAGGCTCTGGAGTGTCCTCATAATCTGGATGAACCCCAACAGAGGCGTATAGATGAGAATGATCCTGCGCAAGCTTTAAAACATTGGGAAAGTCTGGTAAGTCCACTGATACGCACAAAGCATTGCTAACCTTGGCAGTTTGCATATTCGCAAGCACTTCTGGCAAGCGAGATTGAAATTCTGGGAAATCGAGATGGCAATGGGAGTCTATAAACATGACAGGCTATTTTAGACTGCCTGAGTCTGAATTAAGACTCAAAGACTTGTTGGTATTGAGATAGCAAAGCTTCTAACTGCACACGGCTAGCCAAGGGGTGATTCTCATGACGCCGAGCCTGGACCAAGGACCTCCAAAAATGATGAAGTTTGGAAATCTTAGCAGTTTGAGATAAAGCTTTCAGTGTTGAAAGGTGCTTGGGGTAATAACGCGGGCCGCCGCCCTGCGCAACTGCTTGTAGATCGGAAGTCCAACGTTGCATTGCGCCTAACAAATAGCTGTATTGCGCCTTGTGTGTCTTTTCAGCAGAATCTAACCAATTAATACGCACTCCTTGTGACATGGATTGAAGTAAATAGCGGGAGGCTTGTATGGCAATAGTGAGTTCGTCTTTTTCATCCTTGCTATTTCTTGCAATCAAGGAATCTAAAACGGAGTATGGTGCCCCACCCTGCTCATCGTAAATTGATGCAATATCAGCATCACTCACTTTAAGTCCATCCATCTTGAGTAATTGTGCGCGCAACCATGACAAACCCTGCTCTCGATCTGGGCGTGGCGCAGTGAGCAAGCGACACCGAGAGCGAATCGTTGGCAGAACACGATCAAGCCGATCAGCTAATAGAATGAAGATCGTATTTGGTGGGGGCTCTTCCAAGGACTTCAGTAGGGTATTGGCGGAGTCAGAACGCAGCATCTCTAGTGGATAAATTAAGATCACACGATTGCCGCCTCGATGCGAGCCAATAGAGAGGCTCTCTATGGCGTTACGAGTCTCTTCAATAGAGATGTTTTTCTTTTCTTTTTTTTCGCTAGCCTCACCATCCGAATCATCCCGCGCTGTTTTACCTTTTTTTGGCGACTCATCACTCTCATAGTCGGCATGCGGCAATAGCCGGCGATGTGTCTCTGGAACCAGAGCGATAAAGTCAGGATGATTTCCGGTGCTGAACCAATGGCAGGCTTCACATTGATTGCAAGGGCGTGAAGCTACATGAGTACTCTCACATAAGAGCGATTTTGTGAGTTCAAGTGCAAATGCAAACTTACCAATACCAGATTGGCCATGCAATAGGATTGCATTAGGGAAGTTAGCAAAATCCATGCTATCCCAGAGCGCTTGCATCCATGGCGCAACAGACTTTTCTTGTTCGGCAAACATGAGATCACTCATCTAGATATTCAATTCCAGATTTTTCAAGCCATTCCAAATCAGATCTGGCGTTAAAGTGGCATCTACTAAGTGAAAACGTTTTGGATCCTCTTTGGCGCGACGCAGATACTCTTGGCGAACCTTTTCAAAGAAATCTAAATCCATTTTTTCAAACTTATCTGGTGCCCGTGCTTTAGAACGACGCGCCTCTGCAACCTCACCTGGCAAATCAAATAGGATTGTGAGATTAGGCTGGAGTAATGCCCCGTTAGCACGGCCCTGCACCCAGCGTTCAAGTTCATTTAATTTATTAAGGTTTAAGCCCCGCCCTCCTCCTTGATAAGCAAAGCTGGCATCTGTAAAGCGATCTGAAATGACTATTTTTCCGGCCTGCAAGGCGGGCTCGATGACTTGAGCGATATGTTCCCGACGAGCGGCAAACATTAATAAAGCTTCGGTCTCAAGATTCATTGGGGCATCTAATAGAAGCGCTCGCAGTTGCTCGCCTAAGGGTGTGCCGCCAGGCTCACGGGTCATTATTACTTGGCGGTCAGGGTAACGTGCTTGCATCAACTTTTGAAACGACTCAATATGAGTGCTCTTGCCTGCACCATCGATGCCTTCGAAGCTAATGAAATATCCTGGGTACATTGATGTCATAAGAAATTAAATCGAATTAATGGGATGCCTGGCTAGGCTTGCGTTGATATTGATTGACTGCCGCTTCATGCTCGCTGAGGCCTTCAGAAAAGTGGCTAGTTCCATCACCTTTAGCAACAAAAAATAAGGCATTGCTCTTGGCTGGATTTACAGATGCTTGGATTGATTCTATGCTCGGCATGGCGATGGGGGTTGGTGGTAATCCTTTACGCATATAGGTATTGTAGGCACTGTCTTTGCGAAGGTCTGCTTTACGTAAATTACCGTCAAATTTAGGGCCAATGCCATAGATTACCGTAGGATCCGTTTGTAGCAGCATCCCCTTATTCAAACGATTAGTGAAGACGGCTGCAACTAAACCTCTATCACTTGAGCGCCCAGTTTCCTTCTCCACTATAGAGGCTAATATGAGAAGTTCATAAGGTGTTTTCAAGGGAGAGTTTGCCTCTGTTCGCGACCATGCTTGAGAGAGTTTTTTTTGCATGGCTTGTGAAGCCCTGCGATAAAGTTCAATATCTGACTCTTCTGGATCAAATATATAGGTGTCTGGCAGAAAAATACCTTCAAGTCCTGGGTAAGTCAGATTGAGCTTTTGCAGGATTTCTTTAGGGCTCATGCCTTTGGTCTGATGAAGTAAGGATGGGTGAGAATCAACTAATTGTCTTACTTGCCATACTGTCATGCCGGGGACAATGGCAATACTCTCCTTCACCCTATCGCCCCGCGCAATTTGGAGGAGGATTCTGCCTAAGCTTGCTCTCGTTGGTAAAAGATAAGTTCCTGGCTTTAATTTAGATCCAAGCAACAAAGCTCTTGCACTCACCTGAAATACTATTAAAGATGTAGAAATGCCTTGTGCCTGTAGTTGCCCAGAGATACTGGCAAGACCTGACTGAGGTTGAATTTTGACTCTATACGTAGATGAATCTGCAACATTCGGAGTGGATGGGACCACCGGCCATAAAAAGATACCGCCGTAGAGGATGGCAATCATCGCAGTTAGCCCATATAGCCAAGCTCTTAAACTTTGACCACGTCGTTTGTTTTTAAAAAAACGGCTGCTTCCCTGAATTTTTCTGCTCATCAGGCTATGATAAAAGGGTCATGATAAATAAGCCCCAAAACACACCAAATCAAGCCACTTTGTCCCAATGGGGCTTAATCTTTGTGGAAGGTGAGGATGCCGCTAGTTTTTTACAAAATCAGCTGAGTAATTCTGTTTTGGGCTTAAGTCGCACCTTTGCCCCGCAAGTTGCCCAAACATACGACTCTGTCAGATTGGTCGGCTATTGCAGTCCAAAAGGCAGATTGCTAGCCAGCGCTTGGCTTGGGCTATTTCCTAGCGATGCTAATGCAACTGATCGTTTTGCATTGTTCATCTCTAAAGATATTGCAGCATCTACAGCTAAGCGTTTAGCAATGTTTGTTCTGCGCTCTAAAGTAAAAGTGATCGATGCTTCATCTGAATGGAATGTGTCTGGGTATTGTTGTGATGATGGAGACATTGGAGAGCTCAAAATAGAAGCTGGTCAAATTGGCTTACGCCTACCCGATGTCTTGGCAAACAATCAAACTTACTCGCGCGCATTAATTGCTGGGAAAAATGACAAGCCAGAGAAGCGCTTGAGCGATGATGCTATGCAATGGAACCATCTTGAAGTGATGAGTGCAATTCCGAGGATTGTTCTAGCAACGCAAGAGCAATTTGTACCGCAAATGATTAATTTTGAATCCGTGGCGGGGGTGGACTTCAAAAAAGGGTGTTATCCAGGGCAGGAGATCGTTGCTCGCAGCCAATATCGTGGCGCTATCAAGAGACGACTGCAATTAGCTCATACCAACCAGGATTCCTTAGGCGGCATCTTAACCACCCCAAGCCTTGAGATTTTTCATGCTAATGACCCATCCCAACCAGCTGGCATGGTAGTTCTATCATCCCCATCCCCCGCAGACCCCAATAGAATCGATCTTCAGGTTGAATGCAAACTGGAGGCGCTCGAAAGTGGGGAAATCCACCTAGGAAGCGCACAAGGACCTGTGTTAAAAATAGATTCATTGCCTTACCCATTAATTGAAATTTAGGACTTTTTGCTGATATGTGCCTGATCCTCTTCGCCTGGAAATCACACCCTGACTACCCTTTGGTGGTTGCAGCTAATCGCGATGAGTTTTATGAACGCGATACTAAAGGTATCTCTTGGTGGGATGAGCACCCACATGTTTTAGCTGGCAGAGATCGCGCTGATGTTTTAGGAAGTCCAGGAACATGGCTAGGCTTTACTAAGACCGGTAAATTTGCCGCCCTCACGAATGTCAGAGCGCCCAGCGAAAAAAATCCTGACTCAAGAACACGCGGCGAACTCTCCTTAATGTATCTTTCTAGCAACGAGCGTCCTGCTAACTTCATTCAGGAGAATGTGAAGCGCTTTCAAAATTACAATGGCTTTAATCTTTTGATGGCTGATCTGAGCAATCCTGAGAATGCAGAGATGCATTGGGTGAGTAATCGCATGATGATGGGCCAAAACATTCGCCCCCGCAAAGTCTTTCCTCATCAACCCTTGGATGCTGGTGTTTATGGGCTTTCCAACGCGATGTTAGATACGCCATGGCCAAAGGTAAACCACCGCGTAGCCGCCTTTGCACAAACACTTGCCATGGATAGTGGCCAACTGAAGAATGCAGATCACTATTTAAAACTGTTAGCTGATACACATCACGCGAGTGACCATGAGCTACCGAATACAGGCGTTAGTCGAGAATGGGAAAAAGCATTGTCCCCCGCATTCATTAAAACGGATACCTATGGCACGCGCTCAAGTACTGTGCTCAGGGTACGCAAAGATGGTCAATTTGAGATGGTAGAACGCCGTTTTGATGCCACTGGTACGGTTGGCCATGATGTGATTACCGGTGCACTGAGTGCTGCGCCCGGCTCTAATCTTTCGGTTTAATGCTTAATCGTTTGTCTCGCCACGCAGGTCATCGTTAACTACACGATTGCCATCGGCATTGCGAGTTGCTAAGCGCTTTAGGTATTGAAATGTTCCTGTCGCCATACAGCAGACTTCACCCTGATCGTTATAAAGCTTAGCTTCACAGAAGGCCATGGTGGCCGTAGTACGCACGGTATCGGCTTTGACACGTAAAACCCCATTTGCAGCTTGCATAAAGTTGTTTTTTAATTCTATTGTGACAACACTTCGATCACCAGGATCAGCAGATCTAGCTGCCACAGCCATCGCCACATCCATTAATGTTAGAAGTACACCGCCATGGGCAACTGCCCAGGTATTAGTGTGCTCAGGCTTTAGAGCTAGCAAGATCTCCCCTTTACCCATTTCTGCGCTCAAGAAGCGGACACCGAGCAATTTCAAAAACGGGACATTGAGTTCTTCACCCAAATTGGCAAGCTGAGTTTGTGGATTTATCTGGACTTGTTTATTCATAGCCTAATTTTAGTGGCTCAAACGCTATTTGGGAAATCCCCCTAGAATAGTTCTTTATGGCCTTTACTTTAAGCGGCGACGACGCCATCCAAGAACTACAACCAAGCCCTATTCCAGAGCCTTACTGGGTAGCTTTTTCATCAGCGGCAGCAACATTGCTCAACATACCGTTAAAGAGTGATGGGTATCCGCAAGATGACGCTTGGCTGAATGTTTTGGCTGGAAATAGCTTAGAGACCCAATCCCAGAAATTTTCCAATCCAATCGCTACCGTTTACAGCGGTCATCAATTTGGAGTGTGGGCTGGACAACTAGGCGATGGCAGAGCAATTCTCTTAGGCGATATCGCTGGCCAAGAATTACAACTAAAGGGAGCCGGTAAAACACGCTACTCCCGTATGGGTGATGGTAGAGCTGTTCTACGCTCCTCTATCCGTGAATTTTTATGCAGTGAAGCCATGTACGCCTTAGGCATACCCACCAGCAGAGCTTTATCCGTTGTCGGCTCTCACTTGCCAGTTCTACGAGAGTCCCTGGAAACCGCTGCAGTATGCTCCCGTTTAGCACCAAGTTTTATACGTGTTGGTCACTTTGAACATTTTGCTTCAACCCAAAATATCGTTCGACTAAAAGAACTTGCTGATTTATTAATCGACCATCACTATCCAGAATGTCGCAACAATAAAAATCCGTATTTAGATCTGTTTCATAAAATATCTGAACGTAATGCAAAGCTTGTTGCCCAGTGGCAAGCCGTCGGCTTTTGTCATGGGGTTCTCAATAGCGATAACATCAGCGTATTAGGCCTGACAATTGACTATGGCCCCTTTGGCTTTCTGGATCAATTTCAAGTCGACCATATTTGCAATCATAGTGATCACGGTGGGCGCTATGCCTATCAACGCCAACCCCAAATCATGCATTGGAATATGGCCTGCTTAGCAAGCGCTTTTATTCCTTTGCTGGAATTAGATCATTCTGAAGTAGAAGCCCAAACGCTGCTGACTAGCGCTCTCAGTGAATTTCCAACCATCTATGGAGAAACTTGGTTAACTCTATTTAGGCAAAAGCTGGGTCTTAGTGCCGAACATGATGACGATATGGATTTGATTGAACGACTGCTCCAAGTAATGCATGACTCGAAGATCGATTTTACGTCGCTCTTTCGGGGTCTAGCAGACATCAATACGAATGCTTCTGTCAGCAAAATTACATTGCGCAATGACTTCATTGATCGGGATGCCATTGATCAATGGCTTGGCGATTACATTACTCGTTTAAAGACAGAGTCTAGCGTTGATGCTGATCGAAAAGTTGCTATGAATGCGGTTAACCCTAAATATATATTACGCAATCATCTAGCCCAAGCCGCTATTGAGAAGGCGCAGAGGAAAGACTTTTCTGAAGTGGCTAAACTCTTAAGTATTTTAGAAAGGCCTTTTGATGAACAAGATCAATATCAAGAGTATGCAGCTCCCCCTCCTCCAGATTTAGAATCCATCGAAGTTAGCTGCTCTTCTTAGCGCCTCATTACGTATTTAATTCCAGGGAGTTATCGTGAAAAAAACAAATCCAGAATACAAAAAAATGCTCAGTGATATCGAGTATCGCGTTACTAGAGAAGCTGCGACTGAAAGACCCTTTACTGGAAAGTATTGGGATCATTGGGACAAGGGCAGATATACCTGTGTTTGCTGCAATACCCCCCTCTTTCTCTCGGAGACGAAATTTGATGCTGGCTGTGGATGGCCTAGCTATAACAAGCCAGAAGAAGAATCGGCTATTAAGGAAATTAAAGATGTCAGCCACGGTATGGTTCGGACTGAAGTACGTTGCGCCAACTGCGATGCCCATTTAGGCCATGTCTTTGATGACGGCCCAAACCCCACTGGTTTACGCTATTGCATCAATTCTGCATCTTTGAGTTTTGAGCCTAGCTCCAATGCAAAGCCTAGCAACGAGTCTTAAAAATAGGGCTTAGATATTAAATAGCTGATAATCCCTCTTATGAAATTTTTATTCGATCTATTCCCTATCATTCTGTTTTTTATCGCCTTCAAATTTGGCGATATCTATACCGCAACGATTGTTGCCATGGTTGCAACCATTGGACAAATTCTGTGGGTTTACTATCGCCACCGCAAGATCGATGCCATGCAGTGGATTAGCTTGGTAATGATTCTGGTATTTGGCAGCTTGACCATTTTTTTGCATGACAAGACCTTTATTCAGCTAAAACCCACAGCGCTTTACTGGCTATTTTCAGGGGCTTTATTTATTAGCGCCCAATTTTTTAGCAAAAATTGGATACAAGTCCTCATGGGCAAGCAGGTGAGCCTCAAGGCAGAAAACTCACATTCTGTTTGGCATCGCCTGAATATGGCTTGGGCTGCCTTCTTCTTTTTAATGGGTGTACTTAATCTCTATATCGCTTTTGAATACTCAGAAGAAACTTGGGTTAATTTCAAACTCTTTGGCAGTACAGGCTTACTAGTAGCCTTTGTGATTATTCAAGGTGTTTGGTTGTCACGTCATATGGAGCATCCTACTGAATGAGTATTAACCAAGCCCGCATTGCACTATTTGAGCAAGATCTACATAAAGCATTTGTAATTGATCATCTTCAGATTGAAGATGAAAGTCATCTGCATGCTGGCCATGCTGGCGCAGCTAGTGGCGGCGGTCACTTTAAGCTAACTATTGTTGCCCCAGAATTTAAAGGCTTAAGCTTAGTAGCAAGACATCGTGCGATCTATGCTGCCCTATATCGGCATATCCCAAAAGAGATTCACGCCCTAACCATTAA
The DNA here is from genome assembly GCF_018882155.1 of Polynucleobacter nymphae. Classification (GTDB taxonomy): domain Bacteria; phylum Pseudomonadota; class Gammaproteobacteria; order Burkholderiales; family Burkholderiaceae; genus Polynucleobacter; species Polynucleobacter nymphae. Next base: position 245,739 of record NZ_JACVPA010000001.1, read on the forward strand.
TGCCATAGCGCCTGGAGAAGCTGGTTCTTAAGGCTGCTTTACACTAGCGGCTAGCCCCTAATTCCCCATCATTTTGACCCTTTATTCTATTAATCCACCCACTATGTTGAAACTACAAGCATTACTTACTAGCAGTCTGTTTGCTATCCTCTTATCAGCCAATGCAGTTGCCCAGAACGCCGTGATCGTGAATGGAAAAGCGATCCCCAAGTCTCAATTAGATAAGTTGGTGGAAAAAACTGGCAAGTCAGACAACCTTCAAGTACGCGATCAAGCCCGCGAGATGTTGATAACACGAGAATTGGTTTTGCAAGAAGCTGATAAACGTGGAGTCATTCAAAAAGAATCAGTACGCGAGCAATTAGAGCAATCTCGTGTGGGAGTTTTAGTGGCGGCCGTCTTTGAGGACTATGTAGAGCGTGAAGGCGTCTCTGATGCAGAACTGAAAGCTGCCTATGAAAACGTGAAAGATGAATACTCCGGTAAGGAATACCACGTTGAGCATATTTTGGTGGATAAAGAAGCAGATGCAAAAGCAATCATTGCTCAGCTTAAAGCTGGCGCTAATTTTGAAGATATAGCCAAAGCTAAATCTAAAGATCCTGGCTCAGCTAAGAACGGCGGAGACCTAGGATGGGTTTCTGATAAATCCCTGGTTCCTGAGTTTTCAAAAGCAATGGTGCAGTTAAAGACTGGGCAAATTACCGATAAGCCCGTTAAATCTCAATTCGGATATCACATTATTAAAGTGGTAGATTCTCGTGAGGCTAAGGCCCCAAGCTTGGATGAGATGAAAGATCAGTTAAAGCAAATGATCATGGCTGATCAAAATTGGCAAAAAGCAAAGTTTTCAGAAATGATGCAAAAACTTCGTGCTAAGGCAAAGATTCAGTAGGCAATATTTTGCTTTATTGATTAGGGTAGCGGCGTGGTCTCAGTTTTTGAATTGCCATACCAGCTAAGCCGCAGGCAAATGCAGACATCACAAATACATCACGTGGTTGGGATAACTCCCAAATCCAGCCGGCACACAATCCGCCTAATGTACCTCCTAGGCCATAAGATACGGTAGCCATCAGGGCCTGCCCTCTAGCTTGTAAGGGGCCTGTAAACCAGCGCTGTAGCAATTTGGTTGCCGCACTATGATGGGCTGCAAATGTACCGGCATGCAGCACTTGTGCAAAGATGAGAACAGATGTGATTGGCAGAAATGCAATCAGAATAAAGCGCACTACCCCAACTCCAAAAGCTGCTTGAAGCACAACCTCGGCATCTAGGCGACTAAGCACTTTACTTTGGAAGTAAAAGAAAATTACTTCAGCAAATACACCTAAGGCCCAGAAGAGTCCGATCTGAAGCTTATCGTAACCAAGATTGGCAAGATATAGAGAATAAAAAACATATAAGGCTGCGTGCGCAAACACCATAAAGAAACCAGAGATTAAAAACCAGCGAACATCGGGGTTCAATAGCACAACCAATAATTCACCTTTCACCATTTTTCGACGCTCCATCCTAGGCTCATGCAGCAGGAACGTGACCAAGGCTAATGCCATTAAAACAATTGCGCCTACAGCAGGATAAAGCTCTATCGATTTACGTTGAAAGAGCTCCCCAGCAGTAAGCACCATAAAAATAAAGCCCAGAGAGCCCCAAAGACGAAGGCGCCCATAGCGTTTATCAAACGAGTTGTCTTTAAATAAAGCATGAACGGTTGCAGATTCTCCAAGAGGCATAAGGCTGCTGAGGATGGTATGGAGCACAAACATCCAAATAAAAAAGCTCAGATAGCTTTGCAAAAAGTAAATGGATAAAAAAACGAGTGCGGCAAGGCAAGCACAAAAGCGAATAATCCCAACGCGATTAGATAAAAAGTCGGAGAGCCAGCCCCAAGAGAATGGTCCGATAATGCGGGTAATCTGCAACATGGACATCAAGATTGCAATCTCAATAACGCTAAAGCCACGATCTAAAAAGAAAAGGCTAGCGTATGGTGAGACTAGACCAACGTAAGCAAAATATAAAAAGAAAAAGGACCCGAAGGCCCAGCGCAGAGAAGGCGTCATCTAATCACATTCATCAATCTGCTTCTGACCCCGGGCGAGACGCAGGAATAGGTTTAACAGTCACCTTGACATCTGCACATTGAGCGCGATGACGCAATGCATGATCCATCACTACCAAGGCTAACATCGCCTCAGCAATTGGTGTGGCACGAATCCCAACACAAGGATCATGACGACCTTTAGTTTGTACAGTAATTGATTTCCCATCTAAGTCGATGGATTGCTTTGGACTCAAGATGCTAGAAGTGGGTTTAATAGCAATCGAAACACGTAAATCTTGACCACTACTAATGCCGCCCAAGGTACCGCCAGCATGATTACTAGCAAATCCATCAGGATGCATTTCATCGCCATGCTCGCTACCACGCTGAGCAACTGATTTAAAGCCAGCGCCAATCTCAACGCCTTTAACAGCATTGATGCCCATCATCGCATGCGCAATATCTGCATCCAATTTATCAAAGAGAGGTTCGCCTAAGCCAATAGGAACATGACGTGCACGTACCTCAATGCGAGCACCGCAAGAGTCCCCTGCTTTACGCAGCTCGTCCATATAGGACTCAAGCTGAGGAATGATGTCAGCGTTGGCAGCAAAAAATGGATTCTTCTCAACTTGAGAAAGATCCTTAAATGGGATTTCTATTGTGCCCAGTTGGCTCATGTAGCCATAAAACTGCGTGCCATATTGCTCATGCAGCCATTTTTTTGCAATCGCTGCTGCAGCAACTACGGGCGCAGTTAGGCGCGCAGACGATCGACCACCGCCACGGGGATCGCGAAAACCATACTTATGGTGATAAGCATAATCAGCATGGCCTGGACGAAATGTTTGCAAGATATCGCTGTAGTCTTTGCTACGTTGATCAGTATTGCGTATGAGCAGGCCTATTGGCGCTCCTGTCGTCTTGCCCTCGAAGACACCAGACAGAATCTCAACACGATCTTCTTCTTTGCGTTGGGTAACGTGGCGGGATGTACCTGGCTTACGGCGATCTAGGTCTAGTTGCAGATCCGCCTCAGATAACAACATACCTGGCGGGCAGCCATCTACTACCGCCCCGATAGCGGGACCGTGAGATTCACCAAAAGTGGTGACAGTAAAGAGGAGGCCTAAAGTATTTCCTGACATAACTACATTATGTCATTTGTCAGGAATATCGGGTTAAAACAAGCAGTTAGAGGCTAGTTGCTAGCTTTTTCGGTGTCTTCTGGCCAATCACGAATATAGGCCTTGAGCATCGTATTTTCGAAGTCTTGTGCTTCAACTACAGATTTGGCAACATCATAAAAAGAGATTACGCCCATGAGCATTTTTTGATCCACCACAGGCAGGTAGCGTGCATGATCAACCAGCATCATGCGACGAACTTCATTAATCTCAGTTTCCATATTGCAAGTTAATGGCTTTTGATTCATGACGGCGCTTACTGGCAGACCATCTAACTTACCTTGGTGTGTTGCTAAAGCAGTAATCACTTCACGGAAAGTCAAAATACCGACTAGCTTGTCATACTGCATAACAACCAAGGAGCCTATGTCATGTTCACTCATCACCAATACTGCAGTTTGCAGCGCAGTCTCAGGGGCAACAGTAAATAAGGTGCCACCCTTTACACGCAATATGTCACGAACTTTCATCTAATCTCCAGAAGCAATACAAACAGAGTATTGATGGTTTCAATATATTCCCAAGAACCTATTCAATCAAGGGCGTAAGAGCCTCTTTTAGTAACGAATAACCCTAATGACCCCGCTACGGATATTGGGTAGATTGGCAACTAAGACTGCTCCAGCAAGGGTTATCCACCAGGTCATGTAAATCCAGAGCAGCCCCAAAGGGAAGATGGCAAAGGCGCCATAGACAGTTTTATAAAAAGCGGTGTTACTGAGAAAAATAGCGTAGCCAAACTTCATCAGCTCAAAACTGATAGCCGCAAATAAGGCCCCTGAGAAGGCGTCTGACCAAAGAATCTTGGAGTACGGTAGAACCTTATAAACGACGGTATAAACGGCGATTGCTAGAAAAATAGGCGCAACCGCTGCCATGATTCGAAAACCAAAAGAGATTGCTTTAATCCAACCCTCTGAAGCACTAAATAAAACGCCGCTCAAGTAAATGCCGATACCCAAAAGCACTGGACCTAAAAAAGTTGCCGCGCTATAAATAATTACCTTTTTAAATAGAGGGCGTCGTTCTTGCGCTTTAAATATTTGATTAAATGCTGCCTCGATCACTGCCAATGTCATGATGGTGGTAATGACTAAACCAATTAAGCCAAGGAAAGTTAAGCCTCGTGCTTTAGATGAAAACTGATCTAGGTAGGTATAGACCTGCTGATTTAAGCCGCCAGGCATAGAGGTATCTAGCAACCAAGTTCTGAAGGCATTTTTTACCTGGATGACGCTGGGTAGATAGCCAATTAAAATACTAGCAATGGTGAGCATTGGCACCAAAGATAAAGTAGTCGTAAATGCTAGACTAGCGGCAATCTGATTGAGATTGAGGCCGCGATTTTGCTCCCAGAGCTTTTTGCCCAGAGCAAGCCATAATTGGGGATTACGAATAAGGCGCATCGCCGTATCATAAGAGAATATGAGCCAACCCGAAATTTTAGTTTTGTACTACTCCTCTGCTGGTGCAACCAAGAATCTTGCACGCCTAATAGCTGAGGGCATAGAAAGCGTTCCCGGGGTGAGCGCGCGTCTCAGGACCGTACCTGAAGTCTCTGCAGTATGTGAGGCTACAGCAGCCGCAGTACCCAATGACGGCGCTCCCTATGCTGAATACTCGGACCTACAGGAATGTATTGGTTTGGCGCTAGGCTCCCCTACCCGCTTTGGCAATATGGCCGCCCCCATGAAATATTTTTGGGATGGCAGCTCATCCGAATGGCTCAACGGCGCATTAATTGGTAAACCAGCTTGCGTATTTACCAGCACTGGCAGCAATCATGGTGGACAAGAAAGCACACTACTGACCATGATGGTGCCTCTCTTGCATCACGGTATGTTGATTATGGGTATTCCATATAGCGAACCCGATTTAATGTCTACAAAAACGGGTGGTAGTCCCTATGGCGCGACTCACTCGGCACTCGGAGATATTCGAGCACCTATTAGCCCAGAAGAGCAACGTCTAGCAAAAGCTCAGGGTAAGCGCTTGGCAGAAACTGCACTCAAGCTTTTGCAGAAAAAATAATTGAGATGCTAAAAAAACTGCTTGAAAAGAATTCGTACCAACTACTGGCAACAGCAGCCTTTGTTGATTTATTTATTCTCTGTGTATGTTGGGAATGGTTTATTTCCCCGCTGCGCCCTGGTGGTTCATGGCTCATACTGAAAGGAATTCCTTTACTCTTTGCTATTCCAGGTTTATGGAAAGGCAAGGTCTACACGATGCAATGGGCTTCAATGTTAATTCTCCTGTATATCACCGAAGGTTTAGTGCGCATTCTGGAAACTGGTAGCAATTTTTGGATGGCTTTATTAGAGACCATCATTGCTACTATCGGCTTTGTTTGTTTACTTTGCTATTTAAAGCCAATCAAACAAGAAGCAAAAATCTTGGCCAAACAAAAAGCTCAGGCTAAATAATGATGACAGGCTTGATCGAACAATTGAGTGCGGCACTAGGTAAACAATACGTTCTTACTGAGGATCCGGATAAAGCCCCTTACCTCACTGATTGGCGCAAACGTTTCACTGGTAAAGCCTTAGCAGTCCTGCTACCTAAAACGACTGAAGAAGTCTCCACTATTGTGAAGCTTTGCGCTACTCATCATGTCGCAATCGTTCCGCAAGGTGGTCATACTGGTTTTTGTGGGGGCGCTACACCTGACAATACCGGTAAGCAAATCATTCTGAATCTCAAGCGCATGAATCAAATCCGTGAGATTGATACCGCCAACCAAACCATGACACTTGAAGCGGGATGTATATTGCAGGCCGCTCAAGAAAAAGCAGCGGCACAAGATTTTTTGTTTCCACTCAGTCTGGGTGCAGAAGGTAGCTGCATGATTGGTGGTAACTTAGCTACTAATGCCGGCGGCACAAATGTGCTGCGCTATGGCAATACCCGAGATCTTTGTTTAGGGCTTGAGGTCGTTACTGCTGGGGGCGAAATCTGGAATGGCATGAAGGGTTTGCGTAAAGACAATACTGGTTATGATTTGCGTGACCTTTTCATTGGCTCAGAAGGAACCCTAGGAATCATCACTGCAGCAGTTATGAAACTGTATCCATTGCCGATCTCTCAATGGACGACGCTGGTTGCCGCTGATAATATTGCATCAACTATTGCTCTGCTGACTTTATTTCAGAGACGCGCAACATCATTACTCACAGGCTTTGAAATGATGACGCAAGAATCATTAACCCTAAATGAAAAGCACTTTCCACAGATGGCTAATCCATTGAAAGGAAATCCACCCTTCACAGTGTTGATTGAGCTCTCCGATCATGAGAGTGAAGACCACGTTCGACAACTTCTAGAAACTATATTGGAGGAGGCTTTCACTGCGAATCTCATTAGCGACGCAGTAATCGCGAGTAACCTGAGTCAGGCAAATACGTTTTGGCATATGCGTGAGCACATTACCCTGGCACAAGCCCAAGAAGGCGCTAATCTGAAGCATGACATTACGATTCCCCTTTCCTCCTTAGATAGCTTTATTCTGGAAACTGACGCCCTCATAAGGAAAAACTACCCTGGGGTACGGATCATTAATTTTGGCCATTTGGGTGATGGCAATCTGCATTACAACATCGCCCCACCCCCAGGAGTTGACCACAAGATATTCAATCTAAAGCATGAAAAACCGATTCAGGAGCTCGTTTATGCCCAAGTTGAGCGTTGCCAAGGCTCGATATCTGCGGAGCATGGCGTTGGTCAGCTCAAAATAGGTGATTTAAGAGCCCATAAGGGTGAGGTAGCCCATGACCTGATGAAGAGCATAAAAATGGCCCTAGACCCCCAAAATATCCTCAATCCGCATAAAGTAGTCTCAATTTAAGGGCCTAAAACCCTTAATGCCCTTAAGATATTTGTTAAATATTTAGTAATTCTTGTCATCTCCACCCATTTCTGGTGCGTTGTATGCACATGGAGGTGACATATATGTCAACAAGACTCAAACGTTGGGCTCGTGCAATTCAACAAATCGACTTGTCCAAAAGGACGCCTGAGGTGGCTATTGGCTACTTGGACGATAAATATCGCGATATCGCTTGGCGTTACATTCGCATTCTAGGCTTTGAACGCACCATCAGCTTCATGGCTAGTAGCAACTTTCACCCAGAGTAAGTGTGAAGAAAAAACCCTAAATATCTGAATTATTTAGGGTTTTTTGTTTTAAAGCGGTTAGATTCAGAATTCAATTGCTTTTGGCCTTCAGCGCCTCTTCTAGCTGATTGATCTTATTTTGCATCGCACTTAACTTGGCATTTAGCGCCCCTACATTGAGGAAGGTCTCATCAGCAACCGGTGCTTTCAAGTTATTTCCCCATCCGAGCCAAGCTGAGTCATAAACCTTTACCTTTTTAAATCCCAGGTTTTTCAAGACAACTGCTGTTTCGGCAGCACGAACACCGCTTTGGCAATACACGACTGTTTCCTTATCTGGATCTAAGTTGGCATAGAGTTTTTTGAGGTCTGCCTCATTTTTGAGAGCCATGCCAGAATTGTCTGCAACCTGTTTCTTACCAAGCTTGATCGCCGTAGCAGGATCCTGCCAGTTATCTTCAAAGGGAATATTGATTGAGTTAGGAATATGACCCCCCCGAATAGCGCGGACGTCCTTGCCAGAATATTCATCAGGCGTCCTCACATCTAAAATCTGCACAGATTTAGATTGGGCAAGTTTAAGCATTTCTTCATTCGATACCACTAACTGAGTTTGAGGCACCAAGGTTACCGAGACAGGGGCAGAAGTTTGACGCTCCTTCTGAATGGGCAGCCCAGCAGATTTCTAACCGTCAAAGCCATCGTGATAAATCTGAGCCTGCTTGCCACCAAAATATTGAACGGTATACAGCCCAAAGTAGGCATAGGGATTGCCACGGGCGCCATAGACAACAATGTCTCGATTAACGCTCAAGCCAGCATCATTAAAGATCTTTTGGATCTTTTCAGTGGCTATGTAATCTTCTTTATTGGGGTCTCTGAGAACACTCCCCGCCTCACCAATATTGATTGCCCCTGGTATATGCCCTTCTAAAAAACTTTTTTCATCGCGCACATCCCAAACAATGGCTCCTCGAGCAATCGCTTGTCGAACTTGCTCCGTATTGAGAATGGCATCATTTTTCTGGGCATAGGCAGAGACAGAAATAAGTGCAGCGCCGATTAGGAATAGTTTTTTGATGGCTAGATTCATGAGAGATACTTTCAACTAGAAATAAAGAAGGCTCGAGCTTGCGCAATGAGTTCCGCTGGAAGCTCTTCTGGGATGTAGTGTCCACAAGGGACTGTCTGCCCAGACACCTCTTGGGCTACTGCTTGCCAGTCCTCTATAGGACGAAAACATTTATTGACTAAGCCATGCTCGCCCCATAGCACCCTTAATGGCATTGTGAGCTTCTTACCTAAAGCCCTATCAGCTCGATCATGTTCTAAATCAATGCTCGCAGCTGCACGGTAGTCTTCGCACATGGCATGCATACTCTGCGGATTACTTGCTCCTGCAAGATATTCAGCCCAGCGCTCAGGGGAAAATATGTCTGTGCCACCATGACGCCCCATATGCTTACTAAGCCAAAACTCAGGATTAGCACCAATTAAAGTTTCTGGAATAGGCTCTGGCTGAATCAAGAAGAACCAATGCCAATAACCTTTAGCAAACTCCATTGTGGTGTTGTCATACATTGTTAAGGTTGGGGAAATATCTAAGACCATCACACGTAAAACACTGTCTGGAAAATCCATTGCAAGGCGGTGAGAGACTCTGCCACCGCGATCATGCCCTAGTAAGAAAAATTGCTGATGACCCAATGCTCTCATGAGGGCATGTTGATCAGCTGCCATAGACTTCTTGGAGTAAGTTGAATGATCTTTTTTACCGTGGGGTTTGGATGACTCACCATAGCCGCGCAGGTCAGAAGCAATAGCAGTAAAGTTCTTGGCTAATTCAGAAGCAACATTTTCCCAAATGGCTTTAGTTTGCGGGAAACCATGGAGCAATAAAATGGGTGGGCCATTACCGCCGACTTGATAAGCAATCTCTATTGGGCCATCTTCAGATGAAACAGTAATGCTTTTAAGCTCAAAACCTTTAAATGCTACAGACATACAATATCCAATGTAAAAGAGCCTCCTAAGAGACTCTGTATTGAAATGAACCGAAATTAATTATCAGCAACCGCTTGAATCTCAGCAACCGTTAAATAACCCTTCTTAGAGGAATCGATATAGTCAAAATGGCTGAAGATACGAGGCATGCAACCCTTAGCCTCATCCCGAGTCAGTTTGCCGTCCTGATTAGTGTCGCATTTTGCAAAGCGTTCAGCAATTTCCTGATTACGAGATGCATTATTTGCAGATGCACTCATTGGCAAAGCAGACAATACGCAAGCAGCCAATATCAGAAGATTTTTAACAAAATGCATGAAGATCGCTTATTTACCAGTTGGACTTGGGTTTGCAGAAGTTTCCATTGAAGCCTTAACTGCTTTTTTTGTCATTGCTATAAATGAATCAACAGAGCCACTAGCAGTTCTAAATGATTCACCTTGAACAATCACTAAACCCTCACCCAAGAGCTTATTACTTTGGCTATCAGTAATCTTGCTTTCAATCACGAGGGCGGGAGTTTTTGAGTTCACACCCCCTGCAAAAGCCGCTGCATTGGCAGCTAATCCAATAGGTGTGAAGTTCCACGGCTTTAAATAATCATTTGAACTTTCAGCGCCGGTAATACCCACAGATATTCGAACAACACCTGGTCCTGGCTTAGTGACGATCTGCATACTGCCACGGGCATTCACTGTTTCCAACATAGAATCCTGCAAAGCTGATTTTGCTTTGGTAATAGATTCAGCACTGACATCTTTTGTGGCGTTTTGGTGTAGATAGATAGGCTCTAAAATCACTGCGGTGTAAGTGCCTGGGCTAACTCCGGAGATTCTGTACCTCCAAATGCGAGCATCAGGAACGCTGGTAGCCATTGGAACCAAGATTGAGTAGTCTGGCAAGAAACCAGACCTAGGCATGTTATCGGTTGTCAGTTTGGGAGCATTACTGCATGCAGCAAGCAACATAACTGCAATGATCGATGCAGTTACAAGATTCTTTTTCTTCATTTTTCTTCCCATATGGGTACTGCCTACATGCATTAAAGATTAATGGCACTAAACCATCATAACCAATAATGCTTAATCTAGGGGTGGGCAAGGCAGAATGCCACCGGTCTTCTGATGAATCGAAGGTTTGCAGTTAACTTGAACTGGCAATGATGGATTGGGCTGGGTTAATTGGGGTGTTGGGGTTTGTGCTGCAACAGGACTCGCTGCAGCTGTATTTGGAACCACTACTGCCTTGGCTTGGCTTGGCGCATCTAGCCCTGCTGCAAGATAAAAAGATTTATCACTGCCAGGGCATGGCATCAATGCTCCAGTTTTAGCGTTATAGACATCCTTGCATTGTGGGTTGGCTTCAAGTCGCGCCTCTAGTTTTGCTGTAGTACAGGATGATAGCGTGGTCAGTAAAAATACTAAAAAACTGGAAGTTTGGATTAATTTATTCATGCACTGATTCTATGGCAACTACGTAACTGAAGAATCAATTCGCAAATGATTTGTTGAGACTATCTGCACCAATATAGTACCCGCAGGGATCATTGGGAGCCCACCTTGCGTAGCATAAGCCCAGAAAGCACAATACCCGCCGAAGCGGGTATTGTGTAAATTCTATTCCCCTTATTTTTTATAGGGGGTAAGACTTAACCTGCGTTTGCAATCTCAATAGCTTCGATCTGACCGCTTTGGTCTTTGTCGAACATCTTCCATTGCGCATCAGTCATGCCGCATTTTTTTGCTTCATCTTTGGTGATAATTTTATCGCCGTTGATATCGCAAACAGCTAACTCTTTTGAGGAAATCTTACCGTCATTATTCGAGTCAAGCCCAGCTGCAACAGCGCCGAAAGACAAGAAAGATAGGGTAACTGCTGTAGCTAATAATTTCATATTTACTCCGTGTGTTATTGATCAATTTAAACAGAACTACGAAAAAAATTATATAACCTCTTTTTTTTATAGTAAACAAGCAAATATAGTAATAACCCTAGTTTTGGGGAAAAATATAGGCTAGATTGTCATAAGGACGTCAAAAACACCCTTTAGGAAGCGAATTTCGGCCTGTCCAGCACAATTTCAGGGTTTGGATAAGACCGCTGAAATAGCTGCCATTTAAGCCGCCATTACCTTAGTTTTAGAGTCTATCTGATAGACCCAGCGCTTGATTATTGGCAGATTTTATTTCTCTGGCTTGAAATTGCTATCTAAGAACTCTTGCACTCCCGCAAACATCAACATACGGTTCTTCTCCATGATGATGCTGTGTGTGCCTTCGCTGATTTGCAACATTATTTTGTATGGTGCATTTTCTAGCTTAGTGAAATATTCATACAACATGTAGCTAGGAAGGTCTGCATCCCACTCTGCATGAACGAGCATCACTGGAACACGGATATTTTTAGGTTCGTATAGCGGAATTCCGGCTGTCCAAAACTCACGTGCATCTTGAACCGTGCCGTTGGGGGCTCGAAGTTTTTTAGGTGTTTGAGACCTTCCCCATGGATCTGTATCAAAGGTTGCTTCTGCCCACTTCTCAAACCATCCTGGCGGAATTAACGTGGCTTTTGCACTTTCTGGAACACCAGTTAGCCAGCGATTTTTAGCATCAGCAATAGAGGCAACTCGATAGGCACCTAACTGACCACCTTTATCTGTTAGAGGAGCTCCGCCTTGACGAAGCCATTGTGGTGCATAGAGAATGAGTTTATTCACCTTCTCATTATTCTCAGTGGTGTACTTACCCATAATGGTCGTACCCCAAGACCAACCAAGTAGATTGATCTTATTCAGGTTGCGCTTTTTGAGGATGTAATCCACCGCGCTTGAAACATCCTTTACCGCTGTATCTGTTCTGACAATTGGAGGATTCTGATCAGCGGGCTGATCCATCTCGGGTGGGCGCGTAGATTTACCGTAGCCTCTTAAATCTACTAACCAGACGTCGTAACCTCTCGCTGCCATGTGTTCCATCCAAGAGGTCCCATTTAGGGATAAATCAAAAGCAGTTTCTGCAGGATAGGTAGAACCATGAACATAGAGCAAGGTTTTTTCAGCTGTGAATTTCTTCATACCAGCTAGGTGCTTATTACGAACATAGAGGTAAATGCCTGGGGTATCGCTTTGCACCATGAACTCGTTCATTTCAATCTTGCCTGCGGCAAACGCTTGGCCAAGGAATAAACAAGCAATGAGTACCACTAGTGAGCGTGCTATCAGTTTCACTTCGTCTCCTTATGGGCTAATGCCCTTATCTACATACTGTTTGGTCAATATAGCATTCGCCAGGATCTCCTGAGAGGGGAAATCCTGTTTTTTAGGTGTTTTTACTACTCATAGGCGCTAAGCGCTTTAAAATAAACCCTATGAACAAGATCCCAGAACTACTAGCCCCTGCCGGCAGCCTTTCCATGTTGCGCACTGCTTTCGAATTCGGAGCAGATGCCATTTATGCTGGTCAGCCTCGCTATTCCTTACGTGTTCGTAATAATGACTTCGGCAAAATTGAAGTACTCAAAGAAGGCATTGATGCTGCGCATGAGCTAGGCAAAAAGTTTTACTTGGTGTCTAACTTATTGCCGCATGGCGGAAAGACTCGCACCTATATTAAAGATATGTCGCCAGTAGTCAATTTAAAACCTGATGCGATCATCATGTCTGACCCTGGTCTGATCATGATGGCTAGAGAAGCTTGGCCAGATATGCCGATTCATTTATCTGTTCAAGCGAATACGGTCAATGGCGCTTCTGCTAAATTCTGGCGCTCTGTTGGTATTAGCCGAGTGATTTTGTCCCGTGAGCTCTCTTTTGATGAGATTGAAGAGGTTCGTCAAGATTGTCCTGAGATGGAGCTTGAGGTATTCGTTCATGGTGCTTTATGCATAGCGTATTCAGGGCGTTGCTTACTCTCAGGCTATATGTCTCATCGTGACTCTAACCAAGGCGCCTGCACCAATGCCTGTCGTTGGGATTACAAGGTCAAGCCTGGCCAACAAACTTCTAGTGGCGATGTCGTTCTCCTGCAAGAAGCTAAAAGGCCTGGTGAATTAATGCCGATGGAAGAAGATGAGCATGGCACCTACATCATGAATTCTAAAGATTTACGTGCTGTTGAACATATTGAAAGACTTACGAAGATGGGTGTCGACTCATTCAAGATCGAAGGTCGCACGAAGTCACCCTATTATGTTTCGCGAACCTGCCAAGCCTATCGCTCAGCTATTAATGATGCCGTTGCAGGAAAACCTTTTAATACAACCTTACTTGGCAATCTAGAAGGTCTTGCCAATCGCGGCTATACCGATGGTTTTTATGAGCGCCACCACGATAAGGATTACCAACTGTATATGAGGGGCTACTCCCTTTCAGGTAGAAGTTTGTACGTTGGCGAAACCCTCGATATTGATTCTGCTTCTGGTCGGGTCAAAGTAGATGTTAAAAACCGCTTTTCAGTTGGTGACAGGCTTGAAATAATCGAACCAGAAGGGAATCAAGACATTGTCTTAGATGCTATGTGGAATATGGGTGGTGAGCCCATTGATGTTGCTCCTGGTTCTGGTCACTTTGTATGGATCAAGCTACCACTCCACAGTAAACATGCATTTATTGCACGCTACACCAATGAACCAGCTCCTATAGAAACTACCTCCGCATGCTCTAGCGGTGAATCTTGCTGTAACGCTTAAATAATGAATGCTCCCGCAGGCAGCGAAAATCATTTGCCAGGAATTAAAAAGAAAATAAAGTCAGAGGCTGAGCAGGCATTAATTCTTACCGTTTATTTTGCTAGCTGGTTCTGCGCTCTTACGCTTTTAGCTGCCACGACTTTAGATAAACACCCTATTCCCTTATCTATGTTTGGGATTGCCATCATTAAGGCAGGTTTATGCGCTAAATTTATGTTGATAGCGCAAGCTATTTTTCCAATTAATGTCCAAAAATCCAATGGCATTATTAAATCTTTATTTCTGGAATCGATCTTGTACCTCTTGGTTGTTCTGGGTTTGAACTATATCGAAGCTGGAATCGAAGGCCTCATGCATGGAAAGAACTTTCTAGACTCCATGACTAGCTTTGGCCAAAAAAATCCTCTGCATATTTTGGCAATGTCTCTAGTTTATTGGTTGATAGTCTGGCCATACTTAGTATTAATTGGCATGAAATTGGCCTTAGGGACAAATGTAATTACAACTATTCTCTTTGGCAAAAAAAATTCTGTTGGCCAATAGCTTTTCTTGCTGGCGCTCTCTGCCTTCATTTTTCATAAAACTATTTTTGTTTTGCGCTCTTGGCTTTATCACTTGTCAGGTTCATGCTCAAGAAATTGAAGCCCGCGCTTATTCAAATGCACCGATTGATAGTAACTTTATTACAGGCGGTATTGCACAAGCCAAAAGTAGCACCTACACACTCACTACCGAAGTCATTAACTTAACTCATGTTTTAGATGTTGCAGGTCAATCTGGAAGACTCTCTCTAACACTTCCTTATGCGCAATTATCTGGCACAGGTAGTGTAAATGGCCAAGTGATCAATGCATCTGCTGAAGGTCTTTCAGATCCAATGATTAAAGCCTCAGTCAATTTATATGGTGCTCCCGCCCTCACGGAAAGTCAGTTCAAAAATTATCAACAAGATCTCATCATTGGCGCAAGCTTAGCCGCAACAATTCCTTGGGGTAAGTACAACAACGATCAAATGGTGAATATTGGTGGAAATCGCACAGTAATCCAACCCGGTATTGGCGCTTCACAAGCAGTTGGTCCATGGCGCTTAGAACTGGCTGGTATGGCATCGATCTATACCAGTAACGCTAGCTACATGGGCAATAACACCCTATCCCAAAACCCAGTGTATTCAACCGAAACGCATGTGATCTATTATTTCCCGAATACCGCCTGGATATCAGCTGATGCTACCTACTTCTTTGGTGGGCAAACCTATATCAATGGATCTACTATTAATGGCTCACAAGAAAGCTGGCGTTTTGGCAGCACGCTCTCGTATCCGATCGATAAGTACAACGCGATTCGATTGACTGGCAGTACCGGTGTCTACTCTAATACCAATACAAGCTATGACATGCTGGGGATATCTTGGCAATACCGCTGGGGCGGCGGCTTGTAAGCGGTTTAGTGCTTGCATGGCTACAATTAACCTTAAATAGCATTTATACAAATTATTCCTTACTAAGACCAATATGAGCACCAAGCCAACAGATCCTAAAACAGCACCTGAGACAGGTTTACGTAAGGGCTTAACAAGCTACGGCGATAAGGGCTTCTCATTATTTTTACGTAAAGCATTTATTAAGGGAGCTGGCTATACCAATAGCGCCTTAGATCGCCCTGTGATTGGAATTATTAATACCGGTAGCGCATACAACCCATGTCACGGAAATATGCCGCAGCTGCTTGAAGCAGTGAAGCGCGGCGTTATGCTTGCTGGTGGTTTGCCAATGGAATTTCCAACGATCTCGATTCATGAGAGCTTTGCTGCACCAACGAGTATGTATTTACGTAACCTCATGTCGATGGATACCGAAGAGATGTTGCGCGCACAACCGATGGATGCAGTGGTCATGATTGGTGGCTGTGACAAAACGGTTCCCGCGCAAATGATGGGCGCTGCTTCTGCAGGTTTGCCTGCTATCCAACTGATCACCGGCTCAATGCTCACTGGCTCACATCGGAGTGAGCGCGTTGGCGCCTGCACAGACTGTCGTCGTTACTGGGGTAAGTTTCGCGCGGGCGAGATTGATGAGCTTGAAAAAGATGAAGTCAATGATCAGCTAGTTGCAAGCGTAGGTACCTGCTCAGTCATGGGTACCGCAAGTACCATGGCCTGCATCTCTGAAGCCTTGGGGATGACTGTTCCTGGGGGCGCCACCCCACCAGCTGTGACTGCAGATCGCATTCGGGTTGCGGAAGAAACTGGTACATGTGCAGTGCAAATGGCTAAAGATGGCTTGAGCATTGACAAGATTTTGACGGCGGATGCCTTTGAAAATGCTATCCGAGTATTGTTAGCGATTGGCGGCTCTACTAATGGCATTGTCCACTTGACCGCAATTGCTGGTCGCATGGGTCTGGAGATTGATTTAGAGGCCTTAGACAAAATGGGCAATGAAACACCAGTACTCGTAGATCTCAAGCCCTCTGGCGATCATTACATGGAAAATTTCCATGATGCTGGTGGTATGACTACACTGCTTCGTGAGCTCAAGCCACTGCTAAAGCTGAATGCCATGACTGTTAGTGGCAGAACTCTCGGCGAAGAAATCGATGCAGCACCGCCAAGCTTTAAACAAGATGTAGTTCGCAAAATTGACAATCCAATTTACCCCCGCGGCAGTATTGCTGTTCTGCATGGCAATCTTGCTCCTGGCGGCGCAATCATTAAGCAATCAGCTGCCAACGAGAAGCTCATGGAGCATGAAGGTCGTGCGGTGGTATTTGAGAATGCCGAAGATCTTGCCAGTCGGATTGACAGCCCTGATTTAGATGTCACAGCGGATGATATTTTGGTACTCAAGAATATTGGACCTAAAGGTGCGCCAGGCATGCCTGAAGCAGGCTACATTCCTATTCCCATGAAATTAGCGCGCGCAGGTGTAAAAGACATTGTGCGTATCTCTGATGGGCGCATGAGTGGCACAGCATTTGGCACGATTGTGCTACACGTTACCCCTGAATCCGCTATTGGCGGGCCATTGGCTCAGGTTCGTAATGGTGATCGCATTCGCCTGAGTGTCAAAAATCGCGAGATTAGTCTACTGATTTCTGCTGAAGAGTTAGCCAAGCGCACTAAAGAAAATCCGATTACATCACCCACTGCTGAACGTGGCTATAAGAAACTATTCTTAGATACAGTGACACAGGCTGATCAAGGCGTTGACTTTGACTTCTTAAGGGCAGCCAAGATGGTTGGTAAAACTCCTCGCTAAGCTTTTTTGAAGGCTTATAAGTTTCTAAGCTCGCGACGTAAAATCTTACCGACATTTGATTTTGGGAGCTCATCGATAAAGACGACTTTCCGAGGACGTTTATAGCTGGTCATATGATCTTTGCAATATTGCAAGATATTTGCTTCAGTTAAATGATGGTTATCTCTCACTACGTAAGCTTTTACGATTTCTCCTAGCTTGCGGTGTGGCACCCCAATCACAGCACATTCTCTAATACCATCCATTTGCACTAAGTGATCTTCTACATCATTTGGAAACACTTTAAATCCTGCTACTACGATCATATCTTTCTTACGATCAACAATCTCTACGTAACCTTGATCAGTGATGAAGCCAATATCTCCTGACTTAAAGAAGCCGTCAGCTGTCATGCAATGGTTCGTTTCTTCCGGTTTATTCCAATAGCCCGCCATGACTTGTGGTCCTTGAATACAAATCTCTCCAGGGGTGCCATATGGCAGCTCTACCCCATCATCATCCAGAATGACAACATTGGTGCCGGGAATTGGCATGCCAATATGCCCTGTGAAATGCTTCTCTAATGGCGTATTTACACAGACAACTGGAGATGTCTCTGATAAACCATATCCCTGCGCAATAGGAACGCCTGTGAGTGCCTGCCAATGATCTGCTGTCTTCTTATGTACCGCCATGCCGCCGCCAATCGTGACTAATAAATTGGGTAGCTTTACCTTCTTAAACTCCGGTCGATGAATCAGCGCATGAAAGAGTGTGTTCACACCAGGAAATATGTTGATATTGGGATGCTTCATGAGCATTTTGATAAAACCAGTGATGTCACGTGGATTGGGGACAAGAACCAAGAGACTACCCTTAGCAATACCCAGCAAAGCACAAGCTGTCAAAGCAAAAATATGGGTCATTGGCAGTGCACACAAAAATACCAATTGCTGTTCTGATTTTTGCTTGAGGCCGGGATTTAACCAGCTCTCTATTTGCATCACATTTGCAAGAATATTGCGGTGTAGTAGTACTGCTCCCTTTGAAGTTCCAGTAGTGCCGCCGGTATATTGCAAAAAAGCAATATCCTCTAAACCAATCTTTGGTTTCTGAAAATGGTGCTCACTACCTTTCTGAAGTGCATCTTTGAAGCTAATGTGCGCAAACTCCCAGGCCGGGATTAGTTTTTTAATCTTTCTTGCTACCCAATTGATTAAATATCCTTTAAGGCCCATTAACTCACCCGGACTACTCACAATTACTTGGTGAATACCTGTTTGGGAGCTCACTACTTGATAGGTATGGGCAAAGTTCTCCATCACTACCAGCACAGCTGCTCCACTATCTGCTAGCTGGGCCTCAAGCTCACGCGCGGTGTAGAGCGGATTGATATTCACGACCACATAACCTGCACGCAGGGTGCCAATCATGGCTACAACATACTCGATCACATTGGGATACATCAACGCAACCCGTGCACCCTGCTCTAGATTAAGGGTTTGTAGATAAGAAGCAAAGTCTTTAGAAAATCTATCGACTTCCTTGTATGAGAAAAACTTTCCCATCGCCTCGACAGCTTTACGCTTTCCAAAGCGACTAAAGCACTCATCGAGAAATTCAGTTAAGGATGAATGACTCAGAGGCCCGATGTCATGGGGAACCCCTGCTGGGTAATTTTTTAGCCAAGGCTTGGAAGTATCTGGGGCCATATTTCTATCTAGCTCAACACTCGCCTTAAATCAGCTTCTTAGCGCTCTTTAAGAGTTTCATAGCGCCCCAACCTACGGCGAGTACCTTACTCGCTAATTTAGGCTTGTAATGAACTAGCGCTGCGAACGCACTGGTCCAGAGAATCGGATTGTTTTTTAAGAAATGAAAGGTATCAATACCTTTGTCTGCCCAAGAGAGCGGCTTTTCCCAGGCTTCAAAGTGTTCACTAAATGCCTGGCGCTCACGATTCGCCTGGGCTTTGAGCTCATGCTGGCGAAGCTCCAGGTCCTTTAATGCGCTGCTCATTTTGAGAGCGCCTCTCGATCTTTAGCAAGCTCAGCAATTGAAGCCTCAAATAATTTGGGCATGGTGCGCAATGATTGCATGATTAATAAGGCCAAAATTAGGCCAATAGCTAAGAAGGTGCCAGTCAGCAAACCAAGCGCCATCATCCGGTCAGACTCCCAGCTATAAATCACAATGAATAATGCCAACATCACCAGGCCAAAGAATAAGAAAAATAAGGCGCTGACAATCATTACCAGCAAACTAATTAATTTACTTCGAGCAATTTGCACATCAACTGAAATTAACTCTAGGCGCGTTTGTGCAATCGATGTACCAGTAGAGACAAGATTCTTAATGGAGGATAGTAAATTTTCTTGGGACATATAATCTTAGCGACGGCGAATCAATAAGCCGATTAATAATCCAAGTCCTGCAGCAACCCCTACCGCCTCCCAAGGACTACGATGGACAAAATCATCTGCACCTTGTGCAACCACTTTAGCTTTGTCTGTAATAACCCCTTCAAAACCAGAGATACTTTCTTTTGCACCCGCAATAGTTTCTAAAGCCTTGGATCGAATCGATCCAATAGCACCATCAGCATGGCCTTCAGTCGCCTGAATCAATGCCTCAGCATCAGCCATCAGCGCTTTGAATTCGCCAATGAGCTGGTCGGCTCCTGCTGTAGCTGCTTCTGAAGAAAATTCGGATTTCTTTGCTGTCATCGGAATGCTTTCCTGATTAAGATAGCCCTATTCTAAGCATTTCTATAGTGGGAGCCCAGTAATAACACTGTCATCCCAGCATTGCCTTCTTTGAAGCGCTTTAAATATCTTTTGAGGCCTGGACGGCGTTTTAGCAATGCCTGGTAAGGCTCGCTACCGTAAGCTACATTCTCGCCATAAAAGTATTCATCTACGCGGTCTGAATAACGGTTGTTATCCAGCGCATCATGAATCGCCCACTTGATGCGGCCACCCTCCCCACTGGATCCATAACCATGAATCAGGATGATGGCTTTAACTCCTAAGTCTAAGCATTTACGCAACTGCTCTGTTAACAACTCCAAAGCCTCCTCAACATGGGGGCTTCCTTGTTTTATATTGATCTCAATCGTGTCGGCGCTCAAGGTTGGTAACTGCTCAGAACCACAATGTGGACAGTGATTGAACAAGGCCCGTCCATTCCCACAATCAGGACACAGTGCAATAAAAGACACCCTTAAGACTCTAGAAGAACGCAGGGATTAAGAGCAATACTTACCCTCTAAGGTGGCGACATCTGTTGATTTGTCATCAATCATCAGGATTAAAGCTTTCTGCACTATCTCACGATTCTCAGGTGTCTTTAAGTGATTATTAATAAGACTAGAGACATCCTTTTTAATTGAGGTATTCCCGTAACGCAAGGCTTTTAAAGCTGAAACTGCCTGCGCAGAAATTTGGCATTGCTGATTTACTAACGCAGAAGAATCTGAAGGCATGGTATTAGCGTACGCAAATGCAGCAACAGAAATTGATACGACGGCTAGTAGACTCTTTTTCATCTTAGTTCCTTATTTTGTGACCACAGGTTGGGCAACAGCCCGA
The DNA here is from genome assembly GCF_018882155.1 of Polynucleobacter nymphae. GTDB lineage: Bacteria > Pseudomonadota > Gammaproteobacteria > Burkholderiales > Burkholderiaceae > Polynucleobacter > Polynucleobacter nymphae. Next base: position 266,605 of record NZ_JACVPA010000001.1, read on the forward strand.
ATCTTTTGCTTTCGATTTTCTGAGAGCGGCATACACACTGGATTCTGAAATCTCCATCTTCCTCGCTGCTTGCGCAGCACTTAAGCCCTTCCTTACCCACTCCAAGGCTTGATGTGTTTTTGGTACCTGTCTTTTCATTTCTTCTCCCAGTAAAGCTACTATACTACAGAAGTTGTGAAGTTGTGAGCTTTATTTATATAGGAAAACCCTAAGTAAGGGTTAAATAAAGGGACTTATAGAACTCGAAGGAAAGTAGGAAAGAAAAAAGCCGCCCGAAGGCGGCTTTGGAAATACTGGTGAAACTAAATTAAGCAGCTAATTTAGTAGCAGATTTCTTTGTTGATTTAGGTGCGTACTGACCTTGAATGTTTGCCAATGCAGCATCAACACTTTTCTCAAAGTTTGCGAAAGCATCAGTAGCTGAAGCGCGAACTTGGTCAAACTGTTGGAGTGAAGCATCAAATGCAGTGTGGAATGCTGATACAAAAGCCTCAGATCCAGCAGGTGCAGTCTTAGTAGACTCTTTAACAAACTTCACTAAATCATCACGTGCATCATCAATAGAAGCATCAATTACTTGAGCAACTTCTTTATTGCCATTGCGAACTACTTTGTTCACTTTAGCTTGATAAGCAGCAGCATATTTAGCGGCTTCTTGAGCAGCTTCTGGAGTAGCCAACTTAGTAAACTGTTGTGCATCTTTGATTGCTAACAACTGTGTGCTGGCATCTTGTGCAGCAGCCATTGCATCTTTAGCAGCAGCTTGGTTGATTTCTGCCAATTCTTGAGCACTTTCAACAGCTACTTGAGCCAAATGTTTTGCCTTCTCTACAGCTTTAGCTTGAGATTGAGCGATTTGATCGTTTAATTGAGTTTGGAACATGATTTATCCTTAATAAGTTAATTGGTTAAAATTTGTTGCGATGCATCATTCTAAACACAAATATGCTGTGGTGCAACATTTAGTTGTAAAAATACCAACAATTATTATTATTAAGGGGATTTAGGGCAACAAAAAACCCAGCAACTCATTGAATTTACTGGGTTTATTGAATATTACTGGCGGAGACGAGAGGATTCGAACCTCCGATCAGAGTTTTAGCCCCGATGCTCCCTTAGCAGGGGAGTGCCTTCGACCAGCTCGGCCACGTCTCCGTATTTCTAAGTCTTTACAACGACCCACAGTTTAACGGATTACTGTCTTACTGTGGTTTTAAAGGGGGTTTTACCGCCCTTTTACTAATGCTTACTTCTGGTCGAGCTCAAATGCCTTATGAAGTGCCCGTACTGCTAGCTCCATATATTTCTCATCAATCACAACTGAAATCTTGATTTCACTAGTCGAGATCATGAGGATATTGATGCCCTCCTCAGATAATGTGCGGAACATTTTGCTAGCAACACCAACATGCGAACGCATACCTACACCAACCACTGAAACTTTAGAAACCTTAGGGTCGCCAGAGATTTCTTTCGCTCCGATGTGGGCTTGCACTGTGTTCTTGAGTAGGTCTAATGCTTTTTGATACTCAGCGCGAGGTACCGTAAAAGTAAAGTCAGTCTTTCCATCAACGGATTGATTCTGAATAATCATATCGACATCGACATTAGCGTCAGCGATAGGCCCCAGAATTTGGTATGCAATACCTGGGCGGTCAGGAACCCCCAAGACGGTAATCTTCGCTTCATCACGCGCAAAGGCGATGCCGGAAATAACTGCGGCTTCCATAGTGCTGTCCTCTTCAAATGTAATCAAGGTACCCGACTTCATCTCGATGTCTAAGGGCATCAACGGGTCTGTCAGGGAAGACAGAACTCGGGTTTTAACTTTGTACTTACCAGCAAACTCCACTGAACGAATCTGCAATACCTTCGAACCTAAGCTAGCCATTTCTAGCATCTCTTCAAAGGTAATCTTATCTAAGCGACGTGCATCTTCACAAACACGGGGGTCGGTGGTGTAAACACCGTCAACATCAGTGTAGATCAAGCACTCGTCTGCTTTCAGTGCAGCAGCCATCGCTACTGCAGAAGTATCTGAGCCACCGCGACCCAAGGTCGTAATGTTGCCTTCTGGATCAACACCCTGAAAACCAGTAACTACTACAACTTTTCCGGCATTTAAATCATTCAGAATTTTTTTGTCATCAATACTTTTAATGCGCGCTTTAGTAAAAGAAGAGTCGGTATGAACGGTTACCTGCCAGCCAGCGTAACTGACTGCATCAACACCTTCGCGCATCAATGCTAAGGCTAAAAGACCCGAGCTGACTTGTTCGCCAGTAGAGGCAATCTGATCTAACTCACGGGGGTTCGCATCTGCATTAATTTCTTTTGCCAAACTCAGCAAGCGGTTGGTTTCACCTGACATGGCCGAGGGTACTACGACCACTTGATGGCCAGCACGCATCCATTTGGCAACGCGTTTAGCGACATTACCAATGCGCTCTGTAGAGCCCATTGAGGTGCCGCCATACTTATGAACGATAAGAGCCATAAAAACCGTCTAGTTAACTATCTATAACAGGAAATGAATTTCCTGAGGATCAAAAGAGCCTTATTTTACAGGGTTTTGAACCCACTCGGGCCGCACCCTGGGTCCTGAATGAACCAGATGGGGATGACTTAACCCGACTCCCGCGACTGCAATCAACTCACCATTGATATACAAGAGAGGTGCATTTCTCTGCCACGGAGGAATGTCACCCTCTTGAAAGAGATTTTTCAGGGTCTTACGCGGTGTATTGGCTTTGATTTGAATTTTTTCTGAACCAGACCTGTCTTTTTGAGTAATCAGTCCTTTTTTCTGGGCCTCTTTGAACCATTGACTCGGAAGTCCCGGGGTTTTACTGGCGCTCGGAATTGTTTTAAAAATCCACTCGCCCAGCTTTAACTCTTCAATCTGCAAGATGCCGCGCCAAAGCCGAATACTCTTTTCATCATGAGCCCATTCCAACTGAGCGCCTGCTTTGACTGTATTAAGGTCACGCCACCAGGCGGCAAGACGCTCTTGTGATGGCATCGTCAACTCGCTCATCTTTAACCAATATCTCAGAACATTATTGGCAGCAGGTAAATCTTTTTTTGCGAGCTCAAGTAATTGCTTCAATTGAATACCATCTTTAATGAAAATGGTTTTTGCATCCTGCATGGCCAATCGGTCAAGCAAGGTTTGCGCCTCACCCAGCAATCCTGCGCTGCGAGCAAGATTAGCAATGGTCTCAGGTTGAAGCTTTTCTAAGGCTGGAATAATTGTTTTGCGAATGGCATTGCGACGATACTTAGAATCTTGATTACTGGGGTCCTCAATCCACTTCAGCTTGTGCCCTTTAGCGTAAGCCTCGAGTTCTTTTTTGCTTTGGTTCAATAAAGGGCGCCAAAGTGTAATCTTGCCATCTTTGATTTTGAGCTCACGGCTACTAGGCATACCAGCCGTCCCTGCCACACCAGCACCCCGCAGAAGTTGCAAGAGCACCGTCTCCGCTTGATCATTTTGGTGGTGTGCCAGGAGCAAGTCATCGATACCATATTCAGTACAGAGATCAGTGAGCGCCTCGTAACGTCCTGCTCTTGCTCTTGCCTCAAGATTACCCTGCTCTTGATTGCCAGTTAAATGCAGTAGCCTGAAATCAAAATGAATTTTGTGTTTTTTGGCAAGCTTCTCACAGAAGATAAGCCAATCATCAGCCTGTTTTTGTAAGCCATGATGAATATGAAAAGCATAAATTTGACTTTGCTGATTTTTTGCCTGCGCTTTGCAAACAGTATCGAGCAGCACAACCGAATCGAGGCCACCACTTAAGGCAACCGCAATTCGCTTTCCTGAATTAGGACTTGGCTGTGATTTCCTTGAACTTGCCATAACTCATTAAACGTTCATGACGACGTTCAAGAAGTGCGTCTACCTTCATGCCATCAAAAGTCTTGATTGATTCACTCAAAGCCTTACGCATATTGGCCATCATAGTGTCGTAGTCGCGATGGGCGCCACCCACTGGTTCAGCCACAATCTTATCGATCAAGCCCAGTGCTTTTAGTCTTTGGGCAGTCAAGCCCAGCTGCTCTGCAGCCTCAGGGGCCTTATCAGCGGTCTTCCATAGAATAGAAGCACATCCCTCTGGAGAAATAACGGAATATGTGGAGTTTTGCAACATCAGCACTACATCACCCATCGCAATTGCTAAAGCTCCACCTGAGCCACCTTCACCAATAATCGTTGCGATGATTGGCACTTCTAATTCAGCCTGAACATAAAGATTGCGTCCAATCGCCTCGGATTGATTGCGCTCTTCTGCATCAATACCAGGGAATGCTCCTGGGGTGTCTACAAAGGTAAAAACCGGAATTCCAAACTTTTCAGCTAGGCGCATGAGGCGCATTGCTTTGCGATAACCTTCAGGACGACTCATACCGAAATTGCGCAGAGCACGCTCTTTGGTGTCGCGGCCTTTTTGATGGCCAATGATTATGCAGGGTTGATTATCAAAGCGCGCTAGACCTCCAATGATGGATTGATCATCAGCAAATGTGCGATCGCCATGCAGCTCATGAAAATCAGTAAATAATGAACTGACATAATCCAAAGTGTATGGACGCTGTGGATGACGCGCTACTTGCGAGACCTGCCAAGGTGTGAGGTTAGCGTAGACATCTTTCGTGAGTTGCTGACTTTTTTCAGCAAGCGTTTTGATCTCATCCGAAATATCTACCGATGACTCATCTTGTACAAAACGCAGCTCTTCGATCTTTGTTTCTAATTCGGCGATTTGCTGCTCAAAATCTAGGAAAGTCGTTTTCATAGTCTGATTTTAATATTCAACTGGAATGGGGTCGATACTTCTCCACATATACCAGGTAGCAACCGTGCGCCAGGGGGCCCAATTAGCAGCCACCTCACGGGCTTCATGGCGGCTTACTGGCTCTCCACTGAAGTAATTCAGGGAAATAGCCTTAATGAGCCCAATATCGTCTAGTGGCAGGATATTAGGGCGAACCATATTGAAAATTAGGAACATTTCAGCTGTCCAGCGGCCAATTCCCCGAATTGCGCTTAATTCCTTAATGACGCTCTCATCGTCCATGTCTTTCCATTGATTGGCATGTAATCGTCCAGCATCAAAATGATCAGCCAAGTCTTGGATGTATTCCACTTTGCGCCCGGATAAGCCAGCAGCTCTCAGCTCTTCAACCGATAGCGCCAGGATGTTCTTAGGATTGATTTTTTTCTTGCTAGCAATCACCACTCTATCCCAAACTGCTTGTGCTGCAGCTACCGAAATTTGCTGCCCTACGATTGCTCTAGCCAAGGTTGTGAAAGGGTCACCGCGAGTGACCAAAAAACCAGTTCCATATTTAGGAATCAATTTTTTGAGAATACGATCCTGCTTCATGAGTTCGCGACAAGCTTGCTCCCAATACTCTGGAGCAACTTCTTGCAAAATGGCTTTATCCTTTACCGCAGCCACTAATCTCTTCGCCATTCTGTTAGGCCACCCGGCTTGTCTTCTAAGACTACGCCTTGGTCTAAAAGTACCTTACGGATCAAATCTGCCTTAGCAAAATCTTTTGCTTGCTTAGCTGCCACACGCTCAGCAATTTTTTCTTCAATATGAGCCGCGCTTAAGCCGACTTCTTGCTTTGAGCCTGCCTGTAGAAATGCTGTTGGATCGCGCTGTAAGAAATTGAGCTTTGCTCCTAAGGACTTTAGAGTACTAGCGAGTATTTGTTTTTCAGTACCTTGGGCACGATTTACTTCGCTTGCCAAATCAAAGAGCACGGCAATTGCCTCGGGAGTATTAAAGTCATCATTCATGGCAGCGGCAAAACGCTTGGCCCATGGGTTATGTGGATCCAGAGCATTGGATTGAAGTTCTACTTGAGCTAAGGCTTTATAAAGCCTTAACAATCCAGCGCGGGCTTCTTCAAGCTGAATATCACTGTAATTGACTGGGCTACGGTAATGGGCTTTAAGCATGAAGAAGCGCACCACCTCAGGATCAAAGCTTTTAAGAACATCTCGAATCAAAAAGAAATTGCCTAAAGACTTAGACATCTTTTCTTCATTTACCCGAATATGGCCATTGTGCATCCAATAATTGACAAAGGGGGCATCGTTGTCTTTGCGACCCTGACCATATAAAGCACCCTCACTTTGTGCAATCTCATTTTCATGATGCGGGAATTGCAAGTCAGCACCACCACCATGAATATCAAAATGCTCGCCCAGTAAATCACAAGCCATAGCAGAGCACTCGATATGCCAACCTGGGCGTCCTTCTCCCCATGGGGAGGCCCAGCGTGTATCTGCTGGCTCTTCAGACTTGGCAGTTTTCCAGAGAACAAAATCTAAGGGGTCGCGTTTACCGCCAACAATCGCAACACGCTCACCCGCATTGAGCTCATCTAATGACTTGCCAGAAAGTTGACCATACCGCGGGAGTAAGCGTACTGCAAAATTAACATCCCCATCGTCTGCCTGGTATGCCAATTGATTGTCAATGAGCTTACCAATCATGCCTTGCATTTGTTTGATGTAATCCGTAGCGCGCGGCTCTTGATCGGGATGCATTAAACCTAACTCATCAGAGTCGGCATGCATAGCATCAATAAAGCGATTGGTCAGCGCAGAAATAGGTTCGCCATTTTCAATAGCGCGATTAATAATCTTGTCATCGATATCAGTGATGTTGCGGACATAAACAACCTCATAAGCACTGGCACGTAGCCAGCGAACCACCATGTCAAAAACAATCATGACCCTAGCGTGGCCAATGTGGCAGAAATCATAAACCGTCATACCGCAGACATACATCTTCACCTTACCCGGTACGATGGGCTTAAATACCTCTTTTGAGCGGCTAAGGGTGTTATAGATTTGCAGCATATGGCTATAAAGGTGGGGCAAGTAGCGCCAATTTGTTAGACTGAGCGCTGAGTATATCGAATGAGCCAGTTTTATACCCCTTCCCCTATGCCTTCAACCATCCCAGCACCACGCCCCGCCCTTTTAAATATCCTTGCCGCAATATTGGCTGCCACATTGATTGCGGGCTGTAGTACTCCTGCCCAACAGCGTGCAGACGTAGAAATGCAGGTGGCAAACGCACAAGAATTGAAATGCGGACCAAATACCCCTTATTTAGGCGGCTATAGCCCTAACGATCCCCCAAGGATCTCACCCGACACACCGTATGACGCACTTAATCCAGTGCTTTCTGAGACCGTAGCATTGCCATTCTTATCTTTTCTGATTATTGAGCCAGATCCTGTAACCAAAAATGCGGTGCCCTCTGATATTGAAAAATTAGTCAAAGCACGTCAGTTCCCAGAGGCCATCACACTGATTGATGCCCGTTTAAAAAAATCTCCCAAAAATGTGCAATTGCGTTTTTTAAAAGCCCGTCTTCAAATTGAAATGCGCGAACTTGAGCAAGCCAAGAAAACCTTAATCCAAATTACCCAACAATTCCCAGAATTGCCTGAGCCCTATAACAATCTTGCGGCAATTGCGGCCAGCCAGGAAAAATGGATTGAAGCAAGAGATTATTTGGAGCTCGCTCTAAAACTGCGCCCAAGCTATGCCATTGCTTCTGCCAATTTAGGCGAGCTCTATGTGCGTCTTGGAGCCAAAGCCTATGAAGACGCTGCCTTATCGGCCCAATTAAATCAACGTCAATACTCAAACCGAGCTAAAGCGTTAATGAATCTCATTAAACAACCCAATAAAGCACCAACAACTATTCCAACCACTAACCCTCCAGAAAGCAAATCCAAATAATGGCTAAAGTACTGTTAAAAACGAATCAGGGTGATATCACCCTCAGCCTTGATTCCGCCAAGGCGCCTAAGACTGTTGCCAATTTTTTGCAATACGTTAAGAGTGGCCACTATGATGGCACTATCTTTCATCGCGTGATTGATAACTTCATGATTCAAGGTGGCGGCATGGCTCCTGGCATGAAAGAGAAGTCTGCTGGTAAACAAATTGAAAATGAAGCTAACAATGGTCTCAAGAATGATCTTGGCACCGTTGCAATGGCTCGCACTAGCGACCCCCATTCAGCAACAGCGCAATTTTTCATCAACGTCAATGACAATGATTTCTTAAATCACACTGCGCCCAATGCGCAAGGTTGGGGTTATGCTGTATTCGGCAAAGTTACCGACGGCATGGATGTGGTGAACGCCATTCGCAAAGTCAAAACTGCTAGCTCAGGCTTTCATCAAGATGTGCCTTCAGTAGATGTTGTCATTGAGAAAGCGACCGTACTCGAGGAATGATTCTGCAATACGCGAGCGCGCTGCTCATCTCAGATATTCACCTAACGCCGTCAATGCCTTTGACGGCGCAATATTTTTTTGACTTCTGCGAAAAAGAAGGTCCTAAGGCAGAGGCTGTATTTATTCTGGGAGACTTGTTTGAGTATTGGGTTGGTGATGACACATCCACGAACTCCCCATTTCAACAAGAAGTCATACGCGCACTCGCTAAGCTATCGGCAAAAACGAAGACCTATTACGTTCATGGCAACCGTGATTTCCTGATTGGCTCTGGCTTTTTGAAAAAGACAGGTATGACTTTCTTGCCTGATCCCTCGTTGATTGAAATCGCGACTGAAAAATATGTGGTTTGTCATGGCGACTCTTTATGCACAGCCGATGTGGGGTATCAAGTATTTCGCAGCCTCGTTAGAAAGCCTTGGATTCAAAAATTATTTTTAAGTATGCCGCTTAGCTGGCGCCGATCTATCGCTAACGGCCTTCGCAGTAATAGCCACACCCAATATCAACGCAGTGCGAGTAAATCATCTACGCAAAATAATATGAGGACCAATGTGACTCTACAGGCTTGCGCTTCGGTACTTAAAAGCCAATCTGTCGATAAACTCATCCACGGTCATACCCACTTACCCGCTCATCATCACGAGCAATTGCATGAGCAAACCTGGCAACGCTGGGTACTATCAGACTGGGATCTAGATCATCCTGAAAGTACTGCCCCAAGAGCGAGCGCACTATCAATCAATAGTCAGGGTGTGCGTTATATTGATCTGAGTAAATCTTAAGTAGATCTACTGACTCAGCTCTTAGGTGTTGGAGTATTTAGATAAACACTGCACCATCTGTGCAAAGATTCTGGGATTTGCCGCGATCACTTCACCGTTCTTGAGAAAACCTTCTTCGCCACGGTAATTGCCAACCAAGCCACCAGACTCGGTGATCAATAAGGCGCCTGCCGCCATATCCCAAGGCTTGAGATCGCTCTCAAAGAAGCCGTCATAACGACCGGCAGCGACATAAGCTAAATCTAAAGATGCGGCACCAGGGCGGCGTAAGCCAGCGCACTGACGTGTCATCTCTGCAAATATTTTTAAATACTTTTCTAGATCTTGATCTTCGCGATACGGAAACCCGGTGCCAATCAAGCAACTTACTAAACGATCTTGAGAAGCCACTCGCAAGCGACGGCGATCTAAATAAGCGCCCGCACCACGGGTAGCAGTAAACAACTCATCGCGAGTTGGGTCATAGACTACTGCTTGCTGGGTTACGCCATTCACTGCCAACGCAATGGATACCGCATATTGCGGAAAGCCGTGAATGAAATTGGTTGTGCCATCTAATGGATCGATGATCCAGATGTTTTCTGCATCAATATTGTATTCGCCCGTTTCTTCAGCCAAAAACCCATGGGTTGGATAAGCCTCACTGAGCGTTTCAATGATTGCCGACTCTGCGGCTTTGTCCACCTCGGTTACGAAATCATTGTGCTGTTTACGATCAACCTGCAGGCGCTCTAAATTGAGAGAGGCTCGATTAATCACAGTTCCAGCACGACGGGCAGCCTTTACGGCCACATTTAACATGGGATGCATAAGTATTGATGGGCAAATTAAATAAGAACGAGCCTGTAATATTGCCTAAACTGCATGACAATATGAAGCTAATACACTGATTCTAAACGATGAGCGCTTTGAGCCTCCATAGACCCCTATAAGCAGCCCATGAATACCGAGAAATCCTCACTACTACGCTGGGTTCTGGTTGAAACCAGCCACCCCAGAAATGTAGGTTCAGCAGCGCGAGCACTGAAAACGATGGGCTTTGCCGATCTACGTCTCATCAAGCCCAAAATCAAGGATGTTGCCAAAGAATCTGAGGCGATTGCCTTAGCAAGCGGCGCTGTTGATGTTCTTGAATCCTCACAGGAGTCAGAATCCTTGTCCTTGGCGGTTGAAGGTTGCTCACTAGTACTTGGCCTTACAAGTCGGGATCGAGAATTTGGTCCTCCAGTCCTAGATTGGGAATCAGCCCGTACTCTCATTAAGGAAACAGTCGCCAATCAGGGGCAAGTTGCCATCGTCTTCGGGCCGGAGAGAACGGGTCTGGATAATGAACACTTGGCCTTGTGCACCCATAGGGTTTGGTTAGAGGCTAACCCAGTCTATCCCTCTCTCAATCTAGCCCAAGCCCTCATGATCTGCGCCTATACGCTGCGACAGACACTCAAGCAAGCCTCAGATGAGCCAGAATGGATGATTAATCGGGAAGAAATCGCCCAATTAGCTGATCCAGCAGCAATTGCAGCGATGCTTGATCATTGGCGCGACGGCCTACAGGCTATTGGCTACCTAGACCCCAAGAATCCAAAAAAGCTGATGCCTCGCTTACAGGCCCTATTTGCACGCAGTCGGCTACATAAAGAAGAAATTGATCTCTTGCGTGGCATAGCAAAACAGATGCTCCTGAGAAAATAAGCACATCCCGTTAAAATCAAAGCATGTTTAGCTCACTATTCGACCAAGTCGACTCCATTATTGCCAGAGACCCAGCAGCAAGAAACCGTCTTGAGGTCATTACTTGCTATCCAGGTTTGCATGCAGTTTGGCTCCATCGTATCTCTCACTTTTTATGGAATCTAGGTCTCAAATGGATTGCGCGTGTGCTTTCTATGTTCGCTCGTTTTTTTACCGGAATTGAAATTCATCCGGGCGCAAAGATCGGTCGTCGAGTATTTTTAGATCACGGTCTTGGCATTGTCATTGGCGAGACTACTGAAATCGGTGACGATTGCACGATCTATCAGGGCGTGACCTTAGGCGGTACTTCACTTTACAAAGGCGTTAAACGTCATCCTACTCTTGGTAAAGGTGTGGTTATCAGTGCCGGTGCAAAAGTGCTTGGTGGCTTTACTGTTGGTGACGGTGCACGCGTTGGATCAAACGCAGTAGTCTTAAAAGAAATCCCAGCAGGCGCTACTGCTGTTGGAATACCTGCTCGCGTCTTACATCCAGATCTACCGCAAAGTGCCGATAGCAAAACAAAAGAATATTTCTCTGCTTATGGCGTAACGCCAAATGTCGATGATCCTGTATCGATGGCGCTCAAGGGCTTAATTGATGCGACGATTGAACAAGAAGCAAAGATTGCTATGCTAGAAAAGGCATTGGCTAAGTTGAGTAACACGCCTACTGATACCGTAGGTAGCAGTGATACCAAGCGGGACCTGGATGCCATTAAAGAATGGCTTAAAGAGTAAATTCAGGAATAAGTACTATCTAATGCAGTGTACGTGGATTGGTACTGCTTGAACCTAAAGCAGTGCTCGGAAACTCTTCCCCATCGTCATCTTCCCCATCATCATTAGGCATTCCAAAAGTAAAACTCTCACCGCCTTCGGGATGACGATTTTGAATCTCTTCTTCACTAGCAGCACGAACATCTTCAACTTGAACCCAAAAACGTAAGGCCATACCTGCTAATGGATGATTGCCATCAAGCACCACTTGACTATCTGCAACATCAGTGACGGTATAGATGAGCGGCTCATCATCAGAATCTGGCTCTTGCGCAGAAGCTGATTCTTCATCAGCGTCCGGTATACCTTCAAACTGCATGCCCACTTCAAGCGGCTCTGGAAAACGCGTGCGTGGTTCAATCTTGAGAAGCTCTGGGTCATACTCACCGAAAGCCTCGCCTGGCTCAAGCTGAATACTGGCTTCATAGCCAATGTCTTGGCCATCCAAAAGGGTTTCTATTTTTGGGAAAGTGCCCTCATAGCCACCGTGCAGGTATACCATCGGAGAATCTGGTTCTTCAATGACATTATTTTGCGCATCAGTTAACTTATAACGAAGGGATACGATGGTATTTTTTTCAATCTTCATGCGAAATCTGTCGAACATTCGTTTTTAATGAGTTTTTATTAAGCTTTTACTTTATGACTCCATTTTACTTGAGCAAACCCTACGAGCCTCCCCAGGCTCCTCAAAATCTACCTTTAAATGAGCCCTGGGCATTATTTGGGGGCATTAGCCCGGATAGCTTCATGAAGCAGTATTGGCATAAAAAACCCTTATTAATCCGTGGGGCCATTCCCGCATTTGCCCTCGCCACCCAAAATGGTGAATGTCTAGACAGCCCCATTTCTGCAGATGAACTGGTCAAACTGGCCAGCAAAGATAACATTGAATCACGACTAATCAAAGCAAAGCCATGGAGCTTTGATGCTGGACCGTTTTCAAAAAAAGCGATCCCATCATTGGGCAAGTCCAATTGGACATTACTACTTCAAGGAATGGAAGCCCACCACCAGGCCGCTGCAAAAATTCTGTCCTGGTTTCGCTTTATCCCAGATGCACGTCTTGATGATTTAATGATTAGCCTTGCCGGAATTGGGGGTGGCGTTGGGCCTCACTTTGATTCTTATGATGTCTTTTTAATTCAGATGTCTGGTAGAAGGCAGTGGCAAATATCTAAGCAAAAGGATTTAAGCCTCAGCCCTAATTTGCCCCTCAAAATTTTGCAGCGCTTTAAAGCTGAGCATGAGTGGGTCTTAGAGCCAGGCGATATGCTGTACTTGCCGCCTCATATTGCCCATTATGGCATTGCCCTAGATCCTGGTTGTCAAACGTGGTCAGTTGGATTTCGGTCTCCCAGTTTTAAAGAACTACTTCAAGAGGGCTTGTGGCGCTTAGCGGAATCGCTAGAAGAGATTCCGGAACTTGAGCGTAAATTTTCTGATCCATTGCAAAAAGCAACTGCGAATGCAGAGCAACTGCCAGAGGAGCTGGTTAAACAACTCACGCTCAAGCTGCATGAGCTGAAATTGAATCAGATAGATCGTTTTTTACCTGGGATCACTGCATACCTATCCGAACCCAAACAACAGGCCTTGTTCGATGGCCCAATCAAGCCCTTAAACCCTAGCCGTTTTAACAAACAGCTTGGCTCAAAGAAGCTTCTTCCTAGCCCCCAAACGCGCATTCTTAGTCTTGGCAATGAGGTCTTTTGCAATGGCGAAAATATGAGCAAAGACCAGGCAAAGGATATTACGCAAGCCTGGCGAACCCTCTCAAGCCAGAAAGGGCTTTTAAGCCAAAAAATTCAGGCTACCGCCCAGAGCAGTCTTTATGTGGCCTACCTGGCTGGCTGGCTGGTTTTTGAGACTTAAAAGCAAGGATGGCTATAATAAATTCTGGAAATCACCTAAGGGCAATCCCTAGGAATTTTCAACACAATTACCGGTAATTGTTGTTAAATTTTTTTTGAGGAAATTACAAATGAAGAAGTCACTCGTATTCGTTGCAATGTTAGCTATCGCTTTGGCCGCTTGCGGTAAAAAAGAAGAAGCAAAACCTGCTGAAGCTCCTGCTGCTGCTCCAGCTGCTCCTGCTGCTGACGCTGCTGCTCCAGCCGCTCCTGCTGCTCCTGCCGCTCCTGCTGCTGACGCTAAGAAGTAATCTTCTTCTTGAAGAAAAAAAGCCGCTTAATAGCGGCTTTTTTATTGCTTGGATTTATTTATTTGGCCAACTGATCCGTTAGTAAAGTTAACAATTGAATACCAGCCGGAGTATTTTCTGGCTTTCCATCAGCATCCTGTACATAGACATTCGCTGAATTTTCACCAGTACTCTTAACGATCACCTGATATTTCTTAGCTTGTAACTTGGAATCGTCTTTGCTACTAAAGAGGTTTGAGAAGAAACCTTTTTTATCATCGACATCCTTAGCATTGATATAACGCACATAGTAAACACCGTTGGAACGGTTGCGATCTTCAACAGTAAAGTTAGAGCGATCCAAGGCCAAACCTACATCGCGCCATGCACGATCAAAGCTAGAATTCAACTCGATATAACCTTGGTTGTTAGCTCCTTGTACAAATTTTGCTTTTGCAGTTTTGGCTACTAAAGGCACTGCCACCATTGCTTTGGCTTGCTCTTGAGTCATGCCAAGACGCTCCATCAAGCGCGCCAAAAATACAGCCTCCAAATTAGGGTCATTAGGGCGGCTAGTCCAAATGGTATAGAGACATTGATCGCCAGCTGTATCTGTGACGCACTTTTCTAGCGTACCTTTTTGCGTGATGTAAATTTCAGTTTCATCAGACTTAGGCGCTTCTAAACGGGTTTTATATTTATCACGCTCCCCGGTGTCATAAACTGAACCAAGAACACTGCCGAGCGCTGAGCGGATAAAGTCCTGTGGCAGCTTAGCGCGGTTTTCTGCCCAATCGGTTTCCATAATGCCGGTAGATGGCGAATCGACAATTAACAAGAAACCATTTTCCTGCCAAAAATCTTTTACCTGCGGGTATAGCTCGGTAGCAGGTTTTTCAACTACCAGCCAACGACGCTCGCCATCTCGTTCAATCCGCATGCCCGGGATTCCAGTCATGACGTTATTACGCATCTGCACTGATTTTTTCATTGCAGCGTTGTATTCAGACATGGTTGCAGTACCGTCTTGAACGATGTAACGACGATCAGCCTGAGCAGTAATCAAATCCGGCGGATAAGACAAATTAGGGCCGCGCACTGCTCCAGTAGATTTGTAATCTACCGTATCGTTACTAGTAACCGATTTGCATGCCGTCAAGATAATCGCGGCAGTGATCGTAAGGCCAAGTATCGCTATATATCGGCTAAGTATTCGCATCAAATTCATCATATCAAGTCAGCCTGTTTTAATGCTGCCTTCAAGGGTTCACGTAAAGACGCGCTTAAAGGCGTTAGTGGCAAGCGGATGCCAGCGGTGATCTTACCCATTTCATGAAGGGCCCATTTGACAGGGATTGGATTTGCTTCCGTAAACATCGCCTTATGAACTGCTAGTAATTTGTATTGAATCTCGCGGGTTTTTTTCACATCATCGGACATCGCAGCAACACACAATTCATGCATCAAGCGAGGCGCAACGTTGGCTGTTACTGAAATATTGCCCTTGCCACCCATGAGCATCAACATTGCAGCAGTTAAATCATCACCAGAAAATACTGAAAAATTGCTATGCCCAGCCCGCTTGAGGTCAGCAATCAATAAAGTTCCGCGCTCTAAGTTTCCGGTTGCATCCTTAATCGCAATGATCCCAGGAACTCCTGCTAAACGCACGACCGTATCGCCAGCTAAATCCGCTACTGTGCGGCCAGGAACGTTATACAAAATGGCTGGCAGGTCAACAGACTCTGCAATTTTTTTGAAGTGGGCATACATACCCTCTTGCGTTGGCTTGTTGTAATAAGGAACTACCTGCAAGCTAGCATCAGCGCCCACTTTTTTAGCAAACTGGGTTAATTCAATCGCTTCGGTCGTAGAATTTCCGCCTGTTCCTGCAACCACAGGAATGCGCCCAGCGATCTGCTCTACCGTAACGCGAATGAGTTCACAGTGTTCTTCTACAGAGACCGTTGGCGATTCACCGCTAGTACCAACAATGACGATGCCATCAGAACCTTCAGCTACATGCCAATCTAACAATGCTCGCAGGCCGGCGTAATCCAAACTACCATCCTCATACATCGGCGTAACAATGGCTGGTATGCTGCCAGAAATGGGCTTTTTGCTGCCTTTAGATTGAACTGTATTTGTCACCGAATATGCACCGATATGGACTGTCTTAACCTTGAAATTGTAACGGAATGCGGTCTTTTAGCCCGCCTTTTACAGCGCAAAGGGCTTGAACCATGGCTGGTTTGGGCTCATCCACATAAATATCCTGATATGCCATGACTTTGAGGCTATGGCGGGCAGCAAAAGCCAATAATTCACCTGGATTTAAGAGGAAATTCGGGTTAGAAGGCTTACCGAATTCCCCATTACCCTGAGCAAAGGTTTCATAGATCAAAATTCCGCCTTCCTCTAACATTTCAGGCAAACGATCAAGATGAGGTCGATATAGGTAATTCGTCACCACAATACCCCCAAACCTTAACTCAGCCAGCGGCCAAGTATCTTGCTCAAGATTTAGGCATTTTGGAATAATTGAAGAAGACTTTAAAGCCTCGATTGCAGCTATATCTTGATCTACAGCCAAAACTGAATAACCCAGATCAGCTAATAATTGAGAATGGCGCCCTGAACCGCAAGCAAGATCGAGAACCACGCCATCCTTAGGAATGAGTGGTGCAAACCGCGCTACCCAAGAGGATGGCCTCACAATCACATCGTGCAGATTAGGCAAGCCAAGAACCTTAATCGTAATCAAGGCCCATTGCTTCGCGGACCTCACGCATCGTTTCTTGAGCAACTTTGCGCGCTTTATCGCCGCCATCAGCAATGATCGAACGTAAAAGACTCGGATCATCCAAATACTTTTGAGCACGCTCAAACATGGGTTGTTGTTCAGCAAGAATGGCATCAATTACTGGCTGCTTACACTCAAGACAACCAATACCTGCTGACTTACAACCCTTTTCAACCCACTGCTTGGTTGCTTCATTGGAGTAGACAGTATGTAGTTGCCATACTGGGCAACGCGCGGGGTCCCCGGCATCTGTTCTACGAACACGAGCTGGGTCAGTTGGCATGGTACGGATTTTTTTAATGACCTCTTCAGGCTCTTCGCGAATGCTAATCGTGTTGCCATATGACTTGGACATCTTTTGGCCATCAATGCCTGGCATGCGTGATGCCGAAGTTAATAACGCCTGTGGCTCAGGGAGAATAATTTTGCGCGAGCCTTCTAAGAAACCAAACAATCTCTCACGATCAGCCATGGATAAACTTTGCGCTTCATGCAGCAATGCTTTAGCTTGCTCCAAAGCCTCATCATCACCACGCTCCTGAAACGCTACACGTAACTCTGTATACATCTTGGCGCGTTTACTACCCAGTTTTTTTACAGCCTCTAAGGCTTTTTCCTCAAAGCCTGGTTCACGACCATACAAATAGTTAAAGCGGCGCGCCACTTCACGTGTCATTTCTACGTGAGGCACTTGATCTTCACCTACTGGTACATGTTGAGCACGGTAAATCAGAATATCGGCAGCTTGTAGCAATGGATAACCTAAAAAGCCATAAGTTTGCAGATCTTTTTCTTTTAACTTTTCAATCTGGTCTTTATAGGTCGGAACCCGCTCAAGCCAGCCCAATGGGGTTCCCATAGATAGCAGCAAAAAGAGTTCTGCGTGCTCTGGTACCTTGCTCTGAATAAATAAAGTGGCTTGGTTTGGATCCACGCCCGCTGCCAACCAATCAATCACCATATCCCAAACGGATTGCTCAATCACATCCGGAGTTTCATAGTGCGTAGTTAGCGCATGCCAATCTGCAACGAAGAAAAAGCAGGGATACTCAGATTGCAAGCGTACCCAATTCTTGAGCACGCCATGATAGTGGCCAAGATGCAAATTACCCGTAGGTCGCATACCAGAGAGAACACGTTCAGCAAACATCTTTATTCTTTATCTTTATCGTTAATGAATCAATGAAATGCAGACCATACTGGTGTAAGGTGGTCTGGCAAATGCGGCAAATTTCCTAAATCGATATGGCTTTCATTCGGATCATGAAAATCAGATCCTCGAGAAGCCAAGAAACCGTATTGCTGAGCAATCTTCCCAAAGGTTTGATACTGGTCTGGACTATGACTTCCAGTGATGACCTCAATCGCCAAGCCGCCGATGTCTTTAAAGTGCTTATAGAGCTCATCCATCTGCATCGCATTCAGTCTGCTATAGCGTCCCGGATGGGCAATGACTGCGACCCCGCCAGCGGCCTTAATCCAGGCAACTGCATCATCTAATGTTGCCCACATATGCGGAACAAAGCCGGGCTTATCTTCCACTAGATAATTTTTGAATACGTGTTCAGTATCACGGCAAATACCCTGCTCTACTAAGAAGCGCGCAAAGTGTGTTCTTGAAATCAGCTGATCATTACCTGCGTAATGCAATGCACCTTCATACGCACCAGGAATCCCTACTTTTGCTAATTGGTCAGCCATCAGTTGAGCGCGATCTCCGCGACCCTCGCGCGTGCGACGTAGACCTTCTAGAATGCCAACATGCTTAGCATCAATACCAAGTCCAACAATGTGGATGGTGACCCCCATCCAGGTCACTGAAATTTCTACGCCAGCTAGGTAGTCCATGTTCAAAGCGCTGGCTGCATCTCTTGCGCGTTGTTGACCACCCAACTCATCATGATCCGTTAATGCCCATAAATGAACACCGTTTGCCTTAGCGCGCTCTGCAAGCTGTTCAGGCGTCAAAGTGCCATCAGAAACTACTGAGTGGCAATGCAAATCGGCGTTAATGGGAGAAAAGCTGCTCATAACCCTATTTTAGGTCAAGCTGGTGTCAATGACCCGCCGAGGTGCATCTAGGTAGTCGCGGGACTGCATCTCAATGAGGCGCGACACTGTTCTGGAGAATTCAGAGGTAATTTGGCCCTCGGTATACAGATCTGTGGCCGGAACCTCAGCAGAGATGATTAATTTGATCTTATGGTCATATAAGACGTCAATCAGCCAGATAAAGCGACGTGCTTCATTAGTCATCCTAGGAGGCATGTAGGGCACCCCCGAGAGAATCACGGTATGAAATTGCTTAGCAATCTCAAGGTAGTCGTTTTGGGAGCGCGGGCCACAGCACAAAGTTTGAAAATCAAACCAAACAACTCCATTAGCCAAATGTAAGGGCCTAAGCTCACGAGACTCAATATTTAAGACAGGCATCGCAACCTCTTTGCGATTACCAATTAATGTTTGAAACATCTGGCCTAACTTGACCTGTGTTTCTGCGCTGGCTGGAGTTAAATACGCTTGTACTTGTGCCATCTGCACACGACGATAGTCATTGCCTGCATCCAGATTTAAGACATCGAGCTTTTCTTCCAGCAATTGAATCGCTGGAATCAATCGATCACGATGCAAGCCATTGGGGTATAGCTGATCTGGACGATAGTTTGACGTCATCACAAATTGCACACGGTCCTCAAATAGCGCGCTCAAGAGACGATATAAAATCATCGCGTCAGCAATGTCGTTGATATGGAACTCATCAAAGCAGATTAAGCGAAAGCGCTGAGATATTCTTTTGGCAAGCTCATCCAGAGGGTCGGCCATGCCGGATAACTCATGTAATTCGCGGTGAACTTCCCGCATGAACTCATGAAAATGAATACGAATCTTTTTTTCTACTGGGGAGGCTGCATAAAAGCAGTCCATCACAAAGGACTTTCCACGCCCTACTCCACCCCATATATACAAGCCCTGAGGGAGGGCCGGCTTGAAGAGCGCCTTCTTAAGATTGTTACTGCGAATCTCTTTATACGCAATCCATTCATCTTCGCACTGCTGTAAACGCTCTACAGCACGAAGCTGCGCGGAATCGGTATGATACCCGCGCGTTTTTAACTCTTGTTGGTAGTACTCAATTGTTTTCAATTACATATTTAATGCGCGTTGATCAGTTGCCAACGCTGCTTCGCGCATGACTTCTGACAGACTTGGATGCGGATGACAGATACGGGCAATATCCTCAGCCGCTGCTTTAAATTCCATTGCCACAGCAGCTTCCGCAATTAAATCAGAAGCATTTGGTCCAATGATGTGAACGCCGAGGATTTCATCAGTCTTAGCATCAGCCAAGATTTTGACAAAACCATCAGTGCGACCCATGCCCAATGCACGGCCATTAGCCCCAAATGGGAATTGACCAGCCTTATAAGCAATGCCAGCCTCTTTCAAGGCTTGCTCAGTCTTACCAACCCAAGCAATTTCAGGATCGGTGTATATCACCCAAGGAATGCAGTTGTAATCGATATGCGGCTTTTGGCCAGCAATCACTTCTGCTACCAAGACACCCTCATCTTCCGCTTTATGTGCCAACATCGGGCCGCGCACTACATCACCTACAGCGTATACGCCAGGTGCGGCAGTGGCACAAGTGTGATCATCGATTGGAATAAAACCACGCTCATCCACTTTCAGGCCAATCTTGTCTAAACCCAATTTATCGGTATTTGGTACACGACCAACTGAAACGATCAAGCGATCACACTCTAACTTAGCAGCCTTACCAGCACTATCAGTGTAGTTAACAACAATACCCTTCTTATCAGCCTTCACATCACCAATTTTCACACCCATATTGATGTTCAAGCCCTGCTTCAGAAAAAGTTTTTGTGCTTCTTTAGCAATACCCGTATCGCATGCCGCCAAAAAAGAAGGCAATGCTTCGAGCACAGTCACCTCAGAGCCTAAACGACGCCATACAGAACCAAGCTCTAGGCCAATTACACCTGCACCAATGACGCCAAGCTTCTTAGGAACTGAATCAAATTTCAGTGCGCCTTCGTTATCGCAGATCAAGATGTTATCGACTGGCAAACCAGGCAAGTGGCGCGCTTTAGAGCCAGTTGCAATGATGACATTCTTCGCAGTAACAGTCTCTTTATCTTTGCCATCAATCTTAATTTGATAACCATCAGCACCTTTAGCTTCGAAAGAAGCATGGCCTTTTAATAAGGTCACTTTGTTTTTGCGAAAGAGGTACTGAATGCCACCAGTCATCTTCGTAACGATATCGTCTTTACGAGCAACCATCTTTTTAGAATCAATGCTGACAGATCCAACCTTGATCCCATGATCAGCAGCCTGATGACCAATCTTCTCGAACTCCTCGGAAGAGGCTAACAAAGCCTTTGAAGGTATACAACCCACGTTTAAGCAAGTGCCTCCTAAGCGAGGCTCACCCTTAGGATCGTCATAAGAGCTGGATTCTGCGCAGGCAACCTTAAAACCGAGTTGCGCTGCACGAATTGCGGCAATGTAGCCGCCAGGACCACCACCAATTACAACTACATCAAAAGCTTGGCTCATGATCTTCCCTTTTTATAAATCAAGAAGAAGACGTGCTGGATCTTCTAAGGCATCCTTCATGGCAACCAAACCAAGTACAGCCTCACGGCCATCAATGATGCGATGATCATATGACAAAGCAAGGTAGTTAATTGGACGAACTACTACTTGGCCGTTTTCAACAACAGCGCGGTCCTTAGTAGCGTGGATACCCAAAATAGCAGATTGTGGTGGGTTGATGATCGGCGTAGAAAGCATAGAGCCAAACACACCACCATTAGAGATGGAGAATGTACCGCCAGTCAACTCTTCAATTGATAACTTGCCTTCGCGTGCTTTAACGCCAAACTCAGCAATCTTCTTCTCAATATCAGCCAAATTCATTTGATCCACATCACGCAGAATCGGAACTACCAAGCCACGTGGTGAGCTTACAGCGATACCGATATCAAAGTAACCGTGGTAGACGATGTCATTGCCATCTACAGAAGCATTGAGTAATGGGAATTTCTTCAAAGCATGGGTTGCCGCTTTGACAAAGAAAGACATAAAGCCCAACTTCACACCATGAGTTTTCTCAAACTGATCTTTGTATTTATTACGAAGCGCAATCACTGGACCCATATTGACTTCATTAAATGTAGTCAAAATTGCGTTGTTTGCTTGTGACTCTAGCAAACGTTCGGCAATCCGAGCGCGCAAGCGGCTCATGGGAACACGTTCCTCTGGACGATCACCCATTGGAATGGATGCACTTGGAATAGCAGCAGATTTTGCACCGCCAGCAGCGGCATTTAAGGCATCACCCTTAGTAATGCGCCCATCACGACCGGAGCCAGTAACTTGACCAGCGCTCAGATTATTTTCTGCCAGAATTTTTGCCGCAGAGGGAGCTGCAGCTACAGTTGAAGCTTTAGCTGCTGGAGCAGTTTTTGCTGGAGCTGCGGCTGGAGCTGCGGCTGGCGCTGCTACAGGAGCAGACTTAATAGCAACTGCAGTGCTATCAATCTTAGCAATCAATTGCTCAGCAACGACGGTACCGCCATCGGCAACTACGATTTCAGTAAGCACACCAGCAGAAGGTGACGGCACTTCGAGAACCACTTTGTCAGTTTCAATTTCAATCAAGATTTCATCTTGACCAATAGCATCGCCGACCTTCTTTTTCCATTGCAACAAAGTTGCTTCAGCAACAGATTCAGAGAGTTGTGGAACTTTAACTTCAAAAATAGCCATGATTAATCCTAGTTATATGTATGTAGAGTTATGACGACGATTATTTCGTAATCACGTAACCTTTTAGATTGGCAAATGCCGTATTCAATAAAGACTTCTGCTGTTCTTGATGGAGATGAGCATATCCACAGGCGGGTGAAGCAGATGCAGGACGTCCTGCATATGCCAACTTCATGCCATCAGACATGTTTTCCAAAATATTATGTTGTACGAAGAACCAAGCACCTTGATTCTGTGGCTCATCCTGACACCACACAACCTCTTGAACTTTTGGATACTTCTTCAACTCGACAGCAAGTGCTTTATGCGGGAATGGATATAGCTGCTCCAAGCGAATGATGGCAACGTCAGTAATCTTCTTCTCTGTGCGCTGTTTCACAAGATCGTAATAAACCTTACCTGAACACATCACCAAACGAGTGACTTGCTTAGCATCGATAGTCTCATCACGCTCAGGCAATATTGTGTGGAATTTGCCTTTGGTAAATTCTGATAAAGGCGACGCTGCCTCTTTATTGCGAAGTAATGATTTGGGAGTGAGCAAGATGAGTGGCTTGCGGAACTGACGAATCATTTGACGCCGTAATACGTGGAAGATCTGCGATGCAGTAGTTGGCTGAATCACTTGCATATTGGTATCAGCACATAACTGCATGAAGCGCTCAAGACGGGCCGATGAATGTTCTGGGCCTTGACCCTCATATCCATGCGGCAACATCATGACTAAGCCATTGACACGGCCCCACTTCACCTCACCCGAGGCGATAAATTGGTCAATAACCACTTGGGCACCATTGGCAAAGTCACCAAATTGCGCTTCCCAGATTGTTAGAGTATTGGGTTCAGCTGAAGCGTAGCCATACTCAAACCCAAGCACAGCCTCTTCAGACAAAATAGAGTCGATCACTAAAAATGGTGCTTGATCTTTGGCAATATGACGCAAAGGAATATAAACGCCGGTATCCCATTTCTCGCGATTTTGATTGTGCAAAACTGCATGACGATGCGTAAAGGTTCCGCGACCGCTGTCTTCACCTGATAAGCGAACTGGATAACCACTCGCCACCAAGGATGCGAATGCCATATGTTCACCCATACCCCAGTCAATATTGGTTTCACCACGCCCCATTGCTGCGCGATCATTTAATACCTTTTCAACTAAGGGATGAACTTTAAAGCCTTCGCGTGCAGTAGAAACGCGTTCAGCCAAACGCTTCCATTCTGTCAAAGGAATAGCTGTATCGGCTTCATCGGTCCATTTCTTATTTAAAAACGGCGCCCAATCAACTGCAAACTTACCCTTGTAATTACTGAGAACCGGATCAGAGGTCTGAATACCGGCATCCATCGCAGCTCGGAAGTCCTTGACCATCTGGTCTCCCGTACCGACAGGCAATGTGCCCTCTGCCTCTAGCTTATCTGCATAAAGCTTACGTGTGCCAGGATGCTCAGCAATAATTTTATACATCAAGGGCTGGGTCATCGAGGGTGTATCTTGCTCGTTATGGCCTAGTTTTCTAAAGCAAACAATGTCGATTGCCACATCTTTATGAAACTGTGTACGAAACTCTATGGCTAGTTGAGTTGCCAATACCACTGCTTCAGGATCATCGCCGTTCACATGCAATACTGGCGCATCAATAATCTTCATGATGTCTGTGCAGTACAAGCTAGAACGCAAGTCTCGCGGGTCTGAAGTAGTGAAGCCAATTTGGTTATTGATCACAATGTGAACTGTGCCGCCGGTGGAATAGCCACGCACCTCTGCCAAAGACAAAGTCTCTTGCATCACACCTTGGCCAGCAATTGCAGCATCACCATGCACTAGCACCGGCAATACCTGTTCTCCCAAAACATCCCCTCGACGATCCATACGGGCTCGGGCTGAACCTTCTACTACTGGATTAACGATCTCTAGATGAGAAGGATTGAATGCCAAAGAAACGTGAACGGGTCCCGTTGGCGTAGAAATATCGCTAGAAAATCCTTGATGATATTTCACATCGCCAGCAGGTAAAGTCTCAGGGCCTTTGTGCTCAAACTCTGCAAACAAATCTTTCGGCATTTTGCCTAAAGTGTTTACTAAGACATTGAGACGACCGCGGTGCGCCATGCCAATGACGATCTCTTGCACCCCTTTGGCACCTGCTTGATGAATTAATTCATCCATGCAAGCAATGAAACTATCGCCACCCTCGAGAGAGAAGCGTTTTTGACCAACATACTTGGCTTGCAGATAACGCTCTAAGCCCTCTGCCGCAGTAACGCGATCTAAAATTTGACGCTTTTTATCCACATCAAATGAAGGTCTTGAGCGGATGGATTCCAACTTCTCTTGCCACCACTTCTTAATCTTTTGGTCAGCAATGAACATATATTCAGCACCAATCGTGCCGCAGTATGTTTCACGCAATGCTTGCAGCAAGTCCCGCAAGCTCATTTCGTTTCTGCCGAAGAATGTATTACTAATATTGAAGACGATATCCATATCGCCATCAGTAAATCCGTAGAAGGCTGGGTCTAACTCAGGAATGTCCTGGCGCTCAGTGCGCTTCAAGGGGTCAATGTCTGCCCAGCGATTGCCAACGTTACGATACGCCGCTATCAACTGCTGCACTGCGACACGTTTACGTCCCATATCGGAGTTAGCTGAATCAGAAATCGTTCTGATGGGGCCTTGTTTAGCGCGCTCGGCAAAAGACGCAACAATGGGTCCGTGAGCAATGTCAGTGCGAGATGAACCGTCGACAGCTGGGACTTGCTTCACGTTATCAAAATAAGCTCGCCAATGATCAGCTACAGAAGCTGGATCGTGCAAGTAGGATTCGTAGAGATCCTCTACATAGGGTGCGTTACCGCCAAAGAGATAAGAGTTATCTCTTGATTCCTGCATCATGATGCTCACCTTTCATCGGGTTTCCCGACTAAAACTGTGGTTATAACCATTCGTTACGCGGCTTCACCGTTTCACGAATTGATCTGTGCAAAAACTGCTGCTACGTATCTAATTTAACACGATTGACCATTTTCTACAAAAGGACTTTCCCTATCTGTTGCGATTTAGGGGCATTTATCTAGCGAGATGAAATTAATAAGAACTTTCCTACCTGGCTTTAAAGATCTCCTGACAGATTCCCTTAGCTTTGATTTTTATTCTCTAAATCTTCAAATGAATTAATGAAATTAAGGGAAATATGAAAACCATCACCCCAGATATGGAGTATCTCAGCACTAGACAAAGTGCCAAGATTTTGCAGGTATCACTTGGAACGGTCCAAAAAATGGTGGAATTAGGCGAATTAATCGCCTGGAAGACTCGTGGTGGGCATAGGCGCATATTGGCAAGCTCTCTAGAGCAACAGCTCCAGCGTCGCAAAAGAGCCATGCGGCAAAAAACCAGCCAAAACTGTATTGCCATCGGCATCTTCCGCAGGGCTGAAAATAGCCAAGATCTCCTAGAATCGATCCAAGATTGGCAGCTCAAAGTGGAAATGGAGGTTGCTATTGATAGCCTAGAGGGCTTAATGAAGGCGGTATCAATAGCGCCTGATTTGATCTTTTTAGATGCCTTAATACCTCCAGTGGAACAGGTTCATTTAATCCATTATTTGAGTAAAAACAAGGATACACAGAGGATTCCTATCCTAGTAGATGAAGGTTTTATCAAGCTCCACCCTGGTGTAGTTGCTCTAGCGGATGAAAATCATGGTCATAAGCCACCGTTCACAGAAAATATCAAAGCAGAGCTAGAAAATGGCCTGATTGAGCATAACCCCCTCATTATTGGATATCCTGCCACCAATATCGAAGCAGATCAATCATGGCCTCAAGGAAGCCGCCATGAACTATTAGAGTCTATCTTTATAGAAGCTCTAGGAAAGAAGTGCATGTAAGTGATAAAAAAGGCCGCAATTACGGCCTTTTTTAATGTATAAAATGGTTTTTAGATTAAGTAGCTGCTGCGATCTTTGCCATCAATCCACTTTGGAGCCTTACCACGGCCTGTCCAGGTGTCACCTGTAGATGGATTACGGTATTTAGGGGCTACCTTGCCTCCACTGCTTTTGACGCCTGCTTTGCGACTAAACAAGTCTGAAGCACTTAAGCCATATTGCTCAATAATCACTTTAGCCTTAGCAATACCATCAGCCTTTTCACGGGCAACTGCCTCTTTAATCTGTTTATCTAATTGCTCGCGCTGAGCTAATAGGTCTTTATAAGAAGACATGGATATTTTTCTCCGAATAATGGGTTATTTAAAGTAGCTCAATTAACGCAATTAAACTATTTAAGGAATCATTATATATAAATAAAATTAGACAGCAATTTATATTATTAACCTTTTATTAAAAGGCTTATCTGACTTAATATTTACAATAATCAATATAATCGTTATAAATATTATGATCGATTATGGTGAATTTATAGCAATTACTATTTTCTCAGAGTAAAGGTGCCGCTGGCTTTGGCAGTGACTTCACCAACATCATTTAATACAACCGCTTCACAGTAATGAATCGTATTACCGCCCTTGAGAATGCTGCCCTCAACTATGAGCTTGCCGATACTGGGACGCAAGAAGCTTGTAGTCATATCAATCGTAATAACCCCCAAAGGGTGCTGAGCAGCGCTGCGAGCTGCTGCGGCCATCGCAAAATCGAGCAAAGTCATAATCAAACCCCCATGGGCGACATGAAAGCTATTGGTAAATTCGGGCTTTAAATCAAGACTGATGCGTGACTTACCGTCGCGAGCATATTCCGGAACAACGCCGAGGTGATCTAGAAAAGGAATATCTAAACCAAAGAAACTGGTTCTTTCTTGATCATTGGGCTTGAGATTCGTTGTGCTCATATTGTGATTCATTAAAACCCTAAAGATGGATGGTCGGGGCGAGAGGATTTGAACCTCCGACCACATGCACCCCATGCATGTACGCTACCAGGCTGCGCTACGCCCCGACGAGACAAAATTGTATCAGTAACTATTTAGACAGAATTTGCAGAACAGCTTGCAATTCATCGCGTAGGCGCAGTTCGCCACGCACTTCATCAAGACGATTTCTAGCGCCACTGATGGTAAAGCCCTCCTCATAGAGAAGTGCTCTAATTTTACGAATTAACACTACCTCATGATGCTGATAGTAACGACGATTGCCACGGCGTTTCTGAGGACTCAGCTGCGAAAATTCCTGCTCCCAATAACGCAAAACGTGTGAACGCACACCGCATAGTTCTGCTACTTCGCCAATAGTGAAATAGCGTTTAGATGGTATCGGGGGAAGTTGAGAGCTCGGCAGTGCCAAGCTTGCATCAAACTCGGATTTCTCGAGCATGTGACTCCACTACATCTTTAAGCTTTTGACTTGCATGAAATGTCACTACACGTCTTGCTGCTATCGGAATCATTTGACCTGTTTTTGGATTTCGGCCAGGACGAGCCGATTTATTACGCAACTGGAAATTACCAAAGCCAGAGATCTTCACTTCAACACCAGACTCAAGTGAATGGCCAATGCGATCAAAAAAAGCATCGATCATATCTTTTGCTTCGCGCTTGTTTAAACCAACTTGATCAAAAAGTGCTTCTGATAGCTCATTTTTTGTCACGGTGTCGTTGATATTGAATTCGCTCATTGCCAGTCTCTTCTATAGCTTTTTGATATTTATGTAATATTAAACTAGCGCAGACGGGCTGCGCATTTTTTTTCTACGGCTATCAATAAAGCAGCCATAACCGCATCAATTTGGGGGTCTTGCAATGTTTCATTAGGGTTTAACAGGATCACACGGAAAGCCAAGCTCTTTTCATCGTCAGCCATGCTGCTTGATCCTGCCTTTGGTTTGAACTCATCAAAGAGCTCAATGGTTCGAACAAAATTCTGCTTGCTAGCCATCATTGCATCTAACAAAGATTGCGCAGAAACGGCTTGTTTAACTACTAAGGCTAAATCACGTTGAACTGCCTGAAACTTACTTAACTCTTCGGGCTGAGGTAGACCGAGCTTTCTAATTGGATCTAAATCGAATTCAAACAAAACGGGGGCTTGTGGCAGCTCATAGGCTTGTTGCAAACTTGGGTGTAATTCACCTATCCAACCAACTGCAGTTTTTCCTGCGTTTGTTTTTAAGAAGATCTGTGCAGAGCGACCTGGATGCAAAGCGAGATGCTGAGCGGCTTCTGTAATGAAATGCAAAGGATCTAAAACTCTCTCGATGTCGCCCTTTACATCAAAGAAATCAACCGCACGATTAGCGCTTGCCCATTGTTCTGGAACGAAAGAGCCGTAAGCTAAGCCCCCAAGCTTTTGCGCTTGAGTAAAGCCAGTAACCATACCGGGCCCTTCTTGAATACTGGAATCACGCTTAAATACGCGACCTGCCTCAAAAAGACGTACACGTCCTGCACCACGATTCAAATTGGCTTTGAGATTATTGAGTAAGCCACCCCATAGAGTGCTGCGCATGACACCGTATTGACTAGCAATCGGATTCAAAACGGCAATTACCTCTTTCTCAGTAGCACCAGCCAGACGCTGTTCGCTTTCAAGATCAGTAAAGCCAAAATTAATAGCCTCTTGATAGCCTTGCAATGCTAAACGCTGGCGTAATACATGAATGCCCCGCTTAGCTTCAGCCTTTGCACTCATTTTTAATAAAGCAACGGGTGGCTGATCAGGAATGTTTTCAAAGCCGTACATGCGTGCAACTTCTTCAATCAAATCTTCTTCAATTTCAATATCAAAGCGATAGCTTGGAGGGCTTACAACAAATACATCACCCTCTTGCTTAAATTCAAAGCCAAGACGCTGAAAGACATCAGTAACAATGTCATTAGTCAACGGAATACCAATGACCTGCATTGCACGCGCCAGGCGCATACGTACGGGTTTGAGTACTGGTACATTGAGAACCTGGTCATCTACTGGACCTGCTTGACCACCACAGACCTCTAGAATTAAGGCTGAGAGATACTCAAGGCAATTGACGGTATTTTGTGGATCTACACCACGCTCAAAACGGTGTGCAGCATCGGTACTGAAATTAAAACGGCGGGCACGTCCCTGAATCGCGGATGGCAACCAATAAGCAGCCTCTACGTAGATATTTTTAGTGTCATCGCTAACAGCGCAGTGATTACCGCCCATGATCCCTGCAAGCGCTACTGGACCTTTTTGATCTGCAACGACACCAGCTTCTTGCGTCTTGCCAGCAGAATCTGGGCCTTGCAAAGTGACTGTCTGGCCATTCAATAACTCAAGCGTTTCACCAGATTTCGCCCAGCGAACGGTAATATCGCCCTCTAACTTATCAATATCAAATACATGGGTGGGCTGACCCATTTCTAACATGACGTAGTTAGAAAGATCGACTAATGCAGAAATACTTCTTTGCCCAGCGCGAGCTAAACGTTGAACGATCCAATCAGGTGTCTTTGCCTTGGGATTAACGCCACGAATAACGCGACCCGCAAAGCGACCACAAAGCTCTTTGTTCTCAATTAAGACTTTACGCTTGTCTTGTATTGATGTTTGTGGTGGATTCCATTGAGGAGCACATAGTGCAGCGCCGGTGATCGCCGAAACTTCTCGGGCTATGCCCATGAGGGAGAGACAATCTGCTTTATTTGGCGTTAACTTAATAACAAAGATTTGATCATCTAAATTGAGGTACTCACGGATATCTTTTCCAAGGGGTGCATCTGCCGGTAACTCTAGAATACCTTCATGATCATCACCTAAACCGAGTTCACGACCAGAGCACAACATGCCCTGGCTTTCAACGCCGCGTAGCTTGCCTACCTTAATCATGAAAGGCTTGCCACCCACTTCTGCTGGAGGTAATTCTGCACCTACTAAGGCGCAGGGAATCTTGATGCCGACACGTGCATTAGGCGCACCGCAAACAATTTGTAACTCTTGACCCGTCCCGGCATCAACTTTGCATACCCGTAAACGATCGGCATCAGGATGTTGCTCAGCAGATAGAATCTGTGCAATCACAATCTTCGTAAATGCTGGAGCTACTAAATGCCGGTCTTCCACTTCTAAACCAGCCATTGTCATTGCATGTGCCAATGCATCGCTATCCTGCGATGGATTTACATACTGACGCAGCCAAGATTCAGAAAATTGCATAGCGCTCTATATTCTTTCTTAAGCAGGGAACTGCGCTAAGAAACGTAAATCATTCTCAAAGAAGAGGCGTAAATCATCTATGCCATAACGCAACATCGATAAACGCTCTAGACCAGAACCAAAAGCAAACCCGGTATAACGCTCCGGATCAATACCCATATTGCGCAGAACATTTGGATGAACCTGCCCTGCTCCGGAAATCTCTAACCAACGGCCAGCCAGTTTGCCGCTACCAAAGGCCATATCGATTTCTGCAGAAGGCTCTGTAAATGGGAAATAAGATGGACGAAAACGAACTTGTAACTCATTCGTTTCAAAGAAAGTTCTCAAGAAATCGGTATACACGCCCTTCAGATCAGCAAAGGAAACTTTTTCTGCGATCCACAAACCTTCAACCTGATGAAACATTGGCGAATGCGTTGCATCGCTATCTACACGATAGGTTCTACCGGGTGCAATCACTTTAATTGGAGGCATGACGTCTGCCTTGGCATATTTCTTAACATGCTCACTTGCATAACGGACCTGAATTGGGCTGGTATGGGTACGCAATAAGAGAGGTTTACCTTGAGAATCTTTGCCGTCAATATAAAAAGTGTCCTGCATAGAGCGGGCAGGATGATTCTCAGGGCTATTTAAGGCTGTGAAATTAAACCAGTCAGTTTCAATTTCAGGACCATCTGCAACATCAAAACCGATGGAGCTAAAGATCTCTTCTACACGCTCCCAAGTGCGCATTACCGGATGCAAACTACCTACTGCTTGGCCACGACCAGGCATAGAGACATCGATTGACTCAGCTGCCAAACGTTGCATCATTACGGCATCAGACAAAGCCTGACGACGCTCTTGTAATGCATCTTCTACTTGGGTTTTGATTTGATTAATTTGGGCGCCAGCACTCTTGCGCTCCTCAGGCGACATTCCACCAAGCGCTTTTAAACGCTCAGTGAGAACACCTGATTTACCGAGATACTTGGCTTTCGCGTCCTCAAGAGCTGCCCCATCAGCAGCTCCGAGGAAATCACGTTTAGCATCCTCGACAATTTGGTCGAGAGAAACCATTGCAGCTTAGTTTTTTAGAAAAAAATTAAGCTGCAGCGCTTACTACGGATTTAATCCGAGTAACCAAAGCGGCAAAAGCCGGCTTGTCAGCAATGGCCATATCAGAAAGTACTTTACGATCGAGATCGATTGAAGCCTTCTTCATACCATTCATGAATACGCTATAGGTCATATCATGCTCACGCACTGCCGCATTGATACGAGCAATCCACAAAGCGCGGAATACACGTTTCTTATTGCGACGGTCACGATAGGCGTATTGACCAGCACGCATAACCGCTTGCTTAGCAATACGGAATACGTTTTTACGACGACCGCGGTAACCTGTTGCGGCATCAGTGATTTTCTTATGACGGGCTCTTGCTGTAACCCCACGTTTGACTCTTGGCATTTGATTCTCCTAATCTAGTCTGAGGTTAAGCGTAAGGAAGCATGGAGCGAATTGACTTAACGTCAGCTTTCGCAACTTCTGTGGTACCACGCAAGTGACGCTTATTCTTGGTAGTCTTCTTGGTAAGGATATGGCGTTTAAAAGCCTGGCCTCGTTTAATCGTTCCGCCTGCGCGAACCGTAAAGCGCTTTTTAGCGCTACTCTTGGTCTTCATCTTGGGCATAAAGCACCCCTTCATTTACTTGTGCAACATAGGTGGCAACCGACGGTTACTCTTCCTGTACCCAGAAGCACTTCTAACTACCAGCACCCTCAGTGATTCACTTCGAGTGCCTCCCTACATAAGAACCAGGTAGAACCTAGTTACTTAGCCTTGCGAATGGGGGCCAATACCATCACCATCTGGCGGCCTTCCATTTTTGGAAACTGTTCGACTTGGCCATGCTCAACAAGGTCCAACTTCAAACGCTCCAACATTCTTGCCCCGATTTCTTGGTGGGCCATTTCACGACCCCGAAACCGTAACGTAATCTTTGTCTTATCGCCATCTTCCAAAAAGCGGATTAAATTGCGTAGCTTTACACCGTAGTCACCATCATCTGTGCCGGGACGGAATTTGACTTCCTTCACCTGAATCACTTTTTGCTTCAGCTTTGCTTCATGCATCCGCTTGGCTTCTTGGTACTTGAATTTGCCGAAGTCCATAATTCGGACAACAGGTGGTTCAGCTGTCGGAGCAATTTCAACCAGATCGGTCTCTTTCTCTTCTGCTGCAGCCAAGGCTTCACTCAACTTAACTACACCGATGGGCTCTCCATCAATTCCAATCAAACGCACTTCAGGAGCAGTAATTTCCCGGTTAATGCGCTGCAATTTTTCAGTAGCGATCTTCTTAATTCCTTTAAAAAAACAATAAAAACCGCTCTACCCCTAGCTAGGCTCGGGTCCGACTTTCTGGGATATATCCTGCTGGAGTCGGGCAACGAAGGCATCAAGAGGCATTACACCTAAATCCACTCCGCCACGGGCACGAACGGCCACCGTATTACTTTCAGATTCTTTATCCCCAACAACTAACAAAAATGGGATCTTCTGTAATGCGTGCTCGCGTATTTTATACGTTATTTTCTCATTCCGCAAATCGGATTCCACTCTAAACCCTTGTTTTTTCAGCGATTGCTGGACTTGTTGTGCATATGCAGCAGAATTTCCGGAGATATTGAGAACCACAGCCTGGGTTGGGGCAAGCCAAACTGGCATATTTCCAGCGTGGTTTTCGATCAAAATACCGATAAAACGCTCTAAAGAGCCCACAATTGCTCTATGAAGCATGACTGGGGTCTTGCGGCTATTGTCTTCAGCCACATATTCAGCGCCTAAACGCTCTGGCATCGAGAAATCCACCTGAATCGTGCCGCACTGCCAAGTACGCCCAATCGAGTCTTTTAGGTGATATTCGATCTTAGGACCATAAAAAGCGCCCTCGCCTGGCAATTCTTCCCACTCTTGGCCTGAAGCCTTAAGGGCTCCGCGAAGGGCTGCTTCCGCCTTATCCCAAATTGCATCATCGCCAACCCGCTTGGCAGGACGTAAGGCCAACTTCACAGCCACTTCAGTAAAACCAAAATCTTGATAGACATCGCGGACCGCTTTATCAAAGCTGGCTACTTCGGATTGAATTTGATCTTCAGTACAAAAAATATGGCCATCGTCTTGCGTAAAACCACGTACGCGCATCAAACCATGCAATGCACCAGATGGTTCATTGCGGTGGCATTGACCAAACTCACCAAAGCGCAACGGCAACTCGCGATAGCTATGGAGTCCAGAGTTATAAATTTGTACATGACCAGGGCAGTTCATCGGCTTTAATGCATAAGCACGATTCTCCGACTCGGTCGTGAACATATTTTCTTTATAGTTTTCCCAGTGGCCCGATTTTTCCCAAAGACCACGATCCAAAATTTGCGGGGCCTTTACTTCTTGGTAGCCTTCTTGCTGATACACGCGTCGCATGTACTGCTCAACTTCTTGCCAGATCGACCAACCTTTGGGATGCCAGAAAACTAGACCAGGAGCCTCAGATTGAAAATGAAAGAGGTCCAGTAATTTTCCAAGACGTCGGTGATCACGTTTTTCTGCCTCTTCAAGCATATGCAAATAGGCATCTTGATCTTCTTTGCGTAACCAGGCTGTGCCATAGATACGCTGCAACATCTCATTCTTACTATCGCCACGCCAATAAGCGCCAGCAACACTTTGCAACTTAAATACTTTTAACTTACCAGTGGAAGGTACATGAGGGCCGCGACATAAATCAGTGAACTTACCTTCTGCATAAAGGGAAACATCTTCGCCCTGCGGGATGCTGGCAATGAGTTCTGCTTTGTAGTTTTCTCCCTGATCTTTGAAAAACTTCACCGCTTGATCACGTGGCATAACAGTGCGCACCACTGGCTCATCTTTTTTAGCAAGCTCAGCCATTTTGTTTTCAATCGCCACCAAATCATCTGGTGTAAATGGACGGTGATAAGAGAAGTCGTAATAAAAACCGTTCTCTACCACTGGACCAATCGTCACCTGCGCTTCAGGGAATAATTCTTTTACAGCATAGGCCAATAAATGGGCTGTTGAGTGGCGCACTATCTCAAGTGCTTCAGGACTCTTGTCGGTAATGATCGCGAGCTGACTGTCTTTGTCGATCAGAAAACTCGTATCAACCATCTTGCCATCAACGATGCCGCCTAAGGCTGCTTTTGCAAGACCACTACCGATGCTTTGAGCGACATCCGCTACGCGAACGGGGGCCTCAAACTCACGTTTTGATCCATCGGGCAGAGTAACTACAAGCATCATGACTCCATCTTAATTACTGAACTTCTGTTTTACTACTACGACCTAAAAATAAAGCGCGGCAGCTTATGGGCATCCGCGCCTTGGGTTTCCCCATCGGGTCTTATTCGTTGGTAGGCTCGATTGGACTCGAACCAACGACCCCCACCATGTCAAGGTGGTGCTCTAACCAGCTGAGCTACGAGCCTATACAGCCATAGAGTTTATCACCGGCGACGCACTTGGGTGACCCCTTTAACTTCCTCTAGGCTATTTTGAACAAGGCGCAATACTTCAGAATCCTTGACCTCAACTGTTAAAAGGATCTGGGCTAGGCCTTTTTTGGCAGATTTACGTAAATCAATGACATGTACACCTTGCCGAGTCAGAATTTCAAAGAGCTCACGCATCAGGTCTTGACGATCTAAGCCAGTCACCACCAAATCCGCTGGGAACACCCGCTTTGGGTCTTTATCTGCAGTTGAATTGGCTGTAGCAGTCCAAGCGGTTTGGATAACGCGTTCAGGAGCTCTTTCTAAAAGTCCTCTAAAGGTCCTACATGTTCGCCGATGAATTGAAACGCCTCTACCCTGAGTCACAAATCCTGCAATCGTGTCTGGCGGAACTGGCCGGCAGCAACGTGCCAATTGCGTGAGCAAAGAATCTACGCCAACTACCAAGACATCGCCGCTCTGACCGGCCTTTCTTGTACTGTTGCGAAGAATAATTTCTGGCGTGGCTACTTTTGCTTCAGAACCTGCTTCGACTTTAGGCTCTACAGGCTTTGCTGTAAGGCCAGTCTCTTCGTCATCGAGCGCATTAAACCAAGCGCGCACTCTCGAGCGCGCTCTTTGCGAGCGTAAATAATTTTTATCGGGACTAATCCAATCGCGCGAAGGACCGCCATGCTTGACTGTAACAATCTCAATGGTCTGACCATTTTGTAATGCAGATTCTAGGGGAACCATTGCGCCATCAACACGGGCACCTCTGCAACGATGGCCTAAGTTAGTGTGAACCGCATAGGCAAAATCAACTGGGGTAGAACCTTTTTCTAGTGAAATCACTTTACCTAATGGTGTGAGCACGTAGATGTGATCATCGATCTCATGATGTTTGAGTTGCTCCCAAGCGTCTTCCTTCCAGGAAATCAACTGTCTTGCCCAAGCAATCTGTCTTTCATAGGCTACTTCTGCACTATCGGTTCCAGCTTGATGGGAAGAATTAGGCGGTTTAGACATGCCACTATAGGCACCCTCTTTATAACGCCAGTGAGCCGCCAAACCGTACTCTGCTTGTTGATGCATGTCTTGAGTGCGGACCTGGATCTCGAAGGCCGTGCCATTCTCATTCATCACCACTGTATGGAGTGATTGATAGCCGTTTGGTTTAGGGCGTGCAATGTAATCGTCAAACTCACGCGGTACTGGTTGCCAGACGTTATGTACGATACCTAAGACTGCGTAGCAAGATCTCACATCCGCAAGCAAGACACGAAATGCTCTCACATCATAAAGATCGGCAAAGTCGAGTGACTTGCCTTGCATCTTCTTCCAAATGCTATAGATATGTTTCGGTCGACCATGCACCTCGCCTTCAATCTGCGCTAGCTTCAATTCTTCTTGGAGTTGCAAAACAATTCGATCAATGAATGATTGGCGTTCTATTCTTTTGGCATCTAGCATATTGGCAATATCGCGGTAGGTATCTGGCGACATTGCTCTAAATGCCAAGTCCTCCATCTCCCACTTCATTTGCCAGATACCCAGACGATTGGCCAATGAGGCATCGATATTGAGAATCTCATGCGCCCAAGGGGCGGGCATAGATATATTCTCTTGAGTGATCCAACGCAGTGTTTGTAGACGAGAGGCTAAATAGATGAGCACAACACGCAGGTCATCTCCAAAGGCCAAGAGCATCTTACGCAACATCTCTTCTTGGCCTGCCACACTTAAGCCACCATCATCACGTACCAATTTCGCTTGTGCCTGGCGTAAGCCTCGGTAGCCAATTAATAACTTTGCAGACTCTTCACCAATCAGCTTGATGAGCGCTTCTTTGCCATGCGTTCGGGCAATATTGCTAGCAGCAGTTAATGTAGCCTCATCTAAACCGAGGGATTGCAGAATTTGCAAAGCGCCAGCGGCGTGCGCTTCTGCTGGCTCGCCATACCAAGCATCAATGAAGATTGGTTTGCTGGAAACATTTGCCATTGACAGCTAAGCCTTAGCTGAAGAATTCTTTTGCTAGGGCAATTTGTTCTTGTTTCACAAATGCGGGGGCATGACCCACATTTGGAATCTCAATGCTGCGAGCATGCGGATTTACTTTGCACATCTGGGCAACCGTAGCTGCAGAGAGTAAATCAGATTGAGCGCCACGCACGATCAAGATCGGAATATGAATTTGCTTAAAAGCATGCCACATCGCCATCTCACCCGCCTTAGCCATGATGGGATTGACAGAGGCAAACGGCACAGCAATATCGGGGTCGTAATGCATGATCCATAAACCATTGCGTTCAATCAACATCGGGCCGTTATAGGTTTCCCACTCATCTGGTGTGTGCTCACCAAAAGTAGCGCAAAGTGCGTTGAGTCGACTTAAGGCATCAGCACGGCTCGCAAATGAAAAAGGTTGGCCTACGTAAGAGCCTAGACGCTGAATGGCTTCAGCCTCAATTTTTGGTCCCACATCATTAATCAACATTCTGCGTATAGGAGAGTTTGGCATCGCTGCATAAACCATCCCAATCAGACCACCCATTGAAGTTCCAAGCCAATCAACTTGGGATACACCCAGGTGTTTTACCAGTTGGGCAATGTCAGCTACATACTGAGGGACGGCATACTGCATTGGATTGCTTAAGCGATCAGAGTCTCCCCTGCCAACAACATCTGGGCAAACTACGTAATATTCCTGACACATGGCTTCAGCCAAAGTCTTAAAGTCACTGCCGCGCCTTGTTAGGCCATGAACACATAGCAATACTTTTGGATTTCTGGGGTTGCCCCAAGCGTGATAGGCCATGCGATGAGTAATATCACCATCGGCACACTGAACATAAAAAGTATCACCCTGGTGATTAACTGGTGTTGAGCTGACCTCATCTTGCAGGTCCTCATCATGGGTATGTTCATCCATACTCCCAAATACCTCAGGCTGCAAAGTCACATGGTCAATACCATGTTGATCTAAAAGCATAGTATTGATACGAGACATGATTTGTGGCCACTCTTGCATTTCCGCAATTTCAATATGGCCAATCAGTGCTGGAAAGCTGGGGGTCATCTCCCAAACGTGGAGATCGTGCACCGCCAATACGCCAGGAACTCCTCTCAGATCTTTTCCCACCTGCAAATAATCAATATGAAGTGGCACTCCCTCCATGAGGAAGTGATAAGACTCATGGAGAATGGAAACTGTTGATTTAAGAATCAAAAGAGATACAAGAATAGAAAGAATTGCATCAATTGGCATCCATCCAGTCAACTGAATAACAACACCAGCAATCAAAGCAGCGATTGATCCGAGCAAGTCACCCATCACATGTACAAGGGCAGCGCGGGTGTTCACACTTTTCTTGTCACGTGAAAGAACCCAGGCAACTACGATATTCATGAGAAGGCCGATACTAGCCACGACAGTGACTGTGAATCCATCGACTTTATGTGGGTCATAAAAACGACTAATCGCCTCAAACACAATCCATACGACTAAAGCTAACATCGCAATGCTATTCACAAAAGCAGCTAGGGCTTCTGCTCTACCAAAACCAAAAGAATGTTTTGGTGAAGGCGGACGACGAGAAATAATTTGCGCTAGGAGTGCCAAGCCCAAGGCAGCAGCATCAGTCACCATGTGACCGGCATCGGAGATCAATGCTAATGAATTGGCAAAATAAGCGGCGGCGCCCTCAACCCCTGCAAAACCAAGAGTAAGTATCAGAGCAATCAAAAGTAAGTTTTGGTTTGAGACTTGCTTGCTATGAGTATGCTGAGCATCACCCTTTTTATGAGCGTGCAGCGAAGGATCAAGCTCAGAACTCATCTGAGCTCTGGGTTTTGTTGAAGGTGAAGAATGGGATCCCGACATGGTGATCCCATTATTTCATTAAATAATGACTACGGTTAGAAACCCGCTGTATCAACAGGGGCACCTGTTTTAGCGATCACCTCTTCTTTGGTGACACCAGGGGCTAATTCAGTCAATTTCAGACCTTTGGGAGTGATATCGAGCACGCACAGGTCGGTGATGATTTGACTAATGACACCCACGCCGGTTAATGGCAAGTTGCATTTGGGCAGAATCTTGAGCTCTTCTGTGCCATCTTTCTTTTTAGCAACATGTTCCATTAAGACAACTACGTGCTTTACGCCTGCAACTAAATCCATTGCGCCGCCCATACCTTTAACCATCTTGCCAGGAATCATCCAATTGGCAATATCACCGTGCTCACTCACTTGCATCGCACCTAAAAATGCAATGTTAATTTTCCCGCCGCGAATCATGCCAAAGGCATCGGCTGATGAAAAAATGGAGGAGCCAGGCAGCGTCGTAATTGTTTGTTTTCCGGCATTGATCAAATCAGCATCGATCTGATCTTCCGTTGGAAATGGTCCGATACCCAGTAAACCATTTTCAGATTGCAACCATACTTCTATGCCTGCAGGTACATGATTGGCTACTAAGGTAGGAATACCGATTCCCAGGTTTACGTAATAACCATCTTTTAATTCTTTGGCAGCACGTGCCGCCATCTCATCTCTAGTCCAAGGCATTTTGATCTTCCTAAATTCTTTTCAGTGTTCTTTGGGGTAATTAGCGTGCAGCCGAGATAGTGCGTTGTTCAATGCGCTTCTCAGGACTACTATTAATCACAAGGCGATGCACATAGATACTTGGAGTATGAATCTCAGCAGGATCTAAAGCGCCGTTCTCAACAATCTCTTCCACTTCAGCAATAGTAATCTTTCCTGCCATTGCCACTACTGGGTTGAAGTTACGAGCAGTATGTCGATAAATCAAATTACCTGATCGGTCCGCCTTCCAAGCTTTTACTAGAGAAATATCAGTGACAATCGAGCGCTCCATGATGTATTTTTCGCCATCAAATTCTTTGACCTCTTTACCCTCAGCTACCAAAGTGCCAACACCCGTTTTTGTGTAGAAGGCAGGAATACCGCAACCACCAGCGCGTAATTTTTCTGCCAGCGTGCCTTGTGGGGTGAACTCTAACTCCAGCTCGCCTGCAAGGTATTGACGTTCAAACTCTTTGTTCTCGCCTACATAAGATGCAACCATTTTCTTTACTTGACGAGAATTGAGCAAAATACCTAAGCCGAAACCATCCACGCCAGCATTATTAGATACAGCGGTCAAGTTTTGCGCGCCAAGTTCTTTCACTGCCTCAATTAAGGCCTCAGGAATGCCGCATAGACCAAAACCACCAACACCGAGTTTTTGTCCGTCTTTTAAGATATCCCTCAAGGCATCTGCTGCCGATGGGTAGGTTTTATTCATAACATTTGTCCTAATATTGCCAAAATGGGTAAAAACGCAATCATAACGCTTTAGGCTCCCAAGCCTAGCTTGCTCAGGCACGACTTAGGTACTACTGAGGCGCTAAATTGGTTTTTGGCTATTCGCACTAAACTAAAGGGGGCTAATAAGCCTATTTTTGAGGATTAGGAATGAACGCTGCAGAACTAGTAGAGCAATTTGGGCCTAGAGAGTCGATGGACTATGACTTAGTCATCGTTGGCGGCGGCCCCGCTGGTCTATCAGCAGCCATTAAGGCCAAACAATTAGCCCAGTCCTCTGGCAAAGATATCAGCGTCTGCGTTTTGGAAAAAGGCTCTGAGATTGGCGCGCACATTCTGTCTGGCGCCGTCATGGATCCAAAGGCCCTCACTGAGCTCTTTCCTAATTGGAAGGAAATGGGCGCCCCACTTGAAACCGAAGTAACTCAAGATCAATTTCTATTCTTAACATCTAATCATTCTTATCAAGTCCCTAATTGGATGTTGCCTCACTGCTTTAAAAATGAAGGCAACTACATTGTTAGCTTGGCTAACGTCACTCGCTGGTTGGGTCAGCAAGCAGAAAGCCTTGGCGTAGAAATTTTTCCTGGCTTTCCTGCAGCAGAAATTTTGTACAACGAGCAAGGCGCAGTGAGTGGCGTCATTACAGGCTCAATGGGTCTCGATAAAGAAGGTAAGCCAACTGATCAGTTCCAGCTAGGTATGGAACTACGCGCTAAATACACACTCTTTGCTGAAGGATCTCGTGGGCATCTTGGTAAGCAACTCATTTCTAAATTTGCCTTAGATAAAGATGCTGACCCACAAAGCTATGGCATTGGGATTAAAGAGCTCTGGGAAGTTGAACCCTCTAAAAGCAAACCTGGTCTAGTGGTTCACACTGCTGGTTGGCCTTTGGAGAGTGATACCTATGGCGGCTCCTTTCTGTATCACTTGGGAGATAACAAGGTTGCCGTTGGCTTGGTAGTCGGGCTGTCCTATAAGAATCCTTACCTATCACCTTTTGAAGAATTCCAACGCTATAAATTACACCCGAAGATTCGTGGAACATTTGAAGGCGGAAAACGAATTGCTTACGGCGCACGTGCGCTGACTGCTGGTGGATTAAATAGCTTACCTAAGACAGTCTTTCCGGGCGGCGCACTCATTGGTTGTGATGCAGGCTTTCTTAATGCTTCGCGCATTAAAGGCAGTCATGCCGCTATTAAGACTGGCATGCTCGCTGCCCAAGCTGCCGTTGCTGCCATTCATGAAAATCGCTCTGCTGATGTTCTCTCCGCATACCCAGCAGCCTTCCAAAATAGCTGGCTACATGCTGAACTAAATCAAGCGCGTAATTTCAAACCTTGGATGTCCAAAGGGCTCTACCTTGGTACGCTGATGGTTGGCTTAGAACAGAAGCTCTTGGGCGGCAATCCACCATGGACAGTTCATATCAAACATGCAGATCATGAATGCCTAGAACCTGCAGCACAACATCAGCCGATCAACTATCCCAAGCCAGATGGCAAGATTAGCTTTGATCGTCTCTCATCGGTATTTATCTCCAATACAAATCATGCTGAGAATCAACCGATTCATTTAACTCTGAAGAATGATTCTGTGCCCGTAGATATCAATCTCAAAACGTATGCAGGTCCAGAGCAACGCTATTGCCCCGCAGGCGTTTATGAATATGTAGAAACCGACGGCAAACCCCGTTTACAGATTAATGCGCAGAACTGCGTGCATTGCAAAACCTGTGACATTAAAGACCCTGGCCAAAATATCATCTGGATCACACCAGAAGGTGGTGGTGGCCCTAACTACGCAGGAATGTAATCATGATGATGCTTCACACTATGCTGCGCGTCGGCGATTTGAATCGCTCGATTGATTTTTACACCAAAGTTCTGGGGATGAATTTACTTCGTACTACCGAACGCCCTGATCAGAAATACTCCCTAGCCTTTGTTGCCTTTGGTAAAGGCAATGCAGATGGCCAATCTGAAATTGAGCTCACCTATAACCATGGTGTTTCTTCATATGACTTAGGCACGGCTTATGGGCATATTGCAATTGGCGTGCCAGATGCTTATGCTGCTTGCGAGAAGATTAAAGCAGCCGGTGGCAATGTCACTCGCCAGGCTGGTCCTGTAGCTGGTGGTGACACCATCATTGCCTTTGTAACCGATCCAGATGGTTACAAGATAGAACTTATTCAGCGTTAATGGCAAAAAGCGCTGAGCAATATCAGCTAGAAATTATTGACAGCCTTGCTGAAATACCCGCATCCGAGTGGAATACACTTTTACCGGAAGATGCGGGGCCTTTTCTAAATCATGCATTCTTATCTGCACTTGAAGAAACTGGATGTGTGGGGGGTAATACTGGCTGGCAGGTTGCCCATCTTGCTTTAAAAGACCAAGACACATTAGTCGGGGCCCTACCCCTCTATTTGAAACAACATTCTTATGGTGAATTTGTCTTTGATTGGTCATGGGCACAAGCTTATGAACAACAGGGCATGAACTACTACCCAAAAGCACTTTGCGCCATCCCCTTTACACCCGTTCAAGGCGCTCGCATCTTATGCGCTCCCGGTAAAAATATAAAAGATATTCATACTAGCTTAATTACAGGACTCAAATCCTTATTAGCAGCTAATGAGCTCTCTTCTGCGCATATCCTTTTTCCATTAGCCTCTGAGGTGCAGGCATTTAAGGATCAAGGATTTATGCTGCGTGACTCTGTGCAGTTTCACTGGCACAACCAAGCCTTCCAAAGTTTTCAGCATTTTTTATCTGCCCTCACCATGAAGCGGCGCAAGAATATTCGGCGTGAACGAGAACAGGTATCTAGAGAGCAGATTACTTTTAGGCATGTTCCTGGGAAATTATCTACTGACCAAGACTGGGAATTCTTTTACCGCTGCTATCAAAATACGTATGCTGAACATCTGTCTAGCCCCTACTTAAATGAAGCGTTTTTTAAGTTATGGGCGCAGCGCATGCCAGACAATTTGCACCTCATCATTGCCCAGCGCGATCAAGCACCCATTGCCGCTTCACTCCTAGTGGTTGATAAAGACTCCTCCAAAGCCTATGGGAGATACTGGGGTGCGATAGAGCATGTGCCTTGCCTACACTTTGAAACAGCGTATTACCAAGCGATTGAATACTGTATTGAGCAAGGTATTCAAACTTTTGAGGGTGGCGCCCAAGGTGAGCACAAAATGGCACGGGGGTTTTTGCCAACGACGATTCAATCAGCCCATTACATCGTAGACCCACAGTTTGCGAAGGCTGTTAAACACTTTTTGGAACGTGAGCATGCAGGAATTGGCGCTTACGTAGATGAGCTTGGCGAGCATAGCCCACTGAAATCGACTAAAGTACAGCCATGAATTCCGAAAGCAATAAACCCCCTACTCAA
Organism: Polynucleobacter nymphae; assembly: GCF_018882155.1. GTDB lineage: Bacteria > Pseudomonadota > Gammaproteobacteria > Burkholderiales > Burkholderiaceae > Polynucleobacter > Polynucleobacter nymphae. The sequence goes on from NZ_JACVPA010000001.1 coordinate 310,310, forward strand.
GACGGCTCATATTCACTCTCTACGGGAGATGATGAATCTGACTCTCCTTGCATAGGGGTCTGCACCACTCTTTACGATGAGATTTGCCAAGGCTGTGGCCGCACATTGAGCGAGGTCAGTAATTGGGTATTTCTTTCTGATGAAGAGAAGGCCTCGGTCTGGAAGCGTGTTCGTGAAGACGGCACTGCGATGCGCTTTCAGAGACAGCTAAAAGAAAATAAGTCTGCGTAGTTAGTCTGCGTCGTTATCCAGCTAGTGCTTGGCTTCGTAAATACTCTTCGTAAGTACCAGAGTAATCAACAACCGTACCATCCATCTTCACTTCTAAGATGCGATTGGCTAGCGCAGATACAAATTCACGGTCATGAGATACAAATAACAGGGTGCCATCGAATTTCTCTAAGGCAATCTGTAAACTTTCAATGGACTCCATGTCCATGTGATTGGTAGGCTCGTCCATTGCCAGAACATTGTATTTTTGGAGCATGAGTTTGCCCCAAATCATTCTGCCCTTTTCGCCGCCAGATAGAACTTTGACAGATTTTCCAATGTCATCACCAGAAAACAATAAGCGTCCCAAGGTACCGCGAATGGATTGATCGTCATCACCAGTATTGCGCCACCAATTCATCCAATCCATGAGCAATTCATCTTTAGCGAACATCTCAGTGTTGTCTTGAGGCATGACACCAACCTTCGCATTCTCAGCCCACTTCACATCACCGCTATCAACAGCAATACCGTCAAAACGTTTACTCAGAATAGAATTTAGTAGCGTTGTTTTACCAGCGCCATTCTGACCAATGATGGCAATTTTTTCACCAGCACGAACACCAAGCTTAAAGTTTTTAAAGATGGTGCGATCAAATGTTTTAGTCAGGCCATTGCACTCTACTGCCATGTTGTGTAGTTTTTTCTCAGTCTCAAAACGAATGAATGGGTTTTGACGTGAAGAAGGCTTTACTTCAACAATCTCAATTTTTTCCAACTGACGCTGGCGTGAAGTTGCTTGGCGTGCTTTAGAGGCATTGGCAGAGAATCGAGCCACGAAAGCCTGTAATTCCGCAATTTTTTCTTTGGCTTTAACGTTAGAACTCAGTTGCTGTGTGCGTGCCTGCACAGAAGCAAGCATGTAGGAATCATAATTTCCTGGATAAACCTTGAGAGTACCAAAGTCCATATCAGCCATGTGCGTACAGACTTCATTCAGAAAGTGGCGATCATGTGAAATGATGACGATGGTGCTCTTAATATCATTGAGAATATCTTCAAGCCAATGAATCGAGTGAATATCTAAGTTATTGGTTGGCTCATCAAGAAGCAGTACGTCTGGATCAGAGAACAATGCTTGCGCAAGTAATACGCGCAATTTCCAACCGGGTGCTACGTTACTCATCGGACCATTGTGTTGCTCAATTGGAATGCCGATACCTAATAACAGCTCACCTGCTTTTGCTTCAGCGGTATAGCCACCGTACTCGGCATACTTACCTTCAAGTTCAGCTGCCTTCATGTAATCTTCATCGGTCGCATCTGGATTTTCGTAAATAGCATCGCGCTCAGCGGCTGCCTTCCACATTTCTTCGTGGCCCATCATCACCACATCGAGCACGCGCACATCTTCATAAGCGAACTGGTCTTGGCGCAATTTACCCAAGCGAACACCAGGATCTAAGCTAACGTTGCCGCTAGTAGGCTCCAGTTCTCCGCCAAGAATCTTCATGAAGGTAGATTTACCGCAACCGTTTGCACCGATCAGGCCATAACGATTGCCTCCGCCAAACTTCACGGAAATGTTTTCAAACAGGGGTTTTGCCCCAAACTGCATAGTGATATTAGATGCGGACAACACGGATGGTTTCTAGCTTTCTGAAATTCAATTCAACAGATACCCTCAGATTTCGGGGCAAAGACCGTTATTTTAACGGGTTCAGGATGCAAAAGTCTAATTTAGACTTTGACCTTAAATGGGGTGAAATTCGTATGGGTGTCGTAATAGTCCTCATTTTCTTTACGCTTTAGAAAATTCACGACAAAATAGGTCAAGGGTGTGGCTAGGGCCTCCCAAGAAGTTTTCAGGACATATTGGGCTAGCGCCACTTGCAAGATCTCATGGGTGGGCCAGATGCCATAGAAGGCGAGCATATAGAACAAAGAGGAGTCCACCAGCTCCCCTGCCGCTGTAGAGCCAATGGTGCGCATCCAGAGATAACGCCCTTTAGTCCAGATTTTCATCTTAGCTAGCGCATAGCTGTTGGTAAAACTACCGCACCAAAAAGAAAACATAGAAGCTAAGGCAATACGCCAGGAGTTTCCAAACACCGTTTCTAGGCCCTGTTGATAGTTCGCCATGTAAGCCCCAGGAGCAACAGGAAGCGCAATCACAATCTGAGCCATCACCGCCGCAAATGCTAAGGCAGCAAAGCCAGCCCAAACTGCGCGGCGATCATAGGCATAGCCATATACCTCAGTAAAGATATCCCCAAAGAAATAGGCAATGGGGAAAAACAGAATTCCTGCACCAAAGGTCACTTCACCAAAGTGAGGAAGATCAATCACGGCCGCTTTCCCTGCCCCAATAAAGTTCGAGCAGAGCAAGACCACCACAAAGGCCGCTAAAAGCAGGTCGTAATAGCGATGATGTCGTCTAGGTGAGTCCATAAGCCTGGAAAAATGGATAATAGAAACAAGAATATCCGCATTCCTGAAAATTCGCAGGAAGCTGTGACATTAACAATAGGATGATTAAGTAATGAGTAAAGCTAGCTTTAATTGGATAGACCCCCTCCTTCTCGACACACAATTGACTGAAGAGGAGCGCATGATCCGCGATGCCGCGGCTGAATATGCTCAAGGCCGCCTTATGCCCCGCATTCATGATGCCTTTCGCAACGAAACAAGTGATCCGGCAATCTTTCGCGAAATGGGAGAGCTTGGTCTGCTAGGCATCACCATTCCAGAACAATATGGTGGCGCTAATTTAAATTATGTCTCTTATGGCTTAATTGCTCGAGAAATCGAGCGTGTAGATTCTGGTTACCGCTCGATGATGAGCGTGCAGTCATCCCTAGTGATGGTTCCAATTTATGAATTTGGTAGCGAAGCCCAAAAACAAAAATACCTTCCTAAATTAGCTACGGGCGAATGGATTGGTTGCTTTGGCTTAACTGAACCCAACTACGGTTCTGATGCTGGTGGCATGATTACCCGTGCCAAGAAAGTACCTGGAGGATTTTCGTTAACCGGTTCCAAGATGTGGATCTCGAACTCCCCTATTGCTGATGTATTCGTAGTATGGGCAAAAAACGATGAAGGCCTGATTCGTGGCTATATTTTGGAAAAGGGTATGAAGGGCTTAAGCGCCCCTAAGATTAGCGGCAAGATGGGTTTACGTGCCTCCATCACTGGTGAGATCGTGATGGATGAAGTCTTTGTTCCTACTGAAAATGAATTTCCAGAAGTCACCGGACTAAAGGGTCCGTTTACCTGCTTGAACTCTGCACGCTATGGCATCTCCTGGGGCGCTCTTGGCGCTGCTGAATGGTGTTGGCATGCAGCCCGTCAATACACCATGGATCGCAAACAGTTTGATAAGCCTTTGGCTGCCAATCAGTTAATTCAGAAAAAATTAGCGGATATGCAAACTGAGATCACACTCGCTCTGCAAGGATGCTTACGCTTAGGTCGAATGAAGGATGAAGGCATTGCTGCTCCAGAAATTACTTCGATCATGAAACGGAACTCCTGCGGTAAGTCTCTAGATATTGCCCGCATGGCGCGCGATATGCATGGTGGTAACGGTATCTCTGATGAATACGGCGTTATACGTCACATGCTTAATCTTGAGGTTGTCAATACCTATGAAGGCACTCACGATATCCATGCCCTGATTTTGGGTCGTGCACAGACGGGTATTCAGGCTTTTAGCTAAGCGAGCTTTGCCGCGATGGCCTTTGCAGCTTTTGCGAAGGCCTCATCGCTATCATTTTCGAGCGGCACAAAATTCTCAATCTGGTATTGGGGAAAATTCCTGACGATTGATGATTGGTAGGACGGGTCATAGTGTTTCACTAATAGCTCTTCAACCAACTCCGGAAAGTTGCCAGCATCAATCGCCTCATTCCATTTAGCTATCTGAACTTTGCCATAGTGAGCAGTAAGCAAGGCTAACTTGTCTTTGAAGTTATCTGTTCCCGTGAGAAAGTGATGGTATTCACGAATCAACCAAGATACCCGTGTTTGCGTGCTTGATCTCAATTCGACACAAGCCCCATTCCGAATCTGTTCCATCAATGCATCCGGTATATGTAGCCCCCCAACCTTCTTGCTTTCCGACTCCACAAAGACAGGCTTTGACGGATCTAATTTACGCAGTGCGTTCCAGAGCGCAGTTTCAAAACCTTTTTGGGATGGTTGATCAATATTGGGCTCGTTTCCTAAAACGGAGCCTCGATGAACCGCTAAGCCCTCTAAATCTAAAATCTGCACGCCTAGTGAGCCAATCTCTTGCAGCACTCTAGTCTTACCGCTGCCGGTCATGCCGCAGATTACCTGGAATGTGAACGCTTTTGCATCTGCCTCAAGACCATCAATTACCGTCCGTCTGAAGCCTTGATAACCACCCTCTAGTTGCATGGCTTTCCAACCTATGCGATTGAGAACATGAGTAAAGGCGCCACTGCGCTCGCCACCACGCCAGCAATAAATCAGTGGACGCCATTCACGCGGCAATTCCAACAGATGATTTTCAATATGCTCTGCGATATTTTTCGATACCAAAGCAGCGCCTAATTTCTTGGCGGCAAATGGAGAAACCTGCTTATAGAGAGTGCCAATTTGGGCGCGCTCATCATTATTAAGAACCGGAAAATTAACAGCTCCAGGAATATGATCCAAAGCAAATTCTGCTGGCGATCTCACATCAATCAAAAGGTCAAAGCTGTCCAACTCAGAAAGAAATTGATCTAACTTTAAGATGTGCGGGTTACTTGGTTGCATACCTTGTGTTAGTTAAGCTAACTGGTAACAGTTAACTGACTTGCAAGGCAAGATGGTACAAGTTTGTAGAGCGAGCACCAGAGCGGCAAAATGCCAAGATAGGGCCGGGCATCGTTTTTAGAAGACGGGCCATTTCTTGAACTTCCGCTGGCGTAAATGCACCTGGAATCACTGGTAGATAAGCGTAATTGAGGCCAAGCTTTTCAGCTTCTGCCGCAATAGATGCATTACTTGGCTGATCAGGGCCCTCTTCACCATCAGGACGATTATTAATCACGCTTTTATAGCCCTGCTTAGCAATTTCAGCTAAGTGACTTGGGTCAATTTGACCAAGCGTACCAAATTGAGTGTTATGGCAAGTAATAGGAAGACTCATGAAACCCTCTACATTCAATAAATATGTAATAGGGTCAATTCTAAATCAGGCTTGCTCAGAGGCTAGGTTTGCCTCTATAGCCAGCAAAGAAACGCTCGCAGATCTCCATACCGGCGAGCATGGCAGCCACAAAAACAAAGGCCTTGAGATGGCCTGCCCCAAGAGCAACTAAGGCTGGGCCAGGACAAAAACCGGCAATCCCCCAGCCAGCCCCAAAGATCAGACTACCGATCAGTAAGGGCTTAGTAATGTCGCGCCTAGTCGGAATATGGAGAGCTCCACCAAAAAAGGTCTTACTTCTCTTGCTGACAACATAAAAACCAGCAAGGCCAACCAGTACTGCTCCTAACATGACAAATATCAAAGATGGGTCCCAATTCCCAGATAGATCTAAGAATCCCAAAATCTTTTGCGGATTACTCATACCGGAAATGATTAAGCCCCATCCAAACAATACGCCAATTGCATACTGACTAAAAAGGCCAAAATGTTTTTTCATCTTAGCCTGCAATCAAGTGACGGATCATGAAGGCCATGACAAAACCAGCACTCATGAAAGCGAGTGTGGCTACCAATGAGCGCGGTGATAAACGAGACAAGCCACAAATACCATGGCCACTAGTGCAGCCTGAACCATATTGAGCACCAAAGCCAACCAAAAGACCAGCAATCACAATGGCGAGCCAACTAGAGTCAATCTCAACGATTGGAATCATACCGAAAAATAATGCCGCTAAAAATGGGGCTGAGATTAAACCCAGAACTAAACTCAGGCGCCAAGCCGACTCGGTCATCTTGGGATGTAATAACCCAGCAACAATTCCACTGATGCCCAAAATTCTGCCGTGCAAGAAAACATAGAGGGCTGCGGCTAGGCCGAGAATCATTCCACCGAGCAAGGATGGAATCGGTGTGAAGGAAAGCCAGTCAATTTGCATTAATGCAATCCAATTGATTGATGATTAATTACAAGGGTTTGGGGCAAGACGGAATTGCAAGTACCTCATCCCTAAATAAGCTCCAAAAATAAATCCCGGCAAGGCCAGCAATGATCCAAGAGCTAGTGTGGAGATACCGCTTAAACCTTGCCCTACTGTACAGCCTAGTGCAGTCACACCACCAAAACCCATCAAAGCTGCACCAAACAGATGATTTACAGTGTCTTCTGTATTGCGGAAAGATTCCCAGCGGAATGTTTTGGTGAATAAGGCAACTACAGCGGAACCCAGGATCATTCCGATTACTGCAACAATACCTACAGTTAATACTTTAGAGGTATCGCTGTACATCATGAGCCAATCTAAGGAGTAAGCGTAGGGAGCTACAAAAGAAAGACCTTCCATTCGACCAGAGTTAGTCACTAAGAATACTTCTTCCAAGGTATTAGGGTCCTCTGCCACATAACCCAGATTACCTGATACCCACCATACAGCACAAATTGCTAAGCCAACCCCAATACCTGCGATGAGGTTCTCGGCAGTCCAAAACGCTTTACTAACTAAGGCGTAAGTAATAAATGCAAAACCAATGATCAGACCTAAAGCAAGATGCAGATTAGCGCGAGCCATGCCCAGAGGGCCGCTAAGAAGGCTGGGTAAGTCTTGCGGGGTACTAAATGCAATAAAGAAGGTATCGAGTGTATTGATACGGATCACACCTAGAAAGCCACGCATTGTCATATACGCAGTTAAACCTAAAACCATGAAAACAATAATCGACTTTAAGTTACCGCCCCCAATACGTACCAAAGTTTTGCTGCCACATCCTGAAGCCAAGACCATACCAAAACCAAATAACACACTCCCGACAATACTCGAGAGCCATAGAAATTTATTGCCGGTGTAAAAGCTTTTCAGTGGATCTATCAGGCCAAAATAAGACATTAAAGTAAAGCCCATAATGGCGATGCCAATCGCTAGGAACCACTGCTTTAAACGACCCCAGCTAGACATGATGAATACATCGGAAACTGCACCCATAGTACAAAAGCCCGTTTTTTGCATGACGGCGCCAAGTACAAAAGTAATAGCAAGCGTAGCCCAGAGAACTGACCTACTTAAAGAATTAATATCAACAACATCCATAGCGGCTATATTTTTAAAAAATTAAGGTTTGAATTTATAAAACTGCTGATTCAGATAAGCAACTACATCTGCTTCATCCTCAGGAAATAGGTCCAAGCGAAGTTCGGTATTGCACATGCCAACCGTCTTCTTTAAATTGGCTACAGATTTCACTTTGCTATCGCTGCGCGTATAGATCATGTCGCCATTGCCAAAGCCAGACTTCTTTGCATGGCAGGCGTAACATTTCTGCTGATCGATAGCCTTACCATTTGCTAGATCAGGAGCAGCCATCACTGGCGCAGCAATCAGCACACTTATGGCAATTACAGAAATCAATCGGAGAAAAATCATTTTCATTACAAATCAAGGATTTAGCATTAATCCATCATTTTAAGGCCCAATGCCTAAAATTGCCCTATTCGGCCTGAATTGACAGATAGACGTTGTAAGCATTCATACGGTTGGCCGCCTTAAATAAAGGCATTCCCTCGTATTCAGACCAGTCTGCCTGCTTGTAAGCCTCATCAAAAGGGTCAAGGTTAATAGCCGCTTTAGACATCGATTCCCGCAGATATTTGAGGTAATTTCTGGTGAAAGCAATGTCTTCTACAGGCTTAACGGAATAATTACCGTGACCAGGAATCACAATATTGGGATTGAGTTTTTCAATCTCATCTAATCCAATGAGCCAGCCTTTGCTATCTGCATTACCAACAAAAGGAATACGCCCCCGAAATACCAGATCTCCAGCAAAAAGAACTTTTTTGGATGGCACATAAACCATTAAATCCTCCGGAGCATGTGCAGGACCCACTCTGCTAATCAAGAAATCCACCCCGCCAATAGAAAGCTTCAATTTTTGATCAATCCAAACATCTGCTGAAATAAGCCTAGTATTGGCGTTCACCCAAGGCGCGAAATCCATTTGTGAGGTGGTCAAGCGCTGCTTGGCGGTTTCTGAAGAAAGATAGTTTCTGCCTTCGCCTTGAGCATAAATCTTAGCGCCAATCTTTTGAAATTCTTGTAAACCATAAATGTGATCAGCATGATAGTGACTGATAATTACAGCGACGACTTTTTGATTGGTGACCTTTTTAATTTCAGCTAGCAACTTTTGCGCAAGAATGGGTGAGCCCAATGCATCTATAACAACTACACCCCCTGGAGTCACTACAAAGCCTGAATTTGAAATAAAGTTTTGATTGGTACTACTCCCCATTTCTGCAAAACCTTGCACGAAATAAGTATGGGGGGCAACCTGAACGGGCTTTAATTGAATGGTATCGACAGCTTTAGCGCTCTGCCCACAGGCGCTCCCAAAAAAGATAAAGGATCCTATCAGGATCCCTATCAAATTCTTCATAAAACAAGTTTTCATTAGCCCACTAATTATGGTTTGATGTACGCAAAGCCGTCTTTATATTGCAGGTCAGCTACACGCACTACGCCAGATGGTGTGAAATCTGCATCCAAGATGAATTGATCTTTCTTGAGATTGCGATTTTTTAACGTAATCTCACAAACCTCAAACTTCACGCCGCGCGACTTGAGGGCGCCTACTAATGGGGCGTACTCCACATTATTCTTTTTATCCTTCGCACCCTCCATGAGCATGTCTACTCCATTGGCATGGGTTACAACAATGATAGTGGTCTGAGGTGATACATCTAAGTGATTGCGAATATTGCGTAAGCCCTTTAAGCCTTGGGTTTCAGCATCATCAATGTGATAAACCACTTTTGTCGGTCCTGACGATTGGGCGCTGGCAACCGATCCAAAGCCAATGGCAAGAATTGCTGCAAAAATAAGCTGAATTGGTTTTTTCATTGTTAGAGTCTTCATGAATTCAATTAAATTGGGGCCATGCCGGGATTATTGGCGACGCCCTTAATGATTGGCTCATTAAGCTTAACGGCTTTGACAACCTTAACATCCCTTAAATGCCTCTCCATGACATCCCAAATCGCTTCACCGCCGGCATTCTTCGCCTCTTCGCTCACTGGCGCCCACCCTGCTACCTTATAGGTTTTACTTGCATCGATCGCCTTACCATTTAAGCGCATATCGGTAATCCGTTTGCCAGCAGTCTGCACTGGATCAATCGTATATTGCATACCACCTACACGCACCATGTCGCCGCCCTGCTGGTAATACGGGTCAGGATTAAATAAATTATCTGCAACGTCTTCCAGAATGGTTTTAATCGTCTCGCCAGTCATGTTCGTGACGGTGGTGTATGGATACGTAATCGCTGTCTGATCTAAGAGATTTTCACGGGTGATCGCTTGTCCTGGCAGAAGACTCGTACCCCAGCGGAAGCCTGGTGAAAAAGCAATCTCAGCATTCTTCTGTGACATCAGGCCATCAAGGATGAGTTGATCAAAGCTACCATTGAAATTACCACGGCGATACAGAAGGCCTTCAGTAGTGGCCAATTTTTCATTGAGCTTGGCTTCATAAGGAGCCCTGATTTTTGTAATCAATTTGCTCATCGATGGATCAGCAGGAATCATATTTGAGAAGATTGGGAAAAGCTTGTAGCGGAAATCAACCGGCTTGCCACCCTTCACATCAAAATCTAATACACCCAAGAACTTGCTATTGGACCCTGCATTAGTAACCAGCGTTATCCCACCAGCATTTTTCACCTTCACCGGAATCGGTACGCCATCGTGTGTATGACCACCCAAGATTGCATCTAAGCCTCTTACTCGTGATGCCATCTTCAAATCCACATCCATGCCATTGTGAGAGAGGAGAACAACTACCTTAGCCCCTTTTGCTCTCACCTCATCAATGGTCTTTTGCATATTCTCTTCCTGAATACCAAAGGTCCAGTCGGGAGTGAAGTAACGAGGGTTTGCTATCGGCGTATAGGGGAAGGCTTGGCCAATGATGGCTACCTGAATGCCATTTTGAACTTTCATGACATAAGGATTAAATACCGTGTCACCAAAGTCTGCTGTCTTAATATTTTGCGCAATGAAAGAGACCTTACCCTTGAAATCGCCATTCACAATTTCCATGACGCGCTTCTCGCCTAGAGTCATCTCCCAGTGAGCAGTCATCACATCAACACCGAGAGCAAGAGCAGCATCAACCATATCTTGGCCATTAGTCCATAGTGCTGTTGCAGAGCCTTGCCAAGTATCACCACCGTCAAGTAAGAGCGCTCCTGGGCGATTGGTCTTCATCTGTTTAATCAGGGTGGCCATGTGAGCGAAGCCACCCATCTTGCCGTAGTTCTGCGCCGCTGCAACATAGTCTAAGTAGGTAAATGCATGCGCATCACGAGTCCCGGCAGCAATGCCATTGGCTTTTAAAAAGTATTGGCCGACTAAGTGCGGAGTTTTTCCCTCTTGCGTACCAATTCCAAGATTAACATTTGGCTCGCGAAAGTAAATTGGCAATAACTGAGCATGACAGTCTGTGTAATGCAAGAAATGCACATTACCAAACTTTGGCAAATCATAGAATTTTTGTGCAGTAGATTGAGCACTCGCAAAGTTGGACTGCAAACTCATTCCACCTGCCGATGCAATAGCTAAGGCTTGCAGAAAATCACGGCGACTTAAAGACATATCTACCCTTTTATGAAAACAGGCCTCTCGGCCTGTTCTTTATCTTTTATTCTATTTTGCTACTTTACTTACTGATTCACCGGAGAGGCAGGATCAAGCAATAAAGCCATCACATCCTGAATCTGCTGTTCATTTAAGAGTTTGAAGTGGGCGAAACGCGGCATATTGCTGCAAGCGTTATAAGCCTTGGAGTTATTAATGCGATTCCAAGTATAAGTAACTACTTCATGTGAATTACCACGCATTTTTCCGTAACCAGTCAATGATGGCCCAATATTTCCATAGGAAATTTCCTTAGGGTCAATTTGGTGACAGTTATAGCAACCGCCGCCAACAACAGTGTCAGCCTTATCGGTCCAAGTGGCACCACGACCACTTTGGGCAACTGCCTCACCCTTCTTCCAGTCGCCTATATATTTACCATCAGATGGTTGCTTAATGCTATCCATGTTAATTTTTTGGATCCTCGCGCGCATCTTTTCACCCTGCTTGCTGGTAGAAAAGATAGGATCAGAGCAAAATTTTTGAGTTGCGTCCTGATCAATGCGGTCTAGTCCTGCAATACCGTCAGCTTTAAAACCATCTTTGATCATCTTGTTGAACTTAGGGTCATTTGCTTGTTGAGCAATTGCAGATCCCTGCATTGCAATTGCTACCAAAGCAAAGCTACCAATCGCTAAGAGGGATTTAATGTTCTTCATATTCATATTCTCTGTCTCTTATCCGTTAACGCTTCAAACCAGGGGTTTCAACAGTGCCGCCATTGGCATTCTTTGCCATATACATAGATAAGGCCAAAGTGAGATCAGAGCCATATATTGGGAATGGGAAGCGTTGCTGACGAAAGCAATCATTCAAACGCTGCTGCATTGTCCAAAACTGTCCACTAGAGACGCGATATGCTGGCCAATATCCCCAAGCTAGAGCTGCGCCTTTTTGGGTGGTGATATTCGGTAGATCTTGCAAACGAATCCGCTTGCCATCTTCAGCGTGGCAAGAAGCACATGAGAAATCCATCGGTCCGCCCTGGAAAAAGAATGCCCGCTTACCAAGCTCATACATTTCTTTTTCTTTAGGATGATTCGTGCTCACCTTGATCTTGTCACCCTTAGATAGCGTGACTACGTAAGCAACAATAGCTTCCATATCCTTCTTGGGCCCCTTTTGAAAAGGCGCGTCAATCATTTCCTGAGGATCGCGACCCTGCAACACTTGCATGCAAGTCATCAAACGAGATTCTAGGTCTTGAACTTTATTGGTATCTTTAAAGTAGCGTGGTAATTGTGCCGCTGCACCTTTGACGACTCCAGGCCCCAAACCTAAATCACACTTTTCAAGCGTAGCGCTCTTAGGACCAGCGGGTTTTTTCCACAGCTCTTCACCTGCAGCCTCATATAGCTCGGAAGGGTTGCCATCTGCAATCATCTCGCGATACTTCGCAATCTCGTCTGTTGCACTATTTTGTGCCAATACAGATGATGACACCGTTAATAAAGCAGCCAATACACCAAAGGCTAGTCCTAAAGTCAATTTACGCTGCATTTGTAACCCTTTCAAAACCATCGAGGCGGTGAAAATTACTGATCTTATGAAGCGGTTGCTTCATCGGTACGCTTATCACCCTTGCTATCTACCCAACTCACAACAATCTTATCGCCTTTAGCGCCTTTGTATTTGAAGTTCAAGAATGGGTCCTTAGAAACTGCTGGGCCAAACTGACCGTTCAATACATCTTTACCATTTGCTTTGACATTAATTGTGCTGATGAACCATGCAGGAATGGTTTTACCGGCAGCATCTTTACGCTGACCAGATTCCATATCGTGCTTCATCAAAATTTTTACATCCACAATTCCACCGTTCTCAGCAGCTCTTACGCGCATTGGATCAGCCATGTTTTCCTCTTGTAATCTAGTTATTCGTTAATAGTATTCATTTGGGCCTGGGGTAATTAACCACCACAACCACCTAAAGTCACTTTGATTTCTTTCACTGCCATGCTCCATTTGCCATCAGCTTTTACTAGGCCATATACATTAGAGGTTTGACCCATCTTGATACGGGTAGTCACAAATGGCTCTGTGCCAGCAGGGATAAAGAATTGCGCGGCTAAAGTACTTGGGTTTTTCTCAACCAAGATAGCCATCTGTTCGGCTTTAAGGCTAGTTGTAATTCCCACTGGAACTACTGCGCCATTTTCTGCAATATCAGGGGCATTCAAAGTAACGGCGGCTGATTTTTCTGGGCTACCTGAACCCAAGAGCTTAAATACATCATCAAGACTCTTACCTTCAAAAGCGGCTTTATTCCACTCTTGCGCTTGGGCTACGCTAATAAGACCCGCAGAAGCCATCAAACCAAAAACGGCTGAATATTTCAATAAACTGCGTCGCTGCTGATTCATAAAAACTCCTTTAATAATCTCTTACTGTGAATATATTATCTACTTTCCCATAAGGCATGCTGGTAATTACTGTGGTGGCCATTATTTGCCACCTGAAAGCACCCAAGCCACTAAAGTCTTACGATCTTCGTCCGATAACTGAGACTGTGGTGGCATCGGAATCGCACCCCACACCCCTGAACCGCCATTTTTGACCTTAGCCATGAGCTTATCTTGCGCCCCGCTTTGGCCTTGATATTTCGCTGCAATAGCTGCTATGGATGGGCCTACCAACTTCGCATTAGGCGCATGACAAGCAGAGCAGTTCTCGTTCTTAAATAGCGCTGCGGGACCTTTTGTATTAGCAGCATGAGTCTCAGAAGCATGTGCTAAGCCTTCCCCAGTAGATCCAGGAAGCTTAGCAATTGGGGGTTTAGTTGAGTCTGAGCCTCGGTATGGGCCATATAAGCGATTTTGCTCTGCAATATTCCCATGGGCATCTCTAGCAAAGTCAGGCAAGGTAGAGCCGATTTGCACAAACTTGACGCAATTAGTCATGCAGGCCTGTGAGTTCACATCAGGTTTGCCGTTCACACTCCAAAAGCCATGATTTCGAGTCATGCCGTTTCGGTTGGGCATTTTTTTCTGAACCTCTGCGATATTGGCATTACTCAAGACAAAGTCATCAGGAACGATTTCACCCAGACTCAAAATAAATGCAACTAGAGCATAGGTGTCATCTGGCGTTAATGATCTTGGAGCATTCCAAGGCATTGCACGATAGATGTAATCCCACAGAGTGGAAACTGTGGGGACTTTCATCAACGTTGTGCGTTGAGGTTGCTTGCGATCAGCCAATGAAGCAACTCTGCCAGTCTTAATATCATCGGCAGTCGTTCCGCCTGCGATTGGTGTAAAGATCTCGTTTGACTCACCAAATACACCATGACAACTAGCGCATTTCGATTCCCAGATGATTTGACCCTGGGCAACGGAACCGGATCCGCTTGGCAGACCTTTAAAATCTGGGCGCACATCAATATCCCACGCGATTACTTCAGTCGGTGTGGCATTGCGACCAATTCCAGGAAACTTAGGGCCTTGAGTACTTTGTGCGCTTTGCGCATAAGTAAGCTGAGCGGAAAATACTACTAGGCTTAAAAGTACTAGACGAGATAATTTATCCAACCTGAACATTGCTCACCTCGCCGTTTGAGTCAAGCTTCCAAGACTGAATTGCATTGTTGTGATAAATCGAGCGATTACCCCGAACATCTCGCAGCATCTTGATAGATGGTTGTACATATCCCGTGTCATCAATTGCTCTGGATTGCAAAATTGCAGGTGATCCATCCCAAACCCAATCAATATTGAATCGAGTGATGGATTTAGTCAGAATTGGCGTCTCTAAACGGGCGGTACGCCAGTTATTACCGCCATCAAATGAAACATCTACGCGTTTGATCTTGCCTCGCCCTGACCAAGCCATGCCGCTGACGTTATAGAAACCTTTATCTAGTAATTGCTGACCACCTGATGGCGTAGTAATAACGGATTTACATTCCTGAATGGATGCATATTGACGATGCATACCATCTGGCATCAACTCAATATAGTGAACTGCTTCATCTTTACTATTCCATGGCATGTCACCTACTTCAAGACGACGTAACCACTTGACCCAGCTTACACCCTGCACACCTGGTACTACCAGGCGTAATGGAAAGCCGTTTTCAGGACGCAGCATCTCGCCATTCATACTCCAGGCAACGATTGTGTCGTCTAAGCAGCTTTCTAGATTAATGGTGCGGGTCATGCCCGAGCCATCACCGCCCTCAGCAAGCAGGAACTTACCTTTTTTCAGATCAGCGCCGCATTCTTCAAGTAATACTTTGAGGGGTACGCCTGTAAATTCGCAGCAAGACAACATGCCATGGGTGTACTGCACTGTTGGCACAGCCACGTTGCCCCACTCTAGACCGGTATTAGCGCCGCACTCAATAAAGTGTGTGCGTGAGACTGAGGGTAATCTCATTAAGTCGTTCATCGTAAAGACACGGGCATTTTTTACTAAGCCATTCACCATCAAGCGATGGGTCTCTGGATTGAGGTTGTACCAACCCTGATGATGACGCTCGAAGTGCAAACCGTTTGGAGTAATCGTTCCAAATAAACCTTGTAAGGGTGTAAAGGCAACTGAAGATGCCGATACACGGGTTAAACCTGGTGATTCACGACGGATCAAATTGGCTTCATAAATCGAGGGGACGCCATATGGCATCGTGGCAACGTTCTTGCCCAAAGTAGTTTGCCATTCCTGTTTTTCCAAGATTGCTGGATCGCCTTCTCCTGCAGCAAATGCCGTTGGTGCTGCAAGGCCTGCAGTAACAGTACCCAGAGCTGAAAAGAATCCTTTGCGCAAAAAGCCACGCCGCGTTTCATCAAGTCCATTGGTATTGATGTCAGCAATCAATTCTTGAGATATGAAATGCTCTGGCGCTTTAACCAGGCGTGCTCTATTGATAGGTTTCTCAACTGCTGAGATATCCTGAGCACTTAATTCAATTTGCTTCTTAGTCATTTGACCTCTAATGAAAAATCATTACTACTTAATTAATGAACGCCTTCAGCAATCTTTGCACAAACAGATTGGCACATCTCTACCGTTGCGTTATCAGCAATTGAGTAATACACCGTAACGCCCTCTTTGCGCCTTAACAAAATTCCAATCTTATGCAATGCCAATAAATGTCTTGAGACATTAGCCTGACTTGTTCCGCACATCTCCATCACTTCCGATACCGATTTTTCTCCAGCACAGACGGCATACATGATTCGAAGACGAGTAGGCTCAGACAGCACACTAAAATAAGCTGCTACCTTAAGAAATACTTTCTCCATCTGCTTGGGAGATAAATTCTTGGTCGCTTTTTGAACCCTGGCTTTCATGAAGTCTCTTTATATGAATATATGCGTATATATGCATATTTAACGATATTCTTTCCTAAGCTCCTATAGAGAAATACCCTAAGACATCAGACGCTACAATCCATTGATGGATATGGATGCCATTCTTCTTTCTTTAAAGCTTGCCTTATGGACTCTCGTCCTCATTCTGCCTTTTGGCATCTGGGTTGCCCATAGGCTCCAAAAGGCAGGTAAAAGCAAGTCGTGGATTGAGGCAGGTTTAGCGTTGCCTCTTGTTCTGCCGCCCACGGTCTTGGGTTATTACCTTTTAGTAGGTCTCAGTGGCAAAAGCTTTTTGGGCATTCCACTGGTATTTTCTTTTACGGGCATTCTGATTGCCTCCCTGATCGTCAATTTGCCATTTGCTATCCAACCAATCCAGCGTGCTTTTGAGGCTATAAACCCAGAAATTATTGAGGCTGCCCAAGTCAGCGGGCTCTCTAATTGGCAGATCTTTCGCTTAATAGAATTGCCGCTGGCATGGCGTGGTATCACTAGCGCGGCAGTTCTCACCTTTGCCCACACTCTCGGAGAGTTCGGTGTGATCCTGATGGTCGGGGGCGCTATCCCTGGTGAAACTAAAACGGCATCCATTGCTATTTATGACAAGGTACAAAGTTTTGACACTGCTGGTGCTGGTGTCCTCTCGTTAATCTTATTAGGCACTTCACTGATAGCGATTGCCATTTCCTATGGCGTCTTTGGGCGGCAACCCTCACGGACTCAAGGGCGGGAAAGCTAATGCTCAAGATTAAGCTATCACAAGCAACTCCCAATCCATTGCAACTCAGTCTTGAGTGCACATCCGGGGAGCTTCACGCTTTGGTCGGCCCATCCGGTAGCGGCAAGACAACTGCATTGCGGACGATCGCTGGGCTAAATAATGCAACAACTGGAAGTATTGAATGCAATGGTGAACTTTGGTTTGAGGCCAATGAGATCAATGGCCTTACTACCTCACTTAGTCCTGCTGAGCGCTCTTGCGGATTTTTATTCCAACAATATGCACTCTTCCCACACTTGTCTGCACTGGAGAATGTGTGTATTCCGCTCTATAACTCAATAGTAGGACTTGCAGAACGTCAAGCACAGGCCGGGCAATGGCTTAATCGCATGGGTATCGGCGAACTAGCTCATCGCATGCCCCATCAACTATCAGGGGGTCAACAGCAACGCGTTGCACTCGCAAGAGCCTTGGCAAGATCGCCCAAAATCTTATTATTAGATGAGCCTTTTTCTGCAGTAGATGCTCCAACACGTCAAGGTCTGTATAAAACTTTAGCTGAGCTTCGCAAAGATTTAAATATTCCGATTCTCTTGGTTACTCATGATCTGCGCGAAGCAGATTTATTAGCAGATCGTATTACCGTCATTGATCGAGGGGTTGGCTTGCAAACCGCTCCACCTCAAGTGCTTTTCCAAAGACCCAGAAACTCTCGTGTTGCAGAGCTAGTAGGTATCAATAATAAGTTTAAAGGTGTGTTTACTGAGGGTAAGCTGACATGGGATGGCTGCAATCAAGTATTTGAAGTGATCGATAAGGGCAAGATCCCGCCAAATACTCCGGTTGCCTGGGTTATTCCGGCAGATGGCCTAAGCCTTTATAAGCAATCAAGTGCGACAACTATTGAGGCCCATGTAGAGCAGATCAGCACATTAGGACAAATCGCAGTCATTCAACTTCTACTAAACAATGCTAGCCATACGCTTACCTGGGAAGCTTCAGCGGCAGAAGTAATGCGCTTGGAATTAGAGGTGGGCAAAAATACTCATGTTCAAATTGATGGTGGCAAGATTCACATCATGCCGCTACGCCCCATCAATGATCCACGCCGCTTTACTTCCTAGCGACAAGACCCAATAAAGCAGAGATACCTGCATGTCTCGCACCTTCATTGAGCTCTTTTTCATAGCAGCGTAAATCTAGTATTTGAAATTCTTTTACATGATCTCGAATGATGTTCTCTGTATAGAGGTGATCTTTTAAAGATGGGCCGCCTGTTTTATATTCAAGCTGCTTTAGCGTATAGCCTTGCAATATCAAGATACCGCCAGGTTTTAGGGCTTTATGCGCTTGCTTGAAGATGCGAGCTCGCATTTGTGGTTCAGCAAACTGAATAAAAATCCCAATCACTGCATCATATGTATTTTCTTGCCAGTCAAAGCAATCAGTATCTGATAGTGAATAAGCGATCTCTACTTGATTATCTGTAGCAAACTGCTTTGCCTTTTGTAGGGCGATGTCAGAGACGTCAAAACCAACCACTTGCATGCCTTGCTTGGCTAGCCAAACACCATTTCGGCCTTCGCCATCAGCAATACAAAGAACTTTTTGGTTTGGCTTTAAATAAGTCTTAGCTTGCAGGACGAGATATTCATTTGGCTCTTTACCAAAGATAAATTCTTCTTTATCAAAGCGTTTGTTCCAAAACTCTTTAGCATCATCAAAGTTCAGGTACTCACTTTGATGAACTTGATTATTTTTTGAGTCCGCCAACGAGATCACTCTTTAAATCGTTAATGTTTTCAAGACCAACCGCAATTCGCACTAAGCCGTCAGTAATGCCGGCAGCTTTTCTTGCTTCAGGAGATACCCGGCAATGGGTAGTCGTCGCTGGATTGGTAATCGTTGTGCGTGTATCACCTAGGTTTGCAGTGATTGAGCAGAGCTTCGTTTGATTAATCAATTTAAAGGCTGCCTTCTTGCCACCCTTTAGGGTGAAAGACACAATTGCTCCCCCTGCTTTTTGCTGGCGTTTTGCTAAAGCGTGTTGAGGATGGGATAGGAGGCCAGGATGATATACGCGTTCAACACCAGGCTGCTTTTCTAGCCACTGAGCTAGGGCGAGCGCATTTTGACTCTGTTGCTTCATGCGAAGCTCTAAAGTCTCCAATCCCTTTAGGAATACCCAGGCATTAAATGCAGACAAGGTTGGTCCTGCTGTGCGCACGTAAGGGAATACTTTGCCCATGATGAAATCTTTGCTACCCACAATTGCACCGCCAACCATCCTGCCTTGGCCATCTAAATACTTGGTTGCTGAATGAATCACTACATCAGCACCAAGAGCCAATGGCTTTTGCAAAGCTGGTGTGCAAAAACAGTTATCCACCGCAAATAAGACCTTTGCTTTCTTAGCAATCTTGGAGATGGCTTTAATGTCCGCAATCTCAGTCAAAGGATTAGATGGTGTCTCTAAATAGAAGAGTTTGGTATTTGGCTGAACAGCAGATTGCCATGACTTGGTATCAGCCAAATCAACATAAGTTGTTGTAATCCCAAAGCGACCCAAAATATTGGTAAACAACTGAACTGTTGCACCAAACACTGAGCGGGAGCAAACTACATGGTCACCCGCTTGCAGATGCGCCATTGCCATTGTCAAAATAGCGGACATACCTGATGCAGTTGCAATACAAGCTTCACCACCTTCTAGAGCAGCCAAGCGATCCTGGAACATGCTGACAGTGGGATTGGTAAAGCGAGAATAAATAAAGCCTTGATCTGCATGGGCAAAACCATCAGCAGCTAATTCAGCACTATCAAAGCAAAAGCTTGAAGTCAGAAACATCGCCTCTGAATGTTCTTGATATTCAGCGGTACGACGAGTGCCAGCACGGACCGCTAAGGTCTCGAGTGCCAGCTTAGAAAAATCGGGGTTTTTACGTATGGTTTTGCTTTTCATACTGCTATTTTGACACCGAATTGCCCATTTGCCTCGTGTAAGGCAAATTCTTGTCGCTTTTTAGTCTTCGGTGGCCAAATGCAGATGAAGCTGGGAGGTAGCAAAGTCGCTTGAATCACGCTGACGATCCGCTTTAGCTGCAGAGGTATTTCTGGCGGCCTCTAGAGCATCAAGATAGGAATCCGTGATATCCCCAGTGATGTAATTGCCATCAAAGCAGGAGGCCTCAAAGTTCTTAATATTGGGATTAATATCGCGAACCGCCTGCTTCATATCTTCCACACTTTGATAAATCAATTGATCAGCACCAATCATCTTATTGATTTCTTCATCGGTACGACCGTAAGCAACTAGCTCGCTGCGGGTTGGCATATCAATACCGTACACGTTCGGGAAGCGCACAGGTGGTGCTGCTGATGCAAAGATGACTTTCTTGGCACCAGACTCACGCGCCATTTGCACGATCTCAAATGAAGTAGTACCACGCACAATCGAGTCATCCACAATCAACACTGTTTTATCTTTGAACTCGATACGCATGGCATTGAGCTTTTGACGTACTGACTTCTTCCGTACCTCTTGACCAGGCATGATGAAGGTACGACCAATATAGCGATTCTTAAAAAAGCCTTCACGGTAATCTACGCCTAAATTCTTGGCCACCTGCATTGCTGCTGGACGACTTGAATCTGGAATCGGCATCACCACATCGATCTCATCGACATTGGTTACTTTACGAATCTTCTCAGCCAGATAATCACCCATGCGCATCCGCACGTTATAGACAATCACGCCATCAATTGTGGAGTCTGGACGAGCCATATAAACGTATTCAAAAATACAAGGTGTCAGAACAGCGTTAGGCACACATTGACGTGAATAGAAATTGCCATCCAGGTCAATATAAATTGCCTCACCTGGGTTCACATCACGTACAAAGGTAAAACCTAAACCTTCAAGCGCTACTGACTCTGATGTGATCATCCACTCAGGACCTTGCGGTGTATCAATGCGACCAAGGCATAAAGGACGAATACCAAATGGATCGCGGAATGCTAATAAGCCATAACCAGCGATCATAGAAACTACGGCGTAAGAACCTTTGACGCGATTGGTAACCCCAGTAACTGCATTAAACATAGCACTCTCATCTAAAGCAGCACTATTAGTTTCTTTTTGAAGCTCATCAGCCAAGACATTTAATAAGACTTCTGTATCAGAGCTGGTATTAATATGACGACGATCACGGTAAGCCATCTCAACACGCAAGCTTGGTGCATTGGTAAGATTACCGTTGTGCGCCAAAACAATGCCGTATGGAGCGCTGACGTAAAAAGGCTGAGCCTCTTCTTCGCTGCTAGCTGAACCGGCTGTTGGGTAGCGGACTTGACCAATACCAGCATTACCTACCAAGCTGCGCATATTGCGCGTTCTAAATACGTCGCGCACGAGGCCGTTAGCCTTATGCATGGTGAACGAGTTACCGTTCATGGTTGCGATACCAGCTGCATCTTGCCCGCGATGTTGCAAGAGCAACAAAGCATCATAGAGAAGTTGATTTACTGGTGAGTGGGAAATAGCTCCGACGACGCCGCACATATCTCTAGCTTCCTATTGTTAATTTAGGATTAATGGTAGGTGTTACTTTGGGCATTGCATCACCCAATTGCTTAGCCCAGTCGGCTGGTAGCCAACCTTTAATTAAACCCGTTGCCATATCCATGGCCGGTCTTGTGATGGCATTTTTCCAGGCCACACTTTGCGGAATCGGTGTCAATGCGGCTAAGGTTGCCAAAATGACCACAATCAAGCCGCCACGTACTAGACCAAAAACCAATCCCAAGAATCGATCTGTCAGACTTAAACCTGCTGACAAGATCATTTTTTGTACTAGCCCGCCAAATAATCCACAAACAATCAAAGTCAATATAAATAGGATGAGGAAACTGACACCAAGATTAAGCAGCTCGTCTAGATGGAAGGCAGAAAGCCATTCAGTAGCAAGGTAATTTGTATAGTGATAAGCGACCCATGCAGCTGCAAACCAAGATGCTAGAGCGAGGACTTCTTTAAATAAGCCGCGAGAGATACCTACTAAGGCAGACACCAAGAGCACAACTAGGGTGAAATAATCCACCGGTGTTAATTTTAAGGTGGATAAGTATTCCATTACTGTTTACCAGTCTCGACGAGTCTTGGTGATAGACCCATCGCCTTAATTTTCTTTTCTGCCGCTTCTGCAGAATCTTTATCGGCATAGGGGCCGGCACGAAGAACATAGAGCTTAGTGCCATCGCTACCATTTTTATTCAACACGTAGTTTGGAATCTTTTGCTCTTTGAGTTTTGCAATCCAGCCATTAGCGCGCTCTTCTGAAGCAAATGCACCAATCTGAATGACATATTTTCCTGAGCCGCTAGCTGCAGTATTAGTGGCGCTGTTACTAGCTCCATTAGTGGGGGCAGCAACAATTTCTTCTCCAGCAGCTAAGCCCAATCCGGGAGCTTTGTTAGGAGGAGGTGTTGGCTTGGATTCAACTTTAGCCTCTACCTTTGGCTCTGGAGCAGGTACAACTTTAGGAGCTTCTTTTATAGGCTCCGCAACTACTTTAGGCTTATCTTCAGGCTTTGCATCAGTACCTGGAATGGGTAAGCTGGTCACGATATTGACAGCGATATCGTTGGGGGCTAATTTAGGACTGTTATCCAAAATACGCGGTAGACCAACTACGGCGATGAGGACTAATACAGCAGCACCAATCAGACGGTGGCGCGCTCTTTGTTGTTCTGGATCTTCTGTAAGGGCAATTTCTTCTGCTTCAGCATTTCGTTGAAAACTGCGTGGGGCTGCACGTTTAGCGGAGCGCCTTCCCACTGAACCTATATCAAGGTCATCAGCCTGTGTTTTTCGCTTAAAGAAGCTCGGTAAACGAATCATGGATCAATGGGCCTGGTTGTTTCGGTAAATCATTACGCCTGCAACGGTATAGAAGGATCCGAAGGTCACAATTCTATCACCCTCACCCGCTTTTGAGAGCGCTTTTTGATACGCTGCAGCAGGGTCTGGGAAGCATTCAATACCGCCATCAGCCCCTTTTTGAGGCTTGACACCCATAGCCTCAAGCCTGTCTGCCAGCGCCTGAGCAGTCGCAGCTCTAGGGGTTGGTAAATCAGTGCAAAACCAGAAATCCACGATATCTAAAAAGGGTTTTATCACCCCATCGATATCTTTATCTGCCATAGCCCCAAAAATAGCGTAGGTATAGGGGTGGTAGCCCATCTTGTCCAATCCTTGAGCCAAAGTAGCGGCGGCATGGGGATTATGGGCCACATCCAGAACTACAGTGGGTTGGCCAGGTAGCACCTGAAATCGCCCAGGCAACTCAACCATGGCAAAGCCATTGCGAATATCCTGCGCACTCACTGGCAAGCGTTGGTGTAAAGCCATCAAGGCCGCAATGACAGCAGAAGCGTTCAGAATCTGATTAGCGCCCCGCAAGGCTGGGTAGCCAAGGCCACTAAAGCGTTTCTGACGACCTGCCCAACCCCATTGCTGCTTATCGCCCTGGAAGTTGTAATCACGACCTTGTAACCAAAGATCACAATCGAGCTTTTCAGCATGATCGATCAAAGATTTCGGAGGAACTGGATCGCCACATACCGCAATTTGCCCTGGACGGAAAATGCCTGCTTTTTCAAAACCAATCGCTTCTCTGGTGCTTCCCAAGAAATCTGCGTGATCAATGTCAATGCTCGTCACAATGGCGCAATCCGTATCCACAATATTGACAGCATCTAAGCGACCGCCCATACCCACCTCTAATATCACTGCATCCAAATTGGATTGAGAAAAAAGATGCATGATGGCTAAAGTGGTGAATTCAAAATACGTTAAGGTTGGGGCATCAACTAAACTCACGCGCGCTTTTTCAACGGCAGCAAAATACTCCAACAAAAGGCTGTCATTGACATCCTGTCCATTAAGGCGAGCACGCTCATTAAATTTCAGTAAGTGTGGTGAGGTATGACAACCGACTCGATAGCCAGAAGCCAATAAAATACTTTCGAGATAGGCGCAAGTAGAGCCTTTGCCATTAGTACCAGCAACAGTAATCACTGGGCAATCAAAATAGAGATTTAAGGCTGCCTTCACCCGATTGATACGCTCAAGACCCATGTCAATGCCGACAGGATGAGCAGTTTCGAGGTGGCTTAGCCAAGCCTCTAGGCTAGAAAAAAGAACTGGGGTTTGGTGTGCTGTGCTCAAGCGCTTAAACGGCTGCGCTACCCGCAATCGCAGGCTCTGGAAGTTTTTGCAAGAGCGCTAATAGGCGTGCAATCTCACCGCGCATTTGGCGCCGATCAACAATCATGTCAATACCGCCCTTTTGCATCAAGAACTCAGAGCGCTGAAAACCTTCTGGTAATTTTTCACGAACAGTTTGCTCGATCACGCGAGGACCAGCAAAACCAATCAAGGCTTTTGGTTCAGCCATGACTACGTCACCCATAAAGGCGAAGCTTGCAGAAATACCGCCCATGGTTGGGTCAGTCAGAACACTGATATAGGGCAAACCTTTTTTAGACAGCAAAGTCAACATGGAATTGGTCTTAGCCATCTGAAATAATGACAGCAAGCTCTCCTGCATCCGTGCGCCACCAGTTGCAGTAATGCAAATGAAGGCACATTTTTTCGCAATGGCCTCTTGCGCACCGCGAGCAAAACGCTCACCCACTACAGAGCCCATCGAGCCGCCCATGTATTGAAATTCAAAACAGGCCGTAACCACTGGGATCGCTTCAATCTTGCCACCCATCACGATCAAAGCTTCGGTTTCGCCAGAGGCGTCATTGGCTTCTTTAATACGATCTGGATATTTTTTAGAATCTTTAAATTTCAGTGGATCGGTTGGGTAGATATCAGCACCGATTTCATAACGGCCTTTTGGATCAAGCAAGCTATCCAAACGTTGGCGCGCACCAATACGCATGTGATGGCTGCATTTTGGACAAACTGATAAATTGGCTTCAATGTCGGTGCTGTAGAGAACTGTTTCACAACTAGGGCACTTAACCCATAATCCTTCTGGTACTGATTTGCGATTCGCAGGATCAGTATGTTGAATTTGGGGTGGGAGTAATTTATCTATCCAGCTCATTAGTTAACTATCCAATGCATCACGAATCTCACGAATGAAGGTTTCGAGTGATTGTACTGCCTGCCCAGGGGGCGCATCCTCCAAAAGACGAATAATGCGGCTGCCAATGACCACTGCATCGGCGCTCTGAGATACTGCCTTGGCGCTAGCGGCATCGCTAATCCCAAAACCCACAGCAATGGGAATATCCGTCTCTTGACGAATTTTGGGGATGATAGTTGCCACATCTTGGGTATTGAGGTTTGCGCCTCCCGTAACCCCGCGCATGGAGACGTAATAGATATAGCCTGAAGCTATTTTGGCCGCCTCTTTAATCCGTTCGGGAGATGACGTTGGCGCTAATAAGAAAATTGGATCAATGCCTGCAACGCGCATACGCGCTGCAAAATCAACGCACTCTTCAGGCGGGTAATCTACGATCAGTACACCATCAACTCCAGCTGCTTTTGCTTCAGTTGCAAAACGTTCTGCCCCCATTTGCTCAACTGGATTTGCATACCCCATTAAGACCACTGGGGTGTTTGGATCTTGCTTCCGAAATTCCTTCACCATTTCCAAACAAACACGTAATGTAACGCCTTGAGTCAATGCACGCTCTGAAGATCTTTGGATCACTGGACCATCGGCCATTGGGTCAGAGAAAGGTACGCCTAACTCAATCAAACTGGAACCACCTCGCACCAATGCGTGCATCAACTCAACAGTGAACTTTGGATCTGGATCACCTGCAGTAATAAAAGGAATTAATCCTTTTTTACCGCTTGCTTTTAATTCTTTAAAGAGTGCTGTAATTTTGGACATAAACCTTACTTAACCTTCAGAGCCAGTTGCTTGAGCAACGGTATGCATGTCTTTATCACCACGACCAGAAAGATTAACCAAAATAGTTTTGTCTTGAGGCAAAGTCTTAGCGAGCTTACAAGCATAAGCAATCGCATGAGCCGACTCTAGCGCAGGAATGATGCCTTCAATTTGACAGCAATCATGGAAGGCTTTGAGTGCTTCTTCATCAGTAATGGCAACATAGTCAGCGCGACCAGAATCTTTTAACCAAGCATGCTCAGGGCCCACGCCGGGGTAATCCATGCCAGCAGATACCGAATGCGTTTCAGAAATCTGGCCATTCTCATCTTGCAACAAGTAAGTACGATTACCATGCAATACGCCAGGCTTACCAACGCATAGTGCTGCTGAGTGTAAGCCACTACCAAGTCCATGACCTGCAGCTTCCACACCAATCAATTTGACTTCTGGGAAATCAATATAAGGATAAAAAATGCCCATGGCATTTGAGCCACCGCCAACACAAGCTAATACGAAGTCAGGTTGACGACCAGTCATTTCTGGCATTTGTACTTTGCATTCTTCACCAATTACGCTCTGAAAATCTCTCACCATCATTGGATAAGGATGTGGCCCTGCAACAGTACCGATGATGTAGAAAGTATTTTCTACATTAGTAACCCAATCGCGCATGGCTTCATTGAGGGCATCTTTTAAGGTTTTGGTACCTGATTCCACGGGAACCACTTTGGCGCCAAGTAGTTTCATGCGGAAGACATTTTGCGCCTGACGGGCTACGTCAACAGAGCCTTGATAAACCGTGCAGTCTAGACCAAAGCGGGCACAGATGGTTGCTGTAGCAACTCCATGCTGCCCTGCGCCTGTCTCTGCAATGATGCGTGGCTTACCCATGCGCTTAGCCAGCATTGCTTGGCCAATCACATTATTAATCTTATGAGCACCCGTATGGTTTAAGTCTTCGCGTTTGAGATAGATCTGCGCTCCGCCGAGCATTTCACTCCAACGTTTAGCGTGATAAACCGGTGATGGTCTTCCCACGAAGTGTTTGAGCTCGTAATGAAACTCTTCAATAAATTCTGGGTCGAATTGATATTTAGCATAAGCTGCTTTGAGCTCATCTAATGCAAACATCAATGTCTCAGAAACAAACACACCGCCGTAAGGACCAAAGTGTCCTCGTGCATCTGGCTTGTCGTACATAGCTACCTCTTTTGATTTATCTACAGCAAATTATTGGGATGATGATTTCTCATCTGCTGCGCGCACTGCTTTTACAAATTCAGCCATGAGCGCAGGATCTTTAACACCCCTGCTGATTTCTACGCCACTAGAGACGTCAACCGCGCAAGGATGCAGACGAGCAATCGCCTCGCCCACGTTGTGCGTGTTCAATCCACCACTCAAAACGACCCGAGGCGCGTTTTCGCTTACCCATGTCTGTGGAATTCCTTGCCAATCAAAAGGAACGCCTCCGCCACCATAACCCTCGACGAGGGCATCCAGCAGAAAAGCGTTTGCTTGCCTATATTGTATGGAAAATTCGCTAAATGCGAAGCCTTGCCCTATACGGGCCGCTTTTATCCAAGGCTGGCCATCTGCAAGCTCGAAACAGCGCTCTGGGGTCTCGTCCCCATGAAACTGCCATAGGGTGATTGGGGCAGCAGCCCTGATTGCAGCAAATTGCTCGTTTGTAGGATTCACGACTAAACCAACCGCATCCACCCCCGCTGGGAGCCTCGAAATGAGTTGGGCAGCAACATTGGGGCTTACAGCACGCACGCTGGGGGGATAAAAGACAAAGCCGACTGCATCGACCCCAACAGCAACAGCCGCGTCAATATCGGCAGAAGTCTTCAAACCGCAGATTTTGACCCTGGTACGACTCGGAGAGTAAGTTAGTAAGCCCATAAAGCAATGATAAGGCAGGCTACCTGATTAAGGCTATTGCAGGCTTGATTTCCCTAACAACATACTCGAGGGGTCGATCAGCCTTCCTTCCCTCACAACCTCATAGTGAAGATGAGGTCCGGTAGCGCGTCCAGTAGCTCCAACTCTTGCAATAGCTTGGCCCCTTTGCACCCTCACACCTTCCGAGACTAGGAACTCGCTTGCATGAGCATAGCGAGATTGGAAGCGATCGCCATGATCAATCACCAATAGATTTCCATACACAGGGTCTCGCGCAGCTTTAGTAACCACTCCATCGCCAGCAGCAATAATGCTGGTTCCCGTTGGAGCCTGGAAGTCCACCCCTAGATGCTCGCTCCAAGAATTTTTAAAAGGGTCTAGACGTTTTCCAAAACCACTCGATATCGAAATATGTTCTTTGATTGGATACCCTGCAGGCATAGACTCAAGCCAAGCAATTTGATTCTTCCAGTATCCAGAAATCTTATCCAAATAAATATTGTTATGTTTCATATCCTGCAAGGAATCCTGAAGGGCATTCATTAAGCTAGGACTTTCCTTTGAGTGCGATGGGGTAATAAAGGGGCCACCAGAAGGTGCTGGTTTTAGCCTCTCTTTTTGCAATACCGGAGGAGTAGCTAAAGAAGAAAGTTTTTGATTACTTACCTCTAATTCATTAATCTTGGATTGATAGATAAAGATTTGCTTTTCAATATCAGTTAACTTTTGCCGATAAAAAGAGTTGAGATTCTCAAGCTCAACTGCAGTGTGTACATTACCAAGTTGCCTAGCGAGCTGTGGGTTGTATTCAATCGCCATCTGAAATCCCATGTATTGCAAAAACACACCGAGCAATACTAATGAAAAGGCGAAAGCAAAAACGCTAACCAATAAATGCTTTAGCGTGAGATTAATGCGACGTATTTTTCCAACTGGGCCTGATACCCAAAAAATTTGCATAGTGAGGCTCTAAGCAGCCGGACTCTTTTGCATAGCTTGTGCTATTAGAGCTTCTGCAGTATGCGTTGATGAGTCACTATCGGCTTGACGTAATTTCCCATCTATCCTTGCGCCTACTTGTGTGCCCAAGCTTCCATAGGTAATGTCTCCAGTGACAAACGCGGTCTCCAATAACTCTACTCGATCAGAGGAGAATATATTGCCACGTAAGATGCCGGATACGATGACATGCTTTGCCCTAATGTCGCCAGTAACAGTAGCACCCTTTGCAATTGCAACCGTAGCCTCATGCTCATCGTCTTGCAAAATATTGCCGTTGACAACGCCATCAATTCGCACGCTGTTACGTAACAATAAATTTCCATCAACCCTGAGGCTTGCGCCTATGATGGTCTCAAAACTTTCGACTGATTTACCGAGATTCTTGTTTGCTTTGGAATTGAACATGAGGTCACCTTTTTGCTTAGAAGCAGGATCATCTCAAAATTCTAGGGATATGCCAATTGCCCAAGAGCTAATCACTCAATCTAGGGGTTTTAGGCGCTGTTTTGACCTAAAACTGAGGGAGCCAGGAGTTGTCCAGCCAAGGTGCTGGAATAGCAAATTCTTCTGGATATGAAACTTTGACCAAATAGAGGCCATCAGCCATAAATGTGGGGGCCGCCATCTTTCTGTCTTTAGCGGCCAAGACCTCGGCCATCCATTTTGATTCTTGTCTGCCTTGGCCAATCTGCAAAAAACATCCCACTAAATTACGCACCATATGTTGTAAGAAAGCATTGCCCCGAATCCGAAAATACAACCATGGTCCATCAGAAATCATGTCTATGGCGTATATTGTTTTGACTGGTGTCTTGCTCTGACATTCAGAAGATCTGAATGAGCTGAAATCATGCTCGCCAATCAAACACTCAACTGAATTCTTCATGGCAGAAATATCAAGCTGCTGATTGGGTGGCAGCATTAAATAGCCTGCACGGGTATGAACCATTGGTGAGCGAGAAGGTCCCGCATGTAGAGCGTAGATATAGGTACGCTCAAATGCGGAGAATCGAGCGCTAAAAGTATCGGGAACAGGCTTAGCCCAATTAACCACAATCGATGGTGGCAAAAATGAATTCACCCCTCTAACCCATGAGAAATCTTCACGCTCTACATTGGTATCAAAGTGAATCACTTGTCCTAATGCATGAACACCAGCATCCGTCCTGCCTGCAGTAATCGTTTTAATCGGAAAGTCTTTAGAGGACTCGCCAACAAAGGCTGTAATTGCTTTCTCCAGCTCATCTTGAACTGAATTTTGATTGACTTGTGTTTGCCAGCCAGAGTATGGGCTGCCGTCATACTGAAGACCAAGGGCTATACGCATTGCAATACCCCCATGGACTTAGGCATTACGGTGCGAGAGCTCCGCCAGCAAGCCTTGAGCTTCGATCGTGATGGTGCGATCAACTGAATTACTGACCCGCAGTACTTCTTCTAAGGATTTCTTGGCGGCAGAAAAATCTTCGATTGTGATGTAAGCGCGTGCTAGATTCAATTTAACGCGTAGTGTCTCTGCCAAGGGATTAGAGGCAGCAGCCGTGGCAGCTGAGGCCGGCTTAGAAAGCTCTAAATCAATCCCAGAAAATAATGCTTTGGCACGCTCAGGCATTTCAAAATGAGTACTCGTGGGTTTATCTGGTGTCTTGAAGTGAGTCAGCTCAGAACGGCGAGCATTACGAGCAAAGCCCCATAGCAGTAAACCAGTTAATGCAATAAAAGCAATCCCCAGAACGGCTGGTCCAAATCCACCCAATCCAAAATTATTTTCAACTGCTTTTTTCTCCTTCGATTTATCCAGGAGGCGCTGAAGGTCAGCAACATTCTTTTCTAACTCAGCAACTCGCACCTTCGCTTGCTCTAGCTGCTTTTCTTGGGCAACAAGCTCTTCGGTATAGCGACGCTCTTGTTCATTCCCATCAGCACTAGAACCAATCTTGAGGCGATCTTTTGGAGCGGATTCATCAGTCTTTATATTGCCAGACTTCGATTGGCTTTGTGACCCGTTGCTACCCTGCTCTGCATGCCACTGTGCATTAGACTCAGCTACAAATTGGTTGGCTTCTGCCGGACTAATTGAGCGCAAAAGTGCTTGGCTGGGCTTATTAAGTTCAGCGCCTGCTGCTAAACGGTTAATGCTACCGCTGGCAAAGGCATCTGGATTGGCTTTATACAAAGCCATCATGGTTTGATCTAAAGTAGCACCGTCTAATTGCGGCGCCATCATGGCAGCAATTTCTGAGAGGGTTTGACCAGGCTTGACGAGCACCTTTTGCGCATCACCTAAAAGTAAAGTAAATGTTTTGGTAATGCTGCCACTAGACCAATTGAGATTGACTAATAGATCTACAAAAGGATCTTCAGTTGCTGGAATAGCATTGACCGTTTCTACCAAGACGACCAATTGCTCCTGAGAATTACGATAAATCGATAGCTGGGGATTGAGGTCCAAAATCTTCTGAGAGATCCCAAGGCGCTCATAGGAGGTCTTGGGTAAGGTACCTGCTTTTAAACTGGCTAAAGCAGCCTGCTCATCAGCCCCAAGCCGAATCGGAATCTCCACCCGCAAAGGCTCTCCAGATTTAGATAGCAATGCAGGTGAGCCTAAAGAAATTGCCCAAGCTGCACAAGACCAACTAAGCCAAACAAAACAAAGTGCTTTTAAAAAGCGAAGTTGATAACCTCGTGACATTATTTTTCGAGCAAGATTCTGAGCATACGGCGCAACGGTTCCGCAGCGCCCCATAACAGTTGATCGCCTACGGTAAATGCGCCGAGATACTCTGGGCCCATCGCTAATTTATGCAAGCGACCAATCGGTACAGTCATCGTGCCACTGACCGCCGCTGGTGATAATTCACGCTCAGTCATTTCGCGGTCATTCGGAACCACTTTGACCCACTGGTTACCGTTTGCCAAAATAGCTTCAATTTCCTTTAATGGAATATCTTTCTTCAACTTCACAGTTAAACCTTGTGAGTGGCAACGCATCGCACCAACACGCACGCAGATACCATCAATGGGAATACTGCCTGGAGTACGGAATGCAGGATGTCCAAGAATCTTATTGAACTCAGAACCGCCCTTCCACTCTTCTTTTGTTTGACCATGCTCAACAGGAACATCGATCCAAGGAATCACGCTACCAGCCAATGCGGTGTTACGGAAGTTTTGTTTCGGGAAATCAGCTGAGCGCAGTGTTTCAGTTACTTTGCGATCAATATCTAAAATCCAAGATGAAGGATCTGCTAATTCGGTAGCGACACTGTCATGCAAAGCCCCCATTTGCAGAAGTAATTCGCGCATATTCTGTGCCCCAGCGCCAGATGCTGCTTGGTAGGTCATCGCACTAATCCACTCAACCAAATCGGCCTTCACCAAACCACCCATCGCCATCATCATCAAGCTCACGGTGCAATTAGCGCCAATCCAATTCTTACCCCCAGCGGCCAATGCCTTATCAATCACAGACCGATTGATCGGATCTAAGACTAATACGGCATTATCTTTCATACGCAAAGCACTAGCAGCGTCAATCCAGTGGCCGTTCCAACCGGCTGCTCGCAGCTTTGGGAAAACCGCATTGGTGTAGTCGCCACCTTGGCAAGTGAGAATGATGTCGCAGCGTGACAAGGCCTTAATGTCATTCGCATCTTGCAAAGCGCTTTCGGTCTTGCTGACTTTTTTACCATTAATCAGCGGTACTTGGCCGCCTACTTGGCTGGTACTAAAAAATACTGGCTCGATTAAATCAAAATCTTTTTCGGCCAGCATTCTGTCCATGAGAACGCTACCGACCATACCGCGCCAGCCAACTAAACCTACCAATGGTGTTTTTGTGTTTGCCATGATGAACTATTTAATGAATTTTTAATTTCGATTTAAGAGAGTGCTGCTACAACAGCGTCACCCATTTGTACGGTAGAGACCTTTTGGGTACCTTCGGTATAAATATCAGCAGTACGTAAGCCTTGCGCTAATACTTTTTGCACAGCCTTTTCAATTCGATCTGCCTCAGCAGGCATCCCTAATGAATAGCGCAGCATCATTGCTGCGGACAAAATGGTCGCCAATGGATTAGCAATCCCTTTGCCGGCAATATCCGGTGCAGAACCATGGCTTGGCTCATACAAGCCTTTGTTGTTCTTATCTAAAGATGCTGAAGGCAACATACCAATCGAGCCGGTTAACATCGCAGCCTCATCCGACAAAATATCGCCGAATAAGTTACCAGTAACAACCACATCAAATGCCTTAGGGGCCTTGACTAGCTGCATTGCTGCGTTATCCACATACATATGGGATAACTCAACATCTGGATATTCTTTGGAGATCCGAATCATCACTTCGCGCCAAAGCTGTGATGTTTCTAAAACATTCGCCTTATCAACACTGCATACTTTTTTGCCACGTTTACGGGCTGCTTCAAAGGCAACTCGGCCAATACGTTCCACTTCAGGCTCGCTATAGTGCATGGTGTCAAAACCTTCACGGGCACCTTTAAATAATGGCAACTCTGAAGTACGAATGCCACGGGGTTGACCAAAATAAATGTCGCCGTTTAATTCACGGACGATCAAAATATCTAATCCGCCGATAATTTCTGGCTTGAGACTAGATGCAGCCGTAAGCTCTGGGTAGCAAATCGCCGGCCTGAAGTTGGCAAATAACTCTAAGTGTTTGCGCAAACCCAAAATAGCCTGCTCTGGACGTAGTTCGCGCGCAAGCGTGTCATATTTCCAATCACCCACAGCGCCAAATAAAATAGCATCTGCCTTTTTGGCTAACTCTAAAGTTGCTGGTGGCAAAGGGTGGCCTGCCACATCATAGGCAGCACCACCGACGGGAGCCTCTTCTAATTCAAACTTTGGGCCAAGTGCTTGCAGCACTCGAACGGCTTGAGCAACGATTTCCGGGCCGATACCATCGCCCGGTAGAACTGCAATTTTCATGAAAGGCCCTTAAATCTAAAATTACGGCAATTGTGTCGCAAGCCACGGCATTTTTAGAATGCGTTCAGCTTCATAAGCCTTGATTTTATCTGCATGGCGCAGAGTTAAGCCAATATCGTCTAGACCGTTAAAAAGGCAGTACTTTCTAAAGGGGGCCACTTCAAAGCTATATGCAGTGCCATCAGGAGTCATGACTTGTTGAGCCTCTAGGTCAATAGTCAACTGATAGCCATTGAATGCCATAGTTTCATTGAATAAGTGGTCAACCTGCATTTCTGTCAAAACGATGGGTAAAAGACCGTTTTTGAAGCAGTTATTGTAAAAAATATCGGCAAAGCTAGGAGCAATCACCGTTCTAAAGCCGAATTGATCGAGCGCCCAAGGAGCATGCTCACGTGAACTGCCACAACCAAAGTTTTTGCGGGCCAAAAGAATGCCTGCACCTTTGTATCGAGCCTGATTAAGAATAAATTCTGGATTGATAGGTCGAGTACTGCAATCCTGCCCTGGCTCACCATGGTCTAGGTAACGCCACTCATCAAATAAATTCTGACCAAAACCAGTCTTCTTAATCGACTTCAGAAACTGTTTCGGAATGATGGCGTCGGTATCTACGTTCTCACGATTCAACGGAGCAACTAAACCTTTATATACCGTAAATTTATCCATGATTGTGACTCGTAATATTTACTTCACAGGGGTAACCACAACATCTTTACCCTTAGTTTGTGATTGATTGTTTTGCGGGCTGCTAGAGCCTTCCATTGACTTGCCCATAGACTGCAAGTCTTTGCCCATGCCTTCCACCGTATTAGTGCAAGCAGCAATTACGAAACCTGCAACACCAACAATGGCCAATCTAGTGATTAGAGATACTGGATGGAATTTCATTTCTGCTTACCTTTATGAAATCTTACGGACGTCAACAAAATGACCCTCAATCGCAGCAGCAGCAGCCATTGCAGGACTCACTAAATGGGTTCTGCCGCCATTACCCTGACGGCCTTCAAAATTACGATTCGATGTAGAGGCGCAACGCTCGCCTGGCTCTAAGCGATCAGCATTCATTGCCAAACACATAGAGCAACCCGGTTCACGCCATTCAAAGCCAGCAGCTTTAAAAATACGATCCAAGCCCTCACGCTCCGCCTGGGCTTTTACCAAACCCGAACCAGGAACAACTAAAGCCAATTTCACATTAGCTGCTACTTTTTTACCAAGACGATCAACCACTTTGGCTGCAGCGCGCATATCTTCGATGCGGCTATTCGTACAAGAGCCAATAAATACTTTATCTACTGGGATGCTGCTAAGTGGTGTATTCGGAATCAGATTCATATATTCCAAGGCACGCTCCATTGCAACACGCTTACTAGGATCTCGTTCTTTTTCTGGATCAGGAACAGATTCACTAATAGCCAATACCATTTCTGGTGAAGTACCCCAAGTTACTTGAGGAGCAATTTCTTCAGCGCGTAGTTCGATCACTGCGTCAAACTTGGCATCCGCATCAGAGTGCAAAGTTCTCCAATATTGCAAAGCCTGTAATAGAGCCGGGCCCTTAGGAGCGTATGGGCGGCCTTGAATATATTCAATGGTGGTTTCATCTACAGCCACTAGGCCAGATCTTGCGCCAGCTTCAATTGCCATATTGCAGACGGTCATACGGCCTTCCATCGAGAGATTGCGAATCGCTTCACCCGCAAACTCAATGGTGGAACCCGTACCACCAGCCGTACCAATCTTTCCAATCACAGCAAGAACGATATCTTTAGCCGTTGAGCCTGGCTGTAAGCGTCCATCTATACGTACCAACAAGTTCTTGCTCTTTTTCATCAGCAAAGTTTGAGTTGCCAATACATGCTCGACTTCAGAGGTGCCAATACCAAACGCTAGGGCACCGAATGCACCATGAGTACTAGTATGGGAGTCTCCACACACCACAGTCATGCCAGGCAAAGTAGCGCCCTGCTCTGGTCCGATGACATGAACAATGCCCTGACGAGCATCATTCATTTTGTACTGAGTAATACCAAAAGCATCGCAGTTTTGATCTAGGGTATCTACTTGCAATTTTGAAATGGGATCAATAATGCCTTCAGAACGATCAGTTGTTGGTACGTTGTGGTCTGAGACCGCTAAATTGGCAGAGATGCGCCACACTGGACGGTCAGCCAAATTCAAGCCTTCAAAAGCTTGGGGGCTAGTCACCTCATGCAAGAGATGGCGATCAATATAGATCGTTGCTGTGCCATCCTCTTCAGAGTAAACAACGTGGTCATCCCACAATTTGTCATAAAGCGTACGAGACATAAGTAGCCTTAAATCCTTTACTTTCGGACCGAGATATTCGGAACTACACGGGAAGTTTCACCGACATACAACTGGCGTGGACGCCCGATCTTGTACTCAGGATCAGTAATCATCTCTTCCCACTGAGCAATCCAACCCACTGTTCTTGCCAAAGCAAAAATACAGGTGAACATGTCTGTTGGAATACCAAGTGCCCGCTGGACAATGCCAGAGTAGAAGTCTACGTTTGGATAAAGCTTACGGCTAACGAAATATTCATCTTCCAGAGCGATCTTCTCTAAAGTCATTGCCAATTTGAATAATGGGTCATCTTGTAGGCCCAATTCCTTCAATACTTCATAGCAAGTTTCACGCATCAATTTGGCGCGTGGATCAAAGTTCTTGTAAACGCGGTGACCAAAACCCATCAAGCGAACACTAGAGTTTTTGTCTTTCACTTGGGCAATGAATTCATGAATCTTATCAACGCCACCATTTGCTTGAATCTGATTCAACATCTCCAAGCAAGCCTCATTTGCACCACCATGGGCTGGACCCCAGAGGCAAGCAATACCAGCAGAGATAGCAGCGAATGGATTTGTGCCAGAAGAGCCACACAAACGCACCGTTGAAGTAGAGGCATTTTGCTCATGGTCTGCATGCAATATGAAGATGCGATCCAAAGCGCGTACTAAAACTGGATTAACTTTGTACTCTTCACATGGTGTAGCAAACATCATGCGCATAAAGTTAGCGGTGTAAGACAAAGAGTTATCTGGATAGATAAAGGGCTGTCCTATAGAGTACTTATAAGACATGGCTACCAAAGTTGGCATCTTCGCAACTAAACGAATTTGCGCTACTTCACGAGCATATGGGTCGCTGTAATCAATCTTGTCATGATAGAACGCAGCCATTGCGCCAACCAAACCAGTCAATACAGACATTGGGTGTGCATCGCGACGGAAGCCACGTAAGAAGAATTGCATTTGCTCATGAACCATGGTGTGGTGCATGACCATCGTTTCAAAATCTTTTTTCTCTTTAGCGTTTGGCAAATTCCCATTGATTAAGAGATAACAAACTTCTAAGAAGTCGCACTTATTTGCCAAATCTTCAATTGGGTAACCACGGTAAAGTAACTCACCCTTATCACCATCGATGTAAGTAATTTTGCTATTGCATGAAGCAGTAGAAAGAAATCCAGAGTCGTAAGTGAACTTACCAGTCTGACCATAAAGCTTACGAATATCAATTACGTCAGGACCTACTGTCCCTTTGTAAATTGGCAAATCAATATCTGGCGTGCCATCTGAAAACGAGAGTTTTGCTTTGATGTCCGATTCAATCATTTCTAATCCTTAGTCATTCAAAATTACGATTAATCCACTATTCTTTCACATGCTTTCACTGCTAGACCATAATCCTGACTTATTTCTCTCTTAGCTTTCGTAAAACTGCTTTAAAAGAGTCAGATTGCAGCTCTTTCTCGAGTGGCGCAACAGAATCTTTACGTGCAATCAATAAATCCATCAGGTCATTGTCATCTAAAGCTAACAGCTGACTTAAAACCTTTCCATCCTCTGCGTTTAGCTGAGCACCATAGCGCTCAAAGAAACGTTGCAAAATTAAATCATTCTCTAGTAATCCCCTGCGAGCATCACTCTTTAGACGATATAACTCTGCATTACCGAGGGTCATACTGCCCTACGAACCATCAACTCCTTGATCTTGCCAATTGCCTTTGTTGGGTTCAAATGCTTAGGGCATACATCCACACAATTCATAATAGTATGGCAACGGAACAAGCGGTAAGGATCTTCTAAGTTGTCTAAGCGCTGAGCAGTTTCTTCGTCACGGCTATCAGCAATAAAACGATAGGCCTGTAACAAACCCGCTGGTCCAACAAACTTATCAGGGTTCCACCAGAAGGATGGGCATGCGGTCGAGCAAGATGCACACAGGATGCACTCATACAAGCCATTTAACTCTTCACGCTCTTCAGGGCTCTGGAGGCGCTCTTTTTCTGGGGGTGGATTGTCATTTACCAAGTACGGCTTGATAGACAAATATTGTTTAAAGAACAAAGTCATATCGACAATCAAGTCACGCACTACCGGCAAGCCAGGCAATGGACGTAATGTGATGACCTTAGGCAAGGTCAACATATTAGTCAAACAAGCTAAGCCATTTTTCCCATTGATGTTCATTGCATCTGAACCGCAAACACCTTCACGGCATGAACGACGATAAGAAATAGTTTCGTCTTGCTTCTTCAAAGAAATCAATGCGTCTAACAACATACGCTCACCAGAGAGCTCTAACTCATAGCGCTGCATGCGTGGAGCTGCATCGACATCTGGATCGTAGCGGTAAATTTCAAATATGCGGATATCACTCATTCTCTATCTCTCTTACTTAGAAAGTACGTTCTTTTGGAGGCACTGAATCAACGGTCAATGGTTTTAACTGGACTGGTTTGTAGTCCAAACGATTGCCTTCGCTATACCAAAGCGTATGTTTCATCCAATTATCATCATCTCGAAGCTGATGATCATCGTGCGAATGGGCGCCACGACTTTCTTTCCGAGCTGCTGCAGAAATCATCGTTGCATTGGCAGTTTCAACCAAGTTAGCCACTTCCAAAGCCTCAATCCGAGCAGTGTTGAAAATCTCTGACTTATCTTTAAGCCAAAGGTGCTTAGCGCGCTCAGTCAACTTTGCCATTTGGCGAACACCTTCATCCATCAATTCTTGATTGCGGAATACGCCAGCATATTTCTGCATACACTTACGAATATCATTTGCAACATCTTGTGCATACTCACCGGAGCTAGAGTTATCTAGGGCAGCCAAGCGAGCCATCGTTTGCTCGCCAGCATTCGCAGGCAGCGCTTTGAACTCGCGGTCCTTGAGGTTCAGGCCAACGATGTGATTACCAGCAGCACGACCGAATACCAAGAGATCAAGCAATGAGTTTGTACCTAAGCGGTTTGCGCCATGCACTGAAACGCATGAGCACTCACCAATAGCGTATAAGCCATTGACTTCTTCGTTATGCTTACCATTTGCTGGCACAACCACTTGACCATTGATGTTGGTTGGAATACCGCCCATCTGATAGTGAATCGTTGGTACCACTGGAATGGGCTCTTTGGTTACATCAACGTTCGCAAAGTTAATGCCGATTTCATATA
Source organism: Polynucleobacter nymphae (assembly GCF_018882155.1). Lineage (GTDB taxonomy): Bacteria > Pseudomonadota > Gammaproteobacteria > Burkholderiales > Burkholderiaceae > Polynucleobacter > Polynucleobacter nymphae. The sequence continues at coordinate 349,680 of NZ_JACVPA010000001.1, forward strand.
CAGAAGGCAAACGCTTCATGATGGTCTCAGCACCAATATGCGTTAGGTCGAGCACCACATAATCACCGTTAGGACCACAACCGCGCCCTTCTTTAATTTCTTGATCCATGCAACGTGAAATAAAATCCCTTGGTGCTAGATCTTTATAGGTTGGTGCATAGCGCTCCATAAAACGCTCGCCATCTTTATTGCGCAAAATAGCGCCTTCACCACGGCAACCTTCTGTCAACAAGACGCCTGCGCCAGCTACGCCAGTTGGATGGAACTGCCAGAACTCCATATCTTCCAAAGGAATTCCTGCGCGGGCCGCCAGACCCATACCGTCGCCGGTATTAATAAAGGCATTTGTAGATGCATCCCAAATACGGCCAGCACCACCAGTTGCCAAGAGGACTACCTTGGCTTCCAAGATATAAACCTGGCCAGTTTCCATTTCAAGCGCAGTCACACCAACCACGTCGCCAGCGTCATCGCGAATCAAATCAAGCGCCAACCATTCAACAAAGAAGTTTGTTTTAGCGCGTACGTTACGTTGGTACAAAGTGTGCAGCATCGCATGACCTGTCCGGTCAGCAGCCGCACAAGCACGCTGTACTGGCTTCTCGCCGTAGTTTGCAGTATGGCCACCGAATGGACGCTGATAAATGGTGCCGTCTGGATTACGGTCAAATGGCATACCAAAATGCTCAAGCTCATAGACTGCTTTGGGAGCTTCGCGACACATGAACTCGATGACGTCTTGGTCACCCAACCAGTCAGAGCCCTTAATGGTGTCATAAAAGTGATAGTGCCAATTGTCTTCACTCATATTACCTAGTGAGGCACCGATACCACCTTGCGCAGCAACTGTATGTGAACGCGTTGGGAATACTTTTGTTAATACAGCAACGTTGAGGCCTGCTTCTGCTAACTGCAATGAAGCACGCATACCTGAACCACCTGCACCAACAATTACCGCATCAAAACGACGCCGTGGTAATGATTTTTGAATGACAGTCATCGAATTACACTTTCCACAAAATTTGTACCGCATAGGCTGCACAAGCCACAAGGTACAGTACGGTCAACACTTGCAGTGTTAAACGAATGCTGACAGGCTTGATGTAATCCATCCAGATGTCGCGCACACCAATCCAGGCGTGATAGAACAAGCTGAATAAAGCCAAAAAGCTTAAAAGCTTCATGAACTCATTGGCAAATAAGGCGGACCAGCCATCGTAAGTTGCGCTACCAGTGATGCAATAGTCAACTAATAAAACAATCGTAAATACCACCATCACAATCGCTGTTACGCGCTGGATGATCCACTCCTTAAGACCGTAATGTGCACCTACTACTAAGCGCTTTGGTCCAATTTGATAAATGGGCATGAAATATCCTGAATGAAGTAACGCTTAGTAAAAGCCAAATAATTTGAGACCCACTACTGCAGTCAAAGCCAGGCCCAGAGAAAACACAACAATGGCTGAACGATTGGCTTCAGACTTCTCGACGCCGATTTCTAAATCGAGCAAGAGGTAACGAATGCCAGCGCAGAAGTGGTGCAAAAATGCCCAGATCAAACCAAGGCAAATGATTTTTACCAAGATGTTGCCAGTGAACGCTTGGAATTTTTGGTAACTCAATTCAGATGCCAGGCTCTGATCAAAGAGATACAAAATAAATGGCAATAAGAGGAACAATGCTGCGCCGCTGATGCGGTGGAGGATAGAAACTTTACCCGCCCAAGGAAGGCGATATTTAACCAACTGGGCTAAACCAATGTTTCGATAAACCGGTCTATCTTTTTTTACGTCCTGCTGTGCATCAACCATGGGTGATCTCTATGCGTTTGTGGAGGTTTAATGTATTTTTGTTGTATTGCAACATATTCTATTGGAAACCTTAGTGGTGGTGAGGATTTTTTAGCGTTTAAAAGCGTTAAATAGGGGTTTTAACCGATACATTTAGTTCAACTTGTTCTCGTAATGCTGTTCTCTAGTGTCGTACCTAGCGTGCCGAATTTCCACTGGTTTATTCCCATAAGTGAAGGCTACCCGCTCAACGGAAAGGAGCGGCACACCAACTGGCAACTGGAGGTGCCTAGCTAAGATCTCATCAGCCGCCACTGCTTTAATTTTTTCCTCTGCACGCACCATATGGGTGGCGTATTGACTCTCATAAAGTGCGTATACAGGTCCATGCCAGGCATTGAGCGAATATAGATCTAGCTCTTTAAAGCGGGCTGTGGGAAGCCAAATCTCTTCAAAAACAATGGGTTTGCCTGCAAAGCTTTGTACCCGATCAATATGAATCACCGTGTCACCTGCCTTTAATTTAAGCAAACTGGCAATATGAGCGTTGGCTTTAGTCTTCAGGCAGGATAAAAACTGGCTAGTCAGAAGAAATTTTTCACCCGAATCTGGTGCCAAACGTAAAAAACGGTATTGCCAGTCATCCTCTTGGTGGGTGGCCACAAAAGTGCCCTTGCCCTGGCGCCTGACTAAGAGATTTTGGGCTGCCAACTCATCAATGGCCTTGCGAACTGTGCCCTGGCTCACTGCATAGCGGGCAGCCAACTCCATTTCACTAGGAATCACAGCCCCTGGAAGCCATTCAGCGGCTTGCAGGCTAGCCAAAATCATCACCTTAATCTGCTCGTACAGAGGACTAAATGAGGCAACAGGCAAATTTACTTCTGACAAACTGACTCCAGTTCATATCAATTGGATAAAATTCAGGGTAATTCTAGTCTTATATAAGACGTCATTCATAGTGTAAATCGAAAATCCATGCACTTGAATGGATAATAGAAAAGTTTTGATTAATTAACCTTCCCCTGGAGTTCTTAGTAATGGCAAAAGCCCCAATGCGCATCGCTGTAACCGGTGCAGCCGGTCAAATCGGATATTCCCTTTTATTCCGTATCGCCAATGGCGACCTTTTAGGCAAGGATCAGCCCGTAATCCTCCAGTTACTGGAAATTCCCGATGAAAAAGCTCAAAAAGCCTTAGCTGGCGTCATGATGGAATTAGAAGACTGTGCTTTTCCGCTTTTAGCAGGCATGACAGCCCATTCAGATCCAATGACTGCGTTTAAAGATATCGATGTAGCCCTTTTAGTAGGTGCACGCCCACGCGGCCCTGGCATGGAACGTAAAGATTTGCTCTCTGCTAACGCGCAGATTTTCACAGCCCAAGGTAAAGCATTAAATGCCGTAGCCAAGAAGACTGTCAAAGTATTGGTTGTTGGTAACCCAGCAAATACCAATGCTTATATCGCTATGAAATCTGCTCCAGATATTCCTGCGAAGAACTTCACAGCAATGTTGCGCCTCGATCACAATCGCGCGCTCTCACAATTGGCTACTAAGTTAAACAAGCCTGTTGCCAATATTGAAAAATTGGTTGTTTGGGGGAACCACAGCCCAACCATGTACCCAGACTATCGCTTTGCAACCGTCGATGGCAAGTCTGTAAAGGACTCCATCAATGATCCAGCTTGGAACAAGGATACTTTCATTCCCACCGTTGGCAAGCGTGGCGCAGCCATTATCGAGGCTCGTGGCCTTTCATCTGCAGCTTCTGCAGCGAATGCTGCGATCGATCATATGCATGATTGGATACTTGGCACAAATGGTAAATGGGTTACGATGGGTATTCCTTCTAAAGGTGAATATGACATTCCAGCAGAAGTAATTTATGGTTTCCCAGTGGTTTGCGAAAATGGCGAATACAAAATGATCGAAGGTTTAGAGATTGATGAATTCTCCCGTGAACGCATGACTCATACCCTTAATGAATTACTTGAAGAACAGGCTGGCGTTAAGCACTTACTCTCCTAAGGAAAATTGGTACATGAAAAAAAATCTTCTCACCATCAGCGTTTTACTTGCTAGTATTTTTTCCACTGCGAATGTTAACGCCGGTGATGAAGTATTCACATGGACTTGCAATGAAAGTAAACAGTTCAAAACTTCTGGTACTACTGAGAAGATTGTCTTAACTTGGGAAACGAAAACATACAGCTTGGATCGTCAAACCTCATTGCCAGGCAGCCTGCGGTATAAAAACACTAACAGCGGTCATGACCTTGTAGTGTTGGGTAATAAGGCAATGCTATTTAACATTAAGGCTGGCGTAAGACTGGCTGATTTCTGCCAAACTCCAGAAATGAAGGCTGGCAGATTACCGCATTTGTTTGCTGATGCAGAGCCTTTTGTACAGAATTAATTTCTCAGATTGCATTAAATAAAAAAGCCGAGAGATCCTCGGCTTTTTTATCGTTGATTGTTTTTAATGAAACAAGGGTTGTTGAGATGGCGCATCGTCTGGCATCTCTGCATGTACAGCTTCTCCTGAGCGATCTGGGAATAATGGTGCTCCACAGTCATCACATAGCTCGGGTTCAAAGAGCATGGCATGGCGAAAGACATCTTCGACACCAGCATCATGCAATGCATCGCATATTTTCTTAATCGGGCTTTCATCATCCGATAAATCATTTAAGGCATCGCTCGCAACACTCTCGCGGTCATATAAAGGCCAGATCACGCCATACATGATTTCTGAAGAGCCTTTTGCACTAAAGGAAATACGGTACTCATCAGCCTGCTCTTCACCAAATGCACCCACTACGCAAGATAGGCCAGCAGGCAAAATACCTAAGCCGCTCTCTAGGTAGTTGACGGCTGCACGAATGCTTAAAGGGCGTACATGCTTATCAGCCAAACGACAGTTCGTGAAATAGGACTCTGGTAATAAGAGTTCGAACTCGCAGCCTGGCAGCAAAGAGGCAATTGGATCGTGCATGGCGTTTTGCCAGCCAATTAAACTCACCCCACGCTCTTGACGCGCAGGCGCTTCAGCCTGCCAACGGAAAATCGGCGTACCACTTGGGGCGCTAAGGGCAGCAATGATAAAACGCGGGTCAGCCAAAACTGCAATCGTCTCAGACATATCGCGCAACTCGAGCTTCACATCTTTATTACAGATCGCTGCATTTGCTAAGGATTCAGTCAAGATGCGTGTTTGACAATGCGAATGTGGCATCTGATCAATGCTATAGAGCCAAGGAACAATTGCAAGGCGAGTATCTGGTGCTGCAATAGCAGAATGCAATGCTTGTGCAGTAGCTTCAACCATATTCGTTTGTAATGGTCCTGAAGGAATTTGATAACGGGTGTGTGCAACGATTGGCATTGCCAATAAGAGAACATCCCACTCTTGTCCTTCATGCTCGATCTTAAGAGATTCTGCTAGAGTTTCAGCAGAATCTGCCAGCACTTCAAAGGCAACCGTATTAATGCGAAAGGTTTGATCTAGTGCGGCATCAATCACATTTTGATTTTGGCTTTTGAGTAAACGCATCAAACGAACGTTGAGGCGCTCTTCCCAAAAGCGATCTTCTATTTGACTGCCAGAGGCGGCCAAAGAAATGGCATCAGCCACGAGCTTATCAACCTCAGGGGAGCTGCGCTGCGAGGACTTGGTGCGATGTACAGCCATTATTTTCTCTCTGCCCTTCTGAATACTGGCTTCTCGAGCTTAGATTCTGCCGCAAAATACTTATAACCATCTAAATTGAAACCTTTTAAGTCTGCCGGATCAGTAATACGATTCTCAACCACATAGCGAGCCATTAAACCGCGCGCCCGTTTGGCATAAAACGAAATGATTTTGTATTTGCCGTCTTTGCCATCCTGAAATACTGGGGAAATAATTGGGCAACCCAAGTCTTTAGACTGCAAGACCTTGAAATACTCTTCTGAGGCTAAATTGAGCAATACAGGCTTTTTTTGCTTTTCCAATATCTTCTTGAGCGAATCGCTTACCCTGCTCCCCCAAAAGGCGTAGAGATCCTTGCCTCTCGCATTCTGAAACGTGGTCCCCATTTCTAGGCGGTAGGCTTGCATCAAATCTAAAGGTCTTAGGGCTCCATATAGACCGGACAAAATCCGGATATGGTCCTGGGCAAAGTCGACGGCCTTAGCGTTCAGGGTTTTAACGTCAAAGCCATCATAGACATCGCCATCAAAAGCATAGATCGCTGGCTTACTGTTCGCCTCGGTGAATTTCTTGGACCAATCGCGGTAGCGCCCCACGTTCAAGACAGCTAATTGATCAGATAAACCCATCAACTTGGCCACATCCTGGGGGGAGAGCTTTTTGAGATCGCCAATCAATTTGGCTGATTCTGAGACAAATTCAGGCAAGGTGGACGTCTTGACCTTCACTGGGGTCTTGTAATCCAAGGATTTAGCGGGAGAAAGTACGATCAGCATGGCACAATTTGTCTATGTATTTTTACCATTCTAGCGACTACTAGATTTCCCTGCCTTAAATGACCACGCCAGACATCAGCCCCTCCTTTCCGAGTCGCCTTCCCAATGTGGGAACAACGGTATTTACCGTCATGTCAGCGCTTGCAGCAGAACATCAGGCGATTAACCTAGGCCAAGGCTTTCCAGACTTTCCCTGCGATCGCAAGTTAATTGCCAGCGTGAACGACGCTATGCTCGCAGATCAAAACCAATACCCTCCAATGATTGGGATTGCAGCGCTACGCAATGGCATTAGTCAGAAGATCAAAAGTCTATACGGTCACCACTATGACCCCGAAGCGGAAATCACTATCACTGCAGGCGGCACCCAGGGAATTTTGACAGCCATTCTGGCTTGCGTTAGTCCTGGTGATGAAGTTGTCATCATTGAGCCTGCTTACGACAGCTACCGACCTTCCATTGAATTAGCCGGTGGCAAAACGATTGCCGTATCGCTGCAAGTAAAGCGCAATGCGGATGGTCACGTCACTTCCTATGAAATTCCTTGGGATGCTTTGGCTAGCGCCATTAATTCCAAAACACGCTTACTCATCATCAACTCTCCGCATAATCCCACTGGCATGGTGTGGCAGACAGCAGACTTAGAGCGCCTGGCTCAATTAGTAAAAAATACTTCTACACTCATTGTGAGTGATGAAGTCTATGAACACATGGTCTATGACGGTGCGGTACATCACAGCGTGGCTTCGCATCCAGAATTAGCTGCCAGGAGTTTTCTAATTTCTAGCTTTGGTAAGACTTATCACGTCACCGGCTGGAAGGTAGGCTATGTTGCCGCACCACCAGCTTTGACAAAAGAATTTCGTAAAGTTCATCAATTCAATGTCTTTACTGTGAATACACCAGTGCAGTATGGGCTTGCATCATACTTGGCAGATGCATCACATTATCTAAATCTCCCTGCCTTCTATCAAGCTAAGCGTGATTTTTTCCGATCAGGTTTAGAAAAGACTCCATTTAAATTACTGCCAACACCAGGCACTTACTTTCAGTGCGCTGATTACTCTGCACTCAATATTCCGCAGGCTAAATTAAATGAGGCCGAGTTTTGTAAATGGCTTACTACTCAAGTTGGTGTGGCAGCGATTCCCGTTTCTGCTTTTTATGATCGTCCCACTGAATCTGGTGTGATTCGTTTCTGCTTTGCCAAGCAAGAGCAAACCTTAGCGGCTGCCTTGCAACGCCTACAATCTTTATAGAGAGACCTATAGCAATGAAGAAATCAAACAATATGATCGATGTCTACAGTTGGCCAACACCGAATGGCCACAAAGTCCACATCATGCTCGAGGAATGTGGCTATCGTTTGGGTAAAGATTGGACTGCTATTCCGATTAATATTGGTACTGGCGATCAATTTGCCAAGAGCTTTCTGAAAATTAGCCCGAATAATAAGATCCCTGCTTTAGTAGATCCAAATGGTCCTGATGGAAAGCCCATCAGTATTTTTGAGTCTGGCGCTATCTTGCTGTATCTCGCTAGCAAGACTGGCAAATTTCTTCCTAAGACGACCCGTGCTAAGTTTGAGGTTTTGCAATGGCTGATGTTCCAAATGGGTGGTTTAGGACCCATGCTTGGGCAAAACCACCATTTCCGTCTCTATGCGCCAGAGATTATTGATTATGCAATTAATCGCTACACCAATGAAGCCAAACGTTTATATGGGGTTCTTGATCAACAACTGAAAGATAATCCTTATATTGCAGGTAAAAGCTACTCCATAGCAGATATTGCCATTTTTCCTTGGACACGGAATTGGAAAAATCAAGGTATAGAGATTAATGACTATCCTCATTTCAAGGCTTGGTTCGAAATGATTGGAGAACGTCCAGCCGTAAAACGGGGATGCGAAGTATTAACAGCATTACGCAAGCCTTTAACTGATAACAAAGCTAGAGAGCAGTTGTTTGGTTCAACCCAGTATCAAAAGAGGAAATGAAATGAAGATTCAATCAGTCGGTGTGATCGGTGCAGGCACGATGGGTAATGGTATTGCGCAGGTTTGCGCCGTTGCCGGTCTAGATGTCGTCATGGTTGATATTAACGAAGCAGCAGTGCAACGCGGCTTGGATCAAATCAGTAAAAGTCTAGATCGCCTGATTAAAAAAGAAACTCTGACTACCGATGAAAAAGCAGCGGCGCTGAAGCGTATTAAAGGCAGCACCTCTTATGCTGATTTGAAGGGCTTAGGTTTTGTGATTGAGGCTGCTACTGAAAATCAGGCTGTCAAAGAAAAGATTCTGCATCAAGTCGATGAGATTGTTAGCAAAGACACCATCATTGCCACTAATACCTCCTCTTTATCCATTACCAAGCTAGCTGCTCTAGACTCAAACCCAGCGCGCTTTATTGGCATGCACTTCTTTAATCCTCCTCCCCTCATGGCTTTGGTGGAAGTCATTCGTGGCTTACAAACCAGCGATGCAACCCATGCAGCCATTATCGATATGGCTAAGCGGGTTGGTAAAGAGCCGATCACTGTTAAGAATTCACCAGGATTTGTAGTGAACCGCATTTTGTTACCCATGATTAATGAAGCATTCTTTGTATTGTCGGAAGGACTTGCTAGCCCTGAAGATATTGATGCTGGCATGAAGTTAGGCTGCAATCAACCGATTGGGCCCTTAGCTTTAGCCGACCTCATTGGCTTAGATACTTGCCTGGCAGTGATGGAAGTGTATTTTGAAAACTTCAGCGACTCTAAATATCGCCCTTGCCCTCTTCTTCGTGAAATGGTGGCGGCTGGTTACCTTGGTCGTAAAACGGGTCGCGGTGTTTACACCTACGACAAATAATTTTGCTTTCTGATGAAGTTCAACTAATTTAATACTCGTGAATCCTATTCCACCCCTAGTCAACAAATTAGCCTACGCTGGCCTCATTCCTTTTGTTGGACTAGCTTTAATGGTGCAACTAGCACCAACACCCTTAAACTATTTAAGCGCAGAATCCCTCGCCGGCTATGGTGCAGTCATTACTGCGTTTATGGGAGCTTTGCATTGGGGTGCTAGCTTGCATACTTTGGGTAAGGCCCCTAGTGGAGATCGCTGGATCGATCGTAACGCTTGGATCTGGGGCGTTACTCCCGCTCTAGTTGCCTGGCTTGCCCTGCATATTTATATTCCAGTGGGTTTATTAATCTTGGCATCCACCTTAATCATTCAACGTAACATCGATCAGAATACCTATCAATATTATTTTTCGGATGAAGTGGCACGCAACGCTTTTATGACGATTCGCAATCGCTTGACCTATGTTGCTGCTGCCTGCTTAACTTGGTCAGCTATTGTGATTCTCTTTATCCAAGCATGATTGTTCAATGAGCGGTCTATTCGATAGCACTCCTCTGCCACCCCTAGCAGAAGCATTGCGCCCGAAAACAATTGAAGAAGTCATTGGGCAAGCCCATTTATTAGCTGCAGGTAAGCCGCTCAATCTAGCCTTTGCCTCAGGCAAGCCGCACTCAATGATTTTGTGGGGGCCTCCGGGGGTTGGTAAAACGACTTTAGCGCGCCTCTCAGCTAAAGCATTTGATCGTGAGTTCATTGCCATCTCTGCAGTATTAGCCGGAGTTAAAGAGATCCGCGAAGCCATTGAGCAAGCTCAGCAAAATATGGCTCAGTATGGCAAGCAAACGATTTTGTTTGTTGATGAGATTCATCGCTTTAATAAGAGTCAACAAGATGCTCTTCTGCCTCACGTGGAGTCAGGCTTATTCACTTTTATTGGCGCAACTACTGAGAATCCGTCTTTTGAGGTGAACTCAGCACTTCTATCTCGTGCCCAGGTCTATGTTCTGAAGTCCTTAACTGCAGATGAACTCAAGCAGCTATTTACGCGTGCACATCAACATGCTTTAGCTGACATCCAGTTTGAAGATGATGCGATCAATACCCTAGTTATCAATGCCGATGGGGATGCCCGCCGTCTTTTAAATCTAGTAGAGCAAATTCATAATGCGGTTTTAACGCCCGGCTCTTTGGTTAAAGTAATTGACCAAGCTTTTGTTGAAAATGCCCTCACCACTCAAGCGCGTCGTTTTGATAAGGGTGGCGATCAGTTTTATGATCAAATTTCTGCGCTCCATAAATCAGTGCGAGGCTCAGATCCTGATGCAGCACTGTATTGGTTTTGTCGCATGCTGGATGGTGGTGCGGACCCCCGTTACCTAGCGCGCCGCATTATTCGGATGGCTTGGGAAGATATTGGCTTGGCCGATCCTAGAGCGATGCAGTTGGCAAATGATGCCGCCCAAACATTTGAAAGATTAGGCTCGCCCGAAGGTGAGTTAGCCTTGGGTCAAGCAGTAGTGTATCTAGCAGTAGCTTCAAAAAGCAATGCTAGCTATAACGCATTTAATGCTGCACGCGCTTATGTCGCGGAGGACCAATCTAAACCTGTACCTAATCATCTACGCAATGCGCCAACCAAACTTATGAAAGAGCTTGGACATGGTAAAGAATATCGCTACGCGCATGATGAGCCACATGCTTATGCTGCTGGTGAGTCTTATTTACCGGAAGGAATGTCAGAGCCCCACTGGTATGAACCTGTTGAGCGTGGTCTGGAGAGTCAAATTAAGGAAAAGATGGCTTTCTTACGCAAGCTAGATGCTGAACATCAAAAGAAATAGGAATGAGTAAATGAGTGAAAAAACTTCAGCTACTTTGTATTACGACATTATTTCGCCCTTCGCCTATTTGTATGCGAAACAAAGGCAGCGTCTGAAACAGCTTGATATCAAGCCAGTGCCTGTACTTCTGGGCGGCCTTTTAAGGGCTACTGATAATGTAGGTCCGGGAGAAGTTGCGGCTAAGAGGCCGCATACTTATCAATTTTGCGTATGGCAAGCAGAAAAATTAGGTATCCCCTTTCGTTTTCCTGAGCACCATCCATTTCTGACGGTAGCAGCACAACGCTTACTGCTTGAAAAGGATGCGGATTGGACAATGGTAGAGCGGGCCTTTGATTATGTTTGGATTGAAGGCAAAGATCCAAATCTTTCTTGGTCAGAATTTTGTGTCTATCTGGGTTTGCCTAGTGAAACCCCAAGGCCTGAAAGTCCTGAGATTAAGGCGGCACTAGTTGCCAATACGAATCAGGCTAAAGCGGATGGCGCCTTTGGGGTGCCTGCCTTGATACTCAATCAACACTGCTTTTGGGGTTTCGATACCATCGATTGGGCGCTTGATTACCTTGCCCGGCCAGGGATGTTTGAAGAAGCATCTTATGCCTACGCTGGGAATGTTCCCAACGGCCTCAGTTAATAAAGTTACACAATACAATTGTTCCATTCATTTCACTCAAGGAGTCTTTATGCGTAAGCTTTTTACTAGCCTCGTTCTCGTTGCTGCATGCATTACTAGCCAAGCAGTTCTTGCAGGCCCTCAGGTTGAATTTAAAACAACCATGGGTAGCTTCGTTGTTGAGCTAGATGATGTAAAGGCACCTAAAAGTACTGCCAACTTTTTAAACTACGTGAAGAGTGGTTTTTATAATGGCACTATCTTTCATCGCGTGATTGATGGCTTCATGATTCAAGGTGGCGGATTTACTCCGGACTTAAACCAGAAATCAACCAATGCTCCTGTAGTTTCTGAAGCGCAAAACGGCTTAAGAAATAATCGTTACACCATTGCGATGGCCCGTACCTCTGATCCTGATTCTGCTACTTCGCAGTTCTTCATTAACGTCAACGACAATGCTGCATTGGACTATCCCAATGCGATGGGCAATGGCTATACCGTATTTGGCAAAGTCATTTCTGGCATGCAAACTATTGATGCAATCCGTAAGGTTCCGACGATGGTTGCACCAGCTCCTCGCATGGGCAGAATGTCTGATGTTCCTTCTAAGACAGTAACGATTGAATCAGCTACTATCCTGAAATAAATAGAAGAAATTGGGTTAGCCGCCATGATTTTGCTCGACGATGCGCAAAGTACAGCGGCCAAACCGTCTAGTCGCCATTATGAAAGTCCGCTGCATTATTGGCGCGTTCTGTCTAATGGTGACAACTCGCTCGACTTATTAGCAACTCAAAAGTGTTTAGCCCAAATTGCCGCATCCCTTGCTAGAGGGGAGTTTGTTGTCGCTGCATTTGCTTATGAACTCGGTAGACAAATTCATGGGCTTCCACAAAGAATGGGGGCAGCTTCAAGCGCTCATCCGCTGATTGAGGCTTGGGCATTTAAGGATTTTGATAAGTTATCCAAGCAAGAAGTTGATGCCCTGATTACCAATCAGCTTGAGCAACTTGAGGATGGACAAAGATCTGCTGGTGTTATGGATGTTCGTGAATCATTGAATGAACAGCAATTTGCCTCTGATATCGCCAAAATATTGGAATACATACGTAGTGGTGATGCTTACCAAATCAATCACACCTATCGCATTACCGGCAAAACCTACGGCTCCCCCCTAGCCTTGTATAGTCGCTTGCGTGATCGTCAGCCAGGCAGGTTTGGAGCTTATATCTCACACGAAGGCAGCTACCTACTGTCGCAATCTCCTGAGCTCTTTATTGCCCGTGAAGGTGACACCCTCAAAGCAATGCCAATGAAAGGTACTGCAAGCGCTTTATCCGAAGTAGCAAGTGCCTTATCAGATGATCCCAAGAACCAAGCTGAAAACGTGATGATTGTGGATTTGTTGCGCAATGATCTTAGCCGCGTCTCTTTGCCGGGTACGGTCACTGTGCCTAATTTATTCGAAGTGGCTCGGTATGGTGATGTATTGCAAATGACATCGACTGTACAAGGCCAAGCTAAGCCCAATACTTCTCTCTTGGATATTTTGCAGGCCGTCTTTCCCTGCGGCTCTGTCACAGGCGCCCCTAAAAAACGCAGCATGCAAATTATTCAGGAGTTAGAGTCTGAAGATCGCGGCTATTACTGTGGCGCCCTAGGCTGGCTTGACCCCAGCGGTGACTTTGCCTTTAGCGTTCCGATTCGCACTGTTGAAATTACAGAAGATGCCAAATCACATGCCTCAAGCTTTAGCCTAGGCATTGGAGCTGGTATTACGAATGATTCTGATCCAAAACAAGAATGGCGAGAGTGCTCTATTAAGTCAGACTTTTTAATGAATTTACCTTCATCTACCGGACTATTTGAAACGATTGCAATTGCTGGAGGAAAGCCTCAGAAGCTAGAGGCCCACTTAGATCGTATGCAATCTTCTGCTTTGGCCTTAGGAATTTCTTTTTGTCGGGCTGATGCCAAATTAGCGATTGAAAGCGCTTGCTCATCACTCGATACTGCAACTGCCTTTAGATTGAGACTTAATCTAGCACCGCATGGCGATCTTTCAGTTTCTACAGGAGTGCTCGATGCCCTCAGTGAACCAGTCAAAATTTTCTGGGCAAAAGATATTCTGTCTGGCGAGGTGGGAATGTTTTCTGGTGACGCCTTATTGCGCCACAAGATTAGCAATCGCGGTCTTTATGACTTAGCCTGGCGGACAGCTGATCAATTGGGTGGTTTTGACGCTCTATTTACCAATGAACAGGGCTTCGTTACTGAGGGTGGAAGAACTAGTATTTTTATTAAACCTCAGGGAAGCTCTGAATGGCTGACCCCACCTCTTTCAGCCGGCCTATTGCCTGGGGTGATGCGGGCAACTCTCCTTGCAGACCCGAAACTAAATGCCCGCGAGGCTAACCTGACTATTAATGATGTTTCAATGGCAGATGAGATTATTCTTACTAATGCCCTGCGTGGCGCCATTAAAGCCCATTTCTAGAAAGCTGTCATGAAGTATTGTCCAAACTGCGCATCTCTGCTGACAATCAAGATTCCGGCCGATGATTCTCGCGAACGCCATGTTTGTGAAGCCTGTGGCAGCATTCATTACCAAAATCCCCGCAATGTCGTCGGTAGTATTCCCGTCTATGAAAAACAAGTCTTACTCTGTCGTCGCGCTATTGAGCCACGTCATGGCTACTGGACGCTCCCTGCAGGCTTTATGGAGCTTGGCGAAACTACGAGCTACGGTGCTGCTAGAGAAACCTTCGAAGAGGCAGGCGCTCACGTTGAGATGGGTCCGCTCTACTCCTTATTAAACGTTCCTCATGCCCAACAGGTGCATCTGTTTTACTTGGCGAAAATGAACACTCCTGAATTTTGTGCTGGGGAAGAAAGTCTTGAGGTTGCTCTCTTTCATGAACATGAAATTCCTTGGGCGGAGTTGGCTTTTCCAACCGTGAAGCAAACGCTGGAATGGTTCTTTGCTGATCGCGCTGCAGGTATTTTTGAGGATGGTAAAGAGTTTCAGGTACGCAGTCGTGATGTACTACCATCCGAGAGAATTTAGTACCAGATATGGGTCAAGGCATGAGTCAGATCGCTTGGCTAGGACCACAGGATTCCTTTCCGAACCCACTGCTTGAACCCGATCCTGATCCCAGCGTTCCTGGACTCATTGCAGTAAGCGAACGTATTTATCCCGGGCAACTATCCCAGGCTTACCAACTGGGTATCTTTCCTTGGTACTCTGATAATCAACCCGTCTTATGGTGGTCACCAGACCCCCGCATGGTTCTCAAGCCTACAGAATTTAAATGCAGTGACTCTCTGAAAAAAAATATTCGTCTTTTTTGCCAAGATGCTCATTCGCAAATTTTGGTAGATGCAGATTTTGGTGCTGTGATTCGTTCCTGTGCTACTAGTACACGCAAAGATCAAGATGGCACATGGATCACTCATGAGATCGTAGATGCATACACTGCACTTCATGAGCAAGGTCATGCGCATAGCATCGCAGTCACTGAAGAAGGTCACATCATTGGTGGTCTTTACTGCGTATCGTTTGGCGGCATGGTTTTTGGAGAGTCGATGTTTAGCCGTAAGCCAGGCGCATCGAAGATTGCCCTAGCCGCCTTAAGCGCCTGGTGCCTTCACAATGGAATTGCCATGATTGATTGCCAGCAAGAGACGGCACACCTTCATTCTCTGGGTGCGGCACCCGTCTCTAGGCAGGAATTTCTGGAACAACTGCAGATATCCTTAAATCAAACTAAGATTGAACCATCCTGGACTTTTGATAAAACGATTTTGACCCACTGGCTATGACCCGGCTCAAAGAACTTCCGCTCACCGCATTGCAGTTTTATGCAACGGCGCCCTACCCCTGCTCTTATTTACCGAATCGCATGGCGCGTTCACAAGTAGCCACGCCCTCCCATTTAATTCATGCAGATACTTACAGCGAGCTTTTGAATGCTGGCTTTCGTCGCAGTGGGCTGTACACCTATCGTCCTTATTGCGATGAATGTAGGGCCTGTATTGCCACCCGCATTCTGGTGAATCAATTTACACCTTCTCGTAGTCAACGTCGCGCCTGGAAAAAACACGTTAGCTTAGAGGTATCTGTTCTGAACTTGGGCTATCAAGATGAGCACTATCAGCTATATCAGCGCTATCAAAATGAAAGACATGCTGGTGGAGAAATGGATAGCGATGATCAAGACCAATACATGCAGTTCCTATTACAGAGTCGTGTGAACTCACGCATTGTGGAGTTCCGGGATGGCCCGCATGATTCGCATCCAGGGCGGCTACGCATGGTCAGCATGATTGATATTTTGGATCAGGGCATTTCTTCGGTGTATACCTTCTTTGATACCTCGGTACCTGCCTCTAGCTACGGTAGTTACAGCATCCTGTGGCAAATTGAGCAAGCCAAAATACTGGGGCTTCCTTACCTCTACCTAGGCTACTACATTCAAGAGAGTGAAAAAATGTCCTATAAGGCCAAGTATCAGCCTCTGGAAGGTTTGATTGATGATCATTGGCAGCCTTTGCCTAGCTTGGCTGGGTCATAATATCTACCCATGATCGACCGTTATTCTCTTTTGCGTCCCTGGCTCTTTTGCTTAGATCCCGAACAAGCCCATAACCTCACTCTTAGTAATTTAGATCGTGCAGAGCGCTGGGGTTTACTTGAGCGTCTGATTAGTAAACCGGTAGCTGATCCTCATACACTTTGTGGCATCACCTTTCCGAACCGGGTAGGTTTGGCTGCTGGCCTAGATAAAGACGGTAAGCATATTGATGCGCTTGCTGCTCTTGGGTTCGGCTTTCTAGAAATTGGCACAGTCACCCCCCGTGCGCAAGCAGGCAATCCCAAACCACGGATGTTTAGATTGTCTGAAGCGCAGGCCATCATTAATCGCATGGGTTTTAATAATGATGGTGTTGATGCTTGCGTTACTCGGGTACGCCGCTCACGCTTTTGGCAACAAGGTGGCGTCCTTGGCATGAATATCGGCAAGAATGCCAGCACGCCCATTGAAGATGCCGCCAGCGATTACATTTTGGCAATGGAGGCCGTTTATGAAATCGCTACCTACATTACCGTGAACATCTCCTCCCCTAATACTCAAAATCTCCGTGATCTTCACGGTGAAGACATGTTGCGCTCATTGTTGAGCAGTCTAGATGAAGCCAGAAAACGTTTGGGTGATCGCTATGGTGTCCGTAAGCCACTCTTCTTAAAAATTGCGCCTGACTTAGAAACCACTGACATTGATTTAGTTGCAGATTTATCAATGGAGTTTGGCATCGATGCCATCATCGCTACCAATACAACTATTGCTCGTGACTTAGTGCAAGGCATGCAGCATAGTGAGGAAGCAGGTGGATTATCTGGTGCTCCAGTGCGGGCGCTTTCTACTCAAGTGATCAAAATACTCAAGGCAAGATTAGGAAATAATCTACCCATCATCGGCGTTGGCGGTATTTTGTCGGGAGCCGATGCGAAAGAAAAAATCATGGCTGGCGCCAGCTTGGTGCAGGTCTATAGCGGACTCATCTACAGAGGTCCAGATCTCGTGAATGAGTGCGCTAAAGCCCTCAGAAGGCCCTAGAATCAACCCAAAAATGGGGTTTTAGCAGTCTGGCCATCTATAAAATAGCATTTCACAATATGCAATCGCATCTGAAATCGCTACAATAGACCATATGAGCGCTACTAAAACTGTCAAAAATGCTAGAAGTACCGGGGAAGTTGCTAAAACAGCTATCCAGGTAGTCGAGCGCATGATGAATCTGCTCGATGCCTTAGCTGAGCAAGAAGAATCCAGTAGCCTCAAAAATTTAGCTGAACAAACTGGCCTGCACCCCTCTACTGCCCACCGCATTCTGAATGATATGGTTGCCTGCCGTTTAGTGGAGCGTGGCGATGGGGGTACTTATCGTCTTGGCTTAAAACTCTTAGAGCTAGGTAACTTAGTTAAAGCACGGCTCTCCGTGCGCGAGGCGGCTCAAGTTCCCATGCGTACTCTGCATAAACTTACTGGTGAAACTGTTAACTTATCAGTGCGCCAAGGTGATGAGATCGTTTACATCGATCGCGCCTATAGCGAACGCTCTGGCATGCAAGTGGTTCGTGCCATTGGTGGTCGTGCCCCGCTACATCTCACCTCAGTAGGTAAATTATTTTTATCGAGTGATGATGCCGGCCAAGTTCGCGCCTACGTCACACGAACTGGTCTATCAGGACATACACGTAATAGCATTACTGATCTCAATAAATTAGAGGCTGCTCTGAATCAAGTTCGAAAAGAAGGTAATGCCCGTGATGACGAAGAGCTAGAGCTAGGCGTGAGCTGTTTTGCTGCAGCTATTTTGGATGACACCGGAAAATTAGTTGCAGGCCTATCACTGAGCTCACCAACAGATCGCATGCAAGCAGACTGGCTTAAATCCTTGCAGGATACTGCCCTACAGATTTCTAAAGGGTTGGGCTATAAACCCAAAACAACTGAGCCAGGTACATCAGCCTAGCTTACCCATTACATGATGCGACGAATAGGTTGCGTCCCTAGAGGCATACGCTCATACCAGTCGCGGACTCGTACTGCATCAGCAAATCGAGATTGGGTCCCTACAGAATCCAAGAAGACTAATAGCAAAGGTGTGTTATTGACCCTAGCTTGCATTACTAAGCACTTACCTGCTGCATTAATGAACCCCGTTTTTTGCAAACCGATGTTCATATCGCCTGAACGCACTAAACGATTGGTATTTAAGAACTTCTGTGGGCGATTGCCAATCATCATGGTCAAGTCTGGCCAAGTAGAAAATTCACGAATCATTTTGTACTGATATGCAGCGTTCAACATGCGGGCTAAGTCTTCAGCAGAGGCCACGTTCTCACTCATTAAACCAGTAGGATCAGCAAAGTGAGAATGTTCCATTCCTAGTTCTCTAGCCTTACGGTTCATAGTATCCACAAAGGCAGAAATGCCGCCGGGATAGTTTCTACCTAAGGTGTATGCAGCGCGGTTCTCGGAGGACATCAAGGCAAGCAATAAGGCTTCCTCACGGGTCATCACCGTACCACCAGTAAGACGAGATTTAGCATAAATACGAACATCATCAGCATTAATCACAATAGTCTCATCCAAAGGTAACTTGGAATCTAAAACAACCATCGCAGTCATCAGCTTAGTAATGGAGGCGATAGGCAAACTCACTGAGGAATTTTTTTCAAAATATACTTCTTTGGTGTCTTGATTAACAACCATTGCTACGCTCGACTTCAGACTTAATTCATCATGTTGACCACGCAAACCAAGGGCGGTAGCAAATGATGGGTGGGAAGGAGCAGCCGGTTCAGATGAGCGCGTTACTGTCACACGAACAGTTTTTGGCTTTTTGGGAGATTTGGCAATCTTGACAGTGACTTTATTAGCCTTGGTTTGCCCATCTTTATCTTTAGCAGCTGCGATGGCTGACGCATTCAGAGAGGCGCCACAGGCAAAGACCAGAGTCAAGATCAAGATCGAAAATCGATTCAAACGCATCCCTAAAAACCTTCCAAAACTTTTAACATATGGAATGATAATTACTTTCACAGCTTATGATGGATTTATTAGCCCCATCTTGGGCATTTGATAGCGCCCTACTCAGCAATGGTTGCTACCGTATTGACTTGGCGGGCATTTACCAATACCACCCCCGTCATAGTCAAGCCTAGTCCTAGCGCCATCAGTACCGTAAAGGGCTCACCAAATAAGAACCAAGCCATCAGTGCCGTAGTTGGAGGTGTCAGGTAAAGAAAGCTTGTAACCTTCGTTGCTGCACCCTTGCGAATCATCATGAATAGCAAACTAATTGAGCCAATGGATAGCGGGAATATCGCCCATAGCAAGGCACCAATCACTGATGCGTTCCAGACCATCACCCCTGTCTCAAAGAAATACATGAAAATAAAGCAAAGCACTGCTGAAACACCAAACTGAATTGAGGAGCCTGCCCGCAGATCAAATACCGGACAATATTTTTTCTGATACAGCGTTCCAAAAGTAATCGAGAGTAATGCGATAAAAGCCAACACATAGCTCACAAATGGAATATGGACGAAAGTTATTTTCTCCAACACCACTAAAGCCACACCTGCAAAGCCAAACCCTAAACCAATCCACTGACGTGGCGAAACTTGTTCTGATATCCATGCAGCAAACCAAGCGGTCACAATGGGTTGCAGGCCAACAATAATGGCTGCTAAACCTGCCCCCATACCTAAATGAATAGCAAAGTAAACGCCGAGTAAATAGCCAAACTGCAGCAAGCTGCCAGCAACAGCAATATGCTTAGTCTGCGACCAACTTGGCCACGTAATACGCCAGATTAGACTTAGTGCGGCCATAGCTGCGAGAACACCAATACAACGCCAAAATAAGAAGGTAGCTGGCTCGACATAAGGCATCGCTAGTCGAGCAATCACAAAGCCCGTGCTCCATATCAGCACAAATATCGGGGCAATTGCGTTATCTAGGCTGAGTTTCATGGGTAACTTACTGAAAATATGGCAATTTTTGATTGAATCATTGATTTTAGGCTCTTTTTGATACTGCCCACAGGCCTTGAATTTGCGTCCTTAAAAGATTCTTCATACCGCGACGCAGTATATAAGCTGTAAAGTCGCTCAAGAGAGACTACAGTAGGCATTAGGCCAAGAGAACGAAAGCCTAAATGATCCAAAGGGGATTGCAATGAACTTAACACCAGAACAACTTGTGGCGGCACAAAAAGCCAATTTAGAAACTTTGAGTAGTTTGACTAACCAAGCACTCCAAAGCATAGAAAAATTAGTTGAGCTCAATATGCATATTGCAAAACAAAGTTTGAGCGATAGTATGACGAGTGCAAAGAAGGCTTTAGAAATCAAAGACATTCAACAGCTCCTCGCCCACCAAGCTGAAACAGTCCAGCCCATGGCCGAAAAGATTATGGCTTACAGTCGTCATCTATATGACTTGGCCCACGAAACTCAAAACAACTTCACCCAATCTACTGAAAAAGAACTTCAAGCAGGTCAAAAAAAGATCAATGCATTAGTAGAAGAGTGGACGCAGAATGCGCCTGCCGGCTCAGATGCCGCGGTTCAAGCGATGAAGCAAGCCATCGCCTCCGCTAACAATGTATATGAAACCAGCCAAAAGGCTATTAAGTATGCCGTTCAAGTTGCACAAACTAATCTCAACAGCGCTACTGATACCGTCATGAAGGCTGCTGATACCGCTAGCAAAGCAGCCAAAAAGAAATAGCTAAAAATCTATTCTGCAGTAGCTCCAGACTGCTTCACTAACAGCTCCCAGTAAGGGATCTCCTTTTTGACAAATGCAGCAAATTGCTCGGGAGTTTGTTCGCTATTTAAAGAGCCCATCTTCAATAAGCTCTCCGCAACCTCACTCGATGCCAGCGTTTTATTAATCTCTTTGTTTAACTGATTGACCAGTGCTGTTGGTGTTTTGGCTGGAACAAATATACCGTACCAGTTTTCCACAACGAATTTAGGATACCCAAGTTCCTTCATAGTAGGAACATCTGGCAAATTTTTTGCTCGCACCGCTCCAGTAGTTGCAAGCGCTCTAACTTTACCGCTATTTAAGTGAGGAACCATTGCACTAGTAGCCTCAAATGCCATTGGCACTTGACCAGCCAATACATCGGTAATTGCGGGCCCAGACCCTCTGTAGGGAATGTGAGTCATATCTAGCTTTTGTTCTAGCTTAAGCAGCTCGCCAAGCAGATGGTGAGTACTTCCGCTTCCAGGGGAAGCAAAACTAAATTTACCCGGCTCTTTCTTAATCAAAGCGATTAACTCTGCGACGGAGTTTGCAGGAACCGATGAATTAACATAGAGCACCATTGGTACAGCAGCAACCTCAGCAACTGGTCTCAAGCTGGTAATAGGGTCATTGCGAAGTTTGTACAGGTTTCGGTTGATCACAACCCCTGTACTGTTTCCAAGTAGTAAGGTGCAGCCATCACCAGCTGCACTACTCACAAATTCGGTTCCAATATTGCCGCTAGCACCTGTCTTATTTTCAACAATCACACTGACATTTAATTGCTTAGAAAGTCCTGGCACCAGCATTCTTGCAAGAACATCACTCGCTCCACCAGGAGGATAAGGAGAGATGATTTTGATTACAGGGCATGGGTACTGGGCGTATGCCAATTGAGTGCTCAATCCAAAACAGATCAAGCAAAGGATTTTCGAAATCATTCTTGGGGTATATATCAAATTCATATCGGCGCCTAACTTTTCAACATTTGCTCGTAGTTAAATTGCTTATCCACATCAATAATCGACTGCCCTGCTCTTAGCGCTTCAACCATTGCCAGCTCTTTGGCAGCAATGCTATCTGCTGCGTCTAGCACCTCCTTAAGCTTGGCCACAGGAATTGCTACCACTCCATTCACGTCAGCAACAATCACATCACCAGGCAATACTGAAATGTTTCCAATTCTAACGGGGATGTTCCAAGCCTCTTGAACGATGCGGCCTCGAGCGGTGATAGGAACTGTGCCTCTGGCGTGAACAGGAAAGCCAAACTCTTCGCAGGTATCTACATCACGAACTGCGCCATCAACCACAACACCAGAAATTTTCTTCTGCAAGGCTCCCATCGAGAGAATCTCACCCCAACAGTTATTGTTCAGATCCCCACGGTTATCAATCACAATCACATCGCCAGGGGAGGCAGAAAATATTGCATCAACCCCAAGATGGGCCTTACTTTGAACAGCACCTGCGGCAATCATGCGGATGGTAATTGCCCTACCAATCACTTTAGTCTTACCCCACTGCGGAACAATGCCGATCACAGCAGCTGTAATGCCTAACTTATCAAGAGCATCGCTCAAATTTGAGGTGGCTAATTTTTCTAGCCTGCCTCTATAAAGTTGATCAAACTCTTCAGACGTCATCATATCCTCGCTTACCTTGGAATTCTGTTATTAATTCTGGAAAATACCTTACGTGCGTTGCCTTCAAAAATCATGGATTTCTCTTCATTACTGAGGCCATCAACTGCATTAAGATAGCGACGCGTATCATCAAAATAAAATCCAGTATCAGGATCAATATCCTTTACTGCTCCAAAGGTTTCTGATGCAAAGAGAATATTCTTAGTCGGAATCACCTCGGTAAGCAGATTAATTCCTGGCTGGTGATAAACACAAGTATCGAAATAAATATTGTTGAGTAGTTTCTGATTAATATCAGGAATGTTCATGTCCTTCGCAAGTCCTCTAAATCGACCCCAGTGGTAAGGGACTGCCCCACCACCATGGGGAATTAAGAAACGCAAGGCTGGAAACTGCGCAAACAAATCAGAGGTCAAGCATTGCATGAAAGCGGTTGTATCAGCATTTAAATAATGTGCGCCAGTAGTATGAAAACAATCATTACAACTGGTACTCACATGAATCATAGCTGGCACATCTAAGGCAATCATCTCCTCATAGATTGGATACCAATAGGGGTTACTGAGTGGCGGATCTTTCCAATAGCCGCCAGAAGGATCTGGATTCAAATTAATACCCACAAATCCATATTCATTTATGCATTTGCGCATCTCAGGCAAGCAGGTGCTGATATCCACACCAGGCGACTGTGGCAGCATTGCGGCGCCAACAAAATGCTTCGGAAAAAGTTGAGTCACTCGGTAGCATAGCTCGTTGCAAAGGGCTGCCCAAGTTGCTGAGGTGTTAAAGTCGCCAATATGATGAGTCATAAAACTGGCCTGTGGGGAGAAGATGGTGACATCAATACCCCGCTCTTTCATTCTAGCCAATTGATTTTCTTCAATAGACTCTCGAATTTCATCATCACTAATTTTTAAATCAGATACCTTAGGGCCTAACTCTGGTGTATTTAAGTTCGCAACCTGGGCATCGCGCCAAGCCTTTAGGGCTTTTGGCGCTGTTGTATAGTGGCCATGGCAATCAATAATCATCTATTCTTTCCTTTTTGGCGGTAATAGGTATTTAATTTGGCGCTAAACCTTGGATACCTGAACGCTGAATAAATAAATTCAGCTTACCAGTGGAGATCATTTGATCTACAAAATTATTCAAGTACTGGGCTGAGCCTTGGCGCTCGATTGGGGTGCCTAAGGCAAGGTTCTCATACCCACTTACTTCGGGCAACACTCTTGATCCCGGAATTGAGGAGGCCATCTCAAACAGAATTGCTTTATTGGATGAGAAACCATCAATCTCACCCGTTTTTAGTAAGGCAATCGCTTGTTTAGTGGAGCTTGTCTGGACTAAGCTTGCATTAGGAATAAGGGTTGGGAGCTCTGCTTGTGAATTACTGCCAACGCTATAACCAATTTTGACCTGACGCCGATTGATCTCTGTGAGTAAGCGAACATTACTGTGCGGGCTGATCAAAAATCCTTTTTCAATCCTAATGACTGTTTTTGAAAATTGAATATATTTAGCCCGATCTGGGCTTGCATTGGTAAAGACTAGATCAATCTCATTGTTCTTTACCGCAGAAAGCACATCTGCGTTTTTCTCAAACACTACTGGGGAGTACTGAATGCCTAATTGAGCAGCAAGACTCTGCCCCAGCTCGTATCCAATACCGCGCGTTTGATTTGAGCCCTCCGCCGGCAGAATGGAAGTTGGGCTACCCTGATACAAGCCCATTCGCAAACCGCCCTTTGGAGTAAAGACATCAGCGGGCGGACTGGCACATGCTATTAGCGCTAGGCAGAATAACAATGAAAGGATTCGCTTACAGTTAAGTCCAAATTTCATTGTTCTGATCTAATTTAGTCTGGTTGAATATTAGCTTCACGCACTAATTTTTCGTAACGCCTGCGCTCTGAATTCAAATACGCAGCCGCTTGAGCGCTAGTTCCAGGACTTACCTCTCCACCAACAGAGCCCAGTCGCTCAACCATCTCTTTAGACTGCAAGGCTTTTTCCACTTGGGCATGAAGTGTCTTCACAATAGATGCCGGGGTCTTAGCGGGTGCAATTAAGCTGTACCACACGGAAGCTTCAAACCCTGGAAAGCCAGATTCTGCAACCGTGGGTATCTCGGGAAATATGGGGGAACGCTTTGCGCTCATAACGGCAACAATCTTTAGTTTGCCACTTTTAACGTGCGGAGCTACTTCCAACATATTCATCGTAACCAAATCCAACTGCCCCCCAATAAGATCTGTAATCGCAGGCGCTCCACCTTTATAGGGAATGTGTTTTAAAGAAATTCCGGATGCCTGCTCAAAAAATTTCATGGCCATATGTGGCGTTGATCCATTGCCAGGGGTTCCATAGGTAATAAAATCAGGATAAACCTTTGCAGCTTTGATCAAATCAGATAGTTTTTGATACTTACTTTCAGCATTAGTCGCGATAACTACTGGCACGCGACCAATCATGGCAATTGGCGTAATCTCTTTATCGATATCAAAGGGTTGTGGCTTATACAAAGACATATTTGCCGCCAATGCGTTAGCAGCAACCATCAAGGTGTAACCGTCAGGCGAGCTATCAATCAATTGCTTTACAGCGATATTTGTTCCAGCTCCTGGCTTGTTTTCAATCACTATTGGCTGGCCCAGAGAGGCTGAGAGGCTTTGACCTAATGTTCTAGCAACTAGATCCACTGCGCCACCGGGGGCATACCCAATTAAAACCTTAATGGGTTTATATGGATAATCTTGAGCCATCAGACTGCCAGCAAGCAGAAAATTTGCTACGAGCAATAAAATCAATGGGATTTTTTTCATGAAAATTATTCTCTTGGAGCGCCCGACATTTTCACAATGCCTTCATAACGCTTGATCTCAGATTGTGAGAACTTTGTAAAATCGGCTACTGAACCGCCATCAACCTGGGCGCCAATTCCTTGAAGGCTTTTACGAACTTCAGGATCCTTTAAAACTTTATTGAATGCAGCATTGAGTTTCTCAGTAATATCCTTTGGTGCGCCAGCAGGCAACATCACGCCATACCAAGCATTCGCAACCATGGGTACTCCAACTTCTTTCATTGTTGGCACGTTAGGCAATTCAGGGATGCGCTTGTCTGCTGCTATTCCTAAGGCTTTTAATTTACCAGCCTTGATATTGTTAAGCGATCCAGTATCGAGCATCATATCAATGTGACCAGCCATCAAATCTAAGGCTGCGGGACCGCTACCCTTATATGGGACATGGCGAATATCTAAGCCTGTAACGGTTTTAAATTGTGCTCCGGCCAAATGTTGAGAAGCACCAATGCCTGCAGAGCCATAGGTAAATTTTCCAGGGTTCTGTTTAGCATCAGAAATTAAGTCTTTCATACTGTTCCAAGGTGAGGCTTCAGGCACAACCATAATGTTTGGAATGGTGCATACCAAAACTACTGGGGTGAAATCTTTAGCGGCATCAAAGCCTTGATTTGCAAACAAATGAGGGCCAGCCGCATTAGTTGAGCTAGTGGCCATCAAAATAGAATAGCCATCTGGCTTGTCTTGCACAAAGGCTTGGGTGCCTATGTTGCCACCAGCTCCGCCCTTGTTTTCGATAAATACTGAAACACCGAGCTCTTTGGTCAGCGGTATTGCTAAGATACGAGCAACTTGATCTGTTGCTCCACCCGGCGGCCAGGGCACTAGAAATTTGATCGATTTATCAGGGTACGCAGCAAACACATTAAGCGCAACCGCACTTAATAGGATCGCGAACATCAATCGCAGCTTCATAAGACACCTTTTTGCTTCAAGCTTACGTCTACCCATGCATCATCGTATTTGCCGTCAATAATGGATTGAATTGTTTTGCGCTCTGTAATCTCTTTTTCCTTACCTAATCGAGCAGCCTCTAATACCAACTCAGGAGATAAAGCAATGATCCCGTCGCTATCACCCAAAATTACATCGCCTGGATGAATCACCATCCCTCCTATGGAAACGGGTACATTAATACTACCTGGACCATCCTTATAGGGACCACGCATATTGACACCGCGCGCCCAGCACGGAAAGCGATGTCTTTCAAAAGCCTCAACATCACGAATCGCTGCATCAAAGACTGCGCCAACAGCGCCCTTTGATTTAGCAACGGTCATCATGATTTCACCAAACAAGGCTCGAGAGATATCACCTCCACCATCAACCACCAGCACATCCCCAGGTTGCAGAATTTGTAGCGCCTTATGAATCATCAGATTATCACCAGCCCTAACGCTCACTGTGACAGCATTGCCACATACGCTAACCGGCGACTTATTCACTGGCAATATATTGACTGCTCCAATAGTCCTACCTAAAACATCACTGACAACCGAGGTTGCTAATCCTGTCAGGGCAGATATCCCCTCCTTGAAAGCCTCTTTTCTTGGATTAATTTCATAGCCATTATTCATTCTGCTGTCCTCTTGTATTTTTAATCTACAGTTGCACCTGTGCGCTTAACCAAAGACTCCCAATATGGAATCTCCTTGTTAATAAATTGCGTAAATTGCTCCGATGTCCCTGCCACATCACTTGAACCCATCTTGCTTAGGCTGGCTGCAACTTCTGGCTCCTTCATGACAGCATTCACTGCCTTATTCAATCTTGCAATCAGAACTGATGGTGTTTTAGCCGCAACAAAAATTCCATACCAATTCTCTATAACAAAACTCGAATGCCCAAGCTCCTTCATGGTTGGAATATTGGGAAAGTTTTTAGGTCTTACTGCGCCTGTTGTTGCTAATGCACGAATACGCCCCGATGTCATCTGTGCGGAAATAGCCGTTGTTGTCTCAAACGCAATCGGTACTTGGCCAGCCAGAACATCAGCCATTGCTGGTCCCTGCCCTCTATAGGGAATATGCGTCATATCTAGTTGCTTTTCAAGCTTGAGCATTTCTGCCATCAGATGCTGTGGACTGCCACTACCACCAGATGCATAGCTGTATTTACTGGGATTATTTTTAATAAGCTCAACTAGCTCACCAACAGTATTTGCAGGTACTGAGACGTTCACATAAAGAACCAGGGGTACTGAAGCCACTTCTGCAACTGCTGCCAAGTCTTTGGAAGGATTTATTTTTAACTTATACAAATTTTGATTGATCACTATGCCAGTATTATTTCCTAGCAATAGAGTACAACCATCAGAAGCTGAGTTAGCGACATATTCGGTCCCAATATTACTGCTTGCTCCACCCTTGTTTTCAACTACAACATTTGCACCGAGTTGCTTAGCCAAACCTGGCGCCAGCATTCTAGCCAAAATATCTGTTGTACCTCCAGGTGGGTATGGTGAAACAAACTTCACCACTGCACAGGGGTAAGCACTTTGTGCCAAAACGCTCTCGGAGCATAGCGCCAAGCAGGCGATGGCCGCCAGCAATAGCTGTTTTTTCATGATTTGTTGCCTCCATTTTCTTGCGCACCTTATCAACACATGCGCTAAGATCTGTTCTTTGTAAAAATATACCTTACTCTGGCAACTATCTGTCAGATTATCTAAATAATCCCTAAATGACCAATATTGTTGATCGAGAGATGTTGCTAAAATTTGCCCGGTCTTTTGAGGGCAAGAGCAAGTGCGCTACTTGCGAATCTCTATCGTGTGCTGGCTGGGAGAGCATCCCTGGTGGCTTCATCACAAACACTCTAGAGTCTATAGGAACCCTAAGAGTCGAAGATGCTCCAGAAAATTGGGAAGAACATCACCCCAAGGGAACCAATATGTGGTCCAAGGATGCTCCAATCTCTATATCTTTTCACCCCTATAACAAGTCTGATGTCTATGAATGTAGAAATTGTGGATGTAAGTACCTGCGTTACACAGAATGTGGTGGATATTATGTAGATGAACGTATTCGCGAACTCAATTCGGATCTCATTTCATTTGACTGATATTCATTTGCAATGAAAATTCAAAAGCCCTGATCTCTCAGGGCTTTTTCTTTTGTAGCAGCTTAGAAGATATCTTCTTACTTAAGGCTTCTTCTTCACCGGTGGTAAATCCGTGCAATGGCCATGTGCGGCTTCTGCAGCCAGACCTACTGATTCACCCAAGGTTGGATGAGGGTGGATAGTCTTGCCAATATCTACAGCATCAGCGCCCATTTCAATTGCTAGGCAAACCTCACCAATGAGATCACCAGCATGAGTGCCAACTATACCGCCACCAATAATGCGATGGGTCGTTGCATCAAAGATCAGCTTTGTGAAACCTTCATCACGGCCATTGGCAATTGCGCGTCCGCTAGCAGCCCAGGGGAATAAGCCTTTTTCATAAGCAATACCCTGTGCTTTGCATTGCTCTTCAGTTAAGCCAGCCCAAGCAACTTCTGGATCGGTATAAGCAACTGATGGAATTTGCTTTGCATCAAAGTACGACTTCTGGCCAGCTGCAACTTCAGCCGCAACGTGACCTTCATGTACTGCCTTATGAGCCAACATCGGTTGACCAATAATATCGCCAATCGCAAAGATGTTTTGCACATTGGTGCGCATTTGTTTATCAACTGGAATAAAGCCACGCTCATCTACTTGAACACCCGCTTTACCTGCATCAATCTTCTTACCATTGGGTGTACGCCCTACAGCAACTAACACTAAGTCATAGGTTTGTGGTTCTGCAGGTGCGTTCTCACCTTCAAAAGTCACCTGGATACCATCGGGCTTCACTTGTGCTTTAGCGGCACGAGTCTTAAGCATGACTTTTTCAAAACGTCCGGCATTGAATTTCTCCCAGACCTTTTCAAGATCACGATCAGCACCAGCCATGAGGCCATCCATCATCTCAGCAATATCAATGCGTGAGCCTAGTGTGCTGTAAACCGTAGCCATCTCTAAACCAATGATGCCGCCACCAATCACGAGCATTCTTTTTGGGATGCTTGTCAGTAATAAAGCGCCCGTGCTATCTACTATGCGAGGATCTTCTGGCAAGAATGGTAATTTAACAGGCTGACTACCAGCCGCAATAATCGCCTTCTGAAAGCGCACCACTTCTTTTTGGCCGTTCAGGTCTTGACCAGCACCGCTAGTCATTTCAACTTCAATGTGATTAGCATCCAAGAAGCGACCTAAGCCCCGCACTGTTTTAACTTTACGTGCTTTGGCCATACCAGCTAAACCACCAGTTAACTTGGCAATCACAGAATCTTTATAGCCACGCAATTGATCGATCTCGATCTTTGGCGCACCAAATGTAATGCCATGCTTAGACATGGTTTTGACTTCGTCCATTACTGAAGTGGTATGCAGCAATGCTTTCGATGGAATACAGCCTACGTTAAGACATACGCCGCCTAAGGTTGCGTAGCGCTCAACTAAAACAGTATTCATACCCAAGTCAGCACTACGGAATGCGGCACTATAACCACCAGGGCCAGCACCAAGTACTAACACTTCGCACTCGTGATCTACTTTGCCGCTGTATTGACCGGCTACTGGAGCTGGCATTACTGGGGCTGCAGTTTTTGCTGGTGCAGGTGCTGCAGCAGCTTGCACTGCAGGCGCAGCGCTGCTTGCTTCAATTTCAGCAATGACAGAACCCTTGCTAATCTTGTCGCCTAGCTTTACTGCAATACTAATAATCGTTCCAGCTGCATCTGCCGGAATCTCCATGGTTGCTTTATCAGACTCAAGCACTAATAAAGGCTGCTCTTTTTCAACCACATCACCAACCTTTACCAGCACTTCAATCACTGGCACATCAGAATAGTCGCCAATATCTGGGACAAGGATCATTTGCTTAGCCATCGATCCCCCCTTATAGCGTAGCGCGACGGAAGTCGGCTAAGAGTTGCGCGATATATAAATTGAAACGTGTAGCCAATGCACCGTCAATCACGCGATGATCTGCAGAAAGAGACAATGGGCAGATGAGACGTGGTACAAATTGCTTACCGTCCCACACTGGTTTCATAGCAGCTTTGCTCACACCCAAAATGGCGACCTCTGGAGCATTCACAATAGGTGAGAAGTAAGTCCCACCAATGCCACCCAAAGAAGAAATCGTAAAGCTGGCACCCTGCATTTGGTCTGGCTTCAGTTTGCCATCGCGAGCTAATGCTGCTAACTCAGAAGTTTCTTTAGCAATTTCGAAGATGCCTTTCTTATCCACATTTTTGATCACAGGCACTACTAGGCCAGTTGGTGTATCTGCAGCAAAACCGATGTTGAAGTATTTCTTCAAAATTAAATCGTCACCGTCAAGCGAGCTATTAAACTCTGGGTGTTTCTTTAAGGCAGCTACAGCAGCTTTCATTAAGAAAGCGAGCATCGTAATCTTGACGCCCTTCTTCTCGTTATCTCTATTCGTCTCTACTCGGAATGCTTCTAAGTCAGTCACATCTGCATCTTCGTGATAGGTTACCGCTGGGATCATCACCCAGTTACGAGCAAGATTAGCTGCAGTCAGCTTCTTAATGCGATTTAATGGCTGACGCTCAATCTCACCAAACTTCGCGAAATCGACTTTTGGCCAAGGAATCAGATTCAGGCCACCCAAGCTTCCGCCGCTTGATGCTGCTGGACTACCTGCACCACCACTCATGGCTGCTTTGACAAAGGCTTGTACGTCCTCTTGAGTAATGCGACCCTTTAGACCAGATCCTTTGACCTGGTGAACAGTCACGCCCAGTTCACGGGCAAATTTACGCACCGATGGACTTGCATGACTCAATGATGCGTCTACTACTGGGGCTGGATTCGAAATTGGAGGAGGTGCTGGAGCGCGAACAACTGGTGGCTCAACTGCTGAAGGCTTCCTTACCGGTGCCGTTGGTGCAACTGGAGCTGCTGCTGGAGCAGCTACAGATCCAGATGAATCAGCTTGAAGAATTAATACCACTGATCCTTGGGAAAGATTGTCACCAATCTTCACTTTGACTTCTTTCACAACGCCTGAGTGAGATGAAGGAACATCCATTGTGGCTTTGTCAGATTCCAAGACAACAATAGATTGTTCTTTCTCAACTCGGTCGCCGGCTTTGACCAAGACCTCGATCACTGGCACGCCTTTATAGTCGCCGATATCTGGGACTTTAATTTCGATTGGAGTGCTACCTGATGCGGGCGGGCTTGCCGGTGCTGGTGTTGCAGCGCTTGCCTGAGCAGGAGCAGCCGTTGTTGCTGAGCCCTCTTCCAAGGTGATCACTACTGAACCTTGGGAAAGATTGTCACCAATCTTCACTTTGACTTCTTTCACAACGCCTGAGTGAGATGAAGGAACATCCATCGTGGCCTTATCAGACTCCAGGACAACAATAGATTGTTCTTTCTCAATCTGATCGCCTGCTTTGACCAAGACCTCAATTACTGGAATATCTTTGTAGTCACCGATATCCGGGACTTTAATGTCGATTATTTGACTCATGAATTCTTCTCTTTTAAACCGTCATCGGGTTTGGTTTAGCAGCATCAATGCCATACTTCTGAATAGCCTGCGCAAGTTTTTGACGATCCATCTGGCCTGCATCTACCAGAGATCTCAAGGCAGTTAATACCACCCAGCGACGATCAACCTCAAAGAAGTCACGGAGTTTTTCACGGGTATCAGAACGACCGAAGCCATCCGTACCCAATACTTCGTAGCGACGACCCATGTGCTGAATCGCTGGACGAATCTGCTCAGCAAACAAACGGACATAGTCGGTAGCTGCAACGACTGGGCCTGAAGTATCTTTGAGGCAGTTCTCAATATGCGAAAGTGTAGGAGTAGCCGTTGGATTCAAGAGATTGGCACGATGTACTGTGTTCCAATCACGACCTAGCTCAGTAAAGCTTGGGCAACCCCATAAGTCAGAGGCAACGCCCCAGTCTTTGTGGAGCATTTCTGCCGCCTCAATCACTTCACGGAAGATGGTTCCTGAGCCGAGAAGTTGAACACGTAACTTAGCCTTGTCATCGCCAACAGACTTGAGCTTATACATGCCTTTAATAATGTCTTTTTCGGCGCCCTTTGGCATTGCTGGATGAGCGTAGTTTTCGTTCATCAAGGTGATGTAGTAATACACATCTTCCTGAACTTCCAACATACGGCGCATACCATCTTGAATCACTACCGCCAATTCAAATGCAAAGGTGGGGTCGTAGCTAATGCAGTTTGGTACCGCGCTACTCCAAAGGTGGCTATGACCATCTTCGTGTTGCAAGCCTTCGCCATTCAGCGTCGTTCTACCAGCAGTGCCGCCGAGCAAGAAACCGCGGCTACGCATATCGCCTGCTGCCCAAGCCAAGTCGCCAATGCGCTGGAAACCAAACATGGAGTAGAAGATATAGAAAGGCAACATCGGTACGCCATGGGTTGAGTACGAAGTTGCAGCTGCAATCCAATCGCACATGCCGCCCGCTTCATTAATACCCTCTTGCAGAATCTGACCGGTCTTGTCCTCTTTATAGAACATTAATTGATCATGATCTTCTGGGGTGTAGAGCTGACCTAATTGATTCCAAATACCCATCTGACGGAACATGCCTTCCATGCCAAAGGTACGGGATTCATCAGGAACAATCGGCACGACCCTTTTGCCTAGCACCTTGTCGCGCACAACAGTATTAAGTAAGCGCACAAATGCCATCGTTGTTGAAATCTCACGACCTTCTGCAGTTGCTTCAAGCAGCGGAGCAAATACATCCAATGCAGGAACAGGTAAACTTTCTGCCTTAGTGCGACGCTGTGGCAAATAGCCACCCAACTCTTGGCGCCGCGCCTTCATATACTCTAGCTCTGGGCTGCCTTCAGCAAAACTCACTAAAGGCATGTCATCAAGATCCTCGTTTTTTACCGGAATCTCAAAACGATCACGAAAACGGCGTACGTCGTCATCGTTCATCTTCTTTGCTTGGTGAGCAATATTCATCGCCTCACCAGAGCCGCCCATGCCATAACCTTTAATAGTGTGGGCTAAGATTACAGTTGGTTGATCTTTGTGATTTACCGCCGCATGAAATGCTGCATATACCTTATGAGGATCATGGCCGCCACGATTCAATTGCCAAATCTCATCATCACTCCAGTCACTCACTAAAGCTTTTAATTCTGGGGTATTGAAAACCGTCTCACGAACATAGCTACCGTTCTTAGACTTCATGGTCTGATACTGACCATCAACGATCTGGCCTAGACGCTGCATCAAGATCCCTTTTTTGTCACGGGCAAATAGCGCATCCCATTGACCACCCCACACTACCTTGATCACATTCCAACCAGCACCACGGAACTCACCCTCAAGTTCTTGAATGATGCTACCGTTACCACGCACTGGCCCATCTAAACGTTGCAAGTTACAGTTCACTACGAAAATCAGGTTATCAAGTTTTTCACGACCTGCCATGCCAATGGCGCCTAAAGATTCTGGCTCGTCCGTTTCACCATCACCTAAGAATGCCCAAACCTTACGACCTTCATGCTTAATAAAACCACGGTCTTGCATGTAACGCATGAAGCGCGCTTGATAAATAGCCATGATTGGGCCAAGGCCCATGGATACGGTTGGGAATTGCCAGAAGTCTGGCATTAACCATGGATGAGGGTAGCTAGAGATACCTTTACCGCCAACCTCTTGACGGAAGTTATTAAGCTGCTCATCTGAGAGACGGCCCAACATATAGGCGCGTGCATATACACCTGGGGCGGAGTGGCCTTGAACAAAAATCAGATCGCCGCCATGCTCTGGCGATGGCGCATGCCAAAAATGATTAAAGCCTACGTCATACAAAGTAGCCGCTGACTGGAAAGAAGAAATATGGCCACCAACGTTGGTATCTTTGTTAGCGCGAAGAACCATCGCCATCGCGTTCCATCGTGTGTATGAACGAATGCGGTGCTCGACATTCTGATCGCCTGGTAAACGCGCTTGATTCTCAACGGGAATCGTATTGATATAGGGAGTCTCTGCATGAAATGGCTGGACAACACCATTGACCCTGGCATGAGAAATTTGCTGATCGATTAAATAGGCAGCACGCTCAGGACCTTCATTATGAATAACGCCATCAAGGGCCTGTAACCATTCTTGAGTCTCTCCAGGATCTGCATCCTGGGAATTCTGCTTACCTAATACCTGCTCTGGAACTGCCGCCATGTCTTGTCTCCGATGAGTACTGCGTAATTAATTACTTACTGTATAGCTAATATTTTATGAAGGTATATGGGTGTAAACAAGCAATTTTCCACATAATGATAGTATTTCTCATAATGTGGTATTATATTGCAGTGCAAATAAGATACTGAATTTGCTCAAGAAAAGCCGTTTTAGATAGGGCAATGAGGCAAAATAGGCCTCATTCATGAAATTATCGGCATCTTTTAGCTTACTCCTCAGTCCATTCAAGTGGCTCCGAAAAATACGGGGATTTAGACTCGTATATACCCCTCTCATTGCCATTGTCATATTTACGGCGGTCATGGGTGTCATTTTGGGCACCCTGCAATTACAAGAAAAAAATCAGCAAGAATCAGCGCTATTTAGAGAGCTCTCCTTCGCTAAGCAGCGCATTCAAGTCCGGTTTGCTAATAATCTGGATGCTCTCGTCAGCATTAATCGCGAGTTAGCAGCCAGCGAGGATCAGGAAAGACTGAGAAAAATTGCTTACGGGCAAGCGGCTGATTTGGTAATCAACAATCATGAGATCGTCAAAATCATCTGGATGGATTCAAAAAATCAGCGGCTATGGACTGCGCCCCCAGGCAACAATAAAACGGATTGGATTAGCAAAATACAAAATGACCAATCGGCTAATGAGGAGTTGGCCATTGCCATTGAATTAAGCAGAAGCACAAACAGGCCATCGTTTAGTCAATTTATTAACTTAAATCTTGCAAGCGACGAGCCACTTGCAAGAGAAAGAAAAACCGTTTTCTGGCAAGTAGTACCCAATGTGGTTGGTGGAGATATCGTTGGTTATTTGGCCGCCCTCTATACAGCTCAAGGTGTTTTAGATGTTGTGCCGCCAGAGCTCAAGGCCTATTACCGCTTTACGCTACTAACCGATAACGAAAGAGTATTGTCTATCTCGTCTGATCGTAATACCCCAAAAAGGGCATTTAGCAACCAGACCAGTTTAGATATTGGCGTTCTCAGTCCAAATTTAACTTTACGGATTGATACCTATCCTCCGCCCACTAACCTCACCTTCCGAATGCTGATTGGCGTTGTCATTGGATTGTGCGCCTTCGTGATTTGGAGTTTGTGGTCAGTCTTAAAACAAATGCAAGTCCGTCAAGAAGCAGAAGCTAGTCTGCGGACTGAAACGAGCTTTCGTAATGCCATGGAAAATTCGACCCCCGTTGGTATCCGGGCCCATGATATGGAAAAGCGTATTACTTATGTGAACCGAGCATTTTGCGAGATGACTGGCTGGTCTGCAAAAGAGTTAATTGGCCTAACCCCTCCTTTCCCCTTCTGGCCTGACTCCAGGCGGGATGAGCTGATTGAGAAGATGAACCGCGCCCTCACATCTGAGGGGATATCGAAAACAGGCATTGAGGGTGTTATTTTGCGTCGCGATGGGTCATTAATCCAAACGCGTACCTTTATTGCCCCGCTCATTAATGAAAAGGGAAAGCAAAGTGGTTGGGTTACCTCATTAATTGATATCTCTGAGCCAAAAAAGATTCGTGAGGAGCTGGCCGTTTCACAAGAGCGCTTCATTACTGTGCTTGAAGGACTTGATGCGGCGGTATCGGTTGTTGATCTTGAGAATGACGAACTTTTATTTGCTAATCGCTTCTATCGAGAGAACTTTGGCGATGACGCCAAAGGCCATTTCAAATTATCTGGCAATAGTAATAATCTTGAAACCCTTCATGATGTTGCCGAAGATTTGCAAGACTCTCCCCCTGGTATTCCGACTTCATTCTTATATCAAGAATCAGAATCTGAAGAAGTTCAATTAGACGATGGTAGTAATAAATGGTATGAAGTACGTCGTCGCTTCATCCCATGGGTAGATGGTCATTTAGCCCAACTCTTGATTACCACTGATATTACGATGCGCAAAGAAGCAGATGATCTGGCGCGCCAACAAGAGGAGCGCATGCAATTTACAAGCCGCCTTACTACTATGGGTGAAATGGCGTCTTCTCTTGCACATGAGTTAAATCAGCCCCTGTCGGCTATCTCTAACTACTGCATGGGCGTTGCAAAACGCTTAGAGGGAAATATTGATCCAGATTTAAAGAAAGAAATTTTGCCAGCTTTAGAAAAAGCATCTGAACAAGCACTTCGTGCAGGCACCATCATTCAGCGTATCCGCGGATTTGTGAAGCGCAGTGAGCCTCAGCGCAAATTCTCAGCAATGACTGAGATCATTAATGACGCGGTTGGTCTTGTGGAAATTGAAGCAAATCGCCATCGCTTAAGCATCACCTCTTCGCTTGCAGACGATTTGCCCGAGGTCAATGTAGACCCAGTACTGATCTTGCAGGTCTTAGTGAATCTCTTAAAAAATGCCCTTGATAGCGTGCGCGAGGCCTACCCCCTCTCCTCCCGTTGGTCAGCCCCACCCGTCAACATCAGTGCTGATTTAGATACCAGCACCTTCCCAGCCATGATGCGTATTCGGGTAACGGATTCTGGAGGCGGGATAGCTGAATCGGTCATAGAACGCATGTTTGAGCCATTTTTTAGTACTAAGGCTGATGGAATGGGCATGGGACTCAATATTTGCCGCTCCATTATCGAATCCCATCATGGGCGGCTTTGGGCCTCCAACGTGATGGACTCCGAACGCACTAAACTGGCCGGCTGCACCTTTACAATGCTTCTACCCCTAGAATCTCCTGATTCGAAGGACAATGGATAAATATCCAACTTTTAGATTGACCTTGTGAGACCGAATATGAACATAGCTGTTGCCAAACCAAATCAAGCTGAAGTCGTTTATGTAGTTGACGATGATGAAGCTGTACGTGATTCTCTGACTTGGCTTTTAGAGAGCAATGGTTACGTTGTTCGCTGTCATGCTAGCGCTGAACGTTTCTTACAGTCTTTACAAAGTACGGATAAGTCCACCATCTCTTGTGCGATCCTAGATGTTCGTATGCCCGGCATGTCTGGCCTTGAACTCCAAGAGCGTTTAATTAGTGAAAACTTCCCGATGCCAGTGGCCTTCATTACTGGTCATGGCGATGTCTCGATGGCAGTCTCCACCATGAAACGTGGTGCAGTAGATTTTATTGAGAAGCCCTTTAAAGAAAATGATCTCTGCGGTTTAGTCGATCGCATGTTTGCTAAAGCAAGAGTGGACTACTCGCAAGCGAGCCAACGCAAAATTACTCAGAGCTTGCTGAGCAAGCTCACTGGTCGTGAGCGTCAAGTATTAGAGCGCATCGTTGCTGGTCGCCTCAACAAGCAAATTGCAGATGATCTTGGTATTTCTATTAAGACAGTTGAAGCTCACCGCGCTAATATTATGGAAAAGCTCAATGTCAATACCGTAGCTGACCTACTCCGCTTAGCTTTATCTGATCCCCAGCCCAATTAATACGCTTGCAATGCCTGCCCAATTACTAGACGGTAACGCGCTCTCTAAAAAACTACGTGCAGAAATAGCTGCTCGTGGGGCAATTGTTACTGCCAAAGGGGTTAGACCGGGATTAGCAGTCATCGTGGTGGGTGAAAATCCTGCTAGCCAAGTGTATGTCCGCAATAAAGTAAAAGCTTGTGAAGATGTTGGCTTTCATTCGGTATTAGAGTGTTACTCTGTTGAACTTGGCGAGGAAGAGTTACTTGCTCGCATTGCTACCCTTAATGCAGACCCATCGATTCATGGCATCTTGGTGCAATTGCCATTGCCAGAACATATTGCGGCTGAGCGTGTTCTTGAAGCCATTGCTCCCCAAAAAGATGTGGATGGTTTTCATGTGGCCAATGCTGGCGCCTTGATGGTTGGACAGCCCGCATTCAAACCTTGCACTCCTTACGGGTGTATGAAGATTTTGGAGAGCATTGATTACCCTATTCGGGGTGCCCGTGCTGTGATTGTTGGAGCCTCTAATATTGTGGGCAAGCCCATGGCAATGCTGCTCCTGCAAGCTGGCGCAACAGTGACTATTTGTAATAGCAAAACACGTGATTTAGCGCACCACACCAAAGATGCCGATATCTTGGTAGTTGCTACCGGTAAGCCGAAAATGATTTCTGGCGATATGGTGAAAACGGGCGCCGTCGTAATCGATGTGGGCATCAATCGTATGCCAGATGGCAAGCTCTGCGGCGATGTGGATTTTGATGCAGCTAAATATATCGCTGGCTGGATCACCCCTGTACCTGGTGGCGTGGGTCCCATGACCATCACCATGCTTCTCATGAATACTTTAGAAGCAGCTGAAAAGGCATCAAAACTCTAGATCCATTAAGCTAGAGGGTATGACTACATCTCTCTTTGCCCTACCCCCCGCTTTACAAAATAATCCTCTCCTGACTTTTGGTCGTGGTATTGCCGCCTACTCAGAAGTGAAACCTGAGCACATTGCTCCGGCCATTCAGTTCCTGCTGGGGCATGCACAAACTGCTGTAGATGCTGCAACTGATCCCAAGACACCGTCGAGTTGGGATGCGTTGGCTGAGCCTCTAGAAGATGCCACCGAGGCCCTAGGAAGATCCTGGGGAGTGATCTCCCATCTGAATAGTGTTGCCGATACACCTGAGTTAAGGGCAGCTTATGGAGAGATGCTGCCAGAGGTCACCGCATTCTTTTCTAGCCTTGGGCAGAACTTGGCGCTCTATAAGAAGTTTAAAGAGCTCAAAAACAGTCCTGACTTTGCAAAGCTTAATCGCGCACAACAGAAAGTGATTGAGAACTCGCTGCGAGATTTTCGTTTGGGTGGTGCCGAACTCAGTGATGCTGACAAACCGCGCTTTTCTACCATTCAGGATGAGCAAGCGATTCTGGGTAAAGCATTCTCCGATCATGTCTTAGATGCTACTGATGGCTTTGTTCATCTGGTAACAAATAAAGCAGATCTTGCTGGGTTACCAGAAGATGCCATCGCTGCAGCAGCTGATACCGCGCAGCAAAAGCATCTGGAAGGCTGGGCCTTTACCTTGCATTTCCCCTCCTACTATCCAGTCATGCAGTATTCCGAAAATCGGGAGCTGCGTCGTCTGATGTATCAGGCCTACGTCACGCGCTCATCAGACTTGGCGCCTGAGTACGGCAAAGGTAAGCTCGCCTGGGACAACGCTCAGAACATGCTGGACCAACTGCGTCTGCGCGATGAAGAAGCTCGCATGCTGGGATTTGCCAATTACGCAGCTCTCAGTTTGGCACCGAAGATGGCCAATACTGTTGATGAAGTGGATCTCTTCTTAACGAACTTTGCCATTAAATCAAAACCATTTGCTCAGAAAGATTGGCAAGAACTTTGTGAGTACGCAAAGGCAGAGCTTGGATTTATAGATGGTCTTGAGCCTTGGGATATCCCGTTTGCTGCTGAACGTTTAAAGCAAGCACGTTACTCCTTCTCCGAAAATGAGCTCAAACAATACTTCCCATTGCCCAAAGTATTGAATGGTTTATTCCAAGTCATTCAGACACTCTTTGGCGTCAAGATTGAAGCTGCAGACTTACCTACTTGGCATGCAGATGTGCAATCCTTCGCCGTGAAAGACCTTGCTGGAAAAATACGGGCTTATTTCTACTTAGATCCCTATGCCCGCCCGGGTAAGCGTGGCGGCGCCTGGATGGATGACGCTCGTGGTCGTAGAGAGTTAGCTAATGGAGAAATCCAGATCCCTATCGCCTATCTCGTGTGCAACTTCGCACCTCCAGTAAAAGTAGATGGCGTATTACGTCAACCCACCATCACCCATGATGATGTGATTACCCTCTTCCACGAAAGTGGTCATGGCTTACATCACCTGCTCACTCAGGTGAGTGCCTTAGGTGTTTCAGGCATCAATGGCGTTGAATGGGATGCCGTGGAATTACCAAGTCAGTTTATGGAGAACTTCTGCTGGGAATGGGAAGTGCTCGAGAAAATGACAGCCCATGCGCAAACTGGTAAGCCATTACCACGCGAGCTCTTTGAAAAAATACTGGCTGCCAAGAATTTCCAGAACGGTTTAGCAACCTTACGCCAAATTGTGATGTC
Source organism: Polynucleobacter nymphae (assembly GCF_018882155.1). GTDB lineage: Bacteria > Pseudomonadota > Gammaproteobacteria > Burkholderiales > Burkholderiaceae > Polynucleobacter > Polynucleobacter nymphae. The sequence continues at coordinate 390,350 of NZ_JACVPA010000001.1, forward strand.
CTTAACTGACTGGCGCTTACATTCACGCTTTGATGCTAAAGCGGCTAAGGGACATGCAGTGCTAGATGTTTCTAGAAACATTGCCGATCAATACAACATCATCCCGCAGCCTGAGATCTCTCGTTGGATTAATTCTTTTAGCCATATCTTTGCAGGCGGCTATGCTGCTGGTTACTACAGCTATAAATGGGCTGAGGTGCTCTCTGCAGATGCTTACTCTGCCTTTGAGGAAGCGGCAAAACTGACTGGCAGTGTATTGGATGCTAAAACCGGAACGCGTTATCGAGAAGAAATTCTGGAAGTGGGCGGTAGTCGTCCTGCTGCTGAGTCTTTTAAAGCCTTCCGCGGAAGAGAGCCGAGTATTGATGCTTTACTGCGGCATGGTGGGCTAGCTTAAAAAGTGCAGCTCACCAAGGTAAAAGGAATTATTTGTTCATTCTTTTGCAAATAGAACCTGAAATAGTCGCTAAGAAATAAACTACCATGCCAAGGACGAAGACAAGGTAACTGCCATCGTTGAAAAATTGCAGCAAGCCCACGATGACTACGCCAAGAGCAAGAACGCTGAGTAATGTTTTAGCAAACATATTGATTCCCTAAAAATGAAGGTTTTTTTAATATTGCGTAATCTTAAGACAAAAAGCAATTTCATGCTTTGGATGCTGTATTAGTAAATCCCCTGCCTAAATCTTCTGAATCACGGCTATCACTGGCGCATGATCTGAGGGTTGCTCCCAAGTTCTGGGTTCTTTATCAACTATGCTGGCGCTGCATTTTTCTTTGAGGGCTTCGCTAAGTAGAATGTGATCAATGCGCATACCAGCATTTCTTCTGAAACCCATCATGCGATAGTCCCACCAACTGTAGGTTTTGGGGGCTTGCTCAAACATTCTGAATGAATCATGTAGCCCAAGATTAATTAATTCTTGGAAGGCACTTCTTTCTTCCGGCGAAACAAGATTCTGACCTTCCCATGCTTTGGGATCATGCACATCTTGATCTTCTGGTGCAATATTGTAGTCACCGAGAAGTGCTAAGCGTTGATTTTGCTGCAGCTCTTCGGTTAACCAAGTTTGTAGTTTACTCAACCAATTCAGTTTGTAAGCGAACTTATCACTATCCGGCGACTGTCCGTTTGGAAAATACGCTGATACAAGTCTGATGGGTGTGGTGCCTGCAAACGGAATCGTTGCTGCCAAGATGCGCTGCTGCTCATCATCGTTTCCTGGGATGTTTCTAATAGGCTTTAAAAAGGCAGTGGCCGCATCAGAGGCAATCGCTGCTAAAGCCGCTTTACGCACGATGATGGCAACGCCGTTATAGGTCTTTTGCCCTGCAGCCAGACTAAGATAGCCCGCTGCCTCTAGCTCTTGATGGGGATACTTATCGTCCGTGAGCTTGAGCTCTTGTAAGCACAAGGCATCAATCGCTTGCTGCTTCTTTTCCTGATCTTGCAACCAACGAAGTACGTGTGGAAGACGAATCTTTAAGGAATTGACATTCCACGCCGCAATTCGGATTGAATCAGTCATCTATCCCCAGTTCCTGTAATTTACGCGTAATCGTATTGCGTCCAATGCCAAGCCGTTGTGCTGCCTCCACTCTGCGGCCACGCGTTACTTCTAGCGCTGCTTGCAATACTGCTCTCTCAAACCGTGCATTTAGTGCATCGTAAACTTCTTTATCACCATCTTGTAGCATTTTGGCAGCTAAACGCCCAAGCCCACTTTCCCAATCCCCTGCAGCCCCTTTTGAAGCTGCTGGGTTTGTCGGGGAGGATTCGCCATGCAATATGACCGGCTGCCCTTCCGCTTCTGCCATGATGTCAGCTGGTAGATCACTGACACCAATAATGTTGGCAGGCGTCATGACTGTGAGCCAATGGCACAGATTCTCTAACTGACGAACATTACCTGGAAATGGCATCGCCGTAATCTCTTTTAGCACCTCGTCAGACAGCTTCTTAGGCTCAACGCCCAATGACTTGGCGCAACTGAGCATAAAGTGTCTTGCTAGCATCGTAATATCTTCACTACGTTCGCGTAATGAAGGCATACGCAAACGAATGACATTCAAACGATGTAATAAATCTTCACGGAAGAAGCCTGCTGCTACTCGTGTATCTAGGTTTTGATGAGTTGAAGCAATAATCCGCACATTCGCCTTGATAGGGTCTTGGCCGCCAATGCGATAGAAGTGCCCATCAGATAAGACGCGTAAGAGTCGAGTTTGCAAATCAAATGGTAAGTCGCCAATTTCACCTAAGAATAAAGTGCCACCATCAGCTTGCTCAAAGCGACCACGACGTAAAGTCTGCGCCCCAGGGAAAGCACCACGCTCATGACCAAATAATTCTGATTCGAGCAGGTCTTTAGGAACTGCTGAAGTACTCAGTGATAAAAATGGGCCCTTTGCTCTTGGGCTATGCCTGTGCAGTGCATGTGCTACTAGCTCTTTACCAGTCCCAGACTCTCCGGTAATCAGCACAGTTGCATGAGATTGGGCTAAACGACCAATGGCACGAAAGATTTCTTGCATCGCAGGCGCTTGGCCAATAATCTCAGTAGCATCCCGTCTCCAGGCAGTTAATTCTTTAGAGCCTGAATCATTGCGGATACCCTGCTCCACCGCTCTTTGAATTAACTCAACTGCTTTCTCCACATCAAATGGTTTGGTGAGATATTCAAATGCACCACCCTGAAAAGATGAGACTGCAGAGTCAAGATCTGAGTAAGCTGTCATGATGATGACAGGCAGGTTTGGATGACTTGCTTTGACATGCTGTAGTAAATCCAAGCCATTGCCGCGAGGCATCCGAATATCCGAGATCAACACCTGAGGAGATTCTTTCTCTAGCGCGTTGAGCACATCATTCGGATTAGAAAAACTCTTGTGCGGGATATTCTCGCGCGCCAAAGCTTTTTCTAGAACCCAGCGAATTGATTGGTCATCGTCGACAATCCAAATTGGTTTCATGATGGTCTCTCCTGCCTACGGTATGGAATTTGAATATGAAAATCGGTACGTCCAGGACGACTGTCGCAAGCGATAAAGCCCTGGTGTTGCTGAACAAAGGTTTGCGCCAAGGTGAGACCTAAGCCACTACCCCCTTCTCTTCCGGATACCAAGGGAAAGAAGATGCGTTCCATCATTTCTTCTGGAATACCGGGCCCGTTATCAATTACGTGCAAATCCATTGCTAATTTATAGCGTTGTTTTGCAATCGTGACCGAACGCGCTACCCGGGTTTTTAATTCGATTTGAGCAACACCAGCACCAATCTCTTCGGAGAGCGCTTGCGCTGCGTTATGCACAATATTGAGAGTTGCTTGAATTAGTTGCTCACGATCACCCATCACATCTGGAAGACTAGTATCGTAGTTGCGAATAATTTTTAAGCCCTTCGGAAACTCTGCCAATACAAGACTGCGCACCCGCTCGAGTGCTTCATGCACATTGAATGCTTCAATGATATGAGCCTTGCGATGTGGTGCCAGTAGCCGATCTACTAGGGTCTGCAAACGATCAGACTCTTTAATGATGACTTGCGTATATTCACGCAAACCTTGTTCAGGTAATTCAAACTCTAATAATTGAGCTGCGCCACGTATTCCACCTAATGGGTTTTTGATCTCATGCGCCAGATTGCGCATGAGTTGCTTGTTTGATTCCACTTGTTGCGTCACACGTTCATCGCGCGCACTACGTAACTGTTGATCGATTGGAAACCACTCCATTAATAGTAGGTCAGGATCTTCAAGTGCAGCAATCACGATATGCGCCTGGATTAACTCTTGATGAATACTACCGGGCAAGGAATGTAAAACCAACTCTTGGCGCTGAGCTATTACATGGCCAAGCTTTACTTCGGTGATCATTCTATTGAGAGCTTCATTACCACCAAATAAATCATGCACAGACTGTCCCTCAAGTGATTTACGGGATAGATCCAGCGCTGACTCTGCGGCTGGGTTCACATAAACCAATTGTTGGTTCTCAGCCTCAAATACCATGATGGCATTGGGCATCTGATCAAGCAATGTCGGAAAAAAAGGAGCAGCCGTAGCTGCCCCCTTGAACGAATTGCGCAACAGACCTGCGCTCAAGTTCTCTCCTTCGCTTACAGGGAATAGTACATATCAAATTCGATAGGATGGGTTGTCATACGGAAACGTGTGACATCTTCCATCTTCAAATTGATATAGGCATCAAGCATAGACTCAGTAAATACTCCACCGCGAGTTAAGAACTCGTGATCTTTCTTCAATGCATCCAATGCTTCTTCCAAGCTTGCGCAAACCGTTGGGATCTTTGCATCTTCTTCTGGTGGCAAGTCATACAAGTTCTTGTCAGCAGCTTCACCCGGGTGAATCTTATTCTGCACACCATCCAAACCAGCCATCAACAAGGCAGAGAAAGCCAAGTATGGGTTAGCTAATGGATCTGGGAAACGGGTTTCGATACGACGACCCTTAGGATTTGGCACATGTGGAATACGGATAGAAGCAGAACGGTTACGTGCTGAGTATGCCAATTTCACTGGAGCCTCGAAGCCTGGTACCAAACGCTTATAGGAGTTTGTTCCTGGGTTAGTAATAGCATTCAATGCTTTAGCGTGCTTAATGATGCCGCCGATGTAGAACAAAGCAAACTCTGACAAACCAGCATATCCATTACCAGCAAACAAGTTCTCGCCATTCTTCCAAACCGACTGGTGAACGTGCATACCAGAGCCGTTATCGCCAACTACTGGCTTAGGCATAAAGGTTGCTGTCTTGCCATAAGCATGAGCCACGTTTTGTACAACGTATTTCTGCCAGATAGTCCAGTCAGCGCGCTGTGTCAGTGTGCTGAACTTAGTACCCAATTCGTTTTGGCCTTGGCCAGCAACTTCATGGTGATGAACCTCAACTGGAATGCCCAATGATTCAAGAATTAAACACATTTCAGAACGCATGTCCTGGAATGAATCAACTGGGGCAACTGGGAAGTAACCACCTTTTTTACCAGGACGGTGACCAGGATTACCGCCTTCGATTTCGAGACTAGATGACCATGGCGCTTCTTCAGAATCAATCTTCACGAAGCAACCTTGCATATCGGCACCCCAACGAACGCCGTCAAAAATAAAGAACTCTGGCTCTGGACCAAAGTAAGCTGTATCACCTAATCCTGAGCTCTTCAAATAGGCTTCAGCGCGCTTTGCAATAGAACGTGGATCGCGGTCGTAACCTTTGCCATCTGAAGGCTCGATCACATCACAGGTGATCACTAGGGTCGGCTCTTCATAGAATGGGTCGATATAGCAAGCTGTTGGATCTGGCATCAACAACATATCGGAAGCTTCAATCCCTTTCCATCCGGCGATAGAAGAACCGTCAAATGCATGACCGCTCTCAAATTTATCTTCGTTAAAAGCAGAGATCGGAACGCTCGTGTGCTGCTCTTTACCCTTTGTATCTACAAAGCGGAAATCAACGAAAGTACATTCTTTCTCTTTAACTAACTTCATCACATCAGCGACGGTCTTCGTCATGCAAATCTCCTCTATGAACTAAATTCGGAATTTAAATAAGGCATACACCCTTGTTTATTCCAGGCACCAAACATGCCTAATGGATGTATGTAATTTACTGAAGCAAACAAATGGGAACACTCATTATTGCACTAATTAAGTGCTTGATTCTCCCTTGAGGAGTCTAAAAGACCTCTATTTGCACTTATTTGGTGCAAATAGTATGTGTTACTGCTCAGTTGATGTCGTGAATCTCATACCCTAGCTCTTGGGTACCAGTTCTAAGAGCAATCCACGCGTTTTCTAAAAGATTAGCGTTGCCTTTAATACCCAATTCGATATGGCGATGGGCATAAATACCCTCTTTTTTAGTATCTCCAACCGAAGGTAGGCTAAAGACCTTCACCCCTGGAAAATTAGCTTCTATCCGCTCCATTAAGGGGGTCAAAGTCGACTCAATACCCTTGGGAACAATGAAGCTCTGCTCTGCCCAGTTCTCTTGATGAAAGAGATCCTTATAGTAGGTGTCTAAACACCAAGCCATCATAGGCGCAGCCATGACCGGAAAGCCAGGAACAAAGTGATGCTCTTTTATCCGAAAGCCCGGAATCTGGTTATAGGGATTGGGAATGATGTCGCTGCCAATAGGGAACTCACCCATCTTAAAACGATGTTGATTCTCTGGCGTATTCAAATCTGCTTTGATGGGATCACCTTCAGCCGTTGACTGAATGCGCCCCGCAATGAGTTCTTGTGCAGTTGGGTGTAATTGCGTTTTGGTGCCCAGTGCCAATGCAGCACATTGACGGGTGTGATCATCTGGTGTCGCACCAATGCCGCCAGTACTAAAGACCACATCACCACTGGCAAAACTTGCTTTCAGCATTGCAGTAATTTGCGCAGGATCATCGGCTACATACTTGGCCCATGCAAGACTTAAGCCGCGCTCGTTGAGAAGCTTAATTAAGGTCGCCATATGTTTATCTTGGCGACGGCCGGATAAAATCTCATCACCAATCACAATCAAACCAAAGCGGCGCTGGGCCGCAGTTGATACATCATCTGGTAGATCTATCTCAACTTTTTTTATTGCATCAACCATCTCATTAACCATCTCATTAGTCTTAATACGGAAGTTCCGCTTCCACTACACGTGCCTGTACTGTCAATGCTTTATCCAATTCTTCTTGCCGCAGTTCTTTTAGAGCATCCAGCAAGAAATGGCTAAACCAAAGGGCAGCAAACACAAAGATTAAAGAATAAATCCAGAGAGCAACAAAGCTTACTAGCGGAAATAATACTAAGGCTAATGCTGATGTAGCCCAGAAGAAGGTGGGCACAGCACCCAGCATCCCAGAGGCGATGCCCATATAAAGCAAGGGCCAGCGAAATTTTTCTAATAGCTGATCACGCTCTTCTGCGCTCGCATGCTGAGCTAGCACGTCATAAGACATCAGGCGCATCGTTAACCATCCCCAGAGCAATGGCGGCAATACTGCTACTAGCGGTGGCACCCACCATACTGGCAATGTCAGCATGACTAACGCAAGGCAAATGAGCGCTGACCACAAGGTGTAAACCAGGCTGCCAAACAAACCGCCACCCCGCTTGCACTCTAAATCTTGATAGTGCGCTTGCCTGACAACAATTTTCACAATCGTGGGTACAGTTGAAAAGGCAATAAACACTAATAAACTAATGGTGATCAGTGGAATAATCAGCATCACAAAAAATAAAGGGGCAATCCAGGCCCTCGCGTTATCAAAGCCAGCCCAGATCAAGCCTTCTTGAATCCAATTCGTAAACAGGGAGTTAGTTAGAAATTCACTGAGCACTGCAAGCGCAGGCGTCCAGGTGAGCCAAATCAGGCAGCCCCAGAGAATCGATACGATCAAGAATGGCCGTAAGCTTAACCACAGCATTCTTGGATGCATCGTCCCTACTAGGGCCAATCCAAATGATTTAAATACTTGCGGTAGTCCGACCATAAAACTCCTATTGCATACCACTAGGTATGCCCTACTTCATTAATTTACTTTGGCTTGAATTCTTTTACTGCACGCAATAAGCCCTGCCATTGCTGAGCAAAAAGATTGTGTGATACGGCCAAATTTCTTACCCCTGTAGGATAGACCTCTTTCGGGAAGATGGCGGTTTTAAATACGATATCCCACCAGGGAAACAAAATGCCAAAATTGCAACCGCCCAACACACCGGGCTTACCAATTGCCTCATGACCATAACCTACTGCATGATGCATGCGATGAAACATTGGCGATACCAAAAAGTATTGGCCTTTGCCCAGATGCACTTTGATATTGGCATGCTGCCAGCTCTGAATAAATTGACTCAATACAATCAAGATAATGAATTGTCCTGGAGATACGCCGAATAGAAGTGCAAAGAAGGCCAGCACTACTGCGCGCATGGTGTCATCCAAAATATGATTACGGTTATCAGACCATGCAGTCATCACCGTTTGACTATGGTGCAATGAATGTAATTGCCACCACCAGCTAAAAGAATGAGATGCACGATGGTATAGATACTCCACCAGGTCAAGCAGTACCAAATACACCAAGAAACTCACTACTGGAACTGAGGTAACTCCGGGCCACCAAGATTCAACATTAAAACGATCGAAGCGAAAATCATGCAAGATGGAATCAATTTGGAAAAAGAAGCCAGAGATCGTAATAAAAATGAGCCCATGAAAAATACCTAGGCGATGAAACAAGGTGTAGAAGACGTCTGCCGTACTGGCTTTTGAAAAACGCTCCTGTGTCTCTGCAGGGGCTAAGCGTTCCCAGGTTCTCAAGACAAGCATAATCAGAATAATTTGAATGCAGCCAAACAAAAACCAATCGATACCATCAAAGACATCTTCTGCCCAAGACATTAAATCGAATTGATATAGCAATGGCCCGATAATTTTGGCAAACAAAAACTCCTGAACGCTGCCATAAGCGCTAGAGATGATTGAAGTGGTAGAGTTCAAATCCATGCTTTATTTTGACTGATTTGACGAATTTTTGTGCGACTTAGGCAATACTCCAAAACAGAAGCCGCGATCCTTCAGACTGACGATTAATTGCTCCAATACCGCCGGAGCCCAAGGATCCTTTCTAGACCAAATGCCGAGATGGGCCATAGTGATATCGCCATCTTTGATCTCACGGCTCGCTTTCTCTAAAAGTACGTTGTTTGGGTGCTTATCGGAGTTCAGCTCATCGCCTAAAAAACCAGTTGGCGCCCAGCCAATATGTTGATAGCCACACATATCCCCCATCCGAATCAAAGTAGGTGAGGTTTTACCACCAGGAGCACGCCAGATCTTTTGTAATGGCTGACCTGTTAACTCTACAAAACGAAGATCTACATTGCGAATCTCTTTACACATCATCGCTTCGTTATAAAGCATTGTCATCCCAGCTTTGGGCCCAAATTGCGACTTCTCAAAGACTTCGCCTTTAGGCCCATCTTTTATAAAGTAGGTATGGTCATAAGTATGGCTACCAAAGTGTTGTCCTTCTTTAGCTAGCTTTTGCCAATAGACCTTCCAAGAATCATCCAAAGCAAAGTCACCTCGGAAAGTCTTCTCATTGGCTAGGAAAAAAGTGGCTTTGACCTCTTGACGCTTGAGAATCTCAGCCACTTTTTCAGCAACTGACATATTGCCAGTATCAAATGTGAGATATACCGTTTTATTACAACCAACTGTTTGGGCATTAGCAGCAGATACAAAGCCAGCCATCAGTATTACTGCAGTGAGATGAATCAGTTGTTTGTACTTCATAGTGGGGTTTATTCCCAGGATGCTCTAGGATAAAAGAAGACACCGTGCGGTGATTTACCAACTGGAATCACTGTCATGAGTTTCATGGAAGGGATATCAATCACGCCGACCTTTTTAGCAAAACGTAGAGTGACCCACAAAGTTTTGCCATCAGGGGTAATTTCCATATCGTCGGGGCCTGCTGGCAAGCCAGTGATATCGCCAACCTTCTCTAAGGTTTGCATATTAATAAGGCTAATAGAGGATGCAATTCGATTACTCACAAATACATGTTTCTTATCACCTAAGGGGCGAAAGTTATGAGCGCCCTTGCCTGTTGGGATACGCTTAACTTCCTTGCGCGTCTTCCAATCAATCACTTGGACATAGTCATCGCCAGTAATTCCAACCAATAGATACTGGTCCCCTGGCGTCATCCACAAGCCAGCCGGAACTTTACCCGTAGGCATCACCCACAATACACTTTGTGTTTCTAGATCAATTGCTGCCAGTTCACTGGAGTCTTGCAATGTGATGAAGGCAGTTTTGCTATCTGCTGTAAACGCAATATGGCTTGGTGTCTTTGCTAACTTCACTGTTTTAGCTAGCTTAAGATCAGCGCCATTAGCAGCATAAATATCCACCCGGTCTAAACGATTACCATTTGCCACAAACCATTTGTGATTAGGTGAGTAGCCAATTTGATAAGGATCGATGATGTTTGGGATTCTGCCGGTTAACTCACCAGTACTTGGGTTCATCAACACAACATCATTGCCAGCAGCATTGGCAATCAATAAAGTTTTCTCATCTGGGGTCATCATCAAGTGATGGGGTTCTTTGCCAACAGGGATCGTTTTAATCACCTGGCGGCTTGGCATATCAATCAAACTCACCGATGCTTCACCTGAGTTGAGAATCACCGCCAGTTTTGGCATAGCAGTAGTTTGCGCAATGGCAACGTGACCTACTGAGAATAGGGTCAATATAGAGCTGGTCGCAATATTGCGAAAACCTCTAATCGTGATAAATGTGCACATCCCTCTATTGTAAGCAATGAAGTGCTAATTAAAGACCTCTAAAACCCAATGGATTTGACTTAGCGCAAGCTCAGTAAAACCTTTTCAAGTCGTTTTAAGGACATTGGCGTTGGTGTTTTAAGCTCTTGGGCATATAAAGCCACTCTCAACTCCTCTAGCTGCCACCGGAAATCCTGCAGGGCTTGATCCTCGGTCATAGCATAAGAGGCAGAGCCTTTACTTCCTTGCAACAACTTTTGCCAAGGCCTGGCAACTGACTCCCAATCTTTTTGACATTGCGCATCACGGCTGGGATTAGAGCGCAACTTATCAATCCGCATGGCAATTGCTTTTAAGTAACGCGGCAGGTGCACAAGCTGCCCGTACGGAATTTGGGCAACAAAATTAGGGAAGATTAAGGCTTGCATTTGGGTTTGCATATCTACATAGGCTATAGCTGAAGATGCTTTTGCACTAGCCATCTTTTTCTGTAGATCGGCATGGGCTTGTAATGCATTGAGAGTATGGCGTGAGATTTCTTGTGCGATGAGCGCTAATCGGGGTTTACCAGCCTGTAAGCGCTCCGTAAATTGCTCTGCATTGATTGGTAGGGGCTCACTCATAAATGCACGCTCCAATGCCAAATTCAGAATCTGCTCAATTAATCCCTCTACTGAACCGATATTAATAAAGAGCAATCCTAACTCTCGAATACCTGGTAATTGTTTTTGCAGGGCTTTGAGGGTATCTTTATTGCCTAGAGAAAATAGTCGGCGCAATCCTAAGTGATGTTGCTTTCTGGCTTCGAGCAGATCATCAAAAACTTCTAGGTCACAGTAGTCACCTCGATCAACTAATGCGGGGTAACCAAACAAGGTTTTATTCCCTTTTTGAATCTCTAGGGTTTCTGGTAACTCACCGAACTCCCAGGAGCGATAGCCGCCCTGCTCAACTGAGCGAGCCTTCTGTGTAGATTGAGTGCCTCCTACTTTAGGAGAGTCAACTCCTAACTCCGCTTGCGCAGTCTCTTGAGCAATGGCTTGGAAGGCACTACGGGCGGTTTCCCCATACTCAGACCGCAGGCGGGCAAGATTTCTTTCTACCTCTAGTTGACGGCCATGCTCATCAATCAGCCTGAAGTTCATGGATGAATGCAGAGGCAAGGACTCAGGTCTAAAGTCAGTACGTTTAATTTCTAAGCCACGCTCTTTACGAATATCACTCATCAAGCTATCTAAAAAGTCGCCTATGCCAAATTGCTTTTCTTCAAGCTTGCGCTCTAAGAATGACTTTGCATAGTCAGGCAGCGGCACACAATGACGGCGCAGTTTTTGCGGCAAGGATTTGAGTAGTAGTAGCACCTTCTCCTCACACATACCCGGCACTAGCCATTCACAACGACGGCCGTCCACTTGATTGAGTTGCGTTAGTGGCACCACCAAGGTAACGCCATCTTTCGGGCTACCGGGTTCAAAGTGGTAAGTAAGGTCTAGCTCCGCACCACCAACCATCATTTTCTTAGGGTAACGATCGACCGTAATACCGGCAGCCTCATGACGCATCAAGTCTGCTTTTTCTAGCCGTAACTGGATATCTAGGTTGGGTTCTTTTTTAAACCAGGCTTTCAGTCCTTCGCGATTACAGATCTCTTTCGGAATGCGTGACTCGTAGAAAGCAAAGAGCAAATCATCATCTACTAAGACGTCAGGACGCCGTGAGCGATGCTCCAGCGCTTCGATTTCTTTAATGAGACGACAGTTATGCCAGAAGAACCCAAAAAGCCCAGGATATTTTTTCTTGGCATCAGCCTCGGTCTCACGATATAGAGCAGGCGTATCCATCCGGCCAAACAATCCTTCCTCAACTAAAGCTTGGCGAATGAATAACTCTCTGGCTTCTTCTGCGTTATGCGGCTCATAGCGTACTCGTCGGCCATGATAAATAGGTAAACCATACAAGGTGCCGCGTTCAAAGGCCAGTACTTCACCCTGACGGTTATCCCAGAAGGGGTCGCTCAGCGATTTAATCAGGCGATGGGCTGCCACCTTCTCAACCCACTGCGGTTCAATCTTCGCAATAGTGCGAGCATACATACGGCTAGTTTCTTGAAGCTCCCCTGCCAATATCCAAGCCCCAGCCTTTTTACCAATCGTTGAGCCTGGCCAGATGAATGGACGAATGCCCCGGGCACCCACATAGCCACCTGTCTTGCTATTGCGGTCTTGAGACTTTTCATCTTCCTCTTTTTTAGCCACATAACCTAGTAGACCTGTCAGTAGAGATAAATGGACTTGCTCGTAACTCGCTGCAAGGCCATTTTCTTTCCAGCCCTTTTCACTCAGCATGCTGTGTAATTGAACGTACACATCTCGCCACTCACGCAAGCGACGTGGTGATAAGAATTTACTTCTACACAAATTTTCTAATTGGCGATTGCTATGCCTATGTTGCAAGGCATCTTGATACCAATTCCAGAGCTTTACAAAACCAAGAAACTCAGAGCGCTCATCTGCAAACTGGAGATGCGCTTGATCAGCCGCAGCACCTTGATCCATAGGTCGCTCACGGGGATCTTGGGTTGCCAAAGCCGTAGCAATAATAGTGACTTCCTTTAGAGCATTTTGCTCTTTTGCTGCTAACAACATTCTGCCAATCCGCGGGTCAAGCGGTAAGTCAGCTAACTGCTTACCAATCGCCGTGAGCTTAAAGCTATTGTTAATATCCTTACTATCAGTAGCATCAGATTCATCAAACTCAATTGCGCCTAACTCGTCTAGCAGTTGCACGCCATCCGTAATAGCTCTGCCAAGCGGCTTATCAATGAAAGGGAAATGTTGAATTTTTGGTAAGCGTAGTGCACTCATACGCAATAGCACTGCTGCTAATGAGCTACGGAGAATTTCTGGATCAGTAAATTTGGGGCGGCTTTGATAATCGAGCTCGCTATATAAGCGGATGCAAATACCATCTGATACCCGGCCACAACGTCCCGCCCTTTGATTGGCCGCTGCTTGTGAAATGGGCTCAATCTGTAATTGCTCTACCTTGTTGCGATAGGAGTAGCGCTTTACCCTAGCCAAACCACTATCAATCACATAACGAATATTGGGAACCGTTAAAGACGTCTCGGCAACGTTGGTTGTCAGAATGATGCGGCGGCCATTACCCGGACTAAAGACTCTTTCTTGCTCGGCAACGGATTGACGGGCAAACAGGCTGAGAACTTCTGGATGAAAGCGTTGTTGCAATACATGATCCTTGCGCAGCGCTTCTGCGCAATCCCGAATCTCTCGTTCACCTGGTAAAAATACTAATACATCCCCAGCACCGGATGCGCCCTCGCGCCAAACATTGGAAATTTCTTCTGTAACTGTTTCCGGAATTTCTTTGGCAGCCTTAGATTCTTTTTTACCATCGGGCTTAGAGTCTGGCTCTAGGGGAGAATACCGCTGCTCTACCGGAAAGAGACGTCCACTGACTTCAATGACTGGGGCGACTTTACCGTCGATTGTGAAGTGCTCTGCAAAACGCTGGGCATCAATTGTGGCTGAAGTGATGATGAGCTTGAGATCGGGCCTCTTCGGCAGTAGCTGTCTAAGATAGCCTAATAAAAAATCAATATTCAGACTACGTTCGTGCGCTTCATCGATGATGAGCGTGTCATAGGCTTTGAGCTGTGGATCACGTTGGGTCTCCGCCAATAAGATGCCATCGGTCATCAGCTTGATCGAGGCGGTTTGACTAGTCTTATCTGCGAAGCGTACTTGATAGCCTACATCCTGACCAATCGGCGAGCCTAGCTCTTGGGCAATTCTCTTGGCTGTGGCAGTAGCCGCTATCCGGCGAGGTTGAGTATGACCGATCAGCTTACCGCTGTTAATGGTGCCCCTCCCGAGGTCCAAGCAGATCTTGGGTAACTGGGTAGTCTTACCAGAGCCCGTCTCTCCACAAACAATCACTACCTGGTGGTTCAGCAAGGCGTCCTTGATGATTTGCCTCTGACCAGAGACAGGCAATTCTTCCGGAAAACGGATCTCTAGCCTGCGTGAGGTGTTGGAAGCAGGCACAGGCTTTGGCATTGCTTTGGGTTTTTGTTGGTTTATGGGCTCTTGCACCCTATAATTTTCTCACTATGCCAACAAATGCACCGAATCAGGCCTCAAGTGCCGAAGAATCTACCCCCAACTTCCCCTTTGTAGGGTGGTTGCGCGACGTTGCGCCCTACATTCATAGCTTCCGTGAAAAAACCTTTGTGATTGCTTTTGCCGGTGAGCTCGTCCAAGAAATTGGTCTTGAGAATCTGATTGAAGACATTGCCATGTTGCATGCCATGGGCATGCGCATTGTTTTGGTCCACGGCATTCGTCCACAGATTGAAGAGCAACTGACCTTACGTAAGATTAAGAGTAAGTTTGGTAAAACCGCAATGCAAAGCTACCGGATCACTGATGCTGCTGCACTGGAGTGCGTTAAAGAGGCTGCCGGTGAATTGCGTCTGGATATCGAAGCGGCTTTTAGTCGTGGCTTACCGAATACTCCGATGGCAGGATCACGTATTTCTGTGATCTCCGGAAACTTCATTACCGCGATGCCCATAGGTGTGGTTGAGGGTACTGATTACATCCATACCGGCTTAGTGCGCAAAGTAGACTCCGCATCTATTAGGCTCTCTTTAGATAGCAATAAAATTGTTTTGCTCTCCCCTTTAGGCTTCTCGCCTACTGGACAAGCATTCAATCTAGCTTATGAAGATGTTGCTGCCTCTACTGCTGCTGCACTTAAAGCAGATAAGTTGATTTTCTTAAGCCCTTACGAAGGGCTCCATGATGCAGAAGGTGATCTGATTACTGAGCTATCTATGCCTCAACTCCAAGACTATATGGCCGAGAGTAAGAATGTGGATATTGGTATGAAGAGCTTACTCAATATTGCTGGTAGAGCTATTAAATCTGGCGTGAGCCGTGTTCACTTCTTACCTTGCAATCAAGATGGTGCATTGCTTGAAGAACTCTTTACCCACGATGGTATTGGTATGATGCTCGCCTCCTCAGATATTGAGAATTTGCGCGAAGCCAATCAGGATGATGTCGGCGGTATTTTGCAATTGACGATGCCACTTGAAGAAGAAGGTATCTTGGCAGCTCGGGGACAAGACGTGATTGAGCGGGATATTCAGCGCTTCTCAGTAATTGAGCATGACCGTGTTTTATTTGGCTGCGCTGCCCTCTTTCCTTTCCCTAACGGCGTTGGTGAACTTGCATGTTTAGCTGTAGATCCTGATGTTCAAGGCTCAGGCGATGGCGAGCGTCTGCTTAAACGCGTTGAAATGCGCGCCAAACAAGAAGGTATCAAGAAACTATTTGTTCTCACCACCAGAACAGAGCATTGGTTCTTAAAGCGTGGCTTTAAGCGGGCAACGGTTGACGATTTGCCTGAAGAAAGAAAGCAAATTTACAACTGGGACCGTAAGTCCATGGTTTTAACTAAAGATCTATAAGAAAAATAAGAAAGGTATTGCAGATGGCACGCATGGTTCAATGCATCAAACTTAACAAAGAGGGTGAAGGAATGGATTTCGCTCCACTTCCTGGTGATCTTGGCAAAAAGATTTGGAATCAAGTATCTAAAGAGGCTTGGGCTGCATGGTTAAAGCATCAAACCATGCTCATTAATGAAAACCGCCTCAATATGGCTGATCCTCGTGCTCGCCAATACCTTTTAAAGCAGGTTGAAAAGTACTTCTTTGAAGGTGGTGCAGATATGGCAGAAGGTTATACCCCGCCAGCAGAATAAAAAGCGGCTTTATTGGGTATTGCGATACAACATAAATAAATGCCTAAAACTTGTTCTCAAGGGTTGACACTCTAAAAACTCAGGCATAGGATGTAATCGTAGTGAGGCAGATATAGTGCCCCGCTACATTGGCGAAAGCCACTTAAGAATGAGCATATCTATATGCTCATAGGCTAAGGAACTAAATACCTTCCGAGCGCCTGCGCCATGCAATCCATGGCAAACAACCCGATGGGGAAGCCCCGTCGGGTTTTTTTATTTTTAGAGGACGATTCTTTCTACGCCAGCAGCATTGCTGACTAGCAGGATGTTAGCTTTTTCTTTAGCAAAGAGCCCAACAGTGATAACGCCCGCAATTTGATTGATTTGCACTTCGATTTTGATGGGGTCGCTAATCTTTAAACCTGCCACATCTAAAATCCACCCACCGTTATCAGTCACAAAAGGCTCGCTCGGGGTTTCATTTAAATCTGCACGCGTATTTTTAGCCAGGCGCAGTGTTACCTTGCCTCCCAGTTTTTCTAACTCTCTACTCACTACGCCTTTTGCTAAGGGGATGATTTCTACTGGAAGAGCAAAGTTACCAAGAACAGGAACTTGCTTGGATGAATCGCAAATGCAGATAAATTGCTTTGCCATAGAGGCAATAATTTTTTCACGAGTGAGCGCTCCACCACCACCTTTAATCATGTGGCCTGCTGGATCGATTTCATCGGCACCATCGACATAGGCGGGTAAGCTCATGACATCATTGGGATCTAAAACCTGAAAGCCATGCTTTAGTAAGCGCTCTGTAGTCGCGTTTGAACTCGATACTGTTCCAGCAAAATGATCTTTATGGGAAGCTAAGGCATCAATAAAGCAGTTGGCGGTTGAACCGGTACCAACCCCTAAAATTTGCCCTGCCGGCAGTTTTAAGACTTCATCTCGCGCTGCCTCGCCCACCATTTGTTTGAGTTGATCTTGGTTCATATGCCTGCGCAACGCCCTTATGCCTTAACTGGAACTGAGTAATGAATACATCTATCATATGATATCTATAAGAAACCCACTACAGCAGACTCCTTATTTAGACCAATCTAGCCATGAATAGCACCTCTTTAGCCCATAACCAACTAGAGCAGCTCAAAAAGCTCACCACGGTCGTTGCCGATACTGGCGACTTTGAACGGATGCAAGAGTTCCAACCGCAGGATGCTACGACCAATCCATCGCTCATTCTCAAAGCTGCTCAGCAAAGTAATTATCAAAACTTGGTGCAGTCAGTTAAGAATACACATCCAGGCATGAGCCCCACAGATTTAGTGGACTACATTCTGGTGGCATTTGGCTTAGAGATTCTTAAAATCATTCCTGGCAGAGTATCTACTGAAGTCGATGCAAGGCTTTCTTTCGATACTAAAGCGACCGTTACCAAAGCCAAGCACCTGATCTCCTTATATGAATCACAGGGCACTGATCGTAAACGTATCTTAATTAAACTTGCAGGTACTTGGGAAGGTATCGCTGCCGCAAAAGAACTCGAGGCTGCTGGTATTCATTGCAATATGACTCTGCTCTTTTCATTAGTGCAGGCTGCAGCTTGTGGCGCTGCAAACGCAAGATTAATTTCTCCATTTGTGGGTCGTATTACCGATTGGAATAAAGCAAAGCTGGGAGCCAATTGGAATGATGCTAGCCATGGTGGTGCAAACGATCCTGGCGTGACTTCAGTAAAGAAAATATTTACCTATTACAAGCACTTTGGCATCTCCACAGAGATCATGGGTGCGAGCTTTCGTAATACCAGCCAAATTCTGGAACTGGCAGGCTGTGATTTATTAACTATTAGCCCAGAGCTGCTAGCTGAGTTACAAAGCGGCACTGGCATGGTGAGTAAAAAACTGGATGCAGCCAATACTCATGGTGAAACTATCACCCCATTAAAGCTAGATGAGTCAAGTTTCCGTCTGCAATTGAATAATGATGCGATGGCTACTGAGAAACTGGCTGAGGGTATTCGCAATTTCTGTATTGATACAGAAAAGCTAGAGGCCTTACTTGCTAAGTAAAGCTTCTTGCTAACTGCTCGCCTTATTATTTGGCGGTATTAATCCCTAGCATGCTATAGACCGCACAATTGCCAAACACTCCAGTTGCTAGAGGAATAACTCCAATCCATGCCCAGGGACCCGTAATACCAAAGGTTGCCAAACCAATGAGGGTAACTCCGACGGTCATGCGCAAAATACGATCAGTGTGACCAATATTGCATTTCATAAAAGCCTTTCAGTAAACCTACTTGGCAGCTTTGTTAGTTACTTTCGCTAGGCGCTGTCTTAATGCCTCATACAAGCATACGCCACTTGCAACAGAAACATTCAAACTTTCTACTACACCCTGCATTGGGATGCGTACGAGCTCATCACAGGTTTCTTTTGTGAGGCGTCGCATGCCCTCACCCTCGGCTCCCATAACGATTGCAATGGGGCCAGTGAGATCAAGGTCATAGATGGATTTTTCAGCTTCATCATCGGTACCAATTAACCAGACGCCCGCCTCTTGCATCTCTTTCATACTCCGCACGAGGTTGGTCACAGTAATGACGGGCATCACTTCAGATGCGCCACTCGATACCTTACTGACGGTTGCATTAATAGATGCTGAGCGATCTTTTGGAATCACTACCGCGTCAACCCCAGCGCCATCTGCTACACGTAAGCAGGCGCCAAAGTTATGGGGATCAGTAACGCCATCTAAAACGAGAAATAAGGATTTCTTCTGCGCACTCTCAGCATCTTCAACCACCTCAGTGATGGTGCGCGCAATCGTCATTTTTTCAGCTAAGGCAACCACCCCTTGGTGGCGATCATGGCCTGTGAGCTTATGTAAGCGCTCAGAATCAGCAGCATGCAAGCGCTCACCCAAAACCTCTTCGGCCTGCTTTAAAAAATCACCCATCCGCCTATCACGACGACCCGGATCAAAATACACTGCCTTTAGGCTCTCTGGGTCAACGCGTAAACGCGCTTGAACCGCATGAAAGCCAACTAATATTTGTTTCATTTGTTTTATTTATTCTTTATTTACGGCGAGCATTGGTGCTGCGGACTGGCGGCTTACTACCAGCAGGCTTACCAACAGACCTGCCAGGCTTCGATTTGCCATTCTTCCGACTGGCTTTGCTCTTAGATTGATTGGCGCTTAAATTACCTGCAGACTTAGCGGCGTTCACATTAATACCGCTAGGTTTTTGTGGGACCTTGCTTTCTGGCCTACTCTTCTTAGATGCGGCTTTCTTATTGGGTCTTCCGGTGTCAGTAGCTAGTATTAACTGACGGCGACTAGACGAGCCGCCCACTTCTGCACCGATCGACTTCACCAGACTAAATTCAATCTTACGGGCATCTAGGTCAACGCGACTCACTAAAACATGTAAACGATCACCTAACCGATACCGAATACCAGTTCTCTCTCCGCGTAATTCTTGACGAGCCTCGTCAAACTGGAAATAATCGCCACCGAGTTCGGTGACGTGAACCATCCCCTCTACAAAGAGGTTCTCGAGCTGAATGAATAAACCAAAGTTGGCGACACTCGTTACTGTGCCAGCATATTCCTGACCTAAATGGTCACGCATGTAATAACACTTAAGCCAAGCCTCGACATCACGTGAGGCTTCATCTGCGCGACGCTCATTCGATGAGCAATGCACGCCCAACTGACCCCAAATAGGCAAGGCGGCATTCGCCCCTTTTGGTGTTTTAGTCCCTTTGGCCGTATTTGCCTTAGCGTCACTATGAGATTTTTTAGCATTGACTGCGTTCTCACGGCCCTTACCTTTGCGAGGCAAAGTCAAATTGAGTGGAACAGTTGGTGACAATGCCGGGACGTATGCTTTCTTCTGCAGGATAGACTTAATCACACGATGGGTAAGCAAGTCAGGATAGCGGCGAATTGGGCTTGTGAAATGAGAATACGCTGGGTAAGCCAAGCCAAAATGACCTTCGTTGTCCGGCTGGTACATCGCTTGCTGCATAGATCGCAAGACTACTGACTGCAACATATTGGCATCAGGACGATCTTTGATCTCACGCATAAGTTTTGCATAATCGCGTGGCTTCGGTTTTTCACCACCGCCCAGAGAAAGGCTTGAGGTTCGCAATACTTGGCGCAAGGTCATTAACTTCTCTTCAGAAGGCTCTCCATGCACGCGATACAGACTTAAGTGTTTATTTTTATCAATGAAATCAGCAGCACAAACGTTTGCTGTCAACATGCACTCTTCAATTAAGCGGTGTGCCTCATTGCGTAGACGCGGTTCAATCCGTAAAATCTTGCCAAGCTCATTACTGATGATCTGAGTCTCAGTAGTTTCAAACTCAATAGCGCCCCGCTTCTCGCGAGCAGATAACAAAATCTTATATAAGGCGTAGAGATTTCCTAGTAATGGACTGAACTCAGAAAAACGCGCGGCCTCAGGTCCCTTGCTATTCGATAGAATCTCCCAAACGGTGTCATAAGTGAAGCGCTGGGCAGAGTGCATTACCGCAGGATAAAACTGATAGGCCAACACAATGCCGTTGTTATCCACTACAGCATCACAGACCATACACAGACGATCTACATTAGGATTTAGCGAGCACAAACCATTAGAGATCTTCTCGGGAAGCATCGGAATGACACGCCTTGGGAAATATACCGAAGTAGCGCGCAGTAAGCCCTCATCATCCAAAGGGTGTCCGGGCTTCACATAATGGGAGACGTCGGCAATACCGACAATCAAGCGCCAAGCTTTGGTTTTGCCGTGCATGATCGGCTCGCAATACACCGCATCATCAAAGTCTCTCGCATCAGCGCCATCAATCGTGACTAAAGGAATGTCTCGTAGATCAACCCGACCTTCTAAGTCTTCTTGTTGCACAGAGTCTGGCAGTGCAGCGGCCTCTTTCATGGCAGCAGCTGAGAACTCATGTGGCACGCCATACTTGCGGACAGCGATTTCGATTTCCATACCAGGATCGTCGATCTCACCTAAGACTTCAACAACACGGCCAAGGGCTTGACGATAGCTATCTGGGTAATCGATGATCTCAACACTCACTACTTGACCCAGTTTGGCCTGGCCTTGCCCCTTGGGGGGAATCAAGATGTCATGGCCAATACGGTTATCTTCAGGTGCCACAATGAGTACGCCATTTTCATTGAGGAGGCGACCAATCACGACTTTATTTGCATGGAGTACTACTTCGACAATCTGCCCCTCTGGGCGACCACGTCGATCTGTTCCCAACACTTTGACGTTGACTCTATCGCCGTGCATGACGCGAGACATCTCTCGCTCAGAGAGAAAAATATCTTCACCACCATCATCGGGAATTACAAATCCAAATCCATCTCGGTGGCCTTGGACTGTTCCTAAACGGTCAGCCTCACGCGGCACCAAGTCTTTTGCTTTACGCATTTAATTCCTTCGGCAATACATGCCCTTGCTATATCTATTGATATCTATTTTTGTTATTAATAAGCCTACTGTATCAAACCATCAAGTCTATGGGGAAAAAGCCAAATTAGCTCAGAAAAGCCTCTATAGCCCTCATCCCTCTATAATAGAGCCATGCCCAGGTGGCGAAATTGGTAGACGCACCAGCTTCAGGTGCTGGCGATCGTAAGGTTGTGGGGGTTCGAGTCCCTTCCTGGGCACCAAACACACTCACTAGACCTTATATGGGGTCAAACCAGCAGATTGCAAGCTTTCGCCTCACTGCTCTCTTGCGATCTTTCTCTCTTTATTAGGCGAACCAAAACCGAGCAGCTGTATAGACTGCCATACCAATCACCAGCGTTGGGATCATTTTCCTAGTGAAATAGAAGGCAATCAGGGCTGCAATTCCGCCCCAAATATTTGGGAACCTCAGATTAAATTCAGCGATACTGGAGGCGCTTACAGGTAAGAATATTTCTGGAGCCAAAATGGCAATCAATGCAGCTAATGGGGCATACCGAATTGTCTCTAGCGCCCACTCTGAAATTTTGATGCGATTACCTAGAAAAATAAAGAAGCAGCGCGCCACGAAAGTCATCGCAATCATCCCAATGATGAGGTAAGTCATTCTCATGCTGCTGTCATTCATGAGATCGCCCCTTCTTTTGGAGATTTATCCAATATCATCCCTACAACTATTGCTGTACCGACTGCCAAAATGATATTGAGCCGAAATGGCAAGCCATAAGTCATTACTGCTACAACTCCCGCCGTTACTGCGGCCCACCTGGCTGACGCGCGATCTAGCATCGGCCCAATAATGACTATCAAAGCGACTGCGCCAGCAAATGCTAAACCCCAGTCATTCGGGATTTGGCTTGCAAGCAAGATTCCCGTGATAGACGCCACCTGCCAAAAAAACCAATTAGCAGCCTGAAAGCCCATCATTGAATAGAGGCGTAAATGCTCTGGATCGGCGGCTAGCTCCTTTTGCGTTTCGGGCTTTGGGAAGCGCTTAATGTGATTTAGATAAGAAAAATCTGTAGTGAAATAGCCCAATAAAATTCTGCGCCAAGTTGATAGATAGAAAAAATGGGCTTGCAATCCAAGGCTGAAAATAACGAAGCGTAAGTTCACCATGAAAGAAGTTGTCAAGATTACCCAAATAGGTGCGCCTACAGCAAGCAAAGGAAGCGCAGCAAGCTGAGCTGAGCCTGCGTAAACTAGTAGACTCATCGCAATTGCTTGCTGAATAGTTAATGCGGACTTAGCCATGGCAATGCCAGTAACTAAGCTCCAAGTCATGATTGTCACAGCGGAATGTGACATCTCCTTAAAGCCGTAGATAAATTCCCGCTGTTGTGCTGGCGTCATATAGAGGATCTAGATTCCCATAGATCGTTGCAAAATCTTGGGCTTCATTTCATCCCATAGACTTTCAAAATCTTCTATTTTTGCTTCGGTTAGCTTCATTGGCTCAAAGAGTCCACCAAAAACAATGGAGCTCTTCCTCACTACCGTTTTATCAAACTCTGTAAGACTGATTGGCTTATCTTCCATATCTCGCGTTAGTTCTGCGGAACAAACGATGGCATCTTCATCATCACGATCCACAACTGCAAACTCAATGTATTGCCTACTCTTATCAACGATGACTAAGGTACCACGCGCATAAGCAACGGCATCATGCTCTTTGACGATATACGCCAAAAACTGATCCTCTTCTTCCTTTTCCATAGCAAGATCATCTATAAAGAAAAGGAATTGATCCCCCTCCCCATTCACTAAGGTGAATACCTTTGGCACTACCCCATGACCCAAGGCTAAGTTGCGATAGTAAGCAGAAATTTCTACGGCGAGGTTTTCAGAGAACAAATGCATAGTATGAATGTAGCTGATGAATGAATTAAGCCAAGATCTTCTTTAGAAACTCTAGGGTACGATCCCAGGCTAATGTGGCAGCCTCGGCCTTGTACTCCAATGGCGGCATGCCACGAACAGCAGATTTAGGGTTAGCAAAACCATGCTTGGCATCATAACGGTGAAATTCATAATGGCAGCTTGCTTGTTTCAACTTTTCTTCTAGCTGATCTACACCTGTAATTGAGAAGAAATCATCATGCAACGCCCAATGCGCCATCATCGGCTTCTGAATCGCTGTTGCATCTACATACTCCAATGGAGGATATCCGTACCAAACAATGGTGCCATCGAGTTCAGGAACATTACAAGCGGATAGCACTGTCAGAGCACCGCCCATACAAAATCCAGTAACAGCAACCTTCTTGCTACCAGTTGCCTTTAGATATTGAACAGCTCCACGAATATCCTGAGAAGCAGCATCGCCAAAGTTTAGTCCACTCATTAAATGCTCAGCCTCATTAGCTTCAAGTGCTAACTTACCGCGATATAGATCAGGCACCAAGGCACGGTAGCCAGCTTTAGCTAAACGATCAGCTACCGACTTCACTTCATCATCTAAACCCCACCACTCCTGAAGGACCACCACTCCAGGGGCATTGGCTTTATCAAGAGGCTGGGCTAAATAGCCTTCAACAGCACCCCCATCGGGTCTTTTAAACTGAATCATGTAACTTCCTTTCGTCTTTCTAAATACTTTACTTGAATGGCCAATACTATCGCGGAACTTGGAAGCTGAAATAATCGCCTGCGCAATACTTAAAAAATTAAACTCCCATTTTATTGCTTGATGTAATAGCCATAAACGCAGCGATTTCCACGTCGTGATGGATCATGCGTATCTTGAATCACTCCATCAACTATTGCAGTTAAATGCTTGGAAACCTTCACAATTAATGTTCCGCCTGGAAGCTCATTAGGCCTGAGGTGTACCTTGCAGCCTGCCCCCACCTTCATTGTTGGAACCCACTCAAAACCGAGTCCAACGATGTAATCATGAAAGACATTGCGATGGTTGCCGTTTCGAGGTGATGCACCCTTGTTATTTAGGCGCCTTGCTAAACGGTCGTTCTTCAGTTCAGCGTAGCTTTGATTGGCGCTTCTTAAGTCTTCATAGACCTGCATATAAGGCAGTTTGGCGGCAATAGCGATTGATCTCACAACACAATCACCAGCCCCACCCTTAAAACCAGCCTGCTCCCTGCCTCCGTCATTAAGTTTTAGAGGGAAAGTCTGCTGGGGTCGAGAAAATAGATTTAGTAAGCCAAACATATTGATGTGTCTAATAAAAAATGGATTTGCTTTGTGGGCAAATCCATTTTGGTTTTTTAATGTCCACGAAAATTACTTCGCTTGTGCTGCTTTTACTTTCAAACGCCAAGCATGTAGTAATGGTTCGGTATACCCATTTGGCTGCTCAAGACCCTTAAAGATCAGATCGCTTGCAGCTTGATAAGCATATGAATCTTTGTAGTTTGGCATCATTGGCTTGTATAGAGGATCGCCTGCATTTTGCATATCAACAATACCAGCCATACGTTGCAAAGCTTCATTCACTTCTGCTTTAGTGACGTATTTATGCAGCAACCAGTTAGCAATATGCTGACTAGAAATACGCAATGTCGCACGATCTTCCATTAAACCTACGTTATAGATATCAGGTACCTTAGAGCAACCAACACCTTGGTCAATCCAGCGAACCACGTAACCCAAAATACCTTGGCAATTATTATTCAGCGCTTCACGAATCTCTTCTTTTGTCCAATCAGGATATAGGGCGATTGGCACAGTCAAGAGGTTATCCATTAAGGTCTCATACTCAGCTTTAGTGTCTTGTTTTTCCATGTCCTTTTGGATTTGCGCAACGTTAACTTGGTGATAGTGCATTGCATGCAAAGTCGCTGCTGTGGGTGATGGCACCCAAGCTGTATTAGCTCCGGCTTGAGGGTGTGCAATTTTTTGCTCCACCATTTCTTTCATGAGATCTGGCGCAGGCCACATGCCCTTACCAATCTGTGCGCGGCCACGTAAGCCACAATCCAAGCCTGCTAATACGTTACGGCGTTCATACGCTCCAAACCATTTAGCGATCTTCATCCGCCCTTTGCGAACCATGGCACCGCCGTACATTCCGGTATGCATTTCATCGCCAGTGCGATCTAAGAACCCGGTATTAATGAAGGCAACACGTGCGCCAGCAGCAGCAATGGCAGCTTTAATATTGACGCTCATACGACGCTCTTCGTCCATGATCCCTAATTTCACAGTGTTCTCTGGCAAACCAAGTAATTTCTCAACCCGACCAAAGAGCTCACTAGCGAATGCTACTTCTTCTGGGCTATGCATTTTTGGCTTAACAATATAGACAGAGCCTTTGCGTGTATTGCCAATAACTTGGCTCGCTGGGCGCTTAATGTCGTATAAAGCAATTAATACTGTCACTACTGCATCTAAGATACCTTCGTAGATTTCCTTACCTTCACTAGTAATGATGGCGGGGTTGGTCATCAGGTGACCAACGTTGCGAAGGAATAAGAGTGAGCGGCCATGTAGTGTCACCACGCCATCTTTTGCGTTAACCGCACCAATACCTGCCGTGTATTTACGGTCTGGATTCAGTGTACGGGTAAAAGTTTTACCACCCTTACTGACTTCTTCAACTAAGGTTCCTTTGAGAATGCCTAACCAGTTCTCATAAGCCAGCACTTTATCGTCAGCATCAACCACTGCTACTGAATCTTCTAGGTCCAAAATGGTTGAAAGAGCAGCTTCTAGTACTACATCATTGACACCAGCTGGATCAGCCGCACCAATGGTTTTGGTCTTATCAATTTCGATATCAATATGAATACCGTTATTGCGTAGCAAAATAGATGATGGTGCAGCAGCATCGCCTTGATAGCCAACAAACTGTTTCTCATCAAGCAGACCAGTAGTACTGCCATCTTTTAATTTCACGGATAGTTTTTTATCTACGACGCTATATGCCACTACATCGCTGTATAAAGCTTTAGCTAAAGGAGCAGATTCATCTAAAAACTGACGCGCATAGGCAACTACCTTTGCACCACGAATCGGGTTATAAGCACCATCTTTATCGGCACCACCTTCTGTGGAGATAACATCGGTACCATAAAGGGCATCATACAAAGAGCCCCAACGGGCATTGGCAGCGTTTAAGGCATAACGGGCATTGAGTACTGGTACGACAAGTTGAGGGCCGGCCTGGAGAGCCAGTTCATCATCTACGTTCTCCGTGGTAGCTAAAACAGTGTCAGGTACCTCATCGATATAGCCAATTTCTTTCAGGTGTTTACGATAGGCAGGCATATCCTTGATTGGACCTGGATTGGCTTTATGCCACTGATCTAAATCGGCCTGCAGGCGATCACGCTTAGCTAGCAATGCTTCATTTTTTGGGCTTAAGTCTTTAACGATCTCATCAAAACCTTTCCAAAAATCAGCGCTTTTAATGCCGGTACCTGGAAGTACTTTGTCTTCGATAAAACGGTAAAGCGGAGTTGCCACTTGAAGGCCATTGCAGGTAGTGCGCGCAGTCATGTTGATATTTTCTTAAGCAAAAGTGAATAAATTAAGTAAAGGAATTATTTTCCATTAACCCTGGAAAGGATGCTGGAGCAAGATAGTTTCGTCACGCTCTGGTCCTGTTGAGACCATGGCAATAGGCTTACCAGCGACTTCTTCAATACGACGCAAGAAGTTTTGTGCTTCGATTGGAAGCTTGTCCCACTCCCGAATGCCGAAGGTAGTGCCCTTCCAGCATGGGAAGTCTTCATAAATAGGTTCGCAGCGTGAAACAGACTCAGCGCCACGCGGCAATACATCAAGAGTCTTACCGTCTAGCTTATAGCCAACGCATAAGCGAATAGTCTCCAAACCGTCGAGCACATCTAACTTGGTAATACACAAACCAGAAAGACCGTTAATCTGAATCGAACGTTTTAAGGCAGCAGCATCTAACCAACCAGTGCGGCGTGGGCGACCTGTTACAGAGCCAAACTCTTTACCAACTTCAGCTAGACGGATACCGACTGGGTCTTGCTTTGCTGGGTTGTCATGATCATAGAGCTCACTTGGGAATGGGCCAGCACCAACACGGGTGCAATACGCTTTAGTAATACCTAAGATGTACTGCAAAGAATCTGGTCCAACACCAGAACCGGCAGCAGCATTACCCGCTACACAGTTGCTGGAAGTGACGTATGGATATGTGCCGTGATCAATGTCAAGTAAGGTACCCTGCGCGCCTTCAAATAGGAGATTTTGACCGGCCTGCTCAGCAGCATAAAGCGCACTGGAAACGTCTACTACCATTGGCTTAATGCGCTCCGCATAAGACATTGCTTCTGCTAGCGTCTTTTCATAATTGACGGGCTCTGCACCATAGTAATTAGTGAGCATGAAATTGTGATATTCCAAGTTCTCACGCAATTGCTCAGCAAACTTCTCTGGATAGAACAAATCTTGAACACGCAGTGCACGACGTGCAACTTTATCTTCGTACGCAGGTCCAATCCCGCGGCCAGTCGTGCCAATTTTGGCTTCGCCACGCTTTTTCTCGCGCGCATGATCAATTGCAACGTGATACGGGAGAATCAAAGTAGTTGCTTCAGAAATCTTCAAACGAGACTGAACATCTAAACCAGCAGCCTCAAGCTCACCAATTTCTTTAAAGAGCGCTTCCGGGGATAGAACCACGCCATTGCCGATGTAGCAAATGACCTCTTTGTGCATGATTCCAGATGGAATCAGACGAAGAATTGTTTTCTTGCCGCCAATGATGAGGGTATGGCCCGCATTGTGACCACCCTGAAAGCGAACCACAGCTTTTGCATGATCTGTTAACCAATCAACTACTTTTCCTTTGCCTTCATCACCCCACTGGGTGCCAATGACAACAACGTTACGACCCTTAGCTTGCTGCTTTGAAGACATATTGAAATCCAAAAAAGATAATTACAAAATAGGTTAAAAAGTCTGCTTGCTTTACTTTATTTTTTCTTTACTTCCCAAGAGCTGCCCTGCTTTACCAGCTCTCGATCACATTCATATTCGGCTGCCTCTACTTTTTCACCAGCCATCGCCTGAATCACTACTTCACCAGAATCACGTAAGGCTGCAATCGCTTTACTTAAGGCAGCATCTTCAAGCCATGGAGCAAGGATGGCTAACTTACGTACCTTCAGTGGTGAGAGGTTAGCTAAAGTCAATAGATCTAATGAAAAACCAGTTGCAGGACGTGAGCGGCCAAAGGCCTGACCGACATGGTCATAGCGCCCGCCTCTAGCGATTGGCTGAGGCAGTTTGTCTACATAAACAGCGAACATCACACCGCTGTGATATTGATAACCACGCAAGTCTGCCAAATCAATACTGAGCTCTAAGCCACTTGATGCACTCACCGCAGCAACTAAGCGCTCGAGATCTGCCAATGCTTGATCAATTGCAGCATGCTTAGGTAATATTTTTTTAGCCCTTGCTAACACTTCTGCACAAGGACCATTGAGCTCAGTGAGAGCCATCAGCGCTTCACTAGTTTTAGTTGGCACGCTTGCCGCCCATTGAGTCAGGCGCGGACGATCTTTAGTCTGCAATAAGCTGTATAAGGTTTCAGTCGTCTCTTTATCCAACTTCTGGTCAGCCAAAATACCATTCAAAATGCCAGCGTGAGATAGATCAAGGTAAACCTTGTCTAAGAGCGCAATTGAAAGTGTTTTGAGCAATAAAGTGATCGCTTCAAAGTCAGCTTCCCAGGTAGCACAACCATAAATCTCTGCGCCCAATTGCAAATCTTCACGTGCAGAGCTACCTACTGGTGTGCGAGCGTGTGCGACAGAGCCGGCATAGCAAAGACGGGTCACTCCAGTGCGATTTAATAAGTGCGCATCAATACGCGCCACTTGCGGCGTTATATCGGCACGCAAGCCCAGGGTGCGTCCTGACATCTGATCTACTAACTTAAAGGTTTGGAGATTGAGATCTGAACCAGTGCCAGTCAATAAAGAATCCAAGAACTCCAAAATAGGAGGGGCAACTAGTTCATAGCCATAGGTTTGATACAAATCTAAGATTGCACGACGCAAAATCTCTACCTTGCGAGCTTGCGCTGGCAAAACGTCTGCAATATCTTCAGGAAGCAACCAGCGATTCATGATCTAGACAATTTACTTTCTTATTTTTTGTGCAGGAACTTGAAGAACTCGCCGTTAGGTTCGACCACCATGATGTCTTTCTTATCTTTGAAAGAGCTACGATAGGCTTCCAAGCTTTGATAGAACTGGGCAAACTGTGGATCACGTCCAAATGCCTCAGCATATAGCGCTGTCGCCTTCGCGTCCCCTGCACCTTTAATCTTTTGGGCATCACGATAGGCTTCTGCCAAAATCGTATCGCGTTGACGCTCTGCATTGGCCCGAATCTTGTCAGACTCAGCGGCGCCCGTTGAGCGCAATTCATTAGCGACCCGCTTACGCTCAGCCTCCATACGGCGATATACCGAATCGCTAATCTCAGCCAAGAGATCTACGCGCTTTAAACGCACATCCACAATCTCTACGCCAATATCAGCTGCATCATCAGCCACTTTCTTGCGAATACCCTGCATGACCTCTTCACGCTGATCAGAAATCAACTCGCGTACAGTGCGCTTAGTGAACTCTTCATTCAAAGCAGAACGCACTAACTGGGTTAAGCGATCTTGCGCTAAGCGCTCATCACCCTTGAAGCTAATAAAGAACTTGCGAGGGTCAACAATACGCCATTTCACATACGAATCTACTAAGAGATTCTTCTTTTCTGCAGTAATAA
Organism: Polynucleobacter nymphae; assembly: GCF_018882155.1. Classification (GTDB taxonomy): domain Bacteria; phylum Pseudomonadota; class Gammaproteobacteria; order Burkholderiales; family Burkholderiaceae; genus Polynucleobacter; species Polynucleobacter nymphae. The sequence goes on from NZ_JACVPA010000001.1 coordinate 420,664, forward strand.
AGCGCTCTGCCTCTGGATTATCAATTGTTAGAATGCGACGATCAAAGAAGCGCACGTTTTCAAATGGGGATGGCAGCTTCACGCGTAAGCCAGGAGTTTCAATCACGCGCACGATCTGCCCGAAAGAGAATACAACCGCAAATTTACGTTGATCAACAATAAAAATACTAGACGACAGTACATAGATCAAAGCAACGAAGGCGATGCCTGCAGCTATTAAACGATTTGCACTCATTATCTAGGGTCCCGATCACGACTACGGAAACCATCGCGCTTATCGAGAGAGCGATCGTTACTATTGTTTACTGCAGGCGCTGAATTTATTGAGCTCCCACTTGTGTTGGGAGATGGATTATTTATTCCGGTTGCGCCACCTACTGTCACACTTCCAGTCGGAGTAGATGTACTCGTTTGATTCACTTGAGAGCTGGCTGCCTGTGCACTTTCTGCGCTAACTTGAGCAACAATCTTATCTAGTGGCAAATACAAAAGGCTATTACTCTTGGTTGTGTCCACCAAAATCTTGGTGACATTGTTATACATCTCGCGCATGCTATCGATGTACATCCGATCACGCGTTACTTGCGGCGCTTTGGAATACTCCACTAATATTTGTTTGAAGCGAGTAGCGTCACCTTCAGCAGTGGCCATCACTCTAGCCTTATAGCCTTCAGCCTCTTGAATTAAACGGGCTGCAGTACCTTTAGCGCGTGGAATGATGTCATTAGCATAGGCCTGACCTTCGCTCTTCAAGCGCTCCTGATCTTGGCCAGCTTTTACCGCATCGTCAAATGCAGCTTGGACCTGCTCAGGTGGCTGCACGTTTTGTACAGTCACACTAGTCACGAAAATACCACTCTTATAGCTATCTAATATCTTCTGAATCGAGTTTGCTAAATCAATACCAATTTTTTCGCGTCCTTCGTAGAGCACGGTGTCCATCTTGCTACGAGCAACAATTTCACGAACGGAGGTTTCAGCAGCTTGTATCACTGCAGCATCTGGATCACGATTGTTAAATAAATAATCGGTTGGATCTTTTAAGCGATATTGCACAGCAAAGCGTACGTCGATAATGTTTTCATCTTCGGTAAGCATCGAAGAATCTTTTTGATTCGTTGCCTTAATCAATACCGGGCGACCCACTTCAACAGAGCGAACGCCAGAAAGATTTACTGTTTCATCCGACTGAATTGGCCAAGGCATACGCCAGTTGATACCTGGCCTAGCAGTATCAGCGTATTTACCAAAGGTCAAAACCACGCCAGCCTGACCTTCTTGAATGATGAAAAAGCCACTGCAAATCCAAATGAAAAAGAAAACTGCTGCACCAATCAGGATGCTAGCCTTAGAACTGAATGGATTGGTGAAATTGAAGTTTGGCGCACTCATACCGCCATTGCCGCCACCGCCACCATTGCCGCCGCCGCGCTGTGATGGCGGAGGAATATCAGTGCTATTGGGTTTATTCGCTGGCTGGCTGGGTGAACCGTCTGGTTTTTTCTTGCCGCCAAAGATGCCAGCAATTCTGTCATTGAAATCACGCCAGAGCTCATCCAAATCTGGAGGGCCGCCTGGCTTAGTTGGTGAATTCGTTGGTGAATTCGTTGGTGCAGTTTCTGTCGGCTTATTCGTATCCGGATCTACTTTTGGAGCTTGATCACTACCCTGCCCATCTTTAGCATCTTTGGAACCGCTGTTGTGGCTATTGCCCCAGCCTGGATCATTGACCGAAAAGAGGTCGAGAAATTTACGCATCATTAGAAAAATAGCTTCGGTTTGGGATCGGATTAAATTCAGCAGTATCTGGTCGTTCGGGTAAGGGTTCTAAAAACTCGTCCGGGGCCAATTGCTTCTTGGCACGGTTGTGCTCAACCCTTATTCTATCAGTCATTTGCGAGCATTCAGCCAAGGCCGCGCGGAGCAAATCAAGACCTAGGCCTGTTCTGGCAGACAGGAAAACCTGGCCAGGAAAGCCCTGCCCATCTCGCTCTAAAACTGCCCCGCGGGTAAAGGTTTGAGGCATCTGGTCAATCTTGTTCATTACCTCAATCCGAGGGATCTGATCTGCCCCAATTTCTTCCAAAACCGCCTCAACTTCAGCCTTCTGCTCCCGAGCTACTGGGCTGCAGGCATCAATAACATGCAAAATCAGATCAGCATGGATGGTTTCATCCAAAGTAGCCCTAAAAGCCTCAACCAGCTGATGAGGCAGATCGCGGATGAATCCCACGGTATCGGAGACCACAATCGAACCCACCCCCTCCAAATGCACTTTTCTAGAGGTGGTATCTAAAGTGGCGAAAAGTTGGTCAGCAGCATAAGTCCCTGCTTTCGTTAGGGCATTAAATAAAGTCGACTTGCCAGCATTGGTATAGCCCACCAGAGAAACAGAGAACACATCCTTTCGATTGCGCGCCCTTCTCTGCGTTCTTTGTTGGCGTTGGAGTTTCTCGAGCTCATTCTCTAAACGCTTCGCTTTCGTTGCTAGCATACGGCGGTCTAGCTCCATCTGGGTTTCACCTGGACCGCCACGCACACCAATACCGCCACGTTGACGCTCCAAGTGACTCCAAGCTCTTACTAAGCGAGACATGCGATAGCGCACTTGCGCTAACTCGACTTGAGTTTTACCAATGTGACTTTGCGCTCTTTGACTAAAGATATCTAGAATCAAGCCCGTGCGATCCATCACATGACGGTCAAGGTGACGTTCTAAGTTGCGCTGCTGCGTTGGAGAAAGTGGATGATTGAAGATCGCAAGCTCTGCGTTCTGCTCTTCCATCACGCGCTTGAGTTCGTTTACTTTTCCAGAGCCAATATATAAAGCCGGATCTGTTCTGCCTTTACGGGCAATGACACTAGCTGTGGGAATGGAGCCAGCGCTATCAGCCAAGAGACTGAGTTCAGCCATGCTATCTGCAAAATCTTCGCGTCCCGTATCAACACCAACGAGGACGGCGCGTGCCGCATCTACTCCAGTTTTATACAGGGGCGCCTTCTTCTATGCGGAAGTCAATCGCACGCGCTGGGACAATCGTAGAGATTGCATGTTTGTAAACCATCTGCGTTACCGTATTGCGTAATAGCACGACGTATTGATCAAAGGATTCAATATTGCCTTGCAATTTAATACCATTAACGAGATAGATCGAGACAGGAATGTGCTCTTTGCGCAAGGCATTCAGAAATGGATCCTGTAGTAATTGAATTTTGTTGGTATTCATACTGCTCCTCATTTGTTTTGTAATTAGGGAGTCTTGCTTTTTTTGATGAAATAAAACTTTTAAAAAGTACTGCTATCGAATCTTCTATATTGAGCCCAATTATAAAAAAATCAAGCCCAAAATCACCGCTTTTTACCTTTTTTTCCCTTATCCGCATCTACGTAGGGGTTTTTAGCGGTATTCATCTGAATTCTCAAAGGGGTGCCGCGTAATTTGAAGACATCCCTAAAGCGCCCTTCTAAGTAACGCTTATAGCTATCCGTTACGCCACTTAATGATGTTCCATGAATCACCACAATTGGAGGGTTCATGCCCCCTTGGTGGGCATAGCGCAATTTTGGACGGCCCATACCAACCCGTTTAGGTTGCTGGTGCTCAATGGCCTCTTGCAAAATACGCGTCAAGCGTGGGGTTGGTAATTTCGCCATTGCAGCAGCATAGGCAGAATCCACATCTTTAAATAACTCTTTGAGACCTGTACCTTTTTTAGCAGAGATCGGGTGTACGTTTGCAAAATCCAAGAAACGCAATTTTTGCGCAATCTCCAAACGAGCACGTTCTTTAACATAGGTGTCAATGCCGTCCCACTTGTTAACGGCAACAACTAATGCGCGGCCTGCTTCAACAATAAATCCTGCAATGTGTGCATCTTGCTCAGAGATATCTTGCTGCGCATCAAGCATCAAAATCACGACATTGCAGTCTGCAATCGCTTGCAATGTTTTCACCACTGAGAATTTCTCAATTGCCTCAAACACTTTGCCACGACGACGCAAACCTGCTGTATCCACTAGGATGTATGGTTTGCCATTGCGCTCAAAAGGCACTTCGATCGCATCACGAGTCGTGCCTGGCATATCAAATGCAATTACCCGCTCTTCACCGATCAACTTATTAATCAGCGTGGATTTACCTACGTTTGGACGACCCACTACCGCAATCTTCATTGGGCGATTTGGATCGTTTACTAATTCTTCTTCGTCAGGCTCTGCAATTCCTAATGAATCTAGGGCGTCATCGATCAGTCCACGAACACCATCGCCGTGCGCAGAGGAAATTGGGAATGGCTCACCTAAACCAAGTTCATGAAAGTCTGCAGTAACAATGCCGGATTGCATGCCTTCAGTTTTATTCACTGCCAAAATGGTTGGGCGACCGGTCTTGCGTAAGAAGTCAGCAATGACGCGATCTTGTGGCGCCATCCCTAAGCGGCCATCGACCAAGAAAATCACAATGTCAGACTCCGCTACTGCTTGCTTAGTCTGTTTTGCCATCTCCGCAACAATGCCAGTTTTGGCAACAGGCTCAAAACCGCCGGTATCTACGCAAATAAAGGCGCGTTCGCCAATGCGGCCCTTGCCGTAATGGCGATCTCTTGTTAGGCCGGAAAAATCTGCCACCAATGCATCGCGAGAACGCGTCAGGCGATTAAAGAGGGTCGACTTCCCAACATTGGGGCGGCCGACGATAGTGATGACCGGATTCATTTAGGACTGTAGGCCGCGATTTTGCCACCCTGAGACTGAACCAAGATGAGTCCGCCTACTGCAATCGGAGCAGCGGAAATTGGATTACTGTCGTGACGAATACGCGCGATGATGTCACCATTTGCCTGGTTCAATGCATGAACATAGCCTTGAGCATCACCTAATAGGAGAACTTTTCCAATTGCTAATGATTCACCTACATCACGATAGGAGAGTTTGGTATTTTCCCAAACCTGCGTACCATCTTTAGTTGCAAATGCAGTCACATAGGATTTTTCATTGGCTGAGAAAACCATTTCTAGACTTTGAGCAGTACCGGTATAGCTTGAGTAGTCTTTGAACCAAAGTAAGTTCCCAGTGCGTGCCTGGCCGCAACCAACACGACCCTGATACGAGACTGCGCAGACGATGTCCCCATCCATACTAGGCTTAGCAGTCACATCATTCAAGCGCTCAATTTCTGAGAAGCCTTTAGGAAATGACACTGGGGTTTCCCACACTAATCCACCGTTAGCTATTGCAATCATGCCAAAGCGCCCACCTGCAAAGCCAGTCACAATCACTTCATTGCCAATAGCCAGCATGCCGTAACCAACACGCAATGACAATGCAGATTGTTGACGCTGATAAACCCACTTACGAGCACCTGTTTGTGCGTCTAAGCCAATAAAACGATTATCGAGTGCTCTCACAACCACAATTCCACCAGCAACAATGGGCTCGCTCAAGACTTCACTGTTAACACTGACTTTCCATAGCTGTTTGCCAGTATCGTCATATGCGTAGACAGTGCCTCGGGTGCTCACAGCAACCGTTGTGCGGCCGTCAGAGCCAGGACCAATAGATAGGCGTTCAGGAACAGAAGCCTCCCATAACTTGTTACCAGAAGCTAATTCAATCTTGACCAAATTGCCACGATGTGAAGCAGCATAGACGGCATCCCCTGCCACTACTGGATGAAAGTTGAAGCCTTCAGAAGAGCCAACGCTAGTTGACCATACCGCTTGCATATCAAACTGATTTGTCACTGCCGCTAATTCAGAAGGCTTGCGAACGCGAGAGCTGCCACCACAAGCAACTAGTGCAGTAGCAAGAACGCCTACAAGGATAGTGCTGCCAGCAACTCTTACTAAGCGCTTCATTCTATTAATCTTGACAGTCATTACTGTGCTACCCCTCCAACTGCATCCAACTTCACCTTCAAGAGACGGCGCGCCTCTTCAGGAAACTCTTTAGCTTGGTTTAATGTCTTCCATGCATCTTCATAGCTTTTTTTAGCTTCAGCATTTTTCTTCTGCGCTAAATACCAATCACCACGACGCTCTAACCACAATGCTTCAAAGCCAGCAACCGGCGTTTCTTTTAAGATTTGATCCGCTTCGGCAAAATCTTTTTCAGCGCCCTGCTCAATTAACTGAGTGACTAGGCGTAATTTTGCTAGCGCCAAGTAGCCATCATTAGATGCATTCTTGGCGGCCCAACGAAGATAGTCGATAGCCTTAGCGTTATCACCAGCATCTGCAGCAATACGTGCAGCAATCAAGCTAGACATCGGAGCATACGGTGTACGAGCAAAATCTTTTTGCAAATCATTGGCAGCGCGCAAGGTCTGCTCTTGATCGCCTTTGGCAACTGCACTGATCATCGTTTCATACAGCTTAGATGCCTCTAGAGCCTGTCTATTAAGCCACCATCCATAAGTATTGTAAGCAGCATAGGCAAACAAGACGACAGTCAGTACCCCAGTAATCAGATTACGGTACTTTTGCCAAAATGCTTTGAGTTGGTCTAACTGTTCTTGTTCTTCTAGATCTAAAGGCATGTGAATCCAAGCTAATTAATAAGTGGTTTATTGCTATTAAATGCAACCAATAGACCCATTCTATTCGGAGGCGCCTACTAAGGCTTCAATTACGGCTTCTAATACTCCATCTAAAGGGATGGCCTTTTGCTCACCGCTAGAGCGCAAGTCTTTGATCTGAGCCTCATTCTTGGCTAATTCATCTGGGCCAATAATGACTGCAAACGCTGCTCCACTGGCATCTGCTTTCTTCATTTGTGACTTAAAGCTGGCAGACTGGCCATCAGGCGAACAGAACAGAATGGCATCAATGCCAGCGCTTCGTAAGCGCTCAGCAATAATCATGGCAGCAACAAGAGTCTCACCACCTTGATGCAATACAAAGATATCGCATTGAGATTGAGCCTCAGGCAATGATCCAGAGACCTTCATTAGCTCCAGGACGCGCTCCATGCCCATAGCCCATCCACAAGCAGGTGCTGGTTTGCCACCCATACGTTCAATCAATGGATCGTAACGGCCACCGCCAGCAATGGTACCCTGCGCCCCTAATTCATCTGTCACCCACTCAAATACCGTGAGGTTGTAATAATCCAAACCACGAACTAAACGCGGATTAATCTTGCAAGGAATATTATTTGCTTTGAGTAACGCTTGCACTGCATTGAAGTGCGCAAGGGATTCCTCACCCAAGAAATCCAATAATTTGGGTGCGCCTTCAATCAATGTTTGCATCTCTGGATTTTTAGAATCAAGGATACGCAAAGGATTAGTGATGAGGCGGCGTTGCGAATCTTCATCCAGCTGTGCTTTATTCCGTTCAAAGTAAGTTACTAAGGCTGCACGGTGCTCAGCACGCTCGTTAGCCTGCCCTAAAGAATTAATCTCAAGGCGAACCCCAATGAGGCCAAGCTCGTCCCATAGGCGTTGGCCCATGAGTATGATTTCAGCATCAATATCTGGGCCGGCAAAGCCTAAAGCTTCAATACCAAACTGGTGGAACTGACGATAACGACCGCGTTGTGGACGCTCATGCCGAAACATCGGTCCGGTATACCAAAGACGCTTAGGTCCTTCGTAAAGTAAATTATTTTCAATCACAGAGCGCACTAATGCAGCAGTGCCTTCAGGACGCAAGGTAAGCTGCTCACCATTCAAGCGATCCTCAAAGGAATACATTTCTTTCTCAACGATATCGGTGACTTCACCAATACCCCGTTGAAATACCGCAGTAGCTTCCACAATTGGGGTTCTCAAAAACTCATAGCCGTAAGCGCGAACCAAATCACGCAAGACATGATCAAGGTGGGCCCACTGCGCAGCATCGGCTGGCAGCAAGTCATTCATGCCTCGCACGCCGTTTATTTTCTGGACTTTAGTTTTGTTAGATTGATCAGTCATTTTTATTCTTGTTTTACTAATTTGGCACTATTAAGCTTTTGCTGCGTAATTCTGTTTAACGTACTCATCAACGATGACCTGAAACTCTTGGGCAATTTTCTCACCTCGCAGAGTTTTCACCTTAATACCATCTACAAACACGGGTGCCGCTGGGGTTTCGCCAGTCCCTGGCAATGAAATGCCAATATTAGCGTGCTTGCTCTCACCGGGGCCATTCACAATACATCCCATCACAGCTACGTTCATATTTTCTACGCCAGGATGGCTTTTCTTCCACACTGGCATTTGTTGACGCAAATAGGATTGGATGTCAGCTGCCAACTCTTGGAAAGTCGTACTGGTTGTTCTACCGCATCCAGGACAGGCAATGACCATCGGTGTGAAATTACGTAAGCCCATAGTTTGCAAAATCTCTTGCGCAACAATCACTTCATTCTCACGCGGCGCGCCAGGATCAGGCGTTAAAGAAACGCGAATCGTATCGCCAATACCTTCTTGCAACAAAATACCCATTGCAGCAGTAGAAGACACGATCCCTTTACTGCCCATACCAGCTTCGGTTAAGCCTAAGTGGAGCGGGTAGTCAGAGCGGCGCGCAAGATCACGATAGACTGCCACCAAGTCTTGTACGTTGCTCACTTTACAAGACAGCATAATTTGATTGGGGTTCATGCCTAGCTCAACTGCTTTTTCTGCAGATTGCAATGCAGACTGAATCAATGCCTCAATCATGACCTCTTGCGCAGTCTTTGGTGCTGCTAAGGCAGCATTGCTATCCATGATGGATGCCAAGAGCTCTTGATCTAAACTTCCCCAGTTCACACCGATACGAATTGGCTTGTCATATTTGCAAGCTGATTCAATCATTTGCGCAAACTGTGGATCGCGTTTAGCGCCCTTACCCACATTGCCTGGATTGATACGGTACTTGGAAAGTGCTTTAGCGCACTCTGGGTAATCATTTAATAAAGTATGACCGTTGTAATGAAAGTCACCAATCAATGGCACCAAGACATCCATCTTGTCTAACTGCTCGCGAATATAGGGCACTGCAGCTGCAGCTTCTGGCGTGTTGACAGTAATGCGTACCATCTCTGAACCAGCCCGCGCCAACTCTTTGACTTGGATCGCCGTACCTACCGCATCTGCGGTATCGGTATTAGTCATAGATTGAACACGCACGGGCGCATCACCACCCACAGTAATGATGTTCGTTTTCCAGGCAACGGTTGCTTGACGCGTTGCACGCTTTGGGGATGGGCCCAAAGGTAACTTTGGTGATGAGGAAGGATTAGAGCTCATATAGACCTAATAATTAATTTAACTTTTTCAGCCACTCGATGGGCTGCTCTTGTGATTCTGCAACAATTTCTGCATCGTGCACAGCACGTTCACGCACTCGGGTGCGATCTACAACATCCCCTGCCAATTGTCCGCAGGCAGCAGCAATATCATCACCACGGGTCTTACGTACTGTAGCCACCATGCCTGCATCTAAGAGGATGCCAAAAAAAGCATGGATCCGCTGGGCTGATGAGCGCTTCAGACCTGACTCTGGGAATGGATTGAAGGGGATGAGGTTTATTTTGCACTTGATGTTTCTGAGTAAACGCACTAATTCTTTTGCCTGAATATCTGAGTCATTCACGCCATCTAACATACAGTATTCAAAGGTCAAGAAATCCCTTGGTGCAAATGGCAAGTAACGCTCACATGCATCAAGCAATTCGCGTAAGGGGTATTTTTGATTGAGTGGCACTAGTTGATCACGCAAGGCGTCATTCGCTGCGTGCAATGAAACTGCTAGCGCAACTGGGCAATCTTGTGCCAGCCGATCCATCATCGGTACTACTCCCGAGGTTGAGACTGTGACTCGACGACGTGATAAGCCATAGGCTCTATCATCTAGCATCAAACGCAATGCAGAGACCACATTATCGTAGTTCAGCAATGGCTCACCCATGCCCATCATCACCACATTCGAAATCACTCGGCCAGTATGCTCCCAGCCTGGGGTTGGAAACTTTTCAACTCTACGAATTGCCTCTGGATCGCTACGCAAAAGATGTTCAGCAAACCAGAGTTGGCCAATGATTTCTCCGGAGGTGAGGTTGCGTGAGAAACCTTGACGCCCTGTAGAACAAAAACGGCAATTGACCGCACAACCTGCTTGAGAAGAGATGCACAAGGTGCCTCGATCATCCTCAGGAATAAAAACGGACTCGACGGCATTACCAGCCCCCACGTCCATCAACCACTTACGGGTACCGTCTGAGGCATGCTCATCTTTAATGATCGGCAAGGAAAGTACTTCTGCTTTATCTAGCAAGTTCGCTCTGAAGCTTTTTGCTAAATCACTCATCTCGTTAATGTCTGATACACCACGCTGGTGTATCCACTGCATGAGCTGCTTTGCCCTAAAGGGCTTTTCATTTAACCCCGCGACATACGCCGCCATTTGGTCGGCGTCAAAATCTAAGAGATTTACGCGCGGGGAGGTCAATGCGCCTACTTATAAATAAATAAGTGACTGATTAGCGAGTGAAAACATTGATGCCAGGGAAGAAGAAAGCAACTTCCACAGCAGCTGTTTCAGGAGCATCAGAACCATGTACAGCGTTTGCATCAATGCTGTCAGCAAAGTCAGCACGGATTGTGCCTTTGTCTGCTTTTTTAGGATCAGTAGCACCCATCAAATCACGGTTCTTAGCAATCGCACCTTCACCCTGCAATACTTGAATCATCACTGGGCCAGAAATCATGAAGCTCACCAAATCTTTGAAGAAAGGACGATCTTTATGAACGCCATAGAACTGCTCAGCCTCAACTTGTGAGAGATGCGCCATTCTGGAAGCAATAATCTTCAAACCAGCGGATTCAAAACGGTCATAAATTTTGCCGATGACGTTTTTAGCGACAGCATCAGGTTTGATGATAGAAAGGGTGCGTTCAATTGCCATGCAAGACTCCAATAGTGATTTCAATGATGTTTGTTGGCCTAGGTGAAAAACGGCTTAAATAGCCCTGCCAAGCTCAACGACCCCCGAATTATACATTGCCTGACCGTATTTACCCTTATATAAGTAGGGCTAAGCCATTGAATTTACAAGGCATAAGCCCTCATTTTGTAGGTCTTTTATCTGGGGACTTGAATTTAGGGTGTTTTGTCTATACTTACTGTCAACAGCCCTTCATGGGCTCATGTAATTACCTTGAAAGAAGGAGTCAATATGAGTGATCTGAACTCTTACGGCTTTGGCCAAACCGGCTCAATTAGCACTATGCAGGTACGCAATCGCGTACTGCGTAATACCTATGCTCTCTTGGCGCTATCCATGGTTCCAACAGTAATTGGTGCATGGCTTGGCGTTGCAATGGGTTTTAGCTTATTTGCTGGTAGCCCATTCATTGGTTTCATCGTCTTCATGGCAGTTGCCTTTGGCTTCTTCTGGGCAATCGAAAAAAACAAAGAGACTGGTGTAGGTGTTCTGCTGCTCTTGGGTTTCACATTCTTCATGGGCATCATGATGTCCCGCTTGATTGGCTTTACCCTTAATAGCTATAGCAATGGCGCCACCCTCATCATGTTGTCTTTTGGTGGTACAGCAGCCATCTTTGCTACGATGGCAACGATTGCTACTGTCAGTAAAAGTGATTTTTCTGGCATGGGCAAATGGTTGATGGTTGGCGTACTGCTTTTGATCGTTGCTTCAGTGGCAAACATCTGGTTACAGTTACCTGCCTTGATGTTGACTGTGATGGTTTTGGCTATTGCAATCTTCTCAGCCTTTATCCTAGTTGACGTACAACGCGTCATCAATGGCGGTGAAACCAACTACATTATGGCTACTCTGGCTATCTATTTAGATGTGTATAACGTCTTTACTAACTTACTGGCACTTTTAGGTATTGTTGGCGGGAACAGAGATTAAGTAATTATTTTCTCTCAAAAAATAAAGGCGCTCTTGGCGCCTTTATTTTTGTGCTGCATCGATATTACTTAGCAGTTAAATCATCGCACCATGCATAGTAGGTATTAATCCATTGGCTAAATGGGCCTTCACTAGCTCTACCAGATCCACATCCTACTAATTTATTTCCAGTGATGTCATAGACGCCAAAACCACCCTTATAGGAGATTTGCAATTTCTTTCCATCAGCAGAAATGGTGCCAATTTCATAAGCTTTATAGCTGGGGTTTTGATACATAAATTCAACGTGCTGACCGTCTTGCTTCAAAATGGTTAATGTAGCCACTATCGTTTGATTTTGTACTTTTGGATTCTTCTGGGATGCATTGATTGAAGTTTCAACCGTATTGCCACTATAGACCTTGGCTAAGGTTGGGATAGTTTGTGCATTTACGAGGAAGCTCATACCTAGGCCAAGCGTGAGGCCAATCATTGATTTCATAAAATACCTTTGCGTGAAAATAAATATGATACCTATTTTTTATCACGCAATGGTATTGCGCTGCCTTAAATTAATTAGTCACAAACATGCTGACCGCATAAGACAGTGCAATCAAAATTAATATGATTGCAATACTATCTGAGGCTTTCATGGCAATCCCTTTGATGAAATTGTTAACAGTCACACCTCACTGCACAGCTTTAATCTACTCTTCTATAAGACTGGGAGTTAGGTCTATTGCACCGTAAAAAAGCACAATGCACTAAATCAGTGATTTAGAGGGGCCTTAAGCGGTTAAATACCGCAATGGACTCCACATGGGAGGTATGCGGGAACATGTTCACAATCCCCGCACTGCTGAGCGTATAGCCTGCGTGGTGACATAAGATCTCCACATCTCTAGCCAATGTTTTGGGATTGCATGAGACGTACACAATGCGCTGCGGCAGTAAATTACTTTGCTGAGTATGCAGCTCTGCAAGCGCTCTACAAATTTCCATAGCGCCTTCACGCGGCGGATCCATGAGCCAACGCTCTGCCTTACCCCAGGATGTAATTGTTTCTGGAGTCACTTCAAATAAATCGCTTTGCATGAAGCTGGCCTTATCGGTAAGGCCATTATGTATGGCATTTTCTTTTGCACGTATTGTTAGAGTTTCTAAGCCTTCTATTCCCAAAACTTGCTTTGCTTTTCTAGCAAGGGGTAATGTGAAATTACCAAGCCCGCAAAATAAATCGAGCACACGATCAGATTCCTGAACTTCTAATAAACGAATTGCCCTACTCACCAGTGCGCGGTTCATCAAGTGATTCACTTGTGTGAAATCAGCCGGCTTAAATGGTATCTCGATTTGAAACTCAGGAAGGCGGTAGCAAAGCTTGCCAGTCTCTGGGTAAAACGGGGCTACAGTCTCCATTCCTTTGGGTTGGAGCCAAATCCAGACTTCATGCTGGTCTGCAAATTGCCGCAGTAATTGCTCGTCAGCCATTGTTAAAGGCAGTAGGTTTCTAAACACCAATGCAGTTACTGGTTTCGATTTCTTGGGGTCATCAGAATGAGGCTCTTCTGGCTCGCCAACCGCAATTTCAATTTGGGGCATACGATCCACAATCGATAAGCCCATTACCAATTTGCGCATCTCTGGTAGTAAATCAGAAACATGCTTTGGCAAAATCTCACAGGCAAGCATGTCGGCTACATAGCCGCTCTTACCTTCATGAAAACCAATCAAGACTGTACCTTTCTTGATTGAGCGGTTCACTACACTTAAGCGTGCCCGTTGCCGATATTCCCAAACAGGACCACCCATCGGTCGCAAAATTTCTTCTGGTTTGACCTTAGCGATATGTCGCAGGTCATCTTCCAGAACTCGCTGTTTCATGGCAACCTGTGCCCGAATATCTAAGTGCTGCATCGTGCACCCGCCACAGACGCCAAAGACTGCACACTTGGGCTCTGCTCTAAATACTGCTGGTTTTAGGATCTCGCGTAGCTTTGCTTTACTAAAACGGGCTTTTTCATTGGTGATGGTGTAAGTAACTAACTCAGTTGGTAATGCGCCCTTAATGAAAATCACTTTACCGCTTTGACCAAGCGCTTGCTCTTGCTCATTAGGAGCTAAACGGGCAATCCCTTGTGCGTCTAAATCGAGTGCTTCAACTTTTACTGGCTCAGTCACTTCGATATTGACTGGCTTAGCACCTCTACGCATCCGGTGCGAAACCTTGCAGGTACTCTTGCCACTGAGCGCCATGAGGCTCTTTGGCTTCTTTTTCTAGATAGGCTTTTACAAACTCTATTTCTTCCTGGTATTCGGCTAATGAGAATCCACCGCGAAGCAATTGAAAACGGCAATACATGAGATAAGTATTAACGACATCAGTTTCGCAATAGCGGCGAATGTCATCGATCTTGCCGTCTTGGTACGCAGGCCATACTTGACTGCCATCCATACCCATCTTACCTGGAAAGCCGCAGAGTTTTGCTAAACCATCTAAGGGCGCATTCGCTCTGCCATTGAACTTTGCTAGAAGATCCATCATATCGAGATGACGCATGTGATAACGACTAATGTAGTTATTCCACTTAAAGTCGCGACTGTCAGCCTCTTGGCTCTCACCCATTTCCCAATAGCGTGGCGCCTGAATGTGATTAGCTAGTGCACGATAATGCAGCACTGGTAGATCAAAGCCGCTACCATTCCAGGAAACCAATTGTGGCGTGTACTTCTCAATCAAATCAAAGAAGGCTTGAATTAAAACTTTCTCATCATCTTGGGAAGTGCCCAGAGTTCCTACTTTAATTTGGGGAGCACCCTCTTTAGTGCTTCTGCGAATCACACAAGAAATGGCAACAATCTTTTGCAAGAAGAGTGGCAAAAACTCGCTACCTGTTTTGGCCGCTTTATCAGCCATTGCTTTAGCCGCCACTTCAGCGTCGCTCATGGAGTCTGGATAGTCTTCTAGCCGACGTATGCCTGCTACATCTGGAATAGTTTCAATATCAAAGACTAGGACAGTAGCCATATACTCTTGCCGATCGTTACTGCAGATACGGTGTTGGATTGACCGGCTTACCGTTGACGCGTAATTCAAAATGGAGTCTTGCCGAAGTAGTATCCGTATCACCCATCTCAGCAATCTTCTGCCCTTTACGAACAGCATCACCCTCTTTCACAATGAGCTTACTGTTATGTGCATAAGCAGTGAGATAAGTATTGTCGTGCTTAACGATGACTAAGTTACCGTAACCACGCAAACTATTGCCGGCATAAACCACTTTGCCATCAGAGGCTGCTAATACAGGCTCGCCAACTTTACCGGCGATATCGATACCTTTAGTAGTTTCGCTAAATTCAGCAATTACCTTACCTTTAGCAGGCCAAGACAAACGAATGCCAGGCTCTGCAACGATTTCTGGCTTAGTAGGTTCTGGTGCGGGCTCATCCGCTTTAGCACTTGCAGGTTTTGTATCAACTGCTTTCGCAGGCTTTGGTCCTGCAGGGGCTTTAATCAATACCAGATCGCCAACCTCAATGATATTTGGATTAAAGCTTGGATTGGCGGCAGTATTCCACTGCGCTACATCACGTGGCGCTTGACCATGATCTAAGGCAATGCGCGCTAAGGTGTCACCCTTTTTAACGCGATAGTAACCAGGAGGCGTTGGCTCGGGTAATGGGCTAACGCGATCAGTTACGGTGGCAGGCTTTGTGCGAGGGGTAGAGCAACCGACAGTCAGCATCAGGGTTGCGGACATGAAGGCAATCAGGAGGCTCTTAGATAAGCTATTAGGCATATTGGATATTCAATTCTGATGAGATCTCATACTACCCCTGATTGTAAAGGGACAAAAAAGACCTCGTCCAGCACAGTTCTTTGATAGCGCTGAGAGCTCATCCTTTCAACCATGATGAGTTGTTGCTCTTTTTCATTTTTAGCAACTGGGGCAACCAAACGCCCTCCAATAGCCAACTGATCTAACAAGGCATCGGGAATACCGAGGCCAGCTGCAGCCAGGATGATTCCATCAAAGGGGGCAGCCTGAGGCAAGCCTAAGATACCGTCACCATAAATCAAGCGCAGATTATTAATCCGAAATGGGCGTAGCTTGGCTCTAGCTAAGTCATGTAGCGACCGAATGCGCTCGATTGAATACACCTCATCGGCCAACAGGCTGAGTACTGCTGCTTGATAGCCACAACCAGTACCAATTTCTAAAATCTTACCCAGCTTATGTCTGGGCTTATGCAAAAGCTCAATCATGTGAGCGACTACCGATGGCTTAGAAATTGTTTGTTCTTGTCCAATCGGTAACGCTGTATCTTCGTAGGCTTGGGCATGGAGGCCGGCATCAATAAATGCATGGCGTGGCACAGTGGCGATTGCCTCCAGGGTCTTGCCGTGCTTCACACCACTAGCGTGCACCTTGGCTGCCAGTGCTTGACGATAAGCCGCGAATCTTTCGGTAGGAGCCTTCAACCGCGATCCCAGCCATTAGCGCGCATCGCCGCTAAGCGTGCATGATGACTTAAGTCTAATTGCATTGGGGTAATGGATATACAACCTTCATTAATTGCATGAAAGTCGGTACCCTCAGAGCCTTCTTTAACCTCTCCTGCAGCACCAATCCAATAGATCTTGTCACCCCGCGGGCTATCTTGAACAACTACCGGCTGCGAGTGATGGCGGTTACCTAAACGCGTGACGCGCCAGCGATATAAGTCAGCATAGGGACGATTGGGAATATTCACGTTGAGCAATGTTGCTGTGCCTTCTGTTCGAGCAAGTGCTGAAACTAACATTTGTGCCACAACATCGTGAGCAGCCTTAGCAGCATCCTCAATCCGATTCCAGCCACGATCAATTTGTGAGAAGGCAATGCCCGGAACACCGAACATCACCCCTTCTACCGCCGCAGCAACCGTACCGGAGTACAGCACATCTTCACCCATGTTCTCGCCCTGATTAATGCCCGAGATCACAAGGTCCGGCTTTTCATCTAAGAAGCCTGTCATTGCTACGTGCACACAATCGGTTGGCGTACCGTTGATAAAGAAGAATCCGTCACGCTCACCACCTGCAACGCGATGGATTGAAAGCGGTCTAGATAGGGTTAAGGAGTTTGATGCCCCACTATGATTCTGCTCCGGAGAAATCACAGTAATACGCCCTAATGGACGTACCGCATTAACCAAGGCCAATAAACCAGGAGCAAGGTAACCATCGTCATTCGAGACCAAGATGTGGGGTTGCTTTGACATCAAACTAAACCAGGAGAATGCTTACCAGGCGCTCTCATCGCAGCATAAATTACTGGTAATACTAAGAGAGTCAGGATTGTGGTTGTTACCATACCGCCAACAATCACAAGAGCTAAGGGGCGCTGCGCTTCAGATCCAATCGCATGAGAGAGCGCTGCCGGCAGAAGACCTAATCCAGCTAACATTGCAGTCATCATGACAGGACGAACGCGTAAGGCAGCCCCATCAACCATGGCATCTTTCATGGCGCCATGCTCCTCCGCTACTGTCTTATTAATATAGGAAATCAAAATGACGCCGTCCTGAATGGCAATACCGAATAAGGATAGGAAGCCAAATAAGGCAGAGATACTGAGAGTCTCTCCACCCAAGTGAAGCGCAATGATTCCGCCGATGGCAGCAAAAGGAACGTTAATCAAAACAATCACAGCATCTCGGAGATTACCCAGGGCAGTAATGAGCAATAGGAAAATTGCTAGCAAGGTTAGTGGAATAATGACCATCAACTTTTGCTGGGCTGCTTTCATTTGATTAAACTGCCCATCCCAACTAATCATGTAGTTAGTCGGTAAGGTCACATTCTTTTCGACGAGATATTTGGCATCCTCAACCGCACCACCCAAATCTCGGTTACGGACACTAAAAATAACTGCTATGTACCGTTTACCAGATTCACGGTAGATAAAGAAAGGTCCATCTGTTAGCTGTACCTTAGCAACCATTGATAAAGGCACTTTTTGGCCATTAGGTGTATCAACCAGCAAACTGCTGACATCAGGAATATCGTTACGGCTAGCCTCGTTTAGGCGCACTACAATCCCGAAGGTTTTTTCATCTTCCAGAAAGTTAGTTACTGGTGCGCCACCAATCGCATTAGCCACAACAGTTTGAATATCAGCAACATTGACCCCATAGCGCGCAGATTTCTCGCGATCAATTTGGATGTTCAGAGTCGGCTGACCAAGTTCTTTAAGAATATTCTCATCCTCGATGCCGCGAACTTTTCTCAATTGCGCCACTACTTCATGGGCTTTTTCTGCCAGGACTTCTAAATCCGAGCCAAAGATCTTGACTGAGTTTTCTCCTTTAACGCCAGAGAGGGCCTCATTGACATTATCTTGAATATATTGCGAGAAGCTAAAGTTAATTCCAGGAATCTTACTGAGCTCAGCCTGCAAATGCATTAGAAGTTGATGCTTGCTTGTACCTTTTGGCATTGCGTCTGGGGCTTTTAAATACAGGCCATACTCCTGATTAAATACACCAGTAGAGTCAGTACCATCATCAGGACGACCAATCTGGACCGCCACTTTCTCTAACTCAGGTTGCTTTAAAAAGATTTCGCGCAGCTGGTTAGCTACCTTGGTAGAGTATTCGAGATCTACTGTATTAGGAAGAGTAACACGTAACCAAATATTATTTTCTTCCAGAGTCGGCAAGAACGCTGTACCCAATCTGGTAGCACTAAATAATGTCACACCTAAAATAAAAATAGCCACAGTAATCACATGGCGTGGATGATCCATCCACCTTCTCAACAAGGGGCGATAGTGATCTAACATCCAAGCAATAAATTTTGGCGGCTTATGGCTAAAGTTATTACCAAAGACGTATGACATGGAGGCCGGCAAGAATGTCAGACTCAGAACGATAGAGGCAACCAAAGCAAAGCCCATGGTAAATGCCATTGGCTTAAAAATGATGCCTTCAACACCACCCATTAAGAACAATGGAGAATAGGCAACGATGATGATGCTGGTGGAATAAATCATGGCGCGTTGCACTTCGCTAGTAGCCAGAATAATGCTTTGATTGACGCGCTTACCACCCTCTTCCAGATGACGCATGACGTTTTCTGTAATGATCACAGCTGCATCTACGATCACGCCAAAGTCAATGGCACCTAGTGAAATCAGATTAGCTGGCACATTAAAGACATACATCATGATGAAAGAAAAACCAAGAGCAAGTGGAATGACAGCGGCAACCACTGCAGCAGCCCGCAGATTTCCTAAGAAAACATAAAGTAAGGCCAGCACCATAGTCATACCAAAAAACATCGTGTGCTTCACAGTGCCTACCGTGATATCCAAAAGCACTTGGCGGTCATAGAAGGGCTTAACCTGAATACCGGGAGGCAATATATGGTTATTGATATTCGTAATCTTTTCTCGTACGCGAGCCAATACTTCAGATGCATTCTCTCCGCGACGTAGGTACACAATACCTTCAACAGAGTCAGGATTTTCGTCAAACTGGAAAAGACCTAAACGGGGTGCATTGCCAATTTGAACGTTAGCTACGTCACCAATACGAACTGCTACTCCCTTATTCACTGCAATTACAACCTGCTTGATATCCTCAATATTGCGCAACAAGCCGACGCCACGCACAACAAATTGCTGTTCACCGCTTGGCAGTACGCCGCCACCAGTATTGTCATTGGCTTTAGATAAGGCATCAATTAATTGTGAAACTGTAACGCCCTTAGATTGCAAACTCTCTGGGCTCACAATCACCTGATATTGCCGAACCTTACCCCCAAATGAGGAAACGTCAGCAATCCCCGGAGTTTGCTTGAGCTCTTTATAAATCTCGTAATTTTGTAACGTCTTTAAGCGCGTGGGCGATGCATAGTCAGAGGTCACCTGGTAGCGCAAAATTTCACCAGTAGCGTCTGAATCTGGACTAACGCTTGAGTTCACACCGGCAGGAAAAGTTACATTGCCTAAATTAGCAATGAATATCTGGCGAACTTTAAAAGGATCTACATTGTCGTTAAATTTCAGCGTAACAACGGAAAGACCGAATAAGGAAACCGAGCGAAACGCCTTTACACCAGGAATTCCAGCTAAGGCATTCTCTACCGGAATGGTGACTTGCTGTTCTACTTCAGTCGTACTTCTGCCAGGCCACTGAGAGATCGCCTGAATCGTAAGTGGCGCAACACCTGGATAAGGCTGAATTGGTAACTGCTTTAAGCTAAAGGCGCCAAACACCAATAGTATCAACGCACCAGCAAGAATAATGATGCGCTTTTCTATAACTCCCCGAATGAAGGAGGTAGCAAAACTCAATTATTCCTCCTGTTTGGCAAAACGGTCATTCAATAAGACCGCGCCATCCGTTAATACCTTCATGCCAGGCTCTAAACCTTCAGTTACAGCAAACTTCTTGCCATCGAGGTCATAACCCTTCACAGAAAATCTACGGAAACTATCAGGACCCGTTTTAATGATGGCATAACGCATCTCACGAACGCGGATGATGGCCGACTGTGGCACTACTACCGCCTCGGTTTCTGCTGTTTTCAAACGCGCACTAACATACATATCAGGACGTAGGAGTCCATCAGGATTTTCAACATCACAACGAATCAGCAAGGCATGTGTCTCAGGATCGATCGCAGGCGCAATATAGTTAGCCGTAGCAATAAATTCTTTATCAGGATAAGACTCTGATCGCAGAATCATGGTCTGTCCTTTTTGAATCTTACGAATATCTTGTTCATATACATTACCCAAGAACCAAAGCTCTTTTGGATTAGCGAGGGAAACCAATACATCACCAGCATTCACGATGGAACCTGGCTCTACAGCACGTTTTACGACAACCCCTTGGAGCGGAGAACGCATAATCAAGTTGGACTGAGTCTTACCAGTTTTTTCAAGCGATTTAATATCGCCATCACTAGCGCCCAAATTCCGCATGCGGTTACCAGCAGCTTGTTGGG
Source organism: Polynucleobacter nymphae (assembly GCF_018882155.1). GTDB lineage: Bacteria > Pseudomonadota > Gammaproteobacteria > Burkholderiales > Burkholderiaceae > Polynucleobacter > Polynucleobacter nymphae. The sequence goes on from NZ_JACVPA010000001.1 coordinate 441,489, forward strand.
TAATTTGTGCATCACCTAGCAAATCGCTCATTGTCTTATTGGTCTCTAAGACCTTTGCAGTTTTAGATGACAACAGATACTCCTGCTGGGCAGATAAAAATTCTGGGCTATAGAGCTCTATTACTGGTGAGCCAACCTCTACTGGAGCACCATCAAATGCATAGATTCGCTCAACCCTACCTGGCGCCCTTGCAGAAAGTACCTTTGCTTTCTCGGCATTAAATGCCAAGCGACCAGGAACCTTCAGTTCAACTGGAACTTTAACCAAAGTGGCATCTTGGAAAATATAAATACTCGGATTAAGCTCAATACCCGGAAGCTTTAACTCCATCGTACCTGTGCCCTCAACACTCAGTGCCTTTGCTGTTTTTTCTATCTTGACCGGACGATTTACATTGACAAGAAGGCCAATAACAAAACCTAGTATCAAAATAGAAACACAAATCATCGCTAAGCGAAGTCGAGCGCGCGTCTCTGGTAAGAGCGCCCAATAGGAGCGGTGGATTTCATTCGCGCTAGCTTCAACGCGAGCAAGAAATCGATCTTTTAACTTCTTAAACTCTTCAAAAGCGAGCTTCAGGATTTTAATTAGCTTGTCCTTCAAAACAACTCCTTAGAAAGGTTCTTTACCAGCGGAGACGAACAATACTGCCTGAGCCTGCAATAAGTTAGCTTCTGCAAAAGCCAATTGAACTTCCAAATTACGCAACTGGGTTTGTGCTGTCAATAAATCATTAAAACCTTGACCGCTATTAGAATACTGTATCAATCCTACTTTATATGCAGCATCTGCCTGAGGAACCTGACTTCCCCTTAAAAACTGGGCTTGGTTCTTGGCCTGCTCATAGGCAGCATATGCAGAATTAACGGCAAGCACAATCTGCTGGCGATTAGAGATATTGCCTGCTTCAGCAGCTGCTTGATTACGCTGTGCCTGCTCTACCCCATACTTTTCTTTGGTAAAGAAATAAAGAGGAATGATGAGATCTAACTCCAACTGATAAAACAAGGCTCCATTATTTGAGGCAAATGGTCCGCGCGGTGTGAACGAAGAACCAATGACCTGAAAGTCTGGCAGGTATGCTTTCTTGGCAAGAGTGACACCCTTGCGTGCAGCATCTAGTTGTAGAGCTGAACTTTTTAATGCAGGATGACTCGATTCTGCATAGTCTTCTAATTCGACTAAAGTTGGTACAGCACTAATGGCACGGCGCACATCTCCACGTAATACTAATTTTTCGCGGGAGTGACGGCCCACCAAAGTATTGATATTGTTGATCCCCACTTGCAGCTGACGCTCAACATTGAACTGATCTGCTTGTGCTGAACTTTGTGCAACTTGAGCATTGAGGTATTCCACATAGGCTGCAGCATTATTAGAGTAACGCGCTTTAGCAACGTTCTTGATCATCTCTAGGCGAATGACTGATTCCTTAAGCACTTGCAATTGCTTCTGCGCAGACAGCGTGTTGTAGTAAAGAGTTGAGAGCTGCGCACCCAATTGCAAATAGGTAGATTCAGAACTGGCTAAGAGCGCTTCTGCATTAGTATCAGCAATTTCTGCTGCCAAGCTTTTCTTGCCAGGGAACTGAAAGGGTTGCGCTACAGAAATCGAGTTATTGTTGCTGATCCCATTAGGGTAAGCTGTAGATGGCACATTCGCTCCACCCAATGCAAATGGTGAATTGGCTGGCATACCAGACCAGACCAGACCTACTTGAGGATTTGCTGGTGCTGCAATTTGAGGAACAGTTGCCTTGGCAGATAGATAGGACTCGCGCAATGAAGATAGTTGCGGATTATTCATCTTGAGTTCATTCCACAACTGACGCAAGTCCATCTCCGTTGGGCCTGATGGCACACTCTTGACATAAATTTTGGGAGTGTTTTCCTTAGCAACTGGAGTAAATAATTCAGCCGCTTTAGTACCTTGGTCTTGAGTACTTAGTTGCGAACCAATAGATGGTGGCGCCGCTAAAGAAGAGTCACCCGATTGAACGGTGACATTCGCAGGAGTTCTATCACCAGATATTTGTGCAAACGCAGAAATAGCAAAAGTAGCCATTGCATATGGTGCAATGTATTTAAGTAGATTGACTACCCTCGTTTTACGTTTGCCGTTAATCAACAAATGCGGCCGCCTCTAAATCAATCAATGCTATTTTTTAGCCCCTGATGCAGGTTTAGAACTTGCAAATGCCCGTTTCAGGGGGTTTTGTAGATTATAGGTGACAAAAGCCAAAAGTCTAATAATTGGAAATACCTATCTTATTGATTCTAAAGATAATAATGAATAGCTTAGCCCTTTAAGTCCTTAAAACTCGGCATGAATCCTGAAAGAGATGATGTTTACAGGGCCGCGGGCTGCGTTATAAGCGGGATTATTGACGTGCTGAAAGTTCAAGCCTGCCAAGATATTCTTGATCACGGTAGCGTTGTAATAGACCTCACCTATCCGCTCAGGACGATAAGAAATTGTCTGGCCAGGACCAGCATAGTCACCAATAAAGTAAGACACACCGCCAGCTTGTAAATACGAACGGCGATAACTGGATAAGCCGTTTTGCATCATCGAAATACCAATGCTGTCGTTTGGACGTGCCCATCGTGTGCCATTCATACCCATACCAACAGAGACTGAGTTATCAGCTTCTGTGAAAGACATCGTTTCTGTATGGCCATCTGAGGTAAATGCACGAGCATAGATACCGAGGTCATGAGTTAAGGCCTGCTCTCCATGAATACCCACACCTGTTTTATATTGGTAGTTGGTACGCACATTATTAATCGCTTGTGTGCCCTGCGCATTATTGGCAGTCACATAATTAGTCGCATCAGAAAAACGCGCCAGGATCATTTTATTGCGATAAGCAAGCACACTCACTTTACCGGGTAAATCGCTAATATGGTGCTGACGCTCAATCTCAAATTGGTCGCCATAGGTATTGAAAACTTGCCAGTTCAGATCACGGCCATTGGGTTTCTTTGGAGCCAACATACGAGAGGCTCGCATTACCCAGTTTTCCAAGTACCACTCGCCCGCTAAGCCAGTACTATAGCCACGTGCGTCGGCAGCATAATCGTATGCTAGATAGGTCATATTGCCCCAGTTCATAAACTGAATACGAGGATCCTTGGCGTAGCGGCTGTCATCAAAAATATCTAAAGTAGAAAACTGACCAGCAGTAATGACAACACGATTACTACTCACCGTTTGCGTAATTTGATTAGCCTCATTCTCGAGAACTTCTTTATTACCCTCTTGATTGATGATGTGCCGCACAAAAGCTCTAGCAGAATAAAATTTGGCATTTAAGCCAGTCGCTTTAGTTGCTTCGCCATTAGTAAACCCACCTAAACCAGTCAGACCTGAGAATGCAACCCCTGAAATTACTTCGGGATTGAAATACACATCAGTATTTGGAGCAAGCCGAGCGCCAAAGAATAATGTTCCAGACCAGGTATAACTCATCGACTTCTGAGCAGCCAAGCTATTCATACCCGAATAGCTAGATGTGAAATTGTTATAGCGCTGATTAATGTAAGTAGTTTGGCCGTGTACGTTTACTGGTAAACCCAACAGATCTCCTTCGGTAGGCAAATCTTGAATCGGTGATGCAAAGGTGGCAATTTGGTCCGAGCCTGATCCCGCCTTCTGTGCAAATGCAGAGGCGCCTAGAAAAGTGCAAATAATGCTTAACAGGAGGAGGATGTAAAACTTGCGGGTCATTCACAATTTCTAATTGGGATGCCAGTGCAATGCAATAGCAACATGCCGATAGGAAAAACTAGGCAAACACAGCTTGAGATTGAAGCCCAAGGGTGGCGCAGACCAAATTATCCCCAAAAAAGATCAATTTACCTAGTCTTTATGGCATGGTGATGACAAATACGTCTCGAATTGGGGGTTAATAGATGCAGATATACCACTGAATTCCTATATCTCTTGGTGAGCTCCATAGGCCCCGTCAAATCCTGCCCACAATCCATTTCTGATAAAACAGCAACTATTTTTAAAAAATAAAAAGCCACCCGAAGGTGGCCTTAAGTGAACGAAAAAGAGATTAATCCTTTAGACCCAATAATTTTGCTGGGTTCTTTTTCATCATTTTATCAATGTCGGCTTGCGATACACCTGCCGCCTTAACGGCTGCAATCTCATTCTCAACGCCATCGGGTGGGGTCATCATGCCTTGTTGACCTAAATCCGTTGAGAGCACTAAATGATCTGCACCAATCTCTTTAACCGCCTTGGCAACAACTGTTGCATCGACCTTCTCCCAATGTGTCATCCATTTATATTGGGCATTTGGACCAGTTAAAAACTGCAAATAGCATATTTCAATATACGCGCCCATAGCTGTCACTTGCTTAGCTTGCTCCCAAGAGAGGCCTGGAATATTGGTTAATCCATGTGTGATCAAAATGTTCTTCACGCCCAATTCTTTAGCGCGCTTCACAACCGTAACCACTTCATCAGCAGAAATATGACCGGTAGCTAGAATCAAATCTTCACGAGCAATAATCTTGAGAACCTGCTCCAACTCTGGAGTAATTTGACCGTTTGTTGCAACAACAATTCCTGATTGATTTTTATCAACCAAAGTCTTGACATGCATATCCGAATCAAAAGTCGGTAGCCAAACTACTTTTCCGCGACCACCAGACATCCGATGCATCCACTCTACGGCTGCAGGATTTACACCGCCTACAGACTTGTTGAGAACAATGCCTCCCCATACCTCAATACCTGGAACCTGCTGCATGACTAATGCAGCGCGATCATTCGTTGTAACCACATGGTTCTTAATCACAATTCCCCGCATACCTTTGCGCCTAGCAATGGTTGCCAACTCATTATCAGTTAAAGATCTTCCGAAGACATCAGGATCTGGGTGCACATGCATATCAATCACACCGGCTGCAGGGCTCACTTTAGGTGGTGGTGGCGGAAAACCTACTTGAGCCTGGGTAATATTGGAAGCCAATATTAAGCCAGCACTCAATAGGCTAGCTACTAAAATTTTGCTTGATTGAAATTTACGCACGATTCATCTCCCTGATTGAACTTCTTTCTTATAATATGCTGACTCTATCCTCTCTATTCCAGTAGGTAATTAAGTAGTTCCCCTATAAGTCCAGGAAATAGGATTTGGGGAGGTCTTAAAGCAACTTGCTTGTTAGACAAAGGATATCCAACTAGGCTATCCGAAACGAAATCTACTTAGCTTATTAAGGCTCATCTCTACCCTGCTTGCCAAAATATCTTGCAGCATATGGACTGGCAGATCGGGGTTTTCATCACATGCCTTGCCTAGACGGGCCCAATGCTCAATCTGCTCGGGGAGGGTTCTTTTTGCGATCTTAGATGCAGACTTAGCATCCTGGATTAATGACTCTGATAATTTAATTGAAGCCAACATATTAACGACGATCCATCAAAGCTCTGGCCAAGGTACCTGCATCGACGTACTCTAGCTCGCCACCCACCGGAATACCTCTCGCAATACGGGTAACTTTAATACCTTTAGCTTTGAGCACTTCACCAATGTAATGGGCAGTAGCCTCGCCTTCGCTAGTGAAGTTTGTCGCTAGTACTACCTCCCGAATGGGCACGTTCGTATCTGGATTCTCAATACGAGCAAGTAAGCGATCAAAATGAATTTCGTTGGGGCCCATACCATCCAGTGGTGAGAGACGACCCATCAATACAAAGTAATTGCCTTTGAAACTTAAGGTCTGCTCCACCATCACTTGGTCGGCAGGCGTTTCTACAATACAGAGCAAGGATGGATCACGGCGCTCATCTGAGCAAGTAATACAGATTTGAGTTTCTGAGAAGGTATTACAACGTGCGCAGTGGCCAACAGTCTGTACTGCCTCACCCAAGGACTGGGCCAGTACTGCAGCCCCATTGCGATCATGCTGCAAAAGATAGAACGCCATGCGCTGAGCAGACTTGGGGCCTACTCCCGGGAGCACACGCAAAGCCTCAATCAAACGACCGAGTGCATCTTGAGGTGCTTCATGACGCGCCATAAATGATTGCTTAGAAAGGCAACTTAAAGCCCGGAGGCATTGGCATTCCAGCAGTAGCACCAGACATCATTTGTGCGCTAGCGGCTTCTACTTGTTTGAATGCTTCGGTATAAGCAGTAACAATCAAGTCTTCTAGCATCTCACGGTCGTCCATTGCGCCTGGATCAATTTGTACCCGCTTAAGTTCGTATTTGCCAGAGATCGTTACTTTCACTAAGCCGCTAGCCGCTTGGCCAGTCACTTCCAGCGCAGCCAACTCAGCTTGCGCAGTTTTCATCTTCTCTTGCATCTGCTGAGCCTGTTTCATGAGGCCAGCAAGTCCACCTTTCATCATCGCTTCTTTTCCTTAGTGCTGTATTACTGAATTTAAATTAAAGGGGTGCATTACAGCGGCTTCACAGAGCCGCCAACTACTTTAGCGCCAAACTCTTTTTCTAATTGCTGGATAAAAGGATCAGCGGCAATCATTTGTTCGGCGTTCATTCTTTTCTCTTGATGAATCTGGGCATCAACCTTAGCAACGGTCTTACCTTCTACTTCACCTTTTTCAATCACGATCTTGACTGGTTTACCGAAATATGTAGTGAGCGCCTCACCTAAGCGAGCAATAGAAGCTTCTGAAGCGAGTTGCGGCATGGGTGTCACGATCGTTGCCTTTACACCTGCTGCAGAATCTTTCCAATCTTGCAACTCTGTCTGAAATGCTAACTGTTGCACCAAACCTTTTACTGGTAATTGCCGCACCAAGCTATGCCAGTCTGGGCGATTTGCAGCATCACCTACAGGAGTAGCTGCGGCTACTAGCTTCGTTGCTATAGATGCTGCTGCAGACACTACTGTTTTGGCTGTTGGCGCTGGAGCAGACATTGGACGTGGTGCGCTAGCGACTGGAGGAGACGATGGTGTTGGAGCTGTACCCCCACCGCCACTGCTCCCTGGACGAAATGCCAACATCCGCAAGAGAGTCATGGCAAAGCCAGTTTGCTCATCTGGCGCGAGTGATAAGTCGGGGCGGCTAGTAATACTGATTTGGTAGAAGAGTTGCGCCTCTTCTTTAGTGAGTTGAGTAGCTAAGCGACGAATCTCGCCTGCTTCTGGCCAATCCTCTAATACCGATTCTGGAACTACTTGTGCTGCTGCAATCTTTTGTAGCAGGCTAGATAGATCTTGCAATGCTAATGAGAAAGACATACTGCGCTCTCCCATTTCATTAGCAACTGCGAGAAGGCTTGCGCCATCTTTTGCAATTAAGCAATCTAAAATACGAATGAGATACGCATCGTCTAATGTGCCAAGCATGCCACGTACAGATTCTTCAGTCACTTTGCCTGCTGCATAGGCAATCGCTTGATCAGTTAATGACAGGGCATCGCGCATTGAACCTTGAGCTGCTTTAGCTAAGACACGCAATGCATTGACTTCGTAAGTCACTTTTTCTGCTGCAAGCACTTTCTCTAAATGCTCAACAATGAGGGCTACAGGCATTTGCTTAAGGTTGAACTGCAAGCAACGAGACAAAATAGTGACGGGGATCTTTTGTGGGTCGGTAGTCGCCAGAATAAATTTGACGTGCTCTGGAGGTTCTTCCAGAGTTTTCAGCATGGCATTAAAGGCATGATTGGTGAGCATATGCACCTCGTCAATCATGTAGACCTTGAAACGAGCATTGCTTGGTGCGTAAGCTGCTTTTTCTAGAAGAGCGGCAATGTCGTCAACACCACGATTACTGGCTGCATCCATCTCTATATAGTCAACAAAACGACCCGCATCGATTTCCATACAAGCTGGGCATTTTCCGCAAGGCTGCGAAGTCATCTTGCCTGCACCATCTGCACCTGTGCAATTGAGGGCTTTTGCCATAATGCGCGCAATGGTGGTCTTACCTACCCCACGAGTGCCCGTAAAGAGCCATGCATGATGCAGGCGTCCTTGATCTAAGGCATGGGTCAAGGCCTTAACCACATGGTCTTGTCCTACTAACTCAGAGAATGTTTTGGGGCGCCACGAACGGGCTAATGCCAATGCTGTCATGTCTTACATTCTAACAAGCTAAAATGGAAGTGGATGGGCCTCCCCGCATGGTGGGTTGGATAACCTGGTCAGGTCGGGAACGAAGCAGCCAAACCCAATTTCTGCCAGTGCCGGGGGTTTGGCTCATCCACCCTCCCCTTGAAAAATCGATGAATCTGAAGATCTTCAGCATCCTTAAACTTGCATAAACCAAGCAAATATCAGTTCAGAAGCAGAAATGGTACATTCAATTACAGAACGATTGTGATATGTGAACATAGGAGGCAATATGAACGAGAACGCAGGTTACAAGGCTGGATTGGCAGTTCGCAAAGAGGTTTTAGGTGAAAAATATGTCAACGATTCACTGGCTAATGCTGATGAATTTACCGAACCACTGCAACAGTACTTAACTGAGCATGCTTGGGGGGCTGTCTGGGTGAGAGAGGGTCTGGAGAAAAAGACACGGAGTATGTTAAATCTCGCAATCCTGATTGCAACCAATCGCCCTGCCGAACTTCGACTTCATATACGGGGCGCATTAAACAATGGTGTCACCAAAGAAGAAATGCGTGAAATCTTTTTGCACTGCGGGGTATATTGTGGTGCACCAGCTGCACTTGATGCTTTCCATAACGCCAAAATTGTATTTAAGGAAATGGGGGTTTAGTTTTATGAAACTATTGATGAGCCTATTATGTCTATGGTTAGGTGCTTTCTCGTATAGTCACGCCCAAATCCCAAATGAGAAACCGATTCGTATCATCGTGCCATTTTCTAATGGTGGACCCACCGATGTAGTGGCAAGGGTATTGGGACCTAAGCTATCTTCCATTCTCAAACGACCTGTAGTGATTGAAAATAAAGTGGGAGCCACTGGTGGGATAGGCGCCCTATTTGTAGCTAAATCAATCCCCGATGGAGATACCCTACTGCTGGGTACCAGCAGCATCATGGCAGCAAGTCCAAGCCTTACTCTGAATTTACCTTACGACCCGGTGACTGATTTTTCTCCCATCTCCATGGTGGCAACTATCGAAAACATCTTGGTTGTTAACCCTAGCTTACCGGTCAAAAACATTAAAGAACTGGTGGCGTATGCCAAAGAGAATCCTGGAAAGCTGACTTATGCTTCATCCGGCATTGGTAGTACATACCATTTAGGCGCAGAACTATTCAGCTCACAAACAGGAATCCAATGGGTGCATGTGCCTTACAAAGGGGCCGCACCTGCAATACAAGACGTATTAGCCGGCCATGTGCAAGTGATGTTTGATAACGTCTCTTCAGCAATACCCAATATCAAGGCAGAACGTTTAAAACCTTTAGGGGTTGCCAGCTTGAAGCGCTACCCTACTTTGCCAGATGTACCCACCATTGCCGAACAGGGAGTGCCTGGGTATGAAACGACTATTTGGCTAGGCTTATTTGCGCCTGCAAATACTCCGCAACCAATCATTACTCAACTCAATAAGGCTGTTCGTGAGGCAGTGAACTCTAGCGAATATAAAGACAAACTCGAATTTTTGGCTATGCAACCCGTTGTTAGCTCACCCCAAGAACTAGCCAGACTTTTAAAAGCAGATACCGCTAAGTGGGCCAAGGTTGTCAAAGATGCAGGCATCAAACCTGAATAACTTTAGGCAGTTAACTTCACCCGCACACACTAAATGTGAAAGCAGACCTACTGAGGTATAGTTTTATTTAGGTAGCTCTCTATTAATCTGAGGACTAGTTTAAATATAGGAGAAAAGTGATGTCTAGAGATAAATTAGGATTAATTGCGTTTGGTCTTGCGCTCTTGGGCTTCATCGTTTTTGTCAAAACGGGATCGCTACTTTTGTTTGTAATAGGCATGATCTTAGTAGTCGCATTGGTATTTTCTAAGAATAAATTCATCCAATAAATGACGGGTGTCATGCTCGAGCTGGTGATTGAGTTTGGTGTGATTTTGATTTCACCGATTGTTTTTCACTACTACCTTTGGAAGTATAAAAAAATAGCTCCTGCAGTCATTCTGAAAGATTTCAAAATTTATGCCGGCTTGTATGGGCTTATCTTAATTACCGGCATCTTTGCCATTTGGGGCCAGCATTAAGAGCAAGTAAGCTTTTTTATCCAAAGGGACCATTCAGTCGCACAGTATCCCAGTTCAAAACAATCGCAATAGTGACCCATATTAAATATGGCAGCATATATAAGCTGTATTTAGTAGACACCTTTCGTAGCGTCAGCAATATAGCAAGCACTGAAAGCCATAAAAACACCGCTTCATATAAAGACCAGTCTGGTCTTTGAAAGCGAAAGTACAAAATACTCCATAGCAAGTTCAGAAAAGCATTAACCCAAAATAAAAAAGTGAGGCGACTCAGAAGCGCGGGGTTAGTGGTCAAGTGCTTTACAGCGACCCAAGCAATGCCAGACAAAACAAAAATAGTCGACCAGATCGGGCCAAATGCTGCATCAGGCGGTTTCCAAAAAGGTTCTTTTAAGGCTTGATACCAAGGCCCCAAATCCGTTGCTAAACCCCCTAGAATCGCCACCGTTAAACCCCAGGCTAATGGCATAGCCATTTTTTTATTTAACATTAATTTTCCTTCAAGAGAAGTAGTGCCGTGGGAGATTCTGAAAGTTTAGTACTTAGGTGTAATAGTAAATTAAGAAAAAAACGAGAATGAATAAGTTCAGAGTGCCAAAGATGATCAGAACTGGTTTACCAATATATTGCCACTTTGCCTCTTTAGATAACAGCTGTGTCTGATTTTTTTCTTTCTTAAACATAAATAAGTCACTTATATCTGAAAGTGATCTCGCACTTTAGTTAGGATTTTCTTCGGAGATAATCCATATAAATCTAAGAGCACATTCACATCGCCATGCTCTACATACTCATCAGGTAAGCCAATTTGTAGAGTCGGTATCTGAATCTTGTGCGTGGAGAGAGCTTCTAAACACGCGCTGCCGGCCCCACCTTGTGTTGCGCTGTCTTCAATAAAGACTAAAGCATCATGGCTTTTCGCGAGATCCAAGAGCAATTGCTCATCTAATGGTTTTACAAAGCGCATATCAGCAACAGTAGCATCAAGCTCCTCTGCAGCCTCTAGTGCGTTATATAACAATGGGCCAAAGCAAACAAAGGCAATCTTTTTCCCAGGAGCTTGCGCATTTTTTGCTTTGCGAACAATCACACCTTTTCCGACGGGGATAGTCTCTAGTTTTTGAGATGCTTCCGGACCCACTCCAGAGCCGCGTGGATAACGCACGACAGAGGGGCCATTGACACCAAAAGCAGTCGTCAGCATATTTCTGCAATCTTCTTGATTAGATGGTGTCATCAAGACCACATTGGGTAAGCATCTTAGAAAAGCAACATCAAATACACCTGCATGGGTTGGTCCATCTGCGCCAACCATACCGGCTCGGTCGATGGCAAAAACAATTGGTAAATTCTGCAAAGTTACATCGTGTATGAGCTGATCGTAGCCCCTTTGTAAAAAGGTCGAATAGATTGCTACTACCGGCTTTAGACCCTCACAAGCAATACCCGCTGCAAAAGTGACTGCATGCTGCTCTGCAATTCCGACATCAAAGTAACGATCAGGGAACTGTGCCTCAAACTGGACTAAGCCAGAACCCTCGCGCATTGCTGGCGTAATACCAATCAGACGCTTGTCCTCTTTGGCCATATCGCAAAGCCATTCACCAAATACTTCGGTATAGGTTTTTTTACCTGGTGCAGAAGGTTTCAGGCCTTCACTAGGATTAAATTTGCCGGGGCCATGATAAGAAATCGGGTTTAACTCTGCCCTCTCATACCCTTTGCCTTTTTTAGTAACGATATGCAAGAATTGCGGGCCATCAGTCTGAGCAATCTTTTTGAGGTTCTCAAGGGTAATGATGAGATCGTCAAGATTATGGCCATCAATTGGGCCATAGTAATCAAAACCAAATTCTTCGAAAATCGTGGCTGGGCCAATCATCCCTTTTGCATGACCTTCCAGTCTTTTGGCAAACTCTCTTAAGGGAGGCGTATAGGAAAGCATCTTATCCAAACCTTTTTTGGTAGCACCGTAGAGCGAGCCGCTAATCAGCTTTGCCAAATATCGATTCAGCGCCCCAACCGCAGGAGAAATCGACATTTCGTTATCGTTCAAAATCACGATTAAGGGAATCGATTTATCAACTCCTGCATTATTTAAACCTTCATAGGCCATGCCAGCGCTCATTGAGCCATCGCCAATGACTGCGATGACATTGCGCTTTTCGCCCTTCACTTTGCTGGCGACTGCCATCCCGAGAGCTGCTGAAATGCTAGTAGACGAATGTGCTGTACCAAAAGCATCGTATTGACTTTCTGAGCGCTTTGGGAAGCCAGATAAGCCACCAAACTGACGCAAACTCGGCATCATTTCTCTGCGCCCTGTCAAAATTTTATGGGCGTAACTTTGATGTCCTACATCCCAAACAATCCGATCATCAGGAGTATCAAACACATAATGCAAAGCAATTGCTAGCTCAACGGTTCCTAAATTAGAGGATAAGTGCCCGCCAGTACTGGCAACAGATTGCAGAATGAATTCACGTAACTCATCTGACAATTGGGCAAGCTCAGACTGCTCGAGCTGCTTTAAGTCCTGTGAAGAATTGATGGTGTGGAGTACTTTGGTTGCCTGGAGCATATTTAACGCCGAAATTATTTTGGAGAATAAATACTGGAGAGAATTCGCTTGAAATCTTCGATCTCGTTATTGGGTGATTTTTGCAAGGCATTAATAGGTGCATGCATAAATTTATTAGCCAAGGCTTCTGCCATGATCGATAAGACTGCAACTGGATCCTCACCCCTCTTAATGCGTCGTACTGCTTTTTCTAATTCAATTTCCTTGAGGCGCTCTGCAGTAGTCTGCAGCGATTGAATAATCGGTACTAGTGTTCTTTTTTGCAGCGTCTGAAAAAATTCACTCACGCCCTTATCGATAATGGTTTCAGCATCAGCCATCGAAAGTTCGCGGATATGGCGACCTTCATTGACAACGCTACCCAAATCATCAACGGAGTACAGGTAGGCATCTTCAAGCGATCGAACCTCTGGCTCTATGTCCCGCGGGACAGCCAAATCAATCAATACAATCGGTCTGCTATTTCTGGCCTTCAAGGCGGTTTTAATCATCCCCATGCCAATGATTGGCAATGCACTTGCTGTACAAGAAACAATCACGTCAAAGTCCTGTAAGCGCGTTGGCAAGGATTGCAAAGGAAAGGAATCTGTTTGCAGGCCTTTTTCGGCAAAGACTTTTGCCATCTCATCACCACGATCAACTGTGCGGTTGCTGATTGCAATCTGTTTTGGCTTTCGACCGGCAAAGTGCGAGGCACACAATTGAATCATTTCGCCTGCACCAATAAATAGGATTTTGGAGTCCTTCAGATCGCCAAAGATCTTTTCAGCCAAGCGCACTGAGGCCCCAGCCATTGAAACTGAATGCTTACCAATATCCGTTGTTGCTCGGACTGCCTTGGCAACAGAAAAAGTTTTATTGAATAAAGGTTTTAGATATATGCCTAATGTGCCGGCTTGGTCAGCTAATTCAACCGCTTTTTTCATTTGACCTAGTATTTGAGTCTCCCCCAACACCATTGAATCCATTCCACAACTCACTCTAAATACATGCTTTACCGCATCAGTCTCTTTTGCCGAATAAATATAGGGCTTCAATGCATCGCTTTGCAAACGCTTTTGAGAAGTTAGCCAATCAAAAGTACGCTCTTCTAAATGATGGGTAGGATATGAAACATCATTCGCAGCACAATAAATCTCCATGCGATTGCAGGTAGATAAAATTGCGACCTCAGGCATCAATTCAGAATCAGCACTTCTTAAATAATTACGAAGATCCAATAAGGAATCCTGCAAATCTGCTGGAGAAATAGCAACGCTCTCTCGAATATCAATTGGAGCCGTGTGATGATTCACACCAAGATTGAGTATTTGCATGCTAGAGGCTGCTGAAAATAGCTTGTAGTGGGACTAGAAAAATCATGAAAATGATTCTTCATCTTGATGAGCAATATGTCAATCAAGATTGACACCTATTTCCGCTTCCCTACCTAGGGAAAACCCACATATCAATGCTTATTGCTGATTCTTGGCGGTAGCCTCGTAGGCCTTAAATTTTTTGTATGAATTGACTGTGGAATACAAAGCGAAGGCCGTGATCAGCACAAACAGTAGATTGGTAAATGAGTACTCTTGGTACAGAATCCAGACCTGCCCAGCTAAGGCTATTGGGAATACAACAATGGCAAATTTGAGCCAAAGCATGGTTCTTTTAAATTTGGCATCAATTGGGGTTGATTCAACTTGCTTATTCATTACCTATCCTTGTGACTGAAGAGGCTAAGCCTCTGGTTAATCTCGTCTCAGTATACGAAAAACAAAGGCGGTAAGGCCTTGGGCAAGGATAAAGGTGAAGATTGCCCCCATCAGGCCCATAAAAACCCCAGGGACAATGCCTAAATCCAACTGCTTAGCAAATAGCAGGCCCATACCAAAACCGCCCGCAGCGCAGGCTATCTCGAATAGTATTTTTAAAGCGCCAAAACCTTGGCCAGTTTGACTCATTTGATGTTTAAAAAAGAGGTTATGTGGGGCTTATTCTATATCCAATATGGCCTACAGCATCTAAAAATGCCACTATTACGGATAATCTTTTTGCACTGCAATACGTTGACATATAAGGGAAATTCCTAACAAAACTGTATAGATTTATTTACACATTCGTACTAAATTAACCACGTGGTATGTAGGTTAATTAAACACCCTCGTGTGGGTTAGCACGGCGCAGTTAGATTTGAGAGGAAAAAAGCTATGACAAATAACACTCTTACAGGTCTGAGTGTTGAGGAGGCGGAAGAGTTACACCGTAACCTCATTCAAGGTACGCAATTTTTTGGGATGATTGCAGCACTCGCCCACTTACTTGCTTATATCTATTCACCTTGGTTGAAATAATTACAGGAGATTAAGATGATCTACGGAAAAATGTGGACAGTAGTAAGACCAACCGTTGGTATTCCATTGTTTTTGGGTGCGTGTGCAATCGGTTCTTTTTCAGTTCATTTAGCATTACTGAATAACACAACTTGGGTGAAGGCTTTTTTAGAAGGCGGTAAAGCTGCTAAAGCCGGCGCTGTTACATCGGCACCCGCGGCACCAACAGCACAAAAATAAGTTTTATCTTGTCTCATAAGACCTAGATCGTTAGATCTGGGTCTTATTTTTTTGTTTCGTGCATCCGCTGTTTAAACTCAACTTTCATGAATCGTTTTAGTCAAAAATTAATGAGTACCTGGGCTAATTTAGGCCCCCGCTTCTTGCCTTTTGCAGATGCTGCTTCTGCTGAATTACCCCTCGGTAGATTACTCAGACTATCCCTATTCCAAGTATCGGTTGGCATGGCCCTTGTGCTTCTAGTAGGCACCTTAAATCGAGTGATGATTGTTGAGCTTAAGGTCCCAGCTTCACTCGTTTCAATTATGGTTTCCTTACCCATTATTTTTGCTCCCATTAGGGCTTTAATTGGCTTTCGCTCAGACACTCATAAATCTGCTCTCGGTTGGCGTCGTGTTCCCTATATTTGGATGGGAACCATGGTCCAATTTGGTGGACTTGCCATCATGCCTTTTGCTCTACTCGTCTTAGCTGGTGCCGGCAATGCTAGTGAAGCGCCCGCATGGATTGGATTAGCTGCTGCAGGTCTGTCATTTTTATTTGTGGGTGCCGGCATTCACACGACTCAAACGGTAGGTCTTGCCTTAGCCTGTGATCTTGCCCCGCCTAAAGCCCAGGCGAATATTGTTGGTCTGATGTATGTGATGCTATTAATTGGCATGATTGGTAGCGCCCTGATTTTTGGTCAGTTATTAGAAGAGTACAGCCCCGGACGCTTAATACAAGTAATTCAAGGCAGTGCTGTAGTCACGATCGTATTAAATGCGATTGCGCTCTGGAAGCAGGAAAGCCGCGAAGAAGCCCGCGCAAGAGCGCTCGTAGCCAGAGAGCAAAACTTTAAAGAATCTTGGGAAACTTTTAAGGAAGGTGGCCAAGCAATTCGTCGCTTAGTTGCGGTGGGTTTTGGCACGATGGCATTTAGCATGAATGATGTTTTGCTAGAGCCTTATGGCGGTGAATTATTAAACATGAGTGTGAGCGCTACCACGGTGTTAACCGCTACTTTAGCTGTTGGTTGTTTGTTTGGCTTTAGCATTGCCTCCAAAGTATTGAGCGCTGGTTATGACCCCTTTAAGATGGCTAGCAATGGAGCCAAAATTGGTATTCCTGCATTCATATTAGTGATTGCTGCAGCACCCTTTAATAGCACAATCATTTTCATTGTGGGTGTTGTGTTGATTGGATTTGGCAATGGCTTATTTAGCCATGGAACCTTAACTGCCACCATGAGATATGCCCCAGAAAATCAAAGTGGCTTAGCCTTAGGTGCATGGGGAGCTGTGCAAGCTACTGCTGCAGGTATTGCGATTGGAGTCGGAGGAGTATTTCGGGATATTTTGGCTGGCATGGCATCGCGTAATTATTTTGGCGCAGACCTTAATAATCCAGCAACGGGTTACTGTGGTGTTTATCTCTTAGAAATTGCTTTGCTGTTCATTACCATTGCAGCAATGACCAATTTTATATGGCCAGCTAAGCCAGTAGAATCGGTTGCCTAATTGACTACCTGGCCACAAATAGCCGAAAAGACTCTCATCATTTTTGGCTTTTTCATTAGCTCAATTAGTTTTATATTGATTATCTTAAGTCTGTGGGGCTTCATTTCTGCAGATCTATTTTCTTTTGGTATTTCTTCGGGTATTCGCGTATTGGGCAGCTGCGCTATCATGGGATGCCTTCTAAGCGCAGTTGGCTATGGCATTGGAGATTATTTTAATAAGGAAGCGAAGGAGTGAATATGTTTAAAAAATCAGATTACTTCATTCTCATGGCAGTGGTAATTTCTTTCTTTACCTCTGCCTATTTATGGTTTGTTGTCCAAGACCGAGAACAATCTATCTTTACAGCGCTATGGGTGCCCTCAATATTTTGCTTTGGGATTTATTTCAAACTATCTGCATTATTGAATCGTAAAAAATGAGTAACACCACATTACTCCTTCTATCGATCTTTGTTTTTTGCCTCTTAATTGCCGGCCTGTATTACATGGTTCGTGAATTTATGGGTGAAGTGCAAGATGCCTTCCCCGATGTCAACGAATGGCTGGACTCTGACAAGAAGCAAAAGAAGTAATTGCTGCTGGTTTACTACTGAACTGAATCTAATCTAGAGCAGTTGTTGAATTGCCTCTGCCATCTTGCTAGCGCCATCTGCAGATGCAAGTCGGGTGACGGATTGACCATCTTTACTCACAACAAACTTAGTAAAGTTCCACTTAATACCAGTGGTACCTAAGATGCCAGGCGCTTGATCCTTTAAATAGATATATAAGGGATGAGTACTGTCCCCATTCACATCAATTTTTTCGAACATCGGAAAAGTAACGCCATAGTTAGCGCTACAAAATTTTTGAATTTCTTCTGCCGAACCAGGCTCTTGTGCCCCGAATTGATTGCAAGGGAACCCCAATATCTCGAGGCCTTTAGCCTGATTTGCTGTGTACAGATTTTGTAAATCACGGTATTGAGAAGTAAAGCCACATTTGCTTGCGACATTCACGATCAAGAGTACCTTGCCTGCATAATCCTGCAAATTTTCTGAGGATCCATCAAGTCTTTTGAGGGGGATATTCGGTAGCATTATTACTCTCCATATTCATAAAATCGGTCTGCAAATATTTCATATTCAGGTCATAATAAATGCATTATGTTTACTTTGCTTTTTGCTCCCTTACCCTATGAATCATCATGTCTAAAAGACTGAGTAAATCCTACTAATGAATCCTGCTAATGCACCCTATCGAAGCCTCTGCACCGACTGTGGAATTTCTCGAACCGATAACCCAAAACGCTGCGGTGAGGCTTGTCAATTTATTAAGCCTAATTACCCAGAACTCGAAACTCAGGTACACGGTAGAGCAAGAGATGTAACCCGTCCTGATGAATTGCATTTTGGTCCCTTTATCAAAATGCTCAGAGCAGGACTTAAAAATCCAAGCACCGGTGCACAGTGGACTGGAATTACGACTCGGATTGGCGAGCGTCTCTTAGAAACTGGTGCAGTAGATGCTATTTTGACCATGACTGAGGATCCTAACGATCGCTGGAAGCCATTGCCGATCATTATTGATAAAGCGTCTGATATGGCCAAGTGTCGTGGCATGAGAATGGGCTATGCACCGCTTCTTTCCCTTCTAGAGCCTGCGATTGCCAAAGGCTATAAAAAGATGGCTGTCATTGGCATCCCTTGCCAGGTATATGCCTTAAGGGCTCTAGAGAAAGAGCTGGGCCTAGAAAAGCTTTACGTCATTGGTACACCCTGCTCTGATAACACTACGACCGAGAATTTTCATCACTTTCTATCGCTCGTTAGCTCAGAGCCTGATGAGATTAACTATCTAGAATTTAGAGCCGATTACCACGTTGAAGTGCGCTTTAAGAATGGCAAAAAGAAGGAGATTCCATTTCTGCAATTACCGCTCTCGACTTTGCCAAATGATTTCTTTCCCTTAACCTGCCGCACCTGTGTTGATTACACCAATGTGCTTTCGGACATTACGGTTGGTTATATGGGTGGACAAGGTGAGCAATGGCTCATCGTACGGAATGAGCGTGGTGAAGAGTTGTTAAATCTTTTAGGTGATGAAGTACGCACCTCAGCACCGGGAACCGCTGGTAAGCGTCACTCTGCTGTGGTTGGCTTCATGAAAAACGTTGAGCGCGCTGCTGGTGGTCTCCCTTTGAGAAAAATGCCGAACTGGTTAAGGCCGATTGTGGGCTGGTTAATGCCAAGAGTTGGGCCTCGTGGTCTTGAATTTGCTCGCACACGCGTTGAGATGAAAGCGATTGAAACAGTACTTCACCTACGCAGAGAGCAGCCTGCCAAAATGGCCTCGATGGTTCCCAAGCACATCTGGCCCCTCGTAGAGCCCTATGGCATCAAGCCTAGCGAACAAGAGATTCATAAACCCTAAACCTATTTTTCCTTTGGAGTATTCCATGGCTTTATTTCTGATTGGTCTCATTATTTTTCTTGCTAGCCATTCTTGCCGCATCTTTGCTGAGTCATGGCGCAATCACATGATTGATCGTATCGGTGAAGTGAAGTGGAAAGGTTTGTACACCATCATTTCCTTAATTGGATTTGTCATCATGGTGATTGGTTATGGCCAAGCAAGACAAAATACAATTGTTTTATGGCAACCCAATGCTGCTCTCATCTACATTGCCCTAGCCTTAAATCTGATAGCCTTTATCTTCCTAGCAGGAAGCTCGCCATCGAATAATGCAATTCGCCTCAAACTCAAGCATCCAATGATTTTGGGTGTCAAAGTATGGGCACTAGCGCATCTCATCTCCAATGGCACCCTAGTAGATCTCATTCTCTTTGGCGGGTTTTTAATCTGGGCTGTGTTGGATTTTCGTTCAGCCAGAAAGCGCCCTGTTCATATTCCCGAGCAAGCTCAAGTGAGCACCAAAGCTACAGTGATTGCGATTGCTTCTGGAGTCA
Source organism: Polynucleobacter nymphae (assembly GCF_018882155.1). Classification (GTDB taxonomy): domain Bacteria; phylum Pseudomonadota; class Gammaproteobacteria; order Burkholderiales; family Burkholderiaceae; genus Polynucleobacter; species Polynucleobacter nymphae. Next base: position 461,218 of record NZ_JACVPA010000001.1, read on the forward strand.
TTCTCTGGGTAGTCTTTATATTTGGATTACACCAATACCTCATTGGAGTTTCTCCTCTCGCCCAGCTGTCTTGAGCCCTCCTTTGAAATCATCCGGTATGCGCACTCAGGAGCTCTTAATCAGCATCCTCTTGTCGCTAGCTTTATGGGGTTGTGATTCTCAAGCCCCCAAAGTGGAAGCGATTGATAGTCAAAGCAAAGTACTGACATGCTCTCTCAATGGCAGCCCTACTCAGATAGGAATTACTAAAGGATCTCTTGATGCAAACCTACTCTATGAGGGCAAGGAGTTGAAGGTGAACTTGCTAGAGGTAAAAGATTTCTATCAGATATTGATGCGCTTTGACCCGCAAATTGGGCAACTCAAAATCAATAAGATGGGTAATGAATTGACTCAAGTCAAAAGTGGCAATGAACAAGTGAGTACTTGTGTGGCAGAATTAAAAAAATCATAGGGTAAATATCATGAGAAAAAATTACTACATTTTTGGCTTGCTTCTTTTTTGTTGCTCACAAAATTGGGCTATAGCTCAGGGGGCTCAAGCAGAACCAAAGCCGGTGGCGCCGATTAAAACGATTGCTTCATTAGATGTTGCTCGCTATCAGGGCACTTGGTATGAGATTGCTAAGTTTCCGAATTGGTTTCAGAGAAAATGTATTGCTGATACCAATGCTACCTACAAGATCAAAGAAGATGGCAATGTCAGCGTGACTAATCGCTGCTCATTTGAGGGTGGTGAAAAAGGTGAGGCAATTGGTACGGCAAGGCAGATTGGTGACTCCACTTCCCCTACCCTAGAAGTTCGCTTTGCACCGGCTTGGCTGGCTTTTCTGCCCATGGTGTGGGGAGATTATTGGGTGATCGATATCGACCCTGAATATCAGCTGGCGGCCGTGAGCGACCCCGGGAGAAAATATCTCTGGATACTCTCTCGTACCAAGAAAGTGGATCCCAGTAAATACCAGGCGCTGCTTGGTCGCCTAGTGAATGACAACGGCTTCAGCCTTGAGCAGCTGAGCCTGACACCACAAAATTAAACTGAGAACAGGAATTTAATAAAGGTAATCCCGATAATCAAGCCTGAAAATGCAATGATCCCAATCAGGTACATTTTGCCGGTTTTATTTTTTAAGCTTGTTGCGCTGTTATCTCTCATGATTCCACTTCCCTTCAGTTTTGGGATTAATTTAAAACTACTGCTGATTGACTACTTCTTAAACTTTCGCAAAACCCAATAAATGGGCAGTATCTTTTAAGAAGATCTTCAAGTGCGCCATAGGGTCACGGCGAACAAGCTTCTTATTCATATACGATTCAAATGTTAAACGCTGAACGTCTTTATCTTCACACATTTTGACAAAGCGCTCGCGACGTTTATCGTTGCTGTACCAAAAACGCTGCATGATTCCAAGCACCAAAAATACAGTGCCATGCTCTTTCATAAATTTTTTCCGGGCTTTTGCCAAGACTTTTCCGTTACCAGTCACCAGCAGGTCTTCTACCGCTTCTGCAGCCACACGGCCACCATACATGCCGTAATAGATACCCTCACCAGAAGCAGGAGCTACCACTCCAGCAGCATCTCCAGCCAAGATCACATCTCTGCCGTTATCCCATTTCTTTAATGGCTTCATTGGTAGCGGTGCGCCTTCATGCCTGAGCATTTCAGCATTCTCTAGGCCAGTTTGTTTTTTGAGAGTCTCTACTGCACTTCTTAAAGAAAAACCTTTGTCAGCCGTACCTGTACCAATACTCATGGTTGTACCGTGAGGAAAAATCCAGCCATAAAAATCTGGTGATAAAGCGCCTTGATAAAACACATCGCAGCGTGAGCCATCAAAACCCTCTGGTGGGTTTTCAGGAACTTTAACGATCTCGTGATAAGCGAAGACATACTCCACATCTTTAGCACCTGGAATTGCTTGGCGTCCTACACCAGATTTAGCCCCATCAGCACCAATCACTGCCCTAGCGCGAACGGACATGGTTTCATCGGGAGCGCCATGCTTGCCACGCACGACATAGTGCACAACTGAGACTCCATCTGGGTCTCTAGTCAGTTTCTCAAAGACGCCGGTTCTTCTTTCGGCACCATCATTGGCGGCACGGACACGCAAAAATTCATCAAACTTATCGCGATCAACCATTCCTACAAAGCCGCCCTCAATATGCATATCTACAGCCTTATCTGACGGCGCAATCATTCTGGCGCAATTGGCCTTGGCTACTAAAAGCTCATCGGGGATTTCAAAATCTTTAATTAAGCGAGGAGGTATAGCGCCACCGCAAGGCTTAATGCGGCCCATACGATCTAATAAGAGGACTTTTCGACCTTTCTTTGCAAGATCACTTGCAGCTGTGGCTCCAGTAGGACCACCGCCAACCACAACGACTTCAAAAGTTTCTAGGGCACTCATGTTCATCTCCATCATACTCAGTTAATTGATTTAGTTAATTGATTGATTTACTACACACCCACTAAATGACTCGAAATATTGCTTGTTTGTTTTTGCATTCTGGTCTGATAAGACAAGTACGCAGCCACAACAAATAAAACACCTTCTAATAAAAAGACAAAAGCATAGGCTGAAGCGGGATCACCCAAAATGATTCTGGCAATATCGCTTAAACCAGTTCCAATAATTCCACCTAAACCAAAAGCCATCGCTTGCGATGCGCCCCATATCCCCATACGAACACCCTCACGCCGTGCGCTGCCGATACTCGCAAATTGCATCATCGAACCGATGGCAGCAATCGAAAATGCGCCATTAAAGATGCCCAATAAGAAAACGGCCACCTGAAAGAAAATGACATTGGCAATCGGGCCAGATAAAACCAGACCTAACATCGCTAAGGCTGAAGCGAGGCACCCACCAATCGTCCAAGTACTCAATGACGTTAAAGTCTGAGATTTAGCCTGGCTCGTAATAAAGGCTAAAAAGAGCATTCCAATGAGTACGCCACCATTTTGCAAGCCAGATAATGTCGTTGTCTCTGCAGGTGAGAACCCAAAGGCAACTGCAGCAAAAGGTTCTAAGATCAAATCTTGTGAGCTATAAGCGAGCATGGATACAAAGACAAACCAAGTAAACGAACGCACCCTACTTTCTTTCCAGACCTCAGCAAAGGCTTCACGAAAACTCGCTTTACTTGGATTCTCTGACTCCGCTTCATCTACGCCCGGTATTAACTGGACAGTTTTAGCAACGGGTGACTCCATTCCCCAGATTGCCAAGAATGTGACTATCACGGCAATCACCGATACGGTCGATGAAACTATTAATAGACGCTCAAATGAAAATGGTGTGAGGAACTTGCCACTGACGCTAGCTGTAAAAGCAAACCCAAAAATCATCATCAACCAAACGCAAGTGGCAGCGGCAGCCTTCTTTTTAGGCTCGACTCTTTTTGCTAGAAGTACGAGCAATGCAGTGCCACTTGAACTCACACCAATACCGATCATTAAAAAGGCAAGGGTTGCCAGTGCAATGCCCAAAACAACGGAACTGCTTAAAAGAATAGTCGAGGCAGCAGCTAATACGCCGCCACTAGCTAATACCAATATTCCTCCACGAATCCATGGGCTGGCTCTGCGTGTTTGATCGGAACCAAAACCCATTCTTGGTCGTATTAACTGAATAAAATAATGGATTGTCACCAATGCACCAGGCAAAATTGCAGGAAGAGCTAACTCAATCACCATCACCCGATTTAAGAGTGAGGTCGTTAACACCACAATCGATCCCAAAGATGCCTGGACCAAACCTAGTCTGGCAATTTGGGGCCAAGTGAGATAAGTAGTTTCAGGAGTGCTCATAGTTCAATTAATTTACCGAGAAACGTCCTGCCACTGCAAATGCACTGACCATCATTCCTGCAACAAACAATGGCACCCCAAAACCACTCAGAAATAATGCGCGCTTGACTGGATCTTGTAAAAAATAATGCATCATTTTGATTTGTCCGCCGATAAGCAGCAAGATCACGAATGCTTGCCAATAAGCACCCCATACTAATAAGAGTCCAATAACGCCAAACTGTGGCGCTAACATCATGAGGCATGCATTCTCGGCCGCACCAGCGATACCAAGTTGAACTGGTAGTGAAAGCACGCCCATCTTACGGTCGCCTTCAATTGCCTTGAAATCATTTAAGGTCATGATGCCGTGCGCACCAATGCTATACAGAATGGCGAGAAGAATCGATGGAGTGGAAGGTAGCAAGTCACCCATCATCACTGCTGAACCTGTAAACCAGGCCAAGCCTTCATAAGAAATTCCGCAAGCAGCATTACCGTACCAGCCGTTTTGTTTAAAGCGGAGTGGCGGCATGCTGTAAAGCCAAGCTAGTAAGAGCCCTAACAAAGTCGCTGCAAATGCCCAAGGACTAATCAGCCAGCCCAATAAGAGTGATAGGCCAGTCCAAATACAGGCAACATACAGACCCCAAGTACCAGGCATGCGGCCAGAAGGGATTGGACGCTGTGGTTCATTGATGGCATCCACCTCGCGATCAAACCAATCATTGACCGCCTGACTAGCAGCGCACACCATGGGACCAGCAAGAATCACACCAGCAATTAATAAATGCCAACGTCCCTCAAAGGAAACGCCAGTAGCAATCACGCCACAGGCAAAAGCCCACATTGGCGGAAACCAAGTAATGGGCTTGAGTAATTCTAGAATAGCGGATGGCGCGGGGAAACGGCGCACAGTCAATGTATTTATGATCGCATCCCCCACTTCCAAAGACGCTCGCTTGAGAAAGGCACCACCATCAAAATATGCTCTAAGACTGCTAGCGACAAAATAGCGCCAGTCAATGACATGGAGGCAACCTGAAAGTCACTTGAACTAGGATGGACTGCAGAAAGCCACAAAGGAATTGCGCAAAGAACACCGCCGATCACTGATAGCGGGAGCAAAGGGTTCATCGGCTTACACGTGAAATAGGTAAATATGTACTTGAGATGATTTGGCAAGAAACGTTCATTGAGATTTGCAACACCCAAAAATACGTTGAGCTTAGCGCTCTGACGCATCAACCAGAGGATGATAAAAGTCCAGAAGCCCGTTTGGTTAGAACCACCCCAAGTCATTACTGTCACAGCCAATGCCAAGACAACTAAAGCAATTTCATGATGCTGAATTGTCTGGAACGCAAAATACATCTTTTGTAAGCCCCGACAGTTTTCTGGGCATGGCTCTCGACGAGGGCCAGTCACATAACCAAATAAGAAACCGATTTCTTGCCAACCCCAAACTAGTATTGCGCAAGTAAAGCCACAATAAGCGCCCGCTACCGTACTTAAATTAGCGCTGGTTTTTAATCCCACCAAAGCCAAGGCCAAAACCATACCGCTTACCCAAAAGGTATTTTTATAGGTCGAAGGATTGCGCTGGTTTAGTAAGAGAATGATCCCAGTGCTAAACCACCATATAAAAATCGCGTAGAGGATAGGCCAAACAATGCTCATCAAATTACCAGGTAGGAACCATACGAACGTTAGCAGGCAAGGTGTTGTCTTGGACCGGAATAAAGTACAGCTTTACGAACACTAAACCAGCTCTGGCACCCAAAACAGCAGACTTCACTTTATTGATCAGACCACCCTCTTTTTTATAGGCATCCATTTTCTCAAACAGTGCTCTCATCTCTTCAAGATAGCGATAGAAACGAGGATCATCTAGATTCACAGAAATTGGGAACACCTGCTTAATAATTTCGTTAGTGATGAACAATACTTTCTTATCGTAATCCGTTGGAGAAATCTGCATCGCCTTGTAGAGCTCAATACGGGTATGGTCACGAACATACATCGTGGCATATACCGCAAGAATGAAGAAGCGAATCCATAGCTTATTAACGCCTTGGAGTAACTTTGGATTAGCGCGCATGATCAGTGCAAATGATTCACCATGGCGGAACTCGTCATTACACCAGCGCTCAAACCATAAGAAGATCGGATGAAAACGTGTTTCAGGGCGACTTTCAAGTTCCCGGAAAATAGTGATGTAACGGGCATAGCCGATTTTCTCGGAGAGATAAGTAGCGTAAAAAATGAACTTCGGCTTGAAGTAAGTGTATTTCTTAGCTTTCGCTAAAAAGCCTAGATCAATACCAATATTGAAGTCCTTGAGCCACTGGTTAATAAAGCCAGCATGCCGACTTTCATCTCTGGCCATATAACCAAAGAGATTACGCATATCTGGGTTACTAACCTTACGCTTAATCTCGGCATACAAAATGCAACCAGAGAACTCAGAGGTAATCGAGCTGATTAAGAATTCAACAAACTCATCGTATAAGGCGGGATGGAGATTGGAATAATCCTTATCCATGTCCGCAGGACGCTGGAAGTGATCCGCATTATTGTCACCCTCATACTCTGCCATCAATGCATCCCACTCTGGCCGCAAGGAATCAATGTTAATGCGATCCATCTCTTTAAAATCGGTCGTATAAAAGCGCGGGCTTAATACCGCATCTTCCAACGCCATCTTGGTGGACTCATTAACTGATCCCTTTGCAGGGATCTGACTTTGCAACATGCTTTCTGCGCTATCTAAATTCATTTCCAACTCCAATAAATATTTATGACTTATTCACTGCTACAACATTTGACGCATTAAATAACCTAAAAAATGTTCCCGCATTGGTAGGACCAAAAGACTCTAAATCCACCAGGCGGCCCGTTGCGGTATCCGATAAAGTTAGGCGGCCATCGGCGCGATAAATTAACTCAAATGGTGGCCCGCTATCCAAGCCTCTACGTTTTCTTTCTTGCGCAAGGCCACGTAAAGTACCTCTTACAAAACCCGCCTCACCTTGAACAGCCTCAATTTGCTTGCCAGACTTGTAATCGATTACTGCAATTGAGCCATCAGGACGATCCTCAAAACGTAGCTGTAATACTTTTACTGGGGATGCATCGGGCTCACGTACGGTACTCAGGTCACGACTATTAATAAACACTAGCAGCAAAACAATGATGATCACATCAGCGATCAGCATCTTCCCAACAGGAGATAAAAAATCTTTCCCTTGAGTGACGCTCATGCTGTTTGCGCTCCCGCATGATTATCCAAGGCAGAAACTCTTGGATCTACTTTTACCGCAAAGCCACTGGCCTCGCTCCATGCCTGGGTAAGTAAACTCGCAACCTGCTGCGCTTCTGGAACACAGCGCATCATCGGCTCTGGTTTTGCCAAGCGCCATGGGCGTGCATGAGGCCACAAATGAGAGAAGGCAATCTTATCTTCAGTGGCAATTTGCATTGGAATATCACCAGTGCCATCTTTATATAGCTTCAGATCTGCGCTCTTCAGTGATTTATAGGGCAGATTAAAGGTCACTGTAAGAACAATGCCCACCCTCATCACAATACGACGATTTGTTAAGGTATACATAGTGGTGGTGGCTGACCAGTAGGCCAATAGACCTACCAGCAGCAAACCAATGAGCGCTAAAAAAACAGCAAGAGCAACACTACTCCAACCTGCAGCTAACCCGCCTTCACTCCCCGCTACTGAAAAGACCTGCAACACCACAATCACCGCAAAATAGACTGCGAGCCACTGCAGACGAAATACATGCTTAGCCATGGCTATCCAATTTGGAGCGCCTTGCCAAAGAATTTTTTCGCCAGCAGGTAATGGTTCGGGCAACCCTAAGGCTGCCTCGAACTCATGTTCTGCTGATTCATATGGTTTTTGATTCACAAAATACTTTCTACTTTCAATTTATAGCGATTTAAATGAGGGGCTCTTGACGCTCAGGGGTTGCATACAAAGTACCGCCACCGTAGTAAGCCATGATCTTTTCTTCCTCTAGCAGGGTAATTTGATCCTGGCTCTTTAAGCCTGGTACCAAAGCGAATTGATTGCCAAGAATCGATTCCACCTTGATAGAGTTTTTACCAATTCTAGAAAAATTCATTGGCAGCAACACTCTTCTGCCGCCAAACTCTGGCAAGGTTTCAATTTCAAAATAGCGAATCACGACTTCAGCCTGGTCAATCCAGAGTTCTTTAACGGTGCCAGCTACTACACCATCATCACCGACTACCTGCATGCCAACAGGAGTTTTATCTTGCTTGGCAACACTAAATTGACCCAGTAAGCGGCCTGGCAGAATGCGCTTTTGGCCTTCCGATGTCATATCAGGAATATCGGCGCGCTTCGTATATGCGCCTGGCCCCACTCCATCTAACATGGGATTGCCTGTTGGCACTAAAGGGGCTCCATTGAGATAGCTTGAGGGTCTTGCAGCAACTGATTCAAGCGGCTCATCTTTAGGAACAGTCACATCACCCCAAAACTCGGTATGGAAAGTCTTTGGCATCGGCATGCCAGCTATTCCCGCCGCTCGCCTAGTCTCACCGCGAACGTCATACTCTAGCGGAAAGCCTTCACGCTTACTTTCTACAGTAAGGTAATAAACGAGGGCCGCAAAAAATACCCAAAATGCATATAGAACCAATTGTGCAACATCTACATACTCTGTAATTGCTCCGGTTGCCATCTTGCTCTCCCTTTTAACAATAACGCTTATTGAGAAAAAACATACTTTGCTACTACTTAACTTGGTAATTCATCTAAACCAAACTTCTTTGAAACATTCATTACGGCATGCTTATTCATCACCACTAAAGGCCCAATGGCGATCAATGTAGCGAACAGTAAATAAAATTCAATGTGATACACAAAGCTATAACCTGTAGCAGTGGAAATGAGGCCGTCTCCTAAAACACCACTAGTCGCTAGACTAGAAATGACATCCCGTATCACTCCTCCAGCTGCAATCGCAATACCAGATGCAGTAGCATGCACCGCACCCCAAGCACCAAGGACTAAACCATTCATCCCGCCTGACTCAAAACTCATTGCGGCAGTTAAAGTGCTAACCGCAAATAATCCGCCGCCAAAACCAATCAAAAATGCACCGCAACGAAATAGCAAAGGTGAAAGTAATGGTTCGGAAAAAATTACGCAGCTAAATGCCAGAATTCCAAACAAGGCGCCAATGGAAGCAAGACGATAGGGATCAATCGTGCGATTTAAGTAACGTGCAGCTACACCAAATGCAAGTAGCGCACCTAATGAAGTAAGACTGGTTAACACTGTCGTAGCGCTAACTGATAAGCCCAGCACTTCAGCGCCATAAGGCTCCAAAATAATGTCTTGCATGCTAAATGCGGCAGTGCCTAAACCTAAGGCTAGTAAGAAGCGCATTACTTTGCCCTGCTGAGAAAAGGTGGCCCAAGTTTCTTTAAAGCTTGGTGTTGGAATGGAGTGCGCGGTTAAATGAGGTTGGCGAGGTTCTTGTTTCCAGGCGGCAATTAAATTTAGTATCAAAGTGGTTGCTGCGACACCCTGCACTACCCGTATCAACAGAATGGGTGTGATATCAATCAGCAAATAGCCAAAGATGGCGCTACTGACTGCCATACCAACTAAGAGCATCATGTACATCATCGCAACTACTCTCGGTCTAGCTTCTGGCTGGGCAAGGTCTGATGCTAGAGCGAGGCCAGCAGTTTGAGTCGTCTGCATGCCAGCGCCGACCAATAAGAAGGCAAGTCCAGTTGCTCCTTGCGCAAACCAAGCAGGCCAGGTGGTATCGCCAGACAACAGGATCAGTGCAAAGGGCATGATGGCAAAGCCACCGAATTGCAACCAAGAGCCAATCCAGATATAGGGTACCCTGCGCCATCCCAAAAATGACTTATGACTATCACTCTTAAAGCCAACTAGCGCTCTAAAAGGAGCAAACAACAGCGGCAAGGCAACCATAATAGAAACTAAAGCGGCGCTCACTTGCAACTCAATAATCATCACTCGGTTAAGCGTGCCAATCAGCATCACCATTGCCATGCCAACAGAGACCTGAAATAGTGACAGCCTTAAGAGACGACTTAATGGCAAATCTTTGGTGGCGATATCGGCAAAAGGTAAGAACCTTGGACTCACTCTCTTCCAATTTTCAAATAACTCTTTGCCACGCCAGGTCAGAGTAAACATTTTCATGGTTATCGCGCTTTACTCTGATCAGATGGCTTTTTGCTTAAACGCATAGCCTGTGAAAAATAAAATGCGCGTTGCACTTTTTGCGTACTCACTGGTGCCCAATCTACCAAACCATCATGCTTACTAAAGGTCCTTGTGAGGGAGTCAATCGAAATCGGCTGAATAAATGGTGATCGATCGCTTCTCGGAAATACGCTACCGATGGTCAATAAGGTACTCAGTGCTGCATTGTTGGGAGCAAAGGTAAAGGCAATATTGGCTCGGGTACGAGCAGCAAGCTTTGCCATCGCATCAGCAATATCCAAATGGTGATAGTGAATCATCGAATCCATGCAAACTACATGATCAAACTCACCTAGAGAAGGATCTAACATATCGCCAGAGCGAAACTCAATGGAGCCAGAGCCAACATCTTGACCAATTCTCTCGCGAGCCAAATCAACTAAGGTCGGTGATAAATCAATCGCGACGACATGAGCGCCCCGCTTTGCTAAATCGGCTGCTAAGACTCCGGTTCCACAGCCAGCATCCAAAACGCGCTGGCCGGTCAAATCACTCGGTAAATAACTGAGCAACACATGGCGCATCTCTTCGCGCCCAGCACGAACCTTGGCACGAATACCGCTTACCTTAGCAGTGGACGTGAGCTTTGCCCAAGCGTCTACCGCAGTGCGATCGAAATACTCTTGGAGCTGACTGCGCTTTTGGGTGTAAGAATTTTCAAGCATCAAATCATCGCCTATCAATTATTTCAACCATGGGGAATAGATGTAGGCCAATAGATGGGCTATTGCCGCTACGAAGCCAAAAAATTGCGTCCCTTGTACTAGGCTGCGATGCAACTCTTCTGCTTCTGCCGTAGTCAAACCTGTCAAGGTTGTAGCTGAAGCTCGGGCCATTACTGCCTGAACGCTTGCCATTGCAGGATTGAGAGTGGCAGCTGCCAACTTTTTTTTAGCCTCATCCAAACGGGCCATGCGCAACTTCCAAATAAATTGGCTGGCATTAATCACATAGGTCGCATAAGCAGCTAAAGCGAGCAACATGAGTTGGGTTTGATCTAAATACCCTGTTCCTAGGGCTACCAGATATAAGGTATGTAAAAGTAATACCAACATACTGAATACGTCTTCCCAGAAAAATGCTGGGGCAAATAAATAACAATTGAAAACCACTTTTTCCCAAATACAACCGGTAATCATGATGGTATAGAGCGTGAGTGTTTTAACTACTACTGAAATATTTGCTGCTTGCTCACCTTCTCCAGTGAATAAAAAACGCAGAACGAGATAAAGGCTAACTAGGAAAACAACAAACTGAATGGGCGCTAAAATTCCTTGAACTAGAGTCCATTTAGTTGCATCCCTTCTTACCCTCTCTTCTGGGGTATAAAGTGGTCTATAAGTATTTTCCATGCGCAGTCTGCTAAATTTTCTAAAACACCTCTAAAACAATGAAGAGCCCACTTTTAAAGTCTAAAAGTGTCAACCAAAGTTTACGGTATTTGGGAAAATATACCCCTCGGGGTAACCCTATTATTAGTAGTATCCCTATGGCAATTTATGGAAAAAGAATGCCAAATGAAGTTGTTATAAATTTGTTACAAATTAGCCCCCTTAGAGGGCAAAGAACTCATTAATTTTTGCGGTGCAGCATTTAGCATCCATCATTTGTATTAATCACTGCATCCTAAGGAGATGGGTTTTGTCGGACTCGCTGAAAAAAACATACCAGTCTAGTTTAGGCGAATTAGATAGCGCGGAAATGATGCTGTGGCTCAATAAAACCATAGAGTCAGAAATCATTCCCCGCTTACTGATGGGGCAAAAGCTGGAATCAGCCAATCGGCTTGCTGATGCTCAAAGTAGCAACATCGAGGTGAAGCAGGCGGAAATTATCGATTTTTGCCAGACTTTGCTAGATGGCCCCATAGCGGACTGCTTCACTTTTATCGATCAAATGCAAAAATCGGGCCACAGTCTGGTATCGCTCTATATGAATTTGATTCCAGCATCGACTAGGCGCTTGCAACAGCTCTGGGAAACCGATGAAAATAGCTTTACAGAGGTGACTTTGGCGCTAGGCAGAGCCCAGAATCTGATTCATCAGCTCAGCCCTGCCTTTATGAGCCAAGGCAAACTCTCTGAGTACCAAGGAAATGCTCTCCTGATCAATGCTCCAGGATCACAACACACCCTGGGCATCCTGATCATGGGTGAATTTTTCAAATTGAACGGCTGGAATACGACGGTCGAAATTGAAACGACCAGTGCCGGCCTCCAGGATCGAATTCGTACACAAGCTTATGATTTATTAGCAATTTCTATCTCCTGTGAGGATCAATGGAGTACTATGGAAACATTGCTCAATGAAGTAAAAAAGGTCTCAAAAAACAAGGGGATACTGACAATGGCAGGTGGCCCGTTATTCGATTTCAAACCGGAACTCATTCAAGAGTGTTCCGCAGATGTTTGCGAGCTCACAGCTGAAGCGGCCATTAAAAAAGTTTCAGACTTGATAGCACAAAAATCTGCCTTAAATTAATATGCCCATCTCACATCATCCAGACAAACTCTTCGCAGAATTAAGCGGAAAAGAGCTCAGTCAGATAGCGCGAGCATCGGCAGATATCTCCTTTGTTTTGGATGACCTAGGATCGATACAAAGCATCTACTCAGATAATAAAAATTTATCCAAACAAATTTCAGAAGATCTGATTGGGAAAAAATGGTCAGAAGTAGTAGAACCTGATAGTAAAAAGAAGGTTCAAAGCTTGCTAGACGATGCCAGCCCAGACACCATCACTAAGTTTAGACAAATTAATATGATTGGCAATGAGAGAAACGTAGCGTTGCCAATGATGTGCGCTTCCATCAAAACATCGTCGAATCAAAAGATTATCGTTATTGGCAGAGACATCACCGAGGTCTCTCGCTTGCAGCAAAATTTAGTGTCGGCTCAAAAAGAGATTAGTCAAAATTATCTACAAATAAGCCAGATTGAAGAACGGTTTCGATCTATCTTTGAAATTGGTACAGAGTCTATCGTCATCGTTAAAGCAGATGATGCATACCCGATCATCGAGATGAACAGAAATGCCATTAAGCAGCTGCTTCTTGCTAAAAATAATTGCATTGGAAATTCGCTTCTATCGCTCTTCCCTGCTGGTGAGCTAAGTAAGGCTGCGAATTTTCTGGAAGGTGTTCAAGAGACAGATGAGCCTAGTATCCTAAAAACAGTATTGAGCAATGGCGAAGCAACTCAAATTAGTGCAACTTCTTTTATAAACAGTGGAATTCCCTACTTACTGCTGAATCTGAAGCCGCTGGATTTAGCTAAAGCATCTAGCCTATTAGATGCTGACTCGTTAACCGTTAAGGCGATTGAAAATAACGCCTATGGTTTTGTTGTTTGCACCCCAGAGGGTCTGATTCTGAAGACAAATAAAGCCTTCAATAAACTCAGCGCCACCAGGGGTGAGCAAGAACTCATTGGTACCAATATCCGAAATTACTTAGGGCCAGAGAGAACGGATTTTGATCAAATGATGCAATCCTTACAAGGCAAGGCTAGCTCACAATCTTGCGTCTCTTCGATCACTAACGCCACGAGTAGCATTAAGTTAGTGGATATTTCCGCGGTATCCGTAGCGCAACCACGCGCCTGCATTGGCATGATCTTTCGCCAAGTAGATTCGAGGCAAAATAAAGGTGCGCGCATCGACAAAAAACTCGTGCGTAGCTCCCAAGAACTATCAATGCTAGTTGGAAAAGTCCCTTTAAAAGATATTCTCGCTGAAACAACCGACTTAATTGAGCAGCTTTGTATTAAAGCCGCATTAGATCTGACTCAAGATAATCGTGTTTCTGCCTCGGAAATCTTGGGACTATCAAGACAAAGTCTGTACATCAAACTCAGAAAGTACGGTCTCGTAGACCTCAATAAGGATATTGATTAGAAAGTCAGTGATGAGCAGTCAAGTTGCACTGATGGTTCTTGTAGATATCCAGTCATCAGCAAAAATCAGTGGCATTTTAAGGCTCATGTTTGCAAGGCTATGGCTTTGGTCGACGCCAGGTCTTGAGTTTTTCAAACATATGGGCTCAGGAAAAAATGGTGGTTTCTCCATTCATCCAAGTGGAACCCATCAAGCGCTTTTTTGTGTGTTTCAAGATGGCGCGAGTCTCGATGCATTTTGCCAATCCTCTAAGCTCCTACGATGGTACAAAGAGCATGCAGAAGAATTCTTTTCCGTAAAGCTAAAAGCGTATTCACTAAAAGGCCAGTGGTCAGGATTCGTTCCGCAAATTACAGCGCAGGCTCCACAATCAGGCCCAATTGTTTCAATTACCAGAGCTTCAATTAAACCTATCTATTGCATACCATTTTGGCGCAAGCAACCTGCAGCAGAAGTGTCTCTTGAACAATCATCGGGCTGCATCATTGCTGCTGGTGTTGGTGAGGCACCTTTTTTTCGTCAGGCTACTTTCACAATTTGGGAGTCCCAAGCAGCCATGGATGAATATGCCAGGCAGGGAGCGCATCAGCAGGCTATCCGAGCAGCCTTAAGCGGTCATTATTTTTCTGAATCGATGTTCTCTCGCTACCTACCCTTTGATGTGCAAGGTAGCTGGAAGGGTCGTACTCTTGGCTAAAGCTCCCGTCATTATTATTGGTGGTGGCATTGGTGGACTGACTTGCGCCCTTGATCTCGCCTCCTCTGGCGTTGAAGTTATCTTGGTTGAAAAAGAAGCTCAAATTGGCGGCAAGATTCGTCAAATCAATTGCTCTGATGATCCTCTAGCACCTGCGCCCATTGACTCTGGACCTACTGTCTTTACGATGCGCTGGGTCTTTGATGCTCTTTTTGAAAAGGCTGGCACCACTTTAGAGTCTGAGTTAAGTCTGGAGAAACTGAATATTCTGGCGAGGCATGCCTGGAGTAAAGATGAAAGATTGGATTTATTTTCAGATGTAGAGCAGTCAGCTCAAGCGATTGCAGAGTTTTCTTCTCCTGCAGAAGCAAAACGGTTTCTCCAATTTTCTGCCCAGTGCCGCGATCTCTACAAGGCGCTTGAAAAGCCTTACATGCTTTCAGCTAAGCCAAACTTTGGGGGCATGATTGCTGACTTAGGCATTTCTGGATCAAAGGTCTTATATGACATTGGCTCATTTAGCACCCTCTGGAAATCCTTAGGAAATTACTTCCATGATCCTCGATTGCATCAATTGTTTGGTCGTTATGCTACCTATTGTGGTTCATCCCCATATGAAGCGCCTGCCACCCTGATGCTCATTGCTGATGTTGAAACCCAAGGAGTATGGGCGATTGAAGGCGGCATGTATAGCCTCGTTGCGGCCATTCGTAAGTTAGCACAGGATAAAGGTGTGCAGTTAATGACTGGCAAAGCTTGTGAAGAAATCCTTCTCAAGAATGGCAAGGTCAGTGGAGTTCGGCTAGCGGATGGCACCCTGCTCTATTCAGATCATGTTATTTTCAATGGCGATCTTGCTGCCCTTCAAACTGGCCTGCTCAATGCAGAAGGCATCAAAGCATTCAATGCAAAGATGGCTCCGCCATCACCTGCCAAGAGATCGCTTTCTGCCATTACTTGGTCAATGAATGCCAAGGCAGATGGCTTCCCTTTGCTGCGACACAATGTTTTCTTCAATCAAGACTATCAAGCTGAGTTTGACGACATCTTCAATAGGGGCCGCCTCCCCCGTAAACCCACCGTCTATGTCTGTGCCCAAGATCAAGGGGATAGCTACCAAGCCAAACCCGACTTACAAAGACTGCTCTGTCTGGTGAATGCCCCAGCCAAAGGCGATCAATCTGAATTTAATGCCCAGGAAATCGAACAATGCGAACACGAAACCTTTGGTCTTCTGCAACAATGTGGTTTGAACATCGATTTGGACAGCGCAATATGTCACCGTACGACACCCGCTATTTTCAACCGTCTTTTTCCGGCGACGGGCGGAGCCCTCTATGGCCAAGCCAACCATGGATGGATGGAAACTTTTGGGCGAGCTTCAGCGCAGAGTCCAATTCCGGGACTACTACTAGCGGGGGGCAGCGTTCATCCGGGGCCGGGAGTTCCAATGGCAGCCCTATCGGGACGCATGGCGGCCGCAACCCTGATGGGACACCTCGGTTTGACCAAGCTGTCGGGACGAACGCTTATCTCTGGTGGTACATCGACGCTCTGAGTGATGATGGACAACATGGCATTGTCTTAATCGCGTTTGTTGGTAGTGTATTTTCACCCTACTATGCCTGGGCTAGAAGAGGTGGGGCTTCTGTTAACCCTGAAAATCATTGCTCACTCAATGTTGCCATTTACAGCAAAGGCAAAAATCGCTGGGCAATGACTGAGCGTGGTGAAAAACAAGTCACCCGCAGCTCTACTGAATTTGTCATTGGTCCGAGTAATCTTCGCTGGGATGGTAATAAGTTGATCGTTCAAATTGAAGAGCGTGCAGTACCCTTTGGGCAAAAAGTTTCAGGCACGGTTGAGCTCTATCCAAATGCCCTCTTTAACTTTAGTACACCCTTAGATGCAGCAGGCAAACACCGTTGGGGCCCCCTTGCTCCTTCAGCACGCGTCAAAGTGAACTTAAATTCTCCTGATTTGAAATGGGAAGGTAGTGCCTATTTAGACTCCAATGAAGGTGATGAACCTATCAGTAAATCTTTTCATGAATGGGACTGGTCAAGAGCGGAGATGAGTGGCGGCAGAACTTCAGTCATTTATGATGTGCGCGAAAAGAACGCTCAAGAAAAAATCTTAGCGCTGACCTTTAATCCGAATGGCACGATTGATCATTTTGAAGCTCCGCCAAGACAGGCTCTACCAAAAACTATCTGGGGTATTCAAGGGCATATGCGCAATCAAAGCTCAGAGGGCTTAGAAGTCATTCAAATGTTAGAAAATACGCCGTTTTATACGCGCTCTGTTTTAAATTCAGAGCTCTTAGGCGAGAAAGTCATCTCTTTTCATGAGAATTTGAATGTACCGAAGCTGACTTCAGCTGCAACCCAATTCATGCTACCTTGGAGAATGCCTCGTATTACTTGGTAGTTAGCCTATAAGTTACTGTAAGGCCCTACCGCTCTTGCGAGGATTACGACGTCGCTCTTGACGCTCCATCAGATCAACAAACCACAGCAAATGATCATGCGTGGTCCCTTCAAAACGCTTGTCGTGTGGAATCTCAATGACGGCATCTACTAAGTACTGAATCGCTTTATCAGCATCCACCTGATGCTGCCTAGAAAATACTTTAGAGATAGCAGTAAAGGCTTCTGCCAAAAGAACCACTTTTCTTTTCGAGGGTACATATGCCCGAGTAGAGATAGAGTCTAGATTCAGCTTTTCTACTTGGCGACCAATTTCGGCATAAATCAGGCGTGCCGCCTGAATGGCTGGACGGCAATCCCAGGGTAAATCCGAAATACCATTCTCCGCACGAGAATACAAAACATCAGCATGCTTTAAGAGACGTGCAATCACACTAGCAATTTGATCATTGAACTCAG
This sequence comes from Polynucleobacter nymphae, assembly GCF_018882155.1. Taxonomy (GTDB): domain Bacteria; phylum Pseudomonadota; class Gammaproteobacteria; order Burkholderiales; family Burkholderiaceae; genus Polynucleobacter; species Polynucleobacter nymphae. The sequence continues at coordinate 478,792 of NZ_JACVPA010000001.1, forward strand.
GTTTTTGTAACCAGGCCTGTGGATCCAGTCCCGCCTCTCTGAGCCAATTGAGTGGTAAATAGATCCTGCCATTTGCAGCATCCTCCCCTACATCACGCGCAATGTTGGTGAGTTGCATTGCAAGACCAAGCTCGCAAGCTCTTGCTAAAGTCTCAGGCTCTCTGCGATCCATGATCACACACATCATAGCGCCCACTGTACCCGCGACGCGTGCGCAGTAATCTAGTAAGTCTTCTAAGCTATCGTAAGTTTTAAACTGGGTGTCCCACTCATAGCCCTCAATGAGTGCGAGCGGTAAGCTGATAGGTAAATCAAATTCTTTAACCACAATCGATAAAGCGCGATCAGCAGCAATATCATCTGGCGTACCTTGATAGATTCGATCAAGCCGCTCACGCAATTTTGGTATGGCATCTGGCTCTGCGTCTACTGCATCAGCCACATCATCGGTAATCCGACAGAACGCATAAAGCGCAGTTGCTGGATCTCTGACTCTTTGCGGCAAAATTCTGGAGGCAGCAAAGAAGGACTTAGATCCATCTCGCATCGTTGCGACGCACTCCTGAAGGTCTTTCATATTTTGAGTCATGCTAATGCTTTTCTCGGTTCGGCCACTACTGACATCAATGCCTTTGCAGAAGACAACACTCCAGGAATGCCTGCACCCGGATGGGTTCCAGCTCCCACCATGTATAGACCTTGGACATCTTCGCTACGGTTATGAGGTCTAAACCAAGCGCTCTGAAGTAAGAGTGGTTCAAAGCCGAAGGCAGCACCTTTAACAGACAAAAGGCGATCCTGAAAATCTTGCGGCGTCATGAGAAAGGATGTTTTAAGATGCTTTTCAAAACCAGGCAGAACACTTTCATCTAAGTACTTGGCAATCGTTTGACGATAAGGCTCAGCCTCTTTAGCCCAGTCTGTGCCGCTTGCTAAATTGGGGACTGGGGCCAACACATAAAATGCATCACCTCCAGCTGGCGCCAACGATGGGTCAGTAGCGGTTGGTCTGTGTAAATACAGACTAAAGTCATCTGCTAGTTTATGTTTCTTAAAAATATCCGTGAGCAGTTCTTTATAACGCTTGCCCAATAAGATCATATGGTGGGGAACATCTGGATATTGCTTATCTGTACCAAAGTACCAAACAAATAGACTCATCGAGTACTTGCTCTTATTAACTTTAGCGTCAGTCCACACTTTCCGATGCTCTGGAGCGATGAGCTTTTGATAAGTCCATGCTGCATCTGCATTGGAGACCACAATATCTGCAGGAATAAATTCACCATTGGCTAGCGTGACGCCTTGAGCTTTGCCATTTTCTACTTCGATACGCTTTACTTCTGAGTTCAGACGAATTTGCACTCCTCTGCCCGCTAATAAACCTGCTAAGCCTTTAATTAAAGAGCCTGTGCCACCCATTGCAGAGTGAACGCCATGGCGTCGCTCTAAAGAGTTGATAAGTGCATAGACTGCTGTAACCGAAAAAGGATTGCCGCCGATGAGGAGCGGATGAAAACTCATTACTTGGCGAATTTTGTCGTTCTTTAAGTGACGGGCAACTAATTTATAGATGCTCTCCCAAGCACGCATCTTAATCATTGAAGGAATTGCTCGAATTAAATCCCCAATCGAGTCAAATGCAGTAGAACTTAATTCTTGAAATCCAAGCTTGTAGCATTTTTCTGCTTCTGCTAAAAAGCGCTCGTAACCTGGTAAGTCTTCTGGCGCAAACTTAGCCACTTCAGCGCGCATTCTAGCTGGGTCACCTGTGTAATCAAAATGAGTACCATCGTCAAAACGGATTCGATAAAAGGGATCCATCAAACGCAGATCAACATCATCTGACATCTTCTTGCCACACAATTCCCATAACTCTTCGAGTAAGAATGGTGCAGTAATAATGGTTGGACCGGCATCAAAGGTATAGCCATTACGATGGTGGACATATGCCCTGCCACCTGGAGCATCCAGCTTTTCTAGAACAACGACCTTGTAGCCTTTGCAAGACAAACGAATGGCAGCAGCTAATCCACCAAATCCACTTCCAATCACAATGGCAGTAAATTCTTGGTCTTCCTTAAAGTCAGCTTTCTTTAACATTTCTACAAACCAACTTTTCTACAAAAAAATAGCGTCATATTGTTCCTATGACGCTATTGGTTATCACAAGCTATAGATTACTTCATTGCTACCGATTTCGTTGGTGGAGGAGGAGCATCTTTTGCCTTCAGAGCTGGCTTAGCTGGACCAGTTAAGAAAGGATAGTCTGGCAACATCGATACTCCATAAAGCGGCTTATAAGCACCTTGGTGACAAGTACCACAATTAGCTTTAGCTACATCGCCAGTTGGGCCTAAACGATGCTCTGGGAATAAGCCCTTAATCGGCTCCATGTAATTGTTGTTAATATCCTGCGCCATGCGGATTCCATACCAAGCCCTCGCTCTTTGAGGTGGACTCTCTTCCCATGAAGATAAATTGCGAGTGTTATGACAATACGTGCAATTGACCCCTAATGAGTTTGAGAAATGCATCATCAATGCATAGGTTGATTCAGTTTCATGAATACTATGTTTATTACCAGTTGGTAATGCGGTACCACCCTGCACGCGAATATTGCTCGATTTCGTGAGATAACTAGAGAAATAATCATTTGGCAAGGAAGAATAGCCTGAGGCAGCAACCGGAGTATTTTGCCCATCCTTATCGCCCAAGAGCCCATTACCTGTTTGCTGTTTCGGATCCTTAAACCAAACTTGCTGAGGGATATTGTTGCCGCGGTGACAGGTATAGCAAGTTACGCCAGTCTGAGCAACGTGATCTTGCCATTGAGTATTAACCCGCTGCGTCATCAAAATCATATTGCGTGCAACTTGCTTGGTATAGAGTGAATCATCTGCAAAGTTAGCAGCGTTATGGCAGTAAGTGCAACCCTGCTCTGGCGCAACCCAGCTTGTCATGGAAACCATGAAAGCAGTAAATTGCGCAACGCTTAAATTATTGAGAACTTTGACATTCTTATAAACAGCGCCAGCCTTAGGCCCCTCTGCTGGAGCTGGTCCATATGAGACAGGTACCGCATTTTTCTCTGCTTGTTCAGCCAATATGCGCGGGTTATAAATTAAATCCATCCCCGTGCCACGGAATCCATGCTGGACAGTTTCCATTGGGGGTCTCTCACAGCCAGACAGTATCAGAACGCTTGCCAGTAGAGCCGGCAATATCAGAAATTTTCTCAATTGCTTCATGGCTTAACTCCTGTAATAACAGGTGCAGCAGGTGCAGCAGGTGGGATGAATCCAGAAGTGGCTGGATCAGGTATTGGAACACCAAAGACATCAGGGTAAGAAGGCGCAACATTATGTTTTACTGCCCATAAATACCAGTTATCTACTACTGTGCCGGTGAGCAAAATACCAATGCCACCAACTAAAGGTGTTAACACTGCAAACCACCAAGCCCAACGGTGAATCGATTCCATCGTGGCATTAAAGCCCATGGTCCATCTCCAGAACAAAGCAGCTCTTTCTGAGGCTGTACCACGATCAACGATTTGCTCAATCTCACGTTCGCCTCCAAAGCGACTCACTGCCAAAATGGTTGCGCCATGCATCGCAAATAAGAGTGCTGATCCATAGAGGAAAGCAATCGAGAGCATGTGGAAGGGGTTATAAAATAAATTTCCATATCGAAGAGAAAAAGCCGCAGTCCAATCCAAATGGGAGAAGACTCCAAAAGGAACTGCTTCGCTCCAACTACCCATCATGATCGGACGAATAAATCCGAGCACAAGATATAGCCAGATGGCTGCCAAGAAACCCCAGGCAATATGAGTGCCCATACCCAGAGCGATGGCACGACGATACATTCTTGCCCACCACAACAAAATTGACAAGGTGAGGAAGAAGCCTGCCATCATCCACCAACCACCCTCGTTTAAGGGCATAAACAAGGACAGACCATGCTTAGGTAAAGGTGGATCTAGTGATAACCAAAATAATTGGCGCACAAATTGAATGGGGCTCCAATTGACCGAGGCCAACATATTCCAGCCCATAATCTGAATGGCGATAATGCCGAAAAATAAAGAGGCTAAACCTAAGCGGCCTAAATAAATCGGACCTAGCTGCGCATTACCAAGCCGGCCAAATAAATGGTAAAGCTTAGGCTCTCCAAAACGCTCACGCTCATCATAGGGATCAATAGAGGTTCCATGATGTGGAGGGGCAACTACTTGAACTTGGGTAAAAAGGTTTTGATATTCCATAGTTTTTATAGTCCCTTCTTATCGCCAGATCGGCAGGTTCAACCACCAGCCCCACCATTCTGGCCAACCACGAGACCAAAATGGGCCGCTAATCACAATACACACGGCGCTCCAGAAAACTGCTGCTAAAGCTAAAAACAATCCAAGGCGATGAATTCCTAAAGTACCAATTGAATAACCAATCGCATCTCTAAAGAAAGTATCTTCATGTTCAGGCGTTTTAACAAACTGCCCTTTCTGTGGATTAGTAGATGACAAGACCAAGCCGCCATGTAATACCAAAGCAAAAGTTGTTGCAAAGAATAAAGACACAGCGATCATATGTGCTGGGTTGTAATGAAAATGTAAGTACTGATAGCCCGTATTGGATACCCAATCAAGGTGACTCAAAATGCCGTACGGGAAACCATAGCCCCATGCACCCATGAGAACAGGCCTAATCACTACCAGAGTGAAATAAGCAAAGACTGCCATTAAGTAGGCAAAAGGAACATGTAAGCCCATGCCGAGTTTTCGGCAAATTTCGATTTCGCGTAAGGCCCATGAAAGGAATGCGCCTAAAGCACATACCGTAATCAGCTGCCACAGGCCACCTTTTAATAAGGGGGCAAAACCTAATCCATAACTAATATCCGGTGGCGCAATATTAATCTGCCAGGGGTTCCATGTTGGGCCCTGTGAAGCGCCCCATAAAATCAGTGCGGTGCCTAAAAAAGCAAAGAAGACAGTAGTGACACCAAAAAAACCAACATAAAACGGCCCTACCCAAAAGTCGAATAAGTCCCCACCAACTAAGGTACCGCCTCGTACTCGGTACTTTCTCTCAAAACTGAGCATGGCCATTTTTTATATTCTCCAATGAATGGATAAATAGGGTTGAGCTAAAAAGTTGTTTAGCCTAACCCTATTCACCATTTTTCTTATCAACTCAATTACTTTCCTGCTGGAACAGAGGCTGGTGTTGCAGAACCTGTTTTTGCTTCCATCGCCTTGAACTGGGCTTGGCTTAAACCATCCAACCAGTTGTAACGAACGCTGCTGAGCAAAATCAAGTGAATCATTGCTGCAAGACCAAACAGAAAAATACCTTGAACAACCATTGATCGCAAAGGATCATACAGTTTCCAAATTCTCCACATAATCTTCTCCTAATTTAAGTAAGACATAAAACCATAAACTGCCGACTTCGTACCATCGATAAGCGATTTTTCTTCAGCTCCAGGAAGCCAAGAATTCCACTTATTTGGCAAAATCTGGGTAAACAAAGAAATAACAAAGCACACTAAAAAACACAAAATAAAAATAAGATTGAAAGTAATTGAATCCTCTCTGATCATATTTTTTTCTTTGCTCATAACGTGACTATTTTTCATTTCATCCCCCTAAGATTTAGTCCGATTTCAATGGAACCAAGGACGCCAAGCCCAAACCAAAATATGGGCCACTACAGCAATTGAACTAAAACCAACTAAGCCTTGGATATACAACTGGTGAAACTCCTTGGCTTCGTCATCAGTAAGGCCGGATATTGAACCTGATCTGTGGTCGCTCATAACCAAATACCTCCTTCAAAAATAGCCTTGCGGCCGTTACCGCGCTTAACCCGCGCGACATGGGCTGTAGCGTACGGCATGCCACATTCCGTTTCCAACAAATCGGGCGACTTGTTGTACTCAATGGTTATCAAAGAGGCCATTAAGCTTCAACCTCCTCAATGATTTCTTTGCAAGAAGACTTCACTCTTGCCGCTGTAACTCTTTCTTCGCTAGCTTTTTCTGCCTCTTGCTCTACACGATCACGCATCTCTTTAGCAGCAGAAATCTGAACCAGAACTGGTCTCGTTTTAATATAGTCAGCCACCAATTTCTGCGCATCTTGATCCCAAGGCAGAGAGTTAGAGCGATAAGTGCGGGTTAACGAGGAATCCACCTTATCCATATCAGTGCCCAAAGGCAGGATATAAAAGAGTGCATCGAATAAACCGTTACAAAATTCTTGAATGATGTAGGTAGCGCCGGCATAACCCATAAATGGAGTGCCAGTATGACGTCGAATAATCGCGCCAGGGAATGATGATGGAATATAAGATGCTTTACTACCGTTCTCTGCCAAATACATTCTTTCGTTATAGCTACCAAACATCACAAGTGGAGGCTTCTCTTTTGTGAGCTTGCGCACCTCTTGATTGTTTGTTTTTTCACCAGGCTTTCTGGGAACAGCAAAGCTACAAGGTAAACCCATCTCATCGGATAAGAAATGACGGATACCTCGGGTATAGGTTTCATTCGCAACGACTGCATAACTTGCCGTACTGAAAAAATCCTGGGTAACTGAACGCCATAAGTCCCAGATCGGTTTAATGGTGGTGTGCTTCTCGCGCTCAATAAATGGCTCTGGATCTAAGCCGAGTAGTTCACCGAGCTTGCGCAAGAATTGAGTAGTGCTATGTAAGCCGAGGGGTGCTTGTAAATAAGGACGCTCTAATGCTTCGCACAACATGCGCCCAAACTCACGATACATACAGATATTCACATCTGCATTCACTAGATTCTCCACTTCTGCCAAATGAGATCCTAGCGGAAACACCATATTAATTTCAGCGCCAATCCCTTCAGCTAAGCGGCGAATCTCTGCAAGATCGCTAGGCATATTGAAGGTGCCGTAGCATGGGCCAATAATATTGACACGGGGCTTCTCACCTTCTGCTCTCGGTTTACGTTCTGGAATCTTACGAGTACCGTATTCAGTCCACAACCAATACATCGCACGGTTAGCGCACTGCCATTGATCTTCATCAATGGTTCTTGGCAAGAAGCGAGCAATATTCATTCCCTCAGGAGTAACACCCCCACCAATCATTTCTGCAATGGAACCGGTCACCACCACTGCCGGTAGATCAGGATCTAAAGTAGCATGTGCGCGCTTCATCGCACCTTCGGTACCCTCGCGCCCCAACTGCTCTTCCTCTAAACCAGTCACCACAATCGGTAACTCGTGTGGCGGCAGGGCATCGGTGTAATGCAGCACTGAAGTAACGGGTAAGTTTTCACAGCCCACTGGACCGTCAATGACTACCTGCAAACCTTTGATGGCAGTAAATACATAGACTGCACCCCAATATCCACCTGCGCGATCATGATCGATGACAAACATTACATCATCTCCTCAGCTTTACGCTTCTTCAATTTCTTCTCTAGCTTACGGCGTACTTCAGCCTTAAAGTCTGGAAAATCTTGTGGAATATTTTCCCAAACACCAGATTTATAACCAGATCCAACATCACCAAAGAATGCTTTCATCTCATCAAAGCGGGCTTGATTACCAATCGCGGCGTTAATCACTTGCGCTAATGAGCCAGCACCTGCAGGTCCCATCAATGGTCTTGCTGAAATCAGATTCGTAAAGTACAGCGATGGGATCGAAGCTTGCTTAGCCGCTTGCACTACTGGCGTCGTTCCAATTGCTAAGTCTGGCTTGAACTCTTTCATCGCTGCTAAATCTTGTTCTAAGGAAGCCCGGAATTGAACATGAACGCCTTTTGCCTCTAACCATTCACGATCTTCATTACTCCAAGGAGTACGTGGGCAGGCAGAGCCAACATAACGCACATCTGCACCACTCTCAATTAAGAGGCGCGCAACAATCAGTTCAGAACCTTCATAGCCACTCAAAGTAATCCGCCCTTTAATTGGAGCAGCAGCAAGTACACCCTTAATTGCTGGCAGGATACGATTTTGTGCAGCTGCAATTAAGTCTTGTGGCGTATTGGTTGATTTGCCAATGGCCTCCAACCAACGCGCCGTACCTTCATAGCCTACTGGAGCTGATCCTACGATGTTGCGCCCCGCTGCTTCAAACTCACGAATACAAGAGGTATAGAACGGATGTAATGCGGCAACGGTTGCGCAATCAAGTGCTTGATACATTTCACGCCACTCACGCGTTGGTACTGAAGCACCGACAGCCAAGCCCATCGGCTCAATCATCATGCCAATACCCACTGGGTCAGCTGGGAAAATTTCACCTAACAAAGTAATGGTTGGCTTGCTTGAGCGGCCAGTACGTGGCGCTTGTACCGGGCCAGACATCGCCTCATTACGCGCGTAATTGAGCATGGCACCAGCGAGTACATCTTTTGCTTCAGCATGGGTTGGCACACCAAAGCCTGGCACATCAATACCGATGATGCGCACACCGTTAATTTCTTTTGGTAATAACTGCAGTGGTACACCGCTGGCTGTTGGTACGCATAAATTAATAATCACGATAGCGTCGTATTTTTCTGGGTCAGCTTCTTGATAGACCGCATCGCGAATGTCTTCAAATAACTTACCAGTCACTAATGTCTCTGAATTGAATGGCACATAACCAACACTGCGACGTGCGCCATAAAAATGAGAGGTAAAAGTCAAACCGTATACGCAGCATGCAGAGCCCGAAAGAATCGTGGCAGTTCTGCGCATCCGCAAGCCTACCCGTAATGCTCCAAATGCAGGGCACATACTTTGCGGTTGATCATGCGGCCCCTTTGGATAGTCTTTGGCATATTGCTGCAAAGTCTCCGACTTACCCGCTGCCTTAGCAGCAGCGAGCATCTCTGCTTCACCGGAGTGACAACCCAGACCATCACCTAAAGTAGGATCGGTCTTTAACTTTTCCTCTGGGGTAATCGGAATGATGGTTTTATTCATAACAGCAGATTGCTCTCTATGTCTTTAGGCTTGATCGTAAATAACTTCGAGTGTTTTCTTGATGACTACATCTTTGCCCATCATGTCTTTAACAGTTGCTGGCTTGAGCACAATATCGCGACCAGTCACTTCTGAAGAGAACAAGCCTAATAGCTCATCTTGAGTTAATGGCTTAGGGCGCACTGGCGGAGCTTCTGAAACATTAGTAGCAAGCTCTTCGAATAGCGGAGCCCACTGCGTGCCAGGCTGACCAATAATTTCATAGCTAGCACTCTTACGGCGAATATCTTCGTTCGCAGGAATGGCAGCCAATACTGGAATGCCCGCCTTTTCAGCAAAAGCCTGTGCTTCGCCAGTGAGGTCATCTTTATTGATCACCATGCCTGCTACACCCACGTTGCCGCCTAATTTACGGAAGTACTCTACGGCTGAGCAAACGTTATTAGCAACATAGAGGGATTGCAAATCGTTACTAGCAACCACGATTACCTTTTGGCACATATCACGCGCGATTGGTAAACCAAAGCCACCGCAAACCACGTCGCCTAAGAAGTCAAGAAGTACATAATCAAAGCCCCAATCATGGAAGCCCAGTTTTTCTAAGGTTTCAAAGCCATGAATAATTCCGCGGCCACCGCAACCTCTTCCCACTTCTGGGCCACCTAACTCCATCGCAAATACGCCATCACGAATAAAGCAAACATCACCAATCGAGACTGACTCACCAGCCAATTTTTTCTTCGATGAAGTTTCAATAATGGTTGGGCAAGCTTTGCCTCCAAACAAGAGTGAAGTGGTATCGCTCTTAGGATCGCAACCGATCAACAACACTTTCTTACCTTGTTGAGCCATCATGTAAGACAGGTTGGCGAGCGTAAAGCTCTTGCCAATACCACCTTTGCCATAAATCGCAATGATTTGGGTTTCTTTGGTCACTGGACCTGTGGAAACTGGATCAGGTTCGATAGCAGCTTCTTTTTTGAGGTCCATAAACTGAATTGTTGCTGTTGCTGGGATGCTTGATGAACTCATTGCAGATTTCTCCAATCTAGAACCATTTTTAAACAATCAATATTGTTAAAAGCCGTGTGATAGGCCTCATTTGCATCATTAGGTGAAGAGCGATGTGTAATCAAGCCATCTAAACTTAACTTACCCGACTCCACCAAATCTTTAATTGCCACTAAATCTCCAGGCGCCCACTGTGCTGCGATACGAATGCGTGCTTCCCGCATAAATGCTTGCGGAAATGAAAAAGAAATCGTGTCATAAAAACCAGCCAATACAATTTCGCCGCCAGGAGCAAGGCAGCTGATCAATGTATCTACTAATCTGGCGTCGCCACTCACGTCCACTATTGTTTTATATTTTTTGAGCAGATCATCTTTAGGATCAATGACGTCATAACCTACAGCGCCTTCTCGGCGACCTGCATTGGTCTCCCAAACTACAGGGCGCTTACCTTTGGCAACGGCGATACGTGCAATCAAGCGACCCAATACGCCATGTCCAATAATTAAATCGGGTTGTTCCTGTCCGGGACCAGACGTGACGTGATATCCAGTTGCAGCTAAAGCAAAGAGAATTGCTTCTTCACCCAAATGATCTTGAATCGCAATCACGCGATTACTGTCCACAATCACTCGTGAGGCTGCGCCACCAAACAAACCTTTAATTTCACCGTAGCATTTCGCTCCGGGAACAAATACTCTTTGACCTACTTTGAGTGTGGAGTCTGCGCCTACCTTCACTACTCTGCCTACAGATTCGTAACCGGGAACTAGCGGATAGCCCATTCCAGGAAAGTTAGGCATTTTGCCTGTCCACAATAATTTTTCTGTGCCAGTGCTAATGCCACTCCACTCCATATCAACCAAGATATCAATCGGGGTCATCGGTGTTAATTCAAGATCGGTAAGAGCGACACTTTCTGGCTTTTCCAGAACAATTGCCCTTGTTTGATACTTATCGGTCATGTCTCACTAAGCAGTCTATTTTGATATTCAATGTGTAAAAAAATGTTTACACATTAGTTTTTAAACCTTAATTGCCCACTTGTCATCTAGGGGTTTTCTCTACTAAATTGGGCGTTTTTATAGGTCTGTAGGGCATATTTTTGAAATGCGCTTTATGTACTAAGACCGCTAGGTTTATTGCACCGCAATATTTGAGCATTCAGTGGCATATAAGAATTTAATAATTCGATTCCAGTAAAACCAGCATCGCCTAATAAGCCTCGAATTTCAGCTTCAGTTCGCGGCCTTCCCCTGCCCATTGCCAGTAAATAAAAACCAAAATAGGCATGGCCCATCGCCTCAAAACCTTTGGTCTCAGCCATCGGTTCTGCAAGCAATAAAGTGCCACCTGGTTTGAGGGCATCAAACACATTGGCAAGCAATTGTTTTACGCGGGCATCATCATGATCAAAAATCACCCGCACCAGCGTAGCTAAATCACACCCCTTGGGCAAAGGATCCTGGAAGAAGTTTCCGCCAATTGCTTGAGCGCGCTTTGAGAGCCCAATTTCCTGAAAGTGGGCATTGGACAGCTCCGCTACCCCAGGAATATCAAATAATTTGAACGCTAAGTGTGGGTAGCGCGCAGCCAACCTTTTAATAAAGACTCCCTGACCACCGCCAATATCAAGCACTGTTTGATGCTTGTCCATGGGATAGGCATCCAGAATCTCGTCTGTAACTAAGGATTGGGTGTGCGCCATCAATTTGGAGTAAGCGGCCACCTTTTCAGCGGATAAGTTTTCTGGCGCGGCACCCTGCTCTGGGGTGATATAGGGCCAGTACTCATTCAGAGCCGCAGAACTTCTATCGCCCTGCAACAAAGCAATTGGATCGGAGAGATCACGATAAAAATCAGCATGGTGCTTGACCATATCCAAAATGGCGACATTTCCCACTAGGGGGGCGCTCTTCATGCTTAAGGCATAACGGTCTTCACTCCGCTTAGCGAGTAACTTGATCGCTACTGCAGCATCTAATAAACGCCTTAGACCGGCTGGCTTTAATGGAATTTGTTTTTGCAGCTCATCAAAGCTCAGAGCCCCTTTAGACAAAATATCAAAGAGATTAACTTGGGTGCAGGCAAGCAGGACCTGGGTATACACAAACCCTGCCATCAAATCAAAGATCTCGGATGCTTGCTTTTTAACTATCCAACGGGTGAGTGGAAAACGGGTAGCCCAGCGCTGAAAGCCGGGTGAGGCAATGAGACGATTTCGCCAATCGAAGAAGCTTTCCATGAATGGCAATTCAGAACTTAGACAACAGCGGTATGAAAATTAAGAATGGCTGGTTTGACGAAACAAAATTTTTCTTTTCGCATCCTTAAACCAATCTGAAGGTACTAAACGCTCAGACTCCTGAGTGACTAGAGCACGCAACATCTTCTCGCCTTTGCAATGGGGTATCGAAGCAATCGCCTTTTGTACCAACTCATCAAAGCGTTGCACGGCTCCACTCAAACCCAAATCCTTTGCAGAGCTGGGTCGATCATGGGCTACATCCTGACCAGCAGGCTTGCCTAATTCAGTTTGATCAGCGACAACATCACGAATGTCATCTGCGACTTGATAGGCCTCACCAAGCCATTCACCCAGGGGTCTCCAAGTTGCTGCATCAGCACCTGCAGCTTGAGCTCCAGCAGCAGTAGCCGCCTCAAATAATGAACCCGTTTTCGCGCGTTGATAATCTCGTAATACGACTTTGGGCTCGCACTCCCAGGCCTGACCAGCCACAATGCCATTAGGCGAGCCAACGCTCATCGCAATGATATTCATGAGAGGGCCCAAACGGAAGATGGAACGTGTACCCGAGTTCGCTAGGACCTGGAAAGCTAAAACAATCAAGGCGTCACCTGCGAGCACTGCAATGCGCTCACCATAAGCAGCATGTACTGATGGTCTGCCACGCCTAAGCTGGGCATTATCAAAGCAAGGTAAGTCATCATGTACTAATGAAGCGCAGTGCAACAGCTCAATTGCGCTTGCTGCCGCGTTCGATAGTGCAGGATCATCATCACCGCAAGCTGCAGCTACAGCTAAACATAATTGAGGACGAATCCTGGCGCCACCAGGAAACACTGAGTAGTGCATCGCTTCTTGTAAGAGCTGTGGCCCTTGTTTTGAGTGAGCCAAAATCATGGCTTTTTCAAGGCTTTGATTGATTCGGTCTAAGGTGCTCATAGTCATTTTTGTATTGAAGTGTTGTGTTTAAGGAATAGGTCTAGTTTCTGAAATAGATTAAGCTGCTAAAGAGTTGTTGTCGTAGATACCTTCTAAGCGATCCTCTAGCTCATCATTAGCTTCTTGCATTGCTTTGAGCATTTCTGGTTCAGGCTGCCAATAATTTCTCTGCGAAGCTTCGGTGAGGCGATTGGCTAAACGGGCAGCAGCAGTCGGATTAAGCTTAGCTAAGCGCTCACGCATTTCTGGGTTGAGCATGAAGGTCTCGGTCAGTTGCTTATAGACCCAAGGCTGAACTTGGCCGGTGGTAGCAGACCATCCCATCGTATTGGTAATGTGCACCTCAATTTGGCGCACACCTTCATAACCACTCTCTAACATGCCTTCATACCATTTTGGATTGAGCATGCGAGTACGAGTTTCTAAAGAGACTTGTTCCGAGAGCGTTCTGACTGCGCCCTCACCTTTGGTTTGATCACCAATAAAGACTGGCACATCTACTCCGCCTTTGGCGCGCTTCACAGCCCTGGTGATTCCGCCCAAGGTATCGAAATAGTTATCAATGGTCGTAACGCCCAACTCCATCGAGTCCAGATTTTGATAAGTCATTTGCACATCAGATAAAACGCTCTTCAACAGAGCATTATTCTGAATCGGTATGCCGGCACGGCCAAAAGCAAAACCTTTTCTGCGTGTGTAGGTTTCTGCTAGCTCATCTTCCTCTTCCCACACGCTGTTCTCGACCATATTGCTCACGTTAGAGCCGTAGGCGCCGTCAGCGTTTCCATACACACGCAATGCGGCAGTCTCTAAATCACAGCCGTGCTCTTTTTGATAAGCCAAGGCATGCTTACGAATAAAGTTTTGCTCAAGTGGCTCATCTTCTGCAGAGGCGGCCATAAATGCTGCTTCAGCCAACAACTTAATTTGCAGTGGCAAGAGATCACGGAAGATGCCAGATAAAGTAATCACAACATCTACTCGCGGACGCCCTAATTCACTTAAAGGAATGAGTTGCGCACCAGCCAAGCGACCATAACTATCAAAGCGAGGTTTGGCACCCATCAATGCGAGCGCCTGACCAATTTGACCGCCTTCCGATTTCAAGTTATCACTGCCCCATAAAACCATCGCAATGGATTCTGGAAGTGAGTCGCTATCTTCTTGGTATTTATCGAGAATGCGCTGAGCTTGCTTAGCGCCATCTTTGACAGCGAATACGCTGGGGATTCTGAATGGATCAAAACCATGCAAGTTACGACCTGTTGGTAGCACTTCAGGGTTGCGCATCACATCACCACCTGCTGCCGGGCGAATAAAGCGTCCATCGAGCGCATCTAACATGCCAGCCACTTCAGTCTCTGCAGACATCAGCTCGTTGGACTTGACCATCTTGCCAAATAGCTCTTCTAATATCTCGCGGGTGCCAAGCTCTAGTAACTCTGGATGGGCATCAATGACCTTGCCAAAATCCTCACCATTCATGAGCGCCTCTACTACGGCATCTTCTACCGGATGATCTAAAGCAACATCAGCCATGGCTTTTAATAAACCAAAGCGCTCAGCAAGAGGAGGAGCCGCGCCAACCACATGCAAGCCATGTGGTATTAAGGTGTACTCTAGTTCAAGCAACTCATTAAAGAGATTGCTCACGATATTTTGCAAACCATTCAGATCCGTCTTATCCCATACCGGCTCTGCTTTGCACAAATCAATCTCTGCTGCTTGTGCCTGAATCAGATCTCCTAAATCAATCCGCTCCTGATCTGCATCTTTATCCAAGGATCTAAAGCGCTCAATCGAGGCTTTTAAATCGGCAAGGCCGGCATATAAACCGGCTTGCGTTACTGGAGGAGTTAAATAGCTAATCAGAGTTGCGCCAGAGCGGCGTTTTGCAATCGCGCCCTCTGAAGGATTATTCGATGCATACAAATAAATATTAGGCAGATCATTAATTAAGCGATCAGGCCAACATGCTCCACTCATCCCCGTTTGTTTGCCTGGCATGAACTCCAGAGCGCCATGGGTGCCAAAGTGAATCACTGCTGTAGCAGCAAAGTCTTCACGCAAGTAACGGTAGTAAGCCGAGAAAGCATGGGTTGGTGCAAAGCCACGCTCAAACAGCAAGCGCATGGGGTCACCTTCATAACCAAAGGAAGGTTGAACTGAAATCAGAATATTGCCAAACTGCTTTCCAAGAACAAAGATGGAGCTGCCGTTAGAGAGTTGTTTACCTGGAGCTGGGCCCCACTGCGCTTCAATCTCTTTTAACCAGCGCTCACGACGCACATGGTCATCTACCGGAATCAAGGTATGCACGTTAGCATCGGCGCCATATTGCTGAGCATTGCCTTTGAGAATTGAATCACGCAACTCATCAACCGATTCTGGAACATCGACGGTATAGCCACGCTCTTTCATACCAAGTAACAAGTTCTGTACCGACTGAAATACGCTTAAGTAAGCTGCACTACCAATATTGCCGGCATTTGGTGGGAAGTTAAACAATACGATGCCCACTTTACGCTCTGCGCGCTCTGAGCGACGCAGGTCAACCAATTTACCAACGCGTGCAGCCAACATACCAACGCGCTCGGTACAAGTGAACATGTCTTGTGGGTTATGGTCATCTGTAAATGCGCATTGCTTATGGCAACCAGTACAGGTGGTACCCGATGCGCCAGGACGTCCACCGTAAACCATTGGAATAGTAGAGCCGTCTAACTCAGGTATCGCTACCATGATGGTGCTCTCTACTGGGAGTAAACCGCGCTCGGAACTACCCCACTGCTCTAGATTCTGAAACTCCACTGGGTGAGCAGCGATATAAGGAATATCTAACTTAGCCAATACTTCTTCAGCAGCGTGCGCATCGTTATAAGCAGGGCCGCCTACTAAAGAGAAGCCTGTTAAAGAAATCATGGCATCGATGGTTGGCTTGCCATCTTGAGTGAAGTAATCATCAATTGCGGGACGAGCATCTAGGCCAGCAGAAAATGCAGGAACTACTTGTAGGCCTTGCGCCTCTAATGCCGCAATGACCGGATCATAGTGACCACTGTTACCAGAGACCAAGTAAGAGCGCAGCACTAAGAGCCCCACTCGGCCACGGGCCTTGGCATCTGGCACTACTTTTGGTAAATCACTTAAATTGCTACTCAAGCGATTTTTCATGCGGGGGTGATACACACCAGAGTCTGGATACTCGACTGGATCGAGCGCCTTGGCAGTTTTACGCAAAGCCTCACGCGAGCCAGAGGCATAGCGATTAATCAGGTTGGCCATCATGTTGTACATGTTCTCTTGAGAACCGCCCAACCAATACTGCAAGGATAAGAAATACGCCCTGAGATCCTGAGCAGTACCTGGCACAAAGCGCAACATCTGCGGAATCACGCGCAGCATCTTCATTTGCTTAGCACCTGCGGTCGAGCTCTTGCTCTTACCGTCTTTATCTTTGGCGCTCGGACGTAATTTTTTCAGCATGGCCATCAAACCACTAGCCGGCTTACTCATATCTAACTTACCAATTTTGGTGAGCTTGGTAACGTCTCCTGCAGACATAGCGCAAACCATGGCGTCACAATGATCTCGCCTTGCTTTTAGATCATCCAAGATTGGTAAATAGTGATCTTCGAGGAATAACATCGTGGCAATCACAATGTCAGCGCTAGCAATATCCTCTTTGCACTGCTTTAAATGGGTGGGATTGCCAGAAAACTCGCTAGCCGAATGAATGCTCAGTGTTGCCCCTGGAATTGTCTTCTTCAGATCCTGATAAGCGCGGTTTGCTGCACTATTCAGGTGGGTATCCATCGTAACGAGTACAAGCTTGATCGGCTCATGCAAGTTAGAAGATTTTGTTTTGGTCAACATTGAATAATTTTTATTAAAAAGGCTAAATTTATATAAATTTACTTTTCACTCTTTTTTGTCTTTTTGTCTCGAATTGATTCTTAAAGAATCCTACAATACTGTCAATTAAAATTGACATCTATTTCACTAGAAAGCTATTATTTAAGGGTAAATCCCAATAAAAAATGAATGCCAGTATATTTAGATCGTCATCTTCTAATAGAGCGTTTTGTTGCTCTGCAATAAGTTAGTTTCAGTACAAAAATTTCAAGGAATCTTAATGGCGCGTAATTACCCTTTCTCAGCAATCGTTGGGCAGGAGGATATGAAGTTAGCAATCTTGATTGCAGCTCTCGATTCCAGTGTGGGTGGAGTTTTGGTGATGGGAGATCGCGGGACTGGAAAATCTACTGCCGTTCGTGCACTTGCAGCATTGCTCCCCGAGATGAATACAGTGCAAGAGTGTGTCTACGCTTGCGATCCAAATGCCCCAGCAGGAACCTGCCCTATTTGCGATGAACTACGTACAAAACTCAAAATTGGTGGAAAACTCAAAACAGTCAAAAAACCAGTACCCGTGGTTGACTTGCCCTTAGGCGCTACTGAAGACCGCGTGATTGGCGCATTGGATATTGAAAAAGCGCTGAGCTCTGGGGAAAAAGCTTACGAGCCTGGTTTACTTGCTAAAGCCCATCGTGGCTTTTTGTATATCGATGAGGTTAATCTTTTAGAAGATCACTTGGTAGACTTATTGATTGACGTTGCTGCTTCCGGGGCAAACGTGGTTGAAAGAGAAGGCTTGAGTATTCGTCACCCTGCTAAATTTGTCTTAGTAGGTAGCGGTAACCCTGAAGAGGGCGAGCTGCGCCCTCAACTACTCGATCGCTTTGGTCTTGCTGTGGAAGTGAAGACACCGCAAGAACCTAAAGCCCGTGTAGAAATTATTAAGCGCCGTGATGAGTTTGAGCGCAATCAAGCCAAGTTCATGCAGACCTGGGAAAAAGAAGACGACATCATTCGAGCACAGATCCAAGCTGGCAAAAAGAAATTGCCTAATGTCAAAGTGGATGACGCCATGCTCGAAAAGGTCACTCAGCTTTGTAGTCACTTAGGCACCGATGGTTTACGTGGTGAGCTCACCCTTCTCAGAGCAATGCGTGCTTATGCTGCCTTGTGCGGAAAAAATCATGTGACGATTGAGCATCTAAAAAAGATTGCAGTGCCTGCGCTTCAGCATCGACTCAGACGCAATCCTTTGGATGACTCGAGTTCTGGCGTCAGAGTCAAAAGAGCCTTAGAAGAATTGTTTCCTGAAAAAACGAAGTAAGTAGCTTAATAAGTGCATTTAATAAATAAGCTCAATCAATAAACACTGTCTTTTGGAAAATCCAGAACAAACGCAAGAGATCAGTAAGAGCGCCAAACTAGAAACTTGGTTGCGTGCACTCCAGGTCGCTCAGCTCTTGGTCATTAACCCCCATGGTTTAGGCGGCGTCATCCTGCGAGCACGCTCTGGCCCTGTGCGAGATCGCTGGTTGGCTTATCTCAATACCGTCGCTCAATTAGGCGGTATGCGCCTACCCCTACGCAAGATGCCCCTTGGAATCTCCGATGAAAACCTGATTGGGGGAATCGATCTGGATCAAACACTGCGCACTGGGAAGGCTGTTCTCAGACAAGGCTTACTAGCTCAATGCGATCAGCAGCTATTACTCATGCCAATGGCAGAGAGAGTGGAAGTAGGTGCTGTAGCAAAAGTCGTGAGCGCTTTAGATAATGGGTTTATCTCGATTGAGCGTGATGGTCAAAGCCGCAGAATTGAAAGTCACTTTGGTGTTGTGGCTTTAGATGAGGGCATCGAAGATGATGAGCATCCTAATGAAAAGATTCGGCAAAGAGCAGCCTTTCTATTAAATCTCGATATCCTGGGCTGGAGAGATTTACCAGAAACTGATGATGACTTAGTGCCAGATGCCCAGTTACTTCAAGATGCGCGTGAGAACTTCTCAAACGTCACTGTCAGTGAAGATAGTCTAAATGCCTTAGTAGATGTTGCCGAGCAGTTAGGCGTGATATCAATACGCGCTCTGACTCTAGCAATCAATACTGCAAAATGTTTGGCTGCTTTTGACAGAGAAGATGAAGTCAGTAGCATGCACTTGCAACGGGCGATTGCTTTGGTTCTATCCCCACGTGCTACACGTATGCCACAAAGTGCTCCTCCAGAAGAGGAAGAGCTTCCACCGGAATCTGATGATGAGCCTAAGAATGAACAAGATCCTATAGATCAAGAGCCTCCGCCTCCTCCAGATCCCACTGAAGATCAGAAACAGGAAGATGATAAAGAAGAACAAGAGCAAGAGGATCAAGAACCCGAAAGCAATACAGAAACTCCGCAAGCGCTTGAAGATGAAATTCTAGAAGCAGCTCAAGCAGCAATCCCTGCAGATCTCTTGGCGCGCTTGGCAGATTTAGCGGATCTGAAATCACCTAAAGGTATGGGCGGTAAAACGGGTGCTGTCAAAGTTGGTCGTATGCGTGGTCGTCCCTTGGGTAATATGCCAGGCATGCCTGAAGGCGGTAAGACGCTAAGCATCATTGATACCTTACGCGCTGCGGTTCCTTGGCAAAGGGTTCGTCGCGCAGAAATGCTTGCGGCTGGTAAAACCATTCCTCTTGGAAAAATCATGATCCGCAAAGAAGATTTTCGGATCAAGCGCTATCAAGAGCGTACTCAAACATTAACAATGTTTATCGTTGATGCTTCTGGCTCTTCTGCTATGCATCGCTTGGCAGAAGCCAAGGGTGCTGTAGAGCTGCTACTAGCCGAATGCTATATCCGACGAGATCAAGTAGCAGTAATGTCATTTAGAGGTAGTACTGCCGAACTCATCTTGGCCCCTACCCGCTCTTTAGTAAAAGCCAAACGGGCTTTGAGTGGACTACCCGGTGGCGGTGGCACTCCTTTAGCGCGCGCCATTGATGAATCTTTTGAAGTAGCAAGCACTTCAATGAGAAAAGGATTAACCCCTGCTTTGGTTTTCTTAACTGATGGCCGAGCTAATATTGCTAAAGATGGTTCTCCTGGCAGACCAAAAGCCATGGAAGATGCGCAGCAGTCAGCCAGATCCGCTTCTTTTTACTCATTTAAGTCATTATGGATTGATACTTCACCGCAAGCTAGGGATGAAGGCAAAGCCATGGCAGCCTTACTGGGGTCAATGTACTTGCCTTTGCCAAACGCAGGAGCCAATGAAGTTTCTCAAGCCATCATGCAAGGACTGAAAAAGGCTTAGTTACTCTACTGCGCTAGTCCTGCAAGAACTAGCTGCGCCACCTTGGCAGGTTCTAGCTCATGCATGATATGACCACCCTCCCACTTGAGAACTTCTGCAGCAGGGAAATTTTCTTGAATAATCTTCTCCAAAGGTTTAGCTGGAATCCACGCATCCTGATTACCCAATACACAAATCAATTTACCGCGATACAAATTGGCTTCTGATAACACTTTGTGGATATCTGCTGCTGCCATGAAGTTCATAGAACCACGCACGTGATCTGGACGCTCAAAGAGTGTGCGGTAATAAACTCTGCGAGCTTCGGGCAAAATGGTATTGGTGGAGTCTAGTAGCTTATCTACCATTCCCAGGCTCGGTGATAGTGAAGCAAGCAAGCTAGAAAGGGTTGAAGATCTAGTAATCGGGCCTAAGAGCGGTCCAAAGAAACTGGTATAGACCGGTGGTGGCGGAATAAAGGATGGGTTCAATGCAATCACTAGCTTAGGTTGTTTTGCTGCCGCTACTGCAAAACGAATCGCTAAGGGCGCGCCAGCAGAATGTCCCACTACGATCGATGGGGCTTCGATTCCCAATTGATCAATCAGCAGTTGTAATGAACGCGCTATTTCATCGAGCTTAAGATCTTCTAGATTTGCCCCTAAGGTAAAAGCATGGCCTGGTAAATCCGGTACTAGCACTTGCGCATGGCCTGCTAATAAAGGAATCAGATCAGACCAAGAGTGAGTTGAGCTACCCGTGCCATGTAGGAGCAACACCACTGGGCCTTTACCGGTGAGTTGTACATGCCAATCGATATTGCCTACAGAGACAATGCTGCTGTGTTCTCGATTAGGCCAATCTAGTGGGATTCGTTTCATTGCTTATAAAAACTCTTTAAGTACTGCAAGACCAATGGAAGGCTGCTCTTCTTGCGGTAAGTGGCCAATATTGGGTAAGGATACTCTTTTAGCATTGGGCATCACCTTCAAATAATCATTGGAATTACTAATCGGAATGAAAGCATCTTTTTCACCCCAGATTAATAAGGTAGGAACTTGGATGCTAGATAAGGATGGCACTGGGTCTTGCAGAACTGTTTGCTGCATGCGGCCCAAGATGGCGCCTCGCACTCCAGGGGCTAACATCAGATCGTAGTAACGATTGACCAAAGCATCATTTAAGGTATTTGGGTCAGCGTAAGCAGGCTCTAAGTTCATCGCTAGAAATGTTTTAGAAAAGAAATAGCGATAGAGCTCAGCAATGGCTGGAACTTCTGTTTTTTTACCGTACTCTATTCCGGGGCTCGCATATCCATCTGGAGATATCAGTACCAACTTACTCACCTGATTAGGATATCGGGCTGTAAATTGCCAAGCAAGCTTGCCACCCATAGAATTACCTACCAATACCACCTTGGGAATCTTGAGCTCTTTGAGAAAAGCTTCTAATACTTCTACGCTTCTCTGGTCGGTATAAATACCGCTCGGGTCTTCTCCGGTTAAACCAAATCCTGGTAGGTCAACAGAAATCACACGGTAGTCTTCACTTAAAGCTTGTGCCCAGCTATCCCATGTTTGCAAGCTCGCGCCAAAGCCATGTAAAAACAGAATGGGGATTGGATTTTTAGAGGGGCCACTATCTTGGAAATGGAGATTGACACCCAATGCGGTGACATAGGCGTTTTTAGATGAGCCGTAGGTTTTCTCTAACTCTGCTTTAGACTTATCCGGCGTCCATAAATAGAGCACAGCCAGAAATATCAAGCTTGTGAATACAAGAGCAATGATCTTGAGTGCTTTGAGGAACATCGAGTGCTAGCCTTAAAATGACAACAATGCATCTTTACCTGAATCTTTACCAACACTAAGACTGTAATAGAAAAATGACCTCTACTGCCAATCAACCTCTAGCCATTATTACCGGAGCTTCGTCCGGTGTTGGTTTATATGCTGCAAAAGCCCTACTCGCCAGAAATTGGCGACTGATTCTGGCGGTCCGCGATCCCCAGAAAATGGAGTTGGCTGCCAAGGCGCATCAATTTGATTCTAGCCAATATGAAATCTGGCAATTAGACCTAGGCAATCTAGACAGTGTGCGAGCATTTGTGAAGCACTTTAATGACAGCGGCCAAAAGCTCAATGCCCTGCTATGCAATGCAGCTACCTATCTGCCGCTCTTGAAAGAGCCTGCACGTTCGCCTCAAGGGTTTGAGATCAGTGTTGCCACCAATTATTTTGGCCACTATGTTCTGAGCAGAATGCTGTTAGAAAATTTGATCCAGACTGCTAAAGCACATGAACATGCTCGCCTCATTACCTTAGGTACTGTTACCGCCAACTCAGAAGAGTTTGGTGGCAAGGTACCGATTCCGGCACCTGCAGATATTGGTGCACTAGAAGGTCTAATGGCTGGCTTTAAAACCCCGATTGCCATGATCAACGGCAAGCCTTTTAAACCAGGTAAGGCCTACAAAGACAGTAAGTTATGCAATATGGTCATGAATCGTGAATTACAAAAAAGATATCACGCCAGCACTGGGGTGATCTTTAATACTTTATATCCTGGATGCGTAGCAGAGACAGCGCTCTTTAGAGATACACCGCCACTCTTTCAGAAAATATTCCCTTGGTTTCAGAAGAACATTACTAAAGGGTATGTGACCCAAGAACTTGCGGGTGATCGGGTTGCTCAAGTCGTAGCAGACTCACGCTTTACCCAATCCGGTGTTCATTGGAGCTGGGGCAATCGCAACTCAGCGATTAGAGAGCCTTTCGCTCAAGAGCTTTCGATGAAAGCCAAGAGCGAGAAGCTGAGTAAAGACCTGTGGGAAGTGACTGCCAAGCTGGTTGGCATGCCCAGTGACTAAGTGCTTAGTTAACTGAGTACTTAATCAAATCCGAGTAAATCAAAGATATCCCGATCTTTCATTGGGATTGATGGCAATGGATCTGATCCGAGCCAGAGTGACGCAGCCAAACGCATGTACTCTTGCTGGACTAATTCAAGCTCAGGAGAATATTCCATTTCAAATAAGGTGGATTTTTTCAGACGACTACGACGAATCACATCCAAGTCTGGGAAGTGAGCCATGGTCTTTAATCCGACCTGTTCGTTGAACTTGTCAATTTGATCGGTATCTTTACTGCGATTGGCAATCACACCACCTAATCGCACGTTATAGTTTTTCGCTTTGGCGCCAATGGCCTGAATAATACGATTCATCGCAAAAATAGAATCAAAGTCATTTGCAGTCACAATCAATGCACGGTCAGCATGCTGCAGTGGTGCAGCAAAGCCACCGCATACCACGTCGCCCAAGACGTCAAAGATCACGACATCGGTATCGTCTAGCAAATGATGCTCTTTTAGAAGTTTGACAGTTTGTCCAACCACATAGCCACCGCAACCAGTTCCCGCTGGTGGGCCACCTGCTTCAACGCACATCACACCGTTATAGCCTTCATACACAAAGTCTTCAACGCGCAACTCTTCAGAGTGAAAGTCCACTTTCTCAAGCACATCGATTACGGTTGGCATGAGTTTTTTCGTGAGGGTAAAGGTAGAGTCGTGTTTTGGATCGCAGCCAATCTGGATCACCCGTTTTCCTAATTTAGAAAAGGCGACTGAAAGATTAGATGAGGTGGTGCTCTTACCGATGCCACCTTTGCCATAAATTGCAAAGACCTTAGCTTTACCAATTTTCAAATTTGGATCAAGCTGAACCTGCAGACTGCCCTCACCATCGGGTGGTGCGCTACGAGCATCTGAAATGGGTATGTTGATTGCTTTCATTTTGAATTGCCTTTGCTATTTTTGACCTAATGTCATGATTTAACTTTTAAAGTGCGCCTTTGCATCATACAAAGTTTCTAGGGTAATGCTTAAAAGACCCTGCTCTACTGCATACTTCTCCGTATTTCGTCTGGCTTTACCCCTAACAAAGAAGGGAATCTTATTGAGTTCTTTCTCTGCATCCGTTTCCCAGGCAAGGGTTTGACTGCCCAAATTGAGGTTAGGAGCGGTAATTTGCTCTGCCTCTCCTGATCCTACTTCTACCTTCATCGGGGCTGAGCTATGACCCAGATGGGATGGCATGGCGCCCTCATGAAACTCAAAGTCACCTCTGAACATGCCAATCAAATGTTCCTCTAGACCCATCATCAATGGATGGACCCAAGAGTCAAATAAAACACAGGCACCTTCAAAACCCATTTGTGGGGAATAGCGTGCTGGAAAATCTTGTACGTGCACTGGTGAAGAAATCACTGCACAGGGAATCTGTAGGCGCTTCGCAATATGGCGCTCCATTTGCGTACCCAGAATTAACTCAGGTTGCAGCTCTGTAATCTTTGCCTCAACCTCTAAATAATCATCCGTGATCATGGCTTCAAGACCTAACTCGGCAGCAGCTTCACGCACTTCACGAGCTAATTCGCGGCTATAGGTTCCTAGTCCAACGACTTTGAAGCCCATTTCATGGGCTGCTACTTTAGCAGCAGCAATGGCATGGGTGGCATCACCAAAAATAAAGACTCTTTTGTTAGTAAGGTAAGTTGAGTCCACTGATAAGGCATACCAACGCGCTTTAGAGGATTGACTGAACTTTTGAACATCACATTCAATCCCGGCTAGCTGACAAACTTCAGTGATGAAAGCTTGAGTCCCTTTAAATCCAATCGGGATCGCTTTTGTAGACGGCTGACCAAAACTTCGGGTCATCCAAGTAGCGGCAGTATTGGCTGTCTCAGGATATAAATTGACGTTGAAGTCTGCTTCATGCAAACGGGCAATATCGGCTGGATTAGCGCCAAGCGGCGCAACGACATTAACTTCAATTCCTAGCTCGCGCAATAAGCGGGAGATTTCTTCAACATCATCACGATGACGAAAACCTAAAGCGGTAGGCCCCAAAATATTGCAGCTTGGCTTTACGCCAGCTGCTCGGGCTGGGCGCTGCTGACCAGGAGGTAAAACAAAAGCTTGCCCTAGCAAACGAACCATCTGATAAAAGGTTTCTGCTGCGCCCCAATTTTCTTTCTTTTGATACGCAGGTAATTCCAGCGGCAAGATGGGCACCGGTAAATCGAGAGCGGCAGCTAAACCACCCGGATCATCTTGAATGAGTTCTGCAGTACAAGAAGCGCCCACCATTAATAAGTCCGGCTTAAAACGGGCATACGCTGTTCTGGCAGCATCTTTAAATAATTCTGCAGTATCACTTCCTAAATCGCGCGCCTGAAAAGTCGTATAAGTTACCGGCGGTCTTTTTTTCATCCGCTCAATCATGGTGAAGAGGAGATCAGCATACGTATCTCCTTGGGGTGCATGCAATACGTAATGCACCTTCTCCATGGCAGTAGCAATTCTCATTGCACCAACATGAGGTGGCCCTTCATAAGTCCAGAGGGTTAACTTCATGCCGCCTCCACCATCATGAGCTTATTTTTTCTCGTTAGAGGACGGGCAAACAATTCAGCTAGATCAGCTGCTTGATTAAATCCTTGAATCGGCGTGAAGACCAGTTCAATCGACCACTTGGTTGTAAAGCCTTCAGCCTCTAATGGATTAGCTAAGCCTAAACCACAGACCACCATGTCGGGTTGCTGTTCACGACAACGGTCTAATTGGTTCTCGACGTTTTGGCCTTCAGCCAATTGTGTCTTGGGATCTAACATCGCTAATTCTTCTGCCATATGCTGGCGATGTAAGTAAGGAACACCTACTTCCATAAGCTTCATGCCGAGTTCTCTATTTAAATAGCGCGCTAAGGGGATTTCTAACTGAGAGTCTGGGAAGAAGAAAATCGATTTACCTTTGAGGATTTCACGATGGGGCTCAAGTGACTTATTGGCGCGATCCCTTTGTGGGGCAATCACTTTTTCAAAGGCATCAGCAGAAACACCTAATTCTTTAGCTGCGGCCCAGAACCATTTTTCTGTTCCCTCTACTCCTAACGGGAAAGGTGCAGCAACTCTTTGGGCACCTAGATTTTCTAAGAACCTGGCGGTATCCGTCAGAAATGGCTGAGCGAGTAAGTATTTAGTCTTAGGACCAACCACAATTTTCTGCGTTGACTCTCTGGGTGGGAAAAAGGCAAAGGACTTGAGGCCCAGGTCTTTAAAGATCCGGCTAAATTGGTCTTCCACCACATCAGCTAAGCAGCCCACTACTAATAAATCAAGTTCATCAGATTCGGCTGATTTAGGCAGATCTTGCACTAGCGCTGCTAAGCAAGCATCTTCACCTTGAGTAAAGGTGGTTTCAATACCGCTGCCAGAGTAATTCAGAATACGTACTTTAGGTGCAAAGGTTTTACCGAGGCGCTGCGCTGCTCTAGATAAATCCAACTTAATCACTTCTGAAGGACATGAGCCTACTAAAAATAGGAGTTTGATATCAGGACGACGCTCGAGTAATTGTTTGACTACTTTATCTAACTCATCATTGGCATCTGCCAGACCGGCTAAATCACGATCATCAATAATGGCAGTTGCAAAACGGGGTTCTGCAAAAATCATCACCCCAGCGGCAGACTGAATTAAGTGTGCGCAGGTACGAGAACCCACTACTAGAAAAAAGGCGTCTTGAATTTTGCGATGCAACCAAATGATTCCAGTGAGGCCACAGAAAACCTCTCTCTGACCACGCTCTTTTAAAGGCTGGAAATTAATAGGTTGGGTATCAACCGTCACTTCTTGGGATACAGAATTCAATTCTTACCTCTAGCTTTACTATAAGAAATGAATGGGGGAACATGCAAAAAAGGAGTCATACAATAAAACGTTGATTAATAGATGCCTTAGTAAAAGCCTCTTGGGGGGTTTTAGATATAAGTATTTACACCGATTAAACAGCGATTAATGGGGTCTAGAACAAGGTTTAGCCCAACTTTAGGTCAAAGAAAAAGCCCCAAATACTTCAATATTTCGGGGCTTTTTATGGGTTCAGAATTGGCTTTTATCGCTGGGACTTGAGCAGCGCCTTGAAGGTCAAGACACTGAGTGCTACTGCAATTCCAAACGACACTAGCAGCATGGCAAACTTAGATTGAGTCTGACCAGTAGGGAAGATCAGATAAAAAGCCACGGTAATGCTAATGACCATGCCACAAAATCCAGCAATCTTTGAGATCTGGTCTCTGACATCATGAAATTTCATCATGCTTTGTATCCTTTCAAGGTTTTATCTTTTGTGCATGAGATCTTCATCAGATCTTCAATGCATAGCTACTGTTTTACTGTGAAAACTTTAAACCGCGACATTCCTAGAGTCAAGATGTCTAGGGTAAACCCTTGATTAAATACGATTTTTCTCTATTTCCAGCATGCCCTCTTCCATTCCATAGAGCGGCTCATAAGCCAATTGCTCTTTGGCCTTAGCTATCGAGATAGAAAACGGGTGCGCCATTAAGTGGACCATCTCCCAAATTAAAGGAGGCTCTCCACGCAGCGGTAAGTAGTTCCAACCATTTTCTGTAAAGCGCGCTAATGGCCAGGCTAAGAAACGGGGTATCGATAAAGTAGGCACTTTGTAATGGCCTGCCAACAGTCTTCTACTCATCCATTGCCTAAAGAGTACTGGAGGCCCATCACTAATAAAAAAGCTTTCTCGATTTGATTTAGATAGCAGCGCTTTATTAACTGCTTCGCACAGGTTGTAAATATTGCAAGTGGAAAAGAGATAGTCGCCCTGATCAAACCAACCAAATTGATTGAGGTTGGCAGCTTTGCCTAAGATGCGATCAATCAGATCTCCTTTGCCCCAAATTGATACAGGTCGAAGGCTAATCGTTCGAAGGGTCTCATCTCCAGCCGCCAGAACATACTGCTCTGCTAAGGACTTGCTATGGCTATAAGGAAATTTTTCTAGGGATGGTAAAGCGCGCGATTCACAAACATCTAGATTGGCAATAGATGGATCTTTAGCAACTGATGCATCACTCATATATATGAACTGCGGAACTCCTGATTGTTTGGAAGCCTTCAGAATATTTTTGGTCATGAGCACATTGGTCTCATGTAAGGCTTTTTTTGAGTTCCATAACTTCATCTCTGCTGCGCAATGAATTACGCTATCAATACCCTGCAGTCGCTTAGATAAACTTTGGACATCATTTAAGTCGCCTGACCACACTTGCAGATTGTGTTGAGGTTTGATATTGAGCAACTGTGGTGCGCGATAGTGAGCTACAAGCTCATGCCCTGCTGCTATCAGAGACTGGACCAAGTGACTTCCCACAAAACCACTGGCACCAGTCAAAAAGATTTTCATTGACTGCTCATTTACTAAACCGTTGACCAAGATACATGGCAGATCGTCCATAGTAATAGGCAGTGGCTAGCAATATTTTTGGTGAGAGACAAACAATGGTCAGGAGAAGCAGAATCCAAAAAGACCAATGCTGTGTTGAGCCAAAACTGGCAAAGATGATCAGTCCTAGAAAAATGATCTTGCGAGTTTGACCGCGAGGTAGCCAGGGACTTCTTTTATATAGGGGGTCTTTATTTGTTGCGGAGCTTTCGCCTGCCATCTTCTTGATATCTCTAAAAGTCCAAAGCCAATCTAAGTGAACTATCATAGATAATTATTAGGGATTATTCAATGACCAAGCAGAGCAACAAGACCAATCCCCGTGGGTTTCGTACCCTTGCAGCACTCACCCCTTTTCTAAAGCCCTATAAAAAGCAATTTGTTCTGGCGATCTTTAGTTTGCTTCTGGCTGCCAGTGCAACCTTAGCTGTTCCCTTCTCTTTTAGACAAATCATTGATTTGGGATTTAATGCCAATGATGGCAGCCAAATCAATACGACTTTTTTAACCTTATTTGCTGTGGCTTGTTTAGTCGCATTAGGGACGTCACTACGTTTTTATATGGTGTCTTGGTTAGGCGAAAAGATTACGACGGATATTCGCTCGGCAGTCTATAGCCATGTGATTAAACAAAGCCCTGAGTTCTTTGAATCCACGCACAGCGGTGAAATCCTCTCGCGCCTCAATACTGATACCGTCCTGATTCAGACCTTAATTGGTACTAGCGTCTCGATGGCGATTCGCAATATGCTTTTACTGGCAGGTGGCCTTGTGATGATGTTTATTACTAGCCCAAAATTATCGGTGCTGATTTTTGCTACTTTACTGCTGACCATCATTCCTACCGTGATCATGGGGCGGCGTGTTCGCAAGCTCTCGCGTAATTCACAAGATAAAATTGCCGATGCCTCTGCCCTAGCGAGTGAGAAATTAAACGCGATTCCAACAATTCAGTCTTTTACCAATGAAAAAATTGAAATTAATCGCTTTAACCAATCCATTCAAACTGCACTTGTAGCAGCCATCACCCGAACGCAAGCCAGATCTTTGCTGACCTTTGTGGCAATTCTATTTGGCTTTACCAGCATTATTTTGGTTCTGTGGCTTGGTGCTTATGCCGTCATGGATAACCAAATTACCGCTGGAGAACTCTCTCAATTTATTTTGTATGCCGTGATTGTTGCTGGTGCGATTGCTGGCATCTCTGAAGTGATTGGTGATACCCAAAGAGCGATTGGTGCTAGTGATCGTCTGTTAGAACTTCTGAATGTAAAGTCCTCTATTCAGACGGTAGCGGTAGTGGAATCAATTCCAGAGGTTAATGCTAATGGTATTGGAGTAGCGGTAGACAATCTGTGCTTTCACTATCCTTCTAATCAAAACCCTGTTTTATCGGATGTCTCCTTTGAGATCAGACCTGGTGAACGTATTGCTGTTGTTGGCCCCTCAGGTGCTGGTAAGACTACCCTCTTTCAACTACTGCAACGCTTTTACGATCCCACTAGCGGAAAGATTCTGTTTAATGGCATCAACATTCGAGATCTGGAACTTGAGCAACTTAGAAAAATGATTGGTGTAGTGCCACAGGACATCGTGATTTTTTCTGATAACGCCATGGAAAATATCCGTTTTGGAAAGATGGATGCCACCGATGAGGAAGTGTTCGCTGCTGCTCGCCTGGCAATCGCTGATGAATTTATCTCTAAACTGCCTGAAGGCTACCAAAGCTTCTTAGGTGATCGCGGTATTCGTTTATCGGGTGGGCAAAAGCAGCGTATTGCCATTGCCAGGGTCTTATTAAAAAATCCAGCCCTATTGCTTTTAGACGAAGCAACGAGTGCTCTTGATGCTGAATCAGAATTACTGGTGCAGCGCGCTCTTGAGGCTGCCATGGATCATCGCACTACCATTGTCATTGCCCATCGACTCTCTACAGTCAAGCAAGCCGATAAGATTTTGGTGTTAGAGAACGGACGCATCATCGAAACAGGAACGCATGCGGATTTAATCTTGCGCAGTGGTCTGTATGCCCGTTTGGCTAAATTGCAATTTACGGATCAGTAAGGAATCAAGAAGGTAGTGCAGCCTTAGATTATCCGTAGTATTTTCAGAATTCCCCAGACCATCCAAATAATAGCCAGCACTAGGATAGTTCGTGCATCTAGTGAGACTCGGAATAACTGTAATTGCCTATGAGAACACTCTATAGAAACTCGCAAAGCTGACCTCCTCTATATTGAAGAGTTCAGCGTAGAGAATTGGGATGACGATGAATAGAGATTAGGGATGAATTAGGCGTAGGAAGGGATTGACTATCTTTAATCATTATTTGCTAATTTTTAGCATAATCGTGCTAATATTTAGTTATGTCACTATCAAATGCCCTTTTTACTAGCAGTCAAAGCCAGGTTCTAGGCTGGATCTTTGGTCATCCTGAACGAGAATTCCATCTCAACGAGCTTTTGCGCCTGACTCAATTGAGTAGCGCATCCCTGCAGAGAGAACTCAATCGACTTTCTCAAAGTGGCATTGTGAGTTCTAAAAAAGTTGGTAATTTAAGAATATTCAAAGCCAATCGACAATCTCCTGTTTATATAGAGTTGCATAGTCTTGTTAAAAAGACTCTGGGTATCGATCATGAAATTAGTCTCGCATTAGCCCCACTTCATTTAGAGTTAAAACATGCTTTGATCTACGGCTCAGTTGCAAAAAATACCGATACAGGAAGTAGTGATATTGATCTCATGTTGGTCGGTAAGAATTTACGTCTTAGTAAAATATTGGATCTACTCACCCCAGTTGAATCTAAGTTAGGACGAAAAATTAATCCCACCTGTTACACACCCAAAGAATTTGAAAGTCGACGCGCAGAGCGCTCCTCGTTTATTAATAAAGTTTTAGCCCTTCCTACCATTGCTGTGTATGGTGCTGCAATTGACTAAACCAAACCTAGATAATTTAGTCAAAAATAGATACCTCAAACAAGAACCCTGCGATAAAGAAGAAGTTACACGAATGCTGGGAATTGCCTATAGGCGCTTGCTAGATTGACAAATACAAGAGGTGTCTATAGAAGGTCGATTTACCTCTGCCTACAACGCAGCTCACAATGCTGCCCTAGCTGCATTACGCTGGCATGGCTACAGAAGCGAGAATCGATTCTTGGTATTTCAGTGTCTTGGTGATACGCTAGGATGGCCTGCTAGTAAATGGAGAGTATTTGATTCGGCTCATCAGAAGAGAAACCTCGCAGAATATGAAGGCTATCTTGAAGTTGAAGAATCTACTATCAAAGAGTTAAGAGACTTAACGACCTCATTAATCAAGGATGTAGAGAAGCTAGCAAAAATATCATGCGTAAAAGATCACCTACCCATCCAGGCGCCATCTTGAGAGAAGATGTCTTTCCTTCGCTTGGCATCTCTGTCACCGAGTTTGCTAGGCACCTTGGAATTTCTAGGCAGACACTTCACTCTGTACTAGCCGAAAAGAGTTCAATCACTCCAGAGCTAGCTCTGCGTATAGGAGCATTCTTGGGTAATGGTCCACAACTGTGGATAGAGATGCAGTCTAGATATGATTTGTGGCAAGCAGAGGTCAAACTGAAGAAAGTGCTACCTAAAATTACTCTCTTTAAAGATCTTTTAGCTGCTTAAACCACTACCCGATAGTTCTCTAGTAAATATCAGGCTCTGGCACTGGTTTACCAAAGCTGGTTTCTAGGAAATCAAAGTCACAACCATCTTCTGCTTGCAAGATGTGGCGGCTAAACATCCAACCGTAGCCGCGTTCATATTTTGGTGCTGGCGCAATCCACTTAGCTTTTCTTTGATTGAGCTCTTCATCACTAACCTCCAGATGAATTTTTCTATTGGGGACGTCAACAGTGATCAGGTCACCTGTTTTTACAAGTGCCAATGGTCCACCGATATAGGCTTCTGGCGAGGCATGCAAAATGCAAGCGCCATAGCTTGTGCCGCTCATGCGCGCATCCGATAAACGCAGCATATCGCGTACACCTTGCTTAATGAGCTTTGCCGGAATGGGCAACATGCCCCACTCGGGCATGCCAGGACCGCCTTTAGGACCTGCGTTTCTGAGAACTAAGATGTGATTTACGGTGACGTCGAGATTTTCATCTTCAACGGCTTTTTTCATTTCAGGATAGCTATCAAATACTAAGGCTGGGCCGGTATGTTTTAAGAATTTCTCCGCACAAGCACTTGGCTTAATGACTGCACCACCAGGGGCAATATTGCCTTTGAGTACTGCGAGTGCGCCCTCTTGGTAAATCGCTTTATTAAGAGGCCTGATGACATCTTCGTTATGTACTTCTGCGTTTTTAATATTCTCGCCAATCGTTTTACCAGTAACCGTCATTGCGCTTGGATTGAGATGTGAGCCCATTTGCTTGAGTAGTGCAGGCATTCCTCCGGCGTAATAAAAGTCTTCCATCAAATATTGATCGCCACTTGGACGAATATTGGCAATCACGGGAACTTTTCTGCTGGCCGAATCAAAATCATCTAAGGTTACGGTACAGTCTTTGCCGGCACGCCTTGACATCGCAATCAAATGAATAATGGCGTTCGTACTACAACCCATCGCCATAGCAGCATTGATCGCATTTAAGAAACTCGTTTTATTAAGGATTTTGGCAGGAGTTAAATCTTCCCAGACCATCTCCACAATTCTTCTGCCGCAAGCGGCAGCCATGCGTGGATGACTCGCATCAGCCGCTGGAATACTCGATGCACCTGGTAGCGTGATTCCTAATGCCTCTGCAATGCCCATCATGGTCGCTGCTGTGCCCATGGTCATACAAGTACCGTGACTACGCGCAATGCCTCCTTCTACTTCTAGCCACTGTGCTTCTGAGAGCTTGCCAGCGCGGCGCTCATCCCAATACTTCCAAGCATCAGAGCCTGAACCAAGCACTTTACCCTTCCAATTACCACGCAACATGGGACCAGCAGGTAAATACACAAATGGCAGGCCAGCAGATAAAGCGCCCATGACTAAACCCGGAGTCGTTTTATCGCAGCCACCCATGAGCACTGCACCATCCACTGGATGAGAGCGAATCAGCTCTTCTGTTTCCATCGCGAGCATATTGCGATAGAGCATGGTTGTAGGTTTTACATACGTCTCTGACAGCGAAATTGCTGGTAGCTCCAGCGGAAATCCCCCTGCCTGAAAAATACCGCGCTTGACATCCTCAACCCGTTGCTTGAAATGCGTATGACAAGGATTAACATCTGACCAGGTATTAATAATGGCAATCACTGGCTTACCAGACCAATCCTCGGGACCATAGCCCATTTGCATGGCACGTGAGCGATGTCCAAATGAACGTAAATCATCTGGTGCGAACCAACGGGCACTACGTAGGGATTCTTTAGTCTTTTTTGGCATTGGGGTTTAGCCGTGGATTTAAACACCCCTATATTAATGCCTGCTCTCAAAGAAAGGGTATTCCTGCATTTGTTTTATAGTGGGCTATTAATTACCCTAATTTACAGGCATCAAATGGGTATGGATTAATAAGGATCTATATATGAATCGGAATTCCATTTTCATCAAGGCATTGCTTGTCTGTAGCCTCTTGTGCGCTAGTTCTCTGCCCGCAATTGCGCAATCCGATTACCCCAATAAGCCCGTCAAAATTATTGTGCCCTTTCCTCCTGGTGGCACTACTGATTTAATGGCGCGTATTTCTGCTGAGCAACTCACCAAAATCTTGAAGCAAGCTTTTGTGATTGAGAATATCGGTGGTGGTGGTGGCGTGATTGGCGCCGAGCGCGCTGCGGGTGCCCAGCCTGATGGTTATACCCTCGTGATGACGGGTGTTGGGCAAAACGCGGTTGCTCATGGTCTTGATCCCAACCTCAAATATGACTCATTAAAAGATTTTGCCCATATCACCTTGATTGATTTAGGCCCCAATGTATTGGTGGTGAATCCAGATCGTCCATTTAAAACTCTAAAAGATGTGATCGATTACGCTAGAAAAAATCCAGGTAAGCTTGACTATGGCTATACCTACGCTTCCTCAGGCCATATGGCGATGGAGTTAATGCGCCAAGCTACTGCCACTTGTGTGGATATGAAAAATAAAACCAATTGCAATCCGCTACCCATTGTTGGGATACCGTATCGCGGAGGCGGCCCTCTCATGAATGCCATTTTGGCTAACGAGATACCCATGATTTTTATTAATCAAGATGCAGCCTTGCCCTTTGTAGCGGCAGGTAAGTTACGGCCTATTGCGGTAAGCAGTTTGCAGCGTAACGCGCTGTATCCGAATGTTCCTACCGTAGCAGAAAGTGGTTATCCAGGATTTCAGGCACTCTCTTGGGCTGGCATTAGCGCTCCTAAAGGTACTCCTAAGCCGATTCTAGATAAGTTAGAGGCTGCCATGATTCAATCTTTACAAACGCCTGAAGTGAAACAACGCATTGAGTCAGTCGGTTTTGTCATACCGACCTTAGGATCGACTGCGTACGTCAACTTTTTAAAATCAGAACTTGAGCTATGGACTTCTTTGATTAAGAAGTCTGGGATTAAACCAGAGTAGTTGCCTCCTGCATTGCCTTAGTCAACCGTGATTTTTGCCTTTTCTACTACTTTAGCCCAACGACCTTGCTCAGACTTAATGAATGCTCCAAACTGAGCAGGTGTATCTCCTACTAAGACCGCTCCGTCATCGAGCATCTTTTTAGAATCTTCTTTTGACTTTAAAGATTTTGCGATCTCTTTTTGCAAGCGATCAATCACCGGTTGCGGAGTGCCGGCAGGAACCATAATTCCATACCATTGCGAAGTCTCAAATCCTTTGTAACCAGATTCGGCAATGGTAGGCACATTGGGCAATACTTTTGAGCGCTCTAAGGATCCAACGGCTAATGGGCGCAAAGTGCCACCTTTAATCTGACCCATTAATGAAGGCAGGCCATTAAAGGTTGCCTGAATTTGACCGCCGATTAAATCAGTGAGCATTGGGCCAGACCCTTTATAAGGTACATGCACTAAATCAATTCCGGCTTCTGAAGAAAAGTACTCCATTGCCAAGTGCCCTGCACTACCATTGCCTGCAGAACCATAATTAATTTTTCCGGGGTTCTTTTTGGCATCCGCCACTAAATCCGCTAGGGTCTTGTAATTGCTTTTCTCGCTCACTGCAATCACATTGGGTACTTTTGCTACTAAGGTTACCGGTGCAAAATCTTTATTAGGATCGTAAGGCAGTTTTTTACCAAATAGCGCAGGGTTTACAGCCAAAGTTCCAACGTGACCCAATATCAAAGTGTAGCCGTCTGGATTGGCGCGCTTGACCTCTTCCATGGCGATGTTGCCAGCGCCACCAGGCTTGTTATCCACATAGACAGATTGGCCTAGGCTGGTACTCAGACTACTGGCTACTGAGCGCGCAACGATCTCTGAAGTACCTCCCGTAGCAAATGGCACGACTAAGCGAATCGACTTTTCAGGATAGTCTGCAAATACGAGTGAAGAGCATATGAAAGCTAATACTGTTACAAAAATCTTCAATGCGTACATCCTTCTCTTTTGCTAATCATCAAAATAAGCGGCTAGGCTGTTACTCTACTTTCTCAATTGCAATGCCAGCATCTTTAGCGGTTTTGCCCCAACGCTCATATTCAGTCTGGATGAGTTTATTGGCTTGAGCAATTGATCCAGGGCTTGGCTCAATCCCAATCTTGATTAATGCCTCTTTAGTAGCTTGAGTCTCTAAGGCTTTATTCAGGTTTTTATTCAGGGTTTGCAAAACAGATGGGCTTGTTTTATTTGGCGCGACGATTAAATGCCAACCACTCATGACTACTGGATAGCCCTGCTCCTGAAAAGTCGAAATATCTGGAGCGCTAGCGAAGCGTTGACTAGTCGTAATGCCCAAGATTTTAACTTTGCCACCAGCTGCCTGCGGCAAGGCAACGGAGAGGGGCACCATCATCGCCTGTACCTCATCTGCTGCAATTGCGGTGATCGCTGGTGCAGCACCCTGAAAAGGGATATGGACTAATTCAATACCAGCTACTTGATTAAACTTCTCAAACGTAATTTGGGATGTGCTACCGATACCCCATGAGGAGTAGTTCATTTTTCCAGGCATGCTTTTTGCAAGCGCAACAAACTCTTTAATATTTTTAGCAGGCAATTTTGGATTAACTACCAATGCAAAAGGGAAATTACCGACTAAGCCAACGGCAGTAAGATCTTTGAGCGGATCATAGTTAATCTTTTTATACACATGGGGGTTGATCGCTAGACTCTCGGGTGTTCCCAATAACAAGATATAGCCATCTGGGTTGGCGCGTGCCACAAACTCAGCGCCGATAAGGGTATTGGCCCCGGGTTTGTTATCAACAATCACACTCTGCCCTAATTGCTCAGATAGTCCCTGACTAATTGTGCGCGCAGAATTATCCACATTACCGCCTGCAGTAAATGGAACAATTAAGCGAATGGGTTTATCTGGAAATGGAGCGCCATGGGATAGTGAAGCAATCGTGATTGCTAGTGTGGCTAATAGATATTGGATGAATTTCACTTTAGTGTTTTCCTGAAAGTAAGCTACCAAATTGCTCAATACTGCTATTGACCTTTGCCACTTGAAGTGCATTCCACATCGTAGCGGCAATACTTGAAATTACAGGCTTACCCGTCTCGGCCTCGCCTTGCCCCAGAATATCAATCGTGGGCATTCCCACCCCGCTCACAAATATGGCGTCTGCTACAGGGCTATCGACTTGGCGTACCAGCTCTAGTGCACGCTGCGTGGTTTCATCATAGATATTTTTGACGACTGGCAAATTTCCAAAACTCACGATCTCAAAACCATATGACTCTAATAACTGTTTACAGCGTAAAGTGTTCTGCTCGCTGTACGGCGTTCCAAAGGCAATCTTTTTTACTTTAAGATGATTCAGCGCCTTCACCACACTGCCAAAGGCGGTGATGAATGGCAAAGCGTATTGATCCTCAAGCTTTTGAATCAGCTTGGCCTCACCTTCCTTGCCAAGGGTGTAACTACTGGCGGTATGGGCCATCGCTATCACAGCAGGCTTCACCAACTTGAGAAGCTCAATATTCTCTGGCAAATGATCGATCTGCGTTTGATTGCGCTCGTCTTGCCCATCAAGACTTCCCGTCTCTCCATGTGCGACCATTCTTGTGAAGTGAAGCGAAAATTCTGGCCTAGCCATTTTGATGACTTCGCCTTCGGTATTGGGATTTCCAGGCGGAATCAAAAAACCTAGGCGGGCAATATTTTCCATTAATTACTCATCCTTCATATTGGCGTTCTTGACCACCGGCAAAAGACGCTTTCTTTCTTCTGTTAAAAACTTCATAAAATCCGCTTGAGTTCCCGGGGTGGGTTCAATACCTTGTGGGATGAGCCTTGCTTTCAGTGCGTTAGTATCTAGCGCCGCCTGAATAGCTGAATTCATTTTCGCGATGACTTCAGGTGGCGTACCTTTGGGAGCAAAGATTCCCGACCAGTGGCCAATAAACAAATTTGGGTAGCCTAGCTCTTTAGTGGTTGGCACATTGGGTAAACGGGTAATGCGTTTATTCCAAGTAGAGGCTAGTGGCCTGAGTTTGCCACCTTCTATTTGCGGCAATACGACCACACTTGCTTCTGATGTGGCATCGACTTGTTTAGAAACCACTGCAAACATCCCTTCTGATCCACTCTTATAAGGAATGATTTCATAGATGCCACCACCTGCATAGAGCTTGAGCATCTCTGCTACAAAATGCGGTGTACTCCCTGTTCCTGCAGTAGCAAATGTCACACCAGGTTTGACCTGGGCCTTTGCCAGTAAATCTTTAAAGTTCTGGATTGGTGAATCAGCATTAACCACAATGATGGACGGACTGACTGCCATCATGCCTACAGGCACTAAGTCTTCTTGCTTGTAAGGCATATTGCTACGAAGCATTGGAATAGTGACAATGCCACCAGCAGCGCCCGCATAAAAGGTATATCCGTCTGGCGTAGTCTTAGCAACGTAATCACCGCCTACTACTGATCCTGCTCCAGGCTTATTCTCCACAATAACTGGTTGGCCTAATTGCTTACTAACCCCTTCTGCTACTGCGCGCGCGACTAAGTCATTCGCACCACCTGGGCCAAAACCCACTACAAACTTGATTGGGCGATTTGGCCAAGGGTCTGCAGCCATTGAAGCGGTGCTGACAGCGGCCAGCATGAGAGGCAGCAAAATTTTCGATAGCTTCATATTGATTACAATTGATTTCTATATTTGCTTTAAGAGAATTTTTTCTCTAATGCATCAAAGTCTTCTTTTTTGACGACGCTTTGGCGCTCAGCAAAGGTGGCGACTAATATAGGATCTTCTTTGAGTTCGCCGGTTTTCTTTAAATGATCTAAGGCATTAGTCATACCACGTACAGCGCCCTGCAAAGCTGCATTAGCATAGAGCACGATTCCAAAGCCCATTGCAGATAAGTCTTTTAATGGTAATGATGGAGTTTTTCCACCAATAACAATATTGATTAGTTGTGGGCAATAGGTTTGCGCAGCGATGAGCTTCATTTCTTCTACGCTCTCTGGTGCTTCGATAAAAGTCATATCTGCACCTGCTTGCGCATAGCTTTGCGCTCGATCAAGGGCATCTTCAAAGCCATAGATCGATCTAGCATCAGTTCTAGCGATGATTAAGAAATCATCGTGCAACCTAGCATCAACTGCAGCTTTAATCTTGCCGCACATTTCTTCTTTACTGATGATGGTCTTGCCTGCAAAGTGGCCGCAACGCTTCGGCATCGCTTGATCTTCGATCTGAACCGCATTGGCACCAGCGCGCTCGAGAACTTTAATGGTGTGATGCACATTAACTGCATTACCAAAGCCAACGTCAATATCGACAATTAAGGGAAGTTGGACGACATCTCTAATCGCTGCAGTGTGCGCCGCAACATCATTTAAGCCAATAAAGCCTAGATCTGGAATACCATAGAACTGATTGGTGATTGCTGCGCCACTTAAATAGACTGCCTCAAAGCCCGCATCCTCAATTACGCGTGCCGCTAAAGCATTGCCTGCTCCTGGTACTAGTAAGCCCCGCCTCTCATTAATGAGCTTGCGCAATCGCGTGCCTAAGTGCATGGACATGGTAGTCTCCTTTTTACAGAATTATAAGGATGAATTTGAAGACAGATGCAAGATAAAGGCAAAGTCACGGGAATAGATTGCCACGCCCATATTATGGTGGTGGACTTTCCTTTGGCCCCTGAAATTCACTCTCGCCCTGTCAGAGATGTGAGTGCCAAAGAATACCTAGAAGTCCTGCGTAGCCATGGGATCTCCCATGGGGTTCTAACCGCCCCAAGCTTTTATGGCGCAAATAATACGTTGCTATTTGATGCGCTACGCAACTTTCCAGATCAACTCAGAGGCACAGCGATTATCGATCCTGCTATAGAGATCACTACCCTTGAGCGTCAATTACATTTGATGCGAGAAATTGGTATTGTTGGGATACGTCTCAATTGGAATAAGAAGAAAGTTCTTCCAGATATTAATAGCGCGCAATATAAAAGACTACTCGCTCTAGCAAGAGACTTAGATCTGCATATTGAATTGTTTATAGAAGATCACTTACAAGAACAGGTTGTTCCACCAATTCTGGCAAGTGGCGCCACTTTAGTGCTGGATCACTTTGGCAATCCTGATCCAAAGTTGGGCATCAAGAGTGCATCCTTTCAGAATACTTTGCGCGCTCTTGAAACTGGCCAGGCGTGGGTCAAGCTCTCTGCCCCCTATCGTATAGGCTCTTTAAATGGCGTCAGTATTCAGCCTTATGTTGATGCCCTAGTGGCGGCAAACCCCAAGCAGCTGGTCTGGGCCAGTGATTGGCCTTGGCTGAGCTATGAAAACCAATTTACTTACGCTGATTGCTTAACTTGGATTCAATCAGCAGTTGACGATTTAGCAATTTGGGAAGATATTTTCATTCATAATCCTAAAACGCTTTTTCATTTTTAAACTCAGTTTCTTCTAAGGTTCTGATATGCGCCACTTAATAATCTCACTCATTCAATATCTTGCTAAAGGTTTATTGGGTCTTAGCGCAATGTGTTTATTACACAGTCCCGTGTTTGCACAAACAGTAACGAAATTGATTGTGCCTACTGCGCCTGGTGGTGGTACTGACGCTCTCTTTCGGGTGGTCTCGAAAGATGCACAACGCTTTATTGGTGGGCCGATTAGCATTCAGAACGTCGCTGGTGCTGGCGGCACTATTGGCCTTGCACAAGTGATTAACTCTGCGCCCGATGGCTATACCTTAGCTGGCGTATGGCCTGCGCCAGTGACCGTTGTGCCACAAACTACTAAAGTGCCTTACACGCCAAATGATTATATTCCAGTGATTCAGCTCTCGACTGCCCCTTACATCTTTTGTGTACGTCCTGACTTTCCAGCAAATGATGGCAAATCATTCATGGAGGAGTTGCGTAAGAATCCCAAGAAATATACCTATGGTACTGATGGCTTGGGCGGTCCTGCGCAGCTTGCTGCTGAGCGCATCTTCAAGACCCAAAATATTCAAACCGTCGATGTCCCCTATAAAGGCGCCGGTGAAACCATTGTGGGTTTCTTATCGAATCAGATTGATATTTATGTAGGCTCTATTCCGCCAGTGCTACAACACGCGAATGTGGGTAAGGCTAAATGTTTATTAGTTTCCTCGGTCAACAGAAATGCGCAGTTTCCAAATGCGAGCTCTTTAAAAGATATTGGTCTTGCTAAAGAAGAGACTTTACTGTGGCGTGTCATTCTTGCCCCTAAGGGTACAAACACTGAACGTATCAATCAAATTGTGCAAGCCTATAGCAAGGCGATGAAAGAGCCTGATACTTTGCGCTACTTAGATGAGGCAGGCGAATCTTCTGCTGTGCTCACTGGTAAAGAGTTGCAAGATAAGCTCACTCAAGAGTACGTAGCATTTAGTCAGATCGTAAAGAGTCTAAATTTGGTTAAGTAAGGCTTTTTTCTGTTTGGCTACCTGCTGTAGCTTTTGGCAGTCGGGGTTGGGTGTGCCGTCTTCATTGAGAATATTAAATTCTCGGCAAGGGCTTGGTCGATCTTCATAGATTGAGCAGCGCCAGCCTTCTTCTTTGTTATGGGTAAGAGCTACACAAGGAGCGCCACCTTTTTCGGTGCCTTTCATGCAAGCAAGGTGTTCTGTGAGCTTAGTTGTCAGATCTCCTGGAACCACTCCAGTGCCGTTGCCTGCAATTTCTCCATGGTAAAAACTCACTCGGAAATGCTGACAGCACTGACCACATTCAAAGCAAGGGTTGGGGTTCATTGGTTTTTTGCTTGGTGACTGATGAACTCATTCTAACTGCTTTAAGCCATTCTAAAAGAGCAAGGGAATAAGGAATCCGTGATTTCCTTATTCCCCCCACTTTCACCTGCTGCTGCGGTTTACTACTTATTTACTGCTATTACTGATCTTTACTCGTATCTACGATTAAATACTTGCTTTGTTTCGGTTTCATGACGCTTGGTGTTTTTGAGCACTGCGCAGTAAGACAGAATCATGATGACTGCCAATGAGATGCCGTTAAAGTTGTTCATCAAGTTGCTGATTGTTTCCATTTGTTTCTCCTCTTTCGCTATTGAGTTTGTTGCTACGTATTCAGATTAGTGGGTCAAAAGCTCACAAAATGAGCTTGTAAAAAATAACTGTTTTGCTGTAGTTTTTTCTTCTTTTTTCTTCTCTTTTCTTATCTCGCTACTGGTAACTCATCCCACTGGGTGGTGTAGTTCGGTGACTTATTGCCCGCTTTCATTTGCCACTCTTGTTTTGTACTATTGGTTCCTGCAGCGGCTGATCTGAGTACTGCATTACCAAACCGTGTGTTGATCTGATCCATCGCTTTCATGAGATGTGCAGACTTGCCTTTGGTCTCAATATCTTCAAATAGAGACTGCTGCACAGTGGGCTTATCACTAATGAGATTGAGAATGACGCCTGCTTTCTTATAACGAAAGTTTGGTTTATAAATTTGCTTGAGACCCGCAAGAGCTGCATTGGTTAATGTCAGTGTGTTATCGCTTGGGTCAGGCAATGGAATCGTGATGCTCTGATGATGCTGTGGCTCGTATTGCTTAAATGGGTTGGTCTGAATAAATACGATGAGCGCGCCCGTAGTGCTGTTTTGGGCTCTGAGCTTCTCCGCTGCGCGTGCTGCATGGGTGGCAACTGACTCAGCAAGCTCTGCCTGACTAGTAACGAGTTTTCCAAAGCTGCGCGAGGCAATGATTTGTTGTTTGGCTGGCGCCACTTCTTCAAGCTCTAAGCAAGAGGTCCCGCGCAGTTCATAACAAAGTCGTTCCATCACGACGCCAAACTGTTGGCGCATCGCTTGTGGTGAAGCCTGCAAGAGATCAAACACACTATGAATATTTTGGGCTTTGAGTTTTTTAGCAATTTGCTTACCAACACCCCACACCTCACCTACTTCGGTCTCACTCATCCATTGATAGAGCTCTGGTTTGCTCATAGCATTTATGTCGCACACTCCTGCGAACTGTTTGTGTTTCTTGGCTAAGTGATTG
The DNA here is from genome assembly GCF_018882155.1 of Polynucleobacter nymphae. Lineage (GTDB taxonomy): Bacteria > Pseudomonadota > Gammaproteobacteria > Burkholderiales > Burkholderiaceae > Polynucleobacter > Polynucleobacter nymphae. Next base: position 522,014 of record NZ_JACVPA010000001.1, read on the forward strand.
GCTAACTTCGCTAAGGTCTTACTCACGCCAATGCCAACGCAGACTGGCAGACCGGTTGTGTCCTTGACCTGCTGCTTGATTTTGTTTCCTAGCTCGATCGTGTCTTGATATTGTTTTAAGATAGTCTCGATTTGCAAAAAGCTCTCATCGATGCTGTAAACCTCCAGGTTCGGTGTGAAGGCCTTGAGTACTTGTACTACCCGGCTACTCATATCTCCATACAGGGTGTAGTTTGATGAGTAAGCCTGAATGCCATGCTTTCTGGCTAAGTCTTGCATCTGAAACCAAGGCGTGCCCATCTTCACACCCAGCGCTTTGACTTCTGCACTACGCGCTACTGCACAACCGTCGTTATTAGAGAGCACTACCATCGGCACTTCTTCTAACTTAGGCTGAAACACGCGCTCACAAGAAACGTAAAAGTTATTGACATCAACGAGTGCAAAAAGAGGGTTCATGACTTTGCCTCCTTGTTGTATCTGCTGCTCGCATTGCTGTATTTGCGTACTACCCCGACGACTACGCCCCAGATTTGCAACTCGCTACCTTCGTTAAAGGTGATGGCTTGATAGCTTGGGTTTTCTGCTTGGAGTTCAATACGGCCGCGTAATTGATACAGGCGCTTGATGGTGTACTCGCTATCGACTACCGCCACCACGATGTCTTTATGTTTTGGCTTGAGGGCTTTATCAACGACTACCTTGTCGCCATCACAAATACCGGCACCCAGCATGGAATCGCCCTTCACTGTGAACATGAAAGTAGCCGGCTTGTTCTGGACCAGGTAATGATTTAGATCGAGGCCCTCCTCAGCGTAATCTGCTGCTGGACTGGGGAATCCCGCTGAAATTCGGTGACTTAGAAGCCTAGTCTCATAGGTAACAAAATAAGCTCCCAAGGCTTGCGGGCTCTGGGTAAGACTTACTTTGGCGAAGTTCATTTTCTGGGTCATATCCACTAATATACTGTATGTTTATACAGTATATGTAAAAACCGTAAAAATGAGGCTGTTTTTGTTGTTTTGAGGTCTTTAGGGGGCTAGGGATTGCATAATGGGTCAAATAGCTGCCGACGCAGTGATCTATAAAAGAACAGTAGGAGACACATGAAGACGTACAAGATAGCGTCCATTCCGGGTGACGGAATTGGTAAGGAAGTCATTCCTGAATGCGAAAAGGTTCTAAATGCCCTGAGCAAAAAACATCCTGAAATCGCTTTTGAGTTTGAGCACTTTGATTGGGGTGGTGACTACTACCGCAAGCACGGCATCATGATGCCCGACGATGGTCTGGATCCTTTGCGTTCTAAAGATGCCATCTTGTTCGGTTCGGCTGGTGACCCAAAAATTCCCGATCACATTACTTTGTGGGGCTTGCGTCTCAAAATCTGTCAGGGCTTTGATCAGTACGCAAACGTGCGCCCTACTCGCATTCTTCCCGGAATTGAAACACCGCTACGCAATTGCAAACCTGGTCAACTCGATTGGGTGATTGTGCGTGAGAACTCCGAAGGTGAATACTCTGGTGTTGGCGGTAGAGCACACCAAGGTCACCCCATTGAAGTCGCTTCCGATATGAGCATCATGACTCGCGTTGGGGTTGAGCGTGTACAGCGCTTTGCTTTTAAGTTAGCGCAGTCACGTCCTCGCAAACACCTCACCGTCATTACTAAATCGAATGCCCAGCGTCATGGCATGGTGATGTGGGATGAAATCGCTAATATCGTTGCTAAAGATTTTCCGGATGTCACTTGGGATAAAGAGCTGGTTGATGCCGCCACGGCGCGGATGGTCAATCACCCTGAGTCTTTAGATACTATCGTGGCTACCAACTTGCATGCAGATGTGTTGAGTGATTTAGCGGCGGCACTCGCAGGCAGCTTAGGTATTGCACCGACTGCCAACCTAGATCCAGAACGCCGCTATCCATCGATGTTTGAACCTATTCATGGTTCGGCGTTTGACATCATGGGCAAAGGTCTTGCTAATCCCATTGGCACTTTCTGGTCGGCAGTCATGATGCTCGACTTCCTAGGTGAAAAAGCGCTTGGCGCTAAATTAATGGCTGCGATTGAAAAAGTCACGGCTAATCCAAAGTTGCACACTCGTGATCTTGGCGGCAGCGCCATGATGAGTGATGTTACTAATGCAGTGATTGAGGAGATCTCCAAATGAAGCTATTTAAATTACCGGGCTATTTACTAAGTGCTTGCTTGATTTCTTTTGGTTTGCTATCAGGGGCTAGCGCTCAACCGTTTCCAGATCGAACCATTCAGTACATCATTCCCTTTCCTGCTGCGGGTGAGTCTGATTTAGTGGCGCGTTATCAAGCCGATATCTCTGCCAGAAAGTTTAATCAGCCAATGGTGGTAATGAATCGTGCTGGCGCTGGTGGTGCTTTGGTATGGAGCGCTCTGAACACCTATCCTGCTGATGGCACTACTGTGGTGGGTGTCAATATTCCCCACACCATCTTGCAACCTTTACAAGAAGGTATTCAATACAAGACTGAAGACATTAATGCGATTTACTACTACCACTTCACTCCAGATGCCTTGATGGTCTCTGCCGATAGTCCTTATAAGACCTATCAAGAATTTGTTGCTGCTGCTAAAAAAGATCCAGGCAAGATGACTCTGGCTGGCTCATCGCAGTTCTCCGCCAACCACATGGCAGTAGAGCGTTTAAATAAATTGGCCGGCGTCAAAATTACTTACGTGCCCTTTAAAGGTACAGGTGATTTGATTACCGCCTTAATTGGTATGCACGTGGATGGCGCAATGGGCTATCTACCATTAGCGATTCAGCAAAAGGGTAAGGTACGTACGCTTGCCATTGCTACTGAGAAACGTAACCCTGCTCTGCCAGATGTGCCAACCTTTAAAGAGCTTGGTTTGAACTGGGTAGACGGCGCTTATCGTGGTGTTGCTCTACCTAAAGCTACGCCGCTGGTATTGCAGCAAAAGATGTCTGACTACTTTGCCAAACTCAATGCCGACCCTGAAACTAAAAAGAAACTAGAAGACTCCGGGTTTGTGATTGTGGATGTTCCTTTGGCAAAGATGCCGGCCTTCATGAAAGAGAAAATTCCTCAAGCCATGGAAGATGCGAAGAATGCAGGGATGATTAAGTAAGGCTTTCTGAGTTTTTTTATTAATCCTTCTTTTACTTCCAATAAAAAACCACCGCATTCGGTGGTTTTTTATTTAGCAGAACACAAAGGCTAGTATTGCGGGATCATCTAAAAATGCATTGGATAGATAAATGCTAGCGCGGTACAGCCAAGGATGAATAGTCTCAACGATTTCAGAAAAATATTCCATAGAGCTAGTTTAACTGCTGATGCTCTCTAGAATCTACTTTCCAAATGTCATCAGACATCATCCATAAAGCCACCGCCACCACCATCATCCCAAGAACTCCCGCCACCATCATCCCAAGAGCTGGCATCGTTCACACCAAAATTAGGATCTGTAGATGCTGGGCCGCCAACTTGATTCATATTGGGATTGGCATTTGAATGATTGCTATCGTGACCACCCATAAGATTACTCGCTAATGCTTGGCCAGCGTACATCCCAGCACCTAAAGCTGCACCAGTTGCAAGACTACCCATCAAGCCACCGCCCATACCACCGGCTGCTGGTGCTCCAGGATAGCCGGGACCACCAGGATATCCAGCAGGACCGCCTGGAGTACCAGGGTAACCAGCACTTGGTGCGTTATAGACTTGCACCGCCTCAGCCTTACGGCGCCTCATCACGATGATGATGCCCACCACCAAGATCGCAATCAAACCCCAGAAGATAGGATTACTAAAGATTGATGATGTGCTCGCAATAGAATTACCTGCACTATTGGCGAGTTGCACCTGGAGTTTTTGTACAGATTCTGGTTGCGCAAAAGGCAAACCTGGCGCGAGATTTTGTGCCGTCATGAAATGATTGCGCGCTACATCTAACTTACCCTCTTTGAGGTAAAGCTCAGCCGCAACATAGTGCGCCTTTGCACTGTTAGGATGATTTTGCAGAACTTCTTTCATCATGACATCAGCTTTAGCTAACTGCCCAGATTGCACAGCTTTATATACCTCTGGCAAAGTTGCTTCAGCAAATGCTGCATTGCTAGTAAGCAGTAACGCCGCAGCGAATACGCCAACTAATAGATTAAGTGTTTTACGAATGTTCATCAGGACTCCTTGTAGGATATTTCACTGCAATTTTGATTATCGCTAGTTTAGGTATTTTTGCTATTCCCTATTGATATGGGGGCTTTTAGGGGAAATTCAAGGACTAAAAGCCTAGCTAATTTGATGTATCTTACCTTCTGATGAAATCAAGTAAGCCTTATTTGGCTTGTCTTTTCGAATGCGTGTGAGCTCAGTCTGATAGCCCTGTAGCTGCTTGCGGTATTTTTCGTACTTCTCGCTGTTAGGTTCTGGGATGGTGAGCTTGTAATCGATGATGGCTAGATGGTCGTCTAACTCGACCAAGCGGTCCATGCGGTAACTCTTACCCTCTTCGCTAGTGATGTCCAGCTCATTCCAAGCGGCAATCCATTGCCCTGAAGAGAGATAGTGTTTCAATTCTGGCGCTTCTAATACTGCTTTGGTTCGAGCAATCAACCTTTGGGCATGCGCTTGATCTACTCCAAGCCAATTCATCACTTCTTGCTCACTTGGCATAGATGGTTTATCTGGATTATTTGAGTCTGCAGTGAGGAACTCAAGAAGCTTATGAAAGTTTGTACCCTCTTCCAAGATTTCTGGGTCGGGCTCTTCTTTTGCCTGCTCTAAGGACTTTGCTATTAGCTCCTTCGCTAGCGCTCCACTCTCAATCTTCAAAATCGAGTCTTGGTAATCTGTCTTTGCTTGGTCCCATGCGATCTCAAAGTGATCGATCTTAAATGGCATGCTGCCTAACTCTACCTTGATCTCATCCTGTTTTTTGGGAGAATCCTCAAGGCCAAGAGTATGGATATCTAAAATTGGCATCCCCGCAGCTAGGGCTCTGCCATACCAGGAGCGCTCATTAATTCCCGTTTTAGTTCTGCTTTGAACGCCGCTAAGCCATAAGCCCTGTTTAGCTCTGGTCATGGCAACGTATAGTAAGTTCCAATTTTCATTCTGACTAACTTCATTTTCTTTTTTGAAAATGACGCTACGCTCACCAGTCAATGTCTTACCGGTATATAGAGAAAGATGACTTGGGCTAGCATGCTCTGGAGACCAATCTAGTAGGACGCCTCGGTGTGGTGCTCGCCACTCAGTGTTATTGGCATCTAGCATGATGACAAACGGTGACTCTAATCCTTTGGCCCCATGAATTGTCATTAAGCGTACACGCTTATGCCGATCTTCTTCTGACATCTCGGCCTGCTCATCTAGCTCACCAATATCTTCATTGCTATCTGCTTCTGCCTCTACATCACCCTCATCTGGTGTCTCATCATCATCGCCACGACGCATCGCATTCATATCATCAATGAAACGACTCAGACTTGGATAGCGACCACCATCTTGATTTAAGGCAAGCTCTAAGAAGGCATCCAGATTTGCTAAGACTTGCGCACGCGCCAGGTTTTGAGCAGCAATGGCATAACTCACTCGCAGATTACTCTCGTGATAAATCAAATCCAGTAAGTCATGGACGGGCAGTGCCTCACCTAAAGCACGCCAATGCTCTAAATACCTTGCTGCCCTCTGAATTCCAGAGTCTTGGCTCGCTTGTAAGGCGTCCCACCAAGAGCGATAGCCTTCATTGCCAGCAATACTCATGCTCAGCGATTGCATCTGCGCTTCAGCAAAACTAAATATGGGACTACGCAATACCTGAGCCAATGGCAAATCATGTCGTGGCGATACCAAGACTGTCAGCAAGGCAATCAAGTCATCAATCTCTAGAGTATTAAGAAGGCCGCCTAAGCGTGAGCTGTCATAAGCCAGGCCTGCTTCTCGTAAAGCCCTCTCAAATTGCGGTAAATATTGACGGCGCTTGACTAATAAGATGAAATCACTCGCTCTCGCAGGACGCCAATACTCCTTGCCATCTTTTTTATCCATCACTTGTCGTGTCACGATCACATGATGAATCAAGCGACTAACTTGCTTGCCTTCTTCATAGCGCTGTTGCACGTCCATCGTTTGACTCGCATCTTTAATCGCATTATCAAAAGCGGTACCAGTTCGCTCTGGCTGCACCTTCTCAACTCGCTCAATCAACGGTAGCAATTGCGCTTCACCTTTTGTCGCATAGTCTTGTGCTGGAAGGCCTACTAATAGGGGCTTCCAAGCTGTTGTCTGTTCAGAATATTGATAACTCTCAGGCAAAGTACCCGCCAAGAACACAGCATTCACCGCATCATTAATAGCAGGTGCATTGCGTCGTGTCTTATTTTGTGACAAAGGCACAGCATTTAACTTATTTACTAGAAAATCCCTGGCGCTATCAAACAGTCTTGGATCAGCACGGCGAAAACGATAAATTGATTGTTTTGGATCACCCACAATAAAAACGCTTGGCATAGAACCATCATCACCATAGCCATCTAACCAGGAGCGTAATATCTGCCATTGCAATGGATTGGTATCTTGAAACTCATCAATCAGAATATGTTTGTACTTCGCATCGAGACGTGCCTGTAAATACGTAGCATTAGTAGCGCTTGCCATTAATTGACTCACGCCAATTTCTAAATCATCAAAGTCACGTACCCGCATAGACTCTTTGGTTTTTTCCATATGGCTGAGCATCTCTTGGCTCATGGCAAACCAAGCCATATTGAGTTTATGGATAAGGTGCTCGCTTTGCCAGGCAAACAGGGCTTCATAGGCCTGCACCCAATCATTGCGAATAGCAGTAATTTGCGCAGGATCTCCACCCGTTTTATTAAGGTACTTGAGTATTGGAGCAGAAGTTTTTTCAATATCCGCTAATGGTGTTCGGGTTTGCGTCAAAAAATAAGTTTCAAACTTATCGGCAATACCCATAATGGATCTAGCAGCAGCATGATGCGCCATCACTTCCTCAAGGTAAGGAGCTTTGCTGATTTGAGTTGGTGTGCCATTACTAAAGCACTTATAGAGTATTTCTAGATTTTCTTTAGTTTCGGGGCGTTCCCAAAACATTTGCAGTGGGTTTTGCTGGTTTAAGCATGGCAGGACCTGATCTAGATATTGAATTGCTTCGATGCCTTTTGTCTTACAAGCCTCTTGAAAAAATGTCCATGCACCTCTTTGCTTGAAGAGACTGTAATTACCCATCAAGAACTTTTGGGTTTCACTTGCACCAAACTCAGCTAGGAGCATGTCATAGTGTTTTTTAAGATTGTCAGGTAGATCGCCCCACCAGTCTTGCATACACTCTTCTTGTAGGCGCTTGACATCTTCTCGAAGATTAAAGCCTGGCTGAACTTCTGCTGACACAGGTGCTGCGCCCAGCAAACGTCCAAACCAACCGTGGAAGGTATCAATGACAATGGCCTGGGGGCTTGATAAGACTTTGATATACAGAGCCCGTGCTTGAGGCAGCAAGTTCTTGGCCTCATCTTTAGAGAGGCCCCTAATGTACAACTCATGGATGAGCGTATCGTCATCAGCAGTAGAAAATTCTTCTAGCAAACCGTATAGACGATCACGCATTTCTTGCGCAGCTTTACGTGTAAAAGTAAGGGCTAATATTTCTTGTGGTTTTGCACCGACTAACAATAGCCTGATCATACGAGCTACCAATAGCCAAGTTTTGCCACTACCTGCGCAGGCAGAAACAATCACTGATCTTTCAGGATTGCAGGCTAAGGGGTAATCGAACTCTTCGCTCACCACATCCCCTTTCTGCATATGCCTCTAGCTTCGCAGTACTGACAAACGCTATCAGGTGCAAATGCTTGCATAGGTTTACGCGCCCACAAACTATTGAGGTCTTTCTCGATCTGCTCAGAAAATTGAGCCATTGCATTGGGCATATCCTCTACTGTATGCGCCCGGATATTTTTATCCTCGCCTTTATCAATCTCTGCCTTAAGCGAAACCCACTGCGCCTCCCCTACTGTCCGCCCTGGGAGGTGGGCTGCAATCGTATTCTCATTGGCAGCGCGAGCATAGATTAAAAGCTGTGGGTCATCCAAGATATTCTCAGAGCGGTCCACAATTTTTTTCATTTTCTGATTTTTATAGTCAATCACTGCTGCTGCCGTAGTATTAGATTCATGAATATCAAATCGATCAGCGCGCCCCGCAATGCGGATATCTCTTTGCACCCCATCAGGGTCAGTCAAACTTAATGTAAATCCAATCGGTAGCTCGGCATCGTGATAGCGCCATCCTTCATTCTCTCTCTGGATTTGCCAATCAATAAAACTAGGGATTTGTTTTTGCCAATCTCTTAGTGTTCCTAAGACTCTGGCATCACCAGCAATAAGGCGCTCAAACTCTTTTTCTGAACACTTCATTAAGTGATCGATCATCCACAGACGTCTTACCTCGTTACCTTGGTGTATTGGTGAATGCGACTTCTCTTCTTCAGTCTTGAGTGCCTGGAAAAAGGTTTTGAGAAGCGCATGCAATATCTGTCCGGCTAAGGATGCATCAAAACCCTCTTCAAATTCTTTTGCCTTACGTAATCCTAATAAGCTGCTGACGTAATAGCGATAAGGACAATCGCGCAAAGCCTTATAGGCACTAGGTGAAACTGTAATGGGGATAGCTAAGTTCTGATTAGGCATGCTCACTGACATCGAAATTGGCTGAGATTTACCTTCATACAACTCTGGCTTCGCATCAATGACTCGCCAGTCTTTTAATTTAGCTTGTAAGCGCTGAATCCAAGCTGATGGCCTTAACGGTTCTCCACTTTTACTTTTACTCTGCCAAAGCAAATCGACATTCTTACAAGACACTAGCAACTGAGAAAGATCTCTCGCCTGCTGAATGTATTGCGCGGCAATCGTGGATGATTTGAGATATCGATTTAGCGTATCTGAGAAAAATAGGGGTGGCTCAGAAAAAGCAGGAAGTTGCTGCTCATCACACCCCACTAGAACTACGGCATCAAATTGACGTAGTCGTGTTGAGCTGAGAGGCAAAATACTGAGGGTTGCTAGCGCTTCTTTGCCAGCTTCTTCATAAGACGCTTCTTCGATGATTGTCTTTAAAAGGCTTAGCCACTCGGGTAAGCGCATCTTGAGGTCTTTATAAATGCCGCTACTCAAATCAAATCCTTTTAATACCTCCAGGAGTTGTTTGCCTGCAGCATCATTTTCAAGTTTCTGTACCATGCCCGTTTCTTGAAGATTTTTTTGCAAGAGCACATAGGCGCTAGAGCAATCTAGCATTGACTGTTGCCAGCCATTGTGCAAGCGCCTGACAAACTTAATGAGATCAATCAAATGCGCATTAGGTGATCCACCATTGCTTGCAGCGTAACTATTGGCTCGCTCTATGGCCATCGTAAAAGTTTCCCAACCAGACTTTGCCTGGCTAGCGATCAAAATATCTTCAAGTTGAGCAATGAGGCCAACACATACTTCGGGTGATGTATTTAGACTATGCGAAAGATCAAAATACGGGTTTTGTAAAAACTCAAGCAAAGCACTCGCACTGGGGCCTTCCTTAGGAGCGCGGATGATTTCTAGCCAGCTATTAAATGCTGCCGCAGCTCTAGTAGTAGATAACTTCCAACCAGTTTCATCACGAATTCGTAATGCACTACCTAAACGACTCAGTAATGCGCGTGCCCGACGTGCTGCTAAACGATCTTGCGCAACTAAGGCAATATTTTTCTTACCAGCAATCAGATGTGACTCAATCGATTTGGTTGCAGCCCAAGCTAATTCTTCAAAACGTCTTGCTGCCAGTAAGCGCCATTCAGCCTGCCTATGAGATTGAAGGTTGCTCTCGATTTGAGAGTCTTCTGCGCTATTGGCAACTTGGATATGACCCTCTGCATCCAGCCCACATAGCGCCTCGGGCCAAAGGGCAACTGATTGCCAGTCTAGGTCTACACGAACTACCGTTGCAAATTGAGCGTAATCGTTCAGGTAACCATCAATTAACTCTTGATCAATCGGCTTTGGATCAGCAGTCTGCACCCAAATGAATGGGCGTACTGTAGTGGGATTTTTCTCTGCATTGGCTTTGGCTAATTGCATCTGGGCAGCCATCGCTAAATGTTTGCGAATGACTGGATCACCAATGTTTGTTAGGTAACGCCAGAAAGTTAAGAGGACTGCAGACTCTTCATCGACCACATTGCGTGAGAGTCCTACATAGGCTTTAGCAACGGCTTGATCTAAAACGAGCTCTACTTTTTTAAGCCAAGCTTCGGTATCAATCGTATGGGTTTGCAGCAAGTCATTTAACTCGCTTTGTAATTTCGGAACGACCACTTCTGATAATGAGTCACACGCATCAATAACAGCTTGCGCTAAACCCCATGCACCTGCTTCACTCTCTGCCTTAAACCAACTTTGCAACACTTTGTGTTTTCGTAGATTCACAAAGACGGAGAGCCATCTCTCTAAATCCGTTTGTTTCTTTGGAAACTTCCATGCGCCTGGTGCTGCTTCTAGCCAATCAGTAAAACTAATGACTTGCGGCAAGAATGCGATATTGCTTGGCAGATCCTTTGGTCGGTTTTGCTCTAGGGCTGCCCTCACCCCAATCAGTGGTCCAGCAGTACTGAGGACCACTAAGGGACGTTTTTGGGTTTGTTTTGCACAATCCCAAATACCTTTGGCTAATTCAGTAAGCGCCTGACTATTGGGCGTAATGGCCCAAGCTTGTGGCTGCTTTTGCTTTGAAATGGTCGGAAATGGGTTAGGCATTACAGGGGATGGTGGATTGGTCTTGTTTTAGGGCTTATTTGGAAACTTATTGGGGAAATCAGGCACAATCTTTGGCTTATTGCTAATATAAGCTTTGTAACGCCACAATTAAATAAGTCTAAATAAGGAATTTTCATGAGTGCCGGTATTAAATACGTAACTGACGCCTCTTTCGAACAAGACGTCCTCAAGTCTGATAAACCTGTTCTCCTCGACTTCTGGGCCGAATGGTGTGGTCCTTGCAAAATGATTGGCCCAATCCTGGAAGAGCTTTCCGGTGAGTATGGCGACAAGTTGCAAATCGCAAAAATGAACGTGGATGAGAACCAAGGCGTTCCAGCCCAGTTCAATATTCGCGGCATCCCGACCTTGATCCTATTCAAAAATGGTACCGTGGCTGCTCAAAAAGTAGGCGCTTTGGCCAAATCCCAGTTGTCTGCCTTTATTGATAGTCATCTGTAAATAGTCCCACACCACGGGTTCACTAGCTGAGCCTGTGGTTTTTACCTACTTCCCCAGCTTGCCAGAACCGTTTTTTAGTGTAGTATTGCGTTTAACAGTAGTTCAGCGCCTCGCCCTTACAAAGCAAAGTGCTCATTTCCAGCAATTACCCCCCCATCTTTTAAGTAAATCTCCCAAATTCTGTTTTTCTACATCTGCTTGATTTCCATCAGCGCAGCGACACCCCAAAACCAATTGATCTAATCCCTTTTTTCTTTATCAACACCAGAGAACCACATGCAATTAACTGAACTCAAAGTCCTCCACGTATCCGCCCTGCTCGAAATGGCAGCTAGCTTGGAGATTGAAAATACCCAACGGATGCGCAAACAAGAATTGATGTTTGCCATTTTGAAGAAACGCGCTAAAGCCGGTGAAATGGTTTTTGGTGATGGCACTTTAGAGGTGTTGCCAGATGGCTTTGGTTTCTTACGCTCTCCTGAAGCCTCTTACATGGCTTCTCCAGATGATATTTACATCTCCCCCGCACAGATCCGCCGCTTTAACCTACACACAGGAGACAGCGTTGAAGGTGAAGTACGGACACCAAAAGATGGCGAGCGTTACTTTGCTTTAGTGAAAGTCGACAAGATTAACGGTTTGGCTCCAGAAGCCCTCAAGAACCGCATCATGTTTGAGAACTTAACCCCACTACACCCTAACCGTACGATTTTGTTAGAGCGCGATATCAAGGCAGAAGAAAACCTCACAGGTCGCATCATCGATATGATCTCCCCGATCGGCTTTGGCCAACGTGGTTTGATTGTGTCCTCACCTAAATCCGGCAAGACAGTCATGATGCAGCACATCGCGCATGCCATCTCTGCTAATAACCCTGATGCCATCTTGATTGTTCTCTTAGTGGATGAGCGCCCTGAAGAAGTTACCGAGATGCAGCGCTCCGTTCGCGGTGAAGTCGTTGCTTCTACTTTCGATGAGCCAGCAGTACGTCACGTCCAAGTTGCCGAGATGGTGATTGAAAAAGCAAAGCGTTTAGTTGAGATGGGTAAAGATGTCATCATTTTGCTTGACTCCATTACCCGTCTTGCGCGCGCTTACAACACCGTGATTCCTTCTTCTGGAAAAGTACTTTCTGGTGGTGTGGATGCCAATGCCTTACAACGTCCAAAACGCTTCTTCGGCGCGGCCCGTAATATTGAAGAAGGTGGTTCATTAACCATCATTGCTACTGCCCTAATTGAAACGGGTAGCCGTATGGATGACCTCATTTATGAGGAATTCAAAGGCACCGGCAATATGGAAGTCCACCTTGAGCGTCGCTTGGCTGAGCGTCGTGTTTATCCATCGATTAACCTTAATAAGTCTGGCACCCGCCGTGAGGAATTGCTGGTCAAGGCAGAAAATCTCCAGAAAATCTGGGTATTGCGTAAATTGCTGGCCGATATGGACGATATTGAGGCGATGAACTTCATCGTGGATAAGCTCAAATCGACCAAAAACAATGGTGAATTCTTCGACCTCATGCGTCGCGGAGGCTAATTTAGGGGTCCTGAGGGCTGTTTAGGCCCTTTTGAGACCCCAAAAGTGCGCTTTGTTGTTGATTTCATGGCATAATTTCGCCTTTGTTGCACCATTAACTGCTTTTAACTTGGGAAAGTATTTAGGTTCTTTTAACCTAAACGGCTACCCGCTCATAGGACTCAAAATGAAACCTGGCATTCACCCCGAATATCGTGAAATCGTCTTTGTAGACGTTTCTAATAACTTCAGCTTCAAGACTCGCTCCACTATGTCTACTAAAGAGACAATCAAGTGGGAAGATGGCAAGGAATATCCATTGTCCAAGATCGAGACTTCATCTGAATCACACCCTTTCTACACTGGTACCCAAAAAATCATGGATACCGCTGGTCGTGTTGAGAAATTCCGTCAGAAGTTCGGTACCAAAGCGGTTGCTAAGTCTACCGGTGATGGCGCTGCTAAAACAGCTGAGAAAAAAGCTGCTGCTGCAGAAGCTAAAGCTGCTGCAAAGCCAGCTGCTAAGAAGAAGGCTTAATTCACTTCAATTCGTAGGGTATGTGAAATACCTACTCTGCGAGATAATCAAGGCAGCATTTGCTGCCTTTTTTATTTTTGTTTTTGCTTAAATCGAGTTCATGGTCAAACTTACCGCTGCTGCTACTAAATCGATTCCGCGCATCATTATTTTTGCGCTGACATTGGTTTATGGTTTTGTGGGCCTCTTCTTTCGTGATCCTTGGAAAAATGAGGACGCCATTGGCTTTGGTGGCATGTGGACTTTATTTCGCGGCAATTCTGTCGATTGGATTGTTCCTCATATTGCTGGACGCGATGCTTCTTTAGGCGCACCACTACCGTATTGGATGGGCGCTACTCTCATTGAATTATTTGGATCCTGGATCGGCGCTGCTAATGCTGCGCGCTTATATTCTGCCATTTGCTTTTTCTCTGCGGCTTTAGCAATTTGGTATGCCACCTACCTTCTTGGTCGTCGTCGCGAAGTACAGCCAATGGCATTTGCTGTTGGCGGTCAACCCGATTTGAAGAGCTATGGCATGACCTTGGCAGATGGTGCGCTACTCATCTTCTTAGCTTGTGTTGGTCTAGCTCAACGTGCTCATGAAACTACGCCCATGATGGCGCAACTGATGGGCATTAGCATCGTACTTTATGGAACCGTGCGTGGCTTAGACAAACCATGGCAAGGCGGTTTGTGGACTGGTCTTGGTATTGCTATTGTTGCCCTATCTAGTAATCTCACCTTAAGCCTAATCATCGTTAGCTCAACCATCATTGCCGTCCTAGCTAGTAATGCCAAGTTACGTTTCCGCTGGACATTAACGAGTACTGTTTTAGGTTTAATTGGTTTTGCTATTTGGCCGATCATTTGGTATTTAGCTGATCTTCCGGTGCATTTACGCCACCTTGCTGAAGAAGGCTGGCGCAATATTCCAGAAATGCGTGCTACCCCTTCAATTGAATCGCTTGGCTTTTTAAGTGTGAACTTCTGGGCCTATGCATGGCCTGTTTGGCCACTCGCAATCATCTCTTTAGCCCACTGGGGTCGGGTCAAAGATGCTGGCGCTTGGCGCGCTCCCCACCTTTGTATTCCACTCAGCTTATTTATTGGCAGTTTAATTTATGTTTTGTTCCGCTTGGAAGCGAACGAACATGATTTGATGATTCTGATTCCGAGCTTAGCGATCATTGCTGCATTTAGCCTGCCGATCTTAAAACGCAGCATGATTAGCTTCATTGATTGGTTCGCAATGTTTAGCTTCTCCATTATTGCTATTGCCATTTGGATTGTTTGGTTGGCAAAAGTAACCGGCTATCCAGAATCTACTGCTGCAAACTTAGCCCGTCTGCTTCCCGGTTTCACATTCCAATTTAACTTCCTTGCCCTTTTTATAGCAATAGTGGTTACTGGTGCATGGTTTGCAGTTGTACGATGGAGAACCTCTCGTGCCCCCAAGGAAATCTGGCGCTGCCTCATTATCTCTGCATCTGGTACAACTTTGATGTGGGTGTTGTTGATGACGCTATGGTTACCAACGATCAACTATGCAAAAACCTATCGTCAGGTATCTGCACGTCTTTCACAAGTAGTCCCATCTGGTGTTGGCTGTATTAATACTAGCAATATCGGCGCTGCCCAACTTGCCTCTTTTAGCTACTTCACCAAACTCTCTTTGCGCGATGACCCTAATTGTCCGTGGATGTTGACTCATAATCAATCTACAGCTACAGCATACGCAAAGCTCAATGATAAAAAATTGCGTTTAATTTGGGAAGACCGTCGCGCGGCTGACCGTGATGAACGCTTACGTCTTTACGAAGTAATCTCGGAATAAATAGTGCTGCACTTTAAACTATCGCGCCTGCGCGAGGACGTTCCTGCTTTGCTCAAACTTGCTGGCCCACTTCTCATTGGTCAGTTAGCCGTGATTGCGTTTGGCGTGCTAGATACCGCCATGACAGCCCGCTACTCTGCCGAAGACTTAGCCGCATTAGCTATGGCCTCAGCAATCTTCATCAGTATTTATGTTGGCCTCACTGGAGTAGTTTCTGCCCTCGCTCCAATTGCCGGGCAACTCTTTGGTGCTAAACGGTATTCTGAGATTGGCGAAGAAGTAAGGCAAGCTACTTGGCTGGCACTAGGCCTCACTATTCTTGGCTGCTTGATTTTGACGAATGCAGATCATGTGCTAGCTATCTCGCGCGTTAGCCCAGATATTGAAGGTAAAGCAAGGTTGTATCTCAACATTCTGGCGATTGGATTGCCTGCCAGTATGGTGATGCGCGTATTGATGGCTTTGCACAATGCCGTATCTCGTCCTGCCGTGATTACTGTCATTCAGCTTATTGGCTTGGGTTTAAAGCTGCCTCTGAACTTACTCTTTATTTATGGTGGCTTTGGAATTGAAGGTATGGGTGGCCCTGGATGTGCAGTAGCTACCGTAATTATTAACTGGACCTGGATGCTCTTGACTCTAGGATTTGTTCTGTTTGACCGCTTTTATAAACCCTTTGAAATCTTTGTCCGTTTTAGCATGCCAGATTGGCAACGCATCTGGACACTATTAAAGCTGGGCATGCCGATTGGCTTTAGCTATTTGATTGAGGTGACTTCATTTACTTTCATGTCACTCTTTATTGCGCGCCTGGGCACCACTGCATTGGCTGGACATCAAATTGTTGCCAATCTAGGGACTGTAATTTACATGGTGCCGCTCTCCCTCTCGATTGCAACCATGACCTTAGTATCGCAATCTATTGGTGCCAACAAACCAGAACGTGCCGAGGAGATTGGCTGGTCATCAGTACTATTCACAACCGCTACCTGCATCACCATTGGCATTGCCGTCTGGGTCTTCAGAATGCAACTATTAGACTTATATGATCCACCGGCAGAGGTAAAAGCCTTTTCGATTCCACTCTTTTTATTTGTTGCCTTCTATCAAATCTTTGATGCTCTGCAAGTAACAGCCGCATTTATTCTGCGGGCTTATCGCATTGCCTTTTGGCCCATGTTGATCTACGCTGGATCATTGTGGGGTGTAGGTCTTGGTGGTGGCTACCTTATGGGCTTTAATGTTTTTGGCAATGTACCTACCTTCTTGCAGGGTGCCAATGGCTTTTGGGCTGGGAACAGTATCAGCCTTGGATTGGCTGCCTGCTTCTTACTCTACCTCTTTAGAAAAACAGCGGATCGCTATGAAAAAACGCATCCGCCGCTGAAGGTATAGATTAGCGATAAATAACTGGGAGTTTATCGATAGCTTCGACCTGAAATAGGCGCAGAATAACTAGGGACTTGATTGCCCTTAGAGTACATACACTGTTGATAGGCGATGTTGTATTGCGTTTGAGATTGGTTTTCTTTTCCGGATGCATTCATAGCGCCAATTCCTGCGCCACCTAATAAACCAATGCCAGCACCAGTCCCTACATTAGTATGGCTACCACCACCAATCATCGCTCCAGCAGCAGCGCCTAATGCGGCAGCTATAGCGGCGCTAGTAGCAGCGTCCTTTAATGCAACATTACTACTGTCTTTAATAGAATTGGCTGCAAACTCACGGCACTGTTGATCTTCTTGCTGGAATACTTCAAACGGTTTGCCCTCGCGGGGCATGATGGCAACTGTCGGGCCGGTTGGCGCAGATACACATGCAGCTAATGATGCAAGAACAGAAGCAGTCAATACTGTGATGCGGGTAAATCGTTTCATATCAAACCTTAAAATATTCAGAATTATTTTTAACGCATTGGTTGTTTGGGACGAGCGCTACTAGTTGGCGGTGTTGCAGGCTCTGTTTGCCAACCAGTAGGGCAATCTTGTACATATGGGAAATACTGGCCACTGGCTTGGCAGTAATACCAAACTGCGGGCTGGGGTTGTGATACCAAATACATGGGTTGAGGAGGCGGCATATAAGTCACGACTGGTGGGGCATATACCACCGGAGGGGCATAGTAACCTGCATAAGGTCCATAACCGCCATAAGCCCAATTACCTCGCCATCCTGGCCCCCATCCCGGGCCATATGCTGCTGGGCGCCAGCCTCCACCATAACCACCACCTACGGATACATTCCAGCCTACATTGCCTGCTTGGGCAGCCACTGGTAAAGCTAGTAATACAGCGGCTAAGAAAACTCCTAAGATACTGAATTTATTAGTTTGTTTCATAATCGACCTCCTCAATTTGGCCTTGTACTTCTCCGAAACTCTCATTTAATTTTAATTAGCTTCACTATCAATAACGCCTCAAATACAGTTTAGCTGACAAGAAAATCAGAAATTATGGCTCTACTTTAGCGCCAGACTGCTGAACTACTCTACTCCACTTGCGGGACTCTGCAACCATCAATTTAGACAGGTCTTGCGGGCTACCGGGGGCAGGTTCTAGACCGCTTGCCAAGAGTCGATTTTTAACCTCTGGGTTTTCCAAGGCCTGTCTAGTTAACTGGTTAAGACGTCTTTGAATAGCTGGCGGTAAATTTGCTGGCGCCATCAAAGAAAACCATGACACTGCTTCAAATCCAGGCAATCCTTGCTCAGCAAGTGTCGGAATCTCTGGGGCAGCGTATGAACGTTTCAAGGTAGTGACACCTAAAGCCTGTACCTCACCTGCCTTAATCAAAGGCAATGACGAAGATAAGTTATCAAAGAGCATTGAAATACGTCCACTGACTAAATCTGGCAAAGATTGAGCACGCCCCTTGTAAGGGATATGGCGAATATCAATACCTGCCATCTCTTTAAATAATTCACCAGACATATGTAATGAGGTGCCAACGCCTGAAGAGCCAAAAGTCAATTGATTTGGCTTAGCTTTAGCAAGCTCAATCAACTCATGAACATTGGTGACGCCCAACTGTTTATTCACAATCAAGACATTGGGGGTGCTAGCTAAGAAACTAATGGGTGTGAAATCCTTCACCGGATCAAAAGACATCTTTTCATAAAGAGCGCCATTAATCGCATGAATGCCCACGGTACCAATGAGTAATGTGTAGCCATCAGGATCGCTCTTAGCAACTAAATCTGCGCCGATGTTGCCACCATAGCCCGGACGATTCTCAACAAGCACTGCCACACCAAGGGTTTGCTGCCAATTTTCAGCTAAGACTCGCGCTAAGATATCGGGCGCACCACCTGGAGTAAAGGTCACGATGATCCGAATGGCCTGCTTAGGCCAAGGAGTCTTTACTTGCGAGTGTGCGCTAGATACACCAAGCCAAATCAATACCAGCACTAAGAGGCTCTTCATTAGCCTTGAAAATGGCATCATTACTTGAGTTAAAAACCGAAGCGGTTACGTAACCAAAGCCAGCCTTCGTACTTCACAGGATCATCAGCGCATGGGCCGATGCCGCACTCTAGTAGCGTGGATATCAAATTACCCGCCACTAGCAGAACAAAAATGATCACTAAAGCATTAGCAAATATAGAGCGGGAACGCACTTCTCGATTGGGCAACATGAGCAGAATGGCAAAGCCCAGTAATAAACCTAAATAGCCAAGGAAGGCCCAGGTATAAAAATGCAGCTCTAAGAAGGTTGCACCAAATCCCTTATCCCCAGGCAGGATGTGAAGCAGCACTTGACGCAAAGAAACCACTATTCCTACTAAGCCCCCGATGATGCCCCAACCATAGTGTGCTGCGTGAGCGCCACAGCGAATATTCAGAACCAAAGCAAAGCCAATGATGACAAACGCAATACGCTGCATTAAACATAGTGGACAAGGCAATTCACCAAAATACAGTTGATCAACAAAGGCGTATGACAAAACACCAATCACTGCAAGTAATGCCACTTGATTACCAAGGCCAGCCAGAGAAGGAACAGAAATCTTACTCACAGGCTGATATTAAGATGAGTGCTTGCATGCGAGCGGAACCAGACAACTAGGATTCCAACGGTAATGGCTAATACGATTAAGCCTGCAAGACGCTTTTCAAACCAGACCAAAATCAGTCCGATGAATGCTGTCAGAAAAGGCAGAAACATATACATAGGGGAATTCTAGCGCAGGATGTCGCTAAGGCGCTAAATTAAGGGCTTATTTAGGGTGCTAAATAACTTTAGTACTTAAATTAACTAAACCTTCAACACTGCCTTCAAGTACATCACCCTTCTTTACTGGGCCTACACCAGCTGGCGTACCTGAAAAAATTAAGTCGCCCGGCTCTAAAGTAAACAAAGTAGAGAGATAAGCAATAGTGTCGGGTACATTCCAGATTAATTGGTTTAAGTCGCCCTCTTGACGCACTTCACCGTTAACTAAAAGCTTAACTGCACCTTTTGTTGGATGTCCACATTGAGTTGCTGGAGTAATCTCTCCGCAAGGAGCTGCTTGGTCAAATGCCTTTCCTGTATCCCAGGGGCGCCCCATCTTCTTAGCCTCACCTTGCAAATCACGCCTTGTCATATCCAAGCCAACACCATAACCATAAACATGGTCCAGGGCTTTATCAGCCGGGATGTTTGCGCCACCTTTACCAATCGCAACGACCATTTCGATTTCGTGATGGACATCTTTCGATAAATTGGGGTAAGCCATGTCTTTTCCATCAGTCACGATAGAGTTGGCTGGTTTCATAAAAAAGAATGGGGGCTCACGATCTGGGTCATGACCCATTTCACGCGCATGATCTGCATAGTTACGGCCAACACAGTAAATCCGATTGACTGCAAAACGGCGGCTATCCCCAGTGACTGCTAGCGATATCACTGCTGGTGGATCAATCACAAATGCTGAACTCATAAAACCCTTTCTATGAAACCTTGTGGATTAGTATTTATTTTCGATTTTTAGAAGTATGACGCAATTTCAGCAACAAGATACTTAGAGCTAAAGCAAAGGTCAACGCATTGGCAAGTATGAGGGGCCACTTCTCAATAGTGAGGCCATAAATCAGCCAGAGACCTACCCCAGTTGTAAATAGGGCATACATGCCCAGGGATACGCCTGACAAATCCCGAGTTCGCCAAGACTGTATTGCCTGAGGTAAAAAGGCGATCGTGGTCAAGAATGCGGCGCAATACCCAATTATTTCAATCTGGTGGGGCTCAAGGTTCATGAGGCTATTGTAATAAGGAAAATCAATCAATCCTTGATCTAGCGCAGGAAGCCCAATTCTAGCGATAATACAAACTTACTTTACAAACCCATATCTAGAATAAGCCATGAGACAACTACTCCAAAAAACCCTATTGATTGCGCTTGGGGCCATTGCTATTTTAGGCAATGCCTATGCCCAAGGTGATGCAGCTACTAAGAACTATCCAGATAAACAAGTTCGCCTAGTCATTCCCTTCCCTCCTGGAGGTGCAACTGACGTCATTGGCCGCATCATGGCACAAGAGCTATCTAAATCATTGGGACAACAAGTGGTCCCTGATAATCGCTCGGGAGATAGTGGCAATATTGGCGCCGACCAAGTAGCCAAGTCACCAGCCGATGGTTACACACTGCTGATGGGTGCACTCACATCACATGCCATTAATACCAACCTGAATAAGGATAGCATTAAATACAACTTAGAAAAAGATTTCACGGCCGTTGGTGTTGTTGGTGTCGTGCCTCTAGTATTTGTTGTCAATCCTTCTGTCCCTGTAAAGAATATGAAGGAATTTATTGCCTATGCCAAAGCCAATCCTGGCAAACTCACCTTCGCCTCTTCTGGTGCAGGAGCGCCGCAACGCCTAGCTATGGAAATGTTCCGCGCGCAATTGGGTTTAGATCTTTTGCATGTACCTTACAAGGGCAGTGGTCCTGCTATGACGGATCTTGTTGGCGGTCAAGTGCTCACTATGTCTGAAACAGTCCCTGCAGCACTGCAATTTATTCAGGCTGGGCAATTAAGAGCTTTAGCAGTGACTACTGCAAAACGCGTTAGTCAATTACCAGATGTGCCTACGATTACTGAAGCCACCGGCTTGCCAAACTTTGATGTCGTGAGTATGTTCGGAATCTTGGCACCCGCAGGTACGCCAAAAGGAATCATTGACAAACTCAATGCAGATCTCAAGGTGATTTTGCAGCGTCCTGATGTACAAGAGCGTATGCTAGCTGCTGGTGTATATGTGAACTACCTAACGCCTGCTGATTCTGCAAAACGCATTCAAAGAGAATTAAATATGTGGGGCAAGGTTATTAAAGACGCTGGCATTAAGGCAGATTAATTAGCTTGGATGTTGGCTGCATGCGGTGAACTATAGAATGTTGCAGATGCACTTAACAGTCTCAGGCCCCTGTAGGGAGGAGTAAAGTCCTAGCGCTTTTTATCTTAGCAATATTTACATTTATTCAATTAATATAAACTGATCTTCATAATTATTAAATAATCGTTAACACTATGAGTAGTTCTGGATTAATTGATTTTTGCTACTTCCTCGAAAGAACAGAGCTGAACGCGGCAATACAAGCCAATTTCTGGATAGTGCCGACCATGCAAACCCTGCATATCTTAGCGATGGCATCGGTCCTTATAGGAGCTCTTCTAATTAATTTAAGAATCCTGGGCCTGCATGGGAAAAGTGAGCCAATCGCAACCATCATTACACGCTACAAATCCCTAGTATGGTTTCCTCTACCCATACTCCTCATCACTGGCTGCATCATGATTGTTGGCGAACCTGCGCGATCTTTAACAAACCCAGCCTTTCAGATAAAAATGGTCATGCTTTTAGCGGTATTGTTCATCACTTTTTTCCTTCAGAGAAAGTGGCAAAAGGATCACTCTCATGCGCAGACTGATGCGACTAGCTATCTCTTAGCAATACTCTCTCTAGGATTGTGGGTTGGCATTGTGGCTGCTGGCCGTTGGATTGCGTATGCCTAATAAATCGTCATAAAAAATGAATGAAATCTTAATCCTGATCTACGGCAACCCCATTGCCCAAATCATTCGTGAAAATGAATTTCTTTTCCCTTGGGTAGAAGCATTGCATGTATTGGCAATCACACTAGTGATAGGCTCCATTGCCTTAGTTGATCTGAGACTCATTGGAATACGGGGTATCAACCGCCCTATTAGCAACATTAGCAAAGAGCTCTTGCCAGTTACTTGGATAGCATTTCTGATTGCCGCCTTCACAGGGGCCATACTATTCACCTCTAATGCATTGAGTTATAGCCAAAACTTTTACTTTATCTCAAAGATTGCTTTACTTGCTTTAGCTGGCATTAATATGATGTGCTTTCAATTTATCATTGGACGCAATCTTGAAAGCTGGAATCACTACCAGCAGTTGCCAGCTTCAGCACGGATTGCTGGGGCGATCTCACTCACACTTTGGATTAGTATTATTGTCTGCGGTCGCTGGATTGGTTTTACACTAGAGCCGGTGTTAGTAGCTTTATAAGGGGTAGCAATGAAAAGAAAAGTACTTTTTTTACTATTAACCGTTAGTCTCGGTCTAGCACTAGCCAGCGGTGTAAACGCACAATCTACTAAGCCCATCATTAATCCGCCACCTACAGCAAAAGACTGGGCAAACCAAGCTAAGCTTCCGGATTGGAGCGGTGTTTGGAATCCCAAGATTTCAGATCAAGGCAAGCAGGCTAAAACCAATATGCCACCTTGGACTCCTGCTGCCAATGAACTCATTCAATTTCAATTGGCCGAAGAAAAAGCAGGTAGACCCCCTCCACTCTTTGTGAACTGCTTACCAGAAGCGATGCCTGCTTGGATGTTGGTTACCCATAATGCAATGGAAGTCTTATTCACCCCGGGTAGAGTGACCATGCTAGGAGAGTCTGATGGCAATCGCTTGCGCCGAATCTATACGGATGGCCGTCCTCACCCCGAAGATCCAGACCCAACTTTTCATGGGCACTCCATTGGTAAGTGGGAAGGCGATACGCTAGTGATCGATACTATTGGCGTCGTGCCTCAGGCTTATATTGCGATCAGTGAAGCTGCTGGCGTTCCCAATAATGGTGATATGCGCATCATTGAACGTATTCACTTAGTGGGAAAAGATGAATTACATGACGACATTGAAGTGATCGCCCCCAAGGTCTTAACTAAACCCTGGAAAACAACCCGTATTTATTTCCGTCAACGAGCACGTAAATACGACATCGTTGAAGGTGTTTGCCTCGAAGGTTCTTTTGCCCCAGGTAAAGATCAACGTGGTAACGATATATTTCTTCCAGTCCAATATGACGTCGGTGGGAACCGTATTCCACCGCAATAATTTATATTTACCTTATTTGAAGGAGTGTTTATCTTGATAGTAAAAAACTTAAGCAGACTGCTAGTATTTGCAATTACCGTCTCTGCATCAGCACTGGCTTTGGCACACCATGCCACTACCATGTTTGATAGAGACAAAGTGCTAGCTATTACAGGCGTCGTTAAAGAAGTTCAATGGACCAACCCCCATGTCGGTATTTTTGTGACTGGTACCCTCAAAGATGGTGATGCGCCAGCACTCTGGGTTCTGGAGGTATCTAGCCCTGGAAATCTTACTCGCGCAGGTAGCTGGACTAGAAGCTCTGTGAAAGCAGGAGATAAGGTTGTAGTGGATTTCTGGCCGCTGCGAAATGGCAATAAGGGTGGCTACCTGAAGAAGGTAACTTTGACTGATACCGGCAAATTCTATACCGCTGATATTCGCGCTCAGGAGAGCCCAAACCTAGAAGAGCGTGAACAAAAATAATTCTGGTTATTGCTTCTTGTTTAACCCTGCTTTACGGGATTCAACTTCTTTATTAATCGCTGCAATTGTTTGGGCATTAGGTGACTTCCAGTTGCCGCCAGAGTTATTCACCATATAAACTAATGCATCAGAAAATCCTTCAATACTTAAATTGGGGTTACCGCCTTTAGCAGGCATGGCACGAACACCAACATAAGCATGCGCAGTGAGGGTAACTTGCCCCTCGGCAATAAGTGGCGCCCACTTTGCTTTATCGCCAAACTTTGGCGCATTCACAAGGCCAGCCGCATGGCAGCTCATACAAACTTGTTTATAAGTAGCCTCACCAGATTGGGCAAAAGCTACTCCCGAAAATAGTAAGGTCGCAAAGGTAATCAATGAGGCTAGGTTTTTGATGTTCATATGAGTATATTACTGCTAAAGTTATTGTGATTTTTTAACGCGCTCAGTCCAGAGTTGCCATGGACGCCCAATCGTTTTTTCAATGGTTTCCTTAGAGGTAGCAGCCTCTCCAGGGGTTAGATATTGAACTTGGCCCATCTTCATTGCCTCAGCTTGAATGCTGGCATTTTGAATAGCGTAGACCGTTCTAAATACCGCCTTCTTAATGGAGTCAGCTCCAGCAGCATAGCCATGGCCACGCATTAAAACAAAATACTGTAATCCCATAGTCTGAGACAAAGCATCTCCTAGATCTGAATTACTAATAAACATATCTGTATCAGGATTTGGCTTAGCAAAATTACGAATCTCAAATATCGGTGCGCCCTCACCCAAGAACGCACTCATGTGATAAACCGGTTTCAAAGTTACACCTGTTAAACCATAGGAAAGAATTGGAGAGGCATGGCCATGAATGACTGAATTAATATCAGGGCGATTCTTAAGAATGCCGCTATGAATAAATCGTTCACCATAGGCAACACGGGTATCACCATTTAAGGCTTTACCGTCCATGTCAAATTCCATAATGTCTTCGACTTTCACTACTGAAGGCGCGACACTTCTTGCTAAAAAGAAGGTATTGGGGTTGGCTGGATTACGAACACTAATATGACCATAACCATCAACCGCATTTTGATCATACAAAATATGATTTGCGATGACCAACTCTTCAACCGCTAACTTGACGGCAGGGTTTTGCTCCATCTGCTCTTGAACGCTAGCAGCATGAGCTTGAATAGCTACTATAAAAATAACTACCATGAAAAGTCTTTTCATTATTCGACCTTTCCAATCTTTCTGACAACGTCACCCATTTGCGAAGATTCCTTATCCCAATAGACTTTAAATTCAGGAGCATCCATATATTGGATGGGGCTACCAGCGCCATTAATGACAGAACGTACACGCTCATCATTGGCTGCTTGTTTAGCGGCATCACGTAGTTTATTGGTGATGTAATCAGGTGTTGTGCTAGGTACAAATAAACCAGCCCATTGAGAAAATTCAATCTTGATACCCATCTCTTTAAAGCTAGGCACCTCAGGCATGCTCGCCAATCTACCATCCCCCCAGTGCGCTAAAGCTCGGACCTTACCGGCCTTAATCTGCTGAACAATCGATGATGGTCCAGTTGCAATTGCATCAACTTGCCCACCTAGCAGACCTACAATTGCTGGACCAGCTCCTGTATAGGGAATGTGAACCATATAAAACTTTTCTGAGGCCTTAAGCATCTCCATCGGAACGTGCATCGTTCCGTAATTGCCTGATGAGCCAAAATTGTATTTACCTGGATTAGCGCGCATTGCCGCTATAAAAGATTTGTAATCCTTCCATGGGCTATAGGCCCTCACCACCAAAACCGTAGGATCCGCTGTAAATCGAGCAATCGGCTTTAACTGATTTAGTTGAAATGATTGCTCGCGTCCAACCACTTTATCCGCCTCAGGAATAATTGAAATAGAAGATAAAGCCATCAGAATGGTGTAACCATCCGGTTTTGCTTTTGCTACTGATGACATGCCGATACCACCGCCAGCGCCTGGTTTATTTTCAACAATCACGGATTGCCCTAGGCTACGAGATAAGGCTTCAGCTACTGGCCTACCAACGGCATCCGCCACGCCACCCGGAGGGAAAGGTACCACCATCGTAATTGGGCGAGTAGGCCATGCTTCTGGAGTCTGGGCTATTACAAAAGCCGAAAACAAGCAAGCCGCGGCAAAGCTAAGTAGATGGCTCAGTTTGATTATTTGCTTCATTTTTTGTCTCAAATGAGTAATTTAGTTATTATTTATGGTCTTTATCCTACTACAAGATTCATCATAATAAACAGGGGCTAGCATAGATATAGCCCCCACTGGAGATAGCAACATGAAATACGCAGCATTTTCTTTAACAAAAGAGCCAGGTAAGACCCGCGTTGGCACTATTTCTGCCGATGGCAAAACTGTGCAGGAACTTGATCTTGGGGTCGATGTAAGTGAAGATGGCATTGTTGCCATTCTGCGCGCGGATTTAGCCGGCAAAATACCTACATCGATTGCTACCCATGCATTTAGCGATATTCGCTTATTAGCCCCAGTACCAAGACCACGCCGCAATATCTTTTGCGTTGGAAAAAATTACCATGAGCATGCAAAAGAGTTCTCAAATAGTGGTTTTGATGGTAGCGCTAAGCCAGGCGAAGATATTCCTAGTCATGCTATCTTTTTTACTAAACCACCAGAATCTGTCACCGGCCCAAACACTAATGTAATTATCCCAACTGCTGTTTCTACTTGCATTGACTATGAAGCAGAATTGACGATCGTGATCGGCAAAGGTGGCAAAGGTATTAGTGAAGCTGATGCCATGAAGCATGTCTGGGGATACACCGCCATTAATGATGTTACTGCTCGCGACTGGCAACAACGACATAAGCAATGGTTCTTAGGTAAAAGCTTTGATACCTTCTGCCCTATGGGCCCATGGGTAGTTACGGCTGATGAAGTCGACGCAAATGATATCTCAGTGAAGTGCTGGGTAAATGGCGAACTTCGTCAGAACTCCAACACTAAAGATTTAATCTTTGATATTCCCAATATGATTGCTACTGTCTCTGCTGGAATTACGCTATACCCAGGTGATTTGATTGCTACAGGCACTCCAGTGGGAGTTGGTATTGGCTTTAAGCCGCCTAAGTATTTAGTCAACGGTGATGTAGTGGTGGTGGAAATGGGTGGTATCGGCAAACTTGAGAATACCTTCGTAGCCCAGTAAGACAGAGCTAGAGTTATCAAAATATAAAAGCCACCCTAGGGTGGCTTTTATACACGCTGAAGTAAAGTAACTTAACCCAAAGTAAATTTCAACTCACCGAGTTTCTCTACCGAGCTGACAATCTTATCGCCTTTCTTTAGCCACACTTGCTTGTCTTTCGGCATGCCCGCAATCACGCCTTGTGGTGTACCAGTAAAGACAATATCTCCCGGCTCTAGCGCCCAATACATACTGATATAGGACAGCATATTTTGGGTATTGTGGATAAAGTCAGCCGTATTAGAGTTCTGGCGCAATTCGCCATTAACCCAAGTTTTCACCTGAAGACTGTTGGGATCTCCAACTAAATCTGCCGTTACAAAATAAGGTCCAATTGGGGCATATTGGTCTAAGGTCTTGCCAATCATCCACTGCCCACTTGGGCGCTCTAACTGCAAGTCACGAGATGAAAAGTCGTTTGAGGTGCAATAGCCAGCAACATAAGCCAAAGTATCAGAGACTGGGACATTGCGCATCTTCTTGCCAATCACAATTAAGAGCTCAGTTTCATAATCCAATTTATACGAAACTTCTGGCGGAGGAATTTGGAGCAAGCAATTATGTTCCGCTAAGCTATTGTTGAACTTATTAAATAATGGTGGCACCTTTGGATGAGCCATTCCCACTTCATCTGCATGGGCTCGATAGTTCAAGCCAACGCAGACAATCTTTCCGGGGTTCTTAAACAGTCGACCAAAGGTAATATCCGACTCTTTTAAGTAAGGTACGCCAGATTTATCAGCACTAGATACGACCTTATTAAAGCCTCCAGCATTACCCTCTTGCAGCAGTTGGTCTAAGGTTGTTGGGGCGGCGATCTTCATCTTCTTTGCCACAGCACGCACGTCAATCACACCCTTAGGAGTAACAACGCCCAATGTCTCTGTTCCATCGGAATTCATAATGGAGAGAATTTTGCTGTTCTTGACCATTTCACGAGGGCCGTTATAAGCCTCTGTACCCCACACTGAAGTTTGGTGCGCTGAAGCCTCTTGCATTACACCCATAGTAGAAACAGCTACTAGGCCAGCGCCTGCAGCTGAAGCAGTTTTCATAAATTGACGACGAGAACTCATCCGAATCTCCCTGTGTTGTTATTGATTTTTTAGATACAAGGAGAATCTTACTGCACCAATAAATGCCGTGGTGCAGCAAATAGGAAGGCCAATAGAACTAGCCTACTCCAAGGGAAATGGCGATGTGGTATGTAATGAATGAGGCGATATAAGCTAGGCCAAATAAGTAACTCAACATGATGACTGGGATCTTCCAGCCCCCCGTTTCACGCTTAACTGCTGCAATAGTAGATAAGCACTGCGGTGCAAAGACAAACCAAGCCAATAGTGAAAGTGCAGTTGCTAATGACCAGCCAGAAGAAATTAACGGGATCAATGCTTCTGCTGCATCTGCACTTGCGCTCGATAAAGCGTAGACAGTAGCTAAAGAGCTCACTACGACTTCACGTGCCGCCATGCCGGGAACTAAGGCAATGCTGATTTGCCAATTAAATCCAATGGGCGAAAAGATATACGCCAAGGCCTGACCCAGCATGCCGGCAAAACTATATTGAATAGCTGAACCCGTGGCGCCCTCAGGCGGAAGCGGAAAGCTAGATAGCGCCCATAAAGCAATTGTCATAATGAGAATGATGCCACCGACGCGACGCAGAAATATTTCTGCGCGCTGCCATAAGCTAATTGCTAAATTACCAAGGCGCGGCAAATGATAGCTAGGCAACTCCATCATGAGGGCATTCATCCGAAATTGATCGCTGGTGAAATACTTCAAAATCCAAGCAACCCCCATCGCACCCAAAATACCTGCAAGATAAAGCAAGAATAAAACGAGGCCTTGTAAATCAATATTTGCCCAAAGCTTTTTTTCGGGGATAAAAGCTGAGATCAATAATGCATATACCGGTAGACGTGCTGAGCAGGTCATCATTGGAGCAATCAAAATCGTTACTAGGCGATCTCGTGAATTTGAAATACTTCTAGTGGCCATGATTCCTGGAATAGCGCAGGCAAAACTCGACAGAAGCGGAATAAATGATCTACCAGAGAGCCCAACTGAGCCCATGACACGATCCAGTAAATAGGCTGCTCTGGGGAGGTAGCCAGATTCCTCTAGTAACAGGATGAAGAAAAACAGAATCAGAATTTGCGGCAGGAAGATCACAACCCCACCTAGCCCCGCCAAAATACCGTTAATCAATAAACTACGTATCCAGTTATTTGGCAGTATCTCAGTGATCTGCGCTCCCAGAAACTCAATGGCAGTCTTGATCAAATCCATTGGCAATACCGCCCAACTAAATACCGCCTGAAAGATCAAAAATAAGAGCGTAATCAAAATCAAAGGACCAAACACCGGATGGAGTAAGACAGCATCAAAACGATCACTTAAATGATCTGGAATGATTTGATCTAACTTCAAATTTTGTAAAATTTTCTGGACCAAAATATTGTCAGACTCTGCATGAGCAATATGAGAAGCTACATTTTCTAGTGTTGCATCACTCGTACCAGTTTGTAATACGCTTAAATTACGCCAGTCTAGGCCTGATAAGAAAGACTTGAGGTTATCAGCGCCATTTGCTTGAATGCCGATACTAGTTAATACCGGTAGCCCTAGTTCATTAGAAAGTGCCGCTGTATCAATTTGCAAGCCTTGACGCTGGGCAATGTCGAGCATGTTGAGCACAACCAGACACGGCAGACCCAGACGTTTAGCTGCTAAGACCAAGCGTAGATTCCGACGTAAATTGCTTGCACTTAGAATACAAATCACTAAATCAGGACGCTTCTCACCTTGGGCCCTACCCAATAGCACATTACAAGTCACCCGCTCATCAAGTGATCTTGGATAAAGACTATATGCCCCTGGCAAATCCAAAATACGAATATTCTTGCCTGACTCGAGCGTCAACCGCCCCTCTTTGCGCTCTACTGTGACACCAGAATAGTTTGCAACTTTCTGCCGACTACCCGTGAGTAAATTAAATAAGGCCGTTTTTCCACAGTTAGGATTACCTAGTAATGCAACGACAGGTTCGCTAGAGAAAAAATGAACTTGGGATTCAGGCATGTACCAACTCAACTTCAATCATGCAGGCCTCTGACTGGCGCAAAGCAAATGTAGACGCGCCAATACGAACCATATAAGGGCCTTTACCAAGCAATCCTTTTCTCAAAAGAGTTACTTGCTCGCCAGGCAAAAAGCCAATATCTTCCAACTGCCCTTTGATTTGCGGAGCACCTTGAGGAGCATTTACTTCACTTACACGGTAAGCAACATCTAGATCGACCTGGCCCAAATTCATGAGGGATTGCCACTTTTATCAATTAATAGGAACGATTCTCATTATATACCTTATAATTGCGAATAGTTCTCATTTATAAATAGGTACTAATATGAATAAAGTCCTTTTAAAACAATTAGTTATAAGACTTTTTGGATTGCTATTTTTAGTAAATTCTGCATATGCAGATAGCAATGTCATCAATATTCAAATCCAAAAAGGTCGTTTTTCCCCTTCCGAAATTAATATTGCTGCCGATACCAAGGTGCAACTGATCATTGAAAACCTAGATGACACCCCGGAAGAATTTGAGAGCTATGACTTAAATCGAGAAGTCTTTATTAACCCAAATAGCAAGGCCTCTTTTTACATTGGCCCATTAAGTCCGGGTGTATATAAATTTGAAGGTGAATTTAGTCCACAGACTGCTCAGGGTGTTGTGAGAGTGAAATGATTAAAGGCATACATTTATTAGCACGACTTTTTTTGATCAGCCTTCTCTGCTTGATCAACTACGTACACGCTGGAGAATATTTAAGTGGGCCGGCAGATTACATCTATTCTCCAATCGTCGAAGAAGGCGAGCGAGAGATTGACACTAAATTCGGGACACAAACTCCACGAAGTGGTGAAGATAATAGGCAGTCAGGTGCCTCAATCGGATTTGGCTATGGTGTGAACTCCTGGTGGTTCACAGAGGTATATGGAAAGGTGATCTGGGATGGCAATAATTCTCAATTTGATGCAGTTGAATGGGAGAATAAATTTCAGCTTACCGAAAGAGGCAAATACCCTGTAGATGTTGGGTTCTTGATTGAGGTAGAGCGCCCTCAAAATCGTAATGAAGGCTATGAATCCAAGTATGGATTCTTGCTTCAGAAAGAGTGGAAAAAGTGGGTTGCCAACCTGAACATCTTGATGCAAGGCCACTACACAGGCACAGAAAACCAAGGGACCTATTTTGGCTACCAGGGTCAGATTAAATACCGTCTTCAGCCTCAGTTTGAACTTGGCGCTCAGATCTTTTCATGGTTGGGGCAAGTGGATAACTGGAACACAAACCAACAACAGCAAACTAGCGCTGGTCCAGCCATCTTTGGAAAAACTAAGCTAGGGCCAAAGCAAGCTCTCAAATACAACCTTGCCTACCTATGGGGGACAACAACGGCATCCCCCAAAAATACTGTGAGAATGCAGGTCGAATATGAATTTTAGGAATGCAAAGGAATCAGATAGATAAAAAATTATGGTGTGCTATAGCCATACTGCTGGAGAATCAATTTAGCTTGAGAGCTTTGCATAAACTGATAAAGGGCTACCACCTCTCGTGGGGCGCCCTTGATTAGAACCATTCTCTGCTTAATCGGCTCATAGAGTTTGCTATTGACTAAAATGAAGTTTGTCTCTTTAGCAACATCTGCAGACTTAGCCAAAGAGAGCGCAGTAAAACCTAAATCAGCCGCCCCTGTGACTACATACATCGTTGCAATGCCAATATTATCTCCATAGATCAATTTGTCTTTTGCAATATCCCAAAGCCCCTGTGCTTTCAAATACTCAATAGCTGCCTTGCCATAAGGGGCCAACTCAGGTTTAGCAATCGCAATCTTGTTAGCTTTTTTTATAACTCTGACAAGCCCACCCTTTTCATCTGTCAAATTCATTCCAGTAGAGGATTTTGAGATGATTGCTAACTTACCAGAAGCGTACACAATACCGTCATCAATCGCCTTACCTTGTTGATAAAGCTCAATTGGAAAACGCTCATCAGCAGAAATAAATAAGTTAAATGGCGCACCATTCATGATCTGCGCGGTAAGGTTTCCAGAAGATCCGTACACCACTCTAATATCTGGATTGCCTGCAGCTTTGAATGCTGCATTGATCTTGCTAAAGGCATCTTTCATGTTGGCAGCAACGGCGACAGTGGGCTGCTGAGCATAAACACTCAGCGATAAGAGCAACAGGAAGGATAAAAGAAATTGACGCAATTAGATTTCACAAAAAAGTATTGAGATACCAGTTTATATCAAGCTAAGTAGCGCTAAACTAGGCAGCTGATAGTCTGAAGCATGCTTAATCTTTATCAAAACAGCCTGAAAGTATTCAATGAGATTTCGATCTACTCGCCTGCTAGTGATTGCCTTAACCAATATAGTCTTTTTGGCATCACCTGCCACAGCCCAAGAAAAAAGTATTGTGGTCTCCTCCACCACTTCTACTGAACAATCTGGCTTATTTGAATTTATGCTCCCTATCTTCAAGATGAAGACCGGAATTAATGTCAAAGTAGTTGCCGTTGGAACTGGTCAGGCACTCGATATTGGACGTCGGGGTGATGCTGATGTTGTATTTGTTCATGACAAGCCAGCTGAAGAAAAATTTGTTGAGGAAGGCTTTTCTACCAAACGCAATGAAGTGATGTACAACGACTTTGTACTAATCGGACCTCAGTCAGATCCTGCAAGAATTGGTGGTGGCAAAGATATTCAAGCAGCCTTGCAGAAAATTGCTACTGCACAAGCTCCCTTTATCTCTCGTGGCGACAAGAGTGGTACACATGCCGCAGAACTGCGTTATTGGAAAAGTGCGGGGATCACCGTTTTACCAACTCAAACTTGGTACAAAGAAACTGGCTCCGGTATGGGCCCTGCTCTAAATACTGCGTCTGCTATGAATGGCTACATTCTGGCAGATCGTGCAACCTGGCTAAGTTTCAAGAACCGTGGTGATTTAGTCATCCTGGTTCAAGGCGATCCTAAACTCTTTAATCAATACGGTGTGATGCTCGTCAATCCAGCCAAGTTCCCTCATGTGAAAAAAACTGAAGGGCAAACCTTCATTGACTGGCTAATCTCCAAGAATGGACAGGATGTGATTGCCAGCTACCAAATTGGTGGTGAGCAGCTCTTCTTTCCGAATGCTAAGAAGTAGTAGATAAAGAAAAAGCCCGCGTCTGCGGGCTTTTTACTGGCTACTGGCACTTGGCCAGAGCAGTTTAAGGCTTACTTCTTAGGTGTTACGAAACCAATTGCGGTGTCGTCCACAAACTCAACCATGACATCATCACCAGCTTTAAATTTCTCAAGACCAAGAACAGCTGGGTCAACCTTAACCTTTTGCTTCTCGCCACTTGGTAATGTGAAAGTCACAATACGTGTTTTTGCATCAATTGTTGTGATTTTTACAGTCGCATAAATAGTATCAGTAGTTTCTTCAAACGGCTTAGCAGAACCCTTGCCAGCTACTGTTACAGAACGAACACCAGAAACGCCTGGCTTAGCCCCTTTAACTACTCCTGTTAAACCAACAGCAATCGCTTGGGCATGCTCAACTACAAATACATCACCCTTTTTCACTTTATCCAAATCATTGACTGCTTTAGAAACATTCATTTGTGCCAAATTACCATTGGCATCTTTCAATACAACAATCCGATTTTTCAGATCGACGGAATCAACCGTAGCAGTAATGACAACCACTTCAGCAGCTAATGGCAACATTTTTGCAGGTGCCTGAGCAAAAGCAACGCTTGCAAAAGCGAGGCCAACTGCAGCAAACAAACCAGTCAGTAAAGATTTTTTCAAAATAACTCCTAAGCAAGTAAAAGGGATGGGGTGAGTCCATAACCGGACCACAAATCATTGTAACCATGGCCTTTGTTGGGTTTGCTACTTATTTGGTAAATTAAGCCCATGCCCCAGTCAAACAACCTAAATACCTTTGATATTGCGATCAAATCCTGGCAGGAGGCCTCGGAGGAGGCTTACTTGATACGAGAGAAGGTATTCATCAAAGAGCAAGGGGTGCCGGTGGATATGGAGCTAGATGCGTTTGACCCTACTTCCAAGCATGCCTTAGCTTATGAGAGTCATCTATGCGTGGGCACCGGACGACTAGTTCACTTAGACAATCATCATGCACAAATTGGCCGCATGGCTGTCTTAAGCGCATTCCGTAACCGGGGTATCGGCAAAGCAATCTTGAGCAGCTTAATCACTCTAGCTAAAGCAGAAGGAGTTTTAACCCTGATACTGCATTCTCAAGTATCTGTAATTCCTTTTTATGCAAAGTTGGGATTTATAGTAGAGGGGCCTATTTATGATGAAGCAGGGATTTCTCATCGTAATATGATTCTCTTGTTACCAAACGCTATTCAATAAGTACATATCACTTATGAGCACCACCTATTCTTCCTTCCCCTACATCCATCGCGTGTGTTACTCCGATACCGATGCTGCTGGCCTTGTATACCATGCACGCTATTTAGATATTTTTGAGCGTAGTCGCGCAGAATGGTTGGCTCAGTTTGACTTAAGTCCAACTAAGCTCATTAACGACTTTGGGATCTTGCTGCCTGTTCGAGATCTGCAGATGGATTTTCATAAGCCTGCCTACTTAGATGATCTCCTGCAGATTGATCAGGTCATAGAGCGTCGAAGTAGAGCTCAAGTCAGCGTGAGGCAGACAGCCAAAAGGAAATCTCAGGATAGCAGTGCAACTGAAATGGAACTCATCGTGAGCGCTTTAATTAATATCGTTTGCGTAGATACCACCACTCTCAAGCCCAAAGCGCTGCCTGACTGGCTCTTTTTAGCCCAATCACTTTAATGACTTAAAATAGAGGCTCTTACTGCAAACGCTCTAGCGTGGCAGCTCACCCCATTGGCCGGGATAGTCGTTTAATTGAATACGGGTCAATACTTTATTGGCCCCTATGTTATTTACAGATCTTGGTTTATCAGAGCCCATTCTTCGTGCTATTGCTGAAGAAGGCTATACCAGCCCCACCCCGATTCAAGCTAAATCGATTCCCGCAGTACTTCAAGGCGGCGACCTTCTAGCAGCAGCTCAAACTGGTACAGGTAAAACGGCAGGCTTTACGCTCCCCATTTTGCAACGCCTCAGCTCCACAAAAGCGAGCACTGGCAAACGTCTCTTGCGTGTACTCATTCTGACTCCTACTCGTGAGCTAGCAGCCCAAGTTCAAGAGTCTGTTGTGACTTATGGCAAATACACCGGGCTCAAATCCACTGTGATCTTTGGTGGCGTAGGTGCCAATCCGCAAATTAAAGCGATTGCTGGTGGCTTAGATATTTTGGTTGCCACGCCAGGGCGTTTACTCGACTTGATGTCGCAAAAATGTGTGTCACTCAGTCATATTGAAATTCTGGTGTTAGATGAAGCTGATCGTATGCTTGATATGGGCTTCTTGCGCGATATCAAAAAGATCTTAGCTGCCTTGCCTAAACAACGACAAAATCTCTTGTTCTCAGCAACCTTCTCTACTGAGATTAAAGCATTGGCAGATAGCTTATTAAATTCTCCAGCCTTGATTGAAGTCGCTCGTAGTAATAGTGCGAATGAAGCGATTGCCCAGCTAATTCATCCTGTTGATAGAACCAAGAAACATCCTTTGCTTGCGCATTTGATTCAAACGAATAACTGGAAGCAAGTATTGGTCTTCACCCGCACCAAGCATGGTGCCAATAAGCTTGTCACCCAATTAGAAAAAGATGGCATTACTAGTATGGCCATCCATGGTAATAAGAGTCAAACAGCTAGAACAAAGGCTTTGGCAGATTTCAAGGCAGGTAAGCTGACTGCACTAGTAGCAACCGATATTGCTGCTCGCGGTATCGATATTGACCAACTACCCCATGTAGTGAACTACGACTTACCAAACGTATCTGAAGATTATGTACATCGGATTGGACGCACTGGTCGTGCAGGCTCCAATGGTGTTGCTGTCTCTCTGGTTTGCGTTGATGAGCATCAGATGCTCAGGGATATTGAAAAAGTCATTAAACAAAAAATACCTCAAGAAGTCATTGCGGGATTTGAGCCAGACCCTCATGCTGTGGCACAACCGATTCAGCTACGCAGCCAACAACATCAGCAATCGAGAAAGCCTAAGGCTGCAGGCAATAGTGGTGGAGCTGGTCGCGCTCCAGCTAAGCGTAGTAGCCCTCCCAAGCGCAGCTTTAATCGCTAAAATTCCTTCAGATATAAAATATTTTCATGACCCAAGATATACAAACCACTGAACCCCGCCTGACCTCCCTATCACATGGTGGTGGCTGCGGTTGCAAGATTGCCCCAGGTGTTCTTTCTGAAATCCTCAAGAATGTTCCACAACTACCTTTTCCAAAAGAATTACTCATTGGCATTGAGACTTCTGATGATGCGGCTGTTTATCAAATCAATGAATCTCAAGCAATCGTGGCAACGACTGATTTTTTCATGCCCATCGTGGATGATCCATTTGATTTTGGGAAGATCGCTGCAACTAATGCCATCAGTGATATCTATGCCATGGGCGGCACACCGATATTTGCACTGGCCTTAGTAGGTATGCCGATTAAGGTTCTATCTAATAAGACGATTGCCCGAATTCTAGAAGGCGGTGCTGAAGCCTGCCGAACTGCTGGCATTCCAATTGCAGGTGGCCACACCATTGATTCAGTTGAGCCGATCTATGGATTGGTTGCTATTGGACTAGTAGATCCTAAGAGGGTCAAGAGTAATGCCAGCGCAAAGCCTGGCGATGTGTTGATATTAGGTAAGCCACTTGGAGTAGGCATTCTGTCGGCAGCTCTGAAAAAGGATTTGCTAGGGCCGGATGGATATCGGGAGATGATTTCCAATACTACTAAGCTCAATGCTGCAGGGCCAGACTTAGCAAAGCTAGCAGGTGTCCATGCCTTAACGGATGTCACTGGATTTGGATTGGCTGGCCATACCCTTGAATTGGCGAGAGGTTCTCACTGCACTGCCCATATTGATTGGAGCCAGGTTCCACTACTCTCTAATGTGCAGACATTAGCGGATAACGGAGTAATCACTGGCGCTTCTGATCGTAATTGGGAAAGTTATGGCTCTGATGTCAGCATTCCTGCCAACTTCACTCCAGCACAACTGGCTTTATTGACTGATCCACAAACGAGCGGTGGCTTACTGGTTTCTTGTGCTCCGGAATCTGTACAAGAAGTCCTAGACATCTTTAATCAACATCAATTCTTAGGTGCACGCGTCATCGGCCAAATGGGTAAACGACAAGAAAAACCTTTAGTGGTTTCTTGAAGCTAAATAGATCACTCCATTAGGGCCATAAGTCTCTGAGTGGAGCTCTTCAAACCCAAGCTGAAAAACATCTCCAACGGAGTATGTCCTTCGATTTCCCTGAATTAAGATATCGATACTTCCATCGATCACTAAAGCTTTCACTGCAAATGAATGGGTGTGATCATTTAAAAAACCATTTGGGGCTTGCCTTACTTCAATGGGTTCAGGATAGCCCTCTTGCTGCAACATCTGCATAAACTGGCTTGCATTCATAACAGGCTAGCAATAGATCAATAAAAAAGCCTAGCTGATGAAGGCTAGGCTTAGAGGCGAATGTGCTTGAGAATTACTTCTTAGCTTCCATCGCCTCTTTTGTAGCGGTAATTTCTTTGCGGCGCTCTTTGCATGCGCCAGCAATTTCTTGCAAGGCCTTACGAGCACGTGCTGCAGAAGCCTTAATACCTTTTTCAATGAATTTTTCGTTTTCAGCTTTATATGTTTCAAAAGCAGCTAACAATGTATCGTGTTGTGACATCTCGTCTCCCGTTATCAAATAAGTATTCATAGCAACAACGGAGTCAGTATATCCCCATAAAAACAGTGAGAAATAGCCTTTTTTATCAGGGATAACGCCTAGAAACTACATTTAAGCCAAAATGTTTTAATAGCAGAAAACCCGATGGAGATACCCAAAATGCTCAGAAATATCCTGTTTTTATTGATTGCCAGCACCCTCTCCCTCTCGGTGGGCGCCCAGACCAGCGCCTGGCCGTCCCCTAATAAGCCCATAACCTTTATTAACCCCTTCCCCCCTGGCGGGGCTGTGGATGCTTTTGGGCGTCCTCTGGCTAAGCAGCTTTCTACCCAATTAAATGACTCTATCGTGGTCGATAATCGCGGCGGTGCAGGTGGGACCCTTGGCGCTGCAGTTGCAGCAAAAATGGCGCCCGATGGTTACACCTGGCTTCTTGGTGCAGTGCATCACTCTATTGCCCCAAGTATGTATGTCAATCTACCCTACGACATCACCAAAGACTTTGAACCCATTGCCATTATTGGTAGTGTTCCCCACGTCATCGTGGTGAACCCAGCAAAGTTTCCTAAAAATGATTTGAAGTCCATCATGGAAGAGATTCGCAAGAACCCAGGAAAATATAACTACGCATCAACTGGTAATGGCACATCACAGCATTTAGCGGGTGAGCTCTTTAAGATGCAAAACAAATTATTTATTACTCATATTCCTTATCGCGGTACAGGTCCTGCATTGCAAGACTTAGTTGCAGGTCAAGTCGATATGATGTTCGATACCTTAGCAGG
Organism: Polynucleobacter nymphae; assembly: GCF_018882155.1. Taxonomy (GTDB): domain Bacteria; phylum Pseudomonadota; class Gammaproteobacteria; order Burkholderiales; family Burkholderiaceae; genus Polynucleobacter; species Polynucleobacter nymphae. Next base: position 560,931 of record NZ_JACVPA010000001.1, read on the forward strand.
TGCAGCACCTTTCATTAAGAGTGGCCAACTCATCGCAGTTGCTGTCGCCAGTAATAAACGTAGCGAGGCCTTTCCGAATGTACCAACTGCTCAAGAGCTAGGTATCAGCAACTTCGTAGTGTCTAGCTGGTACGCTATGTGGGCCATTAAAGGCACCCCTAAAGATATCGTTGAAAAAATGAGTAATGAAGTTCAAATTGCTCTAGCTTCCCCTGAGATCAAAGAGCGTTGGGCAGGCCTAGGTGCAAGCGTTCCTAAAATGACTCGCCCCGAACTGGCAAATTACATCAGCCAGGAAATTGTGCGCTGGAGTGAAGTAGTTAAAAAATCTGGTGCCAAGTTAGACTAAACAAGAAAGTATATGAGTATTTCAACTAAAAATTATGCGTTTGTTCGCAATCAACTTCTGAATAAAGAAGAGATTGCCTTTTTGGATGTACGGGAAGAAGATCCGCATGCGCAAGAGCATCCTTTATTTGCGGCGAATGTGCCGCTCTCTCGCATTGAGATAGATGCCTATAGCAAACTCCCCAGAAAAAATGTTCCGATCGTGACACTGGATGATGGCGAGGGTGATGCTGAACTAGCAGCACAGCGATTCATCAGTCTTGGCTATACCGATGTCTCTGTATTTGAAGGTGGGATCCAAGCTTGGAAAGCAGCTGGCGGTGAGTTATTTCGTGATGTCAATGTTCCTAGCAAGTCTTTTGGCGAGCTCGTTGAATCTCAGCGTCACACCCCTTCTCTATCGGCCCAAGAGGTGAAGAAGCTGCTCGATGATAAAGAAGATGTAGTGGTGCTTGATGTGCGCCGCTTTGATGAATACAACACCATGAGCATCCCAAGTGGTATTAGTGTTCCAGGTGCTGAACTGGTATTGCGCGTCTCTGAATTGGCGCCCAATCCAAAAACCAAAGTGATTGTGAATTGCGCGGGCAGAACGCGGAGCATCATTGGCACACAATCTTTGATCAATGCCGGCATTCCGAATGAAGTCAATGCATTACGTAATGGCACTATTGGCTGGACTCTTGCTGGGCAAGAACTAGACAAAGGTCAGAGTCGTAAATTTAAAGCAGTGAGCGAAAACACGGCAAGCGAAGCTTCGGCTCGCGCTCGCAGTGTTGCCGATAGAGCGCATGTTAAACGCACTACTCTTGGTGAAATTGCGAAATGGAAATCTCAAGCAGAGCGAACTACCTATTTCTTTGATACCCGCACACCTGAAGAATATGAGGCTGGCCATCTTCCAGGCTTTCGTTCTGTACCAGGCGGCCAGCTGGTTCAAGAAACAGAGATGGTCGCACCTGTGCGTGGCGCCCGCATCGTCTTAGCCGATCCCAGTAGCAGCGTGAGAGCCAATATGCCGGCCTCCTGGTTAGCGCAGATGGCCTGGGATGTATATGTAGTTGATGGCCTGAAGACATCTGACCTCAGTGAAATAGGTGTTTGGAAAGCTCCCTTACCAACTCTTCCTCAAGTTCAATTCGTGGATGCTGCTACGGTCTCGCATTGGCTCAAGGCGGATAGCAATACACTTATGGTAGATTTTAGTACTCACGCCAATTATGTGAAGGGCCACATCCCTGGAAGTTGGTATGCCTTGCGCTCGCAATTAGCTGATGCAATCAAAAAAATTCCTCAAGTAGATCGCTATGTGCTCACTAGCACCCCACCCCAATTAAGCATGTTTGTTGCGCAAGAGTTTCAAGCTCTTACTCAGTCTGAAGTATTGGTCTTGGACGGTGGCAATGGAGCCTGGGCTACTGCAGGTCTTGAACTGGAAAAGGGGCCTAGTCGTTTAGCCTCCCCGCCATTGGACCGCTATAAACGTCCTTACGAGGGTACTAGCGTAGATCCCGCTGCAATGCAGGCCTACCTAGACTGGGAGTTTGGTTTAGTAGCACAACTGGGCAAGGATGGAACCCATCACTTCTGGGTTCTCTAGTCCTTATTCTGCATTGCAAGAGTGCTTAAGCGATTTTGTTACGAATGATGCCAACGCCAGTGATTTCAGTTTCCATCATATCGCCTGGCCTTAAGAACTCAGGCGGCTTTCTGCTAAAGCCCACCCCTGAAGGTGTTCCTGTAGCAATGATGTCGCCTGGCAATAAAGTCAAACTACGTGACAACTCAGAAATAATGACCGGAATCTTGAAGTACATTTGCTTGTAACTTGCATTTTGTTTTTGCACGCCATTCACTTTGCAAATAATCCTAGTGTCATCCAGATTCACGCCACCTGCAGTGACAATCCATGGCCCCATGGGCCCATGTCCATCTAGACTCTTGCCTTTGAACCATTGACCTGAGTGACGCTTTTGCTGAACATCACGTGCCGTCGTGTCGTTATATGCCGAATAACCAAAGACATAGTCCATCGCATTCTCTTCGGAAATATTTTTACCCTTTTTACCAATCACAAGAGCTAACTCAGCCTCCCAATCAATCGCAGTGGAATAGCTAGCATCATAAGGAATGGAATCAAAAGGCCCATTCATGGTTTGCGTACCTTTAGTAAAGAGTACTGGGACTTTTGGATATTCTTTAACGGATTTATCTTCGCGAGTTTGCATACCCTCTTCAAAGTGATCCAAATAGTTCCAGCCCACACAATAGATATTGCTCTGTGGCTTGGGAATTGGTGATAGCAAGACCACATTGTTCACGCTCACCAAATTTGATCCGCGATTCTTAAAAATAGTGGCAAGCTCTACTAGAGCCCGATTACCAGAAGCGGCTAAAGAAATCATCGAAGTTGGATCAAAGGAAAGCTCAATCTTCTGGCGCTTAGCTTCTGCCGGAATATCCACCATGAGCCCATCATTAGTTACGAGGCCCAATCTGGATGTTGCGCCCATCTGTGGTAAATAATTAGCAATGCGAAGACCCGCTTTGCCAGTCATTGGCTGAACCGAAATAGTCTGCTGGTCGCCAGGAGCAGCCATGGCGCTTGAAATAAACATCCCGCTGACTGCTGCGCTTGCTCCTAACTTAAGGGCGTCTCTCCGATTTGTGTCCACAAGGTCTCCTGTAATGAATTTTTCTGACTTAAATAGTAATCCCAAATTAAAAGTCTAGTGTAATTTTGAGATGCTTGAGCAGACTATCCAAATATTGACTATGCTAAGCCCATGTATCTACCCTTAATGCGACTAAGCATCCTGACTCTGAGCCTCCTTGGATTAATAGCCTGTGAGCGAGAAACTTACACTAGCTGGAACTGTAACTCGCCAGCAGAGATCAAGGTTTCCATGGTTCTCAGAAAAGCGCGCATGGAATTTAAGGAACTCAAGCTAGACTATTGCGGCAGTCTGGGCAATCAAAGCTACTTTGACCAAAAATGTCCTATGCTCATCCAAGAGTCTGCCTATACATTTACCCCATCCTCTGGTCTGCTCATTAGCAAAGACCAGGAGTATCAGTGCAGCGCGCTATAAGTAGATGAACCCGCTCAGCCCCAAGAAACTTTTACTAAGCAAATGGACGGCAGTTCAACCAATTGCTAAACAGAAACATTTTTTAGTCAGCAAAGTGATTCTACCTGAGCCACCCAACGAAAAAATTGAGTTTGTAGAAATTGAAGCGGTATTAACGAAAAAGGTTTCACTGATTGCCTGGCGTGATTTGACCAATAGTGAGTTATGGGTACAGGGTTGGCAATAAAAAACCGCCTCAGATTCGAGACGGTTTTTTAACTACCTCTGATGTACTTACTCAGACTTCTTTTTTGATCCTGAAGATTTCTTGACCATCTCATCAATATTTTTTTCTGCAGCATCAGCAACTTCGTTCACAATGCGGCGGCCTTCTTTAAACATGTTCTGCCCAGTGGTAGACATTTCATGAACTACTTTTGATAACTTATCGGCATGTGAGGGCATTTTATTTTCAGCATCTTCCAGCCAAGTTACCAATGAAGCGCGCACCTTCTCAAGATGCTTCTCTGTTTCATCGGCAGCGCTGTCACCAAGATCTTTGAGAACGGATTTCACTTTTTTCTGATAGGCAGCTGCACGTTTAGAAGCCTCTTTAGCAGCCTCTTCTTGTAAATCCTTTAACTTAGCAAAATCATTTTTAGCGGCAGACTTTGCACTATCTAAGGCATTTTTCATACCCCACTCCATCTCAGCCATGTGATGTTCGCCGAGTTTCTTAGCAGCCTCTAATAGCGTATGCGAATAATCAAACAATTCTTTCGCTTTTTCACGCTGCCATTTTTGTAATTCTTTTGCATCCATTTTTAAGCTCCTATCAATAAAGGGTCCATGAAAATCTTCAATTCCACTCTAAACCTAAATTGGCAAACTGCCAATTTCCCCTACTTTAAGACATTAATATGACAATCTCAGGGGGTTAAATGAGGGGTCAATGGGCTAATCGAGCTTTGCTCCAGCCTGATTTACTACCTTCGCCCAACGGGGCATTTCTATAGTCAGAAATTTTGTAAATTGATCCGCATTCAGGAAGGCTGGATCAGCTCCTTGTTCAATCATTCTTTTCTGAATATCAGGCGACTCTAGAGTCTCTTTAAAGGCTTGGCTTAATTTATTGGTCACATCAGGTGGTGTGCCTTTAGGGGCCAGAATTCCATAAAAGCCAACCACCTCAAGATTGGCCACCCCAGTTTCGATCACAGTAGGTGTATTTGGTAATGCAGAATTGCGCTTTGCGCTAGTGACTGCCAATGCCTTCACCTTGCCCTGCTTGGCATAGTTTGCAGCCTGGGGAACCGACTCCGCCATAAATTGGACATGACCTGCAATTAAATCTGTGAATGCTGGTGCGCTTCCTTTGAATGGGATGTGAACCATAAAAATACCAGTCTCGCTTTTCAGCATCTCAGGAACCAAATGTGAGATACCTCCATTACCGGCAGAACCGTAATTCAACTTACCTGGATTCGCTTTAGCATAGGCAACCAACTCTTTTAAAGAATTGACAGGCACGTCTTTATTCACAATCAATGCTAGAGGCTGTTGAGCAGTTCTTGCGATGGGTTGAAAATCTCTGAGGGTGTCGTAAGGGGCTTTGGTATAGATGGCGGGGTTAATCACCATCGTGCCAGTATTTGCTAAAAGGAGGGTATATCCATCCGGTGGAGACTGCGCTACAAACTGAGCACCAACAGCCCCGCCAGCACCTGCTTTGTAATCTACGATCACTGTCTGCCCAAGAGCAGATTGCAGCTTATCAATCAAAAGACGTATATGCGCATCTAGAGGGCCTCCTGCAGGGAAGCCAATAATAATTTTGATTGATTTATCAGGGTAAGCGGCTTGCACATGGAAAGGTATTGCCAGCATGATGCTCAGCAGTAATGTCCTGACAATTTGTGTGGGCTTAAGCATAGAAATCAGACATTGAATGTACTTAGATACACTTTACCTTAAGCCCACTTTAGAAATAGAAATTAATGGATAGTCTTATACAACTGATGAGTGATCCCAATGCTTGGGTAGCATTTTTAACACTTTCCGCCCTAGAAATCATTCTAGGGATAGATAACATCATATTTATTAGTGTCATTGCCAACAGGCTCCCTTTAGAGATTCGAGAAAAGGTGCGGCGCTTTGGCCTTATTTTTGCATTAGTAACCCGCATCTTATTGCTGCTTAGTCTATCTTGGGTCATGAGCCTTACCAACCCGCTCTTTAGCATGAACGATCATGCCATTAGCGGTAGAGATCTGATTTTATTGCTAGGCGGCTTCTTCTTAATTTGGAAAGCCTCAAAAGAAATCTATGTCGAAGTTGAAGTTGGCGAAGATGATGATGAACAAGGAGATGCTAGTAAGGCAACCGTTAATAAGTCCATGCTTTCTCTATTTGTTGGTTCCGTATTACAAATTGGTATATTGGACATCATCTTCTCGCTGGACAGCGTCATTACTGCTGTAGGTATGGTTGATGACATCAGTATCATGATTGCTGCAGTATTAGCATCTGTGATGATCATGTTGATTGCTGCTAAACCCATTGGTGATTTTGTCCATCGCCACCCTTCGATTAAAGTGTTGGCCCTATCCTTTTTAACTGTTGTAGGCGTAGTGCTGATTGCTGAAGGTATGGGCGTTCATATTCCTAAGGGTTATGTCTATGTTGCGATGGCTTTCTCACTCGCTGTTGAGCTACTCAATATTCGCTCTCGGCAAAAGAAGAAAAAGTTAAAGTAAGTTAAAGAGCTTGGGCACAAACAAAACCACTTGCCCAGGCCCATTGGAAGTTATGACCACCTAAGTGACCTGTGACATCTACACACTCACCGATAAAAAATAACCCCGCATGCGTGCGTGACATCATCGTTTGACCATCTAAGCCCTTAGTGTCTACGCCACCTAACATGACCTCAGCCTTTTTCCAGCCTAAGGTGCCAGCAGGCTTTACAGACCAATTGGTGAGCAACTCCTTAAGCAACTGACGGTCTTTTTTTGACACCTCGGCCCACTTACGACCAATGAGGTTTTTTTGTTCGGCAAACGCTTTGGCTAAGCGCAGCGGCAAAACAGAAGACAATATGGTCTCAGCAAGCTTCAAACGATTGTCCTCATCGTTAAATAAGGTATCGCAATTAAATCCACCCGCTACTTCAATAGCGCCAAGCCAATCAATATGAATCGGCTCACCCTCACCCCAATAGCTGCTTGCTTGAAGAACCGCTGGTCCTGATAAGCCTTTATGGGTTAGGAGCAAGTCTTCGTTAAATCTGCACGCGCCATAACGATGTCCTTTTGTACCAGATGCAATTCTGACGGGAACGCTAAGACCCGCTAGATCATTCAGGTTTCCAAATGTATCCGCTGTAAATGACAGTGGTACCAATGCGGGTCTTGGATCTACTACTGGGAGTCCAAATTGTTTTGCGATATCCAAAGAGTAAGCAGTAGCGCCAATTGCTGGAACTGGTAAGCCTCCTGTTGCCATGACTACAGTCTTGGTTTTTTCAGTGCCTGTATTGGTATGTACTAGCCAGCCCGATTCTTCTTGGGTAATCGCTTCAACAGCAACCGGATTACGAATAGTGACCTTACCCTTGGCACACTCCGACATCAGCATATCGATAATCTGCTTGGCGGAGTCGTCGCAAAAGAGTTGGCCTTGATGCTTCTCGTGATAAGCAATTCCATATGAGTCAACTAGCTTGATAAATTCTTTTGATGGATATTTAGCAAGTGCGCTTTTGACAAAATGGGGATTGAGTGAAAGAAAGTTGGCTGGGCTGCTATACGAATTAGTAAAGTTACAACGCCCACCACCACTAATGCGGATCTTCTCACCCAAGACGGAAGCATGATCTAAGACTAAAACTTTTTTCCCTAACTGACCGGCAACTCCAGCACAAAATAAACCAGCTGCACCACCGCCAACAATCACGGCATCCCATGTCTTAGTCATATCCTATTTAAAACGGTCAATAATTTCAGAAGAAATATTGAGTTTTTCCATATGACTCTTGGTGTAGGCTTGCCGAAAATTTTTCGTCATGGAGATCATGACTGATGCAGTCCAAGCAAAAGCAAACATACCGGAGAAGGCAATGATCACTGCCAGCATTTTCCAGCCATCCGGCAAGATATCATCCATGAACCCCATTGCTGTGTAAGTACTGCCGCTAAATAAAATACTCTGGCCTAAAACTGGCAGCAACTTAAGAGCATAAAGTGCAATGCCCCAGAGGATAATTTCAGCAATATGGGTTAAAAATAAACAGAAAATACTGATATAAAAACAGAGTGCCACTTCTGAATATTTCTTTTCACCCAGATATAAGAAAGATTTGACCTCGTAACGCTTAGAAATTTGCAATAAGGCTAGGCCATGGAAAATCATCACCAGTAATAGCATGATGGTACCCATGAGGTAGCCAGGTAAGTCTAAAGAGGTGGAGATAGTGGTGTCTTGTGGGGTCATGGTGAGGTTTTACCTTATTTTACAGGCGAAGCAATTTGCGCAATAAGAACTTTCATCAGGTCAACTGGTAGTGATTTTTAATAATTACCCAGGCCTCTTTAGCAGTCTCTGCAAAATGAATCGCTTGCATATCGATCTCATCAATCACGCCAAACTCAACCATCTGCTCAAACTTCACCATTCCAGTCCAAAACTCTTTCCCCACAAGGATGATAGGAAAGGGTGTAACTTTTTTAGTCTGCATCAAAGTGAGCACTTCAAAGAACTCATCAAATGAGCCAAAGCCGCCTGGAAACACGACGATTGCCCTGGCCCGCAACATGAAGTGTATCTTGCGTAAGGCGAAATAGTGAAAACGAAAACTAAGGCCAGGACTAATGTATGGATTGGGAAGCTGCTCTCTTGGTAGGCTAATATTAAAGCCGATAGTTTGATCACCTGCTTCAAATGCACCACGATTGGCTGCCTCCATAATGCCGGGACCGCCACCAGTACAAATATGTAACTTGTTAGAGCTCTCCTCTTGGGTAGCGTTGTAGCGAGCAACTATAGTGCCAAACTCCCTTGCAGACTCATAATAATGACTATGCAGTAATGCTTTATTTGCTTTAGCCTTCTCATCTGCGGTTTGTGCGCTCCTTTCCATCTCTAGAGCATTTTCATGACTGACAAAGCGCGTTGAGCCAAAGACTGTGATGGTATGGTCAATCCCGTGTTCGTTGAGCAAAATTTCTGGTTTTAAGAGCTCTAATTCAAAACGAATCCCAATCGTTTCTCTGCGAGCCAAAAAAGCTTCATCATCAAATGCAAACTTATAGGACTCCTCTGAACTTTCTTCAGAAATTTGATGCGGCTCGAGACCTAAATAATCGGTAATGGTCTGGGCATTATTTGTGGGAAGCTTTGGACTCATATTCTTGCCTTTGCTATCGGTTTCATACCATCTTACGCTTTACGGTTTTAAGAGATTAGGCACCATGAGTGCCCCTAAAACTGAGTATTAATACCTAAATAAGCCGCATCAAGTGGTACATAGGGATACTTTGGATTTACCCCGATCCCAACAAAGGTTAATATTGGCCTAATTTCAACCAATCTGAAGGAAGAGCAATGAGTAATCGTTCAATCATCATCATGGTACTGGTATTAGTTGGTGCCACCGCCTATTTACTCATCAAAGGCGACGGTAATATTGATATGGGCGGCGAAAAGCATGGTGCTGAAGCTACTCATGTTGAAGAAGCTAAAAAAGATGCTTCTACAGCAGCTCCAGTTGCACCAGCAGCCGCTCCAGCAGCAGACGCTAAGAAATAATTTTCTTTGGCTAAAGCAAACCGCGGTCCGCCGCGGTTTTTTTATCCCATCTTGAATATGAAATTCTTACTCTGTCTTACTTTCTTCTGTTTTTCACAACTGACATTTAGCCAGTCATCCCAAGTCATGAAATCGATCGACCCTACTACTCTCAAATCATTTGCACCAAGTGGAACCTTACGGGTTGGAATCAACCTAGGGAACCCAGTGCTAGCGAGCGAAGATGCGGCCACTAAAAAACTGAGTGGTATTAGTGTTGATATCGCTGATGAAATTGGTAAACGTATCAATCTACCGATACAACTCATTCCATTTAAATCTGCTAGCGCAACGGTTGATGGCATTAAAAATGGTGAGCTTGATATGGTATTTGTGGCTATTGACCCCGTCCGTGGCGCTGATATTAGCTATACCCCAGCTTATATTCAAATTGAAGGTGCTTATATGGTTAAAGCATCCTCTCCCCTAAAGAACAACGTTGAGGTAGATGTCGCTGGTACTGAAATCGTCGTTGGTAAAGGTAGCGCTTACGATCTTTACCTCACACGAGAAATAAAGAATGCGACTCTTCTACGTGCTGCTAGTTCACAGGCAGTAATCGATGACTTTATGTCTGGCAAAGGCAATGTTGCAGCTGGCGTAAAACAGCAATTAGAAAGTGATGCTAAGCGCTATGAAGGCTTGCGCATGCTGCCGGGACGATTCATGGTAATTAATCAATCTATTGGCATCCCCAAGGCAAGGCCTGATTTTGAAAAAACTACTGCATACTTAAGCGAAGTGATTACACAACTCAAACAATCTGGCTTTGTAGCCAACTCTATGCAACGCCATCATATCCAAGGTGCGAAAGTAGCGGAGTAAACTGTTATAAAGCCCTATGCAATCAATAAGTACAGCAGAACATCAGCGTCGATACATCTACGGCATCCTTATGGCCGGAGTTGGCTCGATACTCTTTTCTGGTAAGGGCGTTCTTATCAAACTTTCCTTTAGCTATGGGACTGATTCAGAAACTCTTTTAGCTTTACGTATGCTCATGGCGCTCCCGCTGTTCTGGGTTATCTATTGGTGGGAGTCTCGTAGAAAAGCGATGAACCCACTTAGTTGGCCTGATCTACTGAAAATATTTTTCTTGGGCTTCTTGGGTTATTTTTTTTCAAGCTATTTAAATTTTCTAGGATTGCAATATATCTCCGTTGGGCTCGAGCGAATTGTGCAATACCTCACTCCAACAATCGTGCTCTTCATCTCATACTTTGTTTTGAAAAAAGCTATTTCTCGATTGCAATGGTACGCAATGGTTGTAGGCTACATTGGGGTGATGATTGTATTTATTCAGGATGCCAGCTCTACTGGTATCAACGCATGGCTTGGCATGGTCTTGGTATTCGGTAGCGCCTGCTCCTACGCAATCTACCTCATTAGCTCAGGGGAAATGGTTCAGCGCGTTGGTAGCGTCAGACTCGTGGTCTATGCAAGCACTATCTCTGCGCTCTTAAGTTTAATTCAGTCTACCTTTTACAATCCCAGCGCTATCTTCGAGCAAGCCCAAGCGATTTATTGGTTCAGCCTCCTGAATGCAGGCTTATGCACTGTCGTTCCAATGCTCCTCATCATGATTGCCATTAATCGTATTGGCTCACCACTAGTTGCACAAGCTTCAATTCTTGGGCCTGTATCTACCGTCTTTTTAGGTTATTTTATTTTGTCCGAACCCATTACCTGGATTCAAATCAGCGGAATGAGTTTGGTTATTGCTGCGATGTGGTTATTAGTACGTAATGACGGCATAAGAAAAAAGTCACCGAACTCTAGTGAGTCAGATGACTTTAATAAAACTGAATCCCTCAATTGATTGAGGGAAAAATGATTACTGAGTAGCTGCGCCTGAAGTAGTCTTAGCTTTCTTCTTAGAAGTCTTTTTTGATTTTTTATCAGCTTTCTTAGCTTTCTTGTCTGTTTTCTTTGCTTTCTTATCCGCAGCTTTGTCTGTTGGGGCTGCTGCAGGAGCAGGCGCTGCAGCCGGCGGAGTTGCAGGAGTTGGATCAGCAGCCATGACTGAAATTGGAGAAATCCCAATGGCTGCGGAAATCAGAGTGGCTAAACCTAAACGAGCGATACGAGAAATCATGGAATTCTCCAAGATGGTTTGTAGATAATTGAATAATACTCATAAATTTGCTATTAATGCATCATTTTGAAAAGGTCTGCAATGAAGGATTTTCCTAAAGATATCTTTACTGAACCCCAAGGCTATTCAGTCAATACTCTAGAGAATTTGGGGGCCTTCACTGGCATGGCTGGTATTTGGGAAGGCATTCGAGGCATGGACCTCAAACCCAAGGCAGATGGTCCGAGAGAGCAAGCCTATGTTGAGCATATAGAACTTCAGCCAATTGATCCCCAAACTAATGGGCCGCAATTATTTTATGGCTTGCGATACCACTCTCACATCACAAAGCCAGAACAAATCAAAACCTATCATGATCAAGTCGGCTATTGGCTATGGGAGCCTGCGACTAGTAGCATCATTCACACACTCACCATTCCTCGTGGGATGACTACTATGGCCTGCGGTAAGGCCATGGTGAATGATAGGCAATTTGCGTTACACGCCAAAGAGGGAGATCCATGTGCCGGGATTTCTTCTAGCCCATTTCTGGATTACGCTTTCAAAACGGTGGAGTTTCATATTCAAGTAAACATCAATGCAGATGGCACTTGGTCTTACGAACAAGATACGGTCTTAAAAATTAAAGGCCAAGAAAAACTGTTTCACCATATCGATAAAAATACGCTCTATAAGATTGGTGAGGCAAGCCCTAATCCACTTGCACGGTAAAAAAGAAAAAGGCCATCATCAGATGGCCTTTGTATTCTCTAGAGCAAGCGTTACGCAGGTTGAGCTTCTGCCTCAGTAATTTTTTCCAAGGCTGCAGCCAATTGACCAACAGTACGGTCAACATGAGTTAATTTTTCTAGACCAAATAAACCAATACGGAATGTACGGAAGTCTGGTCTTTCATCGCACTGCAAAGGAACACCAGCAGCTGTTTGCAAACCCAGTGCAATGAACTTTTTGCCAGATTGAATATCAGGATCTTTGGTATAGCTCACCACTACGCCAGGAGCCTGAAAGCCCTTCGCAGAAACAGAGTGATAACCTTTAGATACCAATAATTCACGAACCTTATTGCCTAACTCGACTTGCTTTGCCTTGAGTGCTGCAAAACCAAGCGATTGTGTTTCTTTCATCACACTGCGTAAGATCTTAAGAGCATCTGTAGGCATCGTTGTGTGATACACGTGACCACCCTTTTCATAGGCTTCCATGATCTGCAGCCACTTTTTAAGATCCATGGAGAAGCTAGTACTCTGAGTTGCATCAATCTTCTCGCGTGCTCGCTCGCCTAAGGCGATCAATGCGCAGCATGGAGAGCTGCTCCAGCCCTTTTGTGGCGCAGTGATCACTACATCCACATTGCAGGCTTTCATATCCACCCACATTGCGCCTGAGGCGATGCAATCTAATACAAATAGGCCATTGACAGAGCGCACAGCCTCACCTACTGCTTTGAGATAGTCGTCTGGCAGGATGATGCCTGCTGAAGTTTCAACGTGCGGTGCGAAAACGACTGCTGGCTTTTCTTTTTTAATTAAGGCTACTACTTCTTCAATCGGAGCTGGTGCAAATACGCCTTGGGTAGTTGGCTCCAACTGACGACCTTTGATAACGGTAACGTCATTCGTAATATTGGCTAAATCAAAAATTTGTGTCCAGCGATAGCTAAACCAGCCATTGCGCAACACTAAACATTTTTGATTGTTAGAAAATTGACGTGCCACAGCTTCCATGCCGAAAGTGCCGCTACCAGGAACGATGACTGCGGAGCTGGCGTTGTAGGCGTCCTTTAGTACGCTGGAAATATCGACCATGACACGCTTAAACTCTTCAGACATGTGATTTAAGGAGCGGTCGGTATAAACAACCGAGAACTCTAATAAACCGTCTGGATCAACATTGGGGAGTAAACCTGGCATGGCAATTTCCTAAGAATTTCTGTGATTAGAGCTAAATGATACTGATTTAGCAGTTTACTGCACTGCAACCTTATTTTCTTTGAGCAATTTAGGCTGTTTTGACCAGTCTAAGGGCAGAAATGCAGGAAATCCACTCAGTCCGATCAATCAGCGCCTAATTGCAAATGGCTTTTCTGACGCTTTTCGATGGAATTCTTTAACAAAGCCGCCACTCTATATAAGCCATGGGCAAATTTGCCATAAGGCATAGTCAAAAAGAAGCCCATGACAAAACCTAAATGAATCGCTAGCAGGGAAGCCATTGCGGCAGAATCTCGATAAGCCAGCAAGAGTAGGCCTGAAGCACTAATTAAAAATAAGAGCACGATAAATGCCCTATCCATTGGTTTTTGACTCGCGTCTCCATGCGCAGAATTTCTTTGCAAATTTAAATACAACAAACCTACGGGGCCAATAAGTAAACCAATGCCGCCAAGTGTTCCTAAAATTACTGGCAGGCTACTCAAAGCGTAAGGCGCATGCCAATCAAAGAAGTAGTGATAAATCGTTGCAACGCTAGTGGAAGCTAAGCACAGCATGAAGCCATAAAAAGTGAAGTGGTGGAAGCGTTTTCTCCAGAGAGAAAAAGCATCATCTTCATTATTGCAACCATCGCCATGCCCTCCTCCAAGATATTTCAGAGTCAGGGCGTCATGAGTGGCCTCTGCCGCAGCGCTAGCAGTGATTGTTCCAGCAGAAATACCTCTCCAAAAATCAACAATCCCAATTGAAATTGCAATGAATGAAAAACTGAACACTGCGCCAAACATCACTACCAGTGTGTTGTGGGAAAAGATTGCATAGAAATTACCATCAAGCGGCCCTGAGAATAAAGAACCATTTAAGAGCGCACTTAACAGTAAGAAAAAGGTGATAGAGAGCGATACCGCCATTGAGACAGTAATTCCATTACTTTTATATAAAGCACCGAAAGACTTAGGCCATGCATAAGTGATATAGGTCTCTTTACGAACCTGCGCCATGACACGCGGTATATTGACACCGAACTCATGCGGTGCCGCGTATTGGCAGGCATGTAGACAAGCTCCGCAGTTATGGCACAAGTTGGCCAAATAATCGACTACGCTGGGAGTGAACGCAATCCGGCGGGTCATCGCTGGGAATACGGCACAAAATCCTTCGCAATAGCGACAGGCATTACATATCTGTAGCATACGGTCAGCCTCAGCCTCTGGCGTTCCCGCAGCGAGATCACCCGCTTCTTTAATCAGCAACTTAAGCTCTTGCATGCTCAGCCTCCATACTTTGCTTCTTCGATGCTTTAGCAGCCTGGGCTGCTTGGCTTCCTGCAATACGGCCAAAGACAGTGCCAATAGTCATGCCAATACCAGCAGCATATCCTTTGCCTAATATATTGCCTGCCATCATTTCACCGGCAACAAATAAATTGGAACTGGGTAGGCCATTAAAACGAACAGCAGCAGTCTTGTCAGTCTTAAGGCCTAAGTAAGTAAATGTCACACCCGGACGAACCGTATAGCCATAGAAGGGTCCTGTGTCGATTGGCAAAGCCCAATGGGTTTTGGCTGGCTCTAGCCCTTCGGTATGACAGTCATCCAAGATGGTGTGATCAAAGTTACCTACATGGCAAGCAGCGTTATAAGACTGTACGGTTTCTTGTAGCGCTTTTGGATCTAGGCCTAGCTTGATAGCTAGCTCATCTAAGCTATCCGCCTTTTCACCTGGAAATACTGGCGGCATAAAGCGGCCTAATACTTTTGAATCAATAATGGAGTAGGCAATCTGGCCAGGCTCTTGAGCTACCAAGCGCCCCCAAAATGCATAACGCTTAGGCCAAAAATCTTCACCCTCATCAGAGAAGCGCTGGGCATTTTTATTCACCACAATTCCAAATGAAACTGCGTCAATACGAGTACAAATGCCGCCATCGTATAAAGGTGCCCGCGCATCTACGGCAACCATATGCGCTTGGGTTGGATCGCTTACTGAATCAGCCCCTAAGGAAATAAGTTGCTTTAGTAAAACGCCATTGTTATATCTAGTGCCACGAATGAGGAAATTGTCTGCTGGTGATTCGCCATATTGGTTAACACCCCAGGCCTCCTTTAGCCATTCACGATTAGACTCAAAACCGCCCGCAGCCAAAACACAGGTCTTAGCTTCAATGCGTTCATCACCAACACAAGCAGCTAGAAATTTTCCATCTTTGATTTCAACTGAAGCAACTGGAGATTCATAGCGAATTTGAATTCCTAACTTTTCTGCGCTGCGATAGTAGGCATTAACCAAGGCTTTACCGCCACCCATAAAAAAGGCATTCGTGCGGGAGAGATTCAAAGTGCCTGATAAAGGTGCCTGAAAGCGTACGCCATGATGACGCATCCAATCACGACATTGGGAAGAGGCGCGAATGACCAATCTTGCTAATGACTCATCAGTGATCCCGCTAGTGACTTTCAAAACATCTTGCCAATACTCTTCTTCAGAGTAGGCTTCAAGCATGACATCTTGAGGTTCATCATGCATTGCGCGGATATTGCGAGTATGCGAAGAATTTCCACCGCGCCAATCTTTAGGCGCAGCCTCTAGAAGCAAAACGCTAGCGCCCGCCTCCCGAGCCATCAAGGCGGCGCATAAGGCAGCATTACCACCACCAATCACTAATACATCCAACATGGCTCAAACTTCAATAGAAAAGAAAATACTTTACTGTTTTTTTAGCTTTTTTACCTAGACACAGGTCAAGTCTTAGGAGAACGGCCTAGGGTTGATGAAACCCAGATACCCGTCACGATCAAAGCAAATGCCGCGCCATGGAATAACTGCGGCGGTTCGCCTAGGATGGCGGCAGAAAAAATTGCGGTAAACAATGGAATGAAATTAGCAAAGAAAGCTGCAACTGTGGGTCCTGCCCCATTTACACCCAAACCCCAGCAACGATAAGCAATCAATGAAGGGCCAATGGCCACAAACAGAATTAAGGAGGCAGTCCAGAGGTTGAGATCTAAATAGGCATGACCAGCGGCAATCTCAAAACCATCAAAAAATCCTGTCCATAACAAACCTGCGAATACCTGCGCCATTAAAAATTGTGCCCAAGGCCACTGACGCTCAGTACTTGAGCCAGGCCTAGTCAACATCCAGCTATACAAAGCCCATGTGACAGTAGCCAGCATAATAAAAAAATCGCCAAGTACCATTTGCATCGAGAGTAGAGTCGATAGATCTCCCCTCGTTAATACAATCGCCACTCCTAGAAGTGAGACAACTGCGCCAACTAACTGCAATACATTCGCTTTAGTTTGATAAAAAACAGCGCCAATCAATAACATCCAAATAGGCATACTTGCGCCAATTAAAGTGACATTGATAGCGGTTGAGGTTTCTAAGGCAACATAGAGCAAAGCGTTATAACTACCAACGCCAAATAAACCCAAGAGTAAAAAGCGCTTCTTGTTCTGCCATAAAGCACTACTCGGCGCAAAAACCCGCCAGCCTAAAGGAAGCAGCAGCAATGCCGCGAGGCCCCAACGCACTGTGCTTAAGGTGATTGGTGAAACAGCCCCACTAGCAACCAAAACACGGCCCGTAATCGCATTACCAGCCCATAAGGCAGTAGCTATCAATAAATATGAAATCGTTGCGAGGTTCAGTTGAGGCATTCAGAAGAATCAAAAGTAGACAGGCATTCAAGGGCCCCAAGAGGGGTACCCTAGTATTGTAGAAACAAATCCCAGGTATTGCTAAGATAGAGCTTAATTAAATAAATGTCTCATATAGCTGGCATTCCATAGAAGGATACATTTTGGCAATCATTACCAATATCGAAGACTTAAGGGTACTCCATAAAAAACGTACCCCCAAGATGTTTTATGACTATGCTGATTCAGGATCTTGGACTGAGTCTACCTACCGCGCTAATGAATCAGAGTTTCAGAAAATCAAACTACGTCAACGTGTAGCAGTTGATATGACTAATCGCACCACGAAAACAACGATGGTAGGTCAAGAAGTCAGAATGCCTGTAGCACTCGCCCCTACTGGACTAACAGGCATGCAGCATGCTGATGGTGAAATTCTTGCTGCTAGAGCGGCAGAAAAATTTGGTGTGCCTTTTTGCTTATCTACTATGAGCATCTGCTCTATCGAAGATGTAGCAGAACGCACCACTAAGCCATTTTGGTTTCAGCTCTATGTCATGAAGGATCGTGGCTTTATCGAGCGTCTCATTGAACGCGCTAAAGCTGCCAAATGCTCGGCTCTGGTTCTCACATTAGACTTGCAGATTTTGGGTCAGCGCCATAAAGACCTCAAGAATGGTCTAAGCGCCCCACCTAAGCTGACGATTGCCAACATGATCAATATGGCAAGCAAACCACGCTGGTGCCTTGGGATGGCGATGACGCCACGCAGAACTTTCCGCAATATTGTTGGGCACGCCAGCGGCGTGGGCAATATGTCCTCCCTCTCATCTTGGACTGCCGAGCAGTTTGATCCAGGCTTGAGCTGGAATGATGTGGAATGGATCAAAAAACTCTGGGGTGGAAAGCTCATCATCAAGGGAATCTTAGACGCAGAGGATGCTCGCCTAGCGGCAAATACTGGTGCTGATGCATTAATCGTTTCCAATCATGGTGGCCGACAATTAGACGGTGCCATCTCTAGTATTGAAGCACTGCCAGGAATTGTGGCAGCCGTTGGCAAAGATATTGAAGTCTGGATGGATGGCGGTATTCGTTCTGGTCAGGATGTTTTAAAGGCTTGGGCTTTGGGTGCTCGGGGCACAATGATTGGCAGGCCATTTCTGTATGGCTTAGGCGCTATGGGTGAGGCAGGCGTTACCAAGTGCCTGGAGATTATTCAAAATGAATTGGATATCACGATGGCATTTACCGGGCATCGTGATATTCAGAATGTGACTAAAGATATTTTGTATCCAGGAACTTTTTAAATTACATATCTTCTAAACTACCCCGTCCTTGTTTTTGGAATTACGTTCCTAGTATTTTCATTTGCTGTTTTTTTCGGCAATGTCGTATTAAGCCGCTACCGCACCAAAGATACAGAGACGTCAGAAGATCTTGGAATCATTCAAACGGCGACGCTCACTCTACTGGCCTTGATTATTGGCTTCACTTTTTCTATGGCGATTGATCGGCACGATCAGCGTGAGCTACTTGAGGAGAGTGAAGCTAACGCAATCAGCACAGAATATTTAAGGGCTGATTTACTCCCTCCAAAATTAACTATGACCACTCAAGATTTACTGAATCAATACCTTGATCAACGCATCCTGTTCTACTCAAGGCAGACCAATGAGGTTGCACAAGAAATTAATCAGAAAACAAACGCAATTGAGCAAACACTTTGGAATGATATTTTGTCAATTGCTCGTACCAACCATACAGCTACTATTGCACTGGTAGTATCAGGCATGAATGATGTATTCAACGCTCGAGGTTACGTCCAGGCTGCCTGGTGGAATCGCATACCTAATACTGCATGGGCTCTGATGACAGCAATCGCTGTCTGTGCCAACATATTAGTGGGATTTGGAGCGCGCAATTTCAAAAAGAATATTGCTTTATTTATGATCTTTCCTTTTGTAATTGCGGTATCGTTCTTCTTAATTGCTGATATTGATAGCCCAAGAAGTGGCGTCATTCGGATTGAGGCACGAAACTTGATTGCACTGAAAAATACATTAAATTCACAGACTAAGATCCAAACCTCTTCCCAAGGTAGTAATTAAGCATCACCATAAAGGCGGTACATATGAAACGTGTAGTTGATGTATTTAAGAACCATGGCCGAGAGCTCGTTTGGACCTATGTCATCAACCTTCAAAATGACGATGAATTTCATCCAGGCCAACTTGACTTTGAAGCTGAGGCCCTCAGACTCTCGCAAATCGATAAAAGAGGCTCCACTAACGAACTGAGCGCAAAAGTCAGGCTGAATTAGAGGGCTAAGCCCCTTCCTATGCCCCAAAAATAAGGGAAATTACCCATAAAGTTGTTATTGTTATTCTTAATGAGATTCATTATCATTTATGATGAACCTTCATTTTAAATAGCACAATATGTCAACAACTCGTTATCACCCCGCCTCCATCCTTCTCCACTGGTTTGTATTCCTACTGGTAATCGCAGCATTTATTGCCATTGAGTTAAAGGGGCAATTCCCCAAAGGAAGCGAACCACGTGAGCTTTGCAAAACTGTCCACGGTGTCTTTGGGCAGCTCATTTTTATAGCCATGGCTCTGCGCCTGATGCTTCGTTTCATTTATGGTGTTCCCAAACCAACGAATCCGAAACCTTTCGTCATCACCTTGGCTAAGACAATGCATTGGCTAATGTATGGCCTGCTATTGATATCACCTATCTTTGGTATCCTGTATTTTCAGTATGGCGGCAAGGAAATTAATTTCTTTGGCTTGGTATGGCCTCAACTAGTTATCCCGAATCCAGAGATGAAAAAGCTCGTTGAAGAGATCCATGAGTTTTTAGGAAACAGTCTTTACTTTTTGATTGGCGCCCATGCATTAGCCGCTTTATGGCAACATTACGTTGTAAAGGACGATACACTTCGTCGTATGTTAAATAAAGTTAAAGCGTCAACCTAGGAGTTTGCAAAAGATGAAGTCATTATCTAAAAAAGCGAAGATGGCCATTGGCTGGACGGTATTAATGACTGTAGTTGGTACTGCCATGCTGCAT
Organism: Polynucleobacter nymphae; assembly: GCF_018882155.1. Taxonomy (GTDB): domain Bacteria; phylum Pseudomonadota; class Gammaproteobacteria; order Burkholderiales; family Burkholderiaceae; genus Polynucleobacter; species Polynucleobacter nymphae. Next base: position 580,939 of record NZ_JACVPA010000001.1, read on the forward strand.
CAATGGCAGTTCTTTGCCATGGGTTGCGCCTCGATTGCATTGCTATTAGTTGCCAACCAATACGATCTTCTAAAAGATCCTGAAGACAAAAAATAAATCCCGTCATTAAGGACGAGGTTTAGTTACTTCATCTTCATAGTTTTAAAGCGCTCTCCTAAATCTGGATTGGCAACATCAATACGGCCATCAGCAACTGTATTAGCCAAACTTTCCTCTAGAGCTTTCTCACCCAATGATGAATTTTGCCAAATTCTGCAGAATTGCTTGGCCCAAGAAAAAAAATGGGATTAAATTTAAAATAGGGATCTGATATTTAGGAGATAAGTATGAAAACTTGGCAATGTATCGTATGCGGCTTCATTTATGACGAGGCACAAGGCTTACCAGAAGATGGCATCGCGCCTGGAACATTGTGGGCAGACATCCCAGATAGCTGGTCCTGCCCAGATTGTGGTGTAGAAAAATCTGACTTTGAAATGGTTCAGGTAAGCTAAGCACTCTGCTGTTGTTGCTTTATTGATCTGTTTGCTTTACTTGGGAGCTTAGCTTTGACTCAAAACATGCCTGATTCATCTACCATTGTCATCATTGGTAGTGGCTTAGCTGGATACACTCTGATTCGTGAAATTCGTAAACTAGATAAAACTGTACCGATTACCTTAGTCACGCGCGAGCCTGGCTATTTTTATTCCAAACCAATGCTATCTACTGCGCTTGCTAGCAAGAAAGAAGCTGGCCAACTGATTACTACAGCGTCTGAAGGGATGGCATCACAATTAGAAATTAATATTCTTTCTCAGACTGATGTCAGTGCAATCGATACTGCTGCGCAAATGCTGCAAACCAGTGCAGGCCACATCCCCTATGGAAAGCTAGTATTGGCGTTGGGCGCAGATCAACTACGGATCCCTTTAGAGGGTAATGCCGTCAGCGAGGTTCTGACTGTCAATGATCTAGCCGATTATGAAAAATTTCGTCAGGCGATTGTAGGCAAAAAGAAAGTAGCAATACTTGGTGCCGGATTAATTGGCTGTGAATTTGCAAATGATTTAGTTTTAGGTGGCTATGAGGTTGATGTGATTGACCTTGCCCCGCAAGTGCTTGGTCGCCTATTACCCGAAGCTGCAGCTCAAGCGCTCCAAAATAAGCTCAGTGATGCCGGTGTGCACTGGCACTTCTCCACCACCGTTAAAACAGTCAATCGCAATGGCGATGTCCTAGAAATTCTTCTCGCTAATGGTGATTCCATTATTTGTGATGTAACCCTTTCTGCTGTTGGTTTAAGACCTAGAGTAGATTTAGCTAAGGCTGCAGGAGTAAAGACTGGGCTAGGCATTCAGGTTAATCGTGAATTAGAAACTAGCTCTAGTAATGTTTACTCACTTGGCGATTGTGCAGAGGTTGATGGCTTGGTCCTCCCCTATGTCATGCCCATCATGCAAGCTGCACGCGCATTGGCACCGACACTGCTTGGAACAGTCACCATGCTCAGCTACCCAGCGATGCCTGTAATGGTTAAAACACCTGCACTGCCAACAGTTGTATCTCCACCAGCCCAAGGCGCTGATGGACAGTGGAAAACAAGTACTCTTGAAGGCGGCATTGAGGCTCGCTTTGAAGCCCCTGATGGCAAGCTACTGGGGTTTGCATTAATGGGAAGTGCTACGACGCAACGCGCTGCACTGACGAAAGAGCTGCCACCAATATTGCAATCGCTTTCATAGCAATAAAAAGGCCCGCATTGCGGGCCTTTTCTTTAACACTAAAGCGGTGATTAAGAAACCACAACAAACCAAGTCGTGTTGTGTGACTGAGCACTCATCAAGAACAGCATTGGTACTGAGAGCACTGTATTGATGCGTGAAGTCAACATTGCAACGCGTGCTGACTTTGCTTTTACATCTGGCTCAACAGCAACGATACCAAGAGCGCGCTTCTGATTTGGCCAAATAATGAACCATACATTAAAGGCCATGATCAAGGCGATCCACATACCTAAACCGATTGCGCGGAATGGTGCTTGGAGTGTGAAAGCTTGGTGTGCATAGCCATTTAAGATCGCTACGATTAAACCAGTAAGAACCGTCAAGAGCGCTGCCCAGCGGAACCAAAACAATGCAGTTGGGGCAATCACCTTGCCAATTGCTGGCTTTTGCTCATCAGGGATTTTTGGCATAGAAGGAATTTGCACAAAATTGAAGTACCAGAGCAAACCGATCCACATCACACCACACATCACGTGCAGCCAACGGAATATGAAAGGCAATTCAGGAGAGCTAAAATTACCGCCCAAAGCGAGGATGATGAGAATGAGCAGTACAAAACCAGCTAAAACAGTACGTCCCAAAGAGGTCAAGATTGATGCCATGGAAGGATCTCCTATGAGTAATAATGGGTCTAACTATAAACGATTCTCGCGAATTTGTTCCATCCTACAAAAATATATAAATCTTACTTAAAATAGATACTTAGCTCATTTTGGGGCGCAAAATCCACTTATATATGACAAGCAGCTTATCTCCTCAAAACCCAAAAAGAATCTATATCCAAGAGGTAGTCACCCGGGATGGATTGCAAGCGGAAAGTACATTTGTGCCTACAGAGCAAAAAATTGCCCTCATCAATCGCCTCAGTCGCACTGGTTACGCCAAGATTGAAGTCAGTTCATTCACCAGCCCCAAAGCTATCCCTATGTTGGCTGATGCTGAAGCAGTCATGCAAGGAATTGATCGTGTGCCAGGTGTTGAATACACCGTCCTCATCCCAAACCTCAAAGGTGCCGAGCGTGCCTTAAGCGTTGGAGTGGATGAATTCAATCTCGTCATGTCAGTGAGTGAAGCGCATAACCAAGCCAATCTCAAAATGAGCTGCGAAGATTCTTTCAAAGGCTTGACCTCAGTGATTGAATTGGCACACGCCAACAATACAGCGGTGAATATTTCTTTATCTACTAGCTTTGGTTGTCCCATGTCTGGCATCACCTCTTTAGCAGAATTAATGCACTGGGTAGATCGCTTTGCTGCAACTGGCATACGGGGTATCACGATCTGCGATACCACCGGCATGGCCAACCCAGCACAAGTGCAATCTGTCTGCGAAGCAGTTCAAGCTAAGTATCCCAAGCTGCAATGGACATTACACTTTCACAATACCCGTGGCATGGGTCTTGCCAATGCTTTGGCTGCGGTCAACAGCGGTATTGATCGCTTTGACTCTTCATTGGGCGGGCTAGGTGGCTGCCCTTACGCCCCAGGTGCAACAGGAAATATTTGCACTGAAGAACTGGTGCACATGCTTGATCTGATGGGCTTTAATACCAATATGCAGATTGATACATTATTAGAGTGCTCTAACGATTTGCAATCTCTCATTGGGCGCACACTACCAAGTCAATTATTAATGGCCGGAAAAGTTGATAGGCTCTATCAAGCACCCTGCCAACTCTAAGTAAATTGATTACATTAAAGGATGCAAGTCATGCTCCACTTCAGTAAAGTTGCAATCACTTCCTTTTTTATTGGCAACTGCTTTTTATTCAATGTGAATGCACAAGAATTTCCACCAAAGAAAACCATCACCATTGTTGTTGGCTTCTCAGCAGGAGGCTCGGCAGATAGCGCAGCACGGATCATTGCCAAAAAACTGAGTGAAGATCTAGGACAAAACGTCATCGTAGATAACAAACCAGGTGCTGGCGGCAATATTGCCCACGCCTATACTGCTACTGCACCTGCTGATGGATCTGTCATCTTATTTGGCTCAATCGGACCACTCTCGATTGCGCCACATCTCATGAAATTGCCGTATGACCCTCAAAAAGATTTAGCACCTTTGACTATGGGTGTCACTTTCCCGAATGTCTTGGTAGTAATCCCAGAGCTGGGAGTCAAGAATTTCAAAGAATATATCGCAATGGCTAAAAAGAATCCTGGCAAGATTACCTTTGCATCTACAGGCAGCGGATCTGCATCTCACCTACAAGGCGAGCTCTTGAACGTGCGCGCAGATATTGACACTGTGCACATACCCTATAAAGGTGGTAGCCCCGCAATGGTTGACCTCCTTGGCGGTAGAGTCTCATCCTACTATTCAGCTTTGGCGACTGCCGATCCTTACATCAAAAATGGCAAGTTAATTCCGATTGCAACTACCGGCTTAAAGCGCGCGCCTACCCTACCAAACGTACCAACAATTGCAGAGTCTGGCTACCCTGGATTTGACGCTAGCAACTGGTATGCATTTGTAGCGCCAGGAAAAACACCGGATGTTATTTTGGAGAAATGGAATAAAGCGCTCGTGGCTGTGTTGAAAGACAAGGTCACTAATGCGCAATTAGCAGAGCATGGCTTAACTCCCAATCCAGGAAGCCGCGAGGATTTAGCAAAATACATTGCAAGCCAATCAGTCACTTGGGGAAAAATTATTGCTGATCGAAAAATCACTGATGATTAGGATACCCAAGGGCGATTGTTAACTCCCTACTACTGAGTTGTTACTGAGCAGTCCAGCCACCATCCATATTCCAAGCAACACCCCGTACTTCTGATGCATCTGGACCGCAGAGGAAGATAGCTAAAGCAGCCAACTGCTCTGGAGTTACAAACTCTCCAGATGGTTGTTTCTCAGAAACCAAAGCAATCTTAGCGGCATCATTGGAGATTCCCTCTCGCTCTGCACGCGCATCCACCTGCTTTTGCACCAAGGGGGTCAAAACCCAACCAGGACAAATCGCATTACAGGTAATACCTGTTCGCGCAGTCTCAAGTGCAGTCACTTTAGTCAAACCAACAACGCCATGCTTAGATGCAACATAGGCAGATTTTTGAGGGGAGCCTACTAAACCATGCGCAGAGGCTATATTAATAATGCGGCCCCAATTACGTTTTTTCATACCCGGTAATGCATGATGTGTTGTATGAAATACGGAGCTGAGGTTGATAGCAATAATGGCATCCCACCTCTCTATTGGAAAGTCTTCAATGTTTGCCACATACTGAATACCAGCGTTATTAATCAAAATATCCAATGCGCCAAAACGTTTTTCAGTCTGCTTAATAAGATCTTCGATCTCAGCAGGCTTGCTCATATCGGCGCCGTGATAATCAACCTCTACACCGCATGCTTTGATTTTTGCAATGGCTTCATCTTTTTCACCAAAACCATTCGCCATGATGTTTACGCCTTGCTTGGCCAAAGCTATTGCCATTCCCAAACCAATGCCGCTAGTAGAGCCAGTGACTAAAGCAGTTTTACCTTTTAAAGAAGACATATAAACACTCTCAACAAATGAATTAATAAAAACATAGAATACAACGAATAGATTTAGATCAAATGAAGCCAATGGCCTAATTGGTGCCAAAAGCTATTGGGAACCAAGGTTAGTAACCATGTCATCGTGAGATAACGTAGTAATTTACCGATAAACATATAAATTAAGCACGGAAACCAAGCTAAGCGGAGCCAGCCTGCTGCAATACAAAGAGGATCGCCAAACCCGGGCAGCCAAGATAGCAACAGCATTTTTGGGCCTCGCTGCTCTAGCCAAAGCTGCATGCGGCTATTCGTTGGACCTTTCAATGACTCAAAACCATTTCGAGAAATGAGGCCTAACCACCAATCCAACATACCGCCTATAGTATTACCAACGGTTGCAACAAATATCGCAATCCAATACATGCTGGGATTCAACTCGGTATACCCAAACAAAATGGGTTCTGAGCCGATCGGTACCAAGGTCGCAGAAATAAATGCACTAATAAAGACGGCCGGCAATCCAACGGATGGCATACCAAACCATCCAAAAAAATGCTGGAGCGCTTGATCCATTAAGCGAGGATCCCAGATTTTTTCAGGAAAGTAATTTGTTCTTCAGTTAAGCCAGCGGATTTCAGCACCTCATTAGTATGCTCTCCCAATGTGGGAGCGCGGTAACGAATAGCGCCTGGGTTTTGAGAAAGCTTAGGAATGATCCCGGGAACCTGGACTTTAAGACCATTCGCTGCTTGCACAGTCTCAATCACGCCCCGTGCACGATAGTGCGGATCCTCGGCAATATCTTTGGCTGTATAAATCTTGCCAGAAGGTACTTGGGCTTCCAATAGACCTTTAAGAACTTCATTCAAAGTTAAAGTCTCAGTCCATGCATTAATCGCCGCATCAATTTCAGTCACTCGTTTAGCGCGGCCGTCATTAAATGCCAACGCTGGGTCCTCACCTAAGTCTGCTCTACCAATCAAGGTCATCAAGCGCTTATAGATAGAATCGCCGTTACCAGCGATCAAAACATACTGCCCATCAGCGCATCGATAGGCATTAGAAGGAGCAATACCGGGCAAAGCGCCGCCAGCTGGCTGACGGATCGCACCGAATGCTGAATACTCTGGTAACAGGCTTTCAGTTAAATTAAAGACTGCCTCATATAAAGCAACATCAATCATCTGGCCCTCGCCACCACGAGCATCTCGCTCATATAAAGCGAGCAATACGCCGAGCGCACCATGCAAACCGGCGATCGTATCGCCAAGAGATACGCCTGCTCTGACTGGCACTTCATTCGGATGGCCAGTAATGTAACGTAGGCCAGCCATCGCTTCACCAATCGCTGCAAAACCAGGCTCATCACGTCTAGGTCCATCCTGCCCATAACCAGAGATACGTAACATAATGAGCTTTGGGTTTACTTTATGCAATTCTTCCCAACCCAATCCCCACTTCTCTAAAGTGCCAGGTCGAAAATTTTCAATGACAACATCTGCTTCAAGCGCTAGCTTTCTAGCAATCGCCTGACCTTCTTTTACACGGAGATCTAAACAAATAGATTGTTTATTGCGCGACTGCGCTTGCCACCACACCGATGTTCCCTCATGCAGCATGCGCCATTTACGCAGCGGATCACCAAGGCCTGGGGCCTCCACCTTAATCACCTCCGCCCCAAAATCAGCGAGTGTTTTTGAAGCAAATGGGCCAGCAATGAGCTGACCTAACTCTAAAACTTTGACTCCAGAAAGGATTTGTTTGCGATTCTTTTGCATTGGCAAGCTCATGCCCCTTGTTGATCTATGTATACAGATTATTTAGGCTATTTTCGCCTGATTTTCATCATTTTCCAGGATTTTCAAATCTTGCTTAAACTAGCGTCTAAATCACAAAATAAACCATAAAACCTATTAATCGAGAGCTCCATGAATCACCCTATTCCTAAACCAGACCAGTACCAAGAAATACGCGAGGCCTTACGAGACCTCTGTGGAGCATTTGACTCAGCCTACTGGCAAAAAATAGATCATGAAAGGGGCTATCCAGAGGCTTTTGTAAAAGCCATGACTGAGGCTGGCTGGTTAGCAGCTTTAATACCAGAAGAATACGGTGGCTCTGGATTGGGTTTAGCGGAAGCCTCCGTCATCATGGAAGAAATTAATTTCTCGGGTGGTAACGCGGGCTCTTGTCATGGACAAATGTACAACATGGGTACCTTGCTCCGCCATGGATCTGAAGCACAGAAAAAAATGTACCTACCAAAAATTGCTAGCGGGCAATTGCGTTTACAAAGTATGGCAGTGACTGAACCAACTACTGGCACTGATACTACTAAGCTCAAGACCACTGCTGTCAAAAAAGGTGATAAGTATGTTGTAAACGGTCAGAAAGTTTGGATCTCTCGTATTCAACATTCTGATCTTATGATTTTACTCGCTCGTACTACTCCGATTAATGAGGTACAGCGTAAATCAGAAGGAATGTCGATCTTCATCGTCAATCTTGCAGATGCCATTGGTAAAGGGATGGAAGTTAGGCCCATTGCCAATATGGTGAATCATGAAACTAATGAAGTGTTCTTTGATAACTTAGAAATACCAGCAGAAAATCTCATCGGCACAGAGGGTCAAGGCTTTAAATACATCTTAGATGGCCTCAATGCAGAACGGGTTCTGATTGGAGCAGAATGTATTGGTGATGCCTATTGGTTTATTGACCGCGCACGACGCTATGCTAATGATCGCGTAGTCTTTGATCGCCCGATTGGCAAAAACCAAGGCATCCAGTTTCCGATCGCTGATAGCTATATTGAAACCGAGGCTGCTAATCTCATGCGCTTTAAAGCATGTGCTCTGTTTGATAATCATGAGCCCTGTGGGCCAGAGTCCAATATGACTAAATACTTAGCTGCTAAAGCATCGTGGGAAGCTGCCAATGTTTGCTTGCAAACCCATGGTGGATTTGGCTTTGCTAATGAATATGATGTTGAACGTAAATTTAGAGAAACCCGCTTATATCAAGTTGCCCCAATCTCAACAAACTTGATTTACTCCTATATTGCTGAACATGTTCTTGGCTTGCCAAGATCCTTCTGATAGACAATTGAGATGAGCATTCGTCCACTAGATGGAATTACCGTTGTTTCACTCGAACATGCTATTGCTGCCCCCTTTTGCACGCGCCAGCTAGCTGATCTAGGCGCTAGAATTATTAAAGTGGAACGTCCCGGAGGCGGCGATTTTGCTAGAGCTTACGATAAACAAGTGAAAGGTCTTTCATCTCACTTTGTATGGGTCAATCGCTCTAAAGAGAGTTTGACCTTAGATTTAAAGCAACCTTCAGCTCTAAGCATTTTAAAAACTCTCTTAAAGACAGCGGATGTCTTAGTGCAAAATTTAGCGCCTGGTGCTGCTGCACGCATGGGTCTCACTGCTGAGCTTTTACAAAAAGAGAATCCTCAATTAATTTTGTGTGACATCTCTGGGTATGGAAATAATGGCCCCTATCGCGATAAAAAAGCTTACGATCTTCTGATTCAGAGTGAAGCTGGGTTTCTATCAGTGACAGGTACTCCAGAAAGCCCTAGCAAGGCAGGCAACTCCATTGCTGATATTGCTGCAGGCATGTATGCGTACAGCAATATCTTAGCGGCCTTATTACAAAGAGGAAAAACTGGTAAAGGCACAGTCATCGACATCTCCATGTTGGAATCACTTGGCGAATGGATGAGTTTTCCACTGTATTACGCCTATGATGGCGCTGATGCACCGCCTAGGAATGGGGCCTCACATGCCACCATTTACCCATATGGCCCCTTCAAAGCTGGCGATGGCAAGACTATCATGCTTGGACTTCAAAACGATCGTGAATGGGTTCAATTCTGTGAAACAGTATTAGAGAGTCCGATGCTTGCTCAAGATGAGCGCTTCGCCAACAACTTCAAGCGCAATGAAAAGCGCATTGAATTACTCGAAATCATTAACGCCTGTTTTAGCAAACTCACTTCTGAACAGTTAATTGCTCGATTAGAGCAAGCGCAAATTGCCAATGCCCACTTAAATGATATGGCAGGCCTTTGGAAGCATGAGCAATTAAAGGCACGCAACCGTTGGACTGAAGTGGGAACACCTCATGGGAATATTCCAGCGCTGTTGCCGCCAGGATTAAATGATAGCTATGACTATCGCATGGATCCCGTTCCAGCTGTAGGCGAACACACTGACGCTATTTTGAAAGAGCTGGGTTTGGCAGCCTCTGATATTGCCAATATGCGCGCTGCTGGCGCAATCTAAAGTAGCGGAGAGGTGAGATGGGCTGCATTTTCTAAATAGCGGCGCCAATGAGGACGCTCTGCCCATGTCTTTGGATTGATGTAATCGGACTGCGCTAAATATGACTCGATCAAGGTTTCGAGCTTTGAACAGAAATCAACGTTATAAACAATGAGGCTGATTTCAAAGTTGAGACGTAGGCTACGTTGATCAAAATTGACCGAACCAAAGATAGCTGCTTTTTTGTCAACTAGTAAGCTTTTAGTATGTAGAAGACCGCCATGGAACTCCGCAATCAATACCCCCGCACTCATGAGATCCGCATAATAACTTCTGCTGCTCCAAGCCACCAGTCTTGAATCATTTAGTTTGGGAACAATTAAGGTCACCTTCACTCCACGTCTGGCAGTCGCCATGAGCGCTTGCATTAATCCATCATCTGGGCCGAAGTATGGAGTGGTAATCGTTAATTCTTCGCAGGCACTAATAATCGCTGAAAGCATCACTTGATACAAAATATCGTCACGATAGACTGGGCCTGAAGCAAATTCTTGTGCAATGACTCCTCCCTCACAAGAGGCTATTGGAGTCTTGTGATCACTGAAATGCGTAATCTTAGGATTATCAACACTCCAGTCGAAAGAGAACGTCAGTTCAAACTGAGAAGCCACTGGCCCCTCAACTCGCACCATTGCATCAACCCACTCACCCACTCCAGAATCTTGCTTGAATGTGCGCGGATCTACTAAATTCATACTCCCAGTCCAAACGATAGCGTTATCGATGATGAATATTTTTCGATGTAAACGTAAATCGGCACGACGAAATTGAAATCTTCCAATCTGGATAGGCAAAGCTTCAGTTACCTCTATCCCTGCATTGCGAAAGCGTCCTGGCCATTTAGATTTAAACCAATCCTTACTTCCCAAAGAGTCTAATAAAACGCGGCAAGCAACACCACGCTTAGAGGCTGCAATCATTGCCTCCCCCACTCTGTCAGCATCACCGCCTAGGGCCCATATATAAAACTCGAGATGAAGGCTTTCTTTAGCCTGGTTAATCTCATCAATAAAGAGCTGCAAGATTTGCAATGAATGAGTATGTAACTCAACCTTATTCCCAGCAACTACTGGGGTGCCGTTATTGGATTCGGCTAAAAGACTGAATGCCCGGCCTGCAATTCCTAACTTCTCCCTATCCTGAGCGTACTTGATCCGCATATTCTCAGTGATTTGAGAATATTCACGATTCATGCGCGTAATTTTTCTAGTGAGGGCCCGACCTACAGGACGCTCGCCTATAAGCACATACATAGCAATACCAAGAACAGGGAAAGTCATCACAATAAAAATCCAAGCAAATGCTACTCCCACTGGTCTTCTAACAGAAATAATGATGCCAATAAAATAGGTGACTAAGACAAAGTGAATAAATAAAAGCCAATTGATGTTGAGATCAAAAAGATATTTTAGAAAAATACTCAGTAGGTCATTCATATCAGTTCCAGTTCCGCCGTTATTCCTAAATGATCAGACAATTTCATCCAGTCGTGCAAAATTTCTACAGAATGAATCTTCAGGCCTCGCACATAAATCCGATCCATTGCCAGTAAGGGCTTGATGCTAGGAAATGTCTTTGCTGGTGAGCCAGTCAAAACCTCAAAGACTTCTTCAAACCCGGCTGCTTTCATTGGCGCGCCAATCCGATTACGCCAATCATTAAAGTCTCCAGCCACAATGGTTGGGCCTTGCTGAGTTAACTCTTCAATATGTCTAATAATTTGTTCTAACTGACGTTCTCTACCCCGCTCAAATAATGCTAAGTGCACACAAAAGCAATGAATGGGCTGATCTACTCCATCAAGCCAAGTCACGCTATGTAGCAAGCCTCGTCTCTCAAAACGATAAGCGGAAATATCGTAATTTAATCCCTTATGCAGTGGGTGCTTAGACAGAATAGCGTTGCCGTGATGACCGTCTGGATACTCCATATTTTTTCCATAATGCCAGTCGTGCCAAAAGTCTTCTGATAGAAAGTAGGTTAACTCTGTAGAAGGCCATTGCTCAAATCGCCGAACTCTTCCTCGATGCTCTTGCTGTAATTCTTGAAGAAATAATAAGTCTGGGTGATGACTTCGCATTCTTTGTCGTAACTGATGAATAGTAGAGTGCCGATGCAAAGGCGAAACTCCTTTATGCACATTCATACTCATTACAGTGAAACGAGTGTTTCTACTCTGGGTCATTAAAATTGACCTGCTGCACGCTGCCGCCTCTGCCGTGCCAAATAAATCTCACCCTCAACTAAATCTTGGCACTGCATGCATTTATTACAAATGGATGCCTGCTCCCGCAACTCTTCTATTGAGTCAATAGGATGGGCATCGAGGTACTCTCGGAGATCCACATCAAGGATCTCGTTACAGAGGCAAACTACTTCGGCCATGAGTCGGAAAATAGGGATATAGGTTGCATTAAGCTTATTTTGCCATTGCCTTGATAGAATCAAGCCCATGTTGATTGCTTTTCAAGACGCCCTAGCTCTCCTCGCCCATCTAGATGGTGGGGTTCTGGGAATCGTCCTAGTTTCCCTGCAAGTAAGCTTAACCGCCTTATTCTTTGGCACCCTCATTGGCCTGCCAATTGGGGTGCTTCTTGCCACAGAAGAATTTAAGGGTAAGAAGTGGATCATCGTAGTCTTAAACACCCTGATGGGGGTCCCAACGGTCATCGTTGGAGTGCTTGTTTATCTCATGCTATCTCGCACAGGGCCTCTAGGAGCCTGGGGATGGCTGTTTACTGTCAAGGGCATGATCCTTGCGCAAATCCTTCTGACAAGCCCTTTAATTGCAGCCCTAAGCCGGCAAATTCTGGAAGATTCCTGGAGGATTCATCGGGATACCTTCTTGAGCCTCAGATTGCCGCCTTTGACCTGCTTCAAGTGGCTCATTTGGGATTGCCGCTTCTCTCTGACTATTGCCATCTTGGCTGGTCTTGCTAGAGCAATTTCTGAGGTAGGCGCTGTCATGATTGTCGGTGGCAATATCGATCACTCCACTAGAACCATGACTACCGCAATTGCCCTAGAAACCAGCAAGGGTGATCTTCCGCTTGCGCTTGCTTTAGGTATTGTTTTATTAGGTATCGTTTTATTGGCAAATCTTTTCACATTTGCAGTACGTCAAGTAGCGGAGCGTCGCTATGGATAATGCGAACGAACAATTTGAGAAGTTCATTGAGCTAAAAGACATTACCGTTAAAAGTAATGGCAGAGTAATTCTGAGTATTCCGCACGCCATCATTCCGGCAGATCGGATTACTGCTTGTATTGGCCCTAATGGTGCTGGCAAAACCACTCTATTAAAGCTGCTTGATGGCCTGATCAAACCAGATACTGGAACAGTGCACTACTCATTTACTAATAAGACTGCATTAGTCTTGCATCACACTCCAATGATCAAAGCCTCTACTAGAACTAATTTAAGTATGGTCAGGGATGCAGACTCCAAAATTAATGCAGCAGAAATACAGCAAGTGATCGAGCGAGTGGGCTTGGAGAAGCTAGCATCTGCACCTGCCCATAAGCTATCTGCTGGTGAGAGGCAGAAGCTTTGCTTGGGGCGTGCAATTTTGCAAAAGCCCAACTTAGTCTTGCTAGATGAGCCTACTGCAAATCTAGATCCCAACACCACTGAGCAAGTTGAAGAAATGATTCGTCAGTTTGACGCGCAAAATACGGATGTTATTTTTTCGTCGCACCAACTTGCTCAAGTGCAAAGGCTTGCACAGTACATCCTCTTTATTGATCATGGCGAGATAAAAGAAAAGGGACCCGTAGGCCCCTTCTTTTCGAATCCTCAAACTCAGGCTGCTAAACGCTACCTACATCAAGAATTAATCGCCGAATAAGTACGGCAGTTAATTACTTTGCTGCCGCTACCGGAGCAACAAATGGGGGTGGTGCCGTACAAGCAGCAGGCGCAGCTGCACCAGACATCTTAAAGCGATCCGCAACCCGGTTTTGGGCTTGGCAGAGTTGATAAGCACCCATCCTGTCACCATATGCACTTTTTGCCTTAGCCAATGTTGCAGCTTCTTGTGCTTCCGGAGTTAATGGAGGCAAAGCTGCAAATATTGAAGCAGAAGTGAATGCGCAGAATGTAAAAGCAATGATCTTTTTCATGGCTTTGTCCTTATTTATTAACTTTGTTGTACCAGAGCTCATGGTGCTCTTTTGCCCAGGTTGCATCAACGTAGCCAGACATCATGCCATCCGAGGAGCCTTGCATACCAATAGAGCCGATATAGATATGCCCCATGGCCATAGTCATCATTAGAACTGCTGCGCCGCCGTGAATAATATTAGCAATCTGCATAGTGCCGCGAATGTACTCAACCTGCATAAACGGTACGATCATATCGAGCACCAGGCCAGAACCCGAGATGACCAAACCTAGGAAGGTCATACCAAACCAGAACCAAATTTTTTCACCAAAGTTGAAGAAGCCTGCAGGAGGATGTTTTCCACCAAACATTCCGCCAAATGACTTTATCCAAGTGAGATCGCCTTGCCCCGGGATATTTCTAGTAGCAAACAGCAAGAAGAAAATAATGATGCTGAGTGTAAATAAGGGGCCAGAGTAGTTGTGAATATTTTTACAGATATTGAGGAAGGTGCCATAAGCAACCCCGCCCATTAAGGGCATTGCAAAGTACTTACCCCACAAAATTAGTCCGCCAGTCAAGGCAAGTCCAATGAAACTCGCAGCCATTACCCAGTGAGTAAAGCGCTCAAAACCATTAAACCGTTTGATCTTTTGACCAGATAGCGGTGCATGCAATTTGATTGGACCCTTGATGATAAAAAGGGCTGCAATGCCAAAGAAGGCAATCGCCAACAACCAACCACCATAAACGGTAATCACACCGTTACGAATCACGCGCCACTGTTCGCCAGAGCGCTGAATCAGAACGCTAGCCTCTTTGTCTGGGATGCTGACAAAGTTATATGGGTCACTGTTAGCAGACGTAAAAATAGATGGATTGGCTGGTTGCGACTGAGCCTGAGTTCCATTAGCTAGGCTATTGGGATTGGCTGGTACTGATTTAGGGGGAATGTCTACTCCGCTAGGAGAAGGCAAAGGCGCCATTGCTGCGCGCTCTGCATAACTCATTCCGCTCGCAAGAGTTAGCGACAAACCAGCAGCCACCACCAAAGTGCGTAGAACTTTAGAAAATGATCGTTTCATACACATGTCCTTAAACGTTTTCGTTTTATTTATTGTTGTTTAGTTGATCACTTAACGCGACTGTATTCATTCTGACCCTGATTGCGCTTGTCAACGGATTCAGTCCAACTGCCCTGATTTCCAGGAGTCCAGTTTTTTGTCATGAATCCATTGTTCGCGCCCATGTATGGGGCAACGTCAGGACGCTTTGCTGCTTTTGCTGCAATTTCTGGTGGCTCAGAACATGCGGCCAACAAAGTTGCAACTGCAAAACACAGGCCGAGAGTTTTGAAATTAAATTTCATTATTTAGCTCCTGGAATTTTTGCCGCGGGCGTTGGGGTTGGTGCAGGTGTATCTGGCCCACCATAAGCAGTAGTCCAACCAAAAGCCTTAGAGCCTGCGTACTTTCCATTTTTCTCACGAGTAGCAACGCGCTGATTGAAGATGCCTGAGATGATATCGCTATCACCACCAATTAAAGCCTTGGTAGAACACATCTCAGCACACAGGGGTAACTTACCTTCTGCCAAGCGATTACGGCCATACTTTTCAAATTCAGCAACACTACCGTTCTCTTCTGGACCACCACTACAGAATGTGCACTTATCCATCTTGCTACGGGTACCAAAAGCGCCTTGACTCAGGAACTGTGGCGCGCCAAATGGGCAAGCAAAGGAACAATAGCCGCAACCAATACAAATATCTTTGTCGTGAAGGACAACACCTTCATCCGTACGGTAGAAGCAATCGACTGGGCAAACAGCCATACAAGGTGCATCGCTACAGTGCATACAAGCCACTGAGATCGATTTTTCCTGGCCGATGATGCCATCGTTCACCGTTACAACACGGCGACGATTGACACCCCAAGGTACCTCATTATCATTTTTACAAGCAGTGACACAACCGTTACATTCGATGCAACGTTCTGTGTCACAGATAAATTTCATTCTTGCCATTGTGTTCTCCTGACTTTATTTTTTAACTTAGGCAAATTTCTCGATTTGACACATAGTGGTTTTAGTCTCTTGCATCATTGTCACCTGGTCGTAACCATAGGTAGTCGCAGTATTCACTGCCTCACCTAGCACGACTGGCGCAGCGCCCTCTGGATAGTACTTACGCAAGTCCGCACCCTGCCACCAACCAGCGAAGTGAAATGGTACGAATGCAGTACCTTGGTCAACGCGCTCGGTCAACATAGCACGCACCTTGATCTTGGCACCAGTAGGCGACTTCACCCAAACATAATCCCAGTTCTTAATACCGCGATCTGCTGCTGCTTTAGGATTAATCTCCACAAAGTTTTCTTGTTGTAACTCAGCCAACCATGGGTTAGAACGAGTTTCGTCTCCACCACCCTCGTACTCGACCAAACGACCTGAAGTCAGAATAATTGGGAACTTCTCATACAGTTTCTGATTCAAGTTTTGATCTTGAACTGTTTTATACAGAGTTGGCAAGCGCCAGAAATTCTTCTTATCTGCAGACGTTGGATACTTACGCATCATCGGCGCATTAGTACTGTAGAGCGCTTCACGGTGAATTGGAACTGGGTCCGGGAAGTTCCAAACTACTGCACGAGCCTTCGCGTTACCAAATGGATGACAACCATTCTTCATCACAACGCGCTGAATACCGCCAGATAAGTCAGTCTTCCAGTTCTTACCTTCAGCAGCTTTTTGCTCATCTTCAGTCAACTGATTCCACCAACCGAGCTTCTTCACAAACACGTGATCGAACTCTGGATAACCAGTAGTAATAGCAGAGCCTTTCGAGTAAGAGCCATCCTCTGCTAACAAGTTCTTGCCTTCACGCTCAACACCAAAGTTGGCACGGAAGTTACCACCACCCTCCATCACACTCTTACTGGTGTCATAGAGATTTGGTGAGCCTGGATGCTTAATTGCCGCAGTGCCGTAGCATGGCCAAGGCAAACCGTAGTAATCGCCGGTAGTGTCATAGCCAGTAACTGGATCAACACCACCGCGTGATTTCAAGGTCTTCGGATCAAATGTAGCAACCATTCTCATGTGAGCCTTCAAGCGCTCTGGAGTTTGACCTGTGTAACCAATCGTCCATACACCACGATTAATTTCTCTCAAGATAGATTCGACCTCAGGCTCTCTCCATTGCTTACCAGCAAATTTAGAGTTGAGCATCTTGTAGTTCTTTGATAGCTCATCGCCAAAACCTAGACGATCAGCAAAAGCTTGCATGATCACATGATCAGGCATCGATTCAAAGAGCGGATCAATCACTTTCTCGCGCCACTGTAATGAGCGGTTAGAAGCTGTAGCAGTTCCAACTGTCTCAAACTGAGTTGCAGCAGGCAACAAGTACACATTGCGATTCTTGTTGATTGATTGTCCTTCTGCAGGAGGCATTGCAGCCATCGCAGCAGTTGCACTTGGATATGGATCAACCACAACCAGGAGATCCAACTTGTCCATCGCGCGCTTCATATCAAGACCACGAGTTTGCGAGTTAGGTGCATGACCCCAGAAGAACAAACCTTTGACATTGGTCTGCTGATCAATCATGTCGTTATTTTCAAGAACGGCATCAACCCAACGAGAAACAGTAGTACCAGATTTCTCCATCATGTCTGGTGCATAGCGACCTTTAATCCATTCGTAGTCAACACCCCACACTGCTGCAAAGTGTTTCCATGAGCCAGCAGCCAAACCATAGTAGCCAGGCAATGAATCTGGGTTAGGACCTACGTCTGTTGCGCCTTGAACGTTATCGTGACCGCGGAAAATATTCGTACCACCGCCCGATTTACCAACGTTACCTAAAGCTAATTGCAAAATGCATGAGGCACGAACCATAGAATTGCCAATGGTGTGCTGCGTTTGACCCATACACCAAACTACAGTACTAGGACGATTCTTAGCCAAGGTTTCAGCGACTTTGTACATTTCTGCTTCTGGAACGCCACAAGCCTCTTCTACGTTTGCTGGAGTCCACTTTTCCATCACTTCTTTGCGGATCTCATCCATACCGTAAACACGGTCGTTGATGTACTTCTTATCTTCCCAGCCGTTTTTGAAGATGTGATACAGAAGACCAAATAGGAAAGGAATGTCAGTACCCGAACGAATACGTACGTACTGATCTGACTTTGCAGCTGTTCGGGTATAGCGTGGATCTACTACGATGACTTTGCAGCCGTTTTCTTTAGCGTGCAACAAACTCAGCATGGAGACAGGATGAGCTTCAGCAGCATTTGAGCCAATGTACATGGCAGCTTTAGAGTTCATCATGTCGTTGTAGCTATTGGTCATCGCACCATAGCCCCAGGTGTTCGCTACACCGGCAACAGTTGTGGAGTGACAAATACGAGCCTGATGGTCTGTGTTGTTTGTGCCAAAGAAAGAAACCCACTTACGGAGTAAGTAGGCCTGTTCGTTGTTGTGCTTAGATGAGCCAATAAAAAATAGTGAATCTGGGCTGTACTTAGTACGCAGATCTTTCATCTGAGCAGTAATTTCAGTAAGTGCTTGATCCCAAGAAATGCGCTGATACTTTCCATCAACCAACTTCATTGGGTAGCGCAAACGATAATCACCATGACCGTGCTCACGCAAAGCAGCGCCTTTTGCGCAATATGAGCCCATGTTGATTGGGGAATCAAATACAGAGTCTTGACGCACCCAAACACCATTCTCAACAGTAGCATCTGTAGCGCAACCTACTGAACAGTGGGTGCAAATGGTTCTTTTGACTTCGATCTTGCCTTTACCATCCAACATTGCTTTGCTTGGCTCGGCTGATGCCTTTTGCACCAAGCTCAGTTGACTAGCGGCAATACCAGCACCAACGCCAACACCTGAACGCTTGAGGAATGTTCGACGATCCATAGTAGGCACCGCTGCTTTTAGGCCGCGGGATAGGCTACCAATTAGATGTGATGAGGAGCGACTGCTTTGGGGGGTATTTGATTTACGAGTCAGACTCATATGTGGTCCCTGAGAAAGTTTTTTTATTTATTTAACAACAATTAATCAATATCTAGCGGTAATGATCTATTTAAAGCATGGTGCTTTCGTAATACTTACGCATATGTGCAGTAATGGTCTGGCCATCACTCTTGCTTTTCACTGTGCTACCAATTTCTTGAATAACGGCTTTGCCAATCGATGTTTGGGAAGCAACTGCAACAGCGCCAACAGCAGCGCCTGCGCCTACAAAAAACTTGCGTCGTGATGGCTGGTTTTCTTGGCTTAAAGCAACTTTGGATTTAGTGCTCATGGCATGCTCCTATTAAATGATTCTTGATCTCTATCAAGTGTAATTCGTATTCACACTTTTGACATATTTATATGGCTAGTAAAAATAAGGGAAATCCCTTATATGCGCTGCAACATTAAATCATGTCAAAACCTTGCCCTTCGATGGCCAGAAATTCTCGGGTCAGCGCAGCAACTGGGTGGTAGAGATGCATCTCGGGAATACCTTCAATGGCGTCACATAAATCGTCGTACCAGGGACGAATATGGGCATTGAAAAAAACCCTTTGATTTGTAAGGTTTGATATCTCGACATCGTCGCCGGCAATCAGGTAACGCATCACCTCGCAAAGCGCTGAAAGATGGTCCTCAGTCTCAGTGATTTCCTCGGCAGACTCAAGACCAAACTCCTCAAGAGCCTTGCGAATATTGACTAGTGGCTTCTCGTTGAGGTGCCCAGCCATATAGTAGGAAGCGTTCAGAACCACATTAGGCTTACCAACACTAATGAAATTGAGGTCAAACTCTTCCTGCCAAGCCTTAGCAGGCTTATTTTTAGCTACCTCAACCACCTCCATCCACGCCTTCGCTAATGGTGCTTGATCAGCAGCATCCTGTTGACCAGCTGTAGCAGCAATTTGATCTAAAAGCGCTTGATCTGGCGGCAAATGAAACAATCTGGCGATTAAGCCATAGAGATCTGCTCTAGCTAAATCCTCTGGCAAGCCTATATCCCCTACTTCAGTAGGCTGACCATCATTTGCCACTGCTTTCTCAATTTCGCTCATGTTTCTTTCTTCACCATATCTACCACTCGACAATCGCTACACATCTTGAGCCTATCCATTGCAGCACCTGCAAAGGCGCCATGAGCGCCCAGCTTGCTCAACATAAGATCCACCATCTTTAAGGTTCCAAAAGGTTTGCCGCAACTAATGCAATTAAAAGCCTGGGTCTCATTTAAGGTTGTTCTTTGTTTGCGCTGCTCAACGGTCTGTAAGCGAGGATTCAGAGTCAAGGCATGCTCGGGACAAGTCTGAACACAAATGCCACATTGAACACACTGCTTTTCGATAAAGGAGAGAATCGGCTCATCTGGGTTATCTAAGAGAGCGCCCTCAGGACAGCTACTTACACAAGACATACACAAGGTACAAGCATCTTTGTTAATCAGTAGGCCACCCAATAAAGATGAATTAGGAAGGGCGGCACCCGCCTCTGGCAATGGAGTCTTGGCTTGTTTTTGCAAATGTTCTAAGACCGCCTCCAGGGTTTCGCGTTTCTGGGTAGATAAACCAAAACTGGCGGGGGTGCAAATGGGACTTAGAGCACCACGCTGGCGCAATGCACTCATCGCCTTAGAGACTATTTGTAAATCATCGGTTGATTGAGCCATGATTAAATGAATTCGCTCGTCAAAGCCGTAAGCCTTCAAGATGGCGTTAGCAAGGCTGGCCTGTTCTTCAAGTGTTGCCCGATAAGCCGGATCCTCATCACCACTTAATAGTAAGACTACTTCTGCAAAGCCATAAGTGAGAGCGCCAAGCCATAAATCCAAACCAGTAGACGCAATATGCTCAATGCCATATGGAATAACAAATGAAGGCAAGCCTTCAAACTGTTTAGGTAGCACATGTGCAGAGCGGCCCAAACCATCAATCATTTGGGTGCCCACTTTTAAAGTATGCAAGAGTAGACTTGGCGCTGCAGCTTGACTGATTTTTTTAGCCTCTGCAGTAAAGACCGTAGCAATAGTCTTTAACTCTTTGCCTTGATGGGGAACGCTAGGGTAGTTGTAGCGCATTGCACCCGATGGACAGGCTGTAGAGCATGCTCCACAACCCATACAGAGATTGGGATTAACCTCAACACTACCTTGACCATTTTTGAATATAGAGCCAATGGCACCAGTCGAGCAGACATCGATACAAGCATTGCACCCTACTTTGCCGTTACGACCATGCGCACAAATTTTTTCGTTATAGACAAAATATTTGGGTTTCTCAAACTCACCCACCATCTCTAACAATTGATTTACCGCCAAGGCCTGATCTAGTGGATCTTTGCCGGGAGCAAAGTATCCTTGAGGGGTTTGACTCATCCGCATTTTAGAATCAGCACGCAGATCCAAAATCAAATCAAATTCTGCATTACGCTCGCGGTCCTTGCGATCAAAAGAGATTGCCCCAATACTTGCGCACGCAGTGACACAATCACGATGTGATTTGCACTTACTCATGTCAATCTGAAATGAGAGATCAATCGCATTCTCTGGGCAAACTTCAACACAAGCGCCACAACGAGTACACATTTCCGGGTCAATTGGATTTTGCAAATCCCAGTCAACTGTGAACTTGCCAAGATAGCCATCTAGCTTAGTTACTGCGCCGGTATAGATGGGATAATTACGTGCCAGGGGTAAATCTCCAGGCTCAGTACACAAGACAGATACATCTAAAGAGGCGCCGAGTTTTTCTGCCCAAGGCAATGCTAAAGATCCCGGACCAATAATGAAGAGTCTGCCTTGGCTTTCATAATTCACAACTGGGACGGGCTCAGCTTCTGGCATATCAGCTAAAGCAAGCAAAGCAGCAATTTTTGGTCCTGATGCTTTAGCTTCTTGTGTCCAGCCCGCTACTTCACGAATATTGACAAAACGGAGGGGCGCCACCAAAGGCTTTTCTGACTGCTCTGCTAACTCTCTAAATAGAGCGCCCTCTTGGGTACAAGCGACTACTAATGAATCGGATCCATCTAAGGCCTTTAAAAAAGAGCTGACCTCTTGCCTACACAAGGAGCGATGCACTGGAACGCCAAGGGCCTTTGCATCCAAAGGCATGGTGCCGTTACAGTTACAAACTAGTTTTTGACTCATGCACTATCTTCTTAGGTTTTTTTCTGGGTGGGCTCTATTGGCACTTCATCCAAGTTAGCAACTTTTGTCTGCGCCGTGGGATCCGTGGATGTTAAATCAGTTTCACCCTGAGCCTCTAAAAGGTTCTCACTTGATTGGGATGACACCACTTGCTCCTTCGACTGCTTTTCCCCCTCCACTGGGGCATCATCAGTCTTGCTGAACAGTCCTAGCATATCACTCTGCACCATTCTTTCAAGCATGCCCGGCGGCAAAGGATCAGGCTTGGAATAGTCATCTATATAGATATCTAAACCATCCATCACATTGAAATGGGGATCAGTAAACATCTTTTTGAGCGCGGCCTGCCGAACGGTAGGATCAACATCTGGCTTCATGAAGGAAGAGAAGTCAGGATCAAAACGATCGATCTTCTCGACGTCGTCCAATGAGGCTGGTAGCGGAGCCTGAGTTTCTGGTGTGATAGGCGCGGGGGTCTGGGCAGCCTCTTTAGGCTGCTCTTCTGGATCCTCTAGTTTTCCAGTTTTACGTTTAGACCAGCGACTTAAAAAACCGTCTGCCATCAGTCCTCCGCTGGGCGATTTGCCCCCTTAAATGATTCAGGACGATGCCGCTTTTTCGGCTCAGGCCGATAATTTTCATTCACATACTCTTGTAACCAAGTGGCATGCTCGTCACTCATAGGCACTGTGTCTACCGACTCTCCGCCATCAAGCAAGCGAGCGGCCTCGTTATAGCTCACGCAAATTCGATGTGGCACTGCCATCGTCGTTTCAGATTTTGCAAGCGTAAGAGATTGCTCGTCAATGTAACGCTCGATGTCCTCTTCTAATCTCCACATGACAAACCATGCGGGCGTTGTCGCAGAAACATTAAGATAGTAGCCTTCAGCCTCATCTGGAAACAGATTTAATTCAAAGCCAGTAAATAGCCAAGATTCTCCATCGGCATCACGCCCCAGAAACTGACCTGAGATCGTATTGCTTGCAAGGCTTTGAGGATTGAATTGTCCAAAATCAGGCAACACTTCCGCAGGCGCCCATCGATATGAAACCCATGGGTTATCTATATTTTGCTTACGCATTAATACTGCAAAGCGCATAAATACTCGAGGCCTTAGGTGTTTTGCACAACGATACTAGGAAATTTACTGCTCATATCTTTAGAGAGAGTGGCAACGCGGATCGCAACTTGTCTAGCAATGTTTTTATAGATTGCGCTAATAGCGCCGTCGGGGTCAGCTACTACAGTGGGGCGCCCTGCATCAGCCTGCTCCCGAATCGATAAATTGAGTGGTAAGGCACCTAAAAAATCCACGCTATATTCTTTGCACATTTTTTCACCGCCCCCACTACCAAAGATATGCTCTTCATGGCCACACTTTGTGCAAACATAAGTACTCATGTTTTCAATAATGCCGACAATTGGAACGCCAACCTTCTCGAACATCTTTAAACCCTTGCGTGCGTCTAATAAGGCAATATCTTGCGGAGTAGTGACGATCACCGCTCCAGTCACGGGAACTTTTTGCGACAAGGTCAGCTGAATATCACCAGTACCTGGCGGCATGTCCACAATTAAGTAATCTAAATCACGCCAACGGGTTTGGCGTAACAGTTGCTCTAAAGCAGAAGTGACCATCGGACCGCGCCATACCATTGGTGCATCTTCTTCAATCAAAAATCCGATAGAACTTGCTTGCAAACCATGGCCTTCCATTGGCTCTATCGTATTTTCTTCGATGGATTCTGGTCTACCTGTAATGCCAAGCATCATTGGCTGGCTTGGGCCATAAATGTCAGCGTCCAAGATTCCGACTTGCGCACCTTCGGCCGCAAGAGCCAAAGCCAAATTCACGGCAGTCGTTGATTTACCAACCCCACCCTTGCCACTAGCAATCGCAATAATATTTTTTACGCTAGGCAATAATTTAACGCCGCGCTGAACAGCATGCGCAACAATTTGACTACTGACATTCACGCTCACATTTTTTACGCCAGGCAATTCGCGCACAGCATTAATGACCAATTTACGAATGGAATCAAATTGGCTTTTGGCTGGGTAACCTAAAACAATATCGAGCGAGACATCGCCAGCTTCAACACGTAAATTTTTGAGGTTTTTAGCTGTTACAAAGTCAATCTTTGTATTTGGATCAACCAAGCCCTTGAGGGCTCCTTGTACAGCTTCTACAGTAACTGACACTACTTTCTCCTATGCGAAGTAATTCTGAATATGTTTCCAAAATTACTTTTATAAAATTTTAATGAATAGCGCTTAGATTAACCGCACCAGCGAAAAATTGCTTGAAGGGAGATGAATCGCTCTCGCTTTTGAATTTAGAAAATCAGCAAGCTCAGGTAATAAACAATCATGGACATCAAAGCAGTGGCTGGAATGGTAAAAATCCAAGCCCAAACGATGTTTCCTGCCACTCCCCAACGCACTGCACTGGCCCTCTGTGTCGAGCCCACACCGACAATAGCCCCAGTAATTGTATGGGTAGTAGATACAGGAACACCTAAAGCAGTTGCCGCAAACAGAGTAATGGCTCCGCCAGTCTCAGCACAAAAACCACCTACTGGTTTGAGTTTAGTTATTTTCTGACCCATGGTTTTCACAATACGCCAACCACCAAACATGGTACCCATAGCGATTGCGATGTAACAACAAATAATCGTCCAAGATGGTGGCATTTTGGCGCTCGCCTCTGCATAACCAGTAATGATGAGCAAGAGCCAAATGATGCCAATGGTTTTTTGCGCATCATTACCACCGTGACCCAAACTGTATGCACCGGCTGAAACCAACTGTAGACGACGGAACCAGCGATCTGTTTTTGCTAAGTTAGCATTTTTGCAAACCCAAGCTACCAACAACATCATCAATGAGCCAAGCAGAAATCCAATCAGCGGGGCAATGAAAATAAAGGAAATTGTTTTGATAATTCCAGACCATACCAAACTGTCCATCCCAGCCTTAGGTAAAGCCGCACCCACTAAGCCTCCAATCAGCGCATGTGAAGAGCTTGATGGAATACCGTAATACCAAGTGAGCAAATTCCAGATAATCGCGCCCACTAGAGCACCAAAGATCACATGCAAATCCACTGCAGCAGGATGAACAATACCTTTACCTACTGTCGCTGCAACGCTGAGATGAAAAATGAAGATTGCTAAGAAATTGAAGAAGGCAGCAAATACAACTGCCTGCTGTGGTTTGAGGACACCAGTAGAAACAACCGTTGCGATGGAGTTAGCGGCATCATGAAAACCATTCATGAAATCAAATGCAAGCGCTAGCACTACCAAGAGGGCTACAACCCAAAAAGCTACTTCTGTCGCTGGCAACTTAATTCGCCTTAAGAGTTTTCAAGAACGATGCCTTCAACCAAATTGGCAACGTCCTCGCATTTATCAGTCACCTCTTCAAGCAACTCATAGATACGCTGGAGCTTAATTAGCTCACGGACCTCAATTTCTTCGCGGAATAATCGAGTGATTGCAGTAGACAAGAGGCGGTCAGCGCCAGACTCGAGATGATCGATCTCATCACAAGTCTTGAGGGCTGCTTTAGCGACTTCTGGATCGGAAATATCTTTCAAAGTAGCAACCGCATTTTTCATGCTGATACAGCACTGGTTACATAACTGCGCCATTTGCAATATCTCGGGAGTCATTTGCTTGACGTTATAAAGATGCATTGCTTCAGTACCGTTTTGCAGTAAATCAGCGACGTCATCCATTGTGTTAATGAGCGAGAAGATCTGATCGCGATCGATTGGGGTAATAAAAGTTCTATGTAAGCGGCGATGAACCTCTTTCACCACATCATCACAAGCATGTTCTGCCTGATCTACTTCTTGCGTATATTTAGTACGGAGAGCTTCGTCGTTATAGTGCTCAACGAACTTTAAGAAAGATTGGGAAGCTTCAACAATGCTGCTCGCATGCTCATTGAACAGTACGAAGAAATTACCATCGTGAGGCATTAACTTACTGAAGAACATAAATCACGATCCTTTAGAAACAAAAACTACGGGGGTTTTTTAGGCTTGCCGACATTCTAAACAAAAGCTTAATTAGCAACCGGAAAACCAGCATCTGTTATAAGCTGGCTAGCTTTGGCTTGGGATAAGGTGGTTTCTAGGGATACGATCTGAGTATCCAGATCTGCCTGGACTGTTGCACTGGGATCTTCTGATTGAATGGCTCTAGTCACAGCTTTAATACAGCCCCCACAGGTCATGCCCGATACTTTTAGACTCAACATATCAACCCTTTTGAAGTGACTTTGTTTGGTATGCAGTAGATTATCTTCTATATGAGCGCCACAAAAGAGATGAAATCTGAGTTATTTACCCTAGATATTGGTGGAATGACCTGTGCATCGTGTGTGAGCAGGGTTGAGAAGGCCCTTATCCGCATTCCGGGGGTGGAGGCTGCCAGCGTTAATTTAGCGACTGAACAAGCAAAAGTCCGTCTAAATGCGGATTCTGAGACCACGATTGATAGCGTTATCGCTTTGGTCCAAAAAACGGGCTATGAAGCCAAGCTCAGCACTCCCCATACAAATACCCAGCTCAATCCTTCGCACTCCTTTTGGGGTGCAGATGGCTTGGGAAGAGTCTTATTGGGATTTACGCTTTCCGCACCATTATTTTTACCCATGTTTCTGATGCCATTTGGCCTCCATTGGACACTCTCTCCAGAATGGCAATTGCTATTAGCAAGCCCAGTGCAATTCTTTTTAGGATGGCGCTTTTACAAAGCAGGTTTTAAATCACTGATGTCTGGCACTGGGAATATGGACTTGCTAGTCGCACTAGGTACAAGTGCCGCTTACGGCTTAAGTGTGTATCAAATGATGGTTTCACCCCATGAGACGCATGAGCTGTATTTTGAGGCCTCAGCTGTCATTATTTGTATGGTGCTCTTAGGTAAATGGTTAGAAGCTCGTGCAAAGCAACAAACCAGTGAAGCCATTCGAGCACTACAAAAACTTTGGCCAGAGCATGCCAAAGTACTCAACCCAAATATTGCTATTGGGGAAGGCGCTCCATTAGATCAATATCGCGACCTGCCGTTAGAGCAAGTATTTCCTAAAGACAGAGTATTGGTATTACCTGGGGAGCGCATTCCTGTCGATGGGCTGATTTTGCTTGGGACTAGCCATGTAGATGAATCCCTTCTTACTGGAGAAAGCGCCCCGGTTAAAAAATCCATTGATGCAAAAGTCATCGGGGGATCTCTCAACGGTGAAGGTGTTTTGGTGATTGCAGCACAAGCCGTTGGCATCGAAAGTGTTCTCTCTCAAATCATTTCTTTAGTAGAAGATGCA
Source organism: Polynucleobacter nymphae (assembly GCF_018882155.1). GTDB lineage: Bacteria > Pseudomonadota > Gammaproteobacteria > Burkholderiales > Burkholderiaceae > Polynucleobacter > Polynucleobacter nymphae. The sequence continues at coordinate 608,145 of NZ_JACVPA010000001.1, forward strand.
CAAACTCAAAAAGCCCCGATCCAAAAATTAGTAGATCAAGTGAGTACAGTATTCGTACCTAGTGTGATTGTGATTGCCATCATCACTGGATTAGCCAATTGGCTTTATTTGGACTCTGCATCGATCGCAATACTCAGAGCAGTGTCTGTCATGGTGATTGCGTGCCCCTGTGCTCTTGGCTTAGCAACGCCTGCGGCCATCATGGCAGGAACTGGAATTGCGGCACGCTTTGGTATTCTCATTAAAGACCCACAGGTTCTTGAACTTGCACACCGGTTAAATATTGTTGCCTTTGATAAAACTGGGACGCTGACGCTTGGCAAACCGAGACTGCTCAATTTAATTTCATTTACGAGCTCGGTAAATGAAGATGTCATCCTAGCGAGTGCTGCTGGTTTGCAGTTAGGTAGCGAGCATCCTTTAGCCAAGGCTTTGCTAGATGCAGCCAAGCAAAAAGAGCTGAGCCCCATCCCGCCCTCTGAGAGTAAAGCCTTACCAGGTATTGGCATTAGCGGTAAGCCTAGCGCTGGGCCATGGATCGGCCAAAATCTCTGCTTGCAAAGCGTTGCATCGCTGAGCTCTAACATTCATTACGCAGACATCATTCAAAAGGCGCAAGTTTGTTTTGATGCAGGACAAACCGTTTCTGTTTTGATGAATGAATCCACAACATCACCGATTGCCATCATTGCTTTTGGTGATGAGCTGAAAAGTAATGCAAAGGCAGCGATCGCCTCTTTGCATCGACTGCACATTCGGACTGTCATGCTCTCGGGTGACAATACTGCGGCGGCAAATCGAGTAGGCGATCTCATTGGCATTGATGAAGTCTTTGCACAAATCATGCCAAACAATAAAGCGGACATGATTCGTAAGCTCCAATCGTCTCAAAAGGGTGGGGAACGACAGTGGGTTGCGATGGTAGGTGACGGGGTCAATGATGCCCCTGCTCTCGCTACAGCAGATGTTGGTATGGCCATGTCTACGGGCACTGATGTTGCAATGCAGGCTGCGGGCATTACCTTGATGCGTGGAGATCCCACTTTGGTTGCAGATGCCATTGATATCTCCAAAAAGACTTGGAGAAAAATTCAGCAAAACCTATTTTGGGCTTTTATCTTTAATTCCACCGGAATCCCATTAGCAGCTCTAGGCTATCTATCTCCGATGCTGGCAGGAAGCGCCATGGCGCTTTCGAGCTTTTGTGTCTTAAGTAACGCGCTCTTACTAAAACGCTGGCGCCCTTCTCAAAGCTAAGTTAACTTTATTTTGGATTCTTGCGCACTAGCTCGATATCGCCATAGATAGCACGCGTTTCTGATTTGGTATTGTCAGTATCAGTTAACAAAGCAATCCCAATCACTTCTCCAGGCGCTTCTCCATATGCCCTCTTGTAATCAGCAGCAAGATCACGTTGATGCTTGTGCCAAGTGCTTAAGTTCTCCCAACCAGAATCAACCACAATCATCTTGATGCGCGAGGTATGTGCATTACTAATAATCGTATCTACTGGCGATTTTCCAGACCAGATATACATGAGAGTGGCATAAGGCATTTCTTGACCACTAATGAGATTGGCCATCTCGAAGTTCATCTTCTCTTTTAATGGCAGTTTGGATTTATTACCATCGAACGCCACTAATATTCTGAGGGGTGCATCGTCGTGATAACGCTCGGCGTTATCAGCTTCAGGAATAGCACTCAAAGCCTTCCACTCCCACTGCAGCCATAAATTATTTGCTGGCCTTGGGCGTAACTTCACAGCCAGACCCGAGGCTGATGTTTTTGAATTAGCGCTCAGTACAGTTTTACCTTGGTAATTTTCAAGACGATAAAGCGTATTCTTCTTATAGGGTGCTATGCGATAGAAATTCCAACCATTAGGCATCCCATTTCGAGCAGTCTCGGCAGAAAACTTGGGGAGCTCTTCCTGCGCTGGCAAATTACTAGGATCAAAAGCTTGTCCTGACTCATCTTGAACTGACCCGCCGCCAAAACCAGCACAGCCAGCCAAGGCAATCAGCGTAGTGAGAATCAAGGGGTATAAAACATATTTCAACATATTGCTAATTGTCCCAAAGAATTGCTCGAGTGAGTCTAAAATCGGCTTATGCGCCATCAATCACCCTCAAGTTGGGCTGCAATCTGCGTTTGCATAGCAGCGCTAGTGCATTTTGCCCTGGGTTTTTCAGTTGAATTTTCGGTTGATGAAGCCCATTACGCACTATATGCCCAGCATTTAGCTTGGAGCTATTTTGATCACCCGCCATTGGTAGGTTGGATACAGTGGCCGCTGGTTACCCTCACCTCTTCGGAAGGTTTCATTCGTTTAGTTCCCGAACTACTTTGGGTCATCTCTTGTCTTTTGGTTTACCAACTGACGTTGGAGATTCATCACTTCATTCAGGGACGTAACTCAGGTTACCTTACCAGTGCACTACCTTCAGCTAATACCTGTGGACTGATGGCTGTTCTCACTATCATCGCAGCGCCAATGCCGCACGTACTTGCCATTGGTTTATTGCCAGATACTTTGCTGGCGCCATTAAGTCTTGGCCTGATGTTCATGGCACTTCGTTGGCTAATTCAAGACCGCTTCACAATTGGGGATTGGCTTTTAACTGGAGTTCTACTGGGATTGGCAGGCTTAAGTAAATACACTGCCATCTTTACTGCTTTTGCTTTACTACTTGTATTTATTAGCGCCCGCAGAAAACCATGGCTTGGAAAAATAGGTTTCTGGTTAGCAATCTTGCTCGCGTTAGTCTTGATAGGTCCAGTCCTCTACTGGAATTGGGCTAACGACTGGGTTTCCTTTAAGTACCAAATCGCCCATGGCAGTGGTGGTGAATGGTTATGGCGGAGATTCGGCGCTTTCCTTGGCATTCAAATTGTCGCGTTTGGCCCCTTACTTATTATGGGCAGCTATATCTTTCTTAAAGACTGCATGCATGCAACAAAGCTTTCTTTATTGTCCTTGCTTGGGTTCTTCTTCATTCCTTTTGTCATTTTTGCTAGTCTTTCTGGTGGCGGTAGCCTCCCTCACTGGACAACACCTGCTTGGTTTTGCTTGGCTCCATTTGCTGGCATTGGTTTAGCTAAAGCGTGGTCTGTTCAGCATAAAACTGTCATACGAATTCTATTTATCTTTCAAATTGCACTGTGCATTCTTGGCTTTGGATTTGTTTTATCTGGTGGCATTCCTTCTGCATCGATTAAATCAAATCCGATTGCTGATCTTTATGGCTGGAAAATTGCCGGGCAAAAAGCTGCCCAATTAAGTCAAGCTACTAAAGCAGATGGTATTGCTGTCCAAAACTGGACCCTAGGTAGCCGTGCTGCTTGGTATGCAAAACCGATTCCAGTGTTTATCTTGGATGAAAGAAAAGATCAATTTGACCTTTGGTTTGGACAGCTTCCATTAGGTGCAAATATTCTTCTGATGAATTGGTCTGGTATGAGCTTCTCACCCCCCGTTGGCAGCAAGTTAGCCTTCGAACGCTGTGAGCCCCTAGACAGCCTGGAAATCCAGCGCTTTGGCCAAGTCTTGTCTAAATTTGACTTTAGCCTCTGCAGTAACTGGCAAGGGCCTGCTTCAGCGAAGTAATTATCTTAAATTCAGGACCTTAGGTGCGCAAGGCATTATCCTTACGCCTATGAGTTCAATACCCCAATCCACCCCTAAAACCCCTTCTGGGTGGAAATCAATGCTGAAGCGCGCATGGCCCACCATCCGCATTTTGCTGTCGATTGCACTCCTATGGAAAGCAACCAGTGGAATTGACTGGCATACCCTACTCGACTCTGAAATCAAAATGGAGCCGGCCTGGTTAATTGCAGCAGCCCTGGCAATATGCTCTGCATTTATTTGTGGCGGTTTACGCTGGGGCTTCATCATGCGCAGTGCTGGCTTTCAGGGCAGTCTCAAAAGTTACGTTGCCCTTTATTTCGCAGGTGGGCTAATTAATCAAGGCCTGCCCAGCACATTGGGTGGTGATAGCTATCGCGCTATTACGGCAACTCACTTTACTGATAGCGATAAGCTTAGCAGCACAAAAGAATTAGATGAAGAACTACATCATGCAGTTGATCTGGGGCATGCAACACCAAAACTACGCCTTAGTTTTGCGATGACTTTAGTTGATAGACTGCTCGGCCTTGCTGGCAATAATTTATTAGGCGGTATTGGTTTAATCCTAGGCGGCGCTACTATTGCCACCTGGGGCCAAGATTTAGGTTACGCAGTAATGTGCATCATGATTCTTGCTGGGACAATCATCGCTTTGATCTTGGCATGGCCTAAAACAAGAGAGCTACTGCAAAAACTCTTAGACCGCCTACAAATGAATAATGCAATGCCAGGAATTCAACTGGCGTTTTCATGGCCGATGAATATCGCCCAGGCCTTATTTGGGGTTGCTATACATAGCTGCATCATTTTGGCATTTAGCTTTTGCCTGAGAGCCTACGGTGCCGAAGCGCCAATATCGAGTTTGATGATTGGTTTACCAGCACTTAGTTTATTGCTCATGCTCCCGATTAGCATTTCAGGCTGGGGATTGCGCGAAGCTACCCTGTCCTCCGTATTGGCATTGTGGGGAGTTAATCCCTCTTTAACTGTATTAGCATCTATCAGCTACGGTGCGATCACTGTCTTATCAGTATTACCCGGTGCATACTTTTTACTAAAACGAAAATAATTCTTTCAGAGAAAAACGATGACTATTAGCGTCAATACCATGCGTGCCATCGATCATTGGGTCGGTGTACCACTCTGCGCAATTGCTAGCCCATTGGTAGCGCTGATGGATGGCGTGAAAAATATCTTTCATCGTGGACCAGAAGTCCCCAAGAAATTACTCTTTATTGAGCTCTCAGAAATGGGTAGTGCGATTTTGGTTGATCCTGCTATGCGTAATGCACAAGCTCGTGGCGCTGAACTATTCTTCTTGATCTTTAAGAGTAATCGCGCGAGTCTAACTTTACTGAATACCGTCAAGCCAGAAAATATTTTTACAATTGATTCCTCTAGCTTAGGTGGCTTAATTAAAGATACCTTGCGATTTTTACTCATCGCCCGTCGTCATCGTATTGACACTGTGATTGATCTGGAGCTCTTTTCACGTTTCACCGCCTTGTTAACTGGCTTATGTGGCGCCCGGCGTCGTGTGGGTTATCACATCTTTCATGGTGAAGGCTTATGGCGTGGATTTATGCTTACCCGCAAAGTCCACTACAACCCCCATATACACATTACCAAGAATTTTCTTTCTTTGATTCATGCGGCTTTTGCTAAACAGATTGAAGTGCCATTCAGCAAAATTCAGATTCCAGATTCTGAAGTACGTCTAGAACAAGCTGTCATCGATCCGCTAGCGCTTGAAAAAGTTCGTGAGCGAATTGAAAAGTTAGCAAAAGAAGCTGGTATTAGTTATGTCTATGGTAAGAACCGCTTAATTTTAATTAACCCAAATGCAAGTGACTTATTACCGCAACGTCGTTGGGCTCAACAACGTTTTTCTGAATTAATTCAAGGGGTGCATCAGCAATACCCAAGTGATCTTATTTTAATTACTGGCTCTCCTGCTGAATTTGCCTATGTAGAAAAAGTTCGCGTAGTCGCTAATATCCAGAATGCCTTGAACTTTGCGGGTCAAGTCAGCTTTGCGGAACTACCGCCGCTCTACACCCTCTCAGATGTGATGGTGACCAATGACTCTGGTCCAGGTCACTTTTCTGCCGTAACACCATTAAGAACAGTGGTCCTCTTTGGACCAGAAACGCCAGCCCTCTATGGCTCCATAGGAAACTCGATTGCGATCACTGCTAACTTAGCGTGCTCTCCATGTGTGAGCGCTGCCAATCATCGTAAAACACCATGTCAGGATAATGTTTGCATGCAAGCCATCACCGTAGCCCAAGTCTTAGACAAAGTTGACATCCAATTGCAAGGTGCGGACCAGGTTAAGGGTCGTTAATTGAAATGAGTAACAAAGTAATTCCGACATTAGTCTGGTTTGTTCCACTAGCCCCACTTGCTATCGCATTTGCAATCTATTCTGGTGAATTTCAAAGTAGTAGCTTTTTATTTATCAATCAATTAGCACAATTGCTGCCAGATACACTGTGGGCGTGGCTCACATTTGTAGGTAACGGATGGGGAGTCTTTGCCATTGCGTTTCCGCTTCTCTTGCTGGCACCCCGTGTATTGACTGCCGGGATTATTGCAGGTGCTATCTCAGCAATCGTAAGTACTTCCTTAAAAAACTATTTTGATCTCCCAAGGCCAGCTGGAGTGCTAGAGGCTGGTAGCTTTTATCGCTTGGGTGAACCGCTACTTCAAAAATCGTTCCCGTCTGGGCATACCTTAACGGCTTTTGCTGTAGCAACAGCCTTATATTTTTCTTGCGATAAAGATAAACGTAAGCCAATGTTGCTTCTGTTTGTTGTTGCAGCCTTAGTTGGTTTGTCGCGCAGCGCTGTTGGAGCACACTGGCTAACGGATGTATTCGGTGGTGCAGGATTTGGAATATGGTGTGGAATATTGGGAGCTCTATTAGCAAACTCTATTCCTGAAAGATATTTTGCCCTTAAGGGCGCCTGGTTACGTCTAGTAGCAATTGGCGGTGTGACTGCTATTTACGCTCATCTGACACAAATCATAGATCACGAGCTTAATCTGCCGCTTCAGTACGCATCTATAGCCATACTACTAATTACCTTGGCTTTTTTTATTAAAGCACAACTAACTCCATCGCTCACCAGATGAGAGTGATGCACCATGTTTAGTTATCGACACGCGTTTCATGCTGGCAGTCATGCCGACATTCTCAAGCATTTAACCCTGATTCATTTAGTTGAATATCTCCAGGAAAAGCCTGGCGCCCTGACGATCATCGACACCCATGCTGGAGCTGGTATCTATAGTCTGAAAGATGGCTTTGCTGCCGTGAGTAAAGAGGCTGAAGGCGGGATATTGAAACTACTCCAATTTATTGAGGCAGGCAATCCAACTGCACAGAGTGTTAAAAAATATTTAGAACTTATTCAAGCAGAAAACGTGGGGGCTGAACTTGCCAGCTATCCTGGCTCACCTTTTATTTTGGCTCGCTTACTCAGACCGCAGGATCGCCTCAAATTATTTGAACTACATCCCAAAGAGATTGATGTTCTGCGACACAATGTTAGCCAGTTAAAACAGGAAAAACAGATTGATGTTTATGCCGAAGATAGTTTTGCTAGGCTCAAAGGCTTACTGCCACCACCAAGTAGACGTGGTCTAGTGCTGATTGACCCTTCTTATGAGGATAAGCAAGACTACCGCTATCTTGAAGTAGCTCTAGAAGAAGCTTTGCAACGGTTTGCTACTGGCTGCTATGCGATTTGGTACCCCATGCTCTCTCGAAGAGAATCCGCAGCGCTACCAGATCGTTTGAAGAAAATTGTGGCAAGCCATCAACGTTCATGGCTACATACAGAATTAAGGGTTGAGAATGCGCCTGGTGAGCGTCGCCTTCAGGCTAGCGGTATGTTCATCATTAATCCGCCATGGACTCTAGAAAAACATTTGGCAGAGGCTTTGCCTGCTCTTACTAAAGCATTAGGTATCAATGGTGGCGCTCAATTTTTGCTGAAAAGTTTTGAAGCTTAAGTAATTTATTTAAAGCTATTTTTAGTCACGAATATCAATCATGATTTCATTACGACGCATAAAAGGTAAAGTCCAAGGAGGGTTATAGCGTGCAAACTTCGGTGCACTAGCTGCCTGAAGATTTTTTGCCTTCATCCACTCCTCTAGCTCTAGAGTTCTTTCGGAAACCTTGTTCTCATTGTAAAAACCAGTAAAGCCAATCACTGCTCGCTTTACCGCTGGAATCTGCCGAAGCTGTACTTTAGGATTTAGGGGTTTTGGCAAGCTTTCCATAGTGTATTCAGAAGGCATCACAAAGGAAATAATCCATTGACCAGCGTTTGATTCAATAGTGACTGGAGAAGTCATGGCAATCTTTGCGCTTTTGGGCGCCTGCCCTTCAATTACCACTGGTGAAGTCATGGCAATTTTTTCGCTCACTTGGTTCTGCCCAAAGATATAGGCGGCAATTAGTCGAAAACCCTGGCTCGAGGCCTCATCCAAATTACCTTCCACTTTCACCTCAGCCAAAATCATGGGCGCATAGAATCTGAGTTCAAAAGGAGGTGTTTTTTCAAGAATAGAAAATTGAGGTTCTTCAGTGGCCATTACCGCCCCCGTAAAAGTCAGTGCAATAACAGCCAGAATAATTCTGATTAGAAGCTGCTGTAAACACATCTACCAATTCACCTTGAGAGTAAAGCCTGCTGCGCTGTAATCTACACTAGCTTGAGCGCCCATAGGTAGCGTTAGTTTATTAGCTTGATGACCAAATGGCAGATCCGTCAAAACAGGAATCGTATCTGGCAATCGTAGACGGATTGCCTCAATAGCTCGCTCCAATGTATAACCTTTGTCGTTATCGTATAGGCGATAGGCAGAAAAACCCCCTAGTAGGATTGCAGACTGGTGATTCAGAATATTTGCATCTAGTAATTGCATGAGCATACGTTCTAAGCGATAAGGATGCTCATTCACATCTTCTAAAAATAAGATGCCATTTTGAGTTTGTTGTGGGGATGGTAAATATGGGGTCCCCACCAAGCCTGCTAGGACTGTTAAGTTACCGCCCCACAAGATTCCCTTCACTTCGCCACCCTTTGCCTTAGCCAAAAAGGATTGCGGTGCCGATACACTGCAATCGAGTTTTCGCTCTTCAATAGCAGCTTGAAAATGTTTCCACATAAATGCATCGGGAGCAATTGCTTTACCGCTTTCATCGAGCTTGCCAAAATCATAGTTCAGCATTGGTCCAGATAAAGTGATCGCACCTGTCTTAGCTAATAAGCCTAACTGAAATACCGTGAAATCACTGTGGCCAGAAATTTGCAAACCATTGCTAATAGCCTTGGCAATACCAACCCAATCGATATTTGGTAATAGGCGATGAATGCCATAACCACCTCGCATAGCCATCACAACAGTCTGAGGATCTAGGGTAGCAAGCTGATTTAACTCATTTAAACGCGTTTCATCTTTTCCAGAAAAGCGCTCATGAACACGCTGCACACATTCTGCATTCTGAATTGCAATACCTTGGCTCTTTAGCCATTCAATGCCAGCTAAAGGACTTTTATCATCTAAGCTCGCTCCAGAAGGAGCAATCAAATGAATAGATTTCAACGTCGCTCCTTAAAGAAATCACGCAACAATTGACCACACTCTTGTGCCATCATGCCACCTTCAATAACAGTCTGATGATTGATTTGTTTTGATGAGAATACATCTAAAACGCTACCAGCGGCACCTGTTTTTGGATCTGCAGCCCCATACACAATACGGTCAACCCTAGCATGCAACATTGCACCAGCGCACATAATGCAGGGCTCTAAAGTAACGTACAGGGTAGCGCCTGGTAAACGATAATTTTCAGCAGATAGAGCAGCATGTCTTAATGCCAGCATTTCCGCATGGGCACTAGGATCATGATTGCTTATAGGCTGATTAAAAGCTTTAGAGATCACTTCGCCATTACGCACTATGACTGCCCCGACAGGAACCTCACCTGCAAGAGCAGCGAGCCCAGCTTGCTCTAAAGCCTGCTCCATGAACTCGCGATCTAGCTCTGCCTGCTTCATTAGGAATGGTGTACGTCAGCCCAGCAATTGGGTGTCTCATACAAACGAAGCGTTGAAAGCTCCAGGCGACCGCCAAAGGATTTATTAAATACCGGCTGCAAAATAGCAAAAGCAGCATGAGCCAAATTCTCAACAGTAGGCACATGCTCCATCACCACTGTTTTATGATTTGGCAGTGTGGCTAGGAAAGTAACCAGGCCTTCATCCTCTTTGGCCACCAAGAATGCATGGTCCCAAAGATCAACCACATATTCATTTGTCAGGCGTTTGATATCCCCAAAGTCGAGCACCATACCATCATCAGCCTTACCTGGATTGTTTGCCACTTCACCAGTTAAAGTAACTTCAATGGCGTAACGATGCCCATGCAAATGTTTACATTGCCCATCATGATTGGGAATACGGTGTCCTGAATCAAATTCAAGGCGACGGGTAATGGAGATTGCAGCTTGTTTACTTGTCATTCAGATCTATCAATAGTAATACTGGAATTCTCCAGATTATCGAATACCTATCAGTTTATGGGATTGGAGACTCAATCTCCAAAGTGGGCGTTTCTGGCAAAGATTCACGGCTAATGCGGTATTCATTTTAAGATTTGGTCCATCCATTGGTTGCAAGAAGCGATTGCGATAATCCATCTTCTCAAAACGTGCTAATAACTTTTCCAAAGAGTCGTGTCCTTCTTGGGGTATTACTAACTTCAGCTCATTAGCTTGGAGAACAATCAAATCAGAGCCTGCTTTAGGGCTGACACAAACCCAATCGACGCCTTTTGGAACCTTGATAGTGCCATTTGTTTCAATTGCAAGCTCGAAACCTTTTTGATGCAGCTTGGTAATTAGCTGTTCATCTAATTGTAAAAGCGGCTCGCCACCAGTAAAGACTACATAGCGCTGTTGAGGTCCTGCTGAAGTACTTCTCCATGAAGACTCGATTACATTCGCCAAGTCTTGAGCAGTTTCAAACTTACCGCCACCATCGCCATCGCTACCTACAAAATCGGTATCGCAAAATTTACAGACTGCAGTTGCTCGATCTTCCTCGCGGCCACTCCATAAATTACAACCAGCAAAACGGCAAAACACTGCAGCGCGTCCAGCATGGGCACCTTCGCCTTGCAGTGTTGGAAAGAGTTCTTTAACGGTATACATAACAGTGCGCCTATTTTAAGCGCTTTACTTACTTCCAGGAGACAAGCTCCCACTCAAGATAATCTTCCCAGTAAGCGTTAGCCCAATAGATCCCAGGAGTGATATAACGCCCATATCCCCAGCGGATAACCCAACGCCCAATCTCAGGGGCAAGCCAAATATCCTCTTGGCGATAATTACGCACCCTAAATAGATCATTACTCTCAAAATAGGGGGCTACGTTCTGATATTTTAAAGTCAAAAACTGCCCTGCTGGTACCGTCATTTGCTCCCACTGAATTGCAGTGACTTCCATTGCCCAGGAGTAACTAGAGCTAGGGTAGCCGGGAACTTGGTACCGGGTTTGAAAAAATCCCGTCCACTTAGGAAGTAATTGCTCAGGCCAAGTAGGGATTGCTTGTTGAAATAATAGCGGAGGACTCCAATGGGGATCTTGCAAAATATACCCCCAGGGAGATTGAATCTCGTCAGGCAAACGGCCTGCTTTTACTCCAGTGCGTTCTATACGTACTTCTTTATCAACTGCCACTACTCTTTCGGTAACAGTGTCGACTACTGCCTGATTAAAAACATTGCGTACTGTATATACCCACTCTTGGCCTACTTTTGGTGGCCTTACTTTAGGGGCGACTTCTGGTGAAGGTAAAGCAACTCCTGCAGGATAGGGTTGATAAGAAATACACCCTGTCAGAATGACCGTTAGCAATACTGGTAGTAGACGCGGAAAATTCATACACTCCCCAAGTTTTGAATTATGTTCCAAGCAGGCTTAATTCTTCAGCAGTAAATCCAGCTTGTTTACGAGCCTCTATGTTGAATGGACCTCTTAATATAGGAGCGCAGTATTGTCTTGCTAACTCTTTGTACGTTGCAATCGGAGATAAGTTCTTCTTGGCACATAAAAAATTAAACCATTGATTACCAATCAGAACGTGCCCTACTTCATCCCTGAGAATAATTTCCAATATTTCAACGACTTGTTGATCTTTAATTTGCTTAAAACGATCTCGAATGGCTGGAACAGCATCTAAACCTCTCGCCTCCATGGTCCGAGGGACTAGAGCCATTCTGGCAATCACCGCATCTGTTGTTCTCTCAACCATTTCCCATAGACTGTTGTGGGCCGGGAAATCACCGTAGGTAACGCCAACAGATTGCAGATGACTCTCAATCAAACTGAAATGGTAAGCCTCTTCTTTAGCAACCTTTAACCAATCCACATAATATTGGGCAGGCATATTAGCAAATCGCCAAATTGCATCAAGCGCAAGATTCATTGCATTAAATTCAATATGCGCAAGTGAGTGGAGCAGAGAGAGCCTGCCCTCAAGAGTATCCATTTTTCTTTTGGGAACAGTCAATGGCGGAACCAACACTGGCTTTGATGGACGCCCAGGAAGAATAAGTCCTTGTGAACTTAAATCAGCAGAAACATCTAGATCAATACATTGACGATGGTAATCATCAAACAATTGCTGCACCCGCTCAACCTTAATTTTCGGAAGAGTGATTGCTAATAGTTCAAGGGCGGTTTGACGTAACTCAGGCATCTAGGGTGAAAACTAAAAGTGTTATTCCCACTCAATCGTTGCATAGGTAAAAAACTCGATATTTAAGGGTCTTACAGCACACCAAATCATCTGTGTGTAAGTTTTGCGTGACTTTTTTATTCGTTTTTGTAGTAGCATAGCCTTACGTAACCTATTGTGCTTATTAGATTTTACATGTTTATGGTTACGCATTGCACTACTAAACGGAAAACAATGAGAGAGCAATGAACAGCTCAACATATAACTTCACTAACAGCTGGTTTGAAAGCGATGCAAAAGGAGTGTGGGATTTCCTAATTCCGCAAATAAACCCAACTAAAATACTAGAGGTTGGCTCTTACGAAGGAGCCAGTACTTGCTACCTCATTGAAAAACTTGCGGCTTCGAAAGAAATAGAAATTCATTGTATCGATACCTGGGAAGGTGGAGTAGAGCATAAAAAAGGGGGTGTTGCTGAAGTGGATATGTCTGATGTTGAAAAGCGATTTCACCACAATACTAAAATGGCGATCAGCAAAGTTGAAAACACTGTTGAGCTTATGCTTCACAAAGGATTTAGTGATGTAGCATTATCAAAGTTAATTACTGACGGCAAGCAAGGATATTTCGATTTTATCTACGTTGATGGTTCGCACCAAGCAACCGACGTTTTATGTGACGCACTTCTTGGTTTTAGATTATTAAAGAATAATGGGGTGATAGCTTTTGACGATTATTTGTGGCAAGAAGAACTAGCGTATGGGACTGACCCAATACGTTGCCCAAAAACAGCTATTGATGCCTTTACTAATATTTATTGCAGAAAGATTAGAATTATTAGAGCACCACTCTATCAGCTATACGTTCAAAAAATCAGTGATTAAACCAACTCAACCGCAGCTTTAATTATTGCGGGACGTAAATCAATGTAATTCTGTGAAGTCGTCATATTGCTTTGTCCAGCTAATGCCATTAGCGCCCTCATTCCCACTCCATAAATAGCCTGTATAAAAAATCAATAAAATCAAGTACTTACAAGTAATAATTTAGAGTTGTGTAACATTTGCGTAACATTTTGCATACTTAAGAATTCTTATTAATTTTTGTGAGTGTTAGTGTACATAGGAAAAATATAGAAGTTACACGATGTGTAAGTTAAACAGACAGTTTTTCTTTACTCTAAAAGTGAGTCTGCGTCTTTAAGTTGCTCTAAACATATATTGTAGTACTCCTTACTAAGCTCGCTACCGATATATCTTCTCTTTAATTTTTTACTAACAATAGCTGTAGTTCCAGTGCCTAAAAAAGGATCATAAATAACATCACCTTTTTTAGTAAAGTTTTCAAGTATCGTTTTAATCAGTTCTTGTGGAAAAGTAGCACCATGATTTTGTACCCCCTTCTTCCTTTCTCTTTTAATTTCCCATACATCATCCAATGTACCCCTCTTAAATGTAGCCGTTCTAAATTGCCTACTGATTGGATAATCATTTTCAAACACTAAAATCAATTCACTTCGCCTACTTAAAACTTGCTCTTGCATAGCTGGCTGAGCATGTCCTTTATCCCAAACAATTATTTCTTTTAGATTCTCACTAAATTCACCAATCATTTTGAATATTGAACGCTTGCTACCAGTAACAATTTGAATATTATAAAAAACTAAGTTGCTTATTCTTAGCAACTCTCTTAGAACTTCAGTATGAAATCTGTTGTATTCATCGATAGGAACATTATCAGCGAATCCTTCATATTTTGTACTAATTTCCTTAACTATTTGCCTAGAGCAATATTCACCTTTTCTAATTCTCAAGTTCATGTTGTAAGGTGGAGAGGTAATAACAACATCAACAAAGTTATCTGGAATTCTTTTCATAGTTTCAATACAAGACTCATTAAAAATTGAGTCTAGTAATTGATCATTTTTTACTTTTTTTGCTTTCATACATTGACTATTAATTTCGATTAAGGAAAACACCTATGGCAAACACCTAGGTTTGTGGTCATGATTTCATTGTTACAGCACAGTGAAATTATATATGAATTCCGACAAAATAAAGCAAGAATTTTTGCGTATTAAAGCACTAGGATTTCTTGAAAATGTAAAGACGGACTTTAACGACGGTGCCGCTGGTAATACATTTGAGAAACATTTAGGTGTAAAAGAGAATAACTTAAAAGAGGCAGATTTTGACAATTTTGAAGTAAAGACTAAGAAGACTTATCTTAAAAGTAAATCACCTATATCGTTGTTTACCTTAAAACCTAGCTATCCATCTGATGGTGATAGCTACATGCGTAATAACTGGGGAGTACCTGACCCAAGATATCCAAATGTATTAAGATTTAGTACTTCCTTGTACGCACATAGATGGTCAGTTGTATATAAGAAGTTCAAATACAAAGTAGAAGTAGATCGTAAAACATCAAGGATTTATATTGTAAAAGCAGATCTAAATGAAAATGTACTTGATAGAACTGTTTACTGGAACTTCGAGGATGTACACAACGGAGCAAAGAAGCTACAAAATCTATTCTTGGTAGAAGCAGATATGAGAGTTATTAATGGCAGACATCATTTTCATTACACAAATGCCACAGTTTTTATAGACTATATTGGTCATGAGAATTTTATTGATTTGATGGAGCAAGGCCTTATAAGATACGACAACAGACTTGGTGTATATGGACCAGAACAACCATTAGCCGGTACTCCACATAATCATGGAGGCGGTTTTAGACTAGATAAAAAACTAATAGCTAAGCTATATAACAATGTAATTGAAATTACATAATTGATATAGCTTAGATGAAAAAGTAAGTTAATTTTTATTTTTTCTTCTTACCTATATTTTTTCTGCCTTCTGCCAATTTAGCATTATTTTCTTCTCGCTTCTTGTCTACAGCCTTAATGTAGCTTGCGAAATCACCAGCTTCATAGCTCTTCTTGAATGCTTCAAGCATTGCTTTCTCTGTACCTTTTTTCCAAGGTATTGCCTTTCCATCAAACAGTCCAAAGATACCAATGCTAGGTACAAAGCGTCCATCTCTAAACCAACTCCGAATTGGCTCGCCTTTGAGGTTTAAGACTTCTTCGCCATTGAGCAACTTCTCTTGCTGTTCAATGCCGTGTTCCAACATCTCTTCCGTAGTCAGCTTCTTGTCTGCTTTGATGTCATCAGGCTTGCCGTAAGTTTCAAAGAATCCCATGTGTACTCTCCTTAGTAGTAGCGTTATTGAAAATTACACTCTAGTGTAACGCTTGCCTAGTGTCAATACCTACTTGTCCTAGTCAAAAAGATGAGATAGTATTTTGAGGAATTAGGTGGCTTTATCTTCAAGTCACATCGTACTCATCAACCGTTATGGAAAGGACTGCTATGTACACGCAAGTTATGAACGGGTATACCTATGGTAAATTCTTAATCATTCACGATTATATTAAACCAACTAAAACTGAGATAAAAAGATTGCTAATAAGTAGCTTTGCTGATGAACTAAAAATTCAAAGTTCTAATAGTGATGATCAATATCTTTCGAGAACCATTAGTGAGGCATTTAGAATAACAAATAAACCTCTTCGTCATAAACATTACAGAATATATAGAGTTGATGATACATCTGTATCTACATTCTACGCACTTAGAGATGAATATATAGCTTCTATTTCTTTTACAGAAGATGAGTTCAAACAGCTTGATCTAGCTATTGATTTATTTACAGGCATCAATAATGCCAAGGGAAATGTAGCATTTTGGAAAAATAGTCACGATAGACTTTTACAACAATTTTCAAATACAAAAGTACCGCATAATTATGATATGTCACAATTAGATTTATCCCATGCTATTCAACATGATCTTACCTATGGTACTGCTCTACTAAATCAAGCTATTAGTGACATTAGCAGACTTACTAAGAATTCTTGGTAATTAGACTAACTCTACTGCTTTCCGCATCATATCGTCACTTGCGTCAATGTATACCATTGTTGTCTGTGCTGACCTATGACCCATTAGCTTTTGAAGAACTCTAATGCCTACACCTTTGCTACTAATCTGTGTAGCAAATGACCTTCTCATCGAGTGGCTTGATGCGTTATCAATGCCACAAGCTGAAAATAGATAGTGCCAGTACTGTGTTAGTGTGTTTGGACTAAATCCGTCACTGGTCTTTTTCTGCGAGTAAAACAGCTTACGCTTTCGGTCTGAAATGTCCAATGTCTTAATGTAAGCCTCAAGTTCTTTGTATAGCTTTTCACTTACATAAATTGTCCTTGCTACATTACCTTTTGTAATATCAGACTTGAGTAGTATTTCACGCTTTACATTGCCATCGGTATCTACAGCGTCCTCTATTCGTAAAGCACTTGTCTCCCCTACCCTAGTTCCCGCACAATACATCAAATAAAGCATAGCCCTATTTCTAGAACTATGCTTGCGTGTAGTAATATAATCAAGTACTCGTCTAAATTCTTGCTGTGTTAATGTCTTAGCTTGCTTTGCCATCTTGTTCACCTCAAATGTAATGTTTTCTACATTTTTAGTGTATTGTCTTGTATTCGAAATTCCTACCTGTTTTTGTTCTTTTTTAGTCATAGTGTTTTCTTATTCAAAATCAACGACTTAGCTTATCTTTTGAGTAAAATATAACAAAATATGCTATTTTCTTATATTCACTTCTAAGTGTCGTTGCTGTAGTGCCACACTTATTTAACTGTTTGCGTACAAGCCCTACAAGCTGTTGATACGCTTTTCTGCTGTCCTAGTATTCAGCTTACAGTTTTAAGCGTTTGTAGCTTGTTCTAGTGCGTTGCTTTAGAATGTAGAAAAAGGAGTTGTTATGCTTTATGCTTTGAAAACGCTTTTAAGTGCTTTAATTATTGTGATTGCTACAGAACTTAGTAAGCGTAGCAGTAGCTTAGCCGCATTCATTTTGGCACTACCTATTGTGTCAATTATTGCTATCTGTTGGATTTACTATGAAAGTGAAGATACTTTGAAGATAGCTGACATTACATATGAAACCTTTTGGTATGTCCTACCTACGCTACCAATGTTTCTTCTAATGTCTTATCTTTTGCGTAATGGATATAACTTTTATCTTTCTCTATTAACCTGTTGTGTAATTACATCTATCTTGTTTGCTTTAACTAAGTATCTTGTATCTAAGTTCTTACTTATTTGAGTGTTTACTTAATTTTAGGCAAAGCTACGCTAATTAAGCACTCTTTAAGTGCTTATTAACCATTAACCGCAAGCGTCAACTAAGGACTAGAGTGCTTAGATTAGTAAAAGTAAAGCCTGTTCAGCTCTAGCTTATCTATCTTTTTTGTAATGTATACCGACCAACCTTCTTTAATCTCTTCAACTTTGTATCTAAACATCTTGTCCTCACTATCTTTGTCGGCACGATAGTTTGGATTGCTCATCTCAAATTCACCACTCAAATCTATAGCCTTTACAACTTTTTCATGGAACTGTTCAGCTGTATAGCTATCTGGCTTTTGTAGCAAGAAATGTGTGTGTAAATTGATACAGCTACTGTTGTCACCTTCTATGCTTCCTACAACTACTAATTTTTTGCCATCACGCTTGTATGCGTTTTTAAGCACCAGTTTATTAATCAAGTGTACAAGTCTAGCGTTAGCCTTCTCTAGCTCATCTTTAGTCAAGTGCCTGTACACCTTGCCATCTACAGCATAGCGTGACTTAGCCACATGCTTGTAATAGACTTTTTTAGGCATGACAGTAAGACCTTGTGTCAGTCCAAGTTCCTTAGCATTTGTCAGCCATTTAACTACTTCAAGTCTTACATCTTTTTTGTCTACTACTTGCTTAAGCATAATTACACCTATATTTTTTATATAGATATATTTATGCTTTATGTAAGGATAGCGTGAATTTTTATGAAAAAGTTATATTAATCATAGACTTACGGAAGATTTTCAAAGTGTTTTGGTAGGAAAAGTGACTAAAAGGTATTACATTAACTATTCCTTTAACTACTTTGGAGTATGAAATGGCTACTATGTCAGCACTTAAACTTGTTACAAGTAAGAAGCAATCTACTGTTAGCCCAGTAGTCAATCGCAGATTGAAATTGCTTTCTAAAGTACATGAACAGATTGAACTATGTACAGCTAAAAAAGAAGGTAATAGCTACGCACCTAAGCGTCTTAAAACATTCATAGATAAAACAACTGGTGAACGCAAGACTATTGAGACTATTAAGAGAGTTAAAGAATGGTTCTGGATTAGCGATACAGGCAAGATTCATCTTGCTATTAAGTACGGCTCTAAGACTCTTATGCTTAATAAGAAAGGTGCTAACGCTATTGAAGTTAGCAATGGTGATGAACTTATTAGCACACTTAAACACATCGCTGGCTCAATTGAAAATGGCGAGCTAGATGAGTTTATCAATGATGTAAGTAAAGCTACACGAGACAGCTTCGCAAAGTAGCTATTATTTTGTACAAGTATCCTTTTCTATAAATATAAGAAAAGGATACTTAGTATGCGACTATTTGAGTTCACAAACGCTGAAGAACAGCTTAAGCTATTACAACTAATATTTGATACTACTTTTAGTACGATTAGACAGCAAGCAGAGCAACAAGCTAGAGAAAAGACAGAACAAGCTAGATTAAGTAAGTTGAAGCCTAAGCGTAAATCTAGTAGCAAAGCTAAGTCAATACCAAGTATCAAAGCACCATCCCTACCTAAGCCCCCTACTAAGCCTAGCAAGCCTACTACCAACCCCAACCAACCCTTAGCTAAATCTAGTCAACCCCCTAATAATCTATCTAGTCACCCTACCCAACCCCCAACAAATAGCCCTACTACCCTACCCAATAAAACAGTAGCCCCCACAGCTTTACCCCACATCAAGCCCATACCCCCTATCAAGCCTACTGTAGCTACCAAGTACCCTATCAAGTCAAAGCTGAATAGACAGCTATACCCACATGAAGATGACGAGAAAGACAGCTACTAGAAATGGGTCCTAGCTTTGTAAAAAAATTGCTACGCGGATTTTTAGCATATAGCTGAAACTTTCGGGCTGGTGATTTCTTACCTATACCCCCACCATATTTGCTACAAATGCGTCTTTCGGCGTTATATATAGGTGTTTACACCATTTTTCATAGTAATTTGTAAAACCATGAGCATGGTGACGACAGGCATAGTTAAAATACTATGTAGGCACAATCATTCCATCTATTGTGTAGTATCCAGCCATTGCTTGCGTTGTTAAAATATCTTCATCAATATGATAGTAAGTCTTTTCAATTTGAGCCCTACTTGTACCACACATGTCAGCTACAGCTTTATAACTTAATCCAGCCTTAATTCTGTTTGTAATGAAGTAATGTCTAAAGCTATATGGCACTAACTTCCTCTTACCTACATCAATTTCAGCCGCTTCTAATATCTTTTTAAAGTGATGTGTAACTGCTCTTTGGCTTACAACATTAATTCCATTAAAACTAAAGATAAAGTTCTCACCGTATAGTTGCTTAGAATGCGTAGGAGTTGTTAGATTGAATAAGTTTTGAAAATACTCCATATCTCTTATCTTTACTACACGAGATTTTCTTACTTTACTTGTTTCTTTTCTTACATTTATCTTTATAAAATCTATCTCTTCTTTATTAATTGTTTGATTTTGGAATGTAATGTCTTTCCATTTCAACTGTTTTTGCTCACCAGTTCTCAGTCCACAAATAGAAGAAATTAGTAGATAGTGACCAGATAGAACTCGTGCCTTATTTTCTAAGTCTGTTAAATCCTTCATTGCTTCTTCAATGTACTTAGGTATAGCCAATCTAAAAGCCCATACCTCTTCATCTGTAAACGATGATCGTCTTACTGCCTCTTCTGGTGTATTGCGTATTGATATTGTTTCAAAGTCAAATCCATCAATGTAAACTTCACCTTTTTTATGAAGCCACTTCATCATTGAGTTGATAGTACTTTGCTCACCAGCTATTGTTGATAAAGCTATAGTCTTTGTAGCACTTGGATTTTCTCTAGTTTTAGCATAATCTGCACAGCTATCTCTATCTAACTCTTTTAGCTTTGTATCACGCTCTATAAAGTCTAACCAATGGTCTAGATGTGATCGTATTGTCCCGTACCTACCTTTAACAATACTCTTAGTAGTTCTACTTTCTATGTGTCCTTTTCTGTACTCCAAGTACATCAATACTCCATCTTTAGCTGTCTTTGAGTAATATGTCTTTCCGCTATCTGTTTCGCTCTTAATTTTGACAAAGTGTTTTTTAGCTTTTTCTATTGCTACATCTATGTTCTTAGTCTTTAAGCTAAGTCTCACATACCTACGCTCTTTTTCAAGCCAATAGCGAAACTGCCATATGTCACCCCTTTTGTATATGACAGCCTCATCGTAAATCAGTATTTCTTCTTCACTAAATGTCTTTTTCTTCAGTGTCATTTTGCGGGCTTGGGTAGTTACAGTTTTGAATAGCTACTTCAGTGTGTAGCAAGTTGTGTAACTGTAACTTCTAATAGCACTTAAACGCAAGTGTTTTTTGCGTTTGTGTGATTTTTGTGTAACTTTAAGTCCTTATAAATCAACGACTTAGGCTCAGTTACTACTCCCACTCAATCGTTGCGGGTGGTTTTCCACTAATGTCGTACACCACGCGATTGATGCCGCTCACTTCATTGATGATGCGATTAGAAACTTTACCTAACAACTCATGTGGCAAGTGTGCCCAATGCGCAGTCATAAAATCCTGTGTTTGGACTGCTCTAAGTGCAACTACATACTCATAGGTTCTGCCATCTCCCATGACACCAACAGACTTTACTGGGAGAAATACTGCAAAGGCCTGACTAGTTAAGTCATACCAAGATTTTTGACTTGTCTCATCGATGGTATTCCGCAATTCTTCAATAAAGATAGCATCAGCACGTTGCAGGAGAGTTGCAAACTCTGCTTTAACTTCGCCCAAAATACGCACACCCAGACCTGGTCCAGGAAATGGATGGCGATACACCATTTCACGAGGCAAACCTAATGCCACACCGAGTTCACGTACTTCATCTTTAAACAATTCACGCAAAGGCTCTAACAACTTCAGATGCATGTCCTCAGGCAGGCCACCGACATTATGGTGACTCTTAATGGTATGAGCGCCCTTCTTGCCTTTGCCAGCCGACTCAATCACGTCTGGGTAGATCGTTCCTTGGGCAAGCCACTGGGCATTCTTGATTTTTCCAGATTCACTCTGAAAAATCTCTACGAACTCTTTACCGATAATTTTGCGTTTGGCTTCGGGATCAGCAACACCAGCTAACTGACCCATAAAAGTTTTGGCTGCATCAACACGAATCACTTTTACACCTAGGTTACGCGCAAACATCTCCATCACCATATCGCCTTCATTGAGGCGAAGCAGCCCATGGTCAACAAACACACAAGTCAGTTGATCGCCAATGGCACGATGGATGAGAGCAGCAGCAACACTAGAGTCAACACCACCTGATAAACCCAGAATGACTTCTTCACTGCCTACTTGCTTGCGAATATGTTCAACAGCCTCGCTGATGTAGTCGCCCATCACCCAATCAGGCTTGCACTGACATATATCGTGTACGAAGCGCTCAATAATCGCAGTACCTTGAATGGTGTGGGTTACTTCTGGATGGAACTGAAATGCATAGAAGCGGCGCTCTTCATCTGCCATACCAGCGATAGGACAAGAGTCAGTAGAGGCCATCAACTTAAATGAAGGTGGCAAAGTCGTTACTGAGTCGCCATGACTCATCCACACCTTGAGAATGCCATGACCTTCGCTGGTAGAAAAGTCTTGTATACCTTTGAGGAGATTGGTGTGGCCATGAGCACGAACCTCAGCATAGCCAAACTCCCGCGCTTTACCTAATGACTCAGCAGATGCAACTGCACCACCCAACTGAGTTGCCATCGTTTGCATGCCATAGCAAATACCGAGAACAGGCACACCTAGATCAAAAACGATTTGAGGTGCGCGTGGGCTACCAACTTCTGTTACTGAGCTTGGGCCACCCGAGAGAATAATTCCCTTGCCGCCCTGCTCTTGAACGAATTTGCGTATGAATTCTGGATCACAATCATAGGGATGGATCTCTGAATACACCCGTGCATCACGCACACGCCTAGCAATTAATTGGGTTACTTGTGAACCAAAGTCGAGAATCAGTATTTTGTCGTGCACGAAAGAGCCAGTCTTAAATTCAGCCTTCATTTATTTTTTAATCAATGTGGTAATTCGGTGATTCCTTAGTGATCTTCACATCATGAACATGTGACTCACGCACACCCGCAGAAGTAATTTCCACAAAATTGGCTTTTTCATGCAATTCAGCAATGGTTTTACAACCCAGATAACCCATTGAGGAACGAATACCGCCTGTGAGTTGATGCAAGATTGCTAGAACACTACCCTTGTAGGGAACTTGTCCCTCAATGCCTTCTGGAACCAGCTTCTCTGCATTGGCCACGATATCGCTCTGGAAATAGCGATCTGCAGAACCATCAGCCATTGCGCCCAATGAACCCATGCCGCGATAACTCTTGTAAGAACGTCCTTGATATAAGAACACTTCGCCTGGGGCTTCTTCAGTGCCAGCGAACATACCACCCATCATCACAGAACTTGCGCCAGCTGCTAATGCTTTTGCAATATCGCCAGAGTAACGCACACCACCGTCAGCAATTAATGGAATGCCGGTACCCTTTAGTGCAGCAGCTACGTTGACGATCGCAGTAATTTGAGGAACACCAACCCCCGCAACAATCCGAGTAGTACAAATTGAGCCAGGACCAATGCCAACCTTAACGCCATCAGCGCCATGATCAACTAAAGCCTTAGCTGCATCACCAGTAGCAATATTGCCGCCAATCACTTGCACATGTGGGAATTTTTTCTTCACCCATTTGACGCGATCTAGAACACCTTGGCTATGACCATGAGCAGTATCAACCACAATGACATCTACCCCAGCGCGCACTAAAAGCTCAATACGTTCATCATTATCAGGACCCACACCAACCGCAGCACCCACGCGTAGCTTGCCTTCGCTATCTTTGCAAGCATTAGGGTGTTCAGTGGCCTTCAGAATATCTTTCACAGTGATCAGACCACGTAATTCAAATTTGTCATTCACAACCAATACGCGCTCTAAGCGATGCTGACTCATTAAGCGCTTTGCTTCTTCTAATGAGCAACCTTCTTTCACAGTCACCAAGCGCTCACGTGGAGTCATTTTGGTTTTTACTGGAGCATCTAAATCTTCCTCGAAACGCAAATCACGGTTTGTGATAATGCCGACAACTTCTTTACCAACTAGAACTGGAAATCCAGAGAAGCCATGTTCACGAGAAAGTTGAATCACTTGGCGCAGGGTCACATCTGGAGCAATAGTGATTGGGTCGCGCAGAACCCCTGATTCGTATCGCTTTACTTTGGCTACTTCACGCGCTTGCTCAGCTGGCGTTAAGTTTTTATGAATAATCCCAATGCCGCCTTCACTAGCCATGGCAATTGCCAAACGACCTTCGGTCACGGTATCCATTGCAGCAGACACCAGCGGTGTATTGAGAGAAATTTCTCGAGTTAACTTACTTGCCAGACTGGCATCTCGAGGGAGTACCGATGAATAGGCCGGCACGAGGAGCACATCGTCAAAAGTGAGTGCTTTTTGAATGAGTCGCATACAAAACCCCTAGTCACAAAAACAGATTATAGCCTCCTAGCCTTTCTTTTAGCTGCGGCAGCCTGGAATTTGGCATCCTGGTTCTGGTTGGCCTTCTTACGACGGACGCTCTTGGGGTCAATTAAAAGCGGGGAATACAGCTCCAAACGATCCCCTGAGTAAATGGGGCTATCCCAATCTTTACGCTTTCCAAAGACCCCAAAACAGCCTTTTCTGGCTAAGACTGGGTCATCTTGACCGGTCGCAATACCTGCCCTTACCAAGGCCAAACCCACCGTAGCCAATTCGCCATCTTTGAGAGTTAACTGAAATGAGCTCAGAACGGGGTCACCCTTTCTGGCATCACAAAGCAAGAGATCTAGGCTGCGACTAGCCATCCAGATCCTCCGCCCTTTTCACAAAACAATCCACAAAAGTACCAGCAATATGGCTGAAAACAGGGCCGATGATCTTATCGAGAATGGCACTCTTAAATTCCCAATGGAGCTTAAATTCGACCTTACAGGCATCTTCTCGCAAGGGCACGAAATTCCACTGCCCCGAAAAATGCTTAAAAGGGCCATCTACAAAGACCATATCAATTGTTTCTGGGCGATGGTTGATATTGCGGGTATGGAAAAATTGAGTAATACCCTTGAAATGAATATTAATTTTGGCGTCCAAAACTGTCTCAGTTTGCTCAAAAATCTCTACTCCACCACACCAAGGCAAAAACTCGGGGTAGCGCGCCACATCAGTTACCAAGCCATACATTCGGTCAGCTGAGTGCCCAATTAAAACGGTCTTGTAGACGTCTGCCATAATCGATCTTGGAAGCTAAATAACTATGAGTATCGTCGATAACAAAAAAGCCTTCTTCGATTATTTTATCGAGGAACGCTTCGAGGCCGGGCTTGTACTGGAGGGCTGGGAAGTTAAAGCCATCCGCGCAGGTCGCGCGCACATCAAGGAAGCGTATGTCGTCATTCGCAAGGCGGAGCTTTTCCTGATCGGCTGCCACATCACCCCCCTGCTTTCCGCTTCTACTCATATTGTTCCTGACAGCACCCGCACCAGAAAGCTACTCCTGAATGCCATTGAGATCCGCAAGCTGATCGGCAAAGTAGAGCAAAAAGGCTACACCTTGGTACCACTTAATCTCCATTTCTCCAAAGGCAATGTGAAGTGCGAAATTGGGCTAGCTAGAGGTAAAAAGCAACATGACAAACGCGCCGCCACCAAAGAGCGTGAATGGGAAGTTCAAAAAGGCCGCATTGCTAGAGGCGATTTAAATGCCTAGCGCTTCTGAGAAAAAGGCCTAGATTCAATCTAGGCCTTTTGATGTACTGCTTGAGTTATTAGGTTTTTAAATTCTTACCTAACATTTCCCAGGTCTCAATCACGCTATCTGGGTTTAATGAGATTGAAGTAATCCCCTTCTCTACCAACCAACGTGCAAAGTCAGGGTGATCTGATGGGCCTTGGCCACAGATGCCAACATACTTATTTTGTTTGAGGCAAGCATCAATAGAGCGTGCAATCATGAACTCTACAGCTGGGTCGCGCTCATCAAAATCAATTGCAAGCAACTCCATGCCAGAGTCACGATCAAGACCTAGGGTTAACTGGGTCATATCATTAGAGCCGATAGAGAAACCATCGAAATACTCTAAGAACTGATCAGCCAAAATCGCATTTGATGGAATCTCACACATCATGATGAGACGCAAACCATTGACACCACGCTTCAGACCAAGCTTCTCCATCATCTCAATCACGCGCTTAGCTTGATTAATAGTCCGTACAAATGGCACCATGATCTCTACATTATCAAGGCCCATCACTTCGCGCACGCACTTCATCGCTGCACACTCCAGAGCAAAAGCTTCACCAAAATCTGCAGATACATAGCGTGATGCGCCACGGAAGCCTAGCATTGGATTTTCTTCATCAGGCTCATAGCGTGAACCGCCAATCAACTTCTTGTACTCATTCGATTTGAAGTCAGATAAACGCACGATCACAGGTTTTGGATAGAAAGCGGCTGCAATCGTTGCTACACCCTCAACTAACTTATCCTCATAAAACTGACGTGGGCTAGCATAACCGCGGGCCACGCTCTCTACAGCACGTTTGAGATCAGGATCAATGTTTGGGTACTCCAATACTGCACGGGGATGAACGCCAATGTAATTGTTGATAATGAATTCAAGACGGGCAAGACCTACGCCAGCATTGGGGATTTGGCAGAAATCAAATGCCAGCTGAGGATTGCCAATGTTCATCGTGATCTTCACAGGAATCTCTGGCAATACGCCCCGAGATATTTCGGTGACCTCAGTTTCGATCAAGCCATCATAAATATGACCCTCATCACCTTCAGCACAAGATACGGTCACCATCATGCCATCTTGCAAATGCTCGGTTGCATCGCCACAACCGACTACTGCAGGGACGCCCAGCTCACGCGCAATAATCGCTGCGTGACAAGTACGACCTCCACGGTTAGTGACAATTGCAGAAGCACGCTTCATCACTGGTTCCCAGTTCGGGTCAGTCATATCAGCAACCAATACATCGCCTGGCTGAACGCGATCCATCTCGCTAGGATCACGAATGATTCTCACAGGGCCTGCGCCAATTTTCTGGCCAATTGCACGACCTTTAGCTAAAACCTTAGAACTCCCTTTGAGTTTGTAACGCATCTCGACTTGGCCAGCCGCTTGACTCTTCACAGTCTCAGGGCGGGCCTGAAGAATGTAGATACGGCCATCTTGACCATCTTTACCCCACTCGATATCCATTGGACGACCGTAGTGCTTTTCGATAATGACGGCATATTTAGCTAACTCAGTGATGTCTGCATCTTCCAAAGAAAAACGATTACGCTTTTCTGGGGTGACATCAACCGTTTGCACTTTTTCAGTAGACCCTTTAGGCGCAAATTGCATCTGAATTAACTTGGATCCTAAAGAGCGACGAATAATCGCTTTTTTATCTTGGGCTAGCGTAGTTTTAAATACATAAAACTCATCAGGGTTGACTGCACCCTGCACCACTGTCTCACCCAAGCCGTAGCTTGATGTAATGAAGACTACATCTTTAAATCCAGATTCCGTATCTAAGGTAAACATCACACCAGCAGCGCCCAAATCAGAACGAACCATACGCTGAATACCAGCAGACAAGGCAACTTCAGCATGGGCAAAGCCTTTGTGAACACGGTAAGAAATTGCTCGATCGTTATAAAGGGAGGCAAATACTTCACGGATTTTCTTCAGAACATCGTCGATACCCTCAACGTTTAAAAATGTCTCTTGCTGCCCAGCAAAAGAGGCGTCTGGCAAGTCTTCTGCAGTGGCAGATGAACGCACAGCAAAAGAACCTTTGCCAGAATCATCCAAAACTACAAAAGCTTTACGAATTTCTTCATCTAACTTTGCTTGAAATGGTGCTGTTTCGATCCAGTTACGAATTTCAGCACCAGCTTGCGCTAATGCCCGAACATCATCGATATTCAAACCTTCCAAACGCTTTTGAATACGCTCGGTCAGATTATTGTGTTTCAGAAAATCTCGAAATGCCAATGCAGTAGTCGCAAAACCCGTTGGTACTCGAACTCCTGTGGAGGCTAACTGAGAAATCATCTCACCTAATGAAGCATTCTTACCGCCGACTGATTCAACATCAGTCATCCGAAGCTGCTCAAAAGGCAAAACATAGGCATCTGCCATACTGCTATTTTGTTGCTGTTGGTTGGACATAAAAACTCTCTAAGGGAAGAAAAAACTGGTCGAGCGGCCACTCAAATGGGGCATACTTCAATAATTCCTATTGTAGTGCTGACCCTGACTTTTAGGCCAAATCCATGTCTACCGAAACCCGTATAGTTTTTATTGTTTCTGATGGAACCGGCATTACTGCCGAGAACTTCAGCCAATCGATTCTGGCCCAATTTGAGGCTACTTTTAAGCACATTCGCATTCCCTTTGTGGATAGTGTTGATAAAGCTCATGAGGCCGTCAGCAACATCAACCAAGCACTTAACAAATATGGTGTACAGCCGATTGTGTTCACCACTTTGGTGAATCCTGAACTCAATCATATTGTCAGTAAAGCTAATGGCCTGATTTTGGATATGTTCCAAACCTTTGTGGTGCCTCTTGAGGCCGCACTAGGTATGAAATCAACCCATGCTATGAACCGCCTGCATCACAATGCGGATACTGAAGCCTATAAGAACCGTATCGAGGCCATCAATTACTCCTTGGCTCACGATGATGGGCAATCCAATCAAAATCTCGTAGAAGCTGATGTCATATTGATTGGCATCTCGCGGGTTGGTAAAACGCCAACTAGTCTTTACTTGGCAATGCAATACGGATTGAAGGCAGCAAACTATCCGCTGATTCCAGAAGACTTCGAACGCGGGCATTTACCTAAAGACTTGATACCGTATCGCCAAAAGATTTTTGGCCTCATGATTGACGCTGAGCGACTTTCTGAGATTCGGAATGAACGACGTCCCGGTAGTAATTACGCCAAACTAGAAAACTGTCGTTATGAAATTAATGAAGCAACCGCGATGATGAAAAAACAATCCATCCCTTGGGTTCTCACTACCAGTAAATCGATTGAAGAGATTGCAACCACTATCTTGCAGGCCATGAAATCCGATAAAACGATTTTGGGCTAGCTGCTTGGTTTAACTTCGCCTTACGCGCATTGTCTCAAAGAGGCAAATTGCTGCTGCAGTTGAGACATTCAATGACTCTACCCTTGCATCGATCGGAATAGATACTCCTTTAGCTTGTGCAAGCAAATCGTCTGATACACCCTGCCCCTCGCTACCCATGATCCAAGCAACCGGATGCTGCAATTCCTTTTGTAAGGAGAAGATGTCGCACTCAGCATCCGCAGTAGCAGCTAGCATCGGCGCTGTAACTGCACTGAGCACTTGCTGATTAGACCAGCCTTCGTATAAATCTAACAAGCGGTGCGCCCCCATACCGGCACGCAATACTTTGGTAGACCATAAATGTGCACAGCCTGTTAAAGCAATCACCTGTGTAAATCCTGCAGCGGCTGCGGTGCGCAAGATAGATCCGACATTTCCAGCGTCCTGAATGCGGTCTAAGATGAGCAGATCCCCAGGAAGAGTTGCGATCGATTCTGGCAGTGTTAAGCACGATTTCGGAAGACCAAGTAGACCAGCAATATGCGGTGCACTCACCAACTCACTCAATAAATCCCACAAGGTACTATCCAGTTGATAAACCTTGGTGTCAGGACATATTTCGATATGTTCATAGACTGCCTGTGAAATTTCCACATTCTTAAGGCCAATTTCTGAAGTAAACAAGGTCTTTAGGGCGGGATCACCCACCCAAGTTTGTACTAGATGAATACCCTCCAATAAGGCCTGGCCGCTGGCTAGTCTTGCCTTTTGCCCTTTAGAGCCAGTAGCTTGTAGATTGCGAATCTCTTTAAATAGGGGATTCTCTTTGGAAGTAATGAGATCGAAGTTCATTGCTAACGGGTAATACCTTCAAGAACTTTTCGCACAGGAGAGAAACTTTTACGATGCTCATCACATGCACCAAATTCTTTTAGAGCAGCAAAGTGAGCTTCAGTTGGGTAGCCCATGTGCTGAGCAAAACCATATTGTGGGTGGAGGGCATCGAGTATTTTCATCTGACGATCACGCGTCACTTTAGCAATGATAGATGCTGCTGAAATCGCTGGCTCTTTGGCATCCCCTTTAATAATTGCTTCAGAGGGAATGGGCAATTCAGGACAACGATTACCATCAATTAACGCTTTGTCGGGCCAGGCGCCTAATCTGCTTGCTAAATCCTCAACTGCACGACGCATCGCTAGCATCGTCGCTTGCAAAATATTAATGTCATCAATCTCTGCAGGACTGGCTTGGCCAACACCCCAGGCCTTGGCTTTTTCTATGATTTGCTCATAAAGAAAATCCCGTCTAGCAGGAGTGAGCTTCTTAGAGTCTTTTAATCCTGCGATGGGCTTGCTGGGGTCGAGCACCACCGCTCCTGCCACGACAGCTCCAACCAAGGGGCCGCGCCCCGCCTCATCAACGCCGCAGATCCAAATCAAACTCACGACTGCACTCTTTTCTGACGACTGTTCGCAATCGTTTGAGCAACCGCTTGCGCAACCAAGAGGCCAGTTGGGCGACGAAGAGTCTCATGCATTTGAGAAAACCGCGCCTTGAGTTCACTAACTTTATTGGGATGATTTAACCAATCGATGAGAGCTTGGGCTAACTTTTCTGGTGTAGCCTCATCTTGCAATAACTCTGGAACCACAAACTCACCACATAAAATATTCGGCAGACCTACATAAGGTAAATATCCTTGGCGCTTCATGATTTGAGCAGTAAGCCAAGGTACCTTATAAGAAATCACCATTGGCTTTTTCCAGAGGGCGGCCTGCAGGGTTGCTGTGCCGCTGGCAATCAACACCACATCGGATGCCTCTAATACTTCATCTGCCATACCATCAAGCAATTCAATCTGAATATCAGGCTTCAGATTTTTAGCTTGAAGTAGCAGTTGCTCCAGCGGCGCACGTAATCGTGGTGTAGCCACTGGAATTAAAAAATGGAGCTTTTGCCCTTTTAATTTTTCAGTCAACAACTGCATCGTCTCAAAGAATACCGGGGCAATCAGCTCAATTTCTGAGTTGCGACTACCTGGTAAAACTGCAATGACAATCCCATCGAGCGCAGTGCTAGGTAGTTTTAGTATCTTAGTAATTTTTTCTCGAGCCTGCTTGGTGTTTGGCTCAAGCGGGATCTCACTTGCTAAGGGGTGACCTACATAGGTAGATGCTATGCCTGCGCGATCGTAGATTTCAGTTTCGAAAGGGAAAATACACAGCATGCGCTCAACAGCTCGAGAGATCTTCTTAATGCGCCCCGCTCTCCATGCCCAAATCGATGGAGACACTAAATGTAAAGTTGGAATCCCTGCATTGCGTAAATGGAGCTCAACACCTAAATTAAAATCTGGGGCATCTATTCCTAAATAGACATCAGGACGCCCTTCACCAGTCAGGTTTTGGATAAGCTCCTTGCGTAGCTTAAGAATGGCAGGGAGTTGCTTGACTGCCTCAACATAACCACGAACGCTCAAGGTCTCTATCGGCCAATCGGAACGCATACCTTGAGCTTGCATGCGAGGACCTCCAATGCCATAAACCTCTAGGCCAGCCATATCCGGAATTTGATTTAATGCACTCAGCACTGGTGCAGCAAGCAAATCACCAGAGGGTTCGCCAGCTACACAAGCTAACTTAGGCAAAGTAGCGCCTTACCGAATGATGCCGCGCGTAGAGGCGGCAATGAAATCATGAAACTCGGTCAATTTTTCTGCGGTGGCAGCATCCGCTGTGTTTGCTGTGATCATTTTTTTAATTTCTACCTTAGCATCCTCAAAACTAAAGCCATCCTTGTAGAGAATCTTGTATGCCTGACGTAGTGCAGAAATTGTTTCACTTGAAAATCCACGGCGCTTTAGACCTTCAGCATTAATTCCATGGGGGGCAGCTTTATCGCCTGCTGCAATAACAAATGGCGGGATATCTTGAACCAAAACAGAAGCGCCGCCCAGCATGACATGCTGCCCGATACGAACAAACTGATGAACGCCAGACATACCGCCCATAATCGCCCAATCATGAACTTGTACGTGACCTGCAATCTGGGCATTGCTAGAAAAAATAGTGTGATTACCTACTTGGCAATCATGTGCAATATGGACATAGGACATGATCCAATTATCACTACCGATACGTGTAATACCTTCATCTTGCGCCGTACCAGTATGAATTGTCGTGAACTCACGAACTGTATTGCGATCGCCAATAATCAGTTGAGTCGGTTCGCCACGGTATTTCATATCCTGCGGGACGCCACCAATCGAGGCAAAATGCGCAAAATTATTATCTTTGCCGATGGTCGTATAACCTTCAATGACAGTATGTGAAGCTACCTTAGTGCCAGAACCAATCTTCACATTGGGGCCAATAACAGAATAAGGGCCAATCTCAACATCGCTAGCCAACTCGGCTTTGCTATCAATAACAGCAGATGCATGAATCCGAGTCATTACACACCCTTCCTACGCACGGCACAAGTAATGTCAGCCTCAGCTGCCAGCTCACCATCAACAGTTGCTTTGACATGAAACTTATAGATGCCAGCCTTTTCACGCTGGTAAGTAGCTACCATGACCAATTGGTCTCCAGGCAATACGGGCTTTTTAAACCGGGCCCCATCAATGCCAGCAAAATAGTAGACAGCATCATCTGCTTTTTCTTCCGTAAATGTTAACAAGGCAGCAGTCTGCGCCAAGGCCTCAATGATGAGTACACCAGGCATTACTGGAAAATCAGGAAAATGTCCTTGAAAAAAAGGTTCATTGATCGTGACATTCTTAATTGCAGTAAT
Organism: Polynucleobacter nymphae; assembly: GCF_018882155.1. GTDB lineage: Bacteria > Pseudomonadota > Gammaproteobacteria > Burkholderiales > Burkholderiaceae > Polynucleobacter > Polynucleobacter nymphae. The sequence continues at coordinate 640,720 of NZ_JACVPA010000001.1, forward strand.
GCTTTGACGAGGCGTGAATTCTAAGACCCGGTCCACCAATAAAAATGGATAGCGATGTGGCAATAACTTCATGATCTTATTAATATCAATTGCTATTTCTTTACTCATTAGATTGCCCGTATGAAAGTATTTAATTAAATCAATGTAAAAGAGTCTTAGGACTCTGTAGTTTTATTTTTGTCTAGCAAACGCAAGCGTTGACGTATTTTATCTAGACCACGCAAGATAGCGGCATTCTTCTCCCAAGCACTATGCGGCATTGAAGGATAAACCCCCGTGAAATGCTTTCCTGGCTGCGTAATTGAGCGAATAATCGAGGTGTTGCCAGAAATGGTAGTCCTATCAGCAATAGTTAAATGGCCTGCAAAATTAGCAGCCCCGCCAATAATGCAGAAATTGCCAATTTTTGTGCTGCCCGAAATTGCAGCGCATCCCGCAATCACACAGCAGTCACCAACAGTGACGTTATGCGCAATTTGCACTTGATTATCAATTTTAGTTCCCGAACCAATCATGGTATCGCTCATAGCACCACGATCAATCGTAGTCGAAGCACCAATCTCGACATCATTACCAATCACAACCCTGCCAGTTTGGGGAATCTTGACCCACTCTCCGCCGGCTGAAGAAAAATCTGGTGCAAATCCAAAACCATCAGCGCCAATCACAGCGCCACTATGAATAATGCAGCGCTCACCAATTTGTATGTCATGATAAATAGATACTGAGGGGTAAACCAGCGTATCACTGGCAATGACTGTATTCATTCCAAGACTAGTATTCCCCAGAATTACTACACGCTCACCCAACTTGACACCGGCGCCGATTTGCACAAAAGGGCCAATGTGACATGAAGCAGGAACAATTGCTGTTGCATCTATTGCCGCACTTGGATGTATTCCAGACATATATTTTAGCGAGCTGGATTTTGCAAAATACTGGGCCATTCTGGCAAAAGTTACATAGGGATTTTTAGAAACAAAGTAAACCCGCTTTGATGGGTTAGCACTTGGATTCGCTTGCAAAAAATCTAGATCAGCCTTACTGAGAATCAATGCGCCTGCAAGACTATCGCTTGCCTGTTGTCGATATAGCGGATTAGACAGGAAGGATATTTGCTTGGCTTGTGCAAGCTCTAAAGGAGCAAGACCAATAAATACTTGTGAAGCCTCCCCCACCAAGCTTGCTTGAAACTGTTCGGCCAGCTCGATGGCGGTGGGCATAAAACTTACTTGAGACTATTTAAAGCCTTGATGACATCATCCGTTACGTCAGCCTTAGGGCTAACATAAGCAGCTTCTTGAACAATGACGTCAATTTTTCTTTGCTCGGCGATTTGCTTGAGAACTAAATTTGCTTTTTCAGCAATCTTGGCACGCTCTTCAAATGTACGCTGATTCAGATCTTCTGTAAATTCACGTTGCTTACGTTGCAATTCACGATCTTGATCTGCCAACTCACGTTGACGGCGAATCCGCTCTGCTTCATTCATTACGGCAGCATCACGATCTAGCTTTTCAGCAGCAGACTTAATCTTTTGCGCGCTATCACGCAAATCATTCTGACGCTTAGTAAATTCGTTTTGTAGGCGGGTTTGCATTGCTTTAGCTAAGTTAGACTCATTAAATACTTTTTCTGAGTTCACAACCGCCACACGTATGCCGGCATCTTGCGCAAAGACTTTCGGAGCGGCTACAGTTGCTATGAGAGCAACCAAGCCTAATTGAATCCATTTTGAAGAGTAATAAAACTTCATAAAATTTCCTTAAACAATTAAAACGCTGTACCAACCTGGAACTGCAAACGCTGAACATTATCCGTAGGTAAAGATTTATACGGTAGGCCATAACTGAATTTCAAGGGTCCTAACGGTGATATCCATGATAAACCTAAGCCATAGGAGTATTTTAAGACCAGATTAATATTGCTTCCGTAGGCATTACCACCGTCAACGAAGGTAAATACGCGCAGGGTCTTATCAGCCCCAGAGCCAGGTACTGGGACGGTATATTCCACATTACTCACAATTTTAGATTGGCCGCCGGTGGGCTGATAAGCCCCGGTATAGGTGTTGTAGTAGGTAGGGCCTAGTGAGCCAGGGGCGTAACCACGAACTGAGCCAATACCGCCCACATAGTAATTCTTGGTAATTGGGAAGGTATGCGATCCATAAGCCTGGCCATAACCAACCTCGCCATTAAAGGACAAGATATTTCCTTTAGAAAATGAGTGATATTTTTGATACTGGCCAAAAAGGCGATAGAAGGTCATATTGCCAGCTGGTGTTCCAACCTCACCTGACAGCTGCTGCAAGGATCCAGATGATGGAATCAGCGCGCTGTCACGCCCATCGCGTGCCCAACCAACAGTTGCCGGAATATTGTATGTGTGTAAGGTAGCAGGATATCCTGGCGCTGCAATGTTATAGCTTTGAGCGTAGGTTAAATAGGGCTGAGGAGTATTAATCGTGGTGTTGATCTGAAAGGCCTCAATACCAGTGCCGAAGAATACCCGGTCTACCTCCGTGTAGGGCACACCAAATTTAATATTAGAGCCCACCGATTTAATTTGATAATCTGGATCACCAACGTAATAAAGTGGTTTAGATGAGCGGTAGTAAAGATCGGTATAGCGACTAATACCATCCTCAGTGAAATAAGGATCATAGTTCGATAAAGCAAGGCTTTGATTAACCTTGCCCACAGCAGCATTTAGACCAATCGATGTACCCGTACCAAACGCATTCTCTTGATTTATACCAGCAGTCAAAATGACTTTTTCTGTAGAAGAGTAGCCTGCGCCAATCGTTACCGCACCCGTCGGCTTTTCTTTTACCTTCACTTGTACATCTACCTGATCGGGGGAGCCCGGAACATCCTGGGTGGTAATGTCTGTTTCGGTGAAGTAGCCCAAGCGACCAATACGCTTCTTAGACAAGTCAATCTTGTCGCTATCAAACCAAGAACTCTCAAACTGACGCATCTCACGACGAATGACTACGTCACGAGTTTTTGCGTTGCCAGAAATTGCTACCTGACGAACATAAATACGTCGTCCTGGATCAATCACCAGAGTAAGGTCAACCTCGGCTAGATCACGACGGATATCAGGTTGAGGATTGATGGTTGCAAATGCGTAACCATAGGAACCTAAAATCTCCGCAATTGCCTTAGTACTCTCAGTCAACTTAGCAGAAGAAAAAGTGTCGCCAGGCTTTAAAGTGATTAATTGCATGAACTCAGCCTCTTTACCCAAGGTATCACCGGCTACAGTTACGTCTTTCACTGTGAACTTTTTACCCTCATTAATACTGATGGTGAGATAAACACCTTTTTTATCGGGAGTAATCGATACCTGAGTAGACTCAATGACGAATTCAAGATATCCACGATTCAAATAGTAAGAACGAATCGTCTCCAAATCAGCAGTCAACTTTTGCTTGGAATACAAATTGTCTTTGCTGTACCAAGATAACCAACCGCCTGTCTTTAGCTGCATCTCACTTTTAAGAGTACTTTCGCTAAAGGCTTCATTACCAATGAAGTTAATTTCTTGAATTTTGGCAATTGGGCCTTCATCAACATTAAAATAGACGGCCACCTGATTCCGTTCAACCGGGGTAACGGTTGCCACCACTTCAGCCGCATACATGCCCTTGCCCACATACTGGCGCTTTAACTCTTGTTCAGCCTTATCAATAAGCGCCTTGTCATAAAAGCGGGCTTCAGCAACCCCTACGGCCTTTAAAGACTTTCGAACAATTTCCTGATCAAACTCCTTCATGCCCGTAAATTCAATCCGAGAGATGGTTGGACGCTCTTCAATAATCACAATCAGAACATCGCCTTGAGCCTGAATTTGCACATCCCTAAAGAAGCCGGTGCTATACAAAGCCTTAATTGCTTCTGCACTCTTTTCTTCTGTAAAGGTATCCCCAACTTGCACAGGCAGATAGCTAAATACAGTGCCCGGCTCTACCCGCTGCAATCCTTCGATACGAATATCCTTAACCACAAAAGATTCAGCCGCATAAGCATGCAAACTAAGCGTGGCAGCAAAGATCAACAAAAGCTGAGCAATTAGACGGATAGAAATGCGAAGAGGTGAGGTCAGAAAATTCAAGGCGAAAAATAGCGTTGTAAATCGTTAAACAAGGCCAGAACAGATAGAGAAATCAATAATAGAAAGCCCACTTTCTGGAACTGTTCTTGTATCGAAATCGATACCCGCTTACCAGCGACCAACTCCCATGCATCATACAGTAGCTGCCCCCCATCAAGCATTGGGAAGGGAAGCAAATTCAATAAGCCAATGCTAATACTTATAAGTGCTAAAAATGCAAAAAATGGCTGCCAACCTACCTGGGCAGACTTACCCGCCATATCCGCAATACTTAAGGGGCCACCCAACTGCTTTAGCGAGGTATTTCCGGTGAATATTCCAGCCATTAGCCTTATAGAGACCTTAGTAATCAACCATACCCTCTCAGCAGCAAATCCCATAGCATCAAGGGGCCCTAATTTCAGCTCAGCCCACTGCGCCAGAGGCACTGACTTAGGCAGAACTCCAAGGGCCAGCATAGGATCATTTTGAGGGCTTAATTGGGGCAAATCCTGAGTCAAAAAGGTCTTAATGTACTGACCGCCCGAAGGAGTCTGCATTTCTAAGGCAAATCCAGTTTCCCCAGTAAGAGCATCCAAAAGAATCCAGCGCAAGGCATTCCAACTGAGAACAGGTTCAAATTCACTAGCAAGGGGAACGGAATTTGAATTAGGTAGACTCTGCCAACCAATCACCCGATCGCCTTCCACAACGCCCAATTTAGCCGCAACTGAATTTTCGGGTGGGGCCTTCAATAGCGCCGGCAATTGTGGAGCACCAGATACGTAAATAACAGCGAACAAAACTACTGCCAAGAAAAAATTAGCGAATGGGCCGGCGGCAACAATGAGTGAACGCTGCCAGAGTGGTTTGTGATCAAAAGCATGCAGCTCATTTGTGGGGTCAATGGTTTGTTGACGATCTCGACCATCTAGCAACTTCACGTAACCGCCCAGAGGAATGGAAGCAATCACCCACTCTGTTTTGTTATTTGCAACATAAGTAAACAATGGTTTACCAAAGCCAACCGCAAATCGAAGTACGCGCACTCCACACAAGCGGGCGGCTAAAAAGTGTCCGAACTCATGAAAACTCACGAGCACCCCCAAAGTGACTAAAAATGCAGCAAGAGTAATAAGTGCCTGCAAATAAGTTCCTAATTACTTTTTGAAATGAAAGACTGATAGTCTAAATAAAATCACGCGCTGCTTTTCTGGCTTGTGCATCAATCTCCAAAATACACTCGATCGAGTCTGCATTAACTACTGGCATGAGATTTAACACCTTCTCGACTACTAAAGGGATACGCAAATAAGGCATACCCTCATCCAAAAAAGCGGCCACTGCAATTTCATTAGCGGCATTCAGAACCGTAGGTGCAGTACCTCCCGCTTTTGCAGCTGCGAAAGCCAAAGACAAACAAGGAAAGTGCGCCAAGTCTGGCTCGTTAAAGCTCAAGGCTGCCAATTGAGTCAAGCTTAAGGGTGCAACACCAGCATCGATCCGCTCTGGCCACGCTAGACCATAAGCAATCGGCGTGCGCATATCAGGTTGACCTAATTGTGCAATTACAGAACCATCTCGGTAGCGCACCATGGAATGCACTACGCTTTGCGGATGAATTAATACTTTAATTTTTTCTAAAGGTAATCCAAATAACCAAAAAGCCTCAATCACTTCGAGTCCTTTATTCATCATGGTTGCTGAATCGACTGAAATCTTTCTACCCATTACCCAATTTGGATGAGCGCAGGCTTGCTCAGGCGTAATGCCTCCTAATTGCTCCAGAGGAGTACTTCTAAAGGGACCGCCTGAGGCAGTTAACCATAACTCTTCCACACCCAGACTTGGATTTGGCGTTTTAGAAAATTGAGCAGGAAGACATTGAAAAATGGCATTGTGCTCACTATCAATGGGCAGTAGCTCACCTCCGCCCTGCTTCATGGCTTGTATAAATAAATTGCCAGACATGACTAAAGCTTCTTTATTTGCAAGCAATACTCTTTTGCCTGCTTTGGCAGCAGCTAAGGTAGGCACTAAACCAGCGGCGCCAACTATCGCAGCCATGACTGTGTCACATCCTGATTCTGTAACAGCACTGACTAGTGCTTGAGGACCATAGAGCACTTGCGTACTGATTTTTTGATCACGCAATAACTTCTCTAGGCGAGCTGCGCCATCAGCGTCAGAAACAACTGCAATGGCAGGTTTAAATTCAGCACATTGCTGCGCCAATCGATCGATTTGTTTTCCAGCTGTAAGGGCAGATACCTTAAATCGGTCTGGATGTGCCCGGATCACATCCAGCGTATTCACACCGATAGATCCCGTTGATCCCAGAATAGCGATATGCTTTATTGTCATCACACAAACCCTGCCAGTAATGCTGCAATTGGCATTGTTGGAATCAAAGCATCAACGCGGTCGAGTACACCACCATGCCCTGGCAACAAATGACTACTATCCTTCACTCCAGCCAAGCGTTTTAACTGAGACTCAAATAGATCGCCAAAGATACTAAAGGCGACTAAAACTGTCACCATCAAAAACATCGGCACCCATCCAAAACGAATTGCCCACGCACCAAATAGACTAGACTCAAAAGGTAAATAGATTACACAGAGCAATGCATAGCCATAAGAGAGCGCAAGACCACCAATAGCACCCTCAACTGACTTGCCTGGACTGATTTGTATAGCTAGCTTGCGTTTACCAAATGACTTACCAACAAAGTAAGCGCCAATGTCCGCAACCCAAACCAAAGTCATGCTGGTCAATAAAAATATTAAGCCAAGCTCACGCAAGAAAACCAGAGCAAACCAAGTTGCCGGCAATAAGATCAAACCGAGTACGACGTAAAAGGGGCGTAACTTTTGTAAAGAAAGGTTTATGCCTTTTGCCAAAATAAATGGTGCTACAAAGAACCAAAAGATAACTGCCAAAAGTAATAATGCAAATTGCCAGGATGGGTTTTGCATACCAAGCAAAAACAAAATGATTGCCAAAGAAAATAATGCATATAACCAAGCAGCCCGCCTAGCTTCTGGAGCAAGTAAACAGCTCCACTCCCATGCAGCAGTCAATAAGGCCGCCAAAAAGAATGCGCCAATATACATAGCTGGCAATAACAATAGGATGGGGAAAAATACTGCTAGCAGAACAAGGGCAGTAATAACTCGAGTTTTTAGCATGGGTGATTTATGGACAGAATCAGACTGCGTTACTCAGCGCTTGCGAAGCAAGCTGAGCACTGGTGCGACCAAAACGGCGCTCGCGCTGGCTAAACCAATCAAATGCTTTACGCAGCTCAACTTCATCAAACTCAGGCCATAAAACATCTGTGAAATACAGCTCGGTATAAGCCAGCTGCCATAACAAGAAATTGCTCACACGCTGCTCGCCTCCAGTACGGATAAATAAATCTGGCTCTGGAGCGTAAGCCATAGAGAGATGGGGGGCAAGCAATTCCTCAGTCACTTGCTCTGACTTCAGATTGGGATTAGCTTCTAAGCAACGGCGCATGGCTTGCAAGATATCCCAGCGGCCGCCATAGTTCGCAGCAACGGTTAAGGTAATCGCTTTACACCCAGCAGTCTTTTCTTCTGCAAACTGAACCATTTCTTGTATCGCTGAATCGAAACGACTGAGGTCGCCAATCACGCGTAGGCAAATACCATTTTCAGCAAGACGTGCAACCTCACCTTTCAGAGATTTGAGAAATAACTTCATCAAAAAGCCTACTTCTTCTGGAGGGCGACGCCAGTTCTCAGAACTGAATGCAAAAATAGTGAGATATTCAACACCGCTGCGATGACACTCTTGAATAATCTTACGAACCGCAGCCAAACCCTCTGAGTGGCCAGCGACCCGGGGCATCATGCGTTTGCCTGCCCAACGCCCGTTACCATCCATGATGATTGCCACATGGCGAGGAATCGCGCTTAGCTCCGGAATATCCTGGGTTGAACTGGGGTGTTGAGTCATCAGAAACTTAAATTCAATCAGGTCCTTAAACCGTCATGATCTCTTTTTCTTTTTCAGAAATGATCTTGTCAATGTCGACTACTGCCTTGTCTGTCATCTTCTGAATATCGTCAGTCGCGCGACGCTCATCATCCTCTGAAATTTCTTTATCTTTAGTCAAGCGCTTTAAATGCTCGTTAGCATCACGACGCAAATTGCGCACAGCAATCTTGGTATCTTCACCTTCACTCTTCACAACCTTAGTGAGTTCACGGCGGCGCTCTTCAGTCAAAGCAGGCATTGGTACCCGGATTACGGTCCCTTGCGACATTGGGTTTAAGCCTAAATCAGAATCCCGAATTGCCTTCTCAATAGCTGCAACCATCGTCTTTTCAAATGGTTGAACGTTAATGGTGCGGGCATCTGCCAAACCTAAGCTAGCAAGCTGAGTTAAAGGGGTGGGATTACCGTAATACTCCACCTGCACATGCTCCAAAATTCCGGGATTAGCACGTCCAGAGCGAATCTTTGCCAAACTACTTTTCAAAGACTCAAGAGACTTTTGCATCTTTTGATCGGTTGTGGATTTAATTGCTGCTGCAGACATCAGGCCTCCTATTAAACATGCACCAAGGTACCCTCGGATTCACCCTGCACTACGCGCATTAATGCACCTGGCTTGAGAATCGAAAATACTTTGATTGGTAATTTACGGTCACGACACAAAGCGAATGCAGTGGCATCCATGACTTGCAAGTTTTTAATAATTGCTTCATCAAAGGTAATGGTCTTATATAAAGTTGCGGCGGGATCTTTTACTGGATCAGCGCTATAGATACCATCGACCTTCGTTGCTTTGAGCATGACATCAACGCCCATCTCAGCACCACGAAGAGCGGCGGCTGTATCAGTTGTAAAGAATGGGTTACCTGTGCCAGCTGCGAAGATCACCACCTTACCTTCACTCATTGCACGAATCGCACGCGGACGAATATAAGGCTCAACTACTTGATCCATTCGAAGTGCAGATTGCACGCGTGCCTCAACACCCTTTTGACGCAAAGCATCTTGTAATGCCAGGGAATTCATCATGGTAGCCAACATACCCATATAGTCTGCAGTAGCTCGATCCATACCGGCAGCACCACCGGCAACACCACGGAAAATATTACCGCCGCCAATCACAATGGCAAGCTCAACACCGCTACTCACTACCTGGGCAATTTCTGAGACCATGGAATCAATCGTGATCGGATTGATTCCAAAAGCATCATCACCCATAAGGGCTTCACCAGATAGTTTGAGGAGGACGCGTTTGTAGGCTGGCATGTTTTTATTTTTCCGTAATTTGCCAAGTAATTTACTTACTTAGCTTATTGATCTTTAAGCACTTTTTAATATCTCCGCTAAATTATAAAGGGCTTGGGGAAGATCAAACAAAAGGGCATAGAAACCTGAGTTTCTATGCCCTTTTGGGTATTACAGACCATCTGGGGCAAACCCCAAAATGGCTAATTAAGCAGTAGCTTTAGAGGCAGCAGCTACCTGAGCGGCAACTTCAGCCGCAAAGTCATCTTGGCGCTTCTCAATGCCCTCACCTACAACAAACATCGTAAAGCCCTTGATTGTTGTATTTGCAGCCTTGAGCATTTGCTCAACAGTTTGCTTGTCGTTCTTCACGAAAGTTTGGTTCAACAAAGAAACTTCTTTGAGGTATTTCTGAATAGAACCTTCAACCATTTTCTCAACGATTTCTGGTGGTTTGCCAGATTCAGCAGCTTTTTGCACGGCAACGCTACGCTCAATCGCAATCGCTTGAGCAGGAACGTCTGCTGTAGATAAAGCAACAGGCTTCATCGCAGCAATATGCATTGCTACATCCTTAGCAGCAGTATCGTCACCATCAAATTCAACCATCACACCAATGCGTGTGCCATGGAGATAAGAGGCTAACTTACTGTTGTTAGCAAAACGCTTAAAGCGACGTGGCATGATGTTTTCACCGATCTTACCGATCAATGCACTGCGAACTTCATCAACGGTTTTACCATTTAATGGCAATGCCAACAAAGCAGCCACGTCAGCGGGGTTCTTTTCAGCAACCAACTTCACGCAGTCGTTTGTAAACGCCAAGAAGTCATCGTTCTTCGAAACGAAGTCAGTTTCGCAGTTCACTTCAAGCAAGGCACCTGTAGTGCCATTGATGAATGAAACAACAATACCTTCAGCTGTTACACGAGAAGCAGCTTTACCAGCTTTGCTACCGAGTTTGACGCGCAGAATTTCTTCTGCACGTGCCATGTCACCATCAGCCTCAGTCAAAGCTTTTTTGCACTCCATCATTGGAGCATCAGTCTTGGCGCGTAACTCGCCAACCATTGCGGCTGTAATAGCGGCCATTATTCAGCTTTCCCTTCTTCAACAAACTCTTCTTCGCCTGCTTTAACAGCAGTCAAGATTTCTTGGACAGAATTGGCCTTGCCTTCGAGGATTGCATCAGTAATACCGCGGGTATAGAGGAGAACAGCTTTGCTAGAGTCATCGTTACCAGGAATGATGTAATCAATGCCTTCTGGTGAGTGGTTGGTATCTACCACAGCAATTACTGGAATACCAAGTTTGTTAGCTTCAGTAATAGCAATCTTGTGATAGCCGACATCCACAACAAAAATAGCATCAGGAACACCATTCAAATCTTGGATACCGCCAAGTGCTTTTTGCAATTTATCGAGATCACGGTCATTGGTCAAAGCTTCTTTCTTAGAAAGCTTTTCCCAGTCGCCAGCTTCTTTAGCAACTGCCATATCTTTTAAACGCTTCAGTGAACCTTTAACAGTTTTAAAATTGGTAAGCGTACCGCCCAACCAACGGCTGTCGATATAAGGCATACCAGCACGAGTTGCTTCTTCAGCAATGATCTCGCGTGATTGACGCTTAGTACCAACATATAAAATAGTGCCACGATTAGCAGCAACTTGTTTTGCAAATTTCAGGGCATCCTGAAACATTGGCAATGTTTTTTCCAAGTTGATGATGTGGATCTTATTGCGATGGCCGAAAATATAAGGAGCCATTCTTGGGGACCAGAAACGGGTTTGGTGACCAAAATGGCAACCGGCTTCCAGCATTTGACGCATTGTTACTGACATAACTTCTCCTAAGGGTTGGTTCTAAAGTTGAGTCCTAGCTGCGCTAAAAAACGCCACCCCGGAAGGCTCAACTTGCGATTTCAAGTCCAAAATAGACCTGAGACCAAAATTATAGCTTAAATATCAATGCTCTAGCTAGCCCTGCCCCAGTATCAAACAAAGGGAAGAGGCATAAAAGTGGTTCTGAGGACTCCCTAAAGAAGACAATTGCCTAAATTCTAGGCAATCTTACTAAGTCAGAACTGCCCAAGTCGTTGATAATCAAGGCATGAATAGTGTGTTTACCGCAGAAAAAGACATCCTTGGGATGCGAGAAGCTGGTCGCTTGGCTAGCGAAGTGCTGGATCATGTGACGCCCCATGTCAAAGCTGGGGTCACCACTGGTGAATTGGACCGCATTTGCCATGAGTACATGCGCGATGTCCAAAATACGATTCCTGCACCACTGAACTACCAGCCACCAGGCTACCCACCATTTCCAGCATCCATTTGTACCTCAGTAAATGATGTGATTTGTCATGGCATTCCAGGTGACAAAGTTTTAAAAGGTGGTGATGTTGTTAATTTAGACATTACTGTGATTACTCCCGATGGCTACTACGGTGATACCAGTCGTATGTTCATGGTGGGCGAAGTTTCTGTTATGGCAAAACGTCTCACCCAAATTACTTTTGAATGTATGTGGCTTGGCATTGCAGAAGTAAAGCCCGGCGCATCACTTGGCGATATTGGTCACGTTATCCAAAGCCATGCTGAAAAGTCTGGGTACTCAGTAGTGCGTGAATATTGTGGACACGGTATCGGCAAAGTATTTCATCAAGATCCACAAATTCTGCATTACGGCAAACCAGGCACGGGTGAAAAACTCCTTGCTGGCATGACCTTCACAATCGAACCCATGATTAATGCTGGGCGTCGTGATATTCGTACGATGCCTGACCAGTGGACAGTCAAAACAAAAGATCGTAGCCTATCTGCGCAGTGGGAACACACCCTCCTAGTTACGCAAACTGGTGTTGAGGTCTTAACCTGGTCCGAAGGTAGCAACCCTCCACCTGATTGCGTTAAAGGTCTTTCTTTTAGACCATTGCTCGCTAGCGTCTAAATCCATGAGCGATTTGCAGCAGGGAAAAAATCAGATTACCGACGCAGCAAATCTGCGCGTCGCACGAGAAATTGCATACACCGAGTTTAAAAAAACTCAGGCTGTTGGAAAACTCACTAAGCAGTTAAGCAAATTCACAGATCAGCTTCTCACTCAATTTTGGAGTGATTGTGGTTTGAACAACGATGCTACTTTGCTTGCAGTTGGCGGATACGGTAGGAGCTCACTATTTCCTTACTCTGATATTGATATCCTCATATTGCTACCCACAAATGCTGAGTTGGCTCAGTCCTTGTCAAAGAAGGTTGAGCAATACGTCACGAACTGTTGGGATGCCGGCTTGGAGATTGCATCTTCAGTAAGAACGGTTGCTGAATGCATTTCGGAATCCGAACAAGATATTACAGTGCGCACTTCTTTACTTGAGGCGCGATTCATTTGCGGCAAAAGACAACTGTTTAAGGAATTTTCAAACGCATTTGAAGCTGCCATGGATCCCAAAGCTTTTTTCCAAGCCAAACAAGCAGAGCAAATTCAGCGTCACTATAAATATCAGAACACGCCCTATGCCCTTGAGCCAAACTGCAAAGAAAGCCCTGGTGGCTTGCGGGATCTTCAAGTCATCTCTTGGGTCAGTAAAGCTGCATTACTTGGTAATACCTTTAAAGACTTAAACGCAGCAGGCTTGGTCACCCAACGCGAGCTCACTGAGCTGAATCGCAATCAGCGTTTTTTAGAGACACTGCGGGCGAATCTCCATTTGCTAGCAGGCCGCCGACAGGATGTCCTAGTTTTTGACTTACAGACCGCATTAGCAAAGTCCATGGGCATCGAAGAAGAGTCATCACGCGAAGCTAGTGAAGCAATTATGCGTCGCTACTACTGGGCTGCAAAAGCGGTGAATCAACTCAATGACGTACTGCTGCAAAACATTGAAGCGCTACTCTTTCCACAAGAGTCAAAAACGACACATCCAATTCCTGGTGAAGGTAATGAGTATTTTATTGAGCGCCAAGGCGTCCTAGATATCACTGATCCGCAGCTTTACCAAAAGCATCCCGAGCAAATCCTACGAACCTTTTTAGTACTTTCTCAAACGTCTAATGTAAAGAGTCTTTCGGCAACTATTTTTAGAGCCTTGTACAACGCTCGTCAAAAGATGGATAGCAAATGGCGTGCTGCCCCGGTGAATAGAGCCCTCTTTATGGAGCTACTCAAACAACCAGAGGGCGTAAGCCGAGCATTTCATCTTATGAATAGCACTAGCGTCTTGGGTCGCTACCTACCTGCCTTTAGAAGAATCGTTGGACAAATGCAGCATGACTTATTTCATGTGTACACAGTTGATCAACATATCCTGATGGTATTACGTAATGTACGTCGCTTTATGGTGATCGAGCATACCCACGAATTTCCATTCTGCAGTAGCCTGATTGCCCACTTTGAAAGGCCATGGCTGTTAGTTGTAGCCGCCTTATTTCATGACATTGCCAAAGGCCGCGGTGGCGATCACTCGCAATTAGGCAAGGCTGATGTACGTAAATTTGCTAAAGATCATGGCTTAGATAAGAAAGATACTGAACTCATAGTATGGCTAGTTGCAGAGCATCTCAATATGAGCCAGACAGCTCAGAAACAAGACATCACCGACCCAGATGTGGTGCGAGCATTTGCCAAAAAAGTGGGTGATGAGCGCCACCTTACTGCACTCTACTTATTAACTGTGGCTGACGTTCGTGGCACTAGCCCCAAAGTTTGGAATGCCTGGAAAGGCAAGCTCTTAGAAGACCTCTATCGCGCTACCCTCAGAGTCTTGGGCGGAGCCAAGCCCGATGCCTCTTCAGAACTAGCGCAACATCAAGAAGAGTCCAGAACTAAATTACGGTTGTACGGCATTGATGATGAGTCTTATGAAGATCTCTGGAAGCAACTAGATGTTGCATTCTTCTTAAGACAAGATTCAACCGATATTGCTTGGCTCACACGACATCTTTATAACAAGGTCAATAGTGATCAACCTATCGTCAGAGCAAGGCTATCTCCGATTGGCGATGGATTACAGGTTGCCGTCTACGTTAAAGACCAAGAAGACCTCTTTGCCAGAATTTGCGCTTACTTTGAAAAACATGGTTTCTCAATTTGGGATGCACGCATTCATACGACACGCCATGGTTACGCTTTAGATACCTTCCAAATATCCGGCAGTACCTTAATAGATGAAGGTGGAAGCTACCGTGACATCATTCAACTAGTGGAGTTTGAATTGACCGCCGCCCTCACGAATGCAGATCCCTTACCTAATCCAAGCATGGGTCGTCTCTCTAGACAGTCACGCACCTTCCCAATTCAGCCACGTGTCCATATGGTTCCGGATGATCGCGGCAGATATTACACACTGGCACTATCGGCCAGTGACCGCACAGGTCTTCTTTACACAATCTCTAGGGTGCTTGCCAAACATCAAGTCTCGATTCATACCGCACGAATCAATACCCTAGGCGAGCGAGTAGAAGACGTATTGCTGCTTGATGCTGCCAACTTGGGTAAGAATCCCAAGTTACAAATCCAACTTGAGACCGAATTGCTAGAGGCCTTGGGGGCTTAATTTAGCTTTGCTAGGGCTCGCTTAATGCGGTCACTTTCAACCTGGTCAAAAGAAATCCATGCGCAAGCAAGATCCTCAGTAGATTGCTCTTGAGAGGATACCCTCAGACAATATAGTAGGTCGATATGCAAATGAGTGTCTTCACCCTTCTTGGGATTTGCTGGGATTTCATGAATGTCGATATCGATTGGCTCAAGATCTTTCGAATCCGGAACGCAGATAAAACCAGTCTCCTCATAAACCTCACGAATGGCTGCATCAATCGGCAATTCGCCATCATCAATGTGACCGCCCGGCTGAAACCATCGTTTAATAAATGGATGGAAGATTAGCAACACCTTGCCGTTATTGATAACTAGACCACTGGCCGTAATATGCCCTAGCTTATTAGATCTTTTGAAGGGGTTTTCATAATCAAGGATCGAATAAACCTGTTCCTCAAAAATAGAATTAAAAGATTCGGGCAATTTCTGCATAGAAAATCTTTAAATCAAAAATCTTACTAAGAGCTACTATGGCTTGCCACCTGATTTCTTGGTAAGAAATTACCTACAAAAGAAAGAGCCCAGGTTTTAAGCTGGGCTCTAGTAATGCAAACTACTTCAGAATGCTTAGTCTAAGAGGCCTGCCATTTGTAAGCCCTCACGACCAGCTGGGTGGCGACAATCAACTTCCTCAAACTCATTGATATTGTCAATCTCCATACCCATCGCAATGTTAGTTACCTTCTCCATGATCACCTCTACTACTACTGGCACCATGAAGTGTTTAGCCATCTTTTGTGCTTCAACTAAAGCAGCATTAATCTTTGCGGGATCGCTTACGCGGATTAATTTGCAACCTAAACCTTCAACTACTTTACCGTGATCAACGCCATAACCTTTAAGGGTTGTGTCGTCCACGTTAATGTTGTCAAAGGCCAACTGTACGCAATAGTCCATCTCAAAACCGCGTTGTGCCTGACGAATTAAGCCGAGATAGCTATTATTCACCAACACCATCACTAAAGGTAATTTGAATTGCGCACCTACAGCCAGCTCTTCAATTAAGAACTGGAAGTCATAATCGCCTGATAAACCGACGACGGTACGAGTAGGATCAGCAGCCAATACACCTAGCGCAGCCGGAATAGTCCAGCCTAATGGGCCAGCTTGTCCGCAGTTAATCCACTGACGATCGCCATACACATGCAAGAACTGTCCGCCTGCAATTTGCGATAAACCAATGGTGGTGACATAAATAGTGTCGCGACCAAATGCAGTGTTCATTTCTTGATAAACGCGTTGTGGCTTGACTGGAATGTTATCAAAATCAGTCTTACGCAACATAAGCTTCTTACGCTCTTGGCAACGACTTACCCAATCACCGTAATTATTCAACTTGCCTTTTGCTTTCCACTCTTTAGCAACTTGAACAAATAACTCTAGAGCTGCTTTGGCATCAGAAACAATTCCATAATCAGGCGTAAATACGCGACCAATTTGGGTTGGCTCAACATCAACGTGAATAAACTTACGACCTTTGGTGTACACATCAATTGAACCAGTATGACGATTCGCCCAACGGTTACCAATACCTAATACAAAGTCACTCGCTAACATCGTTGCATTACCGTAGCGATGTGCAGTTTGCAAACCAACCATGCCAGCCATTAAAGGATGATCATCTGGGATTGATCCCCAACCCATTAAGGTTGGGATTACTGGAATGCCCATCAGCTCAGCAAACTCTACTAATAATTTAGAAGCATCTGCATTAATAATTCCGCCGCCAGCCACAATCAATGGCTTCTCAGCAGTCATTAACATTTCCATCGCTTTTTCGATTTGCTTGCGACTTGCTGTAGGTTTATAAACCGCCAATGGCTCATAAGTATCGATATCAAATTCAATCTCAGCCATCTGAACATCGATTGGCAAATCAATCAGCACTGGCCCTGGGCGTCCAGAGCGCATGATATGAAATGCTTGCTGAAATACTCGTGGCACTAAACCTGGCTCGCGAACGGTAACAGCCCACTTGGTAACTGGCTTAGCAATACTCTCGATATCAACAGCCTGGAAATCTTCTTTGTACAAACGTGCGCGTGGCGCTTGACCTGTAATACAAAGAATCGGAATGGAATCAGCACTTGCTGAGTAAAGACCGGTGATCATGTCGGTTCCAGCAGGGCCAGAGGTGCCAATACATACTCCGATGTTGCCAGCCTTAGCACGTGTATAACCTTCGGCCATATGCGATGCACCTTCTACGTGGCGAGCCAAAATATGGGTAATGGATTGACGCTCACGCAGTTGCGCGTAGAGTGGATTAATTGCAGCGCCAGGTACTCCGAAGGCAGTCGTAATGCCCTCTTTTTCCATCACCAAAACTGCTGCCATTGCTGCCTTCATTTTTGCCATGATTCGTCTCCCAATGTTGTTGTAGCGCAATGATGGTGAAATTTGCCCTTTTTGGGAAGATCAGCAAATCTATATCTAGTATTCCACCATGGAATAGTGTAAAAATAGGGCATTAAAACCCCTAAAAAGTACTATGGATCGCGTTCAAGGTATTTTTCTATTCGTTCGGATTGTTGAAACGGGCTCATTTAGCAAGGCTGCTGAGGACTTAGGCATTACCCAACCTACCGCCACTAAGTTTGTAGCTAGCCTAGAAAAGCGTTTAGGCACCCTATTACTGCATCGCAGTACACGTGGGGTCACAGCTACTGAGATTGGGAAGCTCTACTACGAAAAATGTAAGGTCATTTCTCAGGAAATTAATGAGGCTGATGATCTGGCTTCATTAATGCAATCTAAGGTTCGTGGCAAATTAACGATTAGCTCTTCGGTTGCTTTTGGGCGCCGCGTGCTAACGCCCTCGATCTTAGAATTCATGTCACATCATCCAGAGTTAGAGGTAGATTTGAGTATGGATGATCGCTACATCAACTTAATTGAGCAAGGAGTTGATTTAGCAATTCGGATGAGAAATCTGCCGGACTCCTCATTAGGCTCCCGATTTATTGGCATGAATCCGTGGATATTGGTTGCTAATCCTAATTATCTTCAAGATCATCCGGCGCCCAAGGCGCCAGAAGATATCAAAAAGCATCGCGCCCTCATCTACACAACAGCGCAAAGTGATCATCGCTGGAGCTTTACGAACCCGCAAAATCAAACTGAAGTCGTTGAGGTTAAGGGTCCATTTATATCCAATAACCTTTCTTCCATTCTCTCAGCAGCTAGAGCAGGAATGGGCTTAGCTGCACTGCCCTGCTATGTAGCCTACCAATCTATTCAAGATCAAGTGTTACAGCCAGTAATGGAAGATTGGTTACTACCAAGCCAGGAAATGCATGCAGTATTTTCGTCGCCCAAACATGTGCCGACTAAAGTGAGTCAATGTATTGATTGGCTACAAGGTCAATTTAAGGGAGAGTGGTGGAAGGGCCTTCCTCCAGAGCACATTGAATAAAAAAATCCCCAATAGACGGGGATCAATGCTGAATGAAGTTAGCTCTAATCACTCCAAAGCTTACCTGCAGTAGCCCAATCTGATTTTTTAATGTCTTGATAGATCACATCTACGGACTCGGCAGAACAACCCATAATTTTGACAGCAGCCTCAGTGATCGCTTTCGCATACTCACGCTTTACATCCTCTGTACGACCCTCAAATAATTGAACTTGAATGACTGGCACTTTTACCTCCGACTAATAGTTAATGAATATACGTTGATATGCAGGCCATTCTAACTGGCCCTCCTGATCACCATCACTACATAATTGCCTATAGGTTAACTGACATACCTCAGGAGTAGGAGTAATCAATTGCTCAGCAGATCCAGCTAGTAACTGAATTTTGCAGGCCTTATCCAGAACATCCATTAAATAAAATGCTTGTTGAATAGACGACCCACAAACAATGCTGCCATGATTATGTAATAGCATGGCCTTCTTATTCCCTAAATTCTCAATCAAGGAAGTCTGCTCTTGCGATGAAAGCGCTAAGCCTTGGTATGGGTGATAACCCATATCTTGGTAGAAACGCAAAGCATGCTGAGAAATCGGTAATAGCCCTTGTTTCTGGGCTGATACAGCAATCACAGAATCCGCATGCAAATGGAATACGCAATGGGCATCTAACCTTGCTGCATGTACCGCCCCATGAATCGCAAAACCCGTTTGATTAACTGGGCCATCACCAGACAATATCTGACCTGCAATATTGACCTTCACTAAATTTTGTGGGGTGACCTCATTAAAGTGCAACCCAAACTGATTGAGTAAATAAGCGCCATCTTCACCTGGTATAGCTGCTGATATGTGGGTATAGATTCCATCATCCCAATTTTTGAGATGCGCTAATTGATAGGCTGTTGCTAAATCAATACGAACCTGCTTTTCTAGATCAGAAACATTGCCCAAGGCAGCCCACTCTTTCGAGTTCATATGGAATTTTGAATGTAATGTATTCATTTGAAAATAAGAGTCTTATCTCAATAAATTGAGCATTGCAGCTTCATCAATCACTGTTACACCCAATTCTTCGGCTTTGGTGAGCTTACTACCTGCATCAGCGCCTGCCACGACGTAGTCTGTTTTTGTAGAAACTGACCCAGCTACCTTAGCACCGGCTTTTTCAAGCAAATCCTTTGCCTCATCTCTTGTCATAGTTGGAAATGTTCCCGTCAGAACAAAAGTCTTACCTGCTACTGCCGCACTGATGATTTTTTCTTCTACGGCAAGCTGCATTCCTGAAGCTAGAAGTTGTTCAATGACCTCACGGTTATGGGCTTCTTGCATAAAACTCGTGATGGAATCTGCCACTACTGGCCCAACATCTTTGACTGTGAGTAGGTCTTCTATGCTGGCATCCATTAGGGCATGCATCGATTGATAGTGATTAGCCAAATCTTTCGCTGTAGTCTCGCCCACATGACGAATACCTAAAGCGAAGATGAATCTGGCCAATGTGGTATCTCTGGACTGGTTAATTGCCTGAATCAAATTATCTGCAGACTTATCACCCATGCGCTCAAGATTGGCTAGAGCAGTAAACCCTAATTTGTATAGGTCTGCAGGAGTTCTCACTAGATTGTGATCCACTAATTGATCCACAATCTTATCGCCCAAGCCCTCAATGTCTAGAGCTCTTCTATGGGCAAAGTGAATTAATGCCTGTTTGCGCTGCGCCCCACAAAATAATCCGCCGCTGCAGCGAGCGATGGCTTCATCTGCCAAACGCTCAATATGCGAATCACATACTGGACACCTTGTTGGCATTACAAATTCTATTGTGTTGGCAGGTCTGCGATCTTTAATGACCGAAACTACTTCTGGAATGACATCACCTGCTCTGCGTACTGAAACAGTATCACCAATGCGCACATCCTTGCGCTTTACTTCGTCTTCGTTATGAAGCGTGGCATTGGTAACTGTTACTCCACCCACTTCAACTGGGGCAAGTCTGGCCACTGGAGTAATTGCACCTGTGCGCCCCACCTGGACATCAATTCCTAAGACAGTGGTTAGCGCTTCTTGTGCCGGGTACTTATGTGCCAAGGCAAATCTCGGGGCTCTGGATACAAAACCGAGCTTAGCTTGCTCTGCAAATGCATTGACTTTATAGACCACGCCATCAATGTCGTATGGGAGAGAGTCTCGTTTTTCACCAATCTCATTGTAGAAATTGAGGATCTCTTGCACAGAGTTCAGCACTCTGCGCTCTGTGCAAACTGGTAAGCCTAGCTCTACGTAGGCGTTTAGTAATTCTTCATGGGTTTTTGGTAGCCAAGATTGAGGCTCCAATGCACCCAAGCCATACGCAAAGAAAGAGAGCGGTCTTTTTGCGGTGATCTTAGAATCTAATTGACGCAAGCTACCAGCAGCTGCATTCCTTGGATTGGCAAACTCTTTCTCACCCAGCTCTGCTGCCTGTTGATTCATCTTCTCGAAGTCTTTGAGATACATAAAGACTTCACCGCGAACTTCTAAGACTTGAGGGATATTCTTGCCAGTAAGTTTGAGGGGAATAGCACGAATTGTTTTGATATTGGCCGTGACATCTTCGCCGCTGGCGCCATCACCCCGTGTAGCAGCAGTGATTAGGGAGCCATTTTCATAACGTAGTGAGATAGCTAAGCCATCAAATTTGAGCTCGCCAGCATAAGCTACATGATCTAGGTGCAAGCCTTCACGACAACGACGATCAAAGGCAACAAGTTCAGCTTCTTCAAAGGCGTTATTTAAAGAGAGCATCGGCACTTCATGAGTTACAGAATCAAACTCTTTGAGAGCAACGCCACCGATCCTTTGCGACAGCGATTCTGAAGTAACCCATTCTGGATGCGCAAGCTCAATATCTAAGAGCTCCCGATAGAGGCGGTCATACTCAATATCGGGCAGAAGTGGGTTATCAAGGACGTAATAGGCATGCTCTAAGCGTGCAAGCTCTCCCTGCAAGAATGCATACCGCTCCGCTAAATTTGTCGGACTATTAGACGACAAGACGATTTCCTAGCTAAAGAGTCTGCTAGCCGTAGAAGATCCAGCGGGAACGCCAGACTTCTCTAGATTGGCATAAAGAACGTCGAGATGCTGACGAATACTCACTACTGCAGCTTCACTCAAATTAATACCATTGTCATCAACTAAACGGCCATGGGCAGCTTGAGCAATCTCAACACCTTCACCAAGCATTCTTTCAAAGGCACGTTCTTCTTGAGCAACTAGTGGAACCTCAAGCAATAAGGTCAATTGCGATACCGATGAATTAGGATCTAAATCAGCGCTATTAAAGACGAACATACCATTGCTGTAGAACTCATATTGCCTGCCGTTACGAGCCAATTTGAAACCACGTTGACGCATGAGGGCATCAAAATTACCCCATGGGTATGGCGCATCAAATAAAACATTAATGCTGAGTTGAATATCGCTATCAGCAGCCATCACATCTAACTCTTTGGCACTTTCCAACATCGTATTCACACTAGGCATGTCAATTTGAGAACCTAAAGTCTCCGCTAGTGCTTGTGCTCGTGAGCAAAAATCAGACAACTCTAAAACTCCAATAGCACCACGGCGACTCGCTAATTGAATGGCTAACTGCAATTCTGAATAGGAAGCCCCAGGTTTAAGATCTTCCCAATCCTCTGCAGCATCTTGGTCAGCGGTTAGGCCTTCACAAACCCACCTGGCGGTAGCTTGTACTTGTGAATCAGCCCAATCATGAATCTCTTCCA
The DNA here is from genome assembly GCF_018882155.1 of Polynucleobacter nymphae. Taxonomy (GTDB): domain Bacteria; phylum Pseudomonadota; class Gammaproteobacteria; order Burkholderiales; family Burkholderiaceae; genus Polynucleobacter; species Polynucleobacter nymphae. The sequence continues at coordinate 662,874 of NZ_JACVPA010000001.1, forward strand.
AGATCTCTGATCCGGCAATAGCTTGGTCAAAACGAAGTGTGATGACGCAATCAATACGGGGATCAATACTAAATTTCTCTGGAGAAGAGCTTGCTACTGACATAGATCCAAAACTCGGCTCAGTACGCCCCATCTCTGGATCAGCAAAACTAGGCTCGTGAGCAAATTGAGTTTGCTCTCTTGCTTGGCGACGTGCCCGCGCGTATTTAAAATTAAGGATAGCTACCAATATCAGAATCACTAGCCCAATGGCAGCTAATGCGAATTGCAAATCAGACAAACCCAACATCGTCATGATTTGTTCCACGTACACTTAGGCGGCCTCCACCATCGATACAGCAGATGAGATATCTACCGCCACAATTCTGGATACGCCCTGCTCTTGCATGGTGACACCAATGAGTTGATGGGCAATTTCCATGGTGATCTTGTTGTGTGAGATGAAAATAAATTGTGTCTTTTCTGACATTTTGGCAACCATCTTTGCATAGCGCAAGGTATTCGCATCATCCAATGGAGCATCCACCTCATCCAGTAAGCAGAATGGGGCTGGATTGAGAAGGAAGAGCGAGAAAACCAAAGCAATTGCAGTCAAGGCTTTTTCACCACCGGAGAGAAGATGAATAGAGCTATTTTTCTTACCAGGAGGCTGCGCCATGACTTGAACACCAGAATCCAAAATTTCTTCGCCAGTCATCACTAGTTCAGCATGTCCACCACCAAAGAGCTCTGGAAACTGTTTCCCAAAATGGATATTGACTTGATCAAAAGTATCTTGCAATAGGTCACGGGTTTCGGCATCAATCTTTGCGATCGCATCAGTCAAAGTCTGCATTGCTTCATTCAAGTCGGCAGATTGAGCATCCAAGAACTGCTTGCGCTCCCGTGAGCTGGATAACTCATCAAGAGCCGCCATATTAACCGGACCCAAGGATTGAATTTCAGTATTCAAGCGATTGACTTCAGTTTGTAGTGCGCCCACCTTCAAGTCTGGGCTGAAATTCGCCTCCAAGGCAATGAGGTCAGCCTCAGCATCTGTCAATAAGGTTGCAAATTGTTCGTAGTTCAAGCGTGCAGCTTGTTCGCGTAACTGCAAATCAACTACTTTGTCGCGCATTGGCTGTAATCCACGTTCTATTTGCATACGGGCTTCATCAGCCTCGCGAAGTTGATGCAATAAAGCATCTTGTTCGGTGCGAGCATTCGCAAGAGAGGCCTCACGTGCACTGCGTGCTAGCAATAAATCTTGCAATTTATCTTGCGCTTCTTCATCACTTAAAGCTGCCAGCTCTTGCGTAGCCAAGTCATACTTATCCTGGATCTCCATGATCTGGGTACGTGCTGTACTTTGATCACGTTGCAAATCAGCAATGCGTTGCTGCAATGAACGAGTTGCAAATGCTGCTTCTTGTGCGGCCATCTCAGCAACACGAAGTGATTCACGTAAGCGATCGCGCTCTTGAGTAGCCAACTCTAATTTTTCCTGGGCCGCCTGGAGAGACTCTTGAAGTCCCTGCTTTGATCTCTCGGATTCTGCTAACTCTGCAGTTGATTGGGCTTGATTTGTGCTTAATTGCTCCATCTGCTGATGCAACTCTGACAACTCACTCTGAATTTGTGCGGCACGCTGGCTATATTGCTCTTCGGCTTGGGTGAGCTGCATTCTTTCTACTTCAAAGCCATGCGCTTCTTGCACAGCATGCTCAGCATTGATGCGCGCCTGCTCTGCTGCTTGGTGTGCAGCTTGATAATTTGCTGCGCACTGATCCAACTCACTCTGCAACTCACTTTGCATCAGTTTTTGTGCACGTAATTGCTTCTCAAGACTCTCCATCTCTTGGGCACGCGCCAACATACCAGCTTGCTCTGAGTCTGCAGCATAGAGCTGCACACTCACGCGGCTCACTAAGTGACCTTGTTGAGTGACAAAAGCTCCGCCAGCAGGTAATTTCTCACGACGATGCAAAGCATCTTCGAGACTGCTAGCAATATAAATATTGTCTAACCATTCTTGTAATACAGAAGTCAGCCTTGCTGCGCCAGCACTTTGAATACGCGTCAGCAATGGTGTGAAATCGGTAGGCACATTGGTATGTGCAGGAGTAATTTCTTCAGTCAGCAAAATTGCCAAACGACTTGGAGGGGCATCATTAGCCAAGGCTAATGTTTCTTGAACGCTCTTTGCTGTGACTGCAGCTAAACGTTCACGCAATACAGATTCCAAAGCAGCTTCCCAACCACTTTCAACCTTAAGCTCTTGCCAGAGACGTTTACTTTCTTTGAGACCCTTGCTCTCTAGCCATGGTCCAATCTTGCCTTGTGCCTGAACACTGGCCTGTAAGGCGGTCAGCGCTGTTAGCTTTGCTTCAGTTTGTGCGAGATCCTGATTTGCAGTCTGAATCTTTTGTTGTGCGGCATTCCGCGCCTCATCTGCAGCTGGTACGCGTTGTTGGGTATCTGCTGCGCGTTGCCTAGCCTCATCAACCTTACGCTGCGCCATCACTTGACGATCAATCGAGGTTTGCAAAGCCTGCGCATCAGGCCTGCGCATGCCATCCAATTCGCTGGTAAGGCGAGTCTCGCGCCCTTTTAGCTCATCCGATTGAGCAGACATCGCACGCATACGCTCACCCAAACTGGCTAAGCGCTGTTCGATCGAGGCCAAGCTCTCGCGCGCATGATTCAGGTCTCGCGCAGATGCTTGATAAGCTTCTTCACGCGCCGGCATTTGCTCTTGTAAGCCATTTAAATCTGCCAGCAGAGTGTGTTCTTTTTCTGTAGCTAGAGATAGTTCATGCTCGGTAGTACGTTGCGCTTGTGCAGCATCAGTCTCTTGTACAGTCCAACGTTGTAACTGCGCTTGTAAATCGAGTGTTTGCTGCTGTAAGCGTTGACGTGCTTCTTGTACATAATGAATCTGAGACTCAACCTGACTAATATCAGAGTTGGTTTGATACAAATCGCCTTGAGCCTGAGAAACCTTATCTTGTAATGCATACTGTTGGGTACGCATGGTTTCTAATTCAGCCTCTGCATGACGTAGCTTGGCGGTTTGCTCTTCCAAGCCGACTTGAGTATCGCGAATACCATTGGCATGGCGTTCTTGCTCTTTACCAGCCTCGGTCTGACGCACAAACCAGAGCAACTGCTGCTGTGATTTCATTTGTGTTGAAAGCTCTGCATGACGCTCTGCAACCGTAGCTTGTTTTTCTAAACGAGTCAGTTGTTGATCGAGCTCACGCAAGATATCTTCAACCCGAGTTAGATTTTCTACAGTGTCTTCTAAACGTGACGCAGTTTCTTTGCGACGCTCTTTATATTTAGAAACACCAGCAGCCTCTTCTAAGAAGATGCGTAATTCTTCTGGCTTTGCTTCTAAGATGCGATTGATCGTTCCTTGTCCAATAATGGCGTAACCTCTTGGACCCATACCAGTGCCCAAGAAAATATCTTGAATATCTTTACGACGCACTACTTGATTGTTGACGTAGTAACTAGAGTTACCGTCACGCGTTAGAACACGTTTGATGCCTAATTCTGTAAAAGCACTCCACTGACCTTGAGCACGTCCCTCAGAATTATCAAAAATGAGTTCCACGCTGGCACGACCAGATGGCTTACGCAAACCAGAACCATTAAAAATGACGTCCTGCATGGATTCGCCACGCAGTTCGCTAGCACGCGATTCGCCCAAAACCCAGCGGACAGCGTCGATAATGTTCGACTTTCCGCAACCGTTAGGTCCCACGACGCCAATTAATTGACCGGGCATTTCAAAATGGGTTGGGTCAACGAAAGACTTAAAGCCGGAAAGTTTGATGGATTTCAGTTGCACGGCGTACTTTGTAGGGAAAAAAGGGGTTTAAATAAGGGGGTAATTAATTAAAGCTAAAGTGGGAAGATGATAGCAAGCTTAAGACTCCTTAGACGCGTTTTCTGCCCATCGATATAATGATAAATCTACCTCCAGGGACAAAACCCCTTAACAATCTGATAGTTAACTAAAAAGCATGAGCCAATCACCACAAAACATCATTGAACAAGCCTGGGAAAACCGCGCAAACCTCTCCCCAGATACCGCTCCAGGGGATGTCCGTAATGCGGTAAATGCGGTCTTAGAAGGCCTCAATGCTGGCACTATTCGCGTTGCTGAACGCCGTAGCGTTGGCAAATGGGATGTCAACCAGTGGGTGAAGAAGGCTGTTTTGCTCTCTTTCCGCTTAGAGGACAACGTTCCTATGGGTGCTGGTGGGTACACCCAGTTTTACGACAAAGTACCGAGTAAATTTCAGAACTACACCGCAGCTGACTTTGCTGCAGGTGGCTTTCGCGTAGTTCCCCCTGCAATTGCCCGTCGCGGCTCATTTATTGGCAAAAATGCAGTTTTAATGCCTTCCTACGTCAATATTGGCGCCTATGTCGGTGAAGGCACTATGGTCGACACCTGGGCAACCGTAGGTTCTTGCGCTCAAATTGGTAAGAACGTTCACCTTTCTGGTGGCGTAGGTATCGGCGGCGTTTTGGAACCGATCCAAGCTGGGCCAGTGATCGTTGAAGATAACTGCTTTATCGGTGCCCGCTCCGAAGTGGTTGAAGGCGTAGTCATCGAAGAGAATTCAGTTCTCTCCATGGGAGTCTATTTAGGTCAAAGCACCAAGATTTATGACCGTGAAACTGGTGAAATACATTATGGCCGCGTTCCAGCAGGCTCAGTAGTAGTTCCGGGATCTCTTCCTTCTGCTTGCGGAAAATATAGTTTGTATGCTGCCATCATCGTCAAGAAGGTGGATGCTCAAACTAGAGCAAAGACCGCCATTAACGAATTACTCCGCGATTAAATTTTGATGAGCGCCACCCTTGGGCTGACTGAGGCTCTGATTGCCTGCCACTCCGTTACTCCGGCCGATGGTGGTTGCCAAGAGTTAATCGCTAAACGCTTGCAAGCAATTGGCTTTCATACTGAGAGTGTCGTTAGTGGCCCCGATCACTTTCAGGTGACCAATCTATGGGCAATGAAAAAAGGTAAGTCTGGTGACCAAGGCAAAGTATTGATGTTTGCTGGACATACAGATGTAGTGCCAACCGGACCATTAGAAAAGTGGGATAGCAATCCTTTTACTCCTACTATTCGCAATGGCATGCTCTATGGTCGTGGTGCGGCGGATATGAAAACCTCTCTTGCGGGCTTTGTTGTTGCCACTGAAGAATTTGTTACTGCTCATCCTAATCACCAAGGCTCGATTGCCTTTCTGATCACGAGTGATGAAGAAGGCCCAGCGAATGATGGCACTGTCATTATGTGTGAGCGTTTGCAAAAACAAGGGCAGCGCCTGGACTATTGCGTCATTGGCGAACCTACTTCAGTAGAGCAACTAGGCGACATGATTAAAAACGGTCGTCGCGGCTCTTTATCAGGCAAGTTGAATATCAAAGGCATTCAGGCACATATCGCCTATCCCCACCTAGGCAAGAATCCGATTCACCTTTCAGCACCTGCAATCTCTGCTTTAGTAGAAACAGAGTGGGATAAAGGTAATCAATACTTTCAGCCTACCAGCTTTCAGATATCGAATATTCATTCTGGAACCGGAGCGAACAATATTATTCCTGGTGAATTAACAATTTATTTCAACTTCCGCTTCTCCACTGAGAGTAAGCCTGAGCAATTGCGAGAGCGCCTTGAAAAGATTCTCAAAGACGCTGGCATTGATTTTGAAATTGATTGGCACTTGGGTGGCAGTCCCTTTATTACTGGGGATGGTGAGCTCGCTAGCGCGTTACGTAAAGCGATCAAAGCAGAAACTCAATTAGAAACTGAACTATCTACTACCGGCGGTACTAGCGATGGTCGCTTTATTGCCAAGATTTGTAAAGAAGTTGTAGAGTTTGGCCCCCTCAACGCCACTAGTCACAAAATCAATGAGTGTGTCATTGTTGATGATGTAGAGCCACTCAAAAATATTTATCGCAAAACACTTGAGCAACTCATTGCTTAGTCGCCAATACATTCTTTTCTAACTTAATCCAATCCATCATGGATCCTGAGCCTTCAAAATCCTTAACAGTCAATCAGTGCATAGATCACATTGCACAAAAACTGGGGGCGGCAAACTTGCATTATGGACATGGTGCAATTGATGAGCAAAGCGAAGCTTTATGGCTTGTCAGCAAACAAATCAATTTAAGTCCTAGTGAAGCGCTTGATCATTTAGATGACCCTATCACAGATGAGCAACAGAAAAAAGCGTTAGCTGTTGCCGATGAAAGAATCCTTACGCGCAAACCACTCGCCTATATCTTGGGTGAAGCATGGTTGATGGGCGTCCCTTTTTTCTGTAGCGAGCAAAGTATTATTCCGCGCTCATGGATTGCTGAACTCATTGTGAATGGCTCATTAGAGTCATGGTTACCTGCAGATGGAAAAGCACTTGATTTATGTACCGGCAATGGTTCGCTAGCGATTCTCTTGGCGCTCTCCTGCCCCGATATTCATGTGAGTGCATGCGATATCAGCATGCCAGCCTTATCTGTAGCCGCCCGTAATGTAGATCGCCACGGCCTGAACTCCCAGGTAGAGTTATTGGAGGGAGACTTATGGAATGCATTGCCTGAGCCTAATGAAGATAACTTATTCGACCTGATCATTTGTAACCCACCATATGTCAATACGCATTCAATGAATGCGCTCCCCACTGAGTATCATGCTGAGCCAGTCTTGGCGTTAGCGGGTGGAGATGATGGTATGGACTTAATCAGACGCATCATTGCTTTGGCGCCAGATTACTTATCTGAGCGAGGCGCTATTCTGATTGAGATTGGCAATGAGTATGAAAACTTCAAAAAAGCCTTTCCACAAATTCCGGCAATCTGGATGGAAGTCTCTGCTGGAGAAGAGCAAGTCTTATTAATTCAGGCGGAAGATCTACACCAATAAAACGTGAGGTTTAACTCAGCTCAGCTGCAGCAGCAATTGCCTGATCAATACGCTCAACTGGAATTACTTTCAATCCTGGAATTTTTGTCTTTGGCATATTAGCCTTTGGAATAATGGCCAGCGTAAAGCCTAACTTTGCCGCTTCTTTTAAACGCTCCTGGCCACGTGGGCATGGACGTATCTCACCCGCCAAACCAACCTCACCAAACACGATCAGCTCTTTTGGTAACGCACGATTGCGAATCGATGATTGAATTGCCAGCAACACCGCCAAGTCAGCGGCTGGCTCAGAGATTTTGACGCCGCCTACAGCGTTTAAGAAAACATCTTGATCAAAGCAAGCAATGCCTGCATGACGATGCAAGACTGCTAAGAGCATTGCTAAACGAGCTTGCTCTAGGCCAACTGCCAAACGCCGTGGGTTAGGAACGTGTGCAGTATCTACCAGTGCCTGAATTTCTACCAAGAGAGGTCGGCTACCCTCTTGCGTAACGAGTACGCAAGCACCTGGAACCATTTGCTCATGCTGCGATAAGAAAATGGCTGAAGGATTAGTGACACCACGCAGACCTTTTTCGGTCATTGCAAATACACCCAATTCATTCACAGGACCAAAACGATTCTTAATCGAACGCACTAGGCGAAAGGAGGAATGGGTATCTCCCTCAAAGTACAAAACGGTATCCACAATGTGTTCTAAGACTCTTGGTCCGGCGAGGTGCCCATCTTTAGTGACATGGCCCACCATCAATACACAGATACCGCTCGATTTAGCAGCTCTGGTTAATTGCGCAGCACACTCACGCACTTGCGCTACAGATCCAGGAGCAGAGCTGAGCACTTCGGAGTACAAGGTTTGAATAGAATCCACTACCAATACTTGTGGCTTAACGGTGTCCATAATCGAAATCAGTTTCTCCAACTGAATTTCTGCTAAGACCTCTAACTGTGGCGCATTGAGTGCAATCCGTTTTGCTCTTAATGCAATTTGGGCTGCTGATTCCTCGCCGCTACTGTAGAGGACATTCATGCCAGCAGCACTCATCTCCGCCAAAGCTTGCAATAGCAATGTCGACTTACCAATTCCAGGATCACCACCCAAAAGAACCACACCACCAGGAACTAAGCCTCCGCCCAAGACGCGATCAAACTCTTCAACGCCAGTAGTAAATCTGGGTAGATCCTCTGCAGTAATTGCAGAAAGTTTTTGTCTTGGTAAAGATTGCGCTAAGCCCTGAAAGCGAGAATTTGCTGTTATCTCAGGCAAACCCTCTTCCATCGTGTTCCATTCCTGACAGGACGGACACTGCCCCTGCCACTTTGCAGAGGTGCCACCACAGGAATGGCAGATATAAACTGTTTTGACTTTAGCCAAGAGTTACCTAATCATGAAATTAAAAATATTGAATCAGTAATTAATCGAGCTGCGTGCCTGCTTTATTCTCTTGCGCACGCTTAGGCGCATCTTTGCGGCGCTGCTCTAGGTCTGCCGCTCTTACTGCAGCTTCTTTCTGCTTTTCTTCAAATTCACGCTGATTATCTGCGCGCTCAGCCGCTTTCACAGGCGAGGCTCGCTCAGCAGCGCGCTTAATATCTTCTTGATCTTTTAAGCTCTTGCGTAATTTTCGCTGAACTTCATGAAGTGCAATCTCTTGCTGGGTAATTGGATCTATCTCTTTGCGATATTGGGATCTAGCACTGCCAATACAGTAATTCACCCAATACTTTTGATAGCACTCAGAAGATGCCTTGCCCCAGCGATATTTGGCCCACTCACGCTGAAGCTCTAACTCTTGTTCAACCTTATCTAACTGCTCAAGCTCGGCTTCTTCTGCAGGAGTCGCTAGGACTAAGCCACTAAATGAACAAGCTACAAGAAAAATTCCGAGGAATATTGTTGAGCGTAGAACCAGACTTCTCAAATTTCCACCTTCGAACCCAACTCAACAATTCGATTGGTAGGTATCTTAAAGAAGTCAGACTGACGCCCTGCATTTTGATACATCCAGCGAAACAAACGCTCACGCCATAGTGCCATGCCAGGAATATCAGTAACAACAAGAGTATCTCGAGATAAGAAGAATGAGGTATCCATCAAATCAAACTTCAGTCCGCAAGATTTTTCAACCGATTCAATAATCCGAACTACATCAGGTGTTTCATTGAAACCATAGACAGCACGCACCACATAGATGCCATTTCCAAGATCGCGAAGAGTAATCCGCTCTTCGTCTTTAACGTAGGGCACATCCCAAATGCTGATCTTTAAGAAAAAGACTCTTTCATGAAGCACATGGTTATGCTTGAGGTTGTGCAAAAAAGATACCGGTAGATAGTCTACGTGAGCTGTCAGAAAGACTGCAGTCCCTTCAACCCGATGAGGCGGATGCTGCATCAAGACATCAATAAATCCCTTAAGAGCAATACCCTTATTCATAGCGCTTTGACGCAATATCCTGCGTCCCTGGTACCAGGTCATGAGAACTATGAAACAGATTGCGCCCAATAGCAGAGGGAACCACCCACCTTCCATAATTTTCAAAAGGTTTGCTGTTAGAAAAGCAAGATCAACTGCTAAAAATGCACTAATTACTAAGGTAACTAAGAAAGTATTCCAGCGCCAAACAACCCGCATCACGATAGCTGCTAAGAAGGTGGTAACAATCATCGTGGTAGTCACTGCAATACCATAGGCAGCAGCTAAATTCTCTGACTTCTTAAACGCCAAAACGACGGCAATCACCAGGACCAATAAAGTCCAATTTACTAATGGCATGTAGATTTGGCCAATCTCACTGTCTGAGGTATGACGTACCTTCATGCGAGGAACAAATCCTAACAAGATTGCTTGGCTTGTCATTGAGAAGGCCCCAGAGATAACTGCTTGTGATGCAATCACTGTTGCAGAGGTCGCCAAAATAACTAATGGAAAAACAAATCCTTCAGGAACCATTAAGAAAAATGGATTACTAATAGTCTCTGGATTATTTAAAAACATGGCGCCTTGGCCAAAGTAATTTAAGAGTAAACAAGGCATGACAATAAAAAACCACCCCATGCGGATTGGCTTAACCCCAAAGTGCCCCATATCAGCATATAAGGCCTCAGCACCAGTCAATACTAAGAAGACGGCGCCTAGAACAATAAAGCCCTGGAGTGCATGCTCAAACATAAAGTTGACGGCGTACATTGGATTGATAGCGCCAAAAATGGCTGGAAACTGAATGATTTGGTACAAGCCCATCAAACCAATAACTACAAACCACACAACCATGATGGGGCCGAATAGTTTTCCGACGACATCAGTGCCTGTTTTCTGAATAAAAAACAATATCACTAAGATAAAGATCGTTACCGGAATAACAAAGCGGGTGAAATCAGGAGAAATGACCTCGAGCCCCTCAACCGCAGAGAGTACTGAGATGGCCGGAGTAATAATGGCATCGCCATAAAACATACAGGCTCCAAAAACGCCCGCCATGATGATCAAAAGTGAACGCTTTGAGCCAGATGGGGCAGTTCTTAGAGCTAAGGCCATGAGCGCCAGAATTCCGCCCTCACCATGATTATTTGCGCGCATCACAAACAAAACATATTTAAGGGAAACCACAATTGCAAAAGCCCAGAAGACCATTGAAATGACGCCATAAACAGCATCAGTAGAAAATGGGATGCCGTGCTCTGCACTAAAACATTCCTTCAATGCATATAAGGGGCTGGTGCCAATGTCGCCAAAGACCACGCCAATGGCAGCAAACATCAAAGCTACTGAAGCGCCTTTTTTGTGCGGATGATCTTCACGCGAGATATCTACAGGCCTTAGTAAGGATGATTCAGAGAACTCGGGATTGCTAACTGACATTAATGGACCTAATTGCAATGTTGTGTCGCAATATATTACTCCTTATGGAGGCCTGTTAAATGATGTGCTAAACCTTCAAAAACCGCTTTTTTATATACCAATTGCAGGAAAACCTCGACAGAGACCCCTAAAAAATGGTAGAATTTCAGCTTCAGACGCGGGGTGGAGCAGTCTGGCAGCTCGTCGGGCTCATAACCCGAAGGTCGTAGGTTCAAATCCTGCCCCCGCAACCAAACAGTAGAAGGCTTCTAGGGCGATTATGTCTTTGAAGCCTTTTTGCTTTTATGCGCTATGTATTGGCTATGTATTGGTTGCAAGGCTAAATTCACCCTTTTTAGCTTCTTTTGGCAACTGATTTGGGCATGACCTTTAGTGGTGCGTGACCCCATTACCAGCCCACCCAAAAGAAAAAATCAATATTTGAATGAATTAAATCTTTAATATGACTAAATCAATCTGATTCAAACTGAAAAGGCTTCCAATGAAACACAACCTAATCATGCTTGCTATATGGATTGGCTTGGGCTTTTTAACTTACTACCTAATGGGTAAGCATGAAGCGCCCGATTGGGCAAAAGACTTTTTTGTTTTTGTTGCCCTTTCGTTTGGATTGGTTTTTATAAATCAATTCATCAATAGCATTGATAAAGCCTAGCTACAATAGCTATATAGACTATATGTCTATAAGGTAAGGTTAGGTGGATTGGTCTTTAGCCACCCTCAAGCCGTTCACTTAAATTAACTCTTTTTGCTCTCGCAACAATTCATTAAGGTATTTGATTAACTCTCGCACTTCTAGGCTTTTGCCGGTTTTGTAGGCGTTCTGCCCTTTAGGACACCCCCCCTGCCTCAACTTACTTTGCAGAAAATTGGTGTCCGAGTTGCTTTTAAACGAAAAGAATTGGTTTTTAGTTTCAAACCGATTGTTCATATTCGGTTTTAGGCAAAAGAAGGGCTACTATTAATAGAGGATATATAAAGGATTCACTATGAAGCCATTTAAAGTTGCACTTACTCTAATTACCATGCTCTTAGTTCAAATACTCAGTGGATGCACGCCTGCTCCATATCGTCAATCAAACTATCAACAGTCAAATTATCAGCAATCAACCAATCAACAATCTAGCTTTGGTAATGTTCCTATGAAATTAGCAAGCTCCATGGATATAAGTAATTCTAACTTTCAAGAATGTTCTAAAAAAGTAGATTCCTCACCTAATGGCTCTTTAGTGTACAAGGATGTTTTATATCGCCACTATTCCGACCCGAATCGAAAAAGCCTTGTAGAGTCCACAGCGAAAATCACTGCGATTCAATCTAAAGCCCTTTCTGAATTGCTACCATTTTTTCAGCAATGTTTACAAGCTAGAATCACTCCATTGAAAGACTACCCACTTATAACATCGGCTTATAAAGCTGAGCAGGATAGATTAAAACTCGTTTATTTAAATTTAATCAGTAAAAAAATAACAATCGGTGAGGCAAACTTTCAAAAGAATGAAATTGAGAATGAAAGTATTGGTCAGTTCACATCAGCCTTTCAATCTTATATGGATAGCTCTCCCCAAATGCAGCCCCAACAAGCTCAGCAATATAACCAACCTCAGCAACCACAACAGCCGCCCACAGCATATCAAGAAGCTTTAATTAGACAAATGCAGTACCAAAATATTCAAAATAGCATTCAGCAGATAACCGCACCTAAGATTACTGCTCCACTACCTTCGTATACAAATCAGAACCAGAATCCTTTTTACCAAGCACCACAACAACCGGTTCAACCGCCTGTTGTTAATTGCGTTCCAAATGGCATGGGTGGGTTTAGGTGTCAGTAGTAATTCCAAGAATTTACTTCATGAACCTTTCATAGTTTGACTCAGGTCTAACTCTTTCATCGGTCATACACTTACCAACAGGCTTGTATTCAATAATTTTCTTATTTTTAATATAGAAGATATTGTCACACCCAACAAGTTGAGATGAGCAGGTTTGAAAACTCTGAAAAGCTGAATAAGAAACAGTCCCAAAGCTTCCGCAGCCCCCAATAGCCCTTTTATTTGGATAGACCCTGATTTCAACGCCACTATCCGTTACTGTCTTAATCATTGGCAAGGTTAGGAAAAAGGATTGAGTATCCAATGCCTCAACTGGCACACCAACCCATGCATCTAAATCCTGTTGTCTCACGCTACCGCAACCAACTAAAAAAAGTGTTAGCAATAAAGCTATGATTTTCATATCGTCAATTCAGTTATTTGCACTCGATTGCTAGAGTGTTTTGAGGCGCAATTATCATTCCACCTGAAGTGGGAACTCCAACCGTTCCTGTTGACCTATCAATGATTGAATAGCCTGATGGGCAAATCTCGCCAGCCTTTTGATAACAAGCTTCTAGACTTCTTCCCATCCCGCTACAACGCATTGAATACGCCTTCTTGCCATTCGGACCATTGAATGGGACTGGGTCGATAGATGCGCATCCTGATAAGAAGGTTGCCAAGCCAACCACCATTAAAAGAATGGTGCTTTTGAAATTAAACATTTTTAGACCTTTATTTTTATTACATAGATTTGAGAATTTCAGCCTTTTTGGAATCGTAATCTTGCTGAGTAATTAACCCCTTCTTCAGCATGCTGTTTAATGTTTCTAGCTTATCTGCTGGGCTACCGCTCGAACTTGATGTTGCTGGGCTTATTACTGGGGCTAGTGCGGATGGTTTAGAGTCTGCCTTTACAGGCATAGTTTGCTTGGTTACTGTGGTTTTAATGCCGTCAGCTATTGATTCGCCTTCTAAGCCCTTAATTGAACTTACTATGTTTACGAATTCAGGCTTTGTTTCTGGAAACATGCCATTTGGACACCACTCATTGATATATAAAACTTCATTCCCAGCATCAATTAGAGTTATCAAATAAGTCATATCTTTACCAAATACACCTTTTGTTGTCCCAGTAACCTCAAAACGAAGTGCATTCAATCCGTTGATTTTTAATCGTTCTGAGTTTTTGCTTGCTCCATCTTTGAGTAAATTAATTTGTGCCTTCTCAAAGTTATTCGCCATTGTGTCCATATCTAGGTTTGGCTTCTTAGCCATACTGGAAATCATGATGGATTTATCGCTAACACTTTTTGACTTTGCTAATAAAAGACGACCATTAAATCTCTCTAAATCTTTAATGGGTTGAGCATCGTAATCATCTGGGACTTCAATGCCAGCTTTTGATGAATGGTTATATGTAAACTCAACCTCAGCACGAATTGGTAATGCAGCATTTTGACAGATAGAAGAAGTGCCTGAAAGCGATATTATCTTTGCGGTGTTGGTAGTAACAGGCGATGGGATTACATCCCCTTCTTTATAAGTATCCTTGACACAAATATCTCCCTTGGCTCCAGTAAAGGCATCTCCAATTGCTCTGGTGGCACTGCTAGGCAAAAAGAAGAAAAACCAAGCATTAGCATTGGATGACAAACCTAGCCCAACAACTAATAGAAGTGTCGATAGCTTCTTCATATATCCCCCTGTAGACTAACTATCCTATCAGGTCTTTTTGAGTTCGTAATAAATTATTTAAGTATTTAATCAATTCACGCACTTCTAGGCTTTTACCAGTTTTGAAGGCATTCTGTGATGACCTTTTCTTACCTTCCGGCGTCTTTGCGCCTGTCGATTGTTTCCAAGGCTTCCATCGTTGTATCAGTTCCCGTTGGCATTGTCGTTGTTCCGGTGTCCAATTCCGCATAGTTACCCTTTAATAGTTCGTTTTGTGGCGTTATGTTTTTTTCTGCCAAATTGTTCACTTGTTGATGACCTTGGGCAATATTGGCTTGCTTAACAAAGGTCGTATTGCTTGGTTGCTTTAATTGCACCAATGCTTGCAAAGTAGCCCGACATTGATTTTGGGCTTTTAAAGCAAATCGCATATGGGTTTCGTATTGCAATAGCTTTTCTTGCGCCTTGGCTCGCCTTGCTAGGCTTGTAAACATCACCTCCAATGCAACTGCTTGGCTTATATACATTTCCTCAATCTTGGACAAGTCACCTGATTGGATTTGTTCGATTGTCTTTTCCAATACTTGCATAGTGGATTGAAAACCAAAATCTTCACCCAAACCAATATCAAATGATTCCCTAACTGCGGTGCTTAAAAAATCGGACTTGGAATTAAATTCAGCTAATGCCTCCTCTTTGGTTTGGTCTTTTTCCAGCTTTAATGTAAGCACTTGTTTTTTATCTGCCATTAATTACTCCAGTCATCATTTGTCATTGCTCGCCCTGCTTCATAAGCATTCTGTAAGGCTCTTAAACAGCCTATGGTGAGTTTTTTATCCTCAGCAAGGTCAACGCACCAAGCACCATAGTCAGCTTCACTCCAATCGTTTTTAGGGGCGAGGAATTTGTATAAATCTTCAAACTCTTCAATATCCCTACTTGTTGGGTCAGCCTTACTAGGCGGCTGCATAGACCGATTCAATTCCAGTCGTTCTGATAGTTTTGTCATATATCTGCATTACTGCGATTCATGCGAATCATGCGATTTAGCCACTTGAATCGCACCAATCGCACTAATCGCACTATCTGCCCCCCAGTAAATATGGATTAATTGCCATCCATTCAACCTGATTAATGATTGCGGTTTGGACTAATCCCTGTTCAATCAAGTAGTCGATTGCTGGGTTGACCCTATCTGCTTTACGAATGCTTGAATTCTTACTTACCAACTTTTTTTCATATGGATGCATGCCAATGGTTCTTACCAGCCAATTCAAAATCTTTTCTGCATCTATCTGCGCCTGTGGCAATACTATTTTTAAAGCTTCATTTAAGTAGTAATTTGCAACCTCTTTAGCAGACCGCATGATTTCTGCTGATATTTCATTGGCATTAGGCTCTATAGCCACTTGAAAATTTGCAGCAATACGAAGAAGGTTTTCAGCAGATTTAGCCGCAATGCTCTTGATGGTTTGGTAGTCGCCTTCAAAACCTATGCCCTGCTCGACTAGGTTATGAAACTCAATCCACTCCACCTTTGCTTCTGGCGATAGCTTTAGAACTGCAGGCTTAAGAACTCCATTTTCTAACTGCATTGGCTTATCTAAGAATTGAGTGAGTATTTTGGTAAACCTATTAATGCGATTTGTGCGATTTGGAGGTTCAGAGTAAAACCGCATACCCATAGTTGATTCTGGCTGGCACACTAAAAATCGACTGGTTAAGCCAATTCCTTGAGCCATACCATTACCAATGCCTAGTAGCGACTTGTAAATTGATTCCTGCAACATCAATTGGAATGTAAATCTAGGGCTGGCTACAAACCTAGTACCTTCACCTCTTGTTACATCCTTAACTGACTGCCCATCCCACAACTTATTCCAAGTTGCAAAAGTTTTTTGGACATTTTCTGGTTTCGTTGCATAACCACCCAGCAATGTTCCGGCTTCATTTACACATCCATAGCCAATAGGAAATCCTGATAGATGCTTAATTAAGGCTTCAGTAGTGAATGTTTCCCAAAGAATAATTTTCTCAATTGGCGGCTCAGGCTCTTCTAACCTTCGCAATTGATGCATTATTTCTTCAGGGGACTGTTTCTTACTACCGGACTTAATGGTACTTTTAGCTACTTCATAGGCTTCTAGTTCTAGCTTGTATTCTTGTAACTGATTTGAATACTCAAGATGCTGACTTAATTCCCAAGTTTTAAAAGGCTCAAAACAAAACCTATCAGCAGAAGATTTCCGCTCACCTGATTCAGCGACAGTCATAAACCATAGCGAAATTGGGATTTTTGTATTGGCATCTCTAGCCACATCAAAATGGGCTTGTGCCGCACCACTTAACGCACCTAATGCACTATTCACCGCCAAAGCAATTGGGCATTGAGTAATTTCTACGACCTCTTGGACATGCTCACGAATAATGTCAGGCAAAGCATCTAATGGAAATGGATTTCTGGCTGAAGTTTTAACAACTGGCTCAAACCATTCAAGGTTATTTACCCAGCCGACTTCATGCCCATAAAACACTTTTGGTCTATCTTCATCAATCAACTTACTAGCTGCGGAATACATAGCTATAGCAGCTGCACCTCTATCTTGTATTGAAGTCATATTGCACCTCGAATAAAAGTGCTGGTAACTAGTTTTAATTTAGATTTGGTTTTAGAATTAGGCTTGCTAAGGGCGCTTATTCTTGAGGTTTTGGGATAGGCGTTTTTTTTCATTCTGACAATACCTTTCCAAAGGCTTCATAGACTGCGCCATAATTTGCATCCTTACTAGCGTTGCCCATAGTGGTAAAAAAGGCTTTCTCTTGGTTGCTCAAGAAGGGATGTTTATATTCAATCTCCTCAATCAACCTACTTACAGAAAGCACTACATCAAGCTCAAATTGCCGTTTGACTTCATCCGGCATTGATTCGTAAATAGTTTGGGCGTGGGTCATAGCGCACCTCTTAGCTTTTCAGCTATTTGGGCTACCGACCAAAGCAAGCGGTTACCAATTTTTGTAGGTCGAATGCCGTACGCTTCGCCAGTCAAAGAGTAGTTCTTGCGAACTGTTTGGCTTGCCACATTAAATACTTGGGCGAATTCGGAAGTGTTTACTAAATCCCTATTACCAGCGATTGCCGATAGTCCGGGCGGAAGATTTGTTACTACTTCATTAGATTGATTCATGGCAACTACTCCTGTTATTTGATTGCAACAGGCGTAGGCTAGGCGTTTTTTATTTCTTTAAACACCCCAAAAATAGGGCTTTTGGTCTATTCGGAAGGTATTCCAACTCTTTGGAATGTATTCGGAATTTATTCGTCTTCAGATAACTTAATAATTAAATTATCAATTGCTTGATTGATTGCTTTTAGGTCAGCTTTATTGGTTACACCATCTTTCGTTATGTAATCAATGCCTTTATTTCTAACAAAAATATCTTCAGGTGCTTGGTTGTCTTTTACATCTTGCTTTAATTTAGCTATGAAATCATAGGCGTTAGGTGGATATTCTTTTCCATCTTTATATTCTTTTTCTAAAAATTCAAACAAAGCAAGGCGGTATCCGGGATAAGCCTTGCCGGGCTTTAATTGCCATTTTTGAATTACCTTTGCACTTGTAAGCAATTGTGATGTTTCACTAAATTTAGCCAGCGCCCTAAATTCATTTGGAATTTCATTTTGCTCATTCCATGAAACATCTTCACAAGCCCACCTTGCGAACTTCTTTAAATCTACAAAATCATCTTTTTGTATGTCCGCTTCTGCCAAATACTCAATTACCCAACCACTTCCGGAAGCCCAATCATGGGCATCTTCAAAATAAAGGCGATATTGACTCCAAATAGTTAGGTTAGATAAAAACTTATCTTTATCTTCTCTTGCTTCATACCACTTTGGGCAAACATTCATACATAGTAAAAGCGCCTGATTTAGCGTTACAGTTCGCTTGTTTTTCCAGCTTGTCCAGTTTGGCGTTGGAATAGTATTTTTGAGTTTTTCAACATCAACCATGGCATACCTCTATGCACCTTCAATAAAGCGCTTTGCCGGTCAGGGAAGGTAATCCTGATTTTCGCTTCGTCAAGCTAGGCAAAGGCTATTTCTATTATTCCGTATTTACGACCCTTAGGCGTTTTGCACCTTCTTGTGGTTGTGGAATGCCAGCTTCATCAAGAATGAATTTTTCAATCTTGCTATGCCATTGGCGCAATAAATCAATAGGGCGTCTGCGGTAGTGCTTCTCCGCAAGTGCGCTTGGCTTATGCCCCATGATTTGTGCGGAAATACCTGTTGGGCATTCAACCCATTCAGCAAGTGTTCCGAAAGACCTTCTTAAGCCATGAATAGATAAGCTGGGAATGCCAGCACCTTCAATCACTACTTGGTGTGCCTTGCGTGGCTCAGTCAATCGACCACTTTTAGCTGTTGGGCTTGCGAATACATACTTATTCACCCTTTTTAGATTGTTAAGCAACAACTCAACATATGGCGTTAGAGGTATGGTTCGAGTTCCTTCTACCTTGTCCTTAATTAAAGCCGTATGCCATTGGGTATCAACATCAGCCCATTCAAGTGCCGCTAGTTCGTTTCTTCTAGCACCGGTAAGTAAAAGGATTTGAAGGTATGAACCAATGATAGGATTATTAATTTTTTTAACCCCATCAAACCATGTCTTTAATTGCTCCTTTTGCAAGCAATCGTCTTTAGCTTGTTTAGGAGGAAGTTCCTTAGTTAATCTATCGCAGGCAGTTGTATCCACCAATGCCTTGTAATCGTTTTGGTCAGCAGCCCAAGTAAGAAAGGCTTTTAAAGCAGACAAAGCCAACCTAGCCCTTGAAGGTCTATCTTTAACCTCTTTCTTAACCATAGCCAAAACTTTATCTTTTGTAATTTCATTGATAGGCAAAGACAGTAGGTCGAGCAAGATTCCTTTTTGCTTGACTGCTGGCTGACCAATCTTCAATCCTCTTGTAATCTTTTCGCCACCCTTACGCACCATATCCTTATGGTCGGACTTATGTCTATCACCCCATTGGTGCTGTCTTGCTTTGATGTATTCACCCCAAACTACAAGCCCAGTAACGCCCTTTAAACGGCTTGCCTTGTTCTTTGCTTCGGCTTTAGCCCTTTCTTCCCTTGGGTCAATTCCTTGGTCTGTAAGCACTTTTAATCGCCTTGCTTCGACTTGTGCCGCGCCCAATGTCCAAGTTTCAATATCACCAATAGTTAAGCGAAGGTTCGTTCCGTTAAACCATGTTTGAAAGATATAGGCTCGATTTCCTGTTGGCGTAACCCTTAAGCCTAGACTGGGGGTCTTGCTGTCCCAATGGATGGTTTGAGACTTACCACTTTCGCAGGCTAAGTCTTTGATTTTATTAGCAGTAAATCCAATGTGTTTTGTAGCCATTTAACCTAAAAATCCCATGTATTGGTCATGTATTGATTTTATATCTATTTTGGGGAATATCAAGCAATTCTAATCATAGGCTTCAAAGCCATATATTTGTTGACTTCTGTAGATTTAACAAACACTTAGGAACGATAATCAACGCTAAGAAATAGGCTGTTTTTCTTGCTCATAACCCGAAGGTCGTAGGTTCAAATCCTGCCCCCGCAACCAGTAATTCAGTACTAAGCCCTTAATTTTTAAGGGCTTTTTGCTTTTTAGCTGAGGCTAAATTGCAAAGTTCCTTGATGCTAGTTTTTAGGGCCATCCACTGCCTGTAAGAAGCCCTTCAGATACTGGGCTGGCAAAAACAAATCGCTACTGACCCCAGTCTTTGAAGAAATCGTGACTTGGAATCCCTTATCTGTTTGCTCCCGCAAAAAAGCATCGGTCACCTGAATTGACATTAATTCTTTAAAAACGCATCCCCTAGCCTCACAGATCCCAGCTTCTCGGGACACCACTTTGAAAGTGCTTGCAGGTTTATTCAGCAAGTTAGCAGATTCGTAGTAACGCCATGGAGAGAAATAAGTCAGCAAAACAAGGAGTTCATATGTTTTAGCACCCTGCTTCGATTGCTCTGCTCTCAGACTAAACATTTCAAATGTATTAGTAGCATCCATTGTGTTGATAGGAGGCCCTTGATATGTTTTTCCACCAGTGCTTGGATTTGAGCTAACGATGGTAGATTGATAAACATCATTTATCTCCCAGGCACTAACGACTTTATCGTTACCTCTGCACGCTATTAAACCAAGACTAACTATGAGTAAAAAAATTATTCTGTACATATCTAAATCCCCTTAAGTCTGCAAATCATACATCGACCAACTAAAGAGGGATTTATTGCCGCTAGATACACTAGCGATAAGCATTTCCATTTTTAGCTTCGCTCTATATTACTCTTTGACATTCCGGTGCCAAAGATGCTTTATATCACGTCGCCAAAATTGTGTCGAAGACTTAGTGTTATTTTTAAATGTCCAGATTTGTGCGCCGGTAATAGGGGTTTGATAAAAAGGAATATTTAAATCTCGATAGCGTGCGCTAACAGTGGGGTGTGGATGGCCATAGCGATTACGATAACCATTTTGTGCAAAAGCTTGATCAGGCTCTAAATTTTTGAGTAAGTCGAAGGATGAGGATGTTTTACTTCCATGGTGTGGCGCCATGAAGATGAGTTGCCTATTACCAATCTCTTCTAATATCGCTGGATTGAGCCGCTCCACCATCTCAGCCTCACCCTGCTTTTCTACATCACCGGTTAACCAGAAGGAAGCATTCTGGTTGCGAACCTCAAGCACGCAACTCATTTCATTGGGCTTCCTAGAATATTGCTCTTCAAAAAGTGTGTCTTCATTTGGGTGCCATACTATAAATTCAACGCCATCCCAAATCCAGCGCTGCCCAAACCGACAGGGGATACTCGGGATTTTTCTAGTCTGAAGATTTTGAAGTAAAGGATTATCTCTAGGTAATGAACCCATCATGAAATCAAACTGAATTTGCTTTAGTAAGGTAGCGGCACCGCCCACATGATCACTATCACTGTGGCTAATCACCATGCGATCTATTTGTTCAATACCTCTGCCTCGCAGATAAGGAAGAATCACACGCTGCCCTGCATCATCCCTCCTTCCCTGAATGGGTCCAGTGTCATAAAGTAATTTCCTATTTTCCGTCTCAAGCAAGACTGCCGTGCCTTGGCCAATATCCAGAACGGTTGCCCTGAATTCACCAACAACTAAAGAATCTGGATTTGAGAAACTGAGTGGCGGAACAAATAAAGGGATGGATAGAGATAAAGCTAAAGTGCGCATTCTCCAATTACTAAGTAATCTTCCTGGACGAATCGCATAAGTAATACCCACTCCTGATATCAATAAGATCCACCACACTGGCTGCCCCGCCCAAACTACTGACCAATTCCAACTGGCCATCCAATCTAATGCAATCGCTAGACACTCCATTGACGTATGGGCTAGCAATACAAGCCACTTACCAAGTAATTGCGGTAGCAATGCGCCAGCAATCGCTAATGGAGTCACAAGATAACTCACCAAAGGGATTGCAAAGGCATTAGCCAATGGTGAGACTACTGATACCTGATAAAACCAATACAAAGTCAATGGGAGTAATGCAATGGTAACAACCGCTTGTACTCGACAGGCCTCACGTAAGGCTTGAATGAAGCGATGGGTCCAATGAACCTCAAGCTCCTTTCCAGTTGGGATGCCTAGCAAACCTGCTGAGTCACCCATGGCATATAAGATGGCTGCAACTGCGCCAAATGACAACCAAAATCCTGGGGTGTATGGTGCCATCGGATCAATCAATAGAACAAATGCTAATGCCCACCACCAAATATCAAAGGATCTAGGATTTCTGCCAGACCATAGCGCATATGCCACTACACCAACCATATACATGGTTCTTTGCGCCGGTATCTGAAAACCTGCTAACCATGCATAGATAAATGCCGTCAAAAATCCAGCAATTGCAGCAACCTTGCCAACAGGAATGAGTAGTGGCCAAGAGCGGCGTCGCCAAATAAAGGCTGCTATCGATGCACCAACGCCAGCCAACATCGTCACATGTAGCCCTGATATAGAAATCAAGTGCCCAATACCGGTAGCATTGAATACCTGCCAGTCATCCTGATCAATCGCATTTTGATCGCCCATTACCAAAGCAATAATCACACCCGCATAGCGAGCATCTGCTGGCAACATGGATTGAATCTTTTTACGTAATTCCCAACGCACTAACTCCATGCGCAGCTCAAACTCTGTTAACCCAATATCTTTAGCGGATATCAATTCTCCTGATCGCACTGAGCCGCTAGCCCCAAAGTCTTGATGAAAGGACCATCGCTCAAAATCAAAGGTATAAGGATTGAGAGACCCGTAGGGACGCTTGAGTTTTACTTTGAACTCCCAACGTTGGCCAGGAATAATCTCAGGAATTGCCTGTGGATTTCTCCAGGCAGGCTGCCAACTTAAATAGATACGCCGAGGAAGCGTGCCTGTAGCATCATCCACTTCAAATGTAAACTTGGCGCCCTCAGAATTTCCTTGAGGCAATGCAGCTACGCGCCCTTCTATTAGTAATTCTTTACCTTCCATTTCTGGAGACAGGATATTATCCAATCGATTTTCAGCATAGCGCGCATTCCAAGCAAAACCCAGTATGAATATGAAAGCAATAATTGCTGATTTGCGTAACTGACTTAATGGTTTGCTGATGAAGAAAAAGAATATGCAACTGATGCTAAGCAGAAAGCATGCGGACAT
Organism: Polynucleobacter nymphae; assembly: GCF_018882155.1. Classification (GTDB taxonomy): domain Bacteria; phylum Pseudomonadota; class Gammaproteobacteria; order Burkholderiales; family Burkholderiaceae; genus Polynucleobacter; species Polynucleobacter nymphae. The sequence goes on from NZ_JACVPA010000001.1 coordinate 685,904, forward strand.
CCAATAAAACGGAATCTTTGGTAAAAAGAAAAGGAGTGATCCCCCGGCGATAAATGCCGTAATCGCAAAGCGCAAGAGCTTAAGAAGCTAGTTTGGGATTTGAGAGATCTGCGCAGAGCGCTGACCAACGGGGTAATACCTGCATGGCATTGCGCCATACTGCCAAGGCAAAGTCAGCCTCATTGACTCCACGAATAGACGCCAAAGTCCTGGCGATACGAGGCAAGAAGGCTGGCTCGTTAAATGCAAGCCCCTCTTCTCTTAACCATGCTGGTGGAATATCGGGCGCATCGGTTTCTGTAACGATGCTGTCTATAGGTAAATCCGTTAAGAGTCGTCGAATTTGTAAGGCACGCTCATAAGTAGCGGCGCCACCAAATCCCAACTTAAAACCCAGCTCAATAAATTGTTCAGCCTGCTGAAAGCTGCCATTAAATGCATGTGCAATACCACCGGGAACTTTACGACGGCGTAAGGCTTTCAAGATAACATCTTGGGAGCGACGTACGTGCAGAACTACAGGTAATTGAAACTGTTGAGCTAGATCTAATTGCGCATTAAAAAAATATTCTTGCTTATGAGGATCTAAGCCTTCCACAAAATAATCCAGGCCGATCTCGCCGATACCAACAAAGCGAGGGTCAGTAAGGGATTGCGATATTTCTTGTTCAAGAATAGCAATATCACCTTCTTGGGCTTGATTGGTATAAAGAGGATGAATGCCAAGCGTATAAACCAAGCCCGGAATCAATTGACTGTAATGTTTGGCAATTTCACGAACATGCTGGCAATCACCCGCTTTTACTGCAGGTAATAAAATGGCTTGAACATTCTTTTCAGTAGCAGCCTGAATGACCCCAGGTAAGGCACGCTCAAACTCAGGCGCATCTAGATGGCAATGGGTATCAATCCACATAGGATGCTGACTCATTGCAAGAAAGTCTTTAATACTCCACGCTCTAAATGCAAAATACGATCACAACGTTTAGCACGGATTGGATCATGCGTCACAATCACAAAGGCGGTTCCCTGATCGCGAGCAATATCTAGCATTAAATCAAAAACACTATCGGCAGTTTCGGTATCCAAGTTGCCAGTTGGCTCATCGGCTAAAACACATGCAGGATTACCGACTAAGGCTCTTGCAACGGCCACGCGCTGACGCTCGCCCCCTGATAATTCACCAGGTATGTGTAACTCACGTGCAGCTAAACCAACTGCTTTGAGTATTTTGCTAGCGCGCTCCATAGACTCATCATTATCTAAGCCTCGAATACGTAAAGGTAAAGCGACGTTCTCAACAGCGCTAAATTCATCTAAGAGATGATGAAACTGATAAATAAACCCTAGGCTTTGATTGCGGAGTTGATCTAACTTTTTGACAGATAGCTGATTTAAATTAGAACCCGCTAAAACAACAGTGCCTGCGCTTGGATTATCCAAACCTCCTAAAAGATGTAGTAAGGTACTTTTGCCTGAGCCAGATGAACCCACAATAGCAACCTTCTCTGAAGGCATAACATCTAAATCAATACTCTTGAGTACTTCTACAGCTGTGGGCCCCTGACCATAAGTCTTAGCTAAACCTCTAGCCATGAGAACTAAATTATCTTGATTACTCATATCGTAGGGCCTCCGCAGGCCGTACTTTGGCGGCACGACGACTTGGATAGAGAGTGGCTAACACCGATAAGCCGAATGCCATCAGGCCGACGGTCACTACATCACTTAATCTGACATCAGAAGGTAACTCACTGATGAAATAAACCTCACGTGGCAAGAAACGTACGCGGAAGATTGCTTCAATCGCAGGAACGATGACATCGATATTGAGCGCAATGAGTAAACCTAAGCCAACACCTGATAAAGAGCCAAGGATGCCAATGGCTAAGCCTTGGATTAAAAAGATTCTTTGAATCAAGCCAGGGCTCGCACCCATTGTTCTCAAAATAGCAATATCAGCCTGTTTCTCATTCACGGTCATGACTAATGTAGATACGAGATTAAATGCCGCCACCGCAATAATTAAAGTCAGGATGATGAACATCATCTTCTTTTCAGTTTGAACCGCAGCAAACCAATTACGATTTGAGCGTGACCAATCAGTTACCCATAAAGCTTGGGGTACTACTGCAGCAAGTTGATTGGCAATCTCAGGTGCACGCTGCATATCGTCTATCTTCACACGCAAACCAGATGGGTTTTGCAAGCGCAGTAAGGCAGCAGCATCTTTCCAATGCATGATTGCCAAAGAGCTGTCGTATTCGTAATGCCCGCTATCCACAATGCCCACTACTTGCAGTGTACGCATGCGTGGCATTGCACCTGCCGGTGTTAAATCACTTTCAGGAACGATTAAGTTAATACGATCGCCAACATGTGCGCCGACGAGTGCTGCAAGTTGAGCACCCAGAGCAACGCCAAAGCTGCCAGGCTTAAGATCATCAATGCTGCCAGCAACGAATTGTTTTGGCAGATCAGACACTTTTCCTTCTTCACTAGGTAATATGCCTCGGATAGTGACCCCGCGCATGACATTGTCGCGACTAAGTAAACCTTGCGAGCTCACCATTGGGGCTACGCCCACTACATGTGGTTGTGCAGCAACCTTAAGAGCAACCGGCTCCCAATTAGCCAATCCTTCTGGTGCAGTAATTTCTACATGGGAGAGAACAGATAGCATGCGGTCACGAACTTCCTTCTGGAAACCGTTCATGACTGAAAGAACAACAATCAGGGAGGCAACACCTAAGGCAATACCAGCAGTCGAGATTCCAGAAATGAAAGATAGGAAGCCGTCGCGCCTACCCACTGTCTTACGACGCTTGGATCGGGTATAGCGCAGGCCAATTTCTAGCTCTATGGGAAGTCTTAACATAGCCACAGTTTAGTGAATTACGAAGACAAACCGATGGAATACCTAAATGCCACCTAAAATCAGGGAAATGACTGCAAATTCCCCATCTTCCCCAAGCCCTCAGAGCACTCTGCGGCGCTTTACCCTGATGCTGTCAGGTGAGGATGCTTTGGATTCCGAGGAAGAACAGGCCATGGGTGATCGTCCAGTTAAAGGACTACCTCATGAGCGCTTTTTACTTGGGAGCCATGTACCGCTGGCACCAGTCTTGTTGTTAGGACAAACATCGCAAGCTGTAAATCCCTCTGACGACATTGCCTGCCTACAACCCGTTCATCTTCATGCGACACGTGACCACCTTATTTTGATGGGGCAAAACCAGATCGATCTGACACAAACTGAATCTGCTGAACTTCTGAGAGTTGCTCTAACCTATATTGAGGAAGATTTTCAAAGCCCTATTCTGTTTGAAGGGCAGCACTATTGGTTCATTCCAGCAGGTCCATTTGCGAGTTTAGAGAGCTACAGCATCGATCAAGCGCATGGTCGTAATATTGATTGGTGGATGCCACGAGATACAAATGAGGATGGTATTGCAAAGCGTTGGCGTAAATTACAAAACGAAATTCAGATGCTATGGCATATCAGTCCCATCAATGAAGAACGAGAACAAGGTGGCATGCCAAGTATCAACTCCTTATGGATTAGCGGCATTGGTAAATTAAGTGATGTGCAAGCCCCACAGGTAGTTCAACAATCAAAACATCTTTATGGGTCACACCCCTTGTTAGCTGGATTAGCAAAGCTATACAACATCCCCCATTCAAAAGCATTCAATATTCCAGCGATGGGATCCTTTGCTTGGCTTGAACAAGGAGAAACTATCTGGCCAGCATTAAGGACAGCACTGCTGAATAAAGAACTAGATGAAGTACTGATCATTGATTTTCCAAAAGGGAAAGTACGTGAGCGAGTCTTCACAGCTAAAGATCTTGATAAAAAATCTTGGGCCTTCTGGAAAAAAGCAGAGCCTCTCACTTGGAAGGAAATCATTCTGTAATGGGTCTCTTTTCACAACGCCCCTTCTCAGAGCGCACTGCTACCTGGTTGCAACAAAGTGGCCTTCATCCACTGCTTGCTAGACTTTATGCGGCACGAGGTCTTGAGTCTCCCGAAGAACTCTCACTCGACTTAAAGCAATTGCTCTCGCCAATAGAGCTTAAGAATTGCATCAGCACGGCATCCCTGTTAGCGGACATCCTTGAACGAAAAGAGCCGATGCTCATTGTGGCTGACTATGACTGTGATGGTGCTACCGCTTGCGCAGTTGGCTTACGGGGCTTACGGATGCTTGGTGGCCCCGAGACTCCTATCCATTTTCTGGTGCCGAATCGCTTCACCATGGGCTATGGTCTCACCCCTGAAGTAGTCGAGCTTGCTGCTCAGCAAAGCCCTAAACCCAAATATCTCATCACCGTTGATAACGGCATTGCAAGTGAAGCTGGCGTTGACCGCGCACGTGAACTAGCTATGGAAGTCATCGTTACTGATCATCACTTGCCTGGCGATCGCCTGCCGAAGGCTACTGCCATAGTCAATCCCAATCAACCTGGTTGCACCTTCCCGAGCAAAGCACTTGCGGGTGTTGGTGTGATGTTTTATCTATTGGTGGCATTGCGTGCAGAACTCCGTAAACGCGGCAAATTTACCAATGAGACTCAACCTAAAGTGGAGAATTTATTAGATCTCGTTGCCTTGGGAACTGTTGCTGATGTAGCACAGCTTGATCGTAATAATCGTGTATTGGTTTCTAATGGCTTAAAACGCATTCGAGCTGGCGTATCTCAACCTGGAATACAAGCCCTGTTTCAAGCAGCAGTGCGAGATCCTCGTAAGGCGAATACTTTTGATTTGGGTTTTGCAATTGGTCCGCGTCTTAACGCTGCTGGGCGCTTAGCAGATATGACTTTGGGTATTCGCTTGCTGCTAACGGACAACGCTGATGAAGCGATGATGATTGCGCAAGAACTCGATCGCATTAACCGCGAGCGTCGTGGAATTGAAACAGGTATGCAAGAAGCAGCTCTTGCTCATCTTGCAGAAGATCAATTAACCGGAACAATAGCGCAGCGCACTAGTATTTGTCTTTGGAATCCAGAGTGGCATCAAGGCGTTGTCGGCATTGTGGCGTCACGCTTAAAAGAGCGTTTCAATCGCCCTGCCATTGTTTTTGCGCCCGCTGATGGCAGCACCGGAGAAGAATTGCGTGGTTCTGGCAGATCATTAACTGGCTTTCATTTACGTGATGCTTTAGATATCGTTTCTAAACGTGAGCCTGATCTGATTCTGAAATTTGGTGGCCATGCGATGGCTGCAGGCTTAACGATTCGCAAAAGTGACTTTGAAAAGTTTGATGTCTGTTTTCAGGAAGTGGCAAGTAGCTTGCTGACAGATGAACTATTAGAACGTCGCCATACCCATGATGGCGCCCTTCAAGCCTTCGAGTTCACCCCTGAAATTGGAGATCTGCTTGCCGAAGAAATTTGGGGTCAAGGATTTCCACAGCCAGTCTTTTATGGAGAATTTGAGATTACCCAGCAAAGCCTCATGAAAGAAAAGCACCTGCGCCTGATGCTGCGTCCCGTTGGGATGGCAGCTGATAATAAGCCTCTGAGCGCTGTTTGGTTCAACCGCACCCAAAGCCTCCCAGCCAAAGCCAAATTGGTCTACCGCTTGGTGACCGATCGCTATCAAGGGCAAGCCCGCGTCCAGCTCATGATTGAGGCCCATGATGAGGGTGTTGGGGCCTGAAGGGCAAGTGCAATAACCCCCTTATAATTAGGGGATGGAAGCTGAACAACTAAACACTATTTCGAATACCTTGTACGACCTGCTCACCCGTGAGCAAGCTCTTCGGGGGTATCTTTGACTTCGAAGTAAAGTCACGTCGCCTTACCGAAGTTAATTCAATCCTAGAAGATCCCACTATTTGGGATGATCAAAAGAAAGCACAAGCACTTGGCAAAGAGAAGAAATTGCTCGATGGCGTAGTTGCTACTTTAACTAATTTAAATACCAACATCACCAGCGCTCTTGAGCTATTTGATATGGCTAAAGAGGAAAGTGACTTTGAAACTATCTCTGCCATCGAGCAAGATGTGGAGACTTATAGCAAGATCATTGGTGATTTAGAGTTCCGCCGTATGTTCCACAATGAGATGGACTCATGTAATTGCTTTATTGATATTCAAGCCGGTGCAGGTGGAACAGAAGCTTGTGATTGGGCTAGCATGCTCTACCGTCAATATCTCAAGTATTGCGAACGTAAAGGCTATAAAACAGAAATTCTTGAGGAATCTGATGGTGATGTTGCTGGTATCAAAAGCGCAACTATCAAAGTCGATGGCGAGTATGCCTACGGTCATCTCCGCTCTGAAACTGGTGTCCATCGCTTAGTGCGCAAGTCACCATTTGATTCTTCTAATGGTCGTCATACTTCTTTCGCCTCAATTTATGTCTATCCTGAAATTGATGACTCCATTGAAATTGAAGTCAATCCTGCTGATATTCGCACCGATACCTACCGCGCCTCTGGTGCAGGGGGTCAGCACATTAATAAAACCGACTCTGCCGTCCGTCTCACACACTTGCCAACCGGAATCGTGGTTCAGTGTCAGAATGATCGCAGCCAACACCGCAACCGCGCTGAAGCCATGACGATGCTAAAGTCGCGTTTATATGAACATGAAATGCAAAAGCGTCGCGTAGAGCAAGATAAGTTAGAGGCGAGCAAAACGGATGTAGGTTGGGGTCATCAAATCCGCTCTTACGTTTTGGATCAAAGTCGCATTAAAGATTTACGTACCAACGTCGAGATCTCTAATACCCAAAAGGTATTGGATGGAGATCTGGATGCTTTTATTGAAGCTAGCCTGAAACAAGGCGTTTAATTACCGTAATACCACTGTAACCCAGAATATGAACGATAAAACTAATCAAGTACCGGCAACTGAAGCAGTAGATGAGAACCACATCATTGCAGAGCGCCGTGAAAAACTCGCTAAGCTCCGTGAAGGTGGCATTGCCTTCCCAAATGATTTTGTTCCGACTCATCTCGCTGCAGATCTACATACCCACTACGACAGCCTCACTAAAGAAGAGCTCGCAGCCAAGAAAGTGCATGTCAAAGTTGCTGGCCGCATGGTACTTAAACGCGTGATGGGTAAAGCCAGCTTTGCCACCATTCAAGATCGTAGCGGTCAAATTCAGTTCTATATCAGCGATGAACTGAGTGGTGCTGATACCCATGGCGCTTTTAAGCATTGGGATATGGGTGACTTCATCTCTGCTGAAGGTAATCTTTTTAAGACTAATAAAGGTGAGCTCTCAGTTGAGTCCAGTAACTTACGCTTACTTAGCAAGTCCTTGCGCCCATTACCAGATAAGTTCCATGGCCTCTCTGATCTAGAAACTAAATATCGTCAGCGCTATGTGGATCTGATCGTAAATCCAGAAAGTCGCAATACCTTTAAAGCACGTAGTAATGCGATTGCCTCATTACGGCGCCATATGCTCGATGCTGACTTTATGGAAGTAGAAACGCCTATGCTCCACCCAATTCCTGGTGGCGCTACAGCAAAACCATTTACTACCCACCACAATGCTTTAGACATGCAAATGTTTTTGCGTATCGCACCTGAGCTTTATCTCAAGCGTTTGGTAGTCGGTGGCTTTGAGCGCGTCTTCGAAATTAATCGTAACTTCCGTAACGAAGGTGTCAGCCCACGTCATAATCCAGAATTCACAATGATGGAATTTTATGCGGCCTATACAGACTACCGTTGGCTCATGGACTTCACTGAAGGCCTAATTCGTGCAGCAGCAATAGATGCGCAAGGCACTGCAACTCTGACTCATCAAGGTCGCGAATTGGACTTAAGCAAACCATTCCAACGTTTAACAATTACTGAAGCAATTCTGAAGTACGGGCCACAGTCTAATAAAACCTATCAGGTAGCTCAATTGGAGGATGCAGATTTCATTCGCGCTGAATTGAAAAAAGGTGGTGAGAATCCAGACTCACCAACGCTGAAAAACGCAGGTATTGGCGCCTTACAGCTCGCCTTGTTTGAATTAGTAGCTGAAGAGCATCTCTGGGAACCAACCTATATTATTGATTACCCAATCGAAGTAAGCCCACTTGCTAGAGAATCCGATACGCGCCCGGGCATTACTGAGCGCTTTGAACTCTTCATCACTGGTCGTGAGATTGCCAACGGCTTCTCTGAGCTTAATGATGCTGAAGATCAAGCCAATCGTTTCCGTAAACAAGTAGCGCAAAAGGAAGCTGGGGATGAAGAAGCGATGTACTTTGACCATGACTTCATTCGCGCACTTGAATATGGTATGCCACCAACAGGTGGTTGCGGTATTGGTATCGACCGCTTAGTGATGCTGCTCACAGATGTGCCAAATATTCGAGACGTTATTTTCTTTCCTCACCTACGTCGTGAAGAGGAATAGCTAGAATAGAGATAAAACAAAAGGCACTCTAAGGCGCCACCGATACTGCTTGCAGGCTAGTAAGAACCGAGCCATGAGGGTTTTGAGCATTTCGCAATATTGCACCGGTATCTAAAATAATTAAAAGTCCTTCCGATAGCCTGAATGCACCCTGAATTGCCTCCTGAAACTGTCCAGATAAATGGGTTGGAGGGAGTACCAACTCTGCGGTATTAAACGTCATAATATCGCCAATCGAATCTACCATTAATGCAATATTATTTTCCTGGACCTTGAGAATGATACTGAAAGACTCGCACTTAGAGTCAGCAATTTCTAAGTAGGCTCCCATGTCTACTGCTGGCATCAATAAACCTCGCAGGTTTAATATGCCCCGAATCATTTTTGGGCTGCCAGGAACCTGAGTGCATCTTAAATTTCGATTCACCTCAATTAACTCTTCCGCAGGTATGCCCAGAGCATAAACACCAACATAAAAAACTAAGAATGAGCGTTCCATATTCAATTGGGCAAATATAAATCGATTACTTTTGGATATTCGTCAGACTCTTCCTGAATATTGTGCATAACAAGCACCTCTTCTAAGTCCAGCACATTGATAACTTGATCATTGTAGATAATGCAACCATTTAAGCCCCGCTGTGGAGTAGAAAGTTCATGCAGCTTAGCGGGTACTTCAATGATATCGGTTACCTGTTTCGCAACCAAGCCATATAAACGGTCTCGATAATGGCAGGTTAAAACAGGAGCATGAGCATGATGCAAGTGGGAATCCTTCGATCCTCCGCTCACATAATGATCTAGCCGGACTAAATCCATGAGTTGCTCATTAAAATAGACCACTTCACGGTTACCGTTTTGTTGAATTTGAGATGGATCTAATTTAATAATATGATCAATTGAATCTAAAGGTAAGGCAATTTTATTTAAGCCTGGAATCTCAAATAGGAGTACTGAAATCATCTCCTCAACAACTGGCACATAAAGCTCCTCCTGCCTGATTGGGTTGGCTTGCAAGCGTTCAACCAGACCTGATTTACGGGCGATGCCATCAATATCTAAAATAAGGGCAACCTCACCATTACCCATAATAGTGGCGCCTGCAAAATTAGACATGTCCCTTAATAACTCTCCCAAAGGCTTAATCACAATATCTTGAATATTGAGGACCTCTTCCACCACCAATCCAAACAAAGTGCCGTTAAAGTTAAGCACTGCTATAAAGAGCTTCTGCTTTGGTTTAAGAGGGCTGGCAGGCAAATTAAGCTGTTCATTTAAAAATAATAAGGGGATTAATTTATCTCTCAAGCGGAAGGTAGGTGTGCCATAAAAATCCTCAATACCGTTATGAGGCTGATTTGGCGCAAAGCGCACTAATTCTAAGATGCGATTTTGAGGGATCAAGAATATTTCCTCTGCGCACCTGATAAACAGAGTTGGCAAGATCGCCAATGTGAGTGGAATTTTCAACCTAACATGAGTACCCTCATTAGGGACACTCGTGATTTCAATACTACCGCCAATATTTTCAATATTGTTTTTCACAACATCCATACCCACCCCTCTTCCGGAGAGATTGGTTATGGTGTCACGAGTAGAAAAACCTGGTAAGAAGATTAAATCAATCAACTCTTTATGATTGAGAGCGTGTGCTTTTTCTGCACTGATCAAGCCGCGAGAAATGGCATGTTGCCGAACACGCTCATAGTCGACCCCTGCACCATCATCAATCACTTCAACAATCACTGTACCGTTTTGGTGGGCTGCACGGAGAATCAAATAGGCAAGTTCTGACTTACCCTTTTCTAAACGAATTTCTGGGGTTTCAATGCTGTGATCAATACTGTTTCGAATCAGATGGATTAATGGATCTCGAATACTATCAAGCAAGATGCGATCCAATTCGGTTTCAGAGCCTTCCTGCAAAAGTCGCACCTTCTTGCCACATTCAGCAGAGACGTCTCGAACCAGACGAGGAAACTTATCCCAAATATGATAAATCGGCTGCATCCGCATTTTCATCATGCGCTCTTGCAGCTCTAGGGTTAATAGATCGATGCTGCGTACTGCACTAGTGAATAACTTATCAGTAGATTGTTGCGAGAATGGGAGCAAGCGATTACGCGCAAGCACCATCTCACTAGCAATATTCATTAACTTATCGAGAACTTCTGGATTTACTTTGACCGGGACAACAACCTCTTGTCCGGTAGTATTGGTTAAAACTGGTTCAGAAGGCTCCGAATACTCCATCTGAATTTCAGGCAAAGGTTGTGACTCATTTTTTGATGGCTCCTCAGGCGCCTTATTTGGCATTGGAGAAATCGTTTGATCGGTCTGTTTAATTGCCGCTGGTTCTAAATTAAGCAAAACTGCAATAAGCTCCTGATCATCTCCTTCAGGCTCTAAATGATTGGCTTCTACTCCCTCAATAATGCTCCGGAGAATGTCATTCATCTCTAGCAAGCGAGTTGATTTATCGAAATCTAATTCAGCCTGACCAGCACGAATTTTGCCTAATAAGCTCTCACCTGCATGGGAAAGCTTCTCTAGGCGCTTCAGAGCAAAAAAGCCGCTACTCCCCTTAAGGGTGTGTAAACCCCGGAAGATATTCCCCACTAAAGCCTGATCTCCAGGGTTTTCCTCTAAGCGGACAAAATCACCATCAAGTCGATCAATGATTTCCCGGGCCTCCAGGATAAATTCAGCGAGGATTTCGTCGTGATTTTCCATATAAGGTAATAGTAATAGACATTTATTTGGGCGGGCGGATAAAATAGGGAGCTAATGAGATATTAGCTTATATTAGGCAATAATCACATGACTAGCCTCATCCTATAGCCCGCCTTACGCATGAACCTTCTACAGGAAGCCCTACTGAATGTTTCGCAACTTTTTAGATAAATTCGAAAGACAATCTACCGTCAAAACTAAGCTGCAAGTAAGCTTTGGTCTGATTCTATTTTTTACTCTAATAGTCGGCGTTATTTCGATCTACGGCTACTATGTCATCGGTAAAAGCACTGACTGGCTATACGTGCAAGGCACAAGAGGAATTGAAGAATCAAAGCAATTACAAATTGAAGCGTTAGCTTTTGATATCGAATTAAATCACCTACTACTTTCCTCAACCCTTCCGAATAAAGCTGAGGGTCAAGCATTACGCGAACAGTCCCTAGCAAATATTGAAAAGCTAAGAACCAACTTAGAAAAGACAATCAAAGTTGTTGATGCAAACATTATTCGCTCTAAAACAAGGGTTGAATTTAATGAGTTAGTTGAAGACTTTGATATTTACTTAATAGCAATCGAGCAGATCGCTTTACTTGAAAAAGGTTCGCCATCTGCAGCAACAGCTATGTATTTTAGTGAAAAGTTTCAAGGCTTTAAACCGCGCATTACAAAAGACCTTGAGGACTTTGTAGACGCTAAATTAGAAAGCGCTAAGCTTTTCTATCAAGCAGCTGAGGAAGCCAAGTATTACGGAATCATTTCTACGCTTGTCACCATTATTATCTCGGTCTTACTTAGCATTCTGATTGGCATTCGCTTCAGGCAGTCTATTATTAGCCCTCTCCATAAAACTAAAGATGCTCTAAATGCTTTGGCTGAGTCTCGTCTCAATACCACTATTGAAGGTCTAAATTACGCAGGCGTCGTAGGTCAAATCGCCCAGTCGGCTCAAAAACTGCAAAATAATCTTCGTGGAGCCATTCAGGAAATTAGCAGTAATTCATTGATGATTAGCGCGTCCTCTGAAGAGCTTGCAGCGGTGAGCGCCCAGTTAAATGCAAACGCTGAAGAAACCTCATCTCAAGCCAATGAAGTTGCGCAGTCCTCCGATATTGTCAGTCAAAATACCCAATCAGTTGCTGCTTCTACAGAAGAATTTAGCGCCAGCATTCGTGAGATCTCGATTAATGCCATGGAAGCCTCTCGTGTTGCTAATCAGGCCGTCACTATTGCCAACAGCACTAATCAGCAAATGTCTAAGCTTAGTAATAGCAGTATTCAAATTGGAGAGGTTGTTGCTGTTATTGCTGATATTGCTGAACAAACAAATCTATTAGCTCTTAATGCAACCATTGAGGCGGCTCGTGCTGGAGAGCTAGGCAAAGGCTTTGCCGTTGTTGCAAACGAAGTGAAAGAGTTGGCCCGCTCTACCGCTAAAGCCACCAATGAAATTGGCCAATCAATTGATACGATCCAATCTGATGCAAAGGGCGCTATTGAATCCATTGCTGAAATTACTCAGATTATTAATAAGATAGATAACATCTCTAGCATTATTGCTGCAGCAGTTGAGGAGCAAGCCGCAACAGTGAGCGAGATTTCTCGAAATATTTCTACTTCTGCAAGTAGCTCCGCCAGAATTACAGAGACTGTAGAGGCTGTTGCCCTTGCCTCACGCGGAATCTCTTCGGGATCTTCTGAGATCCAGAATTCCTCTGCTGAATTGGCTAGAGTGGCTTCTAAGCTAAAGGATTTGGTATCTAAATTTGAGTGCTAAGCTCATTTAGCGAAAGTTAACAAAGGGCATCCAATGGATGCCCTTTGTTTTAACAGCATTAGCCATGGCTATATCAATATGATATTTAGCAGAATATGCTGGATTACGCCTCCTGTAAAAGAAAAGATTGTGATGAGTTAAGGATGAGATTTTCTAAAGAATGTGATGAGCAAAATGAACAACAGCACTACAAACCATAATAAAGACCACTCGGGCACTTGTAGTCCAAGGATAGCCGGTAGCTTTGCTGAACATAAGCCATCTGCTTTAAATAACCATGGCAAGCCTTGTGCTAATTGAAATTGATTAATCCAAGTTTCAAGGGGATCAATGCCACAAGATATTTCTGGGTGAGATAAAAGCCATACCTGGCGCGCAGCCACAGATAGGCCGTATGCCGCAAATAATGTAGCTAGCCCATGAAACAGCTTTCTCAAGGGGCTAATACCGGCTGCTAAGAAGGAAGAAATCGCAATACCGAGATAGCCAATTCTCTGCAAAATACATAATGGGCACGGCAAGAAACTGACCTCTTGGTAGCCCACTTGCTGGAGAATGACCGCAAAAACTACCAATGCAAGACTAAATAAGGAAATGCATAAATAGTGTATTGAGCTCATCAGAACATCATAGCCCTTTCAGAAAAGTCCGATTCAATCAGGGTTCTTATTACCAAAAATTGGATACATATCACCACTTAGTCCTATTTGTGGGGGATTTACCCAAAAACTAGGGCTCAGGAATGGGATAATTAACAATTGTTAAAATTAAGACTTTTCATTACAAGCATTTATGGCCGCATATAACACCGAAACTGTTCTCACTGTTCACCACTGGAACGACACCCTATTTAGCTTTACCACTACCCGCAATAAAGGCCTGCGTTTTCGTAGCGGCCATTTCTTGATGATCGGGCTAGAGGTTGAAGGCAAGCCTTTAGTAAGAGCGTATAGCGTTGCTAGCCCAAATTATGAAGAGCATCTCGAGTTCTTAAGCATTAAGGTTCAAGATGGCCCTCTAACATCACGTTTACAAAAAATTCAGGTGGGTGATCCGATTCTTGTTAGCGAGAAGTCTGTTGGCACCTTAGTCATTGACGACTTAAATCCTGGCAAACACCTTTATCTATTTAGTACTGGTACTGGTTTGGCGCCATTTATGAGCATCATTCGTGACCCAGAAACCTATGATAAGTTTGAAAAGGTTGTTTTGATTCATGGTGTGCGCTTGGTTAGCGAGCTGGCTTATGGTGAATATATCAAGAATGAACTCACGCAAGATGAATACATCGGTGAGATCATCCGTGAGAAGCTGATCTACTACCCCACAGTGACAAGAGAGGCATTCAAACACACTGGACGCCTTACTACCGCTATTGAATCTGGCCAACTCTTTCAAGATATTGGTTTACCTCCACTTGATCCATCAGTAGATAGAGCGATGATCTGTGGCAGCCCTTCTATGCTGAAAGAAACGGCTGAGATGCTTGATGCCAAAGGCTTTAAAGTCTCTCCTAGCCTTGGCCAATTAGGCGACTATGTATTTGAACGCGCGTTTGTGGAGAAGTAATCCCTTAGCTATCCAAAAAGGTAGGCAATCAGACTGAAATTCAGGCCGTTAATCTTCAATTTGAAAATATACTTTTTCACTTGCCGCTGAAATTGCTTCCGCACTTGATAGAGCACTTACAGACTGATCGATCCCCTTTGATGAAATAAAGGTTTTTTCTGTGGTCAGAAAAACTACTTCAGCTTCAGTATCTTGCTTGTTTTGAACTATGTAAGCCATATCGCACTCCCTCATTTGATCCGGTGTGCTTACAGAATAGGTTGTATTGATATCCCTGGGAAGAACATCTATTTCATATGCTTATATCGATTCAAATATAAACAAAAACAGTAAATTAAAGCCTGCATTTGCGATCAGAAGCAATAAGCAGAGTCTTTTCAAGGCGTTATCAGATACCGTATGAGCCTCTAAAACACGTTTAGCCAAGATCATTCCCAGCCAATAGGAGGGAATCGCAAGCAAAAGATAGGCAAACCAATCAAGCCCTCCCCCCATTGAACTTGCAGCAATAATCGCGAATACAGAGATGCCAGAAATAAATTGGGATAACAAAGAGCGTGTTCTATCGAATGCTTTATTAATTGAATTGAGATACAAGGCAGCCGGCGGCCCACCAATTCCACACGAACCTAATAATAGCCCCGATAAACTGCCGGCCAATCCATCCAAAGCGTTAGAGCTATTTAATCGAACATGGGGCTTGAGCAATAAGTAACTCGCAAAAAACATCACTACTGCGCTTGTAGAAAGCTTGAGTATGACTAGTGGTATAAATCTAGCCAGCCAAATGCCGATCGGAAGAAAAACTGCTGCAAAAAATAACATGAACCAAAGTTGAGGTCGATCTTCTGCATGTACTTTCCATTGGCGAGAAAGCAAAACGCCTCCAAATATTTCTGAGCACATGACGATAGGAATGAGAAAGGGGATCGGAAACATCCACATCAAGAGCGGCGTCATGATGAGCGCCCCTCCAAAACCGCTTAAGCGCCTAATGAACCCCCCAAGAACTGCCGCAAAAATGAATAGGCAGATTAAAGGCAGATTTTCAAAAATCAGATAGCCTCACTAACATCATGCTCACCAGCAATCAAATCACGAATCTGGCGACGGATTGCTAGATAAGCGGGGGTGTCCTCGATCATTCTGCGCGGCTCCGGAACTCGGATGATTTCCTTTACCCTGCCAGGGCGGCGCGTCATCACCACAATGACATCAGATAGATTGATCGCCTCTTCGATACTATGCGTTACGAGCACAACCGTTTTACTCTCTTCATGCAAAATCCGAATCATTTCAGCCTGCATCATGGCTCGATTTTGAGCATCCAGAGCAGCAAATGGCTCGTCCATCAAAAGAACAGTGGGGTCGACAACTAACGCCCTAGCAATAGAAACCCGTTGACGCATACCGCCTGATAATTGATGCGGATAATGATTGATAAATTGACTAAGGCCTACCAAAGCTGCAAAACGAGTCACAATTTTCTCGATTTCTGCAGCACCAGTACCTTTAACTTTTAAACCAAATGCAATGTTGTCATGCACAGTCAGCCATGGAAATAAAGCATAGTCCTGAAACACCATCGATCGATCAGCACCAGGACCATGAACCACTTTGCCAGCGCACTCGATTTGTCCAGCTGTCGGCTCCTCAAAGCCAGCAATCAAATTCAGTAAGGTAGTTTTGCCGCAACCACTGTGACCTAGGATTGAGCAAAACTCATTTTTCTGAACCTCTAGGGAAATATCATCAATCGCCAAGACTTCTTGCCCCTTGGCATGCATTGAAGGATAAATTTTTCTGATGTGTTCTACTTTAAGTGCGAGCATTAGTTTGTATATTTGAATGATGAATAGATAATGTTTAAGGCTTAAGCATTAAGTGCTCTAGACCATGGCATGAGTTTCTGAGCTCTGTATCGAATGAGCCTATCCAAACATAAGCCAATCACTCCAATAGCCAACATACCAACTAAAATATAATCCGTCCGCAATACAGTGCGGGCATCATTGATTAAGAATCCAAGGCCAGAATTGGCGCCCACTAATTCAGCTGCTACTAATGCCATCCAACCAACCCCCAAGCCAATGCGAATACCAGTAACGATCTGGGGTAAAGCTGCACGCAAAACAACGTGAGTGATGACCCCCCAAGAGCCGGCTCCCAGGCACCGAGCTGCACGAATCAGATTGGGCTCTACGTTCTTCACCGCATCAATCGTATTTAAGAGGATAGGAAAAAATATCCCTAAAAAAATAATGAATTGATTCTGAACATTACCAACGCCGAACCACAAAATGCTTAATGGGATCCAGGCAATAGGCGGGATTGGACGCAAAATTTCAACGATGGGATCAACTTGCTCATTCACCCATTTAAAGCAACCCATGACTATTCCCAAGGGAATCGCAACAGATGCATAGCAAAAAGCTATGAATTCTCTGGATAAGCTATCGATTAAATGTTTCCAGATTTCTCCAGACTTCATTAATTCATAACCGCCTTGTGCCACTCCCGAAGGAGGTGGCAACAAGGTAGCTTCTGTTTTATCCAAAATAAACCGACTGGCATATTCCCAGGCAGCAAGCAAAATAATCAATAAAGCTAAACGACGAAATTGCTTGAAAAAATTTAATATTTGCATAACGCCTTATTTTTTGTATACCTTGCCATCAAAAGACCAATCTCTGGTGAGATCGCCTTTTTCAGGGAATGCCTGCGGTTTAGACGTATTTAATGGGTTCATATAAGTTGGATATGGAGTCTTATCCATCGGTGCAGACCAATCAGCCGGCAAAAATGGAGGTCGAGTAATGGTTGCCCAACCCAACTTTTCAAAAGTCTTATCCATAAAGCGAGTATCCACAGCACGTGCAAAATCAATACCGGTTAACTTATTCTGAATACGCTTATTCTCATATAGCCATGTGTAAATTGGCTCATTTGCACGACCCCAGAATACTGGGATTGGGTAAATGTAGTTAGGCTTGTATAGCAAGTTATATGCTGAAATTTGCTGACGCAAGATCTCTTTTGAATAATTCTTCAAATTCGGATCTTCCTGCATCACATCTACCGCAGCATCTGGATTTTTTCTAATCCAAAGAGTGGCTTCAGCAATTGCATCAGTAAATGCCTGTACTACATCAGGTGCGTTATCAATCACTTCCTGACGCACATAGAATGTACCTTCATAAATATTGTACGGAAAGCTATCGCTGATAATTCTGGCGTTCTTACGTTCTTTAACCATGATGGTTGGGGTTGGATCCCAAGGCACCACCGCATCAAGACCTTTAGGCATCGCCATTTGCTCACCCGGAGGCATATTCTTCAAAATGATGTCTTTACCAATCTCAATGCCATTGGCTTTAGCAGCAGCCTGAATATAGAACTCGGCTGAAGAACCCGTCACAATGCCGATGGTTGCAGGTGGATTCGATCCCTTGAAGTCCTTGAATGACTTAATTTTTGAATCCAGCGGCACCAGCACAGCATGCATCAAGTTGGTATTGATTACTGCGATCGTCTTCACCGGGATATTTTTATCAATCAGCGATGTGAATGGGAAATTTCCGCCATTACCAAACTGGAATCGACCAGAAATGATCACTTCATTAATTGCAGGCCCAGATGGGAATGCCTGTAATTTAGACTCAATGCCACGCTTAGCCAATAGACCTTTTTTGTCCATGACTAAGTTAATCGTATTTTGACCTGACCATGGTGGTTGGAATGCAATCTGCAATGGCCACCAACCTTTTTCCTTAAGCCAAGCCACCGATTTTGCTGAAACTTTTTCATCCGCACCTTCAGGCCAACCGTAATCATTGAACTTGGCACTATTTTGAGCCATCGACAGCATTGGGGCTCCTGAAAGCATTGCAACAGCTAGTACTGAAAAGATACGACGCGACGCATTAAATTGTTTCATTACGATCTCCTTAATAATGGAATTGCTTGAATTTCATACCAAACAGCGAACGTCTAAAAGCTAACTCGTAAAGCTTAACTCAACACCACCTAATCTAGTTCTAATTTTTCCATACTCTTTTTTCATCACCAAATACTTCACCAATTCCGTAAAGGGCTGTAAAGCAGGCCCCTGCTTCAAGGCTTCTTGAGCGCCATCCCTTAATCCTAAAGCAAGATTTTCAGGATAAAAAGCATGCAGACTTAATTGCTGCTTACTGATTGAGCGCCCCCATTTTTTCCTCAATCCGGGCAAGGCTGCTTGAATTAACTCACCTGGCCTTCTTGAGGCATCGTAATCTACCTTGGCGCGAGTCATCACTTCTGCACTAGGCGTACCAGCTAATTTTCCATAATGCCCTTTGAGATAAAGCTTAATCTCATCAGGAATTGTTTTATAGCGCTCACCCTGCATGACATTCAAGACGGCCTGCGTCACTATATATTGTGCAAATGGGCTAACCAGGATGGGGTAGCCTAAATCCTCACGCACCCTTGCTGTCTCTTCCAAGATCTCTGCCTCCCTATGGGAGATACCCATAACTGCTAATTGAGCGCGTAAGTTTGAAATCATTCCACCTGGAATTTGATGTTCATATAAGGCAGGGTCATAAGTAGCCATCTGTCCGCGAGAAAAATGATCACGTGAGCAGATCCAATCAAAATACTCATCTACCTTTTCCAATGCAGCCAGATTCATCTTGGGCGCCCTTCCCAGTTTTTGTGCGCTCGCGTAAACATCTAGTACTGATGGTAATGAAGCCCCATTCGCTAAGCAATTAGTAGCTACATACCCATACGAAAAACCAGCCTTTATAGCCTCTTCATAAACTTGAGGCGCTAAGCCAGATTGGCAGTGAGAATGTAACTTAATAGGAATACCCTTAGCAGCAGTAACAATAGCTGGAAAAAGCGTTACTGCCCGCTCCGGAGTTAATAAGCCCGTGGGATCTTTTACAGAAATAAAATCGACTCCTAGTTTCACAAGCTCACGGGTACGGGCAATAAAGTAAGCATCGTCATGCACTGGGCTTAAGGCGTAGGTGAGCATTGCATTAATCAGCATGCTATTTTTCTTACCAGCCTTCACAGATGATTCGATATTGCGATTGTCATTTAAGGCGTCATATACCGTTAGCACCTTGACGCCTGACTCTGCAAGTAATTCAATATTGAGAGCGACGACATCATCTGGAAATAATTCAAAGGTATAAATACTTTGACCACGTGTTAAGGCATCAGTAGGGGTCGCCAGTTGCTTGCTTAGAAACTCCATACGCTTCCAAGGGTCTTCTCGCAGGAAACGTACCATCACATCAAATACTGCACCTCCCAATACATTGATATAACGATAGCCAGCCTGATCTATATCCGCTAAGGCAGGATACATATGGGGAGTAGTCATACGAGTAGACCAAAGACACTGATGCGCATCGCGCAGGGTGACGTCAATTAGCTCAAAAGGTTTTTTAACGGCCATCAAGAAACCTCAATCACCATCAGAGCTTGGCCTGCTTCAATATTTTCGCCATCCTCAACCAGAATTCGTGAGACAGTGCCGCTGCATTCAGCAGGAATCGTATTCAGTAATTTCATTACCTCAACAATACAAACGTCTGTATCCGGCTTCACGCGCTTACCTACCTCAACAAAGGGAGGCGAACTCGGGCTAGGTCTGCGATAAAAAGTTCCAATCATGGGGCTTGTAATCAAACGCTCAGAGGCCGAGATTGCGAATGGTGCCGGAGTGCTTACTACAGCAGAAGGATTCACAGGAGCTGCTGAATTTACTTGAGGGGCTACAAAGTTGGCGACACCTGAAGATGACGGTGAACCGACAGAAATCTCAATTTCAAATTCATCTGTCTTATAAGCAAAGCTAGTAAATGTTCCAGCATCCTTGATTAAGGCAACAATCTCCTTCACCTGTTTCATTGTGAATTCAGGCGGCACCTTAACGGTATTTACAGCCTTTTTCTTAGGCAAAGCCGCAGAACTTTTATTCAAAGTCTTAGGCTTTGCTCTCGCTTTAGAAGCGGGCTTCTTTTTTGTTTGCATTGT
Organism: Polynucleobacter nymphae; assembly: GCF_018882155.1. Classification (GTDB taxonomy): domain Bacteria; phylum Pseudomonadota; class Gammaproteobacteria; order Burkholderiales; family Burkholderiaceae; genus Polynucleobacter; species Polynucleobacter nymphae. Next base: position 706,399 of record NZ_JACVPA010000001.1, read on the forward strand.
CTCTTGTTTTTAGTTAATATTTTCTCTAATGGAATTTAAAGTATCATCTGATGAAATGCTTTAAGGGTAAACACTTAAAATCGCAAATATCTCCAAAAAACCTCAATAAATGTCACAAAAGCTATCCCGCATCACCCCGCCTTCGGAAATATTCGAAGAATCAGCCAAATCCAGCATGGCGGAGAAGGTTTTACTGATACTGGAGACCATTGCTCAATCTGAATTTCCGCTGACCCTGGAAACCATTTCTACCAGCACTCACTTAGCGAAACCTACTGCCTTTAGATTGTTAAATACTTTGGTGACACAAGGCTTTATAGAGCGCGATCCCAATGGTAGGCGTTTTCAGCCAAGCGCGAAGTTACGTATCCTTGGAATCAATATTCTTTCTGTAGATTCGATTCGCTCACAACGCGTAGCAGTCATGAAACGTTTAGTTGAAGAAATTGGTGAAACTTGTAACTTCAATATTCTCGATGGCAATAAAGTCATGTATCTAGATCGAGTTGAAACGAGTGCCCCCATCCGCCTTCACGTTGACTTAGGAATGCGTGTACCTCTTCACTGTACTGCTAGTGGCAAACTATTTCTGTCTGGGATGACCGAATTACAAGTCAGAAGATCTTTGGGAAATGAGCCTTTTGAAATCTACACAGACAAAACGATCCTGAGCTATAAAAAGCTTTTCCCCGAACTTGAAAAGATTCGTCAAGATGGCTATGCCCTTGATGAATCCGCCTTTCTAGAGGGATTTATTGGTATCGCAGTACCCGTAATGAACTCAAAACAGAAAACCTTTGCGACCATTACGGCGCATGGGCCAGCGCCCCGTATGCAAGAAAAATCAATTGAATTCTATATAGGCCCCTTACAACAGGCCGCAAGAGATATTCAAAATAGCCTCTCAGAAACCAGTACTTAAACTTAATGGAGTAAATATGACTACCCCAGTAATTATTACCGTAGCAATGACTGGTGCAATTCCGCGCAAGAAAGATTGTCCAGGTCTTCCGGTGACGACATCTGAACAGATAGAAGAAATCCATAAAGCATATGAGGCAGGCGCAACACTGGCCCATATACATGTTCGCAATCCAGATGAAAGTCCTAGCTCTGACCCAGACTTATATGCAGCCGTACAAGTAGGTATTCAGAAACATTGCCCTGGAATCATTGTTCAATTTTCTACGGGTGGTCGTGGACGCGATCAAGCAGCTCGCGGTGGAATGTTGTTTCATCGTCCCGATATGGCCTCGCTAGCAACTGGTTCGGTGAACTTTCCTAACGGTATTTATGAGAATCCACCAGAATTTGTTGATGGTCTGGCTGGTGAAATGCTCAAGTACGAGATCAAGCCTGAAATTGAAATTTTTGACTTGGCTATGCTTTATAACGCTGCGAACTTAATCGAACGGGGCCTCTTAAAAGCCCCTGCTCACGTTCAATTTGTGATGGGCATCCCTAATGCCATGCCCGCAAGACGCTCAATCCTAGAATTTTTGATCTCAGAATTGAAAGTAGTCATGCCAGATGCTACTTGGTGTGCAGCTGGGGTAGCGCGCTATCAACTACCGGTGAATGAATGGACGCTGGAGTTGGGCGGTCATGTGAGAACTGGTCTTGAAGACAATACCCGCTTTGATAAAACCAGGCTCGCTAAAGATAATGCCGAATTAGTCGCACGTTTAGCCGAAATGGCGCCTGCGTATAACCGCAGTGTTGCAACGCCAGCCCAAGCACGTGAAATTTTAGGATTAAGAAAACACTAAATAGTATGTCGAACACAATATTCGATTACGTTGTTGTTGGTGGCGGTTCATCCGGTTGTGTTTTAGCGAACCGACTTTCTGAGGACCCCAATCATTCAGTTTGCCTCATTGAGGCCGGCCCCAGTGATAAGTCACCCTGGATTCACTTGCCTATTGGTTATGCAAAAACGATGTGGGATCCGAAAGTTAATTGGAAATTTCAAACTGAGCCAGATCCGGGCATGAATGATCGCCAAATTTATTGGCCACGCGGTAAAACCTTAGGGGGATCTAGCTCAATTAATGGATTGATCTTTATCCGCGGACAAAAAGAGGATTACGATGGCTGGCGTGATCTTGGTAATCCCGGTTGGGGTTGGGATGATGTATTGCCCTACTTTAAAAAAGCAGAGGGTAATGACAGATTAGGAGAACCACTGCATTCTCAAACAGGCCCATTAAAGGCCTCATCCATCCCTAAGAAACATGCCTTAGTGGAAGCGTTTAAAAAAGCGGCTAATGCGCTTGGTGTGCCCAACACTGATGACTTTAATAATCTAACTCAAGAAGGTGTTGGTTACTTCCAGCTCAGTACTCATAAAGGATTTCGTTGTAGTGCTGCAGTAGCCTACCTAAAACCAGCTAAGCATCGCTCTAATCTAACTATTCTGACTAACAGCCAAGCCAGTAAAGTTATTTTCGAAAATAAAAAAGCGGTTGGGGTTGAATACATCCAACAGGGCATTAAAAAAACTGTCTACGCCAATAAAGAAGTGATTTTGAGCGCAGGATCAATCCAGAGTCCACAAATTCTGCAACTATCTGGAGTGGGCCCAGCAAACCTATTGCAGGAATTTAATATCCCCGTCATACAAGACTTGCCAGGCGTCGGTGAAAATTTACAAGACCACCTCCAATTTCGTTTGATATATGAATTAAATCAACCTATTTCTACCAATGATCAACTCTCGTCATGGTTCGGAAAACTGAAGATGGGTTTAGACTGGCTATTATTTAGAGGCGGCCCCCTTTCTATTGGAATTAATCAAGGCGGCCTCTTTACCCGAGTCATGAAGGATTCCAAAACGCCTGATATTCAATTTCATATGGCAACCCTATCTGCTGAAATGGCAGGAGGAAAAGTGCACCCTTTCTCCGGGTTCACAATGTCGGTATGTCAGCTTCGACCAGAATCCCGTGGGTATGTCCGCATTCAATCTACAGACCCACTAAGGCCGCCAAAAATGTTTGCTAACTATTTAGCCACTCAATATGATCGCGATACCAGTGTTGCGGCAGTGAATTTTGCTAGAAAAATTGCGCAGACTGAACCACTACGTTCTTTGATTACTCGCGAAGTAAAGCCAAATAACCCAAAATCGGATGCAGAAATACTAGAGTTCTGCCGTAATAATGGCGCCACTATCTTTCACCCGACTGGTACCTGCAAAATGGGTCCAAATAATGATCCAATGGCAGTTCTAGATTCCTCGTTAAGAGTCCGGGGAGTGCAAGGTCTCAGGGTGGTCGATTGCTCCGCAATGCCAACAGTCCCATCAGGTAATACTAATTGGCCTGCAGTGATGTTGGCCGAAAGAGCGGCGGATTTAATTCTGGGGAAGGTTATTAACCAATAGTGCACTACTTTATTTTTTCCCTGATTGGAGTAATAACAGGATTTTTTATGGCGCTATTTGGTATTGGCGGAGGTGCATTTATTGTTCCCGCATTAGATGCCGCATTCTTAACAGTACCTCATTTTATTCACCCACCTTTCCAATTAATCGTCATCGGCAGCCTTTGCACCATTATCATTGGCGCACTTCCTCGAGCAATCAAAGTACTCAGAAGAAGTAAGAGCGAGCGCAACACTGCTAACACCCTGATTCTTAGCGCTCTACTTTTTATTTTCCCAGCAAGTGTTGTTGCGACTGAGTTGTCTGATACGGCACTTCGTCTTGGGTTTTCCATAACTATCGCTTTGGTTGGGCTATGGACCCTGTTAGGCAAATCCCCTGCATCAAAAGTATTACAACACCCAATAAAGCCTAATCTTATTAAGCTAATCACAGTCGGAGCTATCTCAGGAATTTCTTCAGTACTTTTTGGTCTTGGCGGAGCCACGCTTTTGATGCCACTTTTAACAATGTGGGTTGGTCTGCCCATTGCCGCTTGCGTAAACATCTCAATCCTTTTCGTTTTAGCGACTTCTATAGTGAGCTTAACGACTCTTAGCTTTGCTTGGATAGGGATTCATGGGGTGGACAGCATTGATAGCGCCATGATAATTTTGATACTCATTCTTGGAATAAGCGCCGCTTTTACACAAACTATTGCAGCTGGAAAGTTGCTCAAGATGAAGGACAGCTTAAGGCAAAAATTGTTGGGCTGCTACCTCATTATTCTTAGCGTCTGGGTAATAGCCCGCCTAATGCAGTAAATCCAATAATTTTAGACGCTGAACTTTACCAGATGGACCCCTAGGCAAGTCCTCCATGAATAGAATCAACTTCGGTGTTCTAAATTTGCCAAGTTCTTTAAGGCAAAAAAGACGCATCTCTTCTTCTGTACAAGAGATATCTGGTTTTAAAACAATACAAACCATAATTTCCTGCCCATAGTTGGCGTCTGGGATACCAACTGCAGCCGCATCTAATACTGCTGGATGTTTCAGTATGGCCTCATCAATTTCACGTGGGGCAATATTTTCCCCGCCTTTAATAATGAGCTCCTTTAGGCGCCCAGTAATGAAATAAAAACCATCATCATCACGCATTCCTAAATCGCCAGTCTTGAGCCACCCCTCGCTATCAAATGCTTTAGCAGTTTCGGCCTCCGCTTTGTAGTAAGCATTGAGAACATTACCGCCGCGTAAACAGATTTCTCCGGCTACATTCGCACCAAGAGGTTTCCCATCAGCATCAATGACTTTCGCTTCTACACCGCAAGGGAGGCCAGGACTTCCATAGCGCCGCCTCTCATCATGAGGGTTGCAAAACACCATTGAGGCTGACTCGGTCATACCCATACCTTCAATGACCGTAATTCCGAACAAAGCTTCGAATTCACGATGGTGCTCAGGAGGTAGCGGAGCGGAGGCTGAACGACCAAAACGAATCGCTTTCAGCTCCTCGCGACTAGGCAAGGTGCCCCCACTTTTTGCTCCATTGATTAAATAAGCAATGATGGTAGGTACCATATTGATCCAAGTGCATTGATATTGAATTGCCAGCTTCCACCAACTCGATACTGAGAAAGCATGAGGGGCAACAACAGATCCGCCAGAAACAAAGGGTGTAATCGTCGAAATCACTTGTCCATTGATGTGATAAATCGGCAAAGAACTTAAGACTGTGTCTGCTTCAGTAAGTGAGTGCCATGACGCCATCGAACGGGCGGCATGTAATAAATTGGCGTGGGTTAGTAATACCCCTTTAGGTGTTCCCGTTGTACCGGAGGTATACATGAGAAGCGCTGGCTGAGTAGGCTTTACGGTAGGTAAAGTTCCTGCTGCAGACTTCATAAATGGGCTTTCAGGCTGATCAGGATCTAGCTCTACCAATTGAAATTTTCGCTTGGTGTTTTCGAGTGCTGCAAATAAACTCTGCTTTTTATCCGGAGAGTAAAACAAGATTTCTATATCACTATGATCCAGAACCCAGGCAAGTTGATTTGTAGGTGCCAATAGATTGAGTGGTGTAATGACGCGACCACATGCCATAGCAGCTAAAAAAATCGTACTGGTCTGACGACCATTGTGCATGTATAAACCAACATGCCCATGAGCACTAATCTTCTGCTCTTCTAACCATGTTGAAAAATGATGTGCTTCTTTAGCAAGTTGGCCATAACTCAGAGTGGCCCCAGTTTCAGGAGCATATAAAAAAACTTTGCCCGCTTGTACTACCGACCAATGTAATAGAACCTCGCCCAAGCTTTGGCATGATGTCGTCACTTTAAAACTCAAGCCTGAGGAAAACGTGCGAAGTAATCTTTTAGGAGATCTTCAACCTTAGGAACCCGCTCTGGAATTGGCCGTACTACTCTGGTGATATTAAGGTAGTGGCGATAGGTCATATTGTCTGAAAAATTATTCTTTCCCCAAGTACCACAGCCCATGGAAAGTGAAAACGGAAGTCCATTCTCAAAACTACCTCCAGTAGCGATGGTATGCGCTTGATTCACAATCACTCTAGCCACCTTTAAATTCTCAGCCAGAGTTGCAGCACGCTTTTCCATTACTGCACCACTTAAGGCAGTATGTAAACCAACTGAATGGCCATTTCCTTGATAGTTGTACACATTCGCCACCAAGTCCTGAGCAGCCTTGAAATCAGCAGCCTTCCAAACTGTGAGAACAGGGCTTAATTTCTCGCCTGAGAAAGGAGCGGATGGGCCAAAGCCATCTTCCTCAACCATCAAAAATTTGGCTTCTTTTGCCTTTGGATTTTGTAATTTCGCACGCTCTGTAATGACCGAAGGATATTGCGCTGTTAAGGTCGATGTGAGTTTGCCATCTTGAAACATCACTTCCTCAAGACGTTTTTTATCTGCAGCATCCAGCATAACGCCACCAGCCCGCTCCAACGCCATAATTGCATTCTGATACACATCAGCACATATCACGACTCCATTTTCACTAGAGCAGCTTGTTGCATTATCAAAAATCTTGGATTGGGTAATTTTTGTAGCAGCTCCATTTAAATCAGCATGCTCATCAATAATGGCTAGTACATTACCTGCTCCCACCCCAAAGGCAGGAGTGCCACAACTATAGGCAGCCCGAATATTGGCTTGTGAACCAGTGGCGACAACTAAATCTGCTAAACGCATTAATTCATTGGTGGAATCTTTAGTAATCGGAAATGGCAACATCTGCACTAGATCACGAGGCGCATGTACCAAATCTAATTGTTGATGAACAAACTCCAATAATCGTACACAAGTTGAATATCCTTTTGGGGATGGTGCAACTACAACGGCGTTACGACATTTGATTGCATTGAGAATTTTATTAATTGGAGTTGCGCCTGGATTAGTTGAGGGTGTGATAGCAGCGACCACCCCTACTGGACGGGCATATTCAGTAAGCCCCGTCTTCAAATCCTCAGAAATAATGCCCACCGTCTTCGCCATATTTAAATCACGAATCAGGCCAAGCGTTTTTCTAAAGTTCTTCTTAAACTTATCAGCAACATCACCAAGACCAGTATCTTTCACTGCAAGCTCAGCCAACTCTTGATTTCGCTTAGGCTCTAAGATGGCCCAAGCCACAGCCTCCACCACCAAGTTCACTTGTGCTTGCGTATATTGCTCGTATTTTTGTTGAGCTATACGGCCTCGCTCAACAATGCTCTCTACTGGTGTCATATCTTCTACTTAGTTAATATTTTCAAATGATTAGATGCTTCATCTATTCTGCTTTGATAGCAGCATCTTTCGTTACTTTCTTCCACTTCACAATCTCACTTTTGACGATTGCTCCAAGTTGTGCTGGTGTGCTGCCCACCGCCTCAGCGCCTTGGCCTAATAACTTTTCCTTCACTGCTGGGTCTGCCAATGCTTTGATCGTTGCCTTGTAAAGCGTATCAATAATAGGCTGTGGCGTTTTAGCAGGTACAAACATCGCATACCAAGAGTCAACCTCATAATCTTTAAATCCTAACTCTGCCATCGTAGGCACATCAGGAAAAATAGGAGAGCGCTTGACAGTAGAAACTGCTAAAGCACGTAACTTCCCTGCTTTAATAAAGTTTGCTGCTGCAGGAATAGAAACCCAAAGAAGTGGCACTTGACCAGCCATGACGTCAGTAACAGCCGGGCCGCCACCGCGATAAGGAATATGAGTCATGGAAACTCCTGCCGCAGTGGCCATCATTGCGCCAGCCAAATGTCCTGGCGACCCATTGCCTACAGATGCATAAGAAATTGAATCGGGTTTTGCTTTGGCCATATCAATCACCTCCTTCACAGTCTTAGCTGGGAAATCAGGAGTGGCCACTAATATCTGCGGTAACGATGCTACCAATGAAACTGGCAAAAAATCTTTTTCGGTATCAAAAGCTAACTTTGGATAGATTGCAGGATTGATTGTGTGGGAAGACAGTGTGAATAAAACCGTATAACCATCTGCAGGTGATTTTGCAACAATGTCTGTGCCAATCGATCCGCCTGCACCACCGCGATTATCAATAATGATTTGTTGGCCTAAAGCCTGGCTCAGTGGTTCCTGCATGATGCGGGCTATTACGTCAGTTCCGCCCCCGGGTGGGTATGGCACAACAAATTTAATCGGCTTAGTAGGCCATGATTGGGCCCCCGCTAATTGAGCAAAACCTAGCAAGCTAAAGGCTATAGTCAGTACAGCGACCAACAGATTGCTTCTACGCATACCTTATCTCCTGTTTTAAACACACTCCATGGGCTTATATTAGCCCTTATTGGGAAGTCTAGATACGATAACTAATCCTACTAAACGGAACAAGTTGTTTCGTATAAGTAAAAATACTAACATTTTCTCTGGATATTGCCAATATGTTCTATTAGAATGAACAAAATGACACAATTCTTGAGATTTTCTACTTATGCTTGAAATTGACAATAACGAACCGTTAGATATCAGCAAAAAAGATAGTGCTAACGAAAATTCATCGATGCTCAAAGGCATTGTCATATTAGAGGCTTTAGCAGCTCTTCAGCAGCCCGCAACTTTAGCGCAACTCATGCAAATTACGGGAATGCCAAAAGCATCTCTGCATCGCACCCTAGCTATTTTCGAAGAAGCTGGATTGGTAGCTAGAGAACCCGGTGGTCGTACTTATGCCCCTGGCGATCGTTTGTCTAGCCTAGCCATGGCGACTTTGACGCACGATACTGTCTCCGCGATTCGGCATAGCATTTTAAGAAAATTGGTTGCTGATCTAGGAGAGACCTGTAATTTGGCCGTCCTTAAACGTGGTGAGTTGTTTTATCTAGATCGCGTAGAAGCCAATTGGGCCTTACGTTTACATCTCCCGCCGGGCACTGTACTGCCTCCACATTGCAGCGCTAGTGGCAAGCTATTGCTGGCTTTCAAAACACCTGATGAGCGCGCTAAGCTTTTAGAAAATTTACCGCTCGAGAAATTTACTCACAGAACAATTACTGATCGCGATCTCCTCGAGTCTGAGCTTGAACGCATTGTCAGTACTGGATATGCCATTGATAATGAGGAATACGTTCTTGGCGTCTCGTGTGTTGCGGTACCAGTTCGAGATGCGATGGGCGATGTGGTAGCGGCCATCGCGGTTCACGCAGCGACTGCAAGACTACCTCTTAATCAAGCCATGGAACATATTCCAAAGCTCAAAGAAGCTTCTGAGCGTATCTCTCAAACATTGTCCTAATTTCATCTGATAACGGTAAACCCCTTAGGCAAACCTCATGGATAAATATCCCTTATTAGAAAAAATGATTGATGAGGCTAAAAGCGATATCCCTTTAGGGGTCGTTTATCCACTGAGTGTGCCTGCCCTTGAAACCGTCCTTGATTTAATCAAAAGGCAGCTGTGCACCCCAATCTTAATTGGGCCTCAAGATCTCATTTTGGAACTGGCAGCGAAGGAAAAACTCTCCTTAGATGGAATTGAAATTGTCGATACGCCCAATGACCCCATCATTGCAGCCAAGAAAGCAGTGGAGCTCGTAAAAGAGGGCAAGCTAGCAGTTCTGATGAAGGGATCATTACACACCGAAGATCTAATGGGTCCAATAGTGAAGCGTGATGGCTTAAGAACCGATCGCAGAACGAGTCATTTATTTTTATTTGAGCTAGAGCATTACCCCAAATTACTGGGGATCAGTGACTGCGTAGTCAATATCGCGCCCAACGCCTCTCAAAAAATACAGATTCTGAAAAGTAGTCTCGAAGCCCTTAACAAACTTGGGATCAAAGATACAAAGGTGGCGATCATTGCTGCTACAGAGGTTGTTAATCCAGGTATGCAAGCCACTATCGATGCAAAAGAGATTGTCGACACTCATGCTGTAAGTCCAATTCACCCCGCAACCATTATCGAAGGCCCCTTTGGATTTGATAACGCTATTTCGGCCCACTCTGCTAAAACAAAAGGAATCCATTCGCAGGTTGCTGGTGATCCAGATCTTCTTTTGGTTCCTGACTTACAAGTAGGTAATATTCTTTATAAGTCCTTGGTCTATATGGCTGGGGCTGAGTGCGCTGGAACCATTCTAGGAGCTCAAGTTCCGATCATCCTCACATCGCGATCTGACTCTGTATTTTCAAGGGTGGCATCTGCTGCAATGGCTATTTTGCTTGCTAAACAACCTCAATAAATAAGTAAAGCTATGTTCAAAATATTTTCAAATGACCCTGTGCATGACCCCCTCAAGAAGCAAGAGGCCGTAACAGAGATTAAGAAAACAACCTGCTATATGTGTGCATGCCGATGTGGTATCCGTGCACATCTGCGCAATGGTGAGCTTGTCTATATTGATGGCAATCCAGAGCATCCTCTAAATCAAGGTGTCATTTGCGCCAAGGGTGCTTCGGGAATCATGAAGCAAAAATCCCCTGCCCGCATTACTCAACCACTCTTGAGAAAAGCGGGTAGCAATCGCGGAGATGGTGAATTTGAGCCCATTAGTTGGGATAAAGCCTTTGAAATTCTTACAAAACGTCTAAGCCACATACGCGCTACCGATCCTAAAAAGTTTGCGCTCTTTACTGGACGAGATCAAATGCAGGCCTTAACGGGTTTATTCGCACGGCAATTTGGTACGCCTAATTATGCTGCCCATGGCGGATTTTGCTCAGTCAATATGGCCGCAGGAATGATCTACACCATTGGCGGAAGTTTTTGGGAATTTGGTGGCCCCGACTTAGATCAGGCCAAACTGTTTGTCATGATCGGCACTGCTGAAGATCATCACAGTAATCCAATGAAGATTGCACTGTCTAAATTTAAAAGAGCAGGTGGGCGCTTTATCTCGATTAACCCAGTGAGAACTGGATATTCAGCAATTGCAGATGAGTGGATCCCGATTAAGCCTGGCACCGACGGCGCTCTTTTTATGGCGCTGATGCATGAGCTCATTCGTCTTGAGAAATATGATGCCCCTTTCTTAAAACGTTTTAGTAACTCAGCACAATTAGTGTGCATGGATTCTGGTGCGGAAGAAGGATTGTTTCTATACGATCCAGATTCAGATCCGATCAATCTCGATTTACCTCATAACAAATACATTTGGGATGAAAAGACTCAAAGTGCGCAGCCCTGCTATAAGCAAGGAACATCTCCGGTTCTAGTTGGTGAATATACGATGGGACCTGGTCCGCATCAAGGGAAGAAAGTGGTTCCCGCATTTGAACTACTCAAACGACAAGTGAGTGAAACTACTCCAGAGTGGGCAGCCGCAATTACCAGTATTCCTGCAGCAAGAATTCGTAAACTTGCTCTAGAAATTGCAGACACTGCATTCGGTCAAGAGTTTGAGCTTCCCATCCCCTGGACAGATTCTTGGGGAGAAAAGCATGACTCCATCACAGGTAGACCGGTTGCGTTTCATGCAATGCGTGGGCTATCCGCTCACTCAAACGGCTTTCAAACTACTCGAGGGTTAGCAGTATTGATGTCGCTATTGGGAACGATTGATCGCCCAGGAGGCTTTAGACATAAAGCGCCCTACCCAAGACAGGTACCACCGAATGCAAAGCCCCCGTCATCTGAAAATGATATTAAGCCTAATACACCGTTAGCCAAACCCCCTTTAGGCTGGCCAACACAACCAGAAGATTTGGCATTAGATTCGCAAGGTAATCCACTGCGTATTGATAAGGCCTACTCTTGGGAACATCCTCTTGCTGCACACGGCTTGATGCATAACGTCATCACTAATGCAGTAAAGGGTGACCCCTACTCCATCGATACTTTGATGATTTTCATGGCTAATATGTCATGGAATTCCACCATGAATACGATGGAAGTGCGGGAGCATTTGAATGCTAAGAATGATGATGGCGAATTTAAGATTCCATTCTTAGTCGTATGCGATGCTTTCCAATCGGAAATGGTGGACTTTGCTGATCTCGTATTGCCAGACACTACTTATTTAGAGCGTCACGACGTCATGAGTATGTTAGATCGTCCTATTTCAGAATTTGATGGTCCAGTTGATTCAGTCCGCATTCCAGTTCTCGAGCCTTTGGGTGAATGTAAGCCATTTCAGGAAGTCTTAATTGAACTCGCCTCTCGCTTAAAGTTTCCAGCGTTTACAACACCAGACGGTGAGCGCAAATTCAAAGACTATCCAGACTTTATTACCCGCTTTCAGACTGCACCCGATTCAGGCATCGGATTTCTCTCTGGGTGGCGTGGCAAAGATGGTGAAAAACCTCTCAAAGGCGAACCCAATCCCAATCAGTGGCAAAAGTATGCTGAGAATAACTGCGTACATCAATACCACATGCCGCCTGAACATCAATACATGCGCAATTGGAATAAGGGATATTTAGATTTTTCTAAAGAAAATGCACTACGGCAAAAAAATGATCCCATCATGATTGCTGTTTATTCAGATATCTTGCAAAGATTTAGATTGGCCGCCACCGGCAAGCGTCCTGGAGCTCAACCACCTGCCCACCTCAAAGATCGAATCTATAAATATTTCGATCCCCTGCCATTCTGGTATCCACCACTTGAAGATGAAGCAACAGATCTCAATAAATTTACTTTGAATGCGATTACTCAGCGGCCCATGGCCATGTATCACTCCTGGGATTCTCAAAATGCTTGGTTAAGACAAATTCATAGCCATAATTATTTATACGTCAATACTGCAACAGCTCTACAGCATGGTATTGCAGATGGCGCCTGGATGTGGATTGAATCTCAATGGGGCAAAGTCAAATGTATGGCCCGTCACTCAGAAGCGGTTGATCCTGGAACAGTTTGGACCTGGAATGCGATTGGTAAAGCAGAATCTGCTTGGAGTCTATCTGATAATGCAGATGAATCCAAAAAAGGGTTCTTATTAAATCATTTGATTTCTGAAAAACTCACATTAGGTGGTTTTACTGTAAGCAACTCTGATCCTATTACAGGGCAGGCAGGTTGGTACGATGTTCGAGTGAGATTAGCCGCAGCTGGAGATGATGAGGTACAAGAAACATGGCCTCAGGTAAAAGCCTATGAAGTACCTGGAATGTCTCTCAAAAAGGAGGCAAACAAGTGAGCACCAATAAACAACTCGCCTTAGTCATTGATCTTAATGTTTGTGTCGGCTGTCACGCCTGTGTCACCTCCTGCAAAGAGTGGAATACTTCGGGCTCTGCAGGGCCACTAACAGAGCTGAATGCTTATGGCGCAAGCCCAAGTGGAACTTTTTTTAATAGGGTACAAACCTATGAAGCAGGATCATTCCCAAATACCCAAACAGTTCACTTTCCAAAATCCTGTCTGCATTGCGAAGAGCCTCCCTGCGTACCTGTTTGCCCAACAGGAGCAAGTTATAAGCGCAAAGAGGATGGCATCGTTTTAGTTGATTACGATAAATGTATTGGCTGCAGCTATTGCTCTTGGGCGTGCCCTTACGGAGCTCGTGAACTAGACGAAGAACGCCAAGTTATGACGAAATGTACTTTGTGTGTAGATCGTATTTATAGCGAAACCTTGCCTGAATCAGAACGTAAGCCTGCATGCGTGCTCGCGTGCCCAACAAGCGCCCGTATTTTTGGTGATGTTCATGATCCAGAGTCGGACGCAAGTAAAGCGATTGCGGAGCGTGGAGGTTATGCCCTCATGCCTGAATGGGAAACCCAGCCTGCTAACCACTACTTACCTCGCTCGATTATGGAAACGATTGACGCAGCAAGGAATGATAAATAATGCGTCCCCAATTTTCCATTATCTTTTTTACAACTCTAGCTGGAATGGCGCAAGGCTTGTTGTTTTTCATTGCTCTTTTGAATATAGAAGCGCCCATCTTGTCTGCTCCATTTCTAGCAATACTCGCCTTACCTGTGAGCTTCATACTACTGACATTAGGCTTGGTGGCCTCATTTTTTCATTTAGGACATCCTGAGCGTGCTTGGCGTGCCGCAATGATGTGGCGTACTTCTTGGCTATCTAGAGAAGTGCTCGCTCTACCGACAGTGATGCTACTAACAGCAATGACATTCCTCTTTGTCATTTCTGGGTTAGTGCCAGTATGGCTCTGGGCAGTATTACTGATCAGCATCCTAGCCCTATGGATCTGTACTGCCAAAATTTACCAATGCATTCGTTTTATTCAGGAATGGTCGCATCCCTCTACTCTCAGCAACTTCATCCTGCTAGGATTGACCTCAGGTGGCCTGCTACTGGAATTTCTTCTGATGCTTTGGAATGAGCCGGGCGCTCCTTTGGACATGAGCATGATTTCGGGCGCTAACTTTATCTTGTTATTTCTTGCCCTCAATCTCAAGCTATGGATCTGGCGTCGCAATCAAAAGTTAAAGCCTAAGTCCAATTTAGCTTCTGCTACAGGCATTAAAGGTAACAATATTCGCCAAACTTCCATGGGGTTTATGGGCGGCAGCTTTAATACTCGAGAATTTTTCCATCATCAAACTGATCGAGTCATTAGCAATATTAGAAAAATTATTTTATTGATGACTTATATAGGTCCAATGATCTTGCTAGCCTTTTCGATGAATTCGCCCAGTATTATCCAAATAGCGATTGCCTTACTCATGCATTACATTGGGCTGTTAGCGGAAAGATGGATGTTTTTTGCTGAAGCAAATCACCCTCAAAATTTGTACTATCAGAGAGTGTCATAAAAAGTACCCAGTCTATGGATGACTTTGCTGAAAAACTTATTCATGGCAGGGTTCATGTCTCACCTAAAAGACTAGGCAATCCTGGCCCTGATGAGGCACAAAAGAATCAGATTCTATTAGCGGCAAATGCTGCTCCAGACCACGGCAGAATGATGCCTTGGCGCTTTATTGAAATCGGGCAAGTGAGTCGCGATGCTCTAGGCGAGGTCTTCTCCCAGTGTCTACTCGATCGCGATCAAAACGCCACGTCAGAACAACTTCAAGAAGCTAGGGAGAAAGCCTTACGAGGCCCCCTACTTCTATTGGCCATTGCTGACTATGCTGATAGCACCAATGAAATTAGCAAAGAAGAGAAACTAGTGTCCTTAGGGTGTGCAGTTCAGAACATTTTGCTAAGCGCTTACGCTCTTGGCTTCGGATCTGGGCTCTCTAGTGGCAAAGCTCTACAAAGCCCAAGGCTGAGAGGTTTATTTAATCTTCCGGATCATGAAGACCCGATTTGCTTTATCACTATTGGCGCAGTCACGAAAACTAAACCTGGACGAATCAGGCCTAGCTTATCCGCATACCATTCTATTTTTTAGAGCACTTCAACCGTCTTATGAATTGGGTCTATACGCAGACGTGACCCACTCTGAATCGCCTGCGTGATATCACAGTCAAAACCACTCAGCATTGGTATATCTGCATGTGCAGCGCCTTGGGCCAAAATAGGGTTAGCCGCATTAAAAATAATCGCTAATGGGCAAAGATTTCTAGACTTCATTTCATATAGCATCCATGCACTTGCTACACCACCCTTAGCAGCATCTAAAACTAAAATCTTATCTTTATAGGATTGGCCAAAAAGCCTATGGGCTGGTCTTGAAAAAACACCTTTAAGACGGTCCAAGTCATATCGGGCAGAAAAACCATCTGAGGCACTTAAACATTCGCCTTCAATGCTATTGCCTTGTGCATGTTTGGCCTGATATATTTTTCCACTCATTTCAATCTCCCAGAAACCGCTGCGTCAACGCAATCTTCCATAGAAGCTAACATCGGCGTATACCCATACCCACCCAAGATATTGACTATCTTTGCACTATTGGTTGCTAGCACCTTCCAGCCGTTTGCCTCAGCAATCTCTCTTGCATAAGATTGATAAAAACACATTCCTGAAAATACCGTTCCCCCAGCATTCTCGATCATTGCCGTATAACCCATGCGGTCTGCATCAGGTTTTACTTGTGGGCTTGTCATTGCTAATAATGGCTTGATAAATTTCTTGCCATTACATAGCTCTGCGATACTTTTCATTTCCATCAAACTTAACTGAGGTGCTGAAAAGACCACTACATCAACCTCCTCTGCAATACGGTACGAGTTTTGTAGACTCATCACTTCTTCTTGGGTAATCACCACCTCTGGAAGATGGAGGTACTCCAAATCTCGGGCATGCAAAGCTTCGGGCGTAACACCCAAGACATGAAATAAAGCTGTAGATCCAAAACTCGCCATTGCAGCACCAAAATGTTTCATTGCATCAGAGCCTGGATGACCTTCGATACCTTCAAGCACTGGTACGGACCAGTAGTTGCCTGATTTTTTTCCAATCACACCACCTAATGCGCCCCACTCATTTAACGTTTTGGGGGTCCAGAGTGTTTTAAATCGATGGGTTGGCTTACGATGCTCATCAAGATGGTAGCCATAGCGTGGCGTTCTTCCGGTAAGCCCAGCTGCTAGCGCCGAAGGTCCACCCTCAAAATTAGATCTAGCGCCACAAACGCTATTTGAATAGATCACGACGCCCGTATCACCAAACGCTAAGTGCTCACCAAAAACAGGGGCCATGATGGTTTGATAATTAATGCAGGTATCAGTCATAGAGACGCCCATTTTGACAAATGCATTGATTGCACGTCTTTCTAACTCAACCATTTTTTCAGTTTGGCCAAGTTGCTTGGCTTTTGTAAAGTCAGTGCCTCTTGGATCAGTAATAGTAGGAATGCGAACTTGCCGAGCCTCGAATGTATTTTGAGCTAAGCTTTCCAACCACTCTACACCTGACTCACCCAAGCTTTCAGTATCGGCCATGATATGCGCCTGAGATACTGGGACCAAGTCTTGGGCACTGAAAAATTCACCGACTTTAATTTGATGCGCAATTGCAATCTGCCTTACTGGACCAAATTCACCAGCTAGCATTGCTTTTTCTTCTTCGTTCAACTTCATATCTTTTTTCCCATCAATTAATCAACGGTGGCACCAGAATCTCGAACTACTCTAGCCCATTTAGCAATTTCGCTTGTCTGAAAATTGGCCAAACTCTCTTTAAAGTCAGTATTAGGCTGGACGCCTAAGTTCCCAAGCCGCTCTTTAAATGCTGCCGACTGAGCTACCTTCTCGGTATCTGACCTGAGTTTTTTCGTAATGCCCTCTGGTAATTTGGCTGGTCCAAATAATGCCCACCAAGCAGTAGATTCAAATTGTGGGTAGCCTAATTCAGCAACCGTAGGAACATTTGGTAATAAAGGTGAGCGTGTTTTACTAGTTACTGCTAGTGCCCGCAATTTTCCAGAGGTAATATGTGGCAATACAGACTGAATTGGATCAAACATTAACGGGATTTGACTGCCAATCAGGTCAGTTACAGCAGGCGCACTTCCTTTGTATGGAATATGCTTAAATTTAGTCTGAGTAGTTGATTCAAATAAAGCTGCAGTTAAATGTCCTGGGGTGCCATTCCCTGCAGTGCCAAAAGCAATCGTATCTGGCTTTGATTTTGCCTCCGTGATTAACTCAGCGAGCGTCTTAATCTTGTCATTAGCATTAACAACAATGACTACAGGTGCGCTAGCAACCAATGCAATCGGTGTGAAATCCTTAGTCATATCATAGGGAAGCTGCTTGTATAAGCTACCGTTAATTGCATTTGTCCCTACCGTACCCATAAACAAGGTATATCCGTCTGGTGCTGACTTAGCTACTAAATCTGCCCCAATAGAGCCGCCTGCTCCACCCTTATTTTCAATGACTACTTGCTCTTTCAGAAGATCACCCAATAGCAGAGCCAATGGCCTTGCAACAATATCAGTAGGACCCCCAGGAGGAAAAGGGACAATTAATCTGATGGGCTTAATTGGATAAGATTGCGATAGAACATTGCTAGAGAATAAAAGCAAACTCAAGATCGCTAAAAGATATTTTCCAGTTATATATGAAAACCGATTCATCTCAATCTGCTCCTGGTTAGGATGGTCTTAATTTCTCTAACTGTAGAGAAGAAAAAGTCCAGTTAAACCGGACCTTTTCTCATTATTAACTACTTCTTATTAGACGTAATCTTTGTACTTATCTAAGAGGCGTACTGGCTTAGAAAGTGCGTCGCGACGGAAAGGATCACCCAGTTCACGGGTACACATAATCTCAACAACACAGGTTTTGCCCTCTTTCATTTGCATCTCAACCGCCTTCTTAAGAGCAGGGCCAACTTGATCAAGTTGATCAACCACAATTCCCTCTGCACCCATCGATTTGGCAATATCTGCAAAACTTGGACTATCTAATTCGCCAGCAACAAAGCGGCGGTTATAGAAATCTACCTGATTCTTTTTCTCTGCGCCCCATTGACGATTGTGAAATACCACCGCCGTCACAGGAATGTCATGGCGAACTGCAGTCAGAATCTCTACCATACTCATCGCCCACGCACCATCGCCAGCATAGGCAATTGCAGGGCGATTAGAAGCAGCTGCTTTCGCACCAATAATGGTTGGCAATGCGTAACCGCAATTACCAAAGCTCATTGGGGCAAAAAAACTACGTGGCTTTTCAAAGCGGAGGTAACTATTTGCCACAGAATTAATATTACCGATATCAGTAGACACCATCACATCAGCTGGCATCGCCTTCTCAAGCTCACGCAACACTTGACGCGGATGCAAATAATGGCCGCCCGTTGGGGTCTGCTCTTTTTTCTGCTCTTCAATCATGTCAAGACTGAACGGGTCGCGCTCATGCGTCCATTCGTCTAATTCTTTTTCCCATGTAGCTTTTTCGGTAGCAATCGTCTTTGCACGGTCAGCCTTTGTCGCATCACAAACCAAAGTCTTACCAGCTAAACGCTTAGTCAAGGCGATGGCTGCTTCTTTTGCATCACCACAAATACCTACTGAAATTTTCTTAACCAAGCCCAACATTTTGTTATCAGCATCAATCTGAATAATCTTGGCATTCTTAGGCCAATAATCCATACCATGCTGTGGCAAAGTACCAAATGGGCCAAGGCGTGAGCCTAATGCAACGACTACGTCAGCCTGAGAGATCAGCTTCATGGCAGCCTTTGAGCCTTGATAGCCTAAAGGACCGCACCATAGAGGATGGCTTGCTGGGAAGGAGTCATTATGAAGATAGCTATTAACTACGGGGGCGCCTAAACGCTCAGCAAACGCCTTACATTCCTCCACTCCATCGGCCATCACTACGCCACCACCAGAAATAATGACTGGGAATTTTGCATTCGCCAATAACTCTGCAGCTTCATCTAAACTCTTCTCGCCACCAGGGCCGCGATCAAGACGATGGGGTTGTGGAATCTCTACTTCAATCTCACCATAGAAATAATCGCGAGGAATATTTAATTGGGTTGGGCCCATTTCTGACATCGCACGATCAAAGCAGCGACCGGTATATTCAGCCATCCGTTTTGGATTATTGACGTGGCCTTGATATTTAGTGAACTCTTCAAACATTGGTAATTGATTGGCTTCCTGAAAGCCGCCTAAACCCATGCCCATCGTTCCAGTCTCTGGAGTCACAATCACTACCGGGCTATGCGCCCAATAAGCAGCTGCAATACCTGTAACGCAGTTACTAATGCCAGGTCCATTTTGACCAATCACTACACCATGACGACCACTTACTCGTGAGTAGCCGTCTGCCATATGTGCAGCACCCTGCTCATGCACCACTGGTATTAAACGAATACCAGCAGGAGCAAAAATATCCATTGCATCCATAAAGGCAGAGCCCATGATGCCAAAAATATCAGTTACCTTATTAGCGGCCATTGTTTCGACAAAAGCCTCTGAGGGGGTCATTTTTTGTGGGCCAGCAGGTAAATTAGTGCCTGTCTTAGACATTCAGCTCTCCTAGATATTCAATTAAACGGAACATTTTGTTCTACAATCCATATATTAATCGTGTATTTTCCCCCATGTCAAGTATATAAACCCCAATATGGAATATATTTGACAACGCATTAAGACTTTTAAAGGACGCACCATGGCTGCCAGCCCCCCATCCATCGACTTATTGAATTTTCAACCGGATAAGATGGTTTCTCTGCATTCTGTCTTCCCCGAGTGCAGGGGCTTTGCCGATTTCCAAATTCCAGCATTTAGTCAAAAATCTGACTTAGTACCGTCAGTTGATCCAAGTTATCAACTCAATCCGCAAGCCAGTGTGGCCATTCTTGCTGGCTTTGCCTACAACCGCAGAGTGCTCATTCAGGGCATGCATGGCACTGGTAAATCAACTCACTTAGAACAAGTTGCTGCTCGCTTAAATTGGCCTTGCTTACGCATTAATCTAGACGGGCAAATTACCCGCATGGATCTGGTTGGAAAAGAAATCATCACCCTTGAGGATGGCAAGCAAATTACTCAGTTCCAAGAAGGACTCATTCCATGGAGTCTACAGCGCTCAATTGCACTAATACTAGATGAATATGATGCCGGTCAAGCTGATGTCATGTTTGTGATTCAACGCATGCTTGAACGCGAAGGACGTCTCACCCTGCTTGATCAAAATAGAGTGATCGAGCCCAACCCAGCATTTCGGATTTTTGCGACTAGCAATACCGTTGGCTTAGGCAACTGGAATGGGCTGTATCAAGGAACCCAGTTACTCAACCATGGGCAAATGGACCGCTGGGATATCGTTGCTGCCCTCAATTATTTAGAGCCGGCGGAAGAAGAAAAAATATTACTAGCAAAGGTTCCAGAGCTTTCGCCGGAGACTGCAAAGCAAATGATTGCTCTTGCCAATCTCAGTAGAAAAGGATTTGAGGCTGGTGATATCTCCACTCTCATGTCAACTAGAACCCTGATTACCTGGGGAGAAAATTGGCGCATCTTTAAGGACTTGCAACTTGGCTTTACCTTAGCGTTTTTGAATAAGTGCGAGTCAGAAGAAAAAGCATTGGTTGCAGAATACTATCAGCGCTGCTTTGCAGCTGAGCTGGTTATTAATCAAAACTAGTACTCCTTTACTGTTAGATCTTGCAAACCGAATCTCACGATGAAGTAGAGTTACAAAACCGCTATGGGGCTATCATTCGCTCCCTATCTGGGGACACCCATCTGCAAATTCGGGATTGGCACCTATTTCACAAGAGCCTTGCACTCAATGCCTTAGCTCCACATCTCAACTTAGATTATTTGCAAGCTTCTTGGGCTGATCCACGAGGAGTATTAGACGGTGTTGCCTTGCGTCTTCGCCATTCAGACTATGAACTACATCTTTTACATTCTCCAAATGGTCAGATTGAGTCGCTAGTATTTGAAGTTTTAGAGCAGATTCGCGTAGAAAGTATTTGCCCAGCTGGGCTCAAGGGTAGCAAGCAGAATGTGGAAAATCAATTCATTGCGTGGATGCAAGAATTTATGGCCAATGGCGGAGTGGAAGGTAGCATCGGTCTTTTATTGCTTTCTATTTTCTCGACAGTCTGGGTCAAACTAAACCAGCGCTCCCTCCCGCAATTGATGCAAGATGTAGTAGAGGCAACTCGAGCAGGACTTGCGGCAGAACTTGGACCTTATTTAGTCAAACTCAAAGAAAATCAATTTGACCAAGCTAGCTATATTAAGACTGCTCTTGAAATTACCAGGCTAGTAGGCAGCTTAATCGATGCGGAATATCAAAATGTGCCTAGCATTCGAACAAAACAAAAAAATATTAGCAATACATTCTTAAAAATTGAATGGGTCCAACCCCCAAGTCCAAGCTCACCTTCTGAAAAACAGCAGAACTATTCTGTACAAGACTCTAGGAAATCTTTAGAGCGCTCATTAGAGCAATACACAGTATTTAATTCTGCGTACGATATTGAGATTGAGGCTAAAAAAAGTATTCGGCCAGCCCAACTTGCTATTTATCAGCATGAGCTCAGCGAGGAAGTCACAAAGCTAAATATACCCTGGGGAAAATTAACCAGGTCTTACCAAAATATCTTCCATACAAAAATACTCAAAAGATGGGAGACTACTCAGACCGAGGGCCTAATAGATCGACGCTACCTTACCCGTATCGCAACTGCCCCACTAGATCCCGTTCTTTACAAGCATCCCTCTCAAAAGATAGAGGCCTTAGGCAGCGTTACGCTGTTGATCGACTGTTCTGGCTCAATGAAGGATCAAAGACTGAAGATCGCCACTTGCGTAGATGCTCTGGTGAGGATACTGGAGCAGGCCCAGATTCAAACTGAAGTGCTTGGTTATAGTACGAGCACTTGGCAAGGTGGGCGACCTTTTAAAGAATGGCGCAGAGGTGGGCAAATACCTCATCCAGGCAGATTAAATGAACGTGCTCACTGGATCTTCAAAGATTTTCATACTCACTGGCGCAAGGCGAGGCCAGGGATTGCTGCACTCCTTAGACCAGAAATCTATGCTGAGAGTATTGATGGAGAAGCAGTCCTTTGGGCAGCACAACGCTTGCAAAATGAAGGTGGTAATAAATCTACGCAAAAAAAACTGATTCTATTTTCAGATGGCTGCCCTATGGATCGAGCTACTATCGAGGCGAATGGTGAGCATTTCCTTAAAAGCCACCTGTTACAGGCAATTGCATGGTGTGAACAGCAACATCATTTTGAGTTATGGGGATGCGGAATTGGAGAAGAATTAAGAGCGTTCTTTCCGCACCGCTTAAGCTGGGATCAAGAAAGTGAAAATCCCAGTGAATCCCTGATGAATTGGGCCAAAGAACTAAAGCCTGTAATGCGTTAGGTTACCAACTCGTTGAAGTACTCATGGTGAGCAGTATTGAGCGTAGAAATACGCCACTCGATAGGTTCATCTTGTATATCCAGCGCCACCCTACGAATATGTAGTACAGGTGAATCTGGTTTTAACTTTAGCCAAGTTGACATTTGCCTACCCGCTAATCCAGCCCGCAATCTTTCATTCGTTTTGACTACTGACTGACCATAACGCATTTGGTATAGCTGGTAAATGCTGCCCTCCCGCTTATCAAACTCAATACGAGATAAGTTTTTAAATCGTTTTTTATCTAAAGTAATGTGGTCGATCATGACACACTCATTCTCTAAATATAAGCGGTTAACAATACGCCAAATGGGAGCCCCCTCCTTAATGCGCAGCTTAAGCGATTCTTCCTTAGTTGCTTGCGCTGCTACAAAAGAGGCAGTCTCCACACGAGGATATGTTTTTTTATCGGCATCCCAGCGAGCAACATGGAAAAAATAGTAAAGCAGCCGCTTAGCATCATGTTCTGCAACATAGGTCCCCCTGCCTTGACGGCGGACAACAATCCCTTCCGCAACTAATTCGTCTACCGCCTTGCGCAGGGTTCCTATAGATACATCTAACTCTTTGGCCAAATCCTTTTCAGCAGGCAATGCCTGCCCCATTGGATAACGCCCCCTGACCAGATCTTCAGTGATCTTTTGCTTTACTTCTTCATAAGCGGTCAGGGATTTCATAGCTTAAGACTTAAGCAGACTCGTAAAGACGGGTCATCACAAACTCACGGTGGCCCAAAATCTCAGCAGCGGTTAATTCACCGTTAGCAGTTCTCAGAAGAGCATCGAGAAGCTTCTCACCCGCAGAATCTAAGGTCTCCTCACGACGCAAAATACCAGAAACATCTACATCGATATGTTCAGACATCGTCCGTACTGTTTTTGGATTGGCGCACAACTTAATCACCGGCAGAATTGGATTACCAATGACATTGCCTTGTCCTGTTGGGAAGAAGTGGGCTGCAAAACCAGCGGCTGCGCAAAGCGTAACCATTTCGGCAGCAGCTGAAGAGGAGTCCATAAAATGCAAACCTGGAATAGTAGGGGTCTCAGCCTTATCTAGAACGCCATCTACAACGCATTTCTTACCAATCTTCTGGATATTGCCAAGAGCCTTTTCCTCAATCGTAGTCAAGCCACCAGCAATATTGCCTTTAGTAGGTTGTGAATCAGATAAATCGCTCGTTTTGTTCTTCTCAATGACATCTTGATAGTGATCAAACATTGCCCGGAATTTTTTCTTCACCTCTGGAGTACGGCAGCGCGCTTCAACCAAATGCTCACCGCCCGTTAACTCAGTCGTTTCACCAAATACCAAGGTAGAGCCAATCTCGTAAAGCTTATCAAACGCGTTACCAACTGTTGGGTTCGATGCACACCCAGAAGTAGTATCAGACTCACCACACTTTGTTGAAACCCATAACTCTGATAGCGGAGCTGAAACACGTTGCTGTTTCGAAGCATGTTTCATCATGGAATAAGCAGCCTTACTAGCACTAGCAATAGTTGCTGTATCGCCATTACCTTCAATCCAGAAACCTTCTACCGGCTTGCCAGATGCCTTAATTCCATCAACCACAATCTTTGTCCACTGCGGTTCGATACCAATCACCACCACCCCAGCTACGTTTGGATTACAACCAGCGCCAATCAGAGTTCTAAAATGGAGCTCTAAGTCTGCACCAAATTGAAGACGGCCATATGGATGCGGAATAGCAATCGTACCTTTAATATTGTTCGCAACCGCTTCACATGCAGCATTCGACAAATCATCCAAGGGCAAAATGACGACATGGTTACGAATACCCATGCGACCATTTTCACGGCGGTAGCCCATAAAGGTTGCTTCTTTTAAATTAATCATTTTCTATCTCTCTTAATATCGTAATAAATACTCGTATGGATTACCAACGCTTAGTTTTGACATTTTGAACATGGGTATGCTCACCCTTTTTAATAGGAGCAACCACCTTACCAATATCAACACCGTACTTAATAATGGTGTCGCCAGTTTTCATGTCCTGTAATGCAATCTTGTGGCCAATAGGGATATCACTTTCTGATTTGATATTGACCGTGCTATCGCCATCCATTACCCAGCCTATTAAATCAGTACCAGCCTTCACGCCCTCCACCACGACAACGCCAACGACATCTCCTGGTTCATGCACGACAAAATGAATCATTTCTTTCTCCTTATTAATCTTGTTTGAATACTACCCATTCCATGACTGACGAATGCCAGTCTGAATTTCTTCTACAACAACATCAGAAACATTTACACCCGCTTTAAATCCTGCGGCTCTTTGCTTAAAGCGTCGCTGCCCTGGCAAACGAGTACCTGTATCGGCTGCCAACACTTTTAAAAAGTCTCGCATTCTATTTGCAAAAGCTTGACTGCCAGAAAGACCTGGATCGATAGTCAGTAGCAATTGGCCAATACGTGGACGATTTCCCTTCGCATCAAAAAATGAGTCTGCCTCATATGAGAATCTGCTTCCAGATAAACCTACTACTAACAATTCAACAATCAATGCTAGTAATGCGCCCTTATCACCACCCAAAGGAACCATTAACCCTTTTAGGCCTTCGTGTGGATCTGTTGTAGGTCTTCCGTCTGCCGTTAAGGCCCAGCCTTCAGGAATAGACTCCCCTTTTTTTGCTGCAACGAGTAACTTTCCACGTGCTACTGCAGAGAGTGACATATCGATGACTAGGGGATCACGATTGGTGACTGGAAATGCCGCTGCCAAAGGGTTAGTACCGAAGATTGCTTTGCTGCCCCCAACCATTGGCATCGCTGCCGGAGTATTACCAAACAACAGAGAGATATAACCTGCGCGCGCAGCAGCCTCTGTAAAATGACCAGCAACACCAAAGTGGTGGCTATTAGTGACCGCTACAAGTCCAACCCCACTTTTTGAGGCAAGGTTGACTGATAAATCGGTTGCAAAACGAAGGGCTGGAAAAGCCAACCCATCACAAGCATCAACTAAAGCTGCAGAGGTCTTAAATGGGCGAACTTTAATTTTAGGAGCCAGCTCAACACGGCCATTTTTTGCATGACCCGCATATTGTGAAACTCTGGCTAACCCATGTGAAGCTAAACCATCTAATTCAGCAAGCGCTAAAAATTGTGCTGTTTCAAAAGCGGCTTTGTCACCAATACCTGCAGCCTTCAAACCAGCCGTCGCTAACTGAACCATCTTTTCGTAGGATAGGTTCATTTCAAACCCCTAAATACCGATTGACTTCATCGGCAATCATTTGGCTAACACGCTCATTACTCTCATGCGTAACGCCCGCAATATGTGGCGTCAGAATGAGGTTCTCAATTCCGGTGAAATGACTTAAATCTTTGGCAGGCTCTGCAGAGAAGACATCAATTGCGGCGCCACCAATGCGTCCTGAACGGAGTCGCTCAGCTAATGCTAATTCATCTACTATCCCGCCTCGAGCAGTATTGATGAGGCAAGCACCCTCTTTCATTTGATCAAGTATTGCTGCATTAAATAAATTCTTGGTTTCAGGTAAATAAGGAAGGTGCAGCGAAACTGCGTCACTTTTAGAAAGTAGTTCATTTAATTTAAGCAAAGGAACTGAAAAGCCATCAAGAACAACAGAGTCCCCTGAGAGCATTGGGTCGTAAGCCACACATTGCAAGCCAAACGCATGTGCTTTTTTGGCAACCACCCTGCCGATACTACCGAAACCTACAATACCCAAGGTTTGACCTAAAAATTCATGGTACCCAGAAAAACGAGGGCGAGGCCACTCTCCCTTGAGGGTTACTATTGTTGCAGGAATAAATCCACGGCTTAAGGCAACTGCAGCTCCGATAACATATTCAGCCACTGACTCGGCATTGGCTCCTGTTGCAGGAATCACTTTGATATTACGTTTAGCACAAGCAGGTAACTCAATATTTTCAAGTCCAACTCCTAAGCGACCAACAACTTTTAGGCTCGGCGCAGCAAGCAAGATTTCTTCATTCACCTGAGTCAAGTTACGCACAATGAGCACATCAATATTTTGCATTGCAGCAATTAAAGCTACGCGATCTTTGTATAAGTCAGGCTCATAAGTAACATCATGCTTTGAATGCAGGGTATCTAGGGCTTGACTAGTAATGAATTCAGAGATCAAAATAGCTGACATATCCATATCATATAGATGATTTAAATCACTTGCAAGAAAACGTACTATTTTTTAAGAATCAAATAAGCTTACTATTTATAAATAGTGCTTATGTAATGAAATAAGAGATAAGATAAAAAATACCATTAAACCTGGAGGAGCAAGATGATTGGGAAAGAATTAATTAACGCTTTAAGATATGCACTCATTAGCGTAGGTGCGCTAGCGTGTATTTTCTCCCCTTCAATTGCACAGGCTCAGAGTTGGCCAGATAAACCCGTTAGATTAATTATTCCCTTTGCCGCTGGCGGTACTACAGATATCCTCGGAAGAATCTTTGCACAGCAAATGACCACCATTCTTGGTCAAAATGTCATTGTTGAAAATAAAGGTGGGGCTGGAGGTAATATTGGCGCCGAAATTGTTGCGAACTCACCCCCCAATGGTTATACCTTATTGCTTGCATCTGGAAGCATGATGACAGTTAACCCTTATCTATATAAAAAGCTTCCTTTAAATTACGCCACTGATCTCACCTACATTACTGCAGTAGCTGGCGGTCCAATGCTTGTGTCGGTTAGCCCAAACCTACCCGTTAATAACCTAAAAGAGTTTATCGCTCTAGCAAAAACGAAAGAATTAACTTTTGGCTCTGCCGGCATTGGTAGTCAGGTCCATATGGCTGGTGAAAATTTCACTTACGCATCTGGAATTACGGCTACGCACATACCTTATAAAGGTGAAGCACCAGCACTGAACGATTTAATTTCTGGACAAATCGACTTTATGGTTGGCAATCTTCCAGCGGCGGCAGGCTTTGCAAAAGCTGGAAAAATCAAAGCACTAGCCATTACTAGCAGTAAAAGAGTTGCGCAATTACCTGATGTTCCCACTGTTTCAGAAGCAGCTATTCCAGGATTCGTCAATGTTGGCTGGTATGCACTAGCTGCGCCATCAGGCACTCCAAAAGCCATTGTCGACAAAATTTATACTGCGACTCAAAAGGCTCTGGAATCAGAAGCAATGCGTAAGAGTTTAGAAATTAATGGTCTCACAGCAATTGTGAACACTCCTAAAGAGCTAGATGCTCAAATTAAAAATGAGTCTGCTAGCTGGGAAAAAGTAATTAAGGCTCGCAATATCGTTGCCCAATGAACGTTAGCTAAGGACGCTGGTTAAGAGCGTCCTCAGCTTCATAACCTAGTGCAAGTAATGCGCTTTAAAAGAACTGGCGTACTAACAAAGTAGTTCCTGAAAAAAGCAAAATAGCGCCATAAGCGACTCGCATCGCTATATTATTTAATCTAGTATGAAGATGAGTTCCTGCCCAAATACCAAGAAAGGTTGCGGGCATTAGGCAAACTGCTAATCCAACCACTTGCCAACTCAGAATCAAGCCGGTAACAAGCATTAAAGTTAGGCGCAATAAGGTCAGTATTAATATTGCGAACGCCATAGTTGCCCGCACAGCCTTAGGATCGCTAATGCGTAGTCCAAGATAGGACGCGTAAATAGCGCCACCAGTGGCAAATAAAGCAGTAAAAACACCCCCAAAAAATCCAAACGGCGCAGCCCACCATTTATTAATTGGGTCACCCATGTCTGAATTTCTTTGCCACAAGACTCGAGCCCCATTGATTACAGCAAAGCATCCTAATGTGATTAATAGCGGCTCACTAGGCGCCTTCACTAATAGAACAATTCCTAGAATCATCCCGATCAGGCTGAATGGAAATAGCCATTTGAGTTCTTTTAGATCAGCATCCTGAGAAGATTTTTTACCCACGTACATAGTGGCGCAGATATCAATAGCAACCATCATTGGAACCACTAATTTCAGTGGGTACATTTGTACCAGCAGAGGTACTGAAATGATTGATGCACCAAATCCTGAAATACCGAAAATAAAATAGGCGCCAAAAATAATTAAGCTTGCCAATATAAATTGGCTAGGTTCAATCAAATCAAAAATGTTTAAGCCTCAACCAAAATTGTTTGCCCAGGCTTAATCATTGTAAATTGCACTGGGCGATTCTCAATGTTTAATACCTGATGATTCAAGCTAACTGCTGTGTAGTAAGAATCTTCAAGCGATCCTGGCTCAGGAAAATCTTCACGGTAGTGAGCTCCTCTTGAATTCTCTCTAGCAATAGCCGCTTGCGTTACAGCCTGACTAACCAGAATGAGATTTTGCAAGTTCATCCAATCTTGCCAAGTATTACTGTATTCCCGCTGAATATCACCAACACCTATTTGATGTAATTGAGATGCTAACTGCTTCAAGGTTTGGCTTGCACGCGATAAGCTTTCTCTAGTCCTTGAGATACCAACATCATCCCACATGCACTCCGCTAAAGCATCCCGAATTGACTCAATATCGCCAGGCGGTTTTTGCAATGGCGCTTCATGCTCTTGAATACTCGCTATCACCTCATCCATATTGCAATCTCTTAACTGCTGGGAAGCAACCCAACGCGCCATCGACTCGCCTGCAATACCACCAAATACGGTTGAGTTGGCAACACCATTACCGCCTAAGCGATTGGCACCATGCACGCCGCCCGTGTCTTCACCAGCAGCAAACAGCCCCGGTAGGTCAGTAGTGCAATCCTTCTTAAAGACTAAACCGCCCATCATGTAGTGGGCAGTAGGTACAACCTCCACTAAATCATTAGTTAAATCAAATCCACTATCAGCGCAACGCTCGACCATACCCTTAAATTGTTTGCGCACATTCTCAGGACCTAAATGGCTCATTTGAATATAAACACCGCCACTTGGAGTGGCGCGTCCTGCACGGATTTCAGAATTAATTGCTCTAGAAACAATATCTCTCGTAGCGCGTTCATTGCGAGGATCATAGTTACCCATAAAGCGCTCTTGATTACCATTGAGCAAATAGCCACCAGCACCACGCAAGCCCTCCTCGATAACTGTGCCTGTCATACGAGTGCCCGGTCCAGCCAATAATCCCGTAGGATGAAACTGCACCATCTCCATATCACGCAAAGTGAGGCCAGCACGCAATGCCATTGCTAAGCCATCGCAACTCTTGTCTCCCGACGGGGTATGGTATTTATACATTGTTGGGCCACCACCAGTAGCAAGCAAGACAGCTTTAGCACGCACTAATACAAATTGGCCAGTCTGCATATTGAGCATCAAGACGCCTGCAAGTGATTTTCCATCCTTACTATGAATTAATTCAATGGCACGATGCTCTTCAAGACGATTGATTCCTCGCGCCCAAACTTGTTCGGCTAAACGATTGATAATCTCAATTCCAGTGAGGTCGCCTTTGTGAACAGTGCGATCAAATGTTTGGCCAGCAAATGCTTTTTGATGAACTGTGCCATCAGGATTTCGATCAAAAAAGCAGCCCAGCTCATTTTCTAACTCATGAATGCACTCAACTGCTTTGTTGACTAGCGTCCAAGCAAGGTCTTGATCAGAGAGCCATTTGCCACCCTCAATCGTATCCATGAAATGGCGCTCAACCGAATCTCCTTCAGCTAGTGCCACGTTGTAACCACCTTGAACCATGCGTGTGCAACCAGACTTACCCAATAGACCCTTCACCGCGATTGTGATATCTAAGTTGGGATTTTCCTGATGTGCATGCAAGGCTGCAAAGAGGCCTGCACCCCCAGATCCGAGAATCAAGATGTCAGTCTCAATAATTGGAACAGAGCTCATGAAATTATTCCAAGACTTTTTAGTACAGCATCTTTTTTACGAGCTACATCACTCTTCACTTCTTGATAAATACTTCCACCATGGCTATCCATTGCAACCAATAAAGGACCAAAATCCTTCACCTTGAAACGCCAAAGTGACTCTGGATTGAGATCATCCATATCTACATCTTCAATTTGTTCTATCCAAGTAGTCTCTAGCGCAGCAGTACCACCAATAATGGCTAGATATACGCCGCCAAGATCCTGAAATGCTTGTGCAGACCCTTCACGCATCCCACCCTTGCCCACAATCATGCGAATACCATTCTGGGTCATCAAAGGACGGGTGAAGCGCTCCATGCGATCTGAAGTAGTTGTGCCAATACAGATAGGCTCATAGCCAGCAGGAAATTCTTTACTCACTGAGACTTTACGGACATTAGGCGCCGTATGAATAACTGCATGGCCATTTAAATCAAAACGAGTCTTACGATCATGATCAAACATCTGAATTTGTGTCGCATCTCGAATGCCAAACAAGGTATTTTGTAAAGTCACAGTATCGTTGATGCGAAGCTTGCGAATAGCTTCTTCACTAACTGGTGTTGTAAGATTGTAATGAGCCATCAGTTATTTTCCTAGAATCCGTAACTCACACCAGCAGGCGTAAAGGTGGCGCGTGCTCTTCGTGCAGAATGGCACTGCATATTGACCGCCACAGGATTCATAGTGATATGCGTATGGGCAAGCTCTACCTGGACTGCAAAGGCAGTTCCATCACCACCAAGCCCTTGCGGGCCAATACCCAGTTGATTGACAGCGGCACTTAACTCTTTTTCAAGTTTGGCCCCTTCTTCATCACTACATTGAGTTCCGATCTCACGGGTCGCCGCTCGCTTTGCCATGGCTACGCATTGATCAGACGTGCCACCAATGCCAACACCAACTATGGTTGGCGGACAAGTCTTGCCGCCTGCGGAAACGATACTCTCAATTACAAAGGCCTTAATACCATTAATACCCTCTGCTGGAATTGCCATTTTTAGAAAGGAATTGTTCTCTGAACCACTTCCCTTTGGCACCATTTCAATTTCTACAGACTCTGCATGATCAAAAAAATCAATATGAATTGCTGGCATATCAATACCACAAGAAGTATGATTATTTTTTCGGGTAATAGGATGCACAACTGAAGATCTCAGTGGATACTCTTTGGTAGCGCGCTCGCAACCTTTACGAATAGCAGCCTTTAATGCCACGCCATCAAATTGCACATTACTACCGATCTTGACGTTATAAATTGGCAAGCCAGTATCTTGGCAGAGGAGATTGTCTTCACGCTCTGCTACTGAGATATTGGTAATCATAGTTTTTAAAACCACTTGAGCACGTGCATCTGTCTCTGATTTATCCAATCTATTGATAGCAGCCTTGATGTCATCAGGTAGCACTTTGAGAGCGCGAATATAAAGCTCTTTACAAGCCTCTTCAACTAAGTTCATTTGTAATTGCATATCAGCCTAATCAATTAGCAAAATATAAAAATAATAGCCCGCAAGCTATAGCGAACAAAATAGAGATCTGTATCCAACCCTTACGTAATCCATTCCAAGCTCCAAACTCAATTACTAACAGACGCAAACCGCCAGCCAAATGCACTGCTAGCAAGATGACTAAAGCCCACTCCCCAAATTTAAATACCCAGATATCCGTTAATACCAAGGATTTCTGAAAATCTTGAGCACCGCGCAAAGATTGAGACAACATCAGAAAGTGAAGCGGAAGAAAACACGCTAATAACAAACCAGAAAAACGATGGCAGGCATATGCAAAATACGATAAATGACTTTTGGCACGAGAATCTAGTCTTGGTCTAGAGCTCATAAGGCACCGCCGGTATATACGCCAACAACAGCTGCGCTGCCCAACACGAGAATAAAAAGTCCTAAAGCGCTGGCTACAGGTTTAGCGATACCACTTTTGGGAAAAGTCTCTTGCAATATATTGGCGATGCCAATTGGGGCATGAATAAAGCAAGCAAGCACGAAAACTTCATAAAAGAGCGCAAATAGAACATTCCCTTCCGTGCGCCCTAAAATTTCTTGGGCAGTAATACCACCCCTAATGGCATAAAAAATAATTACTAGATGAACTGCAACGCAAATGCCAAGTACCATAGCGCTAATTCTTTGGGCATACCAGAGCTTAGCCTGCAGCACTCCCTGGTTCATAACTTGCCCCACTTGCTGCCTCGCACTGCAGCTCTGGCTACCAACTTTTTGAGCCCAGCAATACCAGCAGTAGGCGCAATGGATTTAGGACAAGTTTCAGTACAAGAACCTTGTGTATGGCAAGCATGACAGCCCCCATCCCCCGCTACAGCATGCATACGCTCTAGCTGCTGAACATCTCTTACATCATTTGTTAATGTCCAAGCGCGATTAAGAGCTGCAGGCCCAAGATAGTTTGGTCTAGATTCAACAACTTCACACGAGGCATAGCAAACACCACAACCAATGCATTCAATACCAGCGTTAGCTAATTGACGCTCTTCAGACTCTGGAGGTACTTTTGCAAAATCATCATGACGTGTTTTGTCGCCCTTAAAGAACCCAACTGCGCCCTTCCATTTATTGAAAAACTCGCGCATATCAGTAGCAAGATCTTTAATAACCGGTAAATTATTTAATGGGGCAATCTGTAAAGTGTCCCCTTGCACAATCTGCGACACATGTGTGCGACAAGTCCAGCGAGCTACTCCATTGACAGTCATGGCGCAGGAACCGCACATCCCGACACGACAGGCAAAGCGATAACTTAAAGTAGGGTCCAGCTTTCTTTGGATATACGTAACTACATCCAATACGGTCTGATTGGGGTTGCGAGGCACTGAGTACTCGACAAACTCCCCCTCTTGGGCGCCACGCCAGACTTTTACTTTGAGATCAGAATTTGACATATCCCTATTATATGGACGCAATTGGAATGTAGGCCCAAGCGCAAAATCGCTTGATATCACAAATCAATGGGGTGAATAACTTACCTGGATTGATTAAGGATAGTGTCAACTGAGTTATTCAAAAATCAAGTACTGCTGCGCCCAGGCATCGAAATGCATTACTAAATCTTGTAAAAGAAAAGCCACCCCGAAGGATGGCTTAAAAGAGATTTTTGGAGGTGCTACTTAAAGAACAAACTACAAGTACATATTAGCCCTCTGAATTGCTTACTTTGTGACTGTTTGCATCTTTCAGGACTAATTTGCTTCATTTTGGTGCATTAATGATTCTCTTTGGCGTGATTGATTGAGTATTTGGGTATCTCAATCACTAAATCTTGTTTTGCCACAATCGCTTGGCAGGATAAGCGTGACTGTGGGTTCAGGCCCCAAGCACGATCTAACATATCTTCTTCGTTCTCATCGGGTGTATTCAGACTCTGGCCGCCCTCCTTCACAATGACATGGCAAGTGGTGCAAGCGCAGACCATATCGCAAGCATGCTCAATTGGAATGTCATTTTCTAGCAGAGCTTCGCAAATCGATGTACCTGGTGCCACTTCAACTACAGCACCTTCTGGGCAATACTCACTATGAGGTAATACAACAATTTGCGTCATGATTCTTTTCTATTAGTTTTGTTTCTATTGTTTTATATCTCTGCAACATTCTTCCCAGCCAAAGCCTTCTGAATGCTGGCGTTCATCCGCATTTGTGCAAAATCATCACTCGCTTTAGCAGCATGATCTACTGCCTTGCGTAATACTTCACTGCTAGTTTCTTCATTCAAAATCTTTTGCAAAACTAGCATCTCTTGATCGATCGCAGCTTGCTCTTCTTTGTTGAGTAAGACTCGATCACTATTTAATGCTGTTTGTACTGCATCGAGTAAACGCTGAGCATTTACTTGCTCTTCACGCAATGATCTGGCCAAGAGGTCCTCTTTTGCAGAGGCAAAGCCATCTTGTAGCATGCGCGTAATTTCAGAATCCGTTAAACCATAAGAAGGCTTAATATCAATTGAGGCTTGAACTCCAGAACCCTGCTCCATAGCGCTGACAGATAACAATCCATCCGCATCTACCTGAAACGTCACCCGAATACGCGCAGCACCTGCAGCCATACCCGGAATACCTCGTAACTCAAATTTGCCCAGAGAGCGACAATCTTGTGCGAGCTCACGCTCGCCCTGCACCACCTGAATTGCTAATGCAGTTTGACCATCTTTAAAAGTTGTAAATTCTTGTGCTCTAGCCACTGGAATCGGTGTATTGCGCGGAATAATCTTTTCGACCAAGCCGCCCATCATTTCAATACCCAGAGAGAGTGGAATAACATCCAATAGCAGCCATTCATCATCCTTGCTTTGATTGCCAGCCAATAAGTCGGCTTGCATGGCAGCGCCAAGCGCAACCACTTGATCTGGATTTAAATTATTGAGCGGCTGGGTTCCAAATAACTCACCTACGGCACGCTGTACATTGGGCATACGGGTAGAACCGCCAACCATCACTACACCTTTCACATCTTCAGCCTTCAAACCAGCATCACGCAAGGCTTTTTTACAGGCTGTTAAGGTTTTAGTAACGAGGTTTTGAGTAATTTCAAAGAGCTGTGCTTGACTAACGCCGACATTCACTACGGTGCCGTCTGCGAGAGTCTCATGAACACGCGCTAATGGGCTATGGCTAAGCAACTCTTTGGCATGTTTGCATGCCAATAACAGGGTTCGATGATCATGAATCGATAAGGGCGCTAGTTTTGACTGCTCAATCACCCAGCAATATAAGCGATGATCAAAATCATCACCACCCAAAGCAGAATCACCACCGGTGGAAAGCACTTCAAATACACCCCTACTCATTTTGAGAATAGAGATATCGAAGGTTCCACCACCTAAATCATAAACAGCATAGATACCTTCAGAGGCATTATCCAAACCATAGGCAATCGCTGCAGCAGTAGGTTCATTCAGAAGTCTGAGCACTTCAATACCAGCTAACTTAGCAGCATCTTTAGTAGCTTGACGTTGTGCATCGTCAAAATAAGCAGGCACAGTAATCACGGCGCCAACAATATCTTCCGCGACAGAGTCTTCAGCGAGTTGACGTAAGCGCGCTAAGATCTCAGCAGAGACTTCAATTGGACTCTTGTCGCCGGCAACTGTTCTCAATTTGAGCATGCCTGGTTGATCAATAAAATCGTATGGAGCGCTCTCAATATTTTCTACATCTTGTATGCCTCGACCCATAAAGCGTTTCACAGAAACAATCGTGTTCTTTGGATCAATTACCACACTCTCAAGAGCTTCAAAGCCAGCTTGAGTTCTACCATTCGGTAGATAGCGCACAACTGATGGGAGTAACTCTCTACCCTGAGCATCAGGCAGCACTTTAGGCAGAGCATCGCGCACGATAGCAACGAGCGAATTAGTAGTTCCCAAATCAATACCAACAGCAATACGGCGCTGATGGGGTGCTAAGGATTTACCAGGTTCGGAGATTTGCAATAAGGCCATAAGGGTTAAATTTTAATTCGGTCGTAGGCTAGGCCAAAGCCACAATGGCATCATCAAGCTCGAGAGCAAACTTATCGATAAAGAGCAAGCCTCTGAGAAGTTCAGCAGCGCGTTGGTAATTTTTAGCGCTATCGATTGCTTGGGCTATCTCAGTCAGGGTATCTTGCTTAGAGGTCTCAACCTCATCCATGAGCTTTTCTAAAGCTGGCAGATCCTCAGCTTGCTCATCCAAACTCTCGCGCCATCCCATCTGCTTCATGAGAAATGCAGCTGGCATAGCAGTATTGGTTTCTAGTTTGGCATCTACGCCGTGCAGTTGGCAAATATATAAACCCCGTTGCACAGGATTTTTCAGCGTTTGTAATGCTGTATTAGCTAATGTAGCCATTTGCATGGCAAGGCGTTGCTCTGTATCGCTACCACGTGCATGGCGATCGGGATGAACTTCTTTCTGAATCGCTAGGTAAGCCTGGTCTAGGGCAGGCAAGTCGATTTTGAATTGCTGATTTAGTCCAAAGAAGCGAAAGTAATCGTCAGACGCGGAAGGATTCGCCACAACCACACTCATCTTTTACGTTTGGATTTTGAAACTTAAACCCTTCGTTCAAACCCTCACGTACAAAGTCTAGCTCTGTTCCATCCAAATAAGCCAAGCTCTTTGGATCAATAAATACTTTCACCCCATTGGACTCAAATACTTGATCCTCTGGCGCTGGCTCATCAACATACTCCAATTGATAAGCCAAGCCAGAACAGCCTGTAGTGCGAACACCTAAACGCAAACCACAGCCCTTACCGCGCTTTTCTAAATTGCGGTTGACGTGTGCAGCTGCTTTGTCGGTTAAGGTAATTGCCATAGTTTGACTTTATTTATTTCGCTGGATGCTTATCTTTGTAATCAGCAACGGCTGCTTTAATGGCATCTTCAGCCAAGATAGAGCAGTGAATTTTTACAGGTGGCAAAGCCAACTCTTCAGCAATCAGAGAATTCTTAATCTCTAAAGCTTGATCCAAAGTCTTACCCTTGACCCACTCAGTAACTAATGAGGAGGAGGCAATCGCTGAGCCACAACCATAGGTCTTGAACTTAGCGTCTTCAATTACGCCTTGATCATTTACGCGGATTTGCAATTTCATCACATCGCCACAAGCAGGCGCGCCAACCATACCAGTACCTACGCTTTCGTCGCCCTTCTCAAATGAGCCAACGTTGCGGGGGTTCTCGTAATGATCGATTACTTTTTCACTATATGCCATGGTATGTCCTCGTTAATCCTTCAAATTCTTAATGTGCTGCCCATTGAATCGTACTTAAGTCGACTCCGTCTTTAAACATTTCCCACAGTGGTGAGAGTTCACGCAACTTCGCAATCTTTTCTTTTACCAACTTGATTGTGAAATCCACTTCTTCTTCAGTCGTAAAACGGCCGAGAGTAAAACGAATCGAACTATGTGCCAATTCATCATTACGACCTAAAGCACGTAACACATAAGATGGCTCAAGAGATGCTGATGTACAAGCCGAGCCAGATGAAATGGCTAAATCTTTCAAAGCCATCAACATCGATTCACCTTCAACATAGTTAAAACTGATATTGAGGTTATGGGGTACACGGTGATCCATGTCGCCATTGACATAAACCTCTTCAATATCTTTCAGGCCGGCCAATAGACGATCACGCAATGCTCGAATGCGTTGATTTTCTTCAGGCATCTCAAGGCGAGCAATGCGGAACGCCTCACCCATACCAACAATTTGATGGACAGCTAGTGTTCCAGAGCGCATACCGCGCTCATGCCCACCACCATGAATCTGGGCTTCAATCCGAATACGGGGCTTACGACGCACAAACAATGCGCCAATTCCTTTGGGGCCATAAGTCTTATGAGCAGAAAAACTCATCAGATCCACTTTGACTTTTTCTAAATCAATTTCGACTTTACCAGTAGCTTGTGCAGCATCCACATGCAAAATCACGCCACGTGAGCGACACAAGTCGCCAATAGCAGGAATATCTTGCACCACACCGATTTCATTATTGACATACATTACTGATGTCAAAATCGTGCCAGGCTTCATTGCAGCCTCTAACTGAGCAAAGTCAATTAAGCCGCTTGGCAATACGTCTAAGTAAGTCACTTCATAACCTTCACGCTCTAGCTCACGGCAAGTATCTAAAGTTGCCTTGTGCTCGGTCTTCACGGTAATGATGTGATTGCCACGATCTTTATAAAAATGCGCTGCACCTTTTAATGCAAGATTGATACTCTCAGTAGCGCCGCTAGTAAATACAATTTCTCGTGGATCAGCATGAACTAGGAGTGCAACTTCTGAACGCGCCCACTCAACCGCTTCTTCAGCAGCCCAGCCGTACGCATGACTACGGGACGCAGCGTTACCAAACTGCTCACGCAAGTAGGGCAACATTTTATCAACCACGCGGGGATCAATGGGCGTTGTAGCCGAGTAGTCCATATACACCGGAAAGTGCTTAGGACTAAACATCGGAACGGGTTGCTTTGGAAGGTCTTGTGGTGCGTTCATGATTTACTTATGGATAAATACTGCTATTAACTTTGGCGCGCCAAATTAAATACTGAATTAATTAATGGTGCTTTAGGGGCCACTTCTTTTTTAGCTGCAAGTGCTGGCGCTGGCTTTTCAGCTTTCGCACTTTCAACTTTGATTTTCTTTTGACGCATGTCTTGAATCACTACTCCGCGCCCTTCCTGTTGCTGAACCAGGTTGCGCAAACTCACAGAGCTTAAGTACTCAACCATTTTGAGGTTGAGGTTGCTCCAAAGATCATGGGTCATACAGTGACCATGCTCCTCTTCGTCGCTATGACAGTTGCCCTTACCACCGCATTGGGTCGCATCCAATGGTTCATCCACTGCAACAATGATGTCGGCAACGCTGATCGCATCAGCAGTGCGTGCAAGGGTATAACCGCCTCCAGGGCCACGAGTACTCTCGACGATATTGAAACGGCGTAATTTGCCGAACAATTGCTCTAAATAGGACAGGGAAATCTTTTGTCTTTGGCTAATTCCGGCCAAAGTTACGGGGCCATGCGCTTCACGCAGGGCTAAATCGATCATTGCAGTTACTGCAAAACGGCCTTTAGTAGTAAGTCTCATATTTCACCTTGGTAATAGATTGTTTATGGACAGCTCATGGTTGGGTGGGTAATACCCGACCAATCCACTCAAGTTTACCATATGGCCTAGAAAAATGCCCGTCAAATGTCCTCTAAAGACCCTTCAGGCATCACGTATCTAGCCTATAGAGTCCCTAGAACGAGCTCCAAAGGCCATTTCCTTAACCTTGGTCAGACGGTCGCGAGTACTAGCCGCCTTCTCAAACTCCAGATTCTTGGCTTCAGCGTTCATTTGCTTCTCCAGGCGCTTGATTTCACCAGCAAGATCCTTCTCGCTCATATCCTCATAGCGAGCCCGCTCCTGCTCAATCTGCATCTCATCACGCTTCTCTTTGACGTCATAGACGCCATCAATAATGTCCTTAATCCGCTTTTGAACCCCTTTGGGCTCGATTCCATGGAGCTTATTAAAGGCAATTTGCTTGGTACGGCGTCTTTCGGTTTCCCCCATTGCCCTGCGCATGGAGTCGGTCACCCGATCGGCATACAAAATGGCTTTACCCCGAATGTTTCGTGCAGCCCGTCCAATCGTCTGAATCAAACTGCGTTCTGAGCGTAAGAAGCCTTCTTTATCGGCATCTAAAATAGCCACTAGAGAAACCTCTGGGATATCTAAACCTTCACGCAATAAGTTGATACCCACCAAGACATCAAAGACTCCCAAACGTAAGTCCCGCAAAATTTCCACCCGTTCAACGGTATCGATATCTGAGTGTACGTAACGCACCTTCACACCGTTATCAGAAAGATAATCTGTTAATTGCTCTGCCATTCGTTTGGTCAGCACCGTTACCAAAACGCGCTCTTTTACTTTAACGCGCTCATGAATCTGGTCTAACAAATTATCCACTTGAGTGCTTGCTGGTAATACTTCAATTTCTGGATCAACCAATCCTGTTGGTCGCGCTACTTGCTCAACAACTTGACCTTGGTGAGTTTTTTCATAATCAGCTGGCGTAGCAGAAACAAAAATAGTCTGACGCATCTTAGTTTCAAACTCTGTAAATTTGAGTGGCCGGTTATCCATTGCCGAAGGTAAACGAAAACCAAACTCCACCAAAGTATGTTTGCGCGATTTATCGCCGTTATACATGGCGTTGAGCTGTCCAATCAAGACATGGCTTTCATCTAAAAACATCAAGGCATCATTTGGGAGATAGTCCACCAAGGTTGGCGGAGCCTCGCCCGGAGAAGCACCAGATAGATGGCGGGAGTAGTTCTCAATGCCCTTACAAAAACCCAACTCGTTAAGCATTTCAAGATCAAACCGAGTCCGCTGTTCTAGACGTTGTGCCTCAACGAGTTTGCCATTCTTAACAAACTCATCCAGGCGAGTGCGTAGCTCCACCTTGATTGTTTCAATCGCCTTGAGTACCGTGTCGCGGGGTGTCACATAGTGCGAACTTGGATAGACTGTAAAACGGGGAATTTTCTGACGAATTTTTCCTGTAAGTGGATCAAAGAATTGCAAACTCTCCACCACATCGTCAAATAATTCCACGCGTACTGCCAACTCATTATGTTCAGCCGGGAAAATATCAATCGTATCCCCACGTACCCGAAATACGCCACGCTTGAAATCTGTCTCATTGCGATCGTATTGCATCGCAATTAAGCGCATCAAAATATCACGTTGACTCATTTTGTCGCCAGGACGTAGTGTCATCACCATACTGTGATAGTCACCAGGATTACCGATACCGTAAATTGCAGAGACGGTTGCAACGATGATGACATCACGTCGTTCTAACAAACTCTTCGTTGCAGAGAGTCGCATCTGCTCAATGTGCTCATTAATAGATGAGTCTTTTTCAATAAAGAGATCGCGCTGAGGAACATAAGCCTCA
Source organism: Polynucleobacter nymphae (assembly GCF_018882155.1). Classification (GTDB taxonomy): domain Bacteria; phylum Pseudomonadota; class Gammaproteobacteria; order Burkholderiales; family Burkholderiaceae; genus Polynucleobacter; species Polynucleobacter nymphae. Next base: position 747,334 of record NZ_JACVPA010000001.1, read on the forward strand.
GGTTGGTAATAGTCGTAGTAACTCACAAAGTACTCAACCGCATTTTTTGGAAAAAACTCCCTAAATTCGCTATAGAGCTGTGCGGCTAAGGTCTTATTTGGGGCAAAAATAATGGCTGGACGACCTGTTCTAGCGATCACATTGGCCATGGTGAAGGTCTTTCCAGACCCCGTAACGCCCAGCAGAGTCTGAAAAGTAAGTCCATCCTCAATTCCCTCTACCAAAGCCTGAATAGCCTCTGGTTGATCCCCAGCAGGGGTAAAGGGCTGATAAAGCTGATACGGAGAATCTGGAAAGCTCACAAATTTAGCAGGATCTAGATCATGGCCGGCCTCCCCCAATGGGTCGGCAACCGGCTTTTTGATATCTTCTTTAGCTGCAGGATTCGGGGCAGTTTTGGGGTACTTAGGGGGCATCTCGGCTATCATTTCATCTGTGAGCTTTCTTCACAGCGAATTTTGTACAAACAATGATTTTGCCGTTTTTATTTGGAAATAGTTGATTCTGGAATCTAAAACTGACAATTAAGCTTAATTCAACGGCAATTACTAGCAAAACTACCTTTAAACCACCATTCTCGACCACCAATGACCCTGTTTGCCTCAGTCCAATTAGCCCCTAAAGATCCTATTTTCGGCCTCACAGAAGCCTACGTTGCAGATCAACGTCCTGACAAAGTAAACCTTGGTGTTGGCGTGTATTACACAGACGAGGGTAAGGTACCTCTCCTTAAAGCGGTGATCAAAGCTGAAGAAGCGATTGTTGCTAAACATTCACCACGCAGCTACATTCCAATTGAAGGCCCAAACCCATACAACAGTGCAGTGCAAACTTTATTGTTTGGTACTGACTCAGCACTGATTAAAGATGGCCGTGTGGTAACTGCAGAATGTTTAGGCGGCACTGGAGCATTACGAGTTGGCGGCGACTTTATTAAGCGTCTTAATCTTAATGCGCCTTGCGCTATCAGCAACCCAACTTGGGAAAATCACCGCGGTATTTTTGAATCTGCTGGCTTTGAGGTGATTGAATATACCTACTTCGATGGCAAAACTCGTGGTGTTGATTTTGCTGGCATGGTGAAATCCTTAGAATCTTTCCCGAAGAACACAACCGTGCTTTTACATGCATGCTGCCATAACCCTACGGGTGCGGACATTACTGAAGCCCAGTGGCGTCAGGTGATCGATATCTGTAAGAACAAGGGTCTGATTCCCTTTCTGGATATGGCTTATCAAGGCTTTGCAGCTGGAATTGAAGAAGACGGTATTGCAGTTCGCCTCTTTGCCCAGTCTGGCATGTCCTTCTTTGTATCGAGCTCTTTCTCTAAGTCATTCTCACTCTATGGTGAGCGCGTAGGTGCTTTATCTATCGTGACACAAAGTAAAGATGAATCTACTCGCGTGCTCTCCCAATTAAAGCGCTTGATTCGTACCAACTATTCAAATCCCCCAACTCACGGCGCCGCCATTGCTGCTGCTGTTTTGAATTCTCCAGAATTGCGTAAGCTCTGGGAAGATGAGTTGGCAGAAATGCGTGACCGCATTAAAGCAATGCGTCATGGTCTCGTTGAAAAACTCGCTGCTGCTGGTGTGAAGCAAGATTTTGCTTTTATCGAGCAGCAACGTGGAATGTTTTCTTACTCAGGCTTAACAGCTGAGCAAGTTGAACGCTTACAGAAAGAAGATGGTATTTATGCCCTCTCCACTGGACGCATTTGTGTCGCGGCGCTGAATACTAAAAATATTGATAAAGTAGCCAAAGCAATCGCCCGCGTTTTAGGATAACAAGCGGATCCACTGAATTACAGGAGCTAGAATGCTATATCAGTTACACGAGTTCCAAACAGCCTTACTGCAACCAATCAGTTCATGGGCACGAGCAGCCTCTGAGGCATTTATCAATGCCTCCAACCCCGCATCAATGGTTCCAGGATCAGAGCGTTTAGCTGCTAGCTGCGAACTTCTCTATCGCTTAGGTAAAAACTATACAAAACCAGAGTTTGGTATTCGCTCAGTACAAGCACATGGTCAAGAAGTAGCCATCCATGAAAGAACTATCGTTGCAAAACCCTTTTGTAACTTAGTTCGCTTCAAGCGCTTTTCAGATGATGTAGAAACTATCAAGAGCCTCAAGGAAGATCCTGTTGTATTGGTGGTTGCGCCCATGTCTGGACACCATGCCACTTTGTTGCGCGACACTGTTCGCACCCTTTTGCAAGACCATAAGGTTTACATTACCGACTGGATCGATGCCCGTAATGTTCCAGTGGCAGATGGTGAGTTTGGCTTGGATGACTACGTTCACTACATCCAAGAATTTATTCGGACGATTGGCGCACAAGATTTACATGTCATCTCTGTTTGTCAGCCTACCGTTCCAACCTTAGGCGCTATCTCCTTAATGGCTTCTGCTGGTGAAGTAACACCTGCATCGATGATCATGATGGGGGGCCCAATTGACGCCCGTAAATCACCTACCTCTGTGAATAACTTGGCTGAGCAAAAGTCATATGGGTGGTTCCAAAGTCATGTGATTTATAAAGTACCGCCGAGCTATCCTGGCGTAGGTCGCAAAGTTTATCCAGGTTTCTTGCAACACACTGGCTTTATTGCTATGAACCCACAGAACCATCTGCAATCGCATTGGGACTACTTCCAAGACCTCGTGCGGGGTGACGAACAGGATACCGAATCACATATTCGCTTCTATGATGAGTACAACGCGGTATTAGATTTAGATGCTAAGTTCTACTTGGATACTATTAAGACTGTTTTCCAAGATTACGCCTTACCGAATGGCACTTGGGAAGTAGCCGGTGATCTAGTAAAGCCTCAAGATATTACCAAGACAGCACTTCTGACGGTAGAGGGTGAGCTTGACGATATCTCTGGCAGCGGACAAACCCGCTCGGCGCATGGCTTGTGTATTGGTATTCCGAAAGAACATAAAGCCCACTACGAAGTTGCTGGTGCAGGTCACTACGGTATCTTTGCTGGTCGTCGTTGGCGTGATAAGGTATATCCAAAGATTAAATCGTTCATTCGCGAGCATCAAGTTGCGCACAGCACAACTAAAGCAAGGCCTCCTAAATTAGAAGGCACTAACTAAGCATTAATCAGTGGGGGCTAAGGCCCTCACTTTTTTAGCCCACTATCTCGCAATGAAAAACACACAAGCGAACGAACTTGCTGATCGCTTGGAGGACACTCTTCCTCAAACTCAATGTACTAAATGCGGTTATCCCGATTGCCGCGGCTATGCAGAGGCAATGGCCAGTGGCGAAGCATTACCCAATCGGTGCCCACCAGGAGGCATTGATGGCATTGCGCGTTTAAGCAAAATCCTTATTCCCATTTATCCACAAGATGCTTTTGAGCTGCACCCGACAATTGATCCCGACTGCGGCATGGAACGCCCAAGACCAGTCGCTTTCATTGACCCACAAAAATGTATTGGTTGTACGCTATGTATTCAGGCATGCCCTGTAGATGCCATTGTTGGTGCATCAAAACAAATGCACGTTGTATTGACTGAGTGGTGTACGGGCTGTGATCTTTGTATCCCACCATGCCCTGTCGATTGCATCACGATGATTGATGTTACGGGCAATCAAACAGGTTGGAATGCCTGGTCAACAGACCTGGCCGATATTTCACGTCAGCGTTATCACGAGCGAGAACAGCGCCTTGATAGAGAACAAAAAGACAATGATGATCGTTTAGCTAAAAAAGCTGCGGCCAAACTCATTGCAGTCAATGCCGATAACCCAACATCAGATGAGCAAAAGCAAGAGCAAGAGCGCAAACGCGCCATTATTGCTGCTGCGATTGCACGCTCTCAGCAAAAGAAATGATGAATCCTGAGAAGCGGCGCGCTTTTTTTGAGCAGCTCAAAGCCAATAATCCAAAACCTACCACCGAACTAGAGTACAGCTCGCCATTTGAGTTACTTATTGCAGTATTGCTCTCAGCTCAAGCGACTGACGTATCGGTCAATAAAGGCACTCGCAAACTCTTTAAGATTGCTAATACTCCGAAAACCTTATTAGAGTTAGGCGAAGATGGAGTTCGACCCTATATTCAACACATTGGTTTATTTAACTCTAAGGGCAGGCATATTCAAGAAACCTGTCGCCTACTACTTGATAAACATCAAGGTAAAGTTCCGCAAACGCGCGAAGAGCTAGAAGCGTTACCAGGCGTAGGCAGAAAAACTGCCAATGTAATTCTCAATACTGCCTTTGGGCAGCCCACCATTGCAGTCGATACACATATTTTCAGAGTTTCTAATCGCACTGGCTTGGCACCTGGCAAAGATGTGGTGAAAGTGGAAGAGCAATTACTTAAACGCGTACCCAAAGAGTATTTGCTAGACGCACATCATTGGCTTATCCTGCATGGTAGATACACTTGCAAAGCGCGTAACCCAGATTGTGCCCAATGTATTGTTGAGCCTTTGTGTGGCTTTAAACAAAAAACTGGCAAAGGAAAAGTTCGTGGCGATATTTAATCCAACTCGAGAAGAAGTACGTCGCTTTTTCTGCAATACCTGGAAAAAGAAAACTGATGGCCACATCCTAGATCCAATGGAAACACTTGCGAGTGATTGGATGGCAGAGCACCCTGAATACCATACGCTGCTACGTGATCCTGAAGGTGCTTTATCAGAGGACTACACACCAGAACGTGGTGAAACCAATCCTTTTTTACATCTTTCTATGCACCTATCAATTAGCGAGCAGATCTCTATCAATCAGCCACCCGGTATTAAAGAGGTAGCAGAAAAGCTGACCAAGAAAACGGGATCAGAGCATGAAGCCCAACACCTCATCATGGAATGTTTAGGGCAAGCGATGTGGGAAGCGCAACGTGAAGGGCAGCCACTGAATCCAGAAAACTATCTAGAAGCTCTCAAAAGGTTGGTTTAAGGAGAACCTCAAGAAGTCATTCTTGCATTCATCGGCTATGCTTTTGAATTGACCACGGTAAAACTGGCAATACTGGTTTCAATCCAGCTTTTTCGATAATCGGAACCGCCTTAGATGAAGCTAGAAATGCAATGAGGTCTCGAGAGTTTTCTAAGTTAGCAACATTGCTAGTGATGCCAGCCGAGAACAGAACGGTTTTTTGTGCCTCAGGTGGCAGCTCGCCAATAAATGTAACGCCTGGTATAGGCAACAGCTCACTCACTTGCTGGAAGCCTAAGTCGGCCTCTCCACGCGCAACAACTGAAGCAACTCGCTCGCTATAAATTTTTCTTCCAGTCTTATCCATTTGCTCAGATATACCCATTTTCGGAAAAAGTACTGTAGATAAATACACGCCGCTTGCGCTTGCTGAATAGGCAACTGACTTCGCATTTAATAATGCCGATTTAAGACCGTTCATCGTGCTGATATCTGGCTTTGGGGCGCCAGTCTTCACAACAGCGCCCATAACTGAAGCGACTAGATCCACTCTGGTGCCAGACTGAACTACTCCACTTTTAATAAAACCATCCAAGGCAGGGGCGGCCAAAATTAATACATCAAACTGCTCACCCCTAGCCAGCCTAGAAGGAATAGAATCGGGCGCAGCTCCCATAGAGGAGCCATAAGAAATAATAACCTTATTAGAAGTTTGCTTTTCATACTCAGGAGCCAAATCTTTTAGTGCCTCAGCAAATGCACCCGATGTAATCACCTGGATATCTGCTGCGAATACTGAAGAAGCTAGCAATAGGCTAACTAAAAAGGCTAAGGTCGTTCTTTTAATGAATTGAGCGCGCATAAATCACTTCCAAGTGAAAATGTTTTTAGATCGGTTCAAATAAATGCGTCTTTTGACCATCTTCTGTGTCTTGAAAAACAACTTTCACTTTTTGCCCAATACGAATTGAATCAAAATTGCAATTCGTTAAATGCGTCAGCATGGAAATACCCTCTTGTAAGCGGACATAAGCCATGGCAAACGGTACTTCAACACCGCGCCTCATCACAGTGTAAGAGTAGATCTCTCCTAGGCCATCAGACTTGACCCAAGTCGTATCGTCACCGCCACAATGTGGACAGATAACACGCGGGTAGTAATGCGCTTCTTTACAACTATTGCAATACTTGAGTAAGAGTTGATTCTCTTGAGCAGCCTCTAAAAAAGCTTTGTTTTCAGGATTACTAATGGGGCTTGGTAAGCGATGCATTACAGTCTCCCTAAAATTAATACTGCTGCGCCATGGCGTGTGCCGAGGGCACCGCCAATACCAGAGGCTAGCGCAAACTCTAGATTAGGGACTTGCACTGCTGGATGAGCCTCTCCGCGCAACTGTCTAACTGCTTCAATCACCTTAGTCATGCCCCCACGGTTGGCTGGATGGTTATTACACAAGCCTCCACCATCGGTATTAAAAGCAAGCTTACCTTTACCAGAAATCAATTGTCCACCTTCAACAAACTTACCACCCTCACCTTTTTTGCAGAATCCGAGATCCTCCAACTGGATGAGTACCGTAATAGTGAAGCTGTCATAAATAGATGCATAACGAATTTGCTCAGGTGTTAACTTGGCTTCCTTGAATGCTAAAGGGGCTGCCCAAGCTAAACCAGAATAGGTGAGGTCAACTTTGCCGCCCATCTGACCCTTAGTAGTTTCGCCTGCACCCATCATCGTAACGACAGGTTTCTTTAAAGTCTTGGCAATATCAGGATGTACTACTACCAGCGCCCCACCACTATCAGTTACCACGCAACAATCTGCACGATGTAATGGATCTGCAATCATCGGAGAATTCAAGACATCTTCAACAGTTAAAACATCCTTTAAGGCAGCATTCGGATTGTGTTGTGCATGATGTGAGGCGGCCACCTTAATCCAAGCAAGCTGTTCGCTAGTGGTACCAAACTCATACATATGGCGCATTGCACACATTGCATAAGTATTTAAAGGCGCTGGTGAGTATGGCTTTTCAAATGCAAAGTCGGGAGCACTAGCCCACTGACTTCGAACCTGTGTACCACTCGAACCTTCAGACTTTGGGCGCCCTGCGAGGGTAATTAGAGCGACCTTACATTGGCCCGCCGCAATCGCACGTGCCGCATGATTAACATGGGTTAGGTAGGAAGAGCCGCCAGTATCTGTCGAGTCTAAATATTTTAGTTTCTTGAGACCTAAATAGTCTGCCATTGATACCGGACCCATACCTGGGGCATCACCAGCACAAAAATATCCATCTACATCATCTAAAGTAAGCCCAGCATCTAGTAAAGCGCCTCGCGCCACCTCAGCATGCAACTGCGCAACAGTGTGATCTGGAGCTACACGTAAGGGATGCTCATATATTCCAGCAATACAGGCATTGGATGCAAAAGACATGACTATTCCTTTAGTAAACTTTTATTCCGTAATTGATCTAATCAACTGTAATTTGTGACTGCGCAATCAGCTTACGCCACTTTTCCATTTCACCTTTAATAAAGGTAGAAAATTGTTCAGGGGTTCCAGGCATTGGATCAGCGCCCTGCGCAATTAACTTATCTTTAAATTTAGGATCTGCCAAAATACTTTGTAGCTCTTTATTTAAGCGATTACGTATGCCTATCGGTAAATTTGCTGGTGCAACTAATCCATACCAAGTTGCCATGTCGTAACCAGGTAAGCCAGATTCTGCAATAGTTGGAACACCCGGAGCTGCTGCTGAACGTTTTGCGCTCGTGATACCTAAACCCCTTAAATTGCCAGCTTTTACTTGCGGCACGGCGCTTGGTAGGTTCGGAAAGCTCATATCAACCTGACCCGAGATCACATCAGGCATCGCGTTACCGGTGCCTTTATATGGTACATGGATCATCTCAATCTTTGCCATCTTTTCAAACAATACTGCCGAGAGATGCACTGAGGTTCCACTACCGCTAGAAGCAAAAGTGAGCCTTCCGGGATTGGCCTTTGCAGCAGCAATAATCTCAGCCACAGACTTATAGGGTGAGTTCACAGGAACTACCAACATATTTGGCGCTGAAAACACCCCACCAATGGCGGTGAAATCTTTGATTGGATCGTATGGTAGATTTTTATACAGTGATGCATTTACTGCATGCCCAATGGATGGGAAATACAAGGTATACCCATCCGCTGTCGAGCGAGCTACCAGTTCTGCAGCAATATTGCCATTAGCCCCTGCTTTATTCTCGACAATGACTGGCTGCCCAAGCCGAGTGGATAAGCCCTCTGCCAAAGCGCGCCCTACTGTATCAGCTGAACCACCAGGAGAAAACCCAACAATCAAATGAATGGGTTTTATGGGATATGAAGATGCAATATCAGCAGCATGGGCAGAGCTCAAGCCAATCCAAAATATTAGGGCAAGGAAAAAATAATTGAATTGCAGTTTGGAATACAAATTATTTCCTCAGCTGACGCATTGGTACTCTACTGAGTTGTTGTAAGTCTTCAAAACTCAGTCCATCTATCCAATCAACTGCTACTAAACCTTCAGGTGTTACTGCGATGGTTGCTAAATCGGTATAGATGCAATCTACTGCTGCCAGAGCAGTTAAGGGGTAAGTGCACTCTTGAACTAACTTAGATTCTCCAGACTTCGTGAGATGCTCCATCATCACAAATAACTTTTTAGCGCCCAAAGCAAGATCCATGGCGCCGCCCACTGCAGGAATAGCTTTAGGATCCCCAGTGCGCCAGTTGGCAATATCGCCCTTGATAGAAACCTGGAAGGCACCCAATACGCAAATATCAATATGTCCACCACGAATCATGACGAAAGAATCTGCGTGATGACATAAAGAAGCACCAGGAAGCATCGTGACCGGTTGTTTGCCAGCGTTTACCAACTCTTCATCAATCTCATGCTCTTTCGCTAATGGGCCCATGCCCAGCAAACCATTTTCAGAATGTAAAAGAATTTCTTTATCTGGAGGAAGGAAATTGGAAATGGTCATCGGTTGACCAATACCTAGATTCACATGCGCGCCATCGGGTATGTCTTGAACAATGCGCTTAGCAATATCAGATGTCGTACGCTTCTGTACTTTAGAGAGATCAATCATGATTTTCCTCCAACACGCACAACGCGTTTTACGAAAATTCCAGGAGTCACAATATTTTCTGGATCTAATACACCCAAGTCTACAATCTGATTGACTTGGGCAATAGTGCAGTGAGCGGCAGTAGCCATAATTGGCCCGAAGTTTCGCCCAGTTCGATGATAAGTAAGGTTGCCCCAACGATCACCCTTATCTGCCTTAATCAATGCGTAATCCGCTTTGATAGCAGTTTCTAAAATATGATTAACACCATTAATGACACGAGTCTCTTTGCCATTGGCCAATTCTGTACCGAAGCCCGTTGGTGTGTAAAAACCGCCAATGCCAGCGCCGCCAGCACGAATACGTTCTGCGAGAGTGCCCTGTGGGACCAACTCTAATTCAATCTTGCCAGCACGATAGAGCTCGTCAAAAGCACCGGACTCAGGTTGCCGCGGAAAAGAGCAAACCATTTTCTTGACTTGACCAGCACCAATGAGCTTTGCAATACCGATCCCAGAATTACCAGCATTGTTACTCACAATAGTGAGGTTCTTGGCGCCTTGCTCCGCTAACGCATCTAATAAGTAAATCGGCAGGCCTGCGCCACCAAAACCCGAAACCAGAATGGTTGAGCCATCACTAATATCCTGCATAGCCTGCGCCACGCTAGGAAAAATTTTGTCTATCACTACCCGTCTCCATCTTTTTTATTTTGGGTACTACTTTCAGTTATTCTCTGATCTAGTGCTAATTTAATGCATTTGAGAAATTGCAGAGCGAATTGCGTCAGGCAACCGCTTAGCAAGAGCCCTTCTGTCCTCTAGTGAAGATTTCGGTATCTCTTGCGTACGCGCTGACCATGCTGACCCTGGAAAAAAAGGATCATTCTTGTATCTCGGAATGACATGCCAATGAATATGGGGAACCATATTACCCAAGGCGGCAATATTGATCTTATCTGGCTGCATGACATGGCGAATAGCCTCTTCTACAGCAAATACTAGCGTCATGAGATGCTCACGCTCACCATAGGTCAGATCACTCATTTCGGCAACATGATGATTCCAAACTACTCTACAAAAACCGGGTAGGTCAGGATCGTTCACCAGGATGACGCGACAGTCGTCTCCCCGCCAGATGAGTTCGCCCTCTTCTAGCTTGAGTTCCGCTTTACACAGTGTGCAATTTGTCATGAGAAGAATGTATACGAAAACGGCATCTAAGTCACCCTTGTGGGGTAATTTAGATGCCGTGGCAGTAATAAGTGCTACTGCTACTACAAACTACTTAGGGATCTAGTAGGAGTTAGTGGAACTGCTCTTCTTCAGTAGAACCAGTCAGGGCTGTTACAGAAGACTTACCGCCCTGAATGACGGTAGTGACATCATCAAAGTAACCAGTACCAACTTCTTGCTGATGTGAAACGAAAGTGTAACCACGCTCACGAGCAGCAAATTCTGGCTCTTGCACTTTCTCAACATAAGCAGTCATACCACGCTTGGAATAGTCTTGCGCCAAGTCGAACATGTTGTACCACATTGAGTGAATACCAGCGAGGGTAATAAATTGATATTTGTAACCCATCGCACCCAACTCACGCTGGAACACCGCAATCGTTGCATCATCCAAGTTTTTCTTCCAGTTAAAAGATGGTGAACAGTTGTAAGCCAACATCTTACCTGGGAACTTTGCACGAATTGCTTCAGCAAATTTACGGGCAAAATCGAGATCAGGCGTACCAGTCTCACACCACACCATATCAGCGTAAGCAGCATATGCCAAACCACGTGAGATTGCTTGATCTAAACCTTTGCGGGTTTTGTAGAAGCCCTCTGGAGTGCGTTCACCCGTTAAGAATGGCTTATCGTTTTCATCATAGTCAGAGGTCAATAAATCAGCGGCTTCGGCATCAGTTCGCGCTAAGATAATAGTTGGCACACCCATCACGTCAGCAGCTAAACGGGCAGAGATCAATTTTTGAACAGATTCAGCCGTTGGCAGTAGTACCTTGCCACCTAAGTGACCGCACTTCTTCACTGAAGACAATTGGTCTTCGAAGTGCACTCCAGCAGCTCCTTGCTTAATCAACGCTTTACTCAATTCAAAGGCATTCAATACGCCACCGAAACCAGCTTCAGCATCAGCAACGATTGGAGCAAAGTATTCGATGTAACCGGCATCACCTTTATTAATTCCTTTTGACGTCTGGATTTCATCGGCACGTTGAAATGAATTATTAATGCGCTCAACCATCTTAGGTACTGAATCTACTGGATACAAAGATTGGTCTGGGTACATAGCAGCAGAAGAGTTACCATCAGCAGCAACTTGCCAGCCGGATAAATAAATCGCCTGAATACCCGCTTTCACCTGTTGCATAGCCTGGCCACCAGTCAATGCACCTAAGCAATTAACGTAAGCTTCGTTGTTCACCAATTGCCAGAGACGCTCAGCGCCATGCTTAGCTAAAGTGTGCTCAATCTTTAGTGAACCGCGCAGACGGACAACGTCCTCTGCTGTGTAACCACGGGTAATGCCCTGCCAACGTGGATTGGTATCCCAATCCTTTTGTAGTGCTGCGATTTCTGCTTTACGATCTGCCATGTTTTTCTCCCTAAGTTAAACAAGTACTTCAAATATTGAGACAGTTAACTCTTATGTCTTATATAAGAGTTTAGACAGTTCAAGATATCAAACAAGGGGGATTACAAGAATTTATAAAAATATTTAGTTATTTAAAAACAATAACTTATATCTGTATTTTTATAATGTGGAATAAGAAATCACTGCTCGGAATGAAATCGGTGAAGCCTGGTTGCACTGTATTTTACGCAGTGTAATGGCATTCCATATTGTGAAAAGTGTAGAGTGTCTTAAGCGGCTTTAGGCGCAGTAACAGCGGATACCTTAAAGACGGTTGGAATAATCAGTAACTGGAACAAGGCAATGCCAATAAATAAAGCCTTAGGTAGGCCGGCATCCATAAAGAAACCGAAGATAAATGGGCCTACTGCTGCACCTAAATCAATGCCTGAGTAAACAATTCCATACACTCGCCCTGCCACACCTTTGGGAGTTGCCAGCTTTACTAGTAGATCGCGTGATGGTGCAACAACACCATAACCAAATCCCAGCGCAAAGAAAATGAGTGGAATCATTTCTGCAGAAACTAAACCGGTGCCAAGCAGCAAGCACATCACTATTGTTATAGATAAGCAAAAGCTCACGATACGTTCTGGGGCCTGCAATTTAGCGGCTAAGTAACCGCCAAATAAAACCCCACTAGCACTTCCCAGCGCTAACAAGGTAATGAAATAACTACCGATATCCAAAGGTATCTGATAAATCTCAAAAAGTGAGCTAGGTGCAAATGATTGCAGGCTCGAGGTTGAGGCCATGCTAAAGAAAAAGAATATCCAGCAGAACCACACTGCTGGGAGTTTGAGAAAAGCAAAAGTACCTGCAGGCGCGCTACCGGGGCTAATGGTTTGCGCACTACCATGGGATTGAGTATGACGCTCTTTTACATCATCAATTAACTGGGACCTATTCAGCCAGAGGATCAATAGGATCAAAGCCTCTAGGACAGCAGCTGACTGAAAAGCAATACGCCAATCTGTCAACTGCGCAATCCCAACCATAAACGCTGGCGCAGCTGCCCAACCCAAATAGCCAGTTACTCCATGCATTGAATAGGCATAAGGCAAATTAGGCGGTGAAACTTTGTGATTAATCAGTGTGTAATCTACTGGATGAAAAATACCGTTACCACACCCAGCGATTACCGCCCCTATTAAGAGCATCGCATAGCCATTGCTTTGTGAATAGATCAGGGCTGCAAGAATCAATAACCCAATACCACCAAATAAAACTGGCCTTGCTCCAATACGGTCTACTAAAAAACCAGAGGCAGCTTGCGCGACACAGGAGATTAAAAAGAAAACTGACATGAGTAAACCCAGTTCGGCATAACTCAAGGCAAAAGCATCCTTCAACCATGGGAACATGGGAGGCAGAATCAAGTGAAAGAAGTGAGAGCTGCCGTGAGCTAGGCTAATGAGAGCAATAACCCGGACATCACTGGCACGCCTACTAAGCGCAACAGTCATGTACCAAGTTTACTGGCGCAGGAAGATTTCTGCTGAAATACTTAGTGAACCTGACGTGTAAAGCTAAAGTCACCTTTTTTATCTACATCCACAGGTACCACGTCTTTAGGCCCGAACTTGCCTTCCAAGATCATCTTAGAAACTGGGTTCTCGATGTACTGCTGAATGGCCCGCTTGAGTGGTCTTGCTCCAAAGACAGGGTCAAAGCCCACTTCAGCAATCTTATTCAAGGCAGCATCACTTACCTCAAGCTGCATATCTACCTTTGCCAAGCGAACTGACAAGTTCTTCAGCAAGATCTTAGCGATATTGGCAATATTGCCTTTATCCAAACCATGGAAGACCACAATCTCATCAATGCGGTTCAAGAACTCTGGACGGAAATGACTCTTCAGCTCTTCAAACACCGCTTCTTTAATCTCTAACTGTTTCTTACCAGTCATCGACTGAATGAGATGCGAGCCAATATTACTAGTCATCACGATCACAGTATTCTTAAAGTCCACAGTACGACCTTGACCATCTGTTAGACGACCATCATCTAACACTTGCAAGAGTACATTAAAGACATCCGGGTGTGCTTTTTCAATTTCATCAAAGAGAATCACGCTGTAGGGATGACGACGAACTTGCTCAGTGAGATAGCCACCCTCTTCGTAACCTACATAGCCTGGAGGCGCGCCAATTAAACGGGCAACGCTATGCTTCTCCATGAACTCACTCATATCGATGCGAATGAGATGATCTTCACTATCAAATAAGAAGCCTGCCAATGCTTTGCACAGCTCAGTCTTACCAACACCAGTAGGCCCCAAGAATAAGAATGACCCATAAGGACGATTCTCTTCAGACAGACCAGCGCGGGAACGACGGATGGCATCTGATACCGCACGAATCGCCTCTTCCTGCCCAACCACACGCTTATGTAAGAGCTCTTCCATCTTCAGGAGCTTATCGCGCTCACCTTGCATCATCTTTGATACTGGGATACCAGTCGCCCGAGATACCACTTCAGCAATTTCTTCTGCGCCTACCTGGGTCCGCAAAAGCTTATTCTTCACCACGCCATTTTTATCGCCTTTAGCTTCAGCTGCAGCAGCAGACTTCAGTTTGGCTTCCAGCTCTGGTAGTTTTCCATACTGTAATTCTGCGACTTGCTCTAGCTTACCTTCGCGCTGTAGCTTAGTAATATCAGCGCGTACTTTTTCAATCTCTTCCTTCAGATTAGCGGCGCCCAAAACGGCACCCTTCTCCGCTTTCCAGATTTCCTCTAAATCAGCGTACTCAGCGCCTAGGCGTTTGATTTCATCTTCTATAAGGCCAAGGCGCTTTTGAGAAGCTTCATCCTTTTCTTTCTTAACCGCTTCACGCTCAATCTTGAGCTGAATCAGACGACGCTCTAGTTTGTCCATCACCTCAGGCTTAGAATCAATCTCCATCCGAATGCGTGAACCGGCTTCGTCAATTAAGTCGATAGCTTTGTCTGGTAAGAAACGATCGGTGATGTAGCGATGCGATAACTCGGCAGCAGCCACAATCGCAGGGTCAGTAATCTCAATACCATGGTGAAGCTCATAACGCTCTTGCAAACCACGCAAGATTGCAATCGTTGCTTCAACGCTAGGCTCTTCAACCATGACTTTTTGAAAGCGCCGCTCTAGTGCAGCATCTTTTTCAATATATTTCCGGTATTCATCTAAAGTCGTTGCACCGATGCAATGCAATTCACCACGAGCTAGGGCAGGCTTGAGCATATTGCCGGCATCCATTGCGCCGTCACCCTTACCAGCACCAACCATCGTATGAATCTCATCAATAAAGATGATGGTTTGACCTTCGTCTTTAGCAACATCGCTCAACACTGCCTTCAAGCGCTCTTCAAACTCGCCACGATACTTAGCACCTGCCAACAACAAAGCCATATCTAAAACTAGGACTCGCTTGTTCTTCAGGGTTTCAGGAACCTCGCCGTTCACAATACGCTGCGCTAAACCTTCAACAATCGCAGTCTTGCCGACGCCAGGCTCACCAATCAAAACAGGGTTGTTCTTACCGCGACGCTGCAAGATCTGAATGGTGCGACGAATCTCATCATCACGACCAATCACAGGATCTAACTTACCCATCCGAGCACGCTCAGTTAAATCAATGGTGTATTTCTTTAAGGCCTCACGTTGACCTTCGGCATCTGCACTATTCACTGATTCCCCTCCGCGCACTAAATCAATAGCTGCTTCTAACGATTTACGATTTAATCCATTCTCACGAGAAACTTTGCCAAGCTCACCTTTGTCATCTGCAACTACTAGCAAAAATAACTCACCAGCAATAAATTGGTCATTACGCTTATTAGCTTCTTTTTCACATAGATTGAGCCAGTTACTTAAATCACGACCAACTTGGACCTCGCCACTCGTGCCCTGCACCTCAGGCAAATTCGCGATGATCTTTTCTGCACCTTTTTCAAGGCCCAAGACATTTACTCCGGCACGGGTAAGCAAGCTCTTGGCTGCACCATCAGAATCGCGCAACATGGCTAGCAATACATGGACTGGTTCAATATATTGGTTATCTTTAGCTAAAGCGATACTTTGGGCCTCACTTAAGGCCTCTTGAAATTTGGTTGTTAACTTATCTATTCTCATTTTTGTACTCCATATATCTATCTATAGAATATAAGGGCAATATGACATATTTCAAGGCTTTTACACCCTCTTTTTAAGCGAATTTACCCCTACTTTGACCTGGCTTGTTTACCTCCTTGAATGCGCTGATGGCACTTACTATGCTGGCATTACTAACCGCCTAGAACATCGTCTTGAAGCCCATAATTCGGGCCAAGGTGCGCGCTATACGAGATCTCGTAGACCAGTTGTCCTATTGGCAACTCAAGAGCATCCCGACCGATCAGAGGCCTCTAAAGCAGAGGCGAAATTAAAGGGGCTTCCTCGAAGCGAGAAAATGGGATTCTTTAAATAAGCCGAATTAGCATCTTTGTAAGTGGCTCATCTTAGACTTTAGTGAATTGATATTTCAACTGCATCAATAAAGTGCCTAGTAAAGCAATGCCTAAAACAATTACTCCTGCGGGCGAAGATTTAATTTCGTTAATTAGTAAAGAAATAAATAAGATCAAATTAATGACTACGCCGCACCACAGAAGATAAGCATTAGCACCTGTTTGATGGCGTATCAGAATATGCCCATAGCTAATCACACTAAAGAGCAATAGAAAGGCCATGCTGGCCATCTTGCCAACAATCTCTAGTGGAAATCCTAAGACTAAGGCAATAACGATCAGTGAAGAGATCAAGAGTTGCTTTGTTTGACTATGTCCTAGTGTTTGGCTTAGCCATTGCATGTTTGAGTGCTCTGAAACCACTACTCCCAGAACTCTAGTGGCAGTAAATATCGTAGCGTTAACAGCAGCCGCACATGCCAGTAAGGCGACAACACCAACAGCAATAAAGCCTGCTCTGCCCATTAAAATATTTGCAGCAGATCCAATCACATTACTTGGATCTGCTTGTATCAAATCTAGTGGTGTAATTTGGATAATGACAAAGCTTACTAATACATAAAGAGAAATTATTAGTGAGACAGCGATATACATTGATTTTGGGATAATTTTTTTAGGTTCAGCCATTGAACTGGCTGCGCTGCTCACAACAGCAAAGCCCTGATAGTTAATATAGAGCATCCCTGTTGCAATCGCCATATCTTTGATGGGTCCTCCACTAAAACTTAAACTGGCTAAAGGAAGTTGTGAAAAGCCGTAACTACTCAGTCCAATCAGTGAAAAAAATACAATGCCAATTGCAATCAAACCAGCAAACCCAACAATACTTGCGCCCAGTAAATTAACTAAAGCTAGAATCAAGACCAAGGCACTGCCTATCAGTTTTAACTCTAATGAGGTGAAAAAATTACCAGTTAAAACGACAATAAACTCTGTAAATCCAGATGCATATAGTGCGGTTGATACTAGAAATCCAAGATATAAAAAAGTATTCATCCAACCAGAAATAAAACCATTGCCATATGTAGAGACAATGTATCCTGCAGGACCTCCGCCAGCTGAAAAAGTAGCGCTAAGCTTTGCGCAAGAGTAAACGGTAAACAGGACCGCAATTCCTGCAAGTAAAAAAGGGTATGGGAAGTGGGATTTAGCCGTAAAATTAGCAAATCCCAAAATCGTGAAGAGCCCTGAGCCCATCATCCCGCTCATACTCATTGCTATAGCAGAATATAGGCCTACATTTCCTGATTTACTGACTTGATTGTTTGACATTAGCTACCATGTTGTGCTGTTGGAGTTAGTTTAACCCTTTGCGACTAATAAGCTAGCAGCTAATTCATCGTGTATTACCTCTGATCTGGCTTAGCGAAATACCATCTTCCATTTCGGATCGGCAAGAAGCTGCCGTCATCCACTCCTACCTCTTGCGCAATACGCTCATTCATGACCTTATTCATGGCCATGATCAAGGCTCCATTCTTCTTAGGATCCATGGCTAAGTTATTCATCTCATTAGGATCATTTTGCAGGTCAAAAAGTTCTAAATCATTCTTAGCTAAGATTTCTTCCATAGTCGTTGGAGTATTGAAATAGAGGGGTGAGAAGTAGCGTGAGAAGCGGTATCTTCCATCAAACACGCTACGAATGCCAACGCGATTAGCAAAGTTAGGTTCGTGCTCTTTCAAAATCTTGACCGATTGCTTATAGTCATACTTGCCAGACATTAACCAAGAGTAGGTTTTTTCAGCCCAGAACCAGCTCGTAAACATGAGCATATTGAAATTAAATAATGAGGCCGGTCTCGCAGCGTCCACTTCAGCTTTTTCTGGCTCTTTAAATAATGGCGTGAGGTCTTTACCTTTCAATCCCTCTGAAGCCTTTGCAATACTTTTTGAATCCTTGCCAGTCATTGCCAAAATAGTAGTAGCCAAGTCAATCTGTGACGTAATTGCCTGACACTCTTTGCCACCTGGATAAGCGGGATGAATAATCATTAATGGAATATGGTTTTGCTCTTTGTAAGCAGTAGTACCTTTGCCCCGCATTTGATGGGTGCCACCTAATTCACCATGGTCAGCTGTAAAAATGACAATGGTGTTATCTTCCATGCCACTATCTTTCAAGCCCTGCATTACTGCAGCTACATTCTCATCGCTATCGCGCATGCAATTGAAGTAGTAGTCCAGCAGCAATCTCCAGCGACGGTCTTCATTTGGCCAGGGGCCCATCAGCAAATCCCAAATTTCTTGGTAAAGCTTATGTGCCTTGGGTCTTCCAGGCGCATCAAGAGCCTGCTTGCGACTGTCTGGCAATGGATAGTTATTCCAAGTAGCCTGATATAGCTCTGAAGTAGGTGGTGGCAATATTGCCATGGCATGCTTAGCACCCTGAACTGGTTTGCCAGGTAAATCGGAGTTCACATAAGTCACATCATGCGGGTTGACAATATTGACCGCTAGATACCAAGGTTGCTTTTTAGCTTTGAGTTCCTGGCCTTCGTTACGAAGCCAGCCAACAGCAGAGGACAGTGTTAACTTATCAAAGGTATAGCCGCCCTGCTGCTGATCAACGATATCACCTACCCCCAAGAAATCATTGAAGCCATAGGACTTGATAATCTTACGATAGGTATCCATCGGAGCGTCATAGGCTTTTTTAACCACATCCATATTGGCAGAAAGATGCCACTTACCTTGATATGCGGCGTGGTAACCCAGCTCTTGAAGGCGATGGCCAATTGTTTTTACTTTTAGAGATAAATCAGGCTGCCAGAGGAAGTTAAGGTTATCAAAAATACCTGAATGCTGAATATGCAAACCTGTGTAAATGACTGAGCGGGCAGATGAACACTGCATTGATGCCGCCTGGTGATTCGTAAAGGTAATTGCTTTTTTCTTGATTGCTTCACGTGCAGGGACTGGTATTGGCCACTTTGGAAAGAAGTGCTCTTGATCTACTAAAACAAAGAGGATGTTGTAGCCGGCAGGTGGACTGCTAGGTGCAACCGGGGGTGCTTTGTGGGGGCTAGACTGTGCTTGTGCACTTTGTAAACCAGCTGGTAACAATGTGGAGCCTATCGCTGCAGTGCCAGAAGTTAATAGATCACGGCGGGAAGGATTCTGTGGCTCGTTATTTGAATTTTTAGTCATGTCATTTAGCAAGAGATTAATCAAGACATCATTTAACGGGTGAAAATAACTCAATCATTATTTTTTATTCCAACGCTCCATTGCAGCAGCATCTGTCACTCTAGAGTCGACCCAACGGGCGCCCTCAGGGGTATCTTCTTTCTTCCAGAATGGTGCTGCTGTCTTGAGATAGTCCATGATGAACTCACATGCTGCAAATGCTTCGCCTCTGTGCGCACTAGTCACCACTACTAAAACAATTTGATCTTCTGGTAGCAGTGGGCCAACTCTGTGGATGACTAAGGTTTGGTAGATATCCCAACGCGCCTTGGCTTGATCCAAAATTTCTTGCAATGCTTTTTCAGTCATGCCAGGGTAATGCTCCAAGGTCATGCCCTTTACTTGACTACCATCATTCATATCGCGCACAGCGCCCAAGAAACTCACTACTGCACCAACTCTGGGGTCGCCTTTGCGCAGTCCCGCTATTTCAGCACTGATATCAAAATCTTTTTCTTGAATGCGGATTGAACTCGACATTTCAGCCCCCAGTCACCGGTGGAAAGAAGGCTACTTCAGCATTTTCTTTTAGAGGTGTGCTTGCATCAACCATTATCTGATTAAGAGCGCAGCGCAATACCTTACTTTCGGCTAATACTTCAGCCCAAGGATTACCGCGCTCTATTAAATACATTCTGAGATCTGCAATAGTTTTAACAGTACCTGGAATGGTGATCTCCTCTTGCGAAACACCAAGAGCTTCTCGCAGTGAGGCAAAGAATCGTAATTGGAGTTTCATGAGGTAATCGTAAACCGATTATTTGAGGAGTGTATCAAAGGGGATGTACTTCACTAGATCGCCAGATTTAATGAGCTGATTTGGTGGGCAATCCACTAGACCATCACCCCAAGAGGCACTCGTAAGCACACCAGAGCTTTGATTTGGAAATAAATCTAGTCCGCCATTGCTATTAAGTTTGACACGCAAGAACTCATTGCGACGATCTGCTTTTAACCAATCAAAGTCTGCGCGCATCAAGTAAGACTGGGCTTGTTTTACCTCACGGCCTTGCAACTTCAGAATAAATGGTCTTACGAATAATAAAAAGGTTACAAAGCTCGATACTGGATTTCCAGGCAAGCCAATGAACCAAGCTTCACCATCTTTGGGTTGATCTGATTTACGAACTGCACCGAATGCCAAGGGCTTACCGGGTTTAATCGCAATCTGCCATAAATCTAATCTACCTTCAGCAGTTACCGCAGGCTTAATATGATCTTCCTCGCCAACCGATACGCCACCAGACGTAATGATGAGATCATGGTCTTTACTGGCTTTACGTAACGCTGCTTTCGTTGCGTCTAATCGATCGGGAACAATTCCTAAGTCCGTTGCATCGCATCCTAATGATTTGAGGCAAGCTAATAAAGTATCGCGATTGGAGTTATAAATGCCGCCTGGTTTCAGCGGCTCACCGGGAAGAGATAGTTCATCACCCGTGAAGAATGCGGCGACTTTTACTCTGCGTTTCACGTTGAGATGCGTTAAGCCAGCAGAGGCAGCCACACCAAGCTCTTGTGGGCGCAAGAAAGTGCCTGCAGTCAGAGCTGTTTTGCCTGTCCTTAAATCTTCGCCCCTCCGACGAATCCATTGCCCTACTGCTGGTACTACATTGACCTGCACTTGATCGTTAGCCCCTTCAGGAATGCTGCAATCTTCTTGCATCACTACGGCATCGGTACCTAGAGGGACTGGTGCACCAGTAAAAATACGGGCAGCAGTTCCCGCTTGAAGCTCAGTTCCCACTGAACCTGCCGGAATGCGTTGTGCAATCTTTAGAATACTTCCAGATTTTTGGATATCGGCAGTACGTACCGCATAGCCATCCATCGAAGTATTATCTAGTGGTGGAACATCCACTAAGCTATTCACGTTTTCAGCAAGCACACGACCTAAGCTTGCTTGCATCGCAACGCTTTCATTGTCGACAACTGGCTTGGCGTGAGACAGTAAATGATCCAAGGCCTGCTGCGCAGTCAACATTGGAGGCTTAGTCATAATGATTGATTGCTTGTGTTTTAACTAAGATGCGTTGTAATGAATGCTTTGATCTGATTGATGTCAGCATCAATATTCTCTACACGCTGAGGCTGAGATTTGATATCTTTAAATGCAGGCGGGCACTCAGCAGGGCGACCTAAAGCTTCCTGAATCGTTTCTTCAAACTTCACTGGGAGCGCAGTCTCGAGAACCAGCATTGGAATGCCAGCTTGTAAATGCTCGCGCGCTACCTTCACACCATCAGCAGTATGCGTATCGATCATGACACCATATTGCTGATCAATATTACGAATAGTGTCTAGGCGGTTCTGGTGTGTACTGCGACCAGATTGAAAACCGTACTGCCCAAGCTCTTTAAAGACTGCCTCTTTAGAAATATCGAAGCCACCCGTCTCGTCGACTTGCTTAAATATGCCTGCTGTTGCTTTACCGTCTTGGCCCATAAAGTCAAATACAAAACGCTCAAAGTTACTTGCCTTAGAGATGTCCATTGATGGGCTAGAGGTATGCAGTGTCTCAGCAGACTTGCGCGCGCGATATACACCAGTGCGGAAGAATTCATCAAGCACATCATTCTCATTAGTTGCAACGACGAGGTGCGCGATTGGCAAACCCATCATGCGTGCGATATGACCAGCACAGACATTGCCGAAATTTCCTGAGGGCACAGTAAATGACACTTTCTCATTACTCGACTTAGTAGCAAGAAGATAACCTTGGAAGTAATACACCACCTGAGCAACTACCCTACCCCAGTTAATGGAGTTCACGGTACCGATTTGATTCTTAGCCTTGAACGCATGATCGTTACTGACTGCCTTCACAATATCCTGGCAATCGTCGAATACACCAGCTACTGCTAAGTTGAAAATATTAGGGTCTTGTAAGGAATACATCTGCGCAGATTGGAAGGCACTCATCTTACCGCGGGGCGAGAGCATAAATACCTTTACGCCATCCTTGCCGCGCATCGCGTATTCGGCAGCGCTACCCGTGTCACCAGATGTGGCGCCCAAGATATTGAGATGCTGACCTTTTTTCTTCAGGGCGTATTCAAAAAGATTGCCCAACAATTGCATGGCCATATCTTTGAAGGCTAAAGTTGGGCCATTTGAAAGACTTAAGAGTCCTATACGTGTGCCATGCTCCTCACCCAACCAATGTATCGGCGTAATGTCTTTAGCATTGTCTTGGGAGCGACCATTGCAGTAGACCTGCTCGGTATAGGTCTTACGTAAGATGCTACGCAACTCTGCCTGCGGAATGTCATCGCAATATACACTTAAGACTTCATAAGCAAGATCAGCATAAGAAAGGCCGCGCCAAGCATCCAGTTGAGCTGCAGTGACTTTTGGATACTGGGCTGGTAAATACAAGCCGCCATCTGGTGCCAGTCCACCCAATAGAATTTCTAAGAAGGACTGTTGTGGACTATTGCCACGAGTAGATTGGTAACGCATTAATTGACTTAAGACAGATTTTCTAAACGAATCTTCACCACTTCGCCATCTACAGTTTTGAGATTCTGGATCTCTTTGATGGCAGCAAGCATACTTTTCTCTTTAGTCTCGTGAGTTAAGGTCACTAAGTCTGTTTGACTC
The DNA here is from genome assembly GCF_018882155.1 of Polynucleobacter nymphae. Taxonomy (GTDB): domain Bacteria; phylum Pseudomonadota; class Gammaproteobacteria; order Burkholderiales; family Burkholderiaceae; genus Polynucleobacter; species Polynucleobacter nymphae. The sequence continues at coordinate 770,269 of NZ_JACVPA010000001.1, forward strand.
TCGCCCTCTTCAGCCTCTTTTTGCAAAAGGGCGTCAATAGAGATGCTATGTGAGGCCAAGATCTTGGTAATCTCAGCTAACACGCCAGCTTGGTCAGCTACACGCATGCGTAAATAATAGCCAGTAGTAATCTCGCCAATTGGCAAGATGGGTGTGTTTTGCACTGCATCTGGCTGGAAGGCTAAATACGGAACACGATGCTCAGGGTCGGCACTCAGGAGGCGAGTGATATCTACCAAATCAGCAATCACTGCCGATGCAGTTGGCTCAGAGCCAGCACCCTTACCGTAATACAAAGTAGTGCCTACTGCATCCCCGAATACTTGAACGGCGTTCATAGCCCCTTCGACATTAGCAATCAAACGCTTTGTAGGGATTAAAGTGGGATGTACACGCAACTCAACACCCGTTGGCGTCTTCTTGGCGATACCTAGTAACTTGATACGGTAACCCAATTGCTCTGCATAACGAATATCGATTGCAGCCAACTTGGTAATACCTTCTACATAAGCTTTGTCAAATTGCATTGGAATACCAAAGGCAATCGCACTCATGATCGTTGCCTTATGAGCAGCATCAATACCTTCAATATCAAATGTAGGATCCGCTTCGGCGTAACCTAAACGTTGCGCCTCTTTGAGAACGGTTGCAAAGTCTAAACCTTTATCGCGCATTTCAGACAAAATGAAGTTGGTTGTACCGTTAATGATGCCGGCGATCCATTCAATTCGATTGGCTGTCAAACCTTCGCGCAAAGCTTTGATAATGGGGATGCCACCAGCAACTGCGGCTTCAAATGCCACCATCACGCCTTTAGCGTGAGCTGCTTTAAAAATCTCGTTACCATGAACAGCGATCAAGGCTTTATTGGCTGTAACTACATGCTTACCAGCAGCAATCGCCTCTAAAACTAAGTCTTTAGCAATGCCATAGCCACCAATGAGCTCAACTACGATATCAATCTCAGGGTTATTAATGACAGCACGAGCATCACTAACGATCTGCGCACGATCTTTAACGATTTCTTTAGCGCGCTCTACATTAAGATCAGCAACGGTATTAATCCGAATGCCACGACCAGCACGACGAGTAATTTCATCCTGGTTACGCTCGAGCACTGTGAACACACCACCACCAACAGTGCCAATACCTAAGAGACCTACTTGGATCGGTTTCATGATGCCTTTGCTGCAGCTGAAGGAGTCTTAAGACTATGTTTTTTACGGTAACGCTCCAGGAAGCGGGCAAGACGACCAATGGCCTCCTTGAGAACATCTTCGTGGGGTAAAAATACGACGCGGAAGTGATCAGGCTTGCCCCAGTTAAAACCAGAGCCCTGCACTAGCAATACTTTTTCTTCTTTTAAGAATTCAGCAACAAACTGTTGATCATCTTCAATCGGATACATCTCAGGATCTAGCTTGGGAAATAAATACAAAGCAGATTTTGGTTTGACACAAGTAACGCCTGGAATATCCGTAATTAATTTCCAAGCGAGATCACGCTGTCTTGCCAAGCGACCACCCTCAGCTACTAAGTCATTAATACTTTGATAACCACCGAGTGCGGTTTGAATTGCGTATTGCCCTGGTACGTTTGCGCACAAGCGCATCGAGGAAAGCATATTCAAACCCTCAATGTAATCACGTACCATCTCTTTATCGCCTGAAACCACCATCCAGCCGGCGCGATAGCCGCATGAGCGGTAGTTCTTAGATAGGCCATTAAAAGTGATCGTCACTACGTCAGTGGATAAAGAGGCGAGAGAGATGTGCTTCTCCTCGTCATACAACATCTTGTCGTAGATCTCATCAGAAAACAGAATCAAATCATGCTCGCGCGCAATTTTTGTCATCTCGAGTAGTGCTTCTTTGGAATAAATAGCACCTGTTGGATTGTTTGGATTAATGACCACAATCGCTTTAGTACGAGGTGTAATTTTTTTACGCAAATCATTTAAGTCTGGCGCCCAATCTTTGGACTCATCACAAAGATAGTGAACTGGGGTACCACTAGATAAACTTACCGCAGCAGTCCAAAGTGGATAGTCAGGTGCTGGTACCAATACTTCATCACCATCATTAAGTAATGCGTTCATTGAAAGCACGATCAGCTCAGAAACACCGTTACCGGTATAAACATCATCTAGGGCCACCCCTTGAATGCCTTTTTCTTGGCAATACTGCATGATGGCTTTGCGTGCAGCAAAGATGCCCTTGGAATCAGAATAAGCTGAGGCATTGCTTAAATTACGAATCATGTCCAACTGAATTTCTTCAGGTGGATCAAAACCGAAAACCCCTACGTTTCCGATGTTTAATTTGATGATCTTGTGGCCTTCTTCCTCCATGCGCTGGGCGAGCTCGAGCACGGGCCCACGTATGTCGTAGCAGACATCATTGAGTTTTAAGGACTTTAGGATGGGTTTCACAATAAATTAAAGGGTAAGTTCTTGAAATCTTGGAAAAAACAGCTAGCTATAATCCACATAATTATGACAGAGAGTCCACTTGAAGCTTCAATCTGACCCCCATTCTGGCGCCAATACGATCACTGGCTATGGGGATGGCTATGTCGAGATCAACCAGATCCCATATGCCCATGCCGTCTTATTGAGCTCTGATGGGGCAATCTCTCAGTGGCCAGTGGAGTCATTCGATGGTCTAGTAGCAGCTGATTTTGACCAAATGGTTGAGCGCAAACCTGAATTAATCTTGATCGGTACAGGCAGTCGGCAGCGTTTTCCGAAGCCCGAACTCCTGAAATCCCTCATTTCGGCCAAAATTGGCTTTGAAATCATGGATTCCCAAGCGGCCTGTCGTACCTACAACATATTAGTGGGTGAAGGACGTCAAGTTCTGCTGGCCTTAATCGTGGAGCCAATCTAATGCAATTTGGACAAATTCGGCAATCGTCTGCCCTGCATCCCGGCAAAATTTTATTGTTGCTCATCATTTATGGCTTGCTGTGGTTTGGCACACTGAACTACCGTCACCTCATTCCATCTGATGAGGGACGCTATGCAGAGATTGCTAGAGAGATGTTAGTCACGGGTGATTGGGTGACCCCGCGATATAACGGCTACAAGTATTTTGAAAAGCCACCACTACAGGCTTGGGCAACTGCAGCAAGCTTTCAAATATTTGGGATTGGTGACTGGCAAGCGCGTTTATGGACTGCACTTACTGGCTTCTTAACAATTTTGTTCATTGGTTTTACTGGAGCACGCATCTACAACGCTCGAGCAGGATGGCTGGCCGCAGTTGTGCTCGCTTCAAGTCCAATGTGGGTCATTAGCAGCCATTTCAATTCTCTTGATATGGGTTTGTCTGCATTTTTAGTTGCAGCCCTGTGTAGCGTCTTGCTAGCGCAAACATCTCATAACAAAAGCACGCGTCGTAATTGGATGTGGGCCTGTTGGGCCTTCATGGCGCTTGCAACACTTTCTAAAGGGCTGATTGGTGCCGCTATTCCGGTGATGGTCTTAATTGCTTACTCCATCAGCACTTGGGATTGGAAAATCTGGGCGCGCTTACGTTTGTTCAGCGGTACGGTTTTATTTCTAGCAATTACTGCACCATGGTTTATCTTAGTTGCACAGCGCAATCCTGAATTCTTAGAGTTCTTCTTTATTCATGAGCATCTGCAACGCTTCACCCAGGATGCTCACAGCAGAACAGGCCCGATCTACTACTTCGTGCCCCTACTCATCATGGGTTTGTTACCTTGGGTTTTACAAATCCCCGGATCGATTGTGCAGGCATGGAACGAACGTCGGCGTGAGTTCTCCAGCGGCTGGTTATTGGTATGCTGGTTTGTGGTGATCTTTGCCTTCTTTAGCGTTTCACGCTCCAAGTTGCCTGGCTACATCATTCCCATTTTTCCAGCACTTGCATTATTAATTGGCAATCGTCTAGATCAACTATTAGCCCATAACAATTCCATGGAGCTTCCTTGGAAACTACAAACCATCGGATTTGCAATCTTGGGTTGCGTTGGATTTTTCTTCCTCTCCGACATTAGTCGGCAAGCAAGGCCAGATGAGATCGAAGCCTACGCGCAATACACTTATTGGGTAATAGCCGCTTTGCTTGCGCTTATTAGCTTTAGCCTATTTGCAGCATGGCAAAGTCAGCGTAACGGCATTCAAAGCATTGTGAGTTTTGCTTGTGGATTTTTTCTCTGCGCCATCATTGCGGGGACCGGTCATGAAACTTTAGGTCGCGCCGTTTCAGGAATAGATCTTGTGAACCGAGTCAGGGCGTCTATTCCCGAAAAAGTGAATTTCTATTCTATCCGCCTCCTAGATCACACTGTGCCGTTTTATCTTGGCAGAACCATGATCATGGTCGAATCTCCAGATGAACTCGAGTTTGGCGTAAATCAAGAACCTGAGCTTTGGATGCCTACCTTAGATGCCTTCATTGCGCGCTGGAAAGAAGATCCGACTGCTTATGCCTTAATGGTTCCAGAACAGTATGTAGCGCTACAAGAGATCAACTTACCAATGCAAGAGGTGGATCGCGATTCCCGCAGAGTGATTGTGAAACATCCAGATACATTGAATGCGAAGTAATATAAGACATCATGTCAAACGACCCTTCATTCATCCCCTTTACGCGTCCTAGCTTTAATCAAGAAACGATTGATGCTGTTGCGGAGGTATTGCGCTCTGGCTGGGTAACTTCGGGTCCTAAATTAGCAGAATTTGAAGCCACCTTAAGTACCTATTTTGGTGGTCGTCCTGTGCGTTGTTTTGCCAATGGCACAGCAACAATGAAGATTGCATTGCAAGTTGCCGATATTGGCGCTGGTGATGAAGTTATTACTACACCCATTTCTTGGGTTGCTACTTCCAATGTTATTTTGAGTGTTGGCGCTACACCCATCTTTGTTGATGTTGATCCTATTACACGCAATATTGATCTCAATAAAGTTGCAGCCGCAATTACACCAAAAACACGAGCAATCATGCCGGTCTATCTTGCTGGTTTACCAGTAGATATGGATCAGCTGTACGCAATAGCGAAGCAGCACAATCTGCGCGTGATTGAAGATGCCGCGCAAGCTTTTGGCTCCCAGTGGCATGGCAAGAAGATTGGTAGCTTTGGCGACCTAGTGAGCTTTAGCTTCCAAGCTAACAAAAACCTCACTACTGTAGAAGGTGGCTGCTTGGTTTTCAATAGCGATACTGAAGCCAAGCTGGCTGAAAAATTCCGCCTACAAGGCTTAACGCGTCAAGGTATGGATGGCATGGATGTAGATGTGCTTGGCGGTAAAGATAATTTGACGGATGTGAATGCAGTAATTGGACTGCAACAGCTCAAACAATTACCCACCTATCAAGCGCGCCGCGCAGCACTGGCGCATCAATACTTTGATACTGTTCGCACAGAACTTAAATCTGCCGGATTAGAAAGTCTCAAATTAGAACTGCCAGTTGAGAATTTCACTGAGAGTAATTGGCATATGTTTCAGGTGCTACTGCCACTTGAGCAATTGAATTGCGATCGAGCACAGGTGATGACTGAGTTAAAAGATCTTGGTATTGGCACAGGAGTGCACTACCCTGCTATCACTGGATTTACGCTTTATAAAAATCAAGGTTACAAAATCAGCGATACGCCGATAGCAGAACGCATTGGTCGCTCCATCCTCACTCTGCCACTTTTTCCCGGCATGGCAGACCAAGATATTGGCCGCATAGCTAGTGGATTAGTCGGAATCCTCAAGAAACACTACAAAAACTAGCCTAATTGGGCTTAGCCCCAAGAATCAGGCAAAATTGCGGCATGACTGCAAATCTCGTTGCCAATCCAAAGCTTTCTATTGTTATTCCCGTTTATAACGAGGAAGATGGCCTTCAGGCACTTTTTGATCGCCTCTATCCATCCTTGGATGCTATAGCGAGCAAACGTAATATTTCTTATGAGATCGTTTTTGTAAACGACGGCAGTAAAGATCGCTCAGCAGGCATTCTGGCCAAACAAGTGGAATTACGTCCTGACGTTACACGTGCCGTTTTGTTCCATAGTAACTTTGGCCAACATATGGCCATCATGGCAGGTTTTGAATACGCCAAAGGTGAATACATCGTCACCTTAGATGCAGACTTACAAAATCCTCCTGAAGAAATTGATGCCCTGACTGAGCAGTTATTAAAAGGTCATGATTACGTAGGCACTATTCGTGCAGATCGGCGTGATAGTTTTTTTAGAAAAATGGCTTCGCGTGCCATGAATCGTTTACGTGAAAACATTACCCACATCACAATGACAGATCAAGGCTGTATGTTACGCGGCTATAGCCGTCGCATCGTTGACTTAGTCCGTCAATGTGACGAAAACAATACTTTTATTCCTGCATTAGCGTACACCTTCTCGGCCAACCCGATCGAAATTAATGTGAAACACGAAGAGCGTTTTGCTGGTGAATCCAAATATAGCCTCTACCAACTCATTCGTTTGAACTTTGATTTGGTAACCGGTTTCTCAGTAATGCCGTTGCAGATCTTCTCTATTTTGGGGATGCTGCTAGCTCTTGCTGCTGGCAGCTTGTTTGCGTACCTACTGGTGCGCCGTTTCCTTCTGGGTGCTGAGGTTGAGGGAGTCTTCACCCTCTTTGCTTTAACCTTCTTCTTGATTGGCGTCATGCTCTTTGGACTTGGCCTCTTAGGTGAATACATTGGCCGTATTTATCAGCAAATCAGAAATCGTCCACGTTATGTTGTGCAAACTGTTTTAGAGAAAAAATAATTGCACGCAGTCGTCTTCGCTTATCACGATGTTGGTGTCAATTGCCTTAAAGCCTTATTAGCTGCAGGCATCAAAATTGATCTTGTAGTTACTCACCAAGACGATCCGAATGAGAATGTTTGGTTTGGCAGTGTTGCTCAACTCTGCACTGATCAAAATATTCCCCACATCACCCCCAATGCAAATGAATTAGTCAGTTTAGTTCCCAGACTACAAGCCTTAGCACCAGACTATATTTTTTCTTTCTACTACCGCCATATGATTCCTGCGCAGATTTTGGCTTGCGCGAAGATTGCTGCTTTAAATATGCATGGCTCACTACTACCAAAGTATCGCGGCCGGGCTCCCGTGAACTGGGCAATTCTGCATGGGGAAACCCAAACTGGCGCAAGTTTGCACATCATGGAAACCAAACCGGATGCTGGTGACATAGTTGGTCAATCTGCGGTCAGCATTGGCCCCAATGAAACTGCTACAGATGTTTTTGGCAAGGTAAGCCAAGCGGCAGTAGTAGTTATCAACAAGGCGCTACCCAGCTTGATTGAAGGCAAGGTACCTCGCCAGCCTAACGATCTTCAAAAAGGCAGTTATTTTGGTGGTAGAAAGCCTGCGGATGGGCAAATTCATTGGAATCAGAAGGCTCTTCAAGTCCATAACCTAGTCAGGGCCGTTGCGCCCCCTTACCCAGGCGCGTTCACAGATCATCAGGGTAAGACCATGATTATTGCGCGTACCAGTCTCACAGGACCCTTTCCCAGCACTCTGGATCTTGGTATTGAAGGTATCCAAGTGGTTGATAATCGGGTATTCGGTATTTGCGGTGACCGCCAGGTAGTTGAAATCCTGGAATGGTTCCCCGTTAATAAATAAGTACTGTATTTAGCAAACCCAAATTAGATTAAAAACGAGGCAGTAAAGATGAAAAAAGTACTCATTCTTGGTGTTAATGGTTTTATTGGTCATCACCTTTCCAAGCGCATTCTGGAGACAACTGACTGGGATGTCTATGGCATGGATATGCAGAATGACCGCCTAGGTGATTTGATTAATCATCCGCGTATGCATTTTTTTGAAGGTGACATCACCATCAATAAAGAATGGGTTGAATATCATATTCGCAAGTGCGACGTTATTCTGCCTTTGGTTGCGATCGCTACTCCAGCCACATACGTACAACAACCATTAAAAGTATTTGAGCTCGACTTTGAAGCCAATCTTCCTATCGTGCGCTCTGCTGTTAAATATAAAAAGCATCTGGTGTTTCCATCTACCTCTGAAGTCTATGGAATGTGTGAGGATGATGAATTTGATCCTGCTAAATCCAATATGGTCTACGGCCCAATCAATAAGCCGCGCTGGATCTACGCTTGCTCCAAGCAGCTAATGGACCGCGTGATCTGGGGATATGGCATGGAAGGCTTACGCTTTACTCTCTTCCGTCCGTTTAATTGGATTGGTCCTGGTCTTGACAGTATCTATACAGCCAAAGAAGGCTCATCCCGTGTAGTGACCCAGTTCTTGGGCCATATCGTTCGCGGTGAACCTATTAACTTAGTAGATGGTGGCGCTCAAAAACGGGCCTTTACATATATTGATGATGGCATTGATGCACTCATGAAGATCATTGATAACAAGGATGGTGTTGCCAACGGCAAGATATACAACATCGGCAATCCGAAGAACAATCACTCTGTCCGTGAACTTGCTAATCAAATGTTAGAGATTGCCCGTAGCATTCCTGAATATGCAAAAACTGCAAACCTAGTGAAGATTGTTGAAACCACTTCCGGCGCTTATTATGGTGAAGGTTATCAAGACGTTCAAAACCGTGTACCAGCAATTGACAACACGATGAGTGAGTTAAGCTGGAAGCCAACTACTACGATGGGTGACGCGCTCAAGAATATTTTTGAAGCCTATCGTCAGGATGTAGAAAAAGCCCGTTCTTTAGTAGATAAAGAATAAGAAATAAATTCAAGAGTTCATGGCTAAGATTGCTCTCAAGGTTGATGTCGATACCTTACGTGGGACCAAAGAAGGCGTACCGAACCTAGCTCGCACGCTAGAGCGCTTTGGCCTCAAAGCTACCTTCTTATTTAGCCTTGGTCCAGACCATACTGGCTGGGCTTTGAAGCGCGTCTTTCGTCCTGGCTTTTTGAAGAAAGTTAGCCGCACCTCTGTTGTAGAACACTATGGCATTAAGACTTTGCTTTATGGAGTTCTCATCCCCGGTCCAGACATTGGTAAAAAAGCTGCTGTCCAAATGCGTGCGATCGATAAAGCTGGTCATGAAACCGGCATTCATACTTGGGATCATGTCGCTTGGCAAGATGCAGTACGTCATCAAGATTCACGATGGACTAAAGCAATGATGCAAAAAAGTTGGGATCGCTTTGTAGAGATCTTTGGTCATGCGCCAGTCACTTATGGAGCTGCTGGCTGGCAAATGAATGAAGCTGCGTTTGAGCAGCTGGATCAATGGGGTATTACTTATTCCTCTGATGGTAGAGCCAAGCCCAATCTCATGCCCTATCGGTTAGCACTCCCTTCAGGCAAAGCGAAGCATGTGCAATATCCAACTACCCTACCAACTTTTGATGAACTCATTGGCATCGATGGCGCAGATGAGTTTGACGCAGTCAAAAAACTCCTAGAAATCACCCAAAGCAATCCTAATGATCAAGTCTTTACCCTGCATGCCGAGCTTGAGGGCCAAAAGCTACTGCCGGCTTTTGAGCAACTATTGGCTGGATGGCTAAATCAAGGCCACGAGCTAGTGACTATGGGCGAGTTGCACAAATCTTGGGATGCCACCAAACAACTCGATAAAATAGCCGTATTACCATTAACGTGGGGTGAAATACCTAACCGCAGCGGTGAACTGATTATTCAGAATACTTAATTAAATAGAACTTAGAGACAAACAACAAAGGATCATCATGACAGTAGCTATCGGTCAATCTATGCCTCAGTGCGCCATTCCTGCAACTTCGGGCCTGACCTTTTCTCCATCCTCAGCTCAGGGTAAGAAACTGGTTCTCTACTTTTATCCAAAAGATATGACTCCTGGCTGCACAGCAGAGTCCGGTGAATTTCGTGACCATATTAATGCCTTCACCAAAGCCAATACCTTGGTGGTAGGAGTTTCCCGAGATAGTCTGAAGTCACACGATAACTTCCGCAGCAAATTGGGCCTACCATTTGAGCTTGTTGCCGATACCGAAGAAAAGCTATGCCAAATCTTTGGCGTCATGAAGATGAAGAATATGTACGGCAAGCAGGTGCGCGGGGTTGAGCGCAGCACCTTCCTATTTGATTCCTCTGGCAAGCTCGTCAAGGAGTGGCGCGGCCTCAAAGTACCTGGCCATGTGACAGAGGTATTACAGGCAGCCCAAGCCGCTAAATAATTTTTACAACAATTTGTTCTGAGGTGCTTGCAAACCCCAAAATTTGGGGTAAAGTAAAGTCATATGCACCGCAAACGACGGGAAAGTCTGACAATCCGTTTGAATCAGCAGCCTGAATATTTCAGAACAGGTTCGGGGAGCAACCCCCGCCGTTTTTTAGATCTCACAGCAACCATTTTCGCAATCAGCCGCCATAGCAACTCGCTTGGCGGTTTTTTCTTTTAGGAGAGTCTGCATGCCACTGCCACCCATCCCAACTCAAATTGCTGATCAAGTCAAACTGACTCACAAGGACACACCAGATTTAAAGAAACGTCCTGCACCAGCAAAACCAGTGGTGATGGAAACTGCAGATTGGGCAAATGATGTGGAAGAAGATTTATCTGCAGCTGAAGTAGCTCTCGAGAAAATTAAAGCAGATCATGCGCCTACTCGCAATGAGGGCGGAGTAGTAGTACCTGCAAAACCTAAACGGATTATTCGCACTGGGCCACCAAGCTTATTCGTTTTAGATACCAATGTCTTAATGCACGATCCTAGCTCTTTGTTCCGCTTCTCAGAGCATGACCTCTTCTTACCAATGACTACGCTTGAAGAGCTAGACAACCACAAGAAGGGTATGACTGAGGTAGCCCGCAACGCCCGCACCGTTAGCAGATCGCTAGATCAGCTAGTCGCAGGAACTAGCGGTACATTAGATGAAGGCATCCCTCTGAATAAGCTTGGTAATCAAGATGTTTCTGGGCGCCTCTTTTTCCAAACCAAGTTATCCACCCAAGCATTGCCTGAAGGACTTCCAGAAGGTAAAGGCGACAACATGATTTTGGCAGTAGTTAGCGAACTGCAAAAAAATCGCAATGGCCAAGAAGTAGTGCTGGTATCCAAAGATATCAATATGCGCATCAAAGCGCGTGCACTAGGTTTACCTGCTGAAGATTATTTCAATGACCAAGTTTTAGAAGATCGTGACTTGATGTACTCCGGAATCATGGCTTTATCGGCTGATTTCTGGCCAAAGCATGGCAAGGATATGGAAAGTTGGTCGGACCCTAAGTCTGGCACGATGTTCTATAGAGTGACTGGCCCTGCTGTTCTAAGCATGCTGGTAAATCAATTTGTTTATCAAGAGAATCCTGATGGCTCAACACCCTTCTACGCCCACGTCAGAGAAATCAATGGCAAAACTGCCCTGCTTCAAACTCTCAGGGACTTCTCTCACCAGAAAAATAATGTGTGGAGCGTGACTGCTCGCAATCGTGAGCAAAACTTTGCCATGAACTTACTGATGAACCCAGATATCGACTTTGTAACCCTACTAGGTCAAGCGGGTACTGGTAAAACTTTACTGGCCTTAGCCGCTGGACTTGAGCAAGTATTGGATAGTAAACGCTATAACGAGATCATCATTACTCGCGCTACTGTTCCTGTTGGTGAAGACATTGGCTTTCTGCCAGGAACCGAAGAAGAAAAAATGCAGCCATGGATGGGCGCCTTTGATGACAACCTTGAAGTTCTTCAGCGCAATGATGATGCTGGTGAATGGGGTCGTGCTGCAACCCAAGAGCTCATCCGCTCACGGATTAAGGTGAAGAGCATGAACTTTATGCGCGGCAGAACTTTTGTTAGTAAGTACGTCATTATTGATGAGGCTCAGAATTTAACGCCTAAGCAAATGAAAACTCTGGTAACTCGTGCGGGTCCAGGAACTAAAATTGTTTGCTTGGGTAATATTGCTCAGATTGATACGCCTTACTTAACTGAAGGCTCATCAGGCCTGACTTATGTCGTTGATCGCTTTAAGGGTTGGCGTCATGGTGGTCACGTCACTCTTGCGCGTGGCGAGCGTTCACGTCTTGCGGATCATGCTGCTGACGCGCTCTAAGCAAATCCTCTCATGCCGCACTCTCATCGGGTGCGGCATTTTTATTTGCGCCATCACATTAAGTGGATGTAGTACCTTTGGCCCTAAATCAAGCCCCTCTAAAGTTTCGCAATTTAAGCAAGATACCAGCGTAGGCACTGAAGATATTTCAATTGCAGCACTTGGTTTAGTGGATGTGCCCTATCGCTATGGTGGCAATACTCCAAAGGGCGGATTTGATTGCAGTGGGCTCATCGTCTATGTCTATAACAAAGCCGCAAGCGTTAAGCTGCCACGCACTATTCAACTCATGAGTAATCAAGGGCAAAGTATTGATGGTCAGCCACCCGCCCCAGGCGACTTGGTGTTCTTTAATACCACTGGAGAAAAATATTCACACGCTGGAATCTATGTGGGGCAAGGACGTTTTGTTCATGCCCCAAGTGCAGGTGGAACTGTACGGCTTGATTACATTACAGCGCCCTATTGGGCCGCCAAATTTACTGAGGCACGTCGTATTGCGCCTCGCTAAGTATCGTGTTTTTAGAAGGGCTCGTAACCGCCAGAAGAATATCCAACTGATCCCATCGCCAAGTTATCGAACTTGGTATATGGACCTTGCCAACTTAATCTGACTGTACCGATTGGACCGTTACGTTGTTTACCGATGATGATCTCTGCCATTCCTTTATCGGTTGTTGTATCTGGGTGATAGACCTCATCACGATAAATAAACATAATGACGTCTGCATCTTGCTCAATTGCACCTGACTCACGCAAGTCAGACATGATGGGGCGCTTATTTGGGCGTTGCTCTAGACCACGATTTAATTGGGAGAGTGCTACTACTGGGCACTGTAATTCTTTTGCAAGTGATTTAAGGGAGCGTGAGATTTCAGAAATCTCAGTCGCTCGATTTTCCTGACCAGAGCCACTCATGAGCTGCAAATAGTCAATCACTACCAAGCCCAGGGTGCCGCCAAAATTTCGGGCGATTCGACGTGCTCTTGCACGCAATTCAAGACTGGATAAAGCACCAGTCTCATCAATCAAAATTTGGGTATTACTTAAACGGGCAATAGCGTCAGTTACGCGTGGCCACTCATCATCTTGTAACTTACCAGTGCGCATACGACTTTGATCAACGCGCCCTACTGAACCGAGTAAGCGCGATGCTAGTTGTTCACCAGACATCTCCATTGAGAAAATCACTACTGGCAACCCTTCAGAAAGCGCAACGTTCTCTGCAATATTGAGTGCCAAGGCAGTATTATGCGTAACTACATAGTCATTGGTTATGTAGGTTCTTTGGGGATGGCTAACTGAAATACATTGCGCCTCAGATACCCTGGACGGCTCAATGCTCTGAAATGAAAGCCTACGCTGGCGATCCCAGGTGGCCCTTAATCTTGCTTTCTTTTCAGGCAAGGTAAAAGCTTGGAAGGCTGGACCAAAACTCATATTTAAAACATAAGATAAGCGACCCCGCTTCTTTTCACCCTTGTAGGTATAGCTAGTCTGCTTATGTGCTATTGAACAAAAGCCCCCCAAAGATCTAGCTAAAGAAGCAACGTCTTCAGACAATTGCTTACTGACAGTGCAATAGCGAATGGAACCCCATTTCTCAATCCAGCCATCTGTATCCATCAGGCCTTGGAACAATGCGAGACGAGAATTCTTATTGGCCTCAAGATAAGTCGCGGGAATATATTTATCAAAACTTCTGCAACCCAGGACGCCTATATCTTGCAGCGCAGACCTAAAATAATTCTCTGGAACTGCTTGACGCTTTCCATTTACAGCGATTCTGGCTTTGGAGACTAATCTCCAGTCGTACGCATTTGCATGAACCAGCTCCATCTCATAGTTTGCAAGCAAATTCATACGCTCTACAAGCTCAGGTGACTTAGTTGAAAACATCACTGAGCGATGGGATAGCGCTAGAGTGCCATCACCTAGCAATGCCCCTAAAACCCACGGATGAATCGGCAATTCATTCGAGTGACCAAAATCACCTGAGACAGGGTCTATCCATAATCTATTCTTATACCGAACACACTGCAGCATTTCCATTAAGCGAACAGTATTGATGACACGTGGCTCAGACCAATCTCGATACATCACACGCCATAGGTGCTCATCGCAACACTCAGCGTGACGACCATCAGAAAAAGTAACTTTGTATATCTGCTTAATGCCTTGCGGGTAAATGCCGGTCACCATCGAATGCTGGCCATCTACAGAAGCGAGACGATCGCCAAAACGCAAATCGCCCATCAACTTCCAACCATCCACCGTTTTCACTTTTGCATCTAGTGGTTGTGCCTTACCCATGGAAGGTCTTCCAGCCACAATCACTAAGTCGCCTTTTTGTAAGCCACTCGTTTGCTTATCTAAATCAATGAAGCCGGTGGCAATACCAGTGATGTCGCTACCACCTTGACGGTTATATAACTCATCAATACGCGCAACCACGGAGCGCAGAAGTGGCTCGATCTCGAGGTAATCGGCTTTGCGGCTACCGTCTTCACCAATTTGCAAAATACGAGACTCTGCTTCATCCAGAAGTGTCCTGACAGAACGTCCTTCTGGAACAAAGGCTGAGTTAACGATGCTGTCTGACACTTCAATCAAGCGACGCAAAATACTACGATCACGAACAATATCGGCATAGCCTTTAATGTTTGCAGAACTTGGAGTGTTTTGCGCTAGAGAATTAAGGTAATCAACGCTGACTAAATCGCCGCCCTGCTCAGACTTAATTGCATCATGAACAGTAATAACGTCAGCAGGATGATTGTCGCCAACTAAACGGGTAATGACCTTATAGATCAATGCATGTTCAGGACGGTAGAAATCTTTATCGTTTAAAACACCACCTAAGCGATCCCAGGCAGTGTTATCGATCAGCAGACCACCGAGCAATGATTGCTCGGCTTCTACAGAATGAGGTGGGACTTTTAAAGCCTGCACGACTGCATCCCCAGAGCCCGCCATGCCGGGATTCAGCGTAACGGAACGTGAACGAGATTCAGCCATGAGGCTAGTTTACAGACTTAAATTAAGCTTGCTCGCCAACTACACGAATGGTGATATTAGCCACTACATCGGTATGAACAGCAACCGCTACAGGGTGATCACCAACCATTTTCAACGGGCCAGTAGGCATGCGAATCGAAGACTTCTCAATCGTAAATCCTTTGGCTTTCAGGCTATCAGCGATGTCATGGTTAGTTACAGAACCAAACAAACGACCGTCAACACCCGCTTTTTGACCGATTTCAAGAACCAAGTCTTTGAGCTTTGTGCCAACTGCTTCAGCCGCAGCCAATTTCTCAGCAGCCAATTTTTCTAACTCAGCACGACGAACTGCAAAGTCAGCAATAGCTGCTTCAGTCGCACGACGCGCTTTACGTTGTGGGATTAAAAAGTTACGAGCGAAACCGTCTTTAACGCGAACTACGTCACCGAGGTTGCCCAGGTTTGTTACTTTTTCTAAAAGAATGATTTGCATTGAGGGCTCCCAATTATTTCTTATGTTGATCGGAGAATGGCAATAAAGCCAAGAAACGGGCACGCTTAATAGCAGTATCTAGCTGACGCTGATATTTAGCTTTTGTACCTGTCAAACGAGCAGGAGTGATCTTAGCGTTCTCGCCAATGAAGTCCTTCAATGTATCTACATCTTTGTAGTCGATTTGCTCAACGCCACCAACTGTGAAACGGCAATAACGCTTACGCTTGAACAGTGGGTTCTGAGCTGGTTTCTTTTTGAAATCGGGTTTCTTTCCAAACGCCATGATGATTTCCTCTTTAATTTTTCAATTGAATATGGTTAATATGGAAAACAAGTCTTTGATTACGTAGAGTCTTGGGTGCTAAGAATCCTTCAAATACTGCCTCAGTACCTAAATCCATTTGCTCTAGATCCTTTTGTATCGGACCGATTACGATGGCTTCAACGCTCATCAAGATTTTCCTTGCCACTCCTACCTCGTTTGCTTGGCCACTATGTTCTAGCTGACAATGCATCACCGGTATTCCTGCTGGTGTAAATCGAATTGCGTCTTTAGATACCAAGATTGCAGTGAGGGTGAAATGATTCAACGCCGTTCCGCTTCTCTGATACGTTTTCTAGTCTGTGTATTCCTCTTCAAATTTCTAACTTATTCCGCAGCTACAGGAGCTTCGGTTTGAGCTGATTTGCGCGCTTCTTCACGTTGCACTTCTTTCATCATGATCGAAGGCTCAGTTTCAGCTTTCTTAGTCTTGATGATGAGGTGACGCAAAACAGCATCATTAAATTTAAACGCATGCTCGAGCTCTTCCAGAGTTTTCTGGTCGCACTCAATATTCATGCAAACGTAATGGGCTTTAGCAAGTTTGTCGATCATGTAAGCCATCTGACGACGACCCCAATCTTCCATACGATGAATTTTGCCGCCAGCAGCTGCTAATGTAGCTTTGTAGCGATCGATCATCGCGGGCACTTGCTCGCTTTGGTCCGGATGGACGATAAAAACGATTTCATAATGACGCATCTAACACTCCTTAAGGATGAAGTCACCTGAGCGTCTTGCTAACTTCCGATGGTTTTTGAAGTTAGCGCCAGTGTGACAAGGTAGTAACAAATTGTAAGTACTGCTACAACACTTTTACCGCCGCTTTTCAGCGCTTACCTAATCTCTGGCAAGACCGCTATTCTAGCAAAAAAATCCTGCCAAGTCAGGGATTTACCAGCTAATTGAGCCTGTTTTTCAGCATTCAGAGCCAATTGAAGGGCAATTCTAGCCCTAGGGCCAGAAAGAGTGCCTGAAGCCAAGCATCCATCAAGGTCTTTTTCTGGGATATCAGTCAAAGTAGCGCCAGCTCCGGTTCGAGTGGTTCGCACTAGCGCAACGCCCTTTTTTACAGCCGTTACCAAAGTATCTCTCCAGGCGTCATGAAAGCCCCCCATACCCGATCCAGCGAGGACTAAGCCCTTCACCTGGGAATTGAGCCAGAGCGCAATCGTCTCAGAGCGTGCGCCCGCATGGCTCGTCAAGATTTCCACCCAAGGCCATTCATCGCCCTTGGGGATGGGTAAATCCTCTTTCCAAGCCGCCTCTTTAGCCTTCACGCCCCAGAGCCATGAAGGATTAATTAAGCCAACTGAGCTACTAGGAGAGGCTTGAATGGGTGCATTCAGTGCAGAGCCATGTCGCTTAGCCAAGTCCATCGCCATGCAGCCCCTGCCATCCATTACAGCGTAAATACCACCAGGACAATTCTCCAATGGGGTAGATGCCCAGCGAATCGCATCTAGTAGGTTAGAAGGTCCATCTGCTTGGGGGGCATTTGATGGCAACATGGCGCCGGTTAAGATCACCCGTTTGCCTAAAATTTGAGCATAATTTCCACAGGTGAGCTGTAAAAAGATACCCGTCTCTTCAATGGTGTCTGTTCCGTGAGTAATCACTAACCCCAAAACCGCCGGATTAGCAAGGGAAGCTCTAACAACTTCACCAAGATCACTTAATAACGCCTCTGTCAGGTTCCGGCTATTGATGTTAGCCACTTGCTGAGAAACCAGCTTGACGCCCTCTGGAACAGCGGATTCAATATGAGTCAGCAAAGACTTCACCTCCACTTGTCCAGCCTCATATCGCAAGGGCTGATCGCCTGGGTTTGGGGCCAAACCGGCAATGGTGCCGCCCATTCCTAGAACTAAGATGTGGGGAGAATTTTCAGGTTTAGCTTGATTTGGACTCATACCCCCATTATCTCCCCTAAAGGACTTGAAAAATCAAATAGTGCTGTATACAATCCCAGTATGGACATAAATACAGTCGATTTTCCTGAGGAGCTGACTGCCCTCCCCAAACTCACTTCACGCCAGAATGAGATTTTGGAATTAATCACTAGAGCCATTGATGAAAGTGGCTCACCACCTACTCGCGCAGAAATTGCCACCCAACTCGGTTTTGCATCTGCCAATGCTGCTGAAGAACATCTTCGCGCACTCGCAAAAAAAGGTTATATCGAATTAACTCCTGGCACTTCTCGCGGCATTCGGATTCCACAACGTTTTAATCAAACGCATCACACCAATAAATATCGCCAGATGTCATTGCCATCAGGTGCATTACAACAACTCACGCTTCCCTTAATTGGACGTGTTGCTGCTGGCTCACCCATTATGGCGGTTGAGCATATTGAAAAACAAGTTCCAATTGATCCAAACTTGTTTAGCAAGGGTGCCGACTACTTATTAAAAGTGGTTGGGATGAGTATGCGAGATGCTGGAATTTTGGATGGCGACTATTTGGCCGTGCGTAAAACAACCGAAGTTCGTAATGGCGATATCGTGGTTGCACGTCTTGATGATGAAGTAACAGTGAAGCGTTGGCAGCAAAAGAAAACTGCTAATGGTATGGTGATTGAATTACAAGCCGAGAATCCAGACTTTAAAAACATTTTAGTAGATGGTCGTCAACCCAACTTCGCGATTGAGGGTCAAGCTGTTGGCCTCATTAGGGCTGGAGGGCTGTAAACCAATCGCTCTAAAACAAAAGGCCTCCACTGGAGGCCTTTTTATTTTCCCCATTGGGGGCTAAGTATTGAATTTACTTCTTGCTTGGCGCTACTACATTTGCATTCTTTGGCGACGAAGTAATAATGATGATGGTTTTTGGTCCCAGAAAAGAGCCTTCACTAAGCTCTACAGAAGCGGTGCGATCACCTTTTGTAAAAACCAAAGTACTCGTTTTAGATTTCACAGCACTAACTGTTGTCCAGCCTGCTCTTGGATATTCAGATTGGAAAAAGGCATAAATATCTGTTGGTGTTTGTACGCCAGACAACGTGACCCGACCTACCCAGCTATCACCACGACCAATGATTAAAGAATCTGAACCAACAATTTTGGATGCGGCTGGTAACGGCATATCGCCTAGGAGTTGAGTCTGAATCTCCTGAACCTCACTAGTTGTCCCAGTAGGAGAGTCCCCAGAGCTAGCACAAGCGCCTAATAGCGCAGAAAAGCACAATGTCAGTATTCCAACTTTAAGTGTGTGTAGTTTGATCATTTTTCGCTATATTTCGCTTTAGGTAGTTAATGAGTATTACTTCCATTGCTTGAAAGTATTTTAGGGGATACCCCCATTTCGTCAAGCGAAATTACTGGAGGCGCGTGAGGGAATCGAACCCCCGTACGAAGCTTTGCAGGCTCCTGCCTAACCACTCGGCCAACGCGCCAAATACTTAAATCAAAAATGGGAAGCTTTTCAGGGCTTCCCATCGAACTTGGAGCGGGAAAGGAGGTTCGAACTCCCGACCTATACCTTGGCAAGGTATCGCTCTACCAGCTGAGCTATTCCCGCATAACAGGGCGACAGTTTAACAAACAATCGAAGAGAAAGCATTATTCCTTCGAAAGGCTCAATTGGCTGGGCTTTGTAAGAGTTAATCAATCTTGCCAGCTAATTGTGGCAAGGCCTTTTTCATGTAATAGAACATTGACCAGAGTGTTAGAAAAGAAGCTACCCAAATTAGCCAAGTGCCAATTCTGGCGCAGTCCAGCCAGCCAAATAAAGTGTCATTAAGCAATAAAAACGGAATTGCCACTAATTGCGATGTCGTTTTTAATTTACCGACCAAATGCACAGCCACGCTTTTACCAGCGCCCAACAAAGCCATCCACTCTCGCAAAGCAGAGATCGTAATTTCTCGTCCAATAATGATCAGCGCAACCCACACTTGAACACGGTCCATATTTAACAAGACCAATAATGCTGCTGCCACAATGAGTTTATCGGCGACGGGATCTAAAAATTGCCCAAAGGCAGATTCTTGCTGCATGCGTCTCGCCAAAAATCCATCCAACCAATCTGTGAGCGCAGCAAACACAAAGATGACCGTTGCGATGACATTCTTCTCAAGCGGCGTTAACCATGTGCCTGGAAGATAAAAGATTCCTATCAGCAATGGAATTGCTGCAACACGCAACCAGGTTAAGGCAATCGGTAGATTAAATGGCATATATCAAGCATAAACTAAATGAGTGACTGATTTGCTAGTGGAGCTGGCGATAAATTTGCTCAGCAAGAGTAAGTGAGACTCCTTCTACGCTGGCAATCTCTTCGATGCTTGCATTAGCAACCCCTTTTAAGCCGCCAAAACGGGCTAGTAGCTTTTGGCGTCGCTTTGCGCCGATACCTTCGATCTCCTCTAAACGGGAGACCGTTCTTGCTTTAGCTCGCTTGGCGCGCATACCGGTGATTGCAAAACGATGAGCCTCATCACGAATCTGTGCAACTAGTAATAAAGCGGCACTATCAATGCCAAGTTCTAGGGCTTTGCGCCCATCAGCAAAGATCAGTGTCTCCAAGCCCACCTTACGCCCCTCGCCTTTAGCTACCCCCACAATTAACCCCACATCCATGCCAAACTCTGCCAGGACTTGCCTTGCCATCTCAACCTGCCCTTTACCGCCATCAATCAGAATGACCTGCGGGATCTTATCTACCGGGAGCTCCTGAAAGTTGGCATAGCGTCTTTGCAAGACTTGTCGCATAGCAGCGTAGTCGTCACCTGGAGTAATGTCGGTGATATTAAAACGGCGGTATTCACTAGACTGCATCACGTTCTTTGCATAAACCACACAAGAAGCTTGGGTTGCTTCCCCAGAGGTATGACTAATATCAAAACACTCGATTCGTAATTGCTCAAGACTTTCTAAATCGAGTGCCAAAATATCTGCTAATGCACGTGCTCTGGCCAACTGCCCACCAGTCTCCACTAAGCGCTTAGTCAAAGCAATCTTGGCATTACCCTCAGCCATTGCAAGCCAATGCCGTCTTTGTCCATGTGGTTGATGTAAGAAGGTAATTTTTCTACCAGCCTGAGCATTTAATAACTCATGCAAACCTTCAGGAGGCACATCACTCAGCTTAGATACATCATCACTGATCGATTGCAGAGCGTGATTTAAAACGAGTACAGATGGAATTAAATTGCTTGTTGCTCCAGAAGCCGCCTCATCCATATTTTCTTCTAAATAATGTTGCGCAATAAAAGCTTCCAGAATTTCTGGGGGCGATGGTAGCTCGCCAGAGGTCGTACGTAATCCTTTGGGGAAGTAAGCTCTATCGCCTAGGTGACGGCCACCCCGCACCATTGCCAAATTCACACAAACCATTCCCTCCATTTGCGCAAGCGCAATCACATCCACATCGCCCTCACCTTCAGCAACGGTATCCATCGATTGCTGCTGCAGAACACTAGAGAGATCGGCAATCCGATCTCGCAGAACTGCAGCCATTTCAAATTCCATCGCTTCGCTATGCACATGCATTTCTTTTTCAAGCTCTGATAACACCCGACTGTGATCACCCTCTAAAAATCGGGTTGCCTGAGCCACATCTTGACCGTATTGCTCTCCGCTGAGCCTGCCAACACACGGGGCGCTACAACGATGAATTTGATGGAGTAAACAAGGGCGACTGCGATTCTTAAAGACAGAGTCTTCACAGGTTCGTAGACGAAACACTTTTTGTAAAATCTGCACGCTATTGCGCACCGCCCAAGAATTTGGAAAAGGCCCGAAGTAATGGTTGCGTTTATCGATCTTGCCACGATAGGAGGCCAGCCGTGGGAACTGGTGGCCCGTTAACATCACATAGGGGTAAGACTTATCATCTCTAAATAAAATATTAAATGGTGGAGCCAGCTCTTTAATGAGATTGTTCTCTAGAATGAGGGCTTCGGTTTCGGTCCGTGTTACTGTTGTTTCATAACGGGCGATTTTGCCCACCATCAGTGCTATGCGTGGAGAAAGTTGTTTGCTTTGAAAATAACTGGAGACGCGTTTTTTAAGGTGGCGAGCTTTGCCAACATATAGAATCTGCCCCGCTTCATCAAAGAAGCGATACACCCCCGGTAATCCGGGTAGCCGTTTAACGTCCTGCTGAAGGTTTTCAAAAAAAGAATTACTCATGCGTTGGGATATTTTCTGCCAAATCGTAGACAACTATGGTGATGCTGGTATTTGCTGGCGTCTAGCCCGAAGCTTATCAAGTCTTCATGGCCAAGAAGTACGTATTTTCTGCAATGACTTGCCAACCCTTAATTTACTCGCTTCTGGCAGCAATGAAGCTCTCAGCCACAAAATTGATCTGCAACCATGGGAAGCTAGCTATAACAATGCCAGGCATCCCGTGCAAACTCCGGATGTAGTCATTGAGGCTTTTGCTTGCGATTTACCAGAACGTTATCTTGCGGGACTCTTCATTGCCCCCGTAAAACCGATCATCATTAATTTAGAGTATTTAAGTGCCGAGCCATGGATTACGGAATTTCATGCAAAGGCATCGCCACAATCTCATGGTATTTCAAAGTATTTTTTCTTCCCAGGATTTCAAAATGATGTTGGTGGCCTACTACTAGATCCCATCCCTCCTGAAGGAGCACAAGTTGCCCATCTCATTCCAAAGAGTTTGAAATCGATCTGGATAAATCTGCGGCCTAGGGCAAAACGCATCAGTATTTTTTGCTACCCTGGAGCGCCCTTACGTAAATGGCTTGAAGACTTAGGCAGTCTTGGGGAAAGCGTTGATGTATTACTGACCCATGGACACGCAGAGCTCTTAAATCTACCGGGTGAAAAAGCGATTCACTTACCTGCGAACATTCAACTCCTCTCAATCCCATTTGTATCGCAAGATGAATATGACTGGGTGCTTTCCCAATGCGACTTTAATATTGTCCGGGGAGAAGATTCATTCATCCGCACGCAACTTGCTGGCAAACCATTTATTTGGCACATCTACCCTCAAGAAGATCGCGCCCACGAAGTCAAATTAGCTGCTTTTTTAGATCTATACCTAGAGAATGCTAGCCAAGAACTTAGATTAGCCGCGATTGCTGCAATGACTTGGGCCATGCCCAGTGAATGGCTTCAATCACTAGACGCCTGGCATAGTCACTCCATCGCCTGGCGTGCCCATATACTCAGAAAACAAGAAGATGGCGGTCTAGCAGCGCGCTTAATGCGCTTTATAGCCTAAGCCCTGCAATAAAGGCTTTCGGGCGGTTACAATCTTGTTTTTGATAAAAACTGCAGAAAAATAGCTCTGCACCCAGGAATAGCAAGATGAAAACAGCACAAGAACTCCGCGTTGGTAACGTAGTAATGATCGGCACTGATGCCATGGTCGTTTTAAAAGCCGAATATAGCCGCTCAGGCCGCAACTCCTCAGTTGTGAAAATGAAATTTAAGAACTTGTTAAGTGGCGCGCCTAACGAAGGTGTTTATAAAGCTGATGATAAGTTTGATGTTGTCATTCTTGAAAAGAAAGATTGCACCTATTCTTATTTCGCAGATCCCATGTATGTATTTATGGATGGTGACTACAACCAGTACGAAGTGGAAGCCGAGTTCATGGGTGATGCATTAAATTACCTTGAAGAAAGCATGCCATGCGAAGTCGTGTTCTACGAAGGTAAAGCACTTTCAGTAGCAATGCCGAACTCACTCGTTCGTGAAATCATTTACACAGAACCTGCAGTAAAAGGCGATACCAGCTCCGGTAAAGTCTTGAAGAATGCAAAACTGGCCACCGGCTATGAATTGCAAGTTCCTTTGTTCTGTAATACTGGTGACAAAATCGAAATAGATACTCGTACCGGTGAATACCGCAGCCGCGCTAACTAAATAAAAACTGAGCAGCAAACGCTCAAACAAAAGCCCAGCATGCTGGGCTTTTTTATTGTGGTGCTTAAGGCCATAATGTCAAAATGACAAATAACATCCCTCACACAATCAGACCCCTCAAGGTGACTGATATTCCACAACTCATAGACTGCGTAAGGCGCTGCTATGGAGATAGCTATCCTTTTCATGAAATGTATGATCCGGTAGCACTTCAAAAAATGGTGGATGACAAATTAATGCACTCCGTTGTTGCCATTCATGCAGATGGTCATCTGATAGGTCACTGCGCACTTACTTTTGATAGTGTTAATAACACCACCCCAGAAGCTGGGAAGATGATTGTTGACCCAGATTTTCGTGGTCATCATATTGCCGAAGAGATGGCAAAAGTTCGCATTGATATTGCTAAGCAATTAGATTTAGTAGGATTTTGGACTGACTGCGTTACTAACCATCCTTATAGCCAAGATGAAATGATTGCATTTGGCGCACAAGAGACAGGGATATTACTGGGCGCATCCCCTTCTCGAGAAATGGCTGGCTTGCAAAACTTTGCCGATACTCGTATGTCTTTTTTATCTTGCTATCTGCCACTAAAAGAAAATATCAACACGATTTACCTACCCGAAAATCATTTTGATTTTGTAAATGATTTAGCTACGAGGGTGAATGTCAAAAGAAAGATTGCGATATCCAATGCCTCAGGATCCGGTAAATCGGTATATAGCGTCAAAGTAAATCCTGCGACCCAAATGGCTAATTTCAAGGTGCAGCATATCGGTGAAGACTTTTCCTCAGCCATGAGTGCCGAGCTTGCAAAGCTCGAATCACAGAACTTGGCTTTTACGATACTGAACCTGCCCATATCGCAAGAGGCTGCTGCTGTAGCTTTTTCTCAGCTCGAAGACATGGGGTTCTTTTGGGGTGCATGGCTACCCAATTATTCGGCTCAAGGCGATGTAATCCGCCTGCAAAAGCTACATGAGTCCATCAACGTAGATGAGATCATTTGCGCAAGAGCTCAGGGTGAGGAAATTAAAAAATATGTTATTTCTGAATGGGATCGGGTAACACCCAAAAATAAGTAAGGCAATGACAACAGTAATGATTAAATCAATCTGAATTGTTTTAACAAACCTTTTGCATGCTGATACTGCGCCTCATCTTGCAAATCATCCCAAGCCAATGCGGGTGACTTTGGCATTAAGCAATTTAAACGCTCCATAGATTCTGATTTTTTAGCTTGAGATACCTTCAGTTTTGCAAGTAGTTGATCAGCTAAATCTGGGCGATTACAAATCAGGACTGCATCACAGCCAGCATTGAGTGCCAACTCAGCACCCTTCACGACAGAGCCCGCAACACTAGCTCCTTCCATTGATAGATCGTCACTAAAGATCACGCCCTCAAAACCCAGCTCCTGGCGTAGGATTGAATGAAGCCAGACACTAGAAAATCCTGCGGGGTTCTTATCTACCTTCGGATAGATGACGTGAGCAGGCATGACTGCTGCCAGACTCAGATCTAACCACTCATAAGGCTTAGCATCATCATTCAAAATTTCAGTCAAGGAACGCTCATCTACCGGAATCGCTACATGAGAATCTGCTTCTGCCCAACCATGCCCCGGAAAATGCTTGCCACAGTTGGCCATATCAGCCAAACGCAAACCTTCATTTAGACTTTTAGCTAAGGCAAACACAATTTGTGGATCACGACTAAATGAACGATCACCAATCACTCCACTACGACCAAAATCTAAATCTAGAACGGGGGTAAAACTGAAGTCCACACCACAAGCCCGCAGCTCAGCAGCCAATATGTATCCGCAAGCAGTAGCTGCCGCCATAGCAAGCGCTGCTGATTCGGCGGCATGAATCGATTGACTCTTGGCACTCCATAACTCACCCAACTTTCGCATTGCTGGCAAATGTGTAAACCCATCAGCCTTACAACGCTGAACTCTCCCGCCCTCATGATCAATTGAAATGAGTACATCAGGTCGTAGCTTTTTGATCTCACCAGTGAGTTTGGTGAGCTGCTGACGATTAGCAAAGTTTCTACCAAATAAAATAACACCACCTGTCAAAGGATCTCGAATACGACGACGATCTTCGGTATTTAATTCAAGGCCTACAACATCTAATGTGACTGGGCCTGGATTCATAGTGGATTTACTCATTTCTTCCTCTTGATATTCTTTCTTCTGACTTTTATTTTTGAGTGACGATTACATGGGCAATAGCCATATCCTGCTCATCACTTACGGTAACTTGTGCTTCCCAATTTTTTTCCGCCATAAACTGAGCCAGAGCACCCAAATAAGAAGTAACAGGCTTGCCACTGGGTTCATTTAAAGTTTGTAATGAGCGCCAAGTCATTGGCATTCTCATTCCTAGGCCAATTGCCTTAGAGAAGGCTTCTTTAGCTGCAAAGCGTGTCGCCAAGAAAGCAATCCCTCGCTTGTGATTTCTGGCAAGTCGGTGTTTAAATACCAACATCTCATCAGGGCCCAAAATTCTCTCTGCTAAACGCCCATTGGTTCGATCGTAAGCTGCTTGTAAGCGCTCGATCTGAAGAATGTCTGTGCCGATACCGATGATCATTTGGATTATTTCACTCTTGCTTGAGTCATTAAGGATTTCATATCCGTGATGGCTTTTTGC
Source organism: Polynucleobacter nymphae (assembly GCF_018882155.1). Lineage (GTDB taxonomy): Bacteria > Pseudomonadota > Gammaproteobacteria > Burkholderiales > Burkholderiaceae > Polynucleobacter > Polynucleobacter nymphae. The sequence continues at coordinate 796,650 of NZ_JACVPA010000001.1, forward strand.
CAACCCTTAAATATTGCCTCCGCCACAATCGCATGTCCGATATTCAGTTCAGATAACTCCGTGATAGCCGCAATAGCCATCACATTACCTTCATTTAGGCCGTGCCCAGCATTCACTCTTAAGCCGATACTTTTTCCAAACTGAGCTGCCTTACGAATACGCTCTAATTCTGTCGCCTGGTCTGCGTCCGATAAGTCCGCATAACGACCAGTGTGCAACTCCACAACCGTGGCCCCAGAATCTTTTGCGGCCTGAATTTGTTTTTCTTCTGGATCAATGAAGAGTGATACCCGAATGCCCGCCTCTTGCAGTTGCTTTGTCGCAGCCTTAACTACTTCAAATTGCCCTGCTACATCTAGGCCGCCTTCAGTAGTTACTTCTTCTCGCTTCTCAGGAACTAAGCACACATCATGTGGCTTGACCTTACAAGCGATCTTGATCATTTCCGGGGTCACTGCGCACTCGAGATTCATACGCGTTTTGATAAGCGGGCGCAGTGCTAGTAGATCGGCATCTTTAATATGACGGCGATCTTCACGCAAATGTAGGGTAATTAAATCTGCGCCAGCTTCTTCAGCCAATTGCGCTGCCTTAATAGGATCTGGATAAACCGTACCACGGGCATTACGCAGTGTGGCTACGTGATCGATATTAATACCGAGTTCTAGGGCTGTCATGACTGTAGATTACTAGATTTTTTTAAGATCAATCAAAATTTGTCTGGTGGTCAAGACTTGGTCTTGTAGATGCAAACCCAAGAGATAGCGCATGAGCTGCTTACTCTCCGATAATGTTTCTGGATCAGAAAAATCTCCAACTGCAATTGCGAGCAGGGATTTACCGGTCAATATCGGCCAATGTCCCGGATCATCCTCCTGGGCTGGACGAACACCGCGCTCAGGTTGGTAGACATACCGAGTCTTAGCATCAGGCAATTCATTGGTTTCAACACAGCGATCCAAAGCAGCCGCATAACCAGTTTCTTGCAAAAGTGATAATTCAAATGGGCGCAAGATTTCTTCTAGACCTTTAGATTCAAACTCAAGATTAGATAAGGCATTGATCGTTTCTGTATAACGATCATAGAGTTTTTCGTAATCGTCTTCACGCGCTAAAAATTTGACGAGTAATTCATTGAGATAGAAGCCACATAGCAGTGCATCGCCAACCAATGAAGGCATCCCACCTACCCACTCAGACTTGGTGAGTGTGCGCAACTCCGACTTACCGCTCCAAGAAACCAAAAGCGGTTGAAAGCGTTGTAATACTGGGCGCAATGTCGAGTGTGGACGCTTCGCACCTTTAGCAATTAAGGCCATGCGGCCATACTGCCGCGTAAAGACATCCAGAATTAAGCTAGTCTCTTTATAAGGGATGCTGTGCAATACAAAAGCAGGCTCGTCAGCAACGCGAATCGAGGCCATCAGAATTTATTCCAAACCTTGCGCCCGCAATTCAGCGCGATCATCAGCCCAACCCCGTTTTACTTTGACCCAAGTCTCTAAAAAGACTTTGCCATCAAAGAGCTTTTCCATATCAATGCGGGCATCAGTAGAGATCTTTTTGAGGCGCTCGCCCTTTGCACCAATAATCATAGCTTTATGACTATCACGATCAACCAAAATAGTTGCAGCGATACGGCGCATCTTGCCATCCATCTTAAATTGATCAATCACTACTGTGCTGGTGTACGGCAACTCTTCACCAGTAAAGCGGAAGACCTTCTCACGCAGAATTTCAGCAGCGAGAAAGCGCTCACTACGATCGGTAATGGTATCGCCATCGTAGACAGCCGGTGCTTCAGGTAAATAACCCTCTAATACATCTAAGAGTCTTTGAACATCGCCAGGGCTTTTCGCACTCATCGGCACAATTTCTGCAAACTCAGACTTTTGCTCTTCGTGGCCACCCAGCTCACTCCATGGCCGCGCCATATCTTTCATAAAGTTGAGTAAAGCCTGATCACGCTCAGAAGGCGTCTGAAAACGGCTATTAAAGAGATCAAGCTTATTGAGAACCAGCACTACCGGCAAATCATCTGGCAGTAGTTTTAAAACTTTCTTATCGTCTTCACCAAAATATCCTGCTTCAACCACAAAGCAAGCTACGTTGACATCCTGTAATGCTGTTGTCACTGTGCGGTTCAAGGCTTTATTAAGCGTATTCATCAGGCGCGTCTGAAAACCTGGTGTGTCGATGAAAATAAATTGCGCCTCTTCACGATTCTGAATGCCCAGAATACGGTGGCGTGTTGTTTGAGCCTTGCGAGAGGTAATGCTGATCTTTTGGCCAACCAAAGCATTGAGCAGGGTTGATTTGCCCATATTGGGACGCCCAACAATAGCGATAGTGCCGCATCTAAACACGATTAGCCTTTCAGCTTAAGATTTAACTGCTCTTCGGCTACTTCTTTTTTGGCTGCTTTTTTCTTAGCCGACCGAGTTTTCTTGGGTTTGCGAGATTCCTGTGGCAAAGCCTTGGGAACTGCTAGTAAAGCCTTCTTCGCGGCAGACTGTTCAGCCGCACGACGTGATGCACCCTCACCTTTTACGGATACCTTCAGGCTAGGAATTAAGCATTCCACTTCAAATTGCTGGTTATGAGCAGCGCCAGTAGTGCCAGTCACGTTATACGTAGGCAAAGGCAACTGATAACTTTGTAAACATTCTTGCAAGAGTGTTTTGTCATCCTTACCTAAAGTCTTAGGATCAACTTGCGCGAGGATAATCGAATATAACTTTCTGAGGCATCCTTTGGCGGCATCAAATCCACCATCTAAAAAGATGGCGCCAGTAACTGCCTCTAATGTGTCAGCCAAAATTGATGGGCGACGAAAGCCGCCACTCTTGAGCTCACCCTCACCCAGACGCAAATAGTCTGATAAGGACAAAGTTTGCGCAATCTCATATAAAGCTTGCTGCTTAACTAAATTGGCACGCACACGCGAGAGATCGCCCTCATCTAAATCGGAGTAACGCTCATAGAGTAAATCTGCAACCACGCAATTGAGAATTGAGTCGCCAAGAAACTCCAAACGCTCGTTATTTTTCTTGCTGTGACTGCGATGAGTCAAAGCTTGATTTAAGAGCTCAGGCTTTTTGAATGTATAGCCAAGGCGCTCTTGCAGTGGTGCAGTTTCGATAACGGCGCGCGCGTTCATGATATTTACTCGAAGCCGCCGATGCGACCCAGGTTGCCGAGATTTAACCAGACAAAGAAGGCTCTACCCACAATATTTTTATCAGGCACAAAACCCCAGTAGCGAGAATCAGCACTGTTATCACGGTTATCACCCATCGCAAAGTAATGCCCTGGTGGCACGGTGCAAGTTAAACCCGCTTGCTGATATTGGCAAAAATCTGATCCTGGAAAGCGCTCAGTCGGAAATACAGTTGCAGGACGATCTGGATCATTCAAAATCTCGTGACGATTGCCGCCTAAATCTACTGGGAATGTCTCTGCATAACGTTTTGCATAACGCATATTCTCGGGATCAAGATAAGACTCACCACCACTGTATTGCAATGGTTGACCATTAAGCGTCAGATGCTTGTCTTGATAAGTAATCACATCACCTGGTAAAGCCACGATGCGTTTAATGTAATCAACTGACTCATCACGTGGGTAACGAAAGACCACCACATCACCCCGCTTTGGGGTACCAAGATCCACGACTTTTTGATTGATCACCGGTAGACGAATTCCGTAGGTAAATTTATTGACCAAAATGAAATCGCCAATTTGCAAGGTTGGGATCATCGAGCCCGATGGAATCTTAAAGGGCTCAACAATGAAGGAGCGTAAAACAAATACTGCACAGATCACTGGGAAAAAACCAGCGGTGTACTCCAACCATAAAGGCATGCGGTCGATACCCGCCAAGCGTCTTTGTGGTGCAAAGTAGAGCTTATCAGCGGCATAAGCAATGCCAGTAATAACGACCAAGATCAAAAGGATCAGCGCAAAGTTCATTAACCCTCCACCTGCAAAATAGCCAAGAAAGCTTCCTGTGGAATTTCCACATTACCCACTTGTTTCATACGCTTCTTACCTTCTTTTTGCTTCTCTAGTAGCTTGCGCTTACGAGAGATATCGCCACCATAACATTTAGCTAAAACGTTTTTACGTAAAGCTTTGACATTTTCACGTGCAACAATATTGCTACCAATCGCAGCCTGAATAGCCACATCAAACATTTGCCGCGGAATAATGCCGCGCATCTTAGAGACTACTTCACGGCCACGGTGTTGACTATTGCTCCTATGGACAATCACTGACAGGGCATCAACCCGATCACCATTAATCAAAATATCGACTTTGACTACATCGGCTGGGCGATATTCTTTGAACTCGTAGTCCATCGAGGCATAGCCCCGTGAAATGGATTTCAGGCGATCGAAAAAGTCCATCACAATCTCTGCCATCGGTAGTTCATAGGTCAACTGCACTTGGCGACCTAGATAATTCATACCCGTCTGAATGCCTCGCTTACCAACACACAAAGTAATGATGGAGCCTACATACTCTTGAGGCATATAGAGATTAACCGTCACGATCGGCTCTAAGATGGTGTCAACCTTACTAGTCTCAGGCATCTTCGATGGGTTATCTACCATAATGATGGTGCCGTCTGATTGCTGCACTTGATACACCACAGTAGGTGCGGTTGTGATCAAGTTCATGTCGTACTGGCGCTCTAAACGTTCTTGCACGATCTCCATGTGAAGCAGACCCAAGAATCCGCAACGGAATCCAAAACCTAAAGCTTGAGATACTTCTGGCTCATACAAAAGAGAAGCGTCATTGAGTTTTAACTTCTCCAGAGATTCACGCAGCTGATCGTACTCACTTGCTTCAACTGGATACAAACCAGCGAATACTTGAGATTTGACTTCTTTAAATCCAGGCAATGGCACGATGGCGGGCGTACGACCTACTTGTCCGACAGCATGTGTGACGGTATCACCTACTTTTGCGGCCTTCAATTCCTTAATACCTGCAATGATGAAGCCCACTTGACCAGCACTGAGCTCAGGGCGATCTACCGACTTAGGACTAAAGACACCGACATGCTCAACCAAGTGCGTTGAACCATTAGCCATCAAAGTAATTTTGTCTTTAGGCTTAAGAGTGCCGTTCACAACACGAACCAACATCACAACACCAACGTAGTTATCAAACCAAGAATCAATGATGAGACACTGCAGTGGCGCACTTGCGTCACCTTGAGGTGGGGGCACACGACGAATCATTTCTTCAATGACTTCATGAACTCCTAGGCCGGTCTTAGCAGAACAAGTAACAGCATCAGTGGCGTCAATCCCAATCACATCTTCAATTTCTTGAATGGCGCGCTCAGGATCAGCTTGTGGCAAATCAATCTTATTGAGAACTGGGACTACTTCAACACCAAGCTCAATCGCGGTGTAGCAGTTCGCCACCGTTTGCGCCTCAACACCCTGACTCGCATCAACCACTAATAGAGCGCCCTCGCAAGCCGATAAGGAGCGACTAACCTCGTATGAGAAGTCCACATGCCCAGGGGTATCAATCAAGTTGAGGTTATAAATCTTGCCGTCTTTGGCTTTGTAACTGAGCGCAGCAGTTTGGGCTTTAATGGTGATGCCGCGTTCACGCTCAATATCCATTGAATCGAGAACCTGGGCTTCCATTTCACGATCAGAAAGACCGCCACAAAGTTGAATAATGCGATCCGCGAGCGTAGATTTGCCGTGATCAATATGGGCGATGATAGAAAAATTGCGGATTAAATCCATAGCGTCTTAATAGGTCATTCAAAAAACGCCTTGTCAGAACGCACCACAATGATGCGCTGCAAAAAGCCGTCTTAAAGAGATTGTAATGGGTGGCGCCTAAAAGGCAGCAAACCCCATTTTTTAGCCTAAAAAGGGCTTATTTTGGCCTTACGGGAATGACCAAGGTGCTATCAGAACGGCGAATAAAGACCGGTACAGCCTTATTGGCATCAAGTCCTTTAACTAGGGCCTCAAACTGCTTCACGCCCGTGATATCGGCATCAGCAATCCGAATAATCACATCGCCAGGGCGAACCCCAGCTTTTGCCAAGGGACCATCTCCTAGGCCAGTAACCTCAACACCACCCTTGATATTCAAATCTTTCTTTTTAGTATCGGATAAGTCAGTGACTACTACCCCAAAGGCGCTGACACCGTTGCTATTTGCAGCAGGAGTGTCTGACTTTTTAGCTGCTGCTTGCGCAGAATCCGTATCTGCAACAGTAACAGTCAAATCACGCGTACCACCCTTACGCCAAACTTGCACAGTAGCCGTTGTTCCTGGTTTGGTTTCACCAACAACACGTGGTAAATCTGTCGACTTATTGAGGTCACGCCCATTAAAGTTGAGAATCACATCGCCAGACTCAATTCCACCAGCTGCTGCAGGACCATTAGGCTCAACATTGCGTACATAAGCACCACGAGGTTTACCTAAACCTAAACTCTCAGCAATCTCTTTTGTCATTTCACCTAAGGCAACACCAATCCGACCGCGTGTCATTTTTCCATTCGTACGCAATTGATCTGCCACACGCATCGCTTCATCAATGGGGATCGCAAATGAAATTCCCATATAGCCGCCAGAGCGACTAAAAATTTGAGAGTTAATGCCGATGACTTGGCCAGCAGTATTTAACAATGGCCCACCAGAGTTACCAGGATTGACTGCAACGTCAGTCTGAATAAAAGGCAAGTAATCACCAGTGTCACGGCTCTTTGCCGACACAATGCCTGCTGTGACGGTGTTCTCAAGGCCAAACGGTGAACCGATCGCCAGAACCCACTCACCTACTCTGACCTTCGAAGAGTCACCCATGGGCAATCTTGGTAAGTCACGCGCGTCAATTTTTACCACTGCTACGTCAGTGCGTTTATCTAAGCCTAATAACTTGGCCTTGAACTCGCGCTTATCCGTTAAGGTGACATAAATAGTGGTTGCACCCTCAACAACGTGTGCATTAGTCAAAATCAAACCATTGGATTCAATAATGAAACCAGAGCCTACACCACGATCTGCCTCTTGCGGTTTACCGGCATTCGGTTGAGCTTGTTTTGGTCCATTTGGAATACCAGGAATGGGTACACCAAAGAAGCGGCGAAAGAATTCTGCTTGGTCCTCAGGCATGCCTGGGATGCCGCCTTGAGACTGTTGAACCATGACCTTTTCGGTGGTGCGAATATTCACTACAGCTGGACTGGCGCGCTCAACTAAATCCGCAAAATCCGGAATCATGACCCGAGGATTTTGTGCGGAAGCATTGGGTATCAATGCAGTTTGCCCAAGACTCAAAATAGCCAAGAGCGCAATAAGGTACTTTTTCATAATGCTATGGGCCTACTTGGTAAAAACCAAAAATGGAGATAAAGAGAATATTAGGTCAGCTTACCAAAAATCAAGGTGCCGTTAGTACCACCAAAGCCAAAGTTGTTTTTGACCGCATGCTCGATCTTCACGTCCCTAGCGGTATTGGCGCAGTAGTCCAAGTCACACTCAGGATCCTGATTAAAGATATTGATGGTCGGTGGGGATTTCTGGTGATGGAGCGCCAGAATGGTGAAAACAGACTCCAAACCGCCAGCACCGCCCAAAAGGTGGCCAGTCATCGACTTGGTTGAATTAATTAAAACCTTTTTGGCTTGATCACCCAGGGCAGCTTTAATGGCTTCGGTTTCATTCTTGTCACCTAGCGGTGTAGAAGTGCCATGTGCATTCAAATACTGAATTTGATCGGGATTCAAATGGGCATCGCGCATGGCATTGACCATACAGCGGCGTGGGCCGTCCATATTGGGTGCAGTCATGTGATACGCATCGCCACTCATGCCAAAACCAAGTAGTTCGCAATAGATTTTTGCGCCACGTGCTTTTGCATGCTCATACTCTTCGATTACCACCACTCCAGCACCTTCGCCAAGAACAAAACCATCACGGTCTTTATCCCAAGGACGTGAAGCAGTTGCAGGATCATCATTGCGGGTAGAGAGCGCTCTTGCTGAAGCAAAGCCACCAACACCTAAAGCAGAAATAGTAGATTCAGAACCACCAGCAACCATTACATCGGCATCGCCGTACTGAATTAAGCGGGCAGCCAGACCAATACTATGTAAACCAGTAGTACAGGCAGTCACTGCTGCAACATTTGGACCTTTGAGACCGAATAAAATGCTGAGGTGGCCAGAAATCATATTGATGATTGAGCCAGGCACAAAAAATGGTGAGATACGACGAGGGCCGCGAGCTAATAGCTCAGCCCCAGTTTCCTCAATCATTGGTAGGCCGCCAATGCCAGAGCCCACCATTACGCCTACGCGCTCGGCATTTTGCTCATTGATCTCTAGACCGCTGTCACGAATAGCTTGCGCACCCGCAGCAATGCCGAAATGGATAAAGGTATCCATATGGCGTGCTTCTTTGGCAGAAACATATTCTTCAACATTGAAATCTTTCACCTCTCCCGCAAAATGAACACTTAATGGAGTGTGGTCGAACTTAGTGATCGTAGCAATGCCAGATTTGCCCGCAAGCAAATTAGACCAAGCTACATCAACTGAATTACCAACAGGTGAGATGAGGCCAAGGCCAGTAACTACTACCCGGCGTCGGCCATTTGATGCTGACACAGTAATACCTAGGCTAGGGAATTAACCCTGAGCTTTTGATTTAGCGAAGTCGATCGCGAGCTGAACTGTGGTGATTTTTTCGGCTTCCTCGTCAGGAATTTCAATACCAAATTCATCTTCCAAAGCCATTACCAGCTCAACAGTGTCAAGAGAGTCAGCGCCCAGGTCATTCACAAAAGAAGATTCATTTTTGATATCTCCTTCAGCGACGCCCAATTGCTCAGCGACGATTTTCTTAACGCGTTGTTCGATGTTATCCATTAAGTCCCCCAGGGGTTGTAAAAAAACGATTGAAGAATTTTATCAGCTTGGCCGAGTAATTTAGCAAATTCGCCTAAAAATGGTCAATTCCTTGCTTTAGCCTTAGGCTAAATAGAGTCCGCCATTGACGTGTAGGGTATTACCCGTAATGTATCCAGCCGCTGGGGAGGCCAAAAATGCCACTGCCTGGGCCACATCCTCAGGACTTCCTAAGCGCGCTAAAGGAATGTTCACTTTTAGGGCATTTTGCTGTTCTTCACTCAGAGCGCGGGTCATGTCGGTATCAATAAATCCAGGTGCTACACAATTGACGGTGATATTACGGCTACCGATTTCACGAGCTAGCGCACGGGTCATGCCAGAAACCCCTGCTTTTGCAGCGGCATAATTCGCCTGCCCTGCATTACCCATATGACCCACAATTGAAGTGATGTTAATAATGCGGCCACCACGTGCCTTCATCATGGGGCGCAAAACGGCTTGAGATAAACGAAACACTGAACTCAAGTTGGTATCAATCACATCGGCCCACTCATTTGATTTCATGCGCATTGCTAAGTTATCGCGTGTGATGCCAGCGTTATTCACCAGAATATTGATACCGCCATGGTCTTTCACAATCTGCTCAATCATTTCTTCGCAAGCATTTGGTGCCGTGACATTCAAAACAAAACCACAACCACCCGAAGGCATTAAGCGTGCATCAATTGCTTTAGCACCATCGGCAGAAGTTGCAGTACCAATCACCTTGGCGCCGCACTTGGCTAATTCATCAGCAATCGCTTGACCAATGCCACGTGATGCGCCAGTTACCAGAGCAATTTGTCCACTGAGGTCAAGATTCATATTTGTCTTTCGCTATATCAATAATGCTTATTTTAAGGTAGCCAGTACTTCATTTAAGCTAGCTTCATCAAATACTGGCACGCCAGTCACTTGATCGTTGATTCGCTTAGTTAATCCTGCTAACACTTTGCCAGGACCGCACTCGACCACCTGAGTAATCCCTTGAGCGGCCATCGCCTGAATTGTTTCTTGCCAACGTACCGGCTTAGCAGCTTGGCGCACTAAGGCGTCCTTGATGGCGCTTGGATCATTCAAGATTTGAACATCGACGTTATTGATCACAGAAATTGCTGGCGCTTTGAATTCAATATTGGCTAGGTAGCCCTTGAGCTTTTCAGAAGCAGGTTGCAATAAAGACGAATGAAATGGTGCAGATACCGGTAGCGGTAAGGCGCGTTTAGCGCCGGCAGCTTTTAGTAACTCACAAGCTTTGGTGACAGCGTCACTTGCACCTGCAATCACTACTTGACCAGGCGCATTAAAGTTCACTGCCTCAACGACGCCTCCAGAGGCAGCACTTGCTTCTGCGCAAACCTGAATGACTGTTGCATCATCTAAACCTAAAATCGCAGCCATGCCACCCGTGCCGACTGGTACAGCACTTTGCATTGCCTGTGCACGAAAACGTACTAAAGGAACCGCATCTTTAAAGGAGACAACACCAGCCGCAACTAAAGCCGAGTACTCACCGAGGCTATGGCCAGCCAGCACCTTTGGTGCAGGACCACCAGCAGCCAACCAGGCGCGATAAAAAGCCACGCCAGCAGTCAACATCACTGGTTGAGTATTGGTAGTTAAGGATAGTGCTTCGGCAGGGCCTTCGGCAATTAACTTAGCAACATCTTCACCCAAAGCTTCTGAAGCTTCTTGCAATGTTTCGCGCACTTCAGGGCGCTCAGAAATAGAATTGAGCATGCCTACAGATTGGGAGCCTTGTCCGGGGAATACGAATGCAAATGTCATGAGATTAATTTACTAAAATTAGAAATAGAATGAATACTGTATTAATACTTTAAGGCTACCGCACCCCAAGCAAAGCCACCGCCCACACCCTCTAATAAAAGATGTTGTCCACGTTGAATTTGACCAGAGCGCACACCAGCATCTAGCGCCAAGGGAATGGATGCTGCGGAGGTATTGCCATGTTCATGTACTGTCACAATCACTTTATCCATGGACATCCCCATCTTCTTAGCGGTGCCTTCCATAATACGAATATTGGCTTGATGCGGCACCAACCAATCAATTTGTTCTGGCTTGAGATTGGCTTTTTCTAGAACCTCATGAGCCACTTGCTCTAATACTTTGACTGCCAATTTAAATACCGCTTGGCCATCCATCGTCATAAATGGGGAGCCATGAACTTCGCCATTACCAGCACGACCAGGTACACATAATATGTTGCGCTGACTACCATCAGCATGCAAAGCAGTAGCTAGAATGCCGGGTTCATTCGAGGCTTCAAGCACGACAGCACCAGCCCCATCACCAAACAACACACAAGTACCACGATCTTGGAAATCTAAAATGCGTGAGAAAGTCTCGGCACCAATGACCAAGACTCTTTTATAGGAGCCACAACGAATAAACGCATCTGCAGTAGCAAGGGCATAGGTAAACCCTGCACACACTGCTTGCACATCAAATGCGGCACAGGCAGTATGAGCACCTAATTTGTCTTGGACTACACAAGCAGTGCTTGGAAAGCCGCCCAAATGATCTGGTGTAGAAGTTGACAAGATGATCAGATCTAAAGCTTCTGAAGTAATGCCTGCACTCATTAATGCGGCTTGTGCTGCTTTGACAGCAAGATCACTCGTCAGCTCATGTTCAGCAGCAAAGTGACGTGCAGAAATACCGCTACGAGTAGTAATCCACTCATCGCTTGTCTCTAAGCCGGATTTAGCCAAACGCTCCACCAAGTCTTGGTTAGTTAAGCGCTGCTCTGGAAGATAACTTCCGGTTCCGGCTACTCTTGCAAAGGCACTCATTCTTTCGTCTCCGCCGCAAAGGCTGCAGCAATGCGCTCAACCATGCGATTTTTGGAAGCTTCATAGGCACGATCTAAGGCAAAACCAAATCCAAAGCGGTCAGCTGAGCCGTGGCTCTTAATGACGCAACCGCGTAAACCTAACAATACAGCACCGTTGTAACGACGATGATCTACGCGCTTACGCACACGCAACAATGGCACCATAGCGCAGATAGCCATCAATTTAGTCAGCCATGAGCGATTAAATTCTGACCGAATCAAGCCACTCATCATTTTTGCCAAACCTTCACTGGCTTTTAGAACCACATTACCCACAAATCCATCGCACACCACAATATCGGTAGTGCCTTTAAAAATATCATTGCCTTCTACGTTGCCATAAAAGTTTAAATTAGTTTGGCGCAGCAACTCACCGGTTTGCTTGACCACTTCATTACCCTTAATCACTTCTTCGCCAATATTGAGAAGACCAATTGAGGGATTTTGCTTACCATCCACCACCTGCACCATCACGCTAGCCATTTGGGCAAACTGCACTAGATGCATTGGCTCACAATCCGCATTGGCACCTAGATCAAGCATCGTTGTGCCAAGCCCCAACTCATTCGGAATAGCAGTTGCAATTGCGGGACGGTCAACGCCATCAAGGGTTTTAAGAATGTAGCGGGAAATAGCCATGAGCGCGCCCGTATTGCCAGAAGAGATCACTGCATCCGCTGCGCCCTCTTTGACTTGTTCAATCGCCACGCGCATGGACGAATCTTTTTTGCGACGCAAAGCAACTTCGATAGGGTCATCCATCAACACCACTTCGCTTGCAGAAATAATTTGAATGCGATCCATGTGAGAAGTAGAGGATTTAGTCAAGGCTTCTTTGATTAAATCAGGATCGCCCACGAGGGTAATCTTCACATCAGCATGTTTTTCTAGAAAATCGCAGGCGGCAGGAACCGTCACGATGACTCCATGATCTCCGCCCATGGCATCAATAGCTAGAGTAACGCTCATAAACTCATTGATTGCTGCAAGTGATTTATCTAAGAAAAAAGCGGCTTTTTTGGGAGCCGCTTCGATCTATTTAGACTAAAAAATTAGTCGTTTTTAGTTTTAACAACTTTACGACCACGATAGTAGCCGTTTGGTGAAATGTGGTGACGCAAATGAGCTTCACCAGTTGTGGCTTCAACAGCCGTAGCAGGTGCGGTCAAAAAGTCGTGCGCACGGTGCATGCCACGTTTGGAAGGTGATTTTTTATTTTGTTGGACGGCCATATTGAACTCCTAAGCAAGGCGACATTCTAGCATGAAAAAGCGCCTAAATGCTTGATTTATCGATTAAGAATACTTAAAACAACAGAGAAAATGATGCCCTATTTATGAGTTTTTCTTCATATTTTTCAATATTTTAAAGGGATTTTCACGCTCATCGGCCCCCTCATCTTCATCTTCAAGCCCAAACACCGTAGCATGAGGCTCACAAAAGCCCTCTGGATGCTTTGGAATCAAGGGCAAAGATAGTAAAACCTCATCCTCGATAGTCTCTAAGAGGTTAAAGTGCTGGCTGGCGAGCAAAGGCTCCTGCTCTTCATCGTCCAGAGGGTAGTTATCTGCCTCAGCCTCGCTAGCTACCAAGATAAAACGCCGTTTTTCGTCTAAATCGATGGCGCAATCTTGCAGACAACGCTGGCAAACCAAATGCAGGCGTCCATTTAAAGCTAGGTCCAAAATTTGGAGGGGCTCGCTACCAGGCGAATCTTCAAAATGGGTCTCTATTTGCCAGGTAAAGCCATCTCCTGAATTAATGCTCGCAACCTCCTTGGCAAGCCTTGGCATATCGGTAATCGGCAAAAATCCAGCCCCCCGATAGGTCTGTGGAACACAAAAATCAACCTTTTTTAAAGCAATTGCTTCGGCCGATAGCTGGACTTGAGGTAAAACTTGATTACGATTCATGGCATCAGTCTAAATCAAGGCATCCTCGAAAAGTCAGCAGCAATGAGTAACTCAATGAATTCATCCAAAAATCCACCCCTCATCTTGGCGTCTACCTCGGTATATCGCCGTGAGCTTTTAGAACGCTTACGAATTCCTTTTGAAGTAGTCTCTCCCAAAGTAGATGAAACACCACTGAATGGTGAGAGCACTCTCGAATTAGCATTACGTCTTGCAAAAGCAAAAGCTATAGCGGTGTCTAAAGATCATCCTAATGCATGGGTCATCGGCTCTGATCAAGTGGCGGATTTATGTGGCGCTGCAATTGGCAAACCAGGTAATTTCGAAAGAGCTCTGGCGCAACTACAACTCATGCGCGGCCAAAAAGTGACTTTTCATACGGCACTTTGCTTGATGAAGGGTGACACACAAACTACATTAAACGTTCCCACTGAAGTGACTTTTAGAAAACTCTCTGACGAGTCACTAGAAAGTTATTTATTAGCAGAGGAACCTTATGACTGTGCTGGTAGTGCTAAATCAGAAGGTCTTGGCATCAGCCTACTCGAGTCGATCAAGAGTGATGATCCTACTGCCCTTATTGGCTTACCGCTCATTGCTTTAACGGGTTTATTACGTGATGCTGGTTTTTTCATTCCAGCGAAGAATTAAAAGACCAATAGAAAATTAATCATGGCGAAACTTGGCACACTCTATTTAGTTCCTAACACCTTGGGCAATGATGCGCGCATCGAACAGTTGCCATGGGTGTTACCGACTGAAACGATCGCGCAAGCTGCAAAACTAAAGCACTGGATTGTGGAAGATGCTAAGACAGCGCGTGCTCTATTAAAAGCGGTTGACAGTATTTCTCCACTAGCTTGCACCATTCAAGAGATGCAAATGAGTGAATGGCGTGGTGCAGCTCGCAATGCAAAGTATGGTGATGCTGTGAAGCCTGCCGATTTACTCAAACCACTGTTGGCTGGCAATGATATGGGACTGATGTCTGAAGCAGGTGTTCCTGGAGTTGCTGATCCTGGCGCAGAACTAGTCCTTGCGGCACATCAACTTGGAGCACAAGTGAAGCCTTTGGTTGGTCCAAGCTCGATCTTGTTGGGCTTGATGGCCAGCGGTCTGAATGGCCAGCGCTTCGCTTTTCAGGGTTATTTACCGCAAGACACGCATGAGCGCAGCGCCAAACTCAAGCAGCTTGAATTGGAATCTCGAAAACTCCAACAAACCCAGATTTGGATTGAGACGCCTTATCGCAATACGGCGATGCTGATAGCTTGTTTGAATTCTTTAGCACCACAAACCTTGCTTTGCTTAGGAGTAGATCTCAGCCTCACATCCGAAATGATCACAACACTCTCGGTTGCAGATTGGCAGAAACGCTATCCAAATGAAACTGCATGTGCCCCATTACAAAATAGGCCAACCGTATTTCTACTGTTGGCCTAATTGTTTACTTGAGATCTGGAGTCCTGACTAAAGCCTTACCAGCAGCTGCACCAGCCTCAGCACCAAAGCGCTTAGCTACACGCTCCGCAAAATTTTCTTTCATGGTGTAGTCCAGAATATCTGGGGCTTTAAAGATATCGCGCGCCACGGTATCTACCGTGCCGTAGCCATCTACTAGACCAATCTTGACTGCCTGTTCACCATTCCAAATGCGGCCAGAAAATAATCCGGGCACATCTTTTAAGCGCGCTCCACGACCCTCTTTGACGACTGCAATAAATTGCTGATGAATTTCATCGATCATAGTCTTGACCATTTCAACTTGCTTAGGATCTTCTTTACTAAAGGGATCCAGCATGCCTTTATTAGAGCCCGCGGTAATCATGCGACGTGTCACTCCAACTTTGTCCATTAAACCTGTAAAACCAAAGCCTTCCATGATCACCCCGATTGAACCAACGAGGCTGGCTTTATCTACCAAGATCTGATCACCAGCGACTGCTACGTAGTACCCACCAGAGGCGCAAATATCTTCAACCACAACATAAAACGGTTTGTTTGGATAAAGCTTACGCAAACGATGAATTTCATCATTGATCATTCCTGCTTGTACTGGAGAACCGCCCGGACTATTAATGCGCAAGACAACGCCAGCGCTGTTCTCATTCTCAAAAGCAGAAACCAGTGAAGAGTTGATATCTAAGGCATTAGCCATGGAGCTCGATGAAATCTCACCTTCTAGCGTCACCATTGCAGTGTGCTTCTCTGCGCCCATGCCGCGCCCAGGAAGATGAAAATCAAATACTGAAAGAATCACTCCAACAATTACCACTAAAGTGAGTACACGCAGCACAGCTCTCCAGCGACGTGCCTTACGAGTCTCTTTCAAATTCTCTAGCAGTAAATGCTCTAGAGCTTGACGTTCCCAATTTGGATTTGGATTATTTTCCATCTTTGATTCCTTAGTATTACCGGTCCAGTTACAGATTCTGATCAAGCCATTGTGACAGTTCTGCCACATTATCGACATGCGCTAATGATTTTGAGGTCTTTAGAGTATCTGGCGGATGAGCGCCGTAGGTCACTGCAAGCGCATCCACGCCAGCATTAGCCGCCATGTCTAAATCGTGGGTGGTATCCCCAATCATCAGTATTCGGCGAGTGGACACTTGGGTTACATCCGATAACTCTAGCAACATCCCGGGATGGGGTTTTGAGAAAGACTCATCGGCTGTCCGCGTTTCATGAAAGAGATGACCAATTTGATGATGCTTTAAAGAACGATCTAAGCCCACTCTGGATTTACCAGTTGCCACGCCCAATAGATATTGATCAGCCCGAAGCTTTTCTAAGAGCTCACGAATGCCAACAAATAAATCGAGCTCATGGTCCTTAGCTAAATAGTGATAGCGGAAACGATCAGTCAATTTTGGAAAGTGCTCCGGTTCAATCCAAGGAACTGCTCTGCGTAATGAGTCGGCAATGCCTAAACCAATCACCGAACTCGCCAATGCATCATCCGGTGCTTTGAAACCTAAATCACGACAGGCCTGCTGAATGCAATGCACGATGGTTGGCGTGGAATCCATAATGGTTCCATCCCAATCCCAGACAATCAGGTCATATCGGCGATCTTGCTTGTTCTCGTCAATCATCTTGGCTTTACTTACTATCTTTACTTTTACTTACTACTCAAAGTTTTTCATCATGGCTGCAAATTCAGCCGGTAAGGGAGATTCAATCCGCATCTTCTCACCAGTTCGTGGGTGTGTGAAGCCCGCAAGGTGGGCATGGAGATAGAGACGTTTGGATTTAATTAGTTTATCTTGATCCTCAAAACCATATTTATCATCACCCAAGATGGCATGACCCAGTTTCTGAAGATGTACCCGGATCTGGTGGGTGCGCCCAGTTTTTAATTGAGCTTCAGCCAGAGTAATCGCGACTTCATCACGCTTCATCGTTTTCGTAACGCGCAGGGCAGTGTGACTTGGTAAGCCTTCCGGATCCACGCGCACTCTGCGCTCACCGTTGGCTAAAAGATATTTATGCAATGCGTACTTCAGTTGCATCACTTGGGCGCCTTGCGCAATTTCTCCATGGGCAAGCAAGTAATAACGCTTATCAGTTTGACCTTCCCGAATTTGACGATGGAGCTCGACTAAAGCACTGCGCTTTTTTGCCAGCAGCAATACGCCAGAAGTATCTCGGTCTAGACGGTGAACCAATTCTAAGAATTTCAATTCTGGGCGGGTAATGCGTAAAGTCTCAATCACTCCCAAGGCAATTCCGGAGCCGCCATGGACTGCTAAGCCGGGGGGCTTATCCACAATTAAGAGAGCGTCATCCTCAAAAAGGATTAGCATTTTGTCGGAATAGCTGTGGGCCCGAGATTTTGTTTGGGCACTATTGACTGCTGCCATTTGGGCAGGTTCAGCAATTCTGACCGGTGGAAGCCGCACGATATCGCCTTCGATAAGGCGAGTAGTTGGTTCGGCCCGCTTCTTATTCACCCGTACCTCGCCAGAACGAATAATTCGGTAAACGTGACTTTTGGGAACCCCTTTAGCCCAGCGCAGCAAGTAGTTGTCCAAGCGCTGACCAGCCTCCTCAGGACCAATGGTCTGAAGGTGAACTTTGGCCGGAGTATGGCCTGAGACTGCTTTTGGCTTTGATATGGGGTCAGATTTCATGATTTATCTCTCTTGCCAGCTCCATAGAGGACGACAAGGGACTCAACAATACCCCATTGTCATTCAACTTGTGCCGTATAATCAATGCTCTAGCCAATTTATTGGCCCGATACGAACCTAATTCAGGTTTGCATCGTGGAGCTTGGAGTCGCCCTTTAAAAGACTCCCGGGGTCGCCCCTCCCCCGTTGTAATGAGGCGCAGGGTTGGTGTGCCGTATGCCGCGACCCGCGATTAGAAGACAGTTTTCAGGCGCGCGCCTGCATTGATGACCTAAAGGAGGTCTCTGCGGCGATCGTCAAGTGTGGCACCGATTTAACCAACAGTTAACTGGGTGAACTGAGTAAAAGATGCTCAGATTTGCATGATCCACACTATTCAACCGCCATAGGCCATGCCTTGGGTGGTATCTAACTGATCTCCTACGCAGCGCGCAACGACATCCTCCCCCATAGGAGAGTGTTATGAAACGCATGTTATTTAATGCAACTCAACAAGAAGAGTTGCGAGTTGCCATCGTCGATGGTCAAAAACTCATCGATATTGATATCGAAGCTGCCGGTCGCGAACAACGCAAAGGCAATATTTACAAAGGTGTTATTACCCGCATTGAGCCTTCCCTGGAAGCGTGCTTTGTCAACTACGGTGAAGAGCGTCATGGCTTTTTGCCGTTTAAAGAAGTTGCCAGAACCTATTTCAAAGAGGGTGTAGACGTTCGCAGTGCCTCCATCAAGGATGCCCTGCGCGAAGGTCAAGAAATCATTGTTCAGGTAGAAAAAGAAGAGCGCGGCCAAAAAGGCGCGGCCTTAACTTCCTTTGTATCCTTGGCTGGCCGTTATTTGGTATTAATGCCAAATAACCCACGTGGAGGCGGTGTTTCACGTCGCATTGAGGGTGAAGACCGTCAAGAACTCCGTGATGCCATGTCCCAATTAGATATACCCGACGGCATGAGCATCATTGCTCGTACTGCTGGTATTGGTCGTGATGCTACAGAATTGCAATGGGATTTAAGTTACCTCATGCAGTTGTGGAAAGCAATTGATGAAGCTGCTAAAGGTAATTCAGCACCACTATTGATTTATCTCGAATCTAGCTTAGTCATTCGCGCAATCCGCGATTACTTCCAGCCTGATATCGGTGAGATTCTGATCGATACCGATGATATCTATGAGCAAGCCGCGGCATTTATGTCGGTAGTAATGCCAGACAATCTGCCAAGAGTAAAGCGCTATCAAGATGATGTGCCTTTGTTCTCACGCTTCCAAATTGAACACCAAATTGAAACTGCGTACTCACGGACTGTGCCATTGCCATCTGGCGGCGCGATTGTGATCGACCACACTGAAGCCTTGGTTTCTGTTGACGTGAACTCTGCCCGTGCAACCCGCGGTTCTGATATTGAAGAAACAGCTACTCGTACTAACTTAGAAGCTGCCGATGAAATTGCCCGTCAAGCACGTTTACGTGACTTGGGTGGCTTGATCGTGATCGACTTCATTGATATGGAATCGAGCAAGGCTCAGAAAGATGTTGAGAATCGCCTGCGCGATGCTCTGCGTCATGACCGTGCCCGCGTTCAAATGGGCAAGATCTCCAGATTTGGCTTGATGGAAATGTCACGCCAGCGCTTGCGCCCGGCTCTTTCTGAAGGCAGTCATGTCACTTGCCCACGTTGTAACGGCACAGGCCATATTCGTGACACCGAGTCTTCTGCATTGCAAGTTCTGCGCATCATTCAAGAAGAAGCAATGAAAGAAAACACAGCCGCGATTCATACACAGGTACCAGTCGAAGTGGCTGCTTTCCTCTTAAATGAAAAACGTGCTGAAGTAATTAAGATTGAGACTCGCTTCAAAGTAAACGTCTTGATGGTGCCGAACAAGCATTTAGAAACACCGCATTACAAGTTAGAGCGCTTACGTCATGATGATCCACGTCTTGATGATCAAAAGGCGAGCTATGTGATGGCTGAAGAAGCTGCTCGTGAACTTGAGACCGACACCACAGTAAGCCGCAAAGATGCTGATGTGAAGGTTCGCCCTGAAGCAGCTGTGAAGGGCATTACTCCAACACAACCTGCACCTGTTAGCCAACCACGTCCAGCTCGTACTGAAAAAGTAGTAACTGAAAGCTCTGGTGGTTTATTTGGATTTATCAAGAAGATGTTCTCCTCCTCTCCTGCAGTAGAAGAGAAGCCAGCAGAAAACAATGCACGTGGCCGCAATCAAGGACGCAATGCCAATGGTGGCGATCGCAACCGTGGTCGTAATCGTCGTGGTGAGCGTACAGAACGTCCAGCAGCAAATGCAGCTGAGGGCGCTACCGAAGGTAATAGCGGCAACCGAAATAATCGAAATAATCGCAACGGCAATCGTAATCAAAATGGTCCAAAACCGGAGCGTCAAGCAAACCCTGCTGCAGTAAGTCCTGCAACTGAGGCTGCTCCTGGTAGTGAAGCTACACCAAGCGCTGATGGCGAAGGGCCTCGTGGTCGTAGTCGCAACCGTCGTGGTCGTGGCCGTGGCAGAAATGAGCGCGACGAAAGTGCTGAGCGTACTGAAGGTAATGCATCGAATGCACCTGCAGTATCTGCAAGTCCATTTGCAGGCCCTCCAGTAGGTATGGCTGGCGCATCCGCATCAATGCCGATTCAGAATCTTGCAAATAGTTTTGGTAATACAAAACCTGCTGCCCAAAAACAAGAAAGATCTGAAAGAGCCCCACGTGCTCCACGTCCATCAAATCGTCCCGCACAGAGCGCTCCGGTAGTAGTTGTTACCGCAGTTTCTACTCTTGAGGTGATTGCTAAACCTGCGCCAGAACTTCCAAAGATTGCCTTCCAGGCACTTGAAGAAACTCCTTTGCATAGCGTTGTGCAATCTGCTGGCATGATCTGGGTTGCTACTGATGCTTCTAAGCATGCAGAAGCACAAGGTCAGATTCAGCCTGAGCCAAGCAACTTAGGCAGAACACCTAAACCTGCAGCAAGCCTTCCAGAAGGACCAATGGTTTTAGTTGAAACTGGTGGCCAAGAAAAAACGGTTTAACGCTGATTTAAGCTTTTCTCCAGACTGTCATTTATCCCATAAAGATATTTGGCGGTTTGGCAGAAACACCGTTTCAAAGCCATAATTCAGAATATGGTTGAAAAAACAATCCCCACAACGTCCAAGGTCATTCCGATCCGCATTGATGAAGGCAAAGGTCTGACTCCGTCTATTGGGGCCCAACTGGTCGCACCTCACGGTAACACCCAAGATAAACGTGGACGCATCTTGCGTGACCTCCGCATCTCTGTCACTGATCGCTGTAACTTCCGCTGCACTTATTGCATGCCTAAAGAAGTCTTTGATCAAAACTACCCTTATCTGTCCCACAAAGAGCTTTTGAGCTTTGAAGAAATTACTCGCTTAACTTCCATCTTTTCGACATTGGGTGTTGAGAAGATTCGCTTGACTGGTGGCGAACCACTCCTGCGCAAGAACTTAGAAGTGCTGATTGACATGCTAGCAAAGGTACGGACACCAGACGGTAAACCACTAGATCTCACCTTGACGACCAATGGCAGCATCCTTCGCAAGAAAGCGACTGCCTTAAAAGCTGCTGGTCTTCAACGACTCACTATTAGCTTAGATGGTTTAGATGATGGCATCTTTAAGAAAATGAATGATGTCGACTTTCCGGTGGCTGATGTTTTAGATGGCATTGCCGCTGCGCAAGAGGCTGGCTTTGAAAACATCAAAATCAATATGGTGGTGAAAAAAGGAACAAACGATCATGAGATCGTATCCATGGCAAAACACTTCAAAGGTAGCGGCATCACTCTACGATTTATTGAATTCATGGATGTTGGTAGTTCTAATGGTTGGAATATGGCAGAGGTGCTACCCTCCAAAGAAGTGATCGCCAGAATCAATGCAGTATTTCCATTAGAAGCGATCGAAGCCAATTACTCCGGGGAAGTGGCTCAGCGCTGGCGCTATGTCGATGGCTCAGGTGAGATTGGTGTCATCTCTAGTGTTACCCAAACCTTTTGCCACGAATGTACTCGCGCCCGCATTTCTACTGATGGGCAAATGTACCTCTGTCTTTTTGCGAATGAAGGATTTGATTTCAAGACCTTATTACGCTCGGGCAACAGTGATGCAGAAATTGCGAACGCCATTATGAATACTTGGGCAGCACGTGATGATCATTATTCTGAGATTCGTGGGTCCCATACTGCAAACCCATCGACTGGTTCTCGTAAAGTCGAAATGTCTTACATCGGCGGCTAATGATTTCCCCCGAACAAATCACTGGCCTCATACTGGCTGGCGGTCGAGCCCAACGCATGGGTGGTATCGATAAAGGACTCATTCCCTTTCTAGGTAAACCGCTGATTGAATCTACAATTACCAGACTTAAGAGCCAAGTTGGCCAAATCCTCATTAACGCTAATCGCAACATTACAAAGTACGCTAGTTATGGCTACCCTGTCATCATGGATGAGACGACTGATTTTTCAGGGCCGCTAGCTGGCTTTGCTGCTGGCCTCAAGGTATGCAAAACACCTTATCTACTGACTACACCCTGTGATTCACCTTTGCTGCCAACCGATTTAGGCATCAAACTAGCGACTGAGATGACCCGCGGTGACTTTCAACTGGTATATGCCTCAACTAAAGAGACGGATGGCAAGGTCTGGGCACAACCCGTTTTTTGCTTAATGCGAGCTGATCTTCAAGCGTCCCTGGAAACATTTCTGCAAAAAGGCGATCTCAAAATTGATCGTTGGTTTAAAGAGTTGGATAGTAGTACTGTCGTGTTTGAAGATGCGCAAGTATTTGCTAACGTCAACACCCCTGAAGAATTAAAACGCTTAGAAGAGGCCTTCGTATGAAGCACTCACCAAATAGCCCTATTCTTCTCACTTCATCACTACACGTCGATGAAGCCCGTAAAGCCATTTCTCAATTAGTCAACGAACTGATTGAAGAGTCCAAAGCCATAGGCGATTTAGCTGATCTCGAAACTGTTTCTCTAGATCAAGCAATTAATCGCATCCTGGCTGAAGATTTACTCTCTCCCATTGATGTTCCTGCAGCTGATAACTCAGCGATGGATGGCTATGCTTTTGACGGTAAATGCCTCGGTACTAGTGACGCTACTATCTCGCTGAAAATTGTAGGGACCGCCTTGGCTGGCAAACCCTATGAAGGTAGGATTAATTCTGGGGAGTGCCTCAAGATCATGACTGGTGGCGTGATGCCAAATGGCTGCGACACCGTGATCCCACAGGAATTGACCAGTTCCCAAACAGAAACGCAGATTGAATTTCATCAAAACCAATTAAAGCCTGGTGAGAACCGTCGCTTGCGTGGCGAAGATCTTCAACAAGGCAAGAGTGCAATTGCAGCAGGTCGTTTATTACGCCCATCGGATTTAGGTTTAGCAGCATCACTCGGAATCTCCACTCTCAAAGTGAAGCGCAAACTGAAGGTGGCAATTTTGTCCTCTGGGGATGAGCTGCGGTCCTTAGATCAAACCTTGGATGCTGGCAGTATTTATGACAGCAACCGCTATAGCCTGACTGGTTTACTGAATCGCCTTAACCTCGAGATCATTGATTGCGGCATCGTGCGCGATGATCCAGCTTCACTGAAAAAAGCATTCATTGACGCTGCCACAAAAGCAGATGTACTCATCTCTTCTGGAGGTGTCTCGGTTGGGGAGGCAGACTTTACTAAGCAGATCATGCAAGAGTTGGGGGATGTCGGGTTCTGGAAAATTGCGATGCGCCCTGGTCGACCAATGGCTTTTGGGATTTTGAAGGCCATTGCTGGTAAATCATCTGCACGCAAAACCTTGTTCTTTGGCCTGCCTGGCAACCCAGTAGCAGTAATGGTCACTTTCTATCAATTTGTGAGGAGCGCACTCTTGCAACTGAATGGTGCAAACCAAACCGAGCCCCCAATCACTCAAGCAATCTCTGAGGTGCCTATCCGTAAAAAACCGGGCCGTACCGAGTTTCAACGTGCCATCTTAGGGCGGAGTAGCGATGGACGCCCAAGCGTGAGACTGACTGGCAGCCAAGGCGCTGGTATTTTGCGCTCGATGAGTGAGGCGAATTGTTTTGTCATCCTCGCTCACGACCAAGGAAATATTTCTGCTGGCGACTGGGTAGATGTAGCGCTTTTTGATGGACTGCTTTAAGATTGCGTCATCATGAAACTTAGCAAAAAAGAACTCGTCTTCCTCGACCCAATGCACACCGCCAAAACATTGGTTTTGGTATACCTCTGCTTCTCCGTTCCAATCGTCTTATTGGCGCTATTCGTTGCCTTTATTCGTGATGGTGCTATTCCCGGATTTACAGTCTTATCTGCCCTGATTCTGAATGCCTTGTTAGGCTTTGGCTTATTGTGGATTGCTTGCAAGGTTTATAACTGGGTTGCTGGCAAATTCGGTGGAATTGAATTAGCCTTACGAGACTTACCAGAAGAAATTGACGCTGAGTAATTAGTCAAACTTCTTAGCCACAAAGCAATAAAGCCGAGCAATGCTCGGCTTTATTTTTTATCACTCTACTTGCTTGAGTTTTATTTTTACTAAGCTTTAAATACTTCCTGATTAATCAGGCTTGGTGGTTTCTTACCCGCAAGTGCAGCACGTAAATTTTCTACCGCTAAATCGATCATCGCCCTGCGCGTTTTTTCAGTTCCACTCGCAATGTGCGGAGCTAAGACCACATTGCTCAGTTTGAGTAATTCGGGATTTACTTTTGGTTCACCCTCAAATACATCTAGGCCTGCAGCAAAGATCTTTTTCTCTTTGAGCGCTTGCGCCAAAGCTGCATCATCCACAATACCGCCACGCGCAATGTTTACCAGGGTTGCAGTCGGCTTCATGAGCGCGATTTCTTTTGCACCAATGGTGTGATGATTCTCTGTTGTGTATGGCAATACCAAAATGACGTGATCAGCCGTACGAAGCAATTCCTCTTTAGAGACATACTTTGCAGCACAGGCTTTTTCATCAGACTCAGGTAGACGGCTGCGATTGTGATAAATCACATTCATTCCAAAACCGAGGGCGCGCTTTGCAATGCCTTGACCAATACGGCCCATACCAATAATGCCAAGTGTGCTGTGATGTAAATCCATACCTAAAGGATTAGTCACAATCGACCACTTATCCCACTTGCCATCTCTGATCCAGCGCTCAGACTCGGTAACACGCCTTGCTGTTGCCATTAATAATGCAAATCCAAAATCAGCAGTGCTATCAGTTAATACGTCTGGCGTATTACTAGCCATCACACCTGCTGCAGTAATTGCAGGCACATCAAAATTGTTATAGCCCACTGAAATATTAGCCACTATCTTTAAATTTTTAGCGTTAGCCAAAGCAGCCGCATCAATGCGCTCGCTACCCGTTACCAAGGCACCTGCCACGCTGGAGAGCTCTTTTTGCAATTCCTCAGCTGTAAAAACTTGATCAGCTTGATTGGAGCGAACTTCAAAAGACTCCTCTAGCTTGGCTAGCAAATCAGGGAATATTGCTCTTGCTACTAAAACTTTAGGTTTGTTGCTCATTTCTTTCCTTGTATTAATTTGGTAACCAACAATTTCACTGCATGAATTTTAAGTGACCTGAGGAGATTCTGCGATCACTTCTTTGAGAGAGGCCTCGAGAATATCCAAGGGTTGTGCGCCTTGTAATACATACTTGCCATTTAATATCAGGGTTGGCACCGCATTGATACCTTGATCTGTATGGCGGGTCTCTTGGGCTTTTACCTCTTTGGCGTACAGCCCCTCTTCTAAGACTTTTTTTGCTTGGCTTGGATCTAAGTGGGCTCTTTGCACCGCATCTAATAAGTGCTCACGTTTATCAAAATCGGCCGCAAGACAAAAGTAAGTGTTGAAGAACTCTCTTTTTAAATTGAGCTGACTAGCTAGGCCATGCTCGTGCCCAGCCCAGTACAGCAAACGATGAGCATCAAAAGTGTTGTATATCTTCTTTCGCCCCTCAGGATGAAAATTAAAACCTGCGGCTGCAGCACGCTCGCGAATATTGGCTTGATTAGCTTTGACCTGTTGCTCAGAAATCCCATATTTTTTACCAAGATACTCAATCGCATTCTCACCGCCAAGTTTCATCTGGGGGTTTAGCTCAAATGGCTCAAAATGAATGTCAAATTCAGCTTGGTCTTTGAGGCGTTCCATTGCTTGCTCGAGGGTTCCCAGCCCAACTGCGCACCATGGGCAGCCTATATCGGAAACAAAGTCAATTTTGATGGTGGGTTTCATGCTCACATAGTGTACTCAAGCGCTGGTTGCTTGAAGTGGCAAATTTAGGCTCAAACCAGGAAATTGCAGGATCTTTATTGCTGCAATGCACAATAAAAATAGTACTTGTTTCAAGGGGAAACCCTCAACCCTATTTACCCTAATTTAGAATAAGCTCTCTATAGGATTTATCACGTCCAGAAGTTAATTTTTTTATAAAAATGATCACAGGAGATTTAGATGTCAGAGACAAATAACACTAGCCCTCGCCGTAAGTTCCTAAAGAACGCTGCTGTTGGTAGCGCCGGCGCTGCTGCAATGGGCTTCCCAATGATTTCTAGCGCGCAAACCATTAATTTGCGCTTTCAATCCACTTGGCCAGCTAAAGATATTTTCCACGAGTACGCTAATGACTACGCTACAAAAATCAATGCGATGTCAGGTGGCCGTCTCAAAATTGAAGTGCTGCCTGCTGGTTCAGTAGTAAAAGCATTCGATATGTTGGACGCTGTATCTAGCGGAACATTGGATGGCGGTCATGGTGTTTTGGCATATTGGTATGGCAAAAGCCCAGCACTAGCACTATGGGGATCAGGCCCTGCTTTTGGTATGGATGCTAATACCGTTCTTGCCTGGAACCAATACGGTGGCGGTCAGCAATTACTCAATGAAATTTATAGCGACCTGAAGCTTGATGTCGTTTCATTCCCTTATGGCCCAATGCCAACACAGCCACTAGGTTGGTTTAAAAAGCCAATCGCTAAAGCGGATGACTTGAAGGGCTTGAAGTACCGTACTGTTGGTCTCTCAATTGAGATCTTCACAGATATGGGCGCATCAGTTCAAGCTTTACCTGGCGGCGATATTATTCCAGCAATGGATCGTGGTGTATTAGATGCAGCTGAGTTTAATAATGCGTCTTCAGATCGCTTGCTTGGCTTCCCAGACGTATCTAAAATCTGCATGCTGCAAAGCTTCCACCAGTCTTCAGAGCAGTTTGAAATTATCTTCAACAAGAAGAAATTCAACTCCTTGCCTGCAGATCTTCAGGCTATTCTGACTTATGGAACTCAAGCCGCTTCTCAGGATATGTCATGGAAAGCAATTGATCGCTACTCCAAAGACTTCGCAGAACTCCAAACAAAAGACAAGGTCAAGTTCTACGCTACACCGAAGTCTATTTTGGTAGCCCAGTTGAATGCTTGGGACAAGATTATTGCTAAAAAAGCTGCTGAAATCCCAATGTTCAAGAAAGTGCTTGATTCACAAAAAGCCTTTGCTCAACGTGCAGTTCGCTGGGATTTGCTGGTGAATGTGGATATGAAGATTGCTTACGACCATTATTTCAAGGCCTAAACCCCTTCAAAGCCCTCTGGGCTTATGTAATAATGTGCCCTAATGCGCATCTTGACCGGACGGCATCCCCGTCCGGTTTTTTTATATTTCCCTAGAGAAATAGTTCGTTGTCTTAGGAGAGTGGTTATGGATAAATTCATGCTAACAGTAGACGAAATCAGCACCTTTGTAGGTAAAGCTGCTGCTTGGCTTGTTGTTCTACTAATGCTGATGGTTTTTACAGACGTCGTCAGACGCTATGCACTTAACTCCCCTTCCGCATGGATTGGTGAGTTATCTGTCATGGCTTATGGCACCTTATTTATGATTTGTGGCGCCTATACTTTGGCACAAAATGGTCACGTTCGCGGTGACTTCCTTTACGGGTCAATGAAACCACGCACCCAAGCTACATTAGATTTAATCCTATATATCACCTTCTTCCTGCCAGGAATCGCCGCTTTGATTTATGCCGGTTATACCTATGCTGCAGAATCATGGCGCATCGGTGAGCACACCACTCAGATTGCAAATGGTCCGCCGCTCTATCCCTTCAAGACCATTATTCCGATTGCAGGAGCCTTTGTCATGCTGCAAGGTGTTGTAGAGATCTTGCGTTGCATTGTTTGCCTCAAAACAGGTGAATGGCCTGAACGATTAAAAGATGCTGAAGAAATTGATGTGATTGAACAGCAATTGGCCGCTTCTACCCACGTTGATGAAGAGTCCCGTCAACAAGCAATCAAAAATGCCAAATCCATCGATGAAGCAGCACACCATCGTATTGGTCAAACTAAAGAGATAAATCATGAGTGATCCAATTCTTGGCTTAGCCATGCTCGGTCTGATTATTGTTGTAATCATGCTGGGCTTCCCAACCGCCTTTACCCTGATGGGTTTAGGCATGATGTTTGGTTTTGTAGCCTTTTATGACCCATCGCAAAGCTGGGCTGCAAACAAAGTATTTACCTTGATGGTGCAAAGAACTTTCGGGGGTATGACTAACGACGTCTTGCTATCCATTCCGCTCTTTGTATTAATGGGATATGTGATGGAACGAGGAGCGCTAGTAGATAAGATGTTCTACAGTATCCAGCTCGCATTCCGTCGTGTACCTGCCTCATTAGCCGTAGCTACTCTGATTGTTTGTACCTTCTGGGGTATTGCAAGCGGTCTCGTTGGTGCGGTAGTGGTTCTCATGGGCGTGATCGCCATGAAGCCGATGATGAATGCTGGCTACGATACGCGCCTGGCTGCTGGCGTTATTACTGCCGGCGGAACCTTGGGTATTTTGATCCCGCCTTCGGTCATGATCATTGTTTATGCCGCTGTTGCAGGCCAATCTGTGGTTAAGCTCTATGCTGCTGCAATGGTGCCAGGCTTCTTCCTCGCATTCTTATACTTGGTCTACATCATTGGCTGGGCTTTAATTAATCCGAAGGTTGCGCCTAAGCTTCCCCCTGAGCAATTGATCGTGCCAGTGCCTGCACCTATTCGCTTTTTAGGTGAGCACTACTCAAAAAATATGTTGCTTGCCTCATTTAAAGCTTTATTTTCTCCTGCTAAGTTACTCAACGCACCAGCTGAGGCAAGACTCACTATCAAGCAGATTATTAAGAATGTCTTGGCAGCATTAACTCCATTCTTTTTGATAGCAGTCACTATGTGGGGCGTATGGTGGTATGTCATTATTCATCAGCAAGCTGAAAAAGATGCACAAAATGTTCCAGTAGCAACGCAGGTTGCTAAAGCCGCTCCCACTGCTGCTGCCGAGCCAGTCGAGGAAGCTTTAGTGGCTATCGATGCTACCTCTAACAAAACTAAATCTAAAGAAGTTGAGGAAGATGCGCCTTTAGTTGCCTTAGATGCAGCCTCTGGAGATGACCCAATTGAAGCTGGAGCAGTAGCGGAAGCTGATAATGGTCCGCCAGAAAACTTTGGACTGTACTTTGGTTTGACATGCGTACTCTTTGGGCTCTTGTTGGTTTACTACTACATCAAGTTAGATGAAGAACAGTTTGAAATTCTGAAGCTACTGATTGAGTCGGTGATGCCATTGGGTGTTCTTACGCTCTTGGTGTTAGCCGTGATCTTGCTCGGTATTACTACTGCTACTGAGTCTGCGGCGGTGGGTGCATTAGGCGCTTTCATTCTGGCACTTCATGCTGGCACCTTAGATTTTGAGCGCACCAAGCAGGCAGTATTTTTGACAGCGAAAACAACCTCGATGGTGTGCTGGTTGTTCGTAGGCTCAGCACTCTTCTCAGCTGTGTTTACCATTTTGGGTGGTCAATCGATCATTGAGCAATGGGTCCTGAAGTTAGACCTCACACCAATTCAGTTCATGCTGCTCTCGCAAGCGATCATCTTCTTCTTGGGATGGCCTTTAGAGTGGACTGAAATTATTGTGATTTTCGTGCCAATCTTCCTGCCTTTGTTGACTCACTTCAACATCGATCCACTTCTGTGGGGCACCTTGGTATTCGTGAACCTGCAAGCAGCGTTCTTGTCACCACCGGTGGCGATGTCTGCCTTCTATCTCAAAGGTGTATCACCGCCAAGCGTTACGCTTAACCAGATTTTTGCAGGCATGATGCCTTATATGTTCATCGTGATTGCCTGTATGGTCTTCATGTACATCTGGCCAGGCATGACATTATGGTTGCCGAAGTTCCTCTACGGAGGTTGATAGGCTAGGTTGTTTTACTAAAAGAAAAAGCGCTCTTCACGGAGCGCTTTTTTATGTCGACTATCGAGATGAACTAGGCAGCCTGTTTTAGCAGTTCACTATTAGTCTTGCCTAAAGCAATGGTAAATAAACCTTGCCAGTAATTAAATGCTGCCAACTCATCCTCATCTAGCTCCATCTCAAAAAAAGCAGGATGACGGATTAAAGAAAGCCAAATACGGCAAAACATCTTATCCTCGAGACGAGAGGGTTTGCTAATAAATGGAAGCTCCTCAAGATTGGGAATGATTTCGTAGACTTCAGTATTGACCATTTCTTGCTTATCTCTACTCAAGCGCATCATTTCAAGCATCACGCGGCCCAACTGATCGTAATGGCCCTGCCAGCAAATGGGGGTTGCTGCAATCTCTTTTGTCTTCTCTAAATACTTACGGGCAAACTCACTCCAGGCATGCGCTAAATCAAACTCTGTCTTTACCTTAGCGTTTTGCAAGGTAGTAGGCAGATTAGTAGACTTCATTAACTCTAGAGTGCGATCGCTCCCAAAGGTGTAATCAATGATTAATAATGGCTTTGCTGTTTTATCGATCTTTAGCCGATACTCTTCCATGGTCTACTCTTTCCTAATGGGGTTTGTTGATACCGATGCCTAAAGTGTAATCAATTGAGGTTTAGCTTTAGAAAATCAAGTGCTAGGGAAAGCCCTTGCTTAAACTGTCTGCTTACTCTCAACTGCCATATGGGTGTAAGCAATTTTTAAGAGTGGGCAATCTATAGCGCCATTACTAGTAAAGCCAATCAAATCACCCAAGATATGCTGATGCTCATTTTTCTTACCAGCCAGCAAGTCTCTGAGCATCGAAGCGGTAAAGGGAGATCCTTCTTTCGTCAAGATTTCTTCAGAAGTGGCTTGAGTCTTCTGGGAAATCGGATGTTTTTGGCTCGCAGCAATAGCGCAGCATTCTGCAAACATACGCTTACTGAGCTCTTTGCCATCAGGCGTTGCTGCAATCTCGCCAATCGAGCCACGACAGATCGTTGTCATGCCCGCTAAGGTCGCCAGGAACACCCATTTATCCCACAGGGCTTGCTCAATATCCTCCTTGTAAAAGGAGTCAAAATCGGTTTTTTGACATAGTGCAAATAATTCTTGGCATAACGCTACTTGTTCTGGCGTTCTAGGACCGATTGTCAATGAGCCTAATTCAGTCAACTGCTTTACTGAACCTGTTTCAGAAATGGTTGCCGCAATATGCGCTACGCCACCCATAACGCGCTCTTTGCCAAACTGACGATCTAAAGTTTGAAGATGTGTGTAACCATTCAAAAAAGGGAGGATGATTCCCTTTGAACTCGCTTTAGCGATCGACTTTAAAGAGTCCGCCAAATCAAAGGCTTTGCACGCCAAAATAATCAGGTCATAAACAGGCTCTAGCTGATCAGCCAAGACCGTTTTAGGATGGATCGTAAAGTTACCCTTAGGGGTCTCGATTGTTAAGCCCTGATCCAAAATGAGCTGCTGCCGTTGCTTGCGCAATAGATAGGTGATATCTGCGCCCGCCTGCTGCAGCTTGGCGCCAAAGAAACCGCCAATACCACCTGCTCCAACAATCAGTATTTTCATAATAGATGCTCTTTTTGATTAATTTCGACCCCCAAGGATAGCTCCGATTTTCTAAAGCCGCCAAAAGGGCCTTTGGACTTAGAAATTGGGCTTCACCTGAAAAATTGGCTATTTCGGCTAAAATTGAGGTTTTATAAATAACAGCCCCCTTTAGGGGTTCTTCAGACTAAAGACTATGACTTACGTTGTTACTGAATCCTGTATCCGCTGCAAATACACCGACTGTGTTGATGTTTGTCCAGTTGACTGTTTTCGTGAAGGCCCCAATTTTTTAGTGATCGACCCAGATGAGTGCATTGACTGTGCTGTCTGTGTTCCAGAGTGTCCTGTAAATGCAATTTATGCTGAAGATGATGTGCCTAGCGATCAACAGGCCTTCATTAAGATCAATGCTGATCTATCTTCCTCTTGGACTTCTATTACCAAGTCAAAAGCAGGGCTTCCTGATGCGGATGAGTGGAAAGATGTTAAAAATAAACTCGATCAGCTAGTAAAGTAATTTCTTAATCTCCCCTTCGAGAATTCGTGCTGCACTCACCCACACAAACCGACGCTGTCATTATTGGCGCGGGGCCTGTGGGTCTTTTTCAAGTCTTTGAACTTGGCCTGCTAGAAATCAAAGCGCATGTGATTGATTCTCTTCCAGAAGCTGGTGGACAATGCATCGAGCTTTATCCAGATAAACCGATTTACGATATTCCAGCAATTCCTGTCTGCACTGGACGTGAGCTTACCGAAAATCTACTCAAGCAAATCAAACCATTTGGTGCTCAATTTCATTTAGGGCAAGAAGTGACTCAACTTGAAAAACAAGCCGATGGTCGTTTTTTAATTACCACATCTAAAGACCAGCACTTCTTAAGTAAGACTGTCTTTATTGCTGGTGGTGTAGGAGCCTTTCAGCCTCGCACCTTAAATCTTGATGGCATAGAAGCTTTTGTGGGTAAACAGGTTTTCTACAGCGTCAAGAATCCCGACCAATTTACCGGTAAAAAGATTGTGATTTGCGGTGGTGGTGATGCTGCCTTAGATTGGGCGCTACATTTTGTAGATAAGGCTGCCAGCGTCACTCTCATTCATCGGCGTGATGACTTTAAAGCAGCGCCTGCATCGATTGCCAAAATGCGTGAGCTTTGCAAAAACCAGCAAATGCAATTACTCATTGGTCAAATTATCAACTACGAAGCTGAGCATAATCAGATCTCAAAAATCAGCGTTACTGATATTGATGGTAAAGATCATTCGATTGCAGTAGATGATCTTCTGATCTTTTTTGGTCTTTCACCCAAACTTGGTCCGATTGCTGATTGGGGACTAGATATTGACCGCAAACAAGTGGCTGTCGATACCGAGAAATTTCAGACCAGTATTCCCGGAATATATGCTGTCGGGGACATTAATATTTACCCAGGCAAGAAAAAACTCATTCTGTCGGGGTTTCATGAGGCGGCATTGGCAGCCTTTGCCGCGGCCGCTTATCTGAACCCAGAAAAACATATCCAACTCCAATACACCACGACCTCAACAAAGCTTCACAAGGTTCTTGGGGTGAGCCCGGCCACATTCGAGTAAGCTATCACTACTAGCCATTTTTACCTATATTCATATGCGCCAATACCACGATCTCATGAAAGAAGTCCTTGCCAAAGGCGTCCAAAAGTCCGATAGGACGGGTACAGGCACTATCTCGGTATTTGGGCATCAGATGCGCTTTAACTTAGCTGATGGCTTTCCGATGGTCACGACCAAGAAGCTTCACCTCAAATCCATCATCTATGAGTTGCTCTGGTTTCTTAAAGGCAGCACCGATAACAATTGGCTTAAAGAGCGTGGCGTATCGATTTGGAATGAATGGGCAGCCCCTGATGGCGAACTGGGTCCGATCTACGGTTACCAGTGGCGCTCATGGCCAGCCCCTAACGGCAAACATATTGATCAAATCTCTGAAGTAGTAGAAACCATCAAGAAGAATCCGGATTCACGTCGCATTATTGTGTCCGCATGGAACGTAGCAGATATTCCACGCATGGCTTTAGCGCCCTGCCATGCCTTCTTTCAGTTCTACGTTGCCGATGGTAAGTTATCCTGCCAACTCTATCAACGCAGCGCTGATATTTTCTTAGGCGTCCCGTTCAACATAGCTAGCTATGCCCTACTCACACACATGATGGCGCAACAATGTAATTTAGAGGTTGGTGATTTTATTTGGACTGGTGGCGATTGTCATCTGTACAGTAACCACTTAGAACAAGTAGATCTCCAGTTATCGAGAGATTTCTTCCCATTGCCAAAGCTGAACATTCTGCGCAAACCAGATTCTATTTTTGATTACGAGTTCGAAGATTTTGAAATCCTCGGCTACGAATCGCATCCGCACATCAAAGCGCCAGTAGCGATCTAAGAACAAGAGAGCAATTAATGACACAGCCTGCTATTTCCATGATTGTTGCGCGCTCGCGCAATCACGTCATTGGCCGTGATAACCAAATGCCCTGGAAGATCTCTGCTGACTTGCAATTCTTTAAGCGCGTTACCATGGGCCACCCCGTCATCATGGGCCGCAAGACTTGGGAATCGATTGGCCGACCACTGCCTGGCCGTCGTAATATTGTGGTGAGTCGTAATGCGCAGTTTCAGCCGGAGGGAGCAGAGCTTGCAGGCTCTTTAGAAGAGGCCTTAAATCGCTTAAGTGAAGCGCCACGCGTATTTGTGATTGGTGGTGAGCAGCTCTTTAAGCAAGCTTTTGCTAAAGCAGATCGCCTTTACATTACTGAAATTGATATCGACATAAACGATGGTGATACCTTCTTCGAGGTTCCTGATGAAGCCTCTTGGAAAGAGATTGAACGTACTCCAGGAGTTGAGGGCGATATCACTTTTAATTTTGTGACACATGAGCGCAAATAAGCATAGATTCAAATAATGATTACATAATAAAAAAGAGCTCCGAGGAGCTCTTTTTTCATCATCGAGAAAACGCTTTACTGCACTACGATCTTAGATTCCTTGGCGATCTGTGATAAAAACTCAAATTGCTTTCTTTGCGCTAAGCCATTCCGAATCGCAGGCTTAGCTTGTTCGAATGAAGGTGGCTTACTGCTTCTCTTATCTTCAAGCTTCAGTAAATACCAGCCCTGCTGCATCTGAATAGGAGCTTGTGATACCTGGCCTTTAGCCAGATTTAACAATACCGCTGAAATTTGTGGTGCCAGCTGCCCAGCCTGAACCCAACCCACTGCGCCACCTTGTACTCGATTGGGCGCAAGAGAAATACTCTTTGCCACCTTATCAAAAGGCTCGCCCTTTTTAATACGACTTAATGCTGCTTGCGCATCGGCTTCAGTGGCAATCGCAATATCACTCACCTTATATTCGACCATCATCCCCGTAGGACCAAGCGAGGCAATCTCTTTGTTGTACTCAGCCTGCATATCAGCCTCGCTGATTGGGTTTTGCGCCATAAATGTAGATAGCTCAAGATCTGCTAAATAATTTTGACGAATCAACATGAGTTGAGTGTTTGCTTTTTCAGAGTTTGCTAAACCATCTTTTTCAGCACGCTGAGAAAGGAGTAATACTTCAATAAATTTCTGGACTACTGCTTTACGAAGATCAGGAGAATCTTGCTGACCTTGAGAAGTAGCCATCTTAATACCCTGCTCCACCATGTCGTTGGTGATGATTGCGCCATTCACAGAAGCTGCAGCATTAATTGGTAAACCACTGAGCTGAGCAGATGCACTAGCAATCAATCCTGCTGATAAAAAACTGGCAGTAAGTAAAGTGCTTAATTTCGATTTAAATTGGGAAGAAAATAAATTCATGAGACTGAGTCTTTCTAAAAATGAACCTTAATGTTAACAGTAGCCTAAAGCTAGAAGCGATAAACAGGGGCGCTTGTTGGGGTATAGGGATCAGCTGATTGGGTTTCAATCGCCTCTGCCTCTTGCTCACCTTGTGGGGGGCTGAAATACTTCGAATTTCCAGGCGGCTGTTTTGTCAAATCCATCTCACGCGCAGGAGTCGCTACCGGGCCAAAAGGACCTTCCGCTGGTGAGATAGGTTGATGGTTGAATTCTCGCAATTGCTCAGAGGTATAGGCGGGGCCCGTCTGCGAACCCTTGGGCGGTGGACCTTGAGTTGCTGAGCAACTCGTTAAGGCAAGGCAGAGCAGAAGTCTGGGGTAGGTATTCATTAAGCTATTGTATGAGAGTACTATTCCGTACTCTTAAATCAGGAGCGTATTTTTTGCAGCCACGTTCGTAACCACGGCAAGCGGCATAAGAGCAGCAGCAAAATAACTACTCCATAGACAGAAACTGTCTGTAAATCATTTTTGCCGGCCTTATGCCACCAATAATGAATCACTGCTGTACAAGCAATTACATAAACCAGCTTATGAAGTAAGCTCCAGCGCCTGCCTAAGACTCGCACAGCCCAGTGATTTGATGTCAAAGCTAACGGAATGAGAAGTACGAATGTCGTAAAACCCATTGTGATAAAGGGGCGCTTGACTACGTCAGCCCACATTGCCTGAAGATTGATATTTTGATCAAGCCAAAACCAAATTGCAAAATGCATACAGGCATAAAAGAAACAGAAGAGGCCAAACATCCGACGCCACTGAACCCAAGCAACCCAGCCAGTAAGTAAGCGCATTGGCGTCATTGCCAAAGTAACACACAAAAATACGAGCGCCCAAGTACCAGTGGAACGAGTTACAAACTCGATAGGATTGGCTCCCAAATCATCCCCAAAGCCAAGCCATAGCAAGCGCCCTAATGGCAATAGAGAAATGAAAAATAGGATGCTCTTGAGATACTTCATCAGTGCATATTAAACGACCCACCGTTTAAAGGATGGGTCGCATTCATCAGAAACTGCACTAGCACTCTAAGCTAAACTCAAACCCTCTCTACTGAGGGGGAAGTTACGCACTGGCCTGCCTATAGCCGCAGAGATGGCATTGGCAACTGCAGGGCCAACAACGCAGATAGTCGGCTCACCTACACCACCCCAAAAATCGTAAGTCGGGACTAGAACGGTCTCAATCCTTGGGGTTGAGGCCAGCTTGAGTAGTGGGTAGGTATCGAGGTTTTGCTGCTTAATACGACCATTCTCCACGGTAATCTCTGGATTAAATATTGCTCCCAATGCCATTGCTACAGAGCCCTCAATCTGCTCACGCGTCAAATAGGGATTAACCACATGACCGCAATCTAATGCAAAAACTAAGCGACTAATTTTGACAACATTATTTTTTACCGAGACCTCGGCAACGCAAGCGGAATAACTAGCATAGCCCATGAACTGCGCGACCCCACGATAGGTACCTGCAGGCAACGGCTTATCCCAATTGGCTTTCTTGGCAGCAGCATTCAAAACACCTAAATGCTTTGGATGGCTTTGCATTAGCACTTGCCTAAATTGCACTGGGTCTTTACCAGCCGCCTTGGCACACTCATCCATAAAGCATTCCATGAAGATGCCGTTCTGATTGGTATTTACACCGCGCCATGGACCTACAGGAACATGTGTATTCTTCATCACATATTCGGTGAGCAGGGTTGGGAAGGTATAACCCAACTGGGCATCAGGGCCTTTTTCATAAAGACCTTGCAGTTGACGCTCATCCTTGCCATTCTTAATTGCGGTAGGTGCCAGAGTAGCATTAATTGACTGGCCTGACACTTTGATATGCATACCTGTCAAATTGCCAGCATTATCTAGACCAGCACTCATCTTGGCCATCGCAATTGGATGGTAATAGTCATGAGTTAAATCTTCTTCACGACTCCAAACTGCTTTTACTGGTATCCCTGGAAATTGCTGCGCTACTTTGGCTGCAAAAGTAGTGAAGTCTTGTGTAGATCCACGACGGCCTAAACCACAACCAGAATCCAATTTATACACTTCGCAGTTGGCAAGTGGTATCCCTGTTGCCTCTGAAAGCGCTGCATGTGAGCCTTCGCCATTTTGAGTGGGAACCCAGGCTTCTGCTCGATTGCCAACAATTTTAACGGTAGCATTCATAGGCTCCATCGTGACGTGCGCTCTAAATGGCGTGTAATAAATGGCTTCTACTTTTTTATTGGCACTATTAATAGCCGCAGGTGCATCGCCTTCTTTGCGCTGCCAAAAGTCTCCTTGCTCATCTAAGCCATCCTGAAGCATTTTTTCAATACCAGCCTGTGAAGTACTTGCACCCTTACCCTCATCCCAGACAATGGGTAAAGCATTCAGTGCAGTATTAGCACGCCACCAAGTATCTGCAACGACGGCAAGTGTACTGTCGTTAATTTTGACAACGCCCTTCACACCACGCATGCCTGCGATTTTGGTCTCGTCATAGCTGACTAATTTGCCACCAAATACAGGACATGCCTTAACAGAGGCGCATAGCATATTTGGTAACTGCAAATCAATGCCATATACCTTTGTGCCATTTACCTTATTAGCTGAATCAATGCGCGCATAGGGCTGCCCAGCAACCTTCCAATTCCGAGGATCTCGTAAAGTAATCGACTTAGGATCAGGGGGAGTCAAAGTGGATGCTAATTGTGCAACCTTGCCATAAGTGGTTTTTCGCCCTGTTGGAGTATGGGTGATAACCCCTTTATCTACCTTAAGTTCACTGACTGGCACATTCCATTGCTTTGCTGCTGCCTCTAAAAGCATGATGCGAGCTGCTGCTGCACCACGGCGCACGTAGTCTTCAGAAATCCGAATACCCCGACTACCGCCGGTACCATGCTCTCCCCACACACGTTTACGAGTTAAGCTTTGACCAGGTGTTGCGGATTGGGTTTTGACTTTCTTCCAGTTGCATTCCAACTCTTCAGTAACGAGTTGAGCTAAGCCAGTGCGCGTACCCTGCCCCATTTCTGAGCGGGCAATTCTGATGTAGACAGTTTCATCGGGAGCAATACTGACCCAAGCATTGACTTCATCATCACCAAACTTGGTTGGTGTATTTGGATCGTATTGAACACCTGCTGCATAAGCTAAATCCGGTATAGCACCAATTCCTAACATCAAGCCACCGCCAACAAGCGTGCCCTTGATAATGAAATCTCGACGTGCGAGGCTCTCTAGGGAGATATTTTTATTATTCATTGTCATATTATTCTCCTTAACCACGTGTTGCAGGAGTAGCGTCATACTGCGCCAAGACTTCTATCAAGGTCTTTTGGCCTGAGGCAACATGAATCCCATCGCGAATCTTTTGATAGGTGCCACAACGACAAACGTTAGCCATGGCACTATCAATATCAGCATCGCTCGGTTTCGGAATTTTCTTTAATAGAGCAGCAGCGGCCATTACCTGACCAGATTGACAATAGCCACACTGTGGCACGTCTAGTGCAATCCAAGCTTTTTGAACAGGATGTGAATTGTCTTTAGAAAGTGCTTCAATGGTTGTGATCTTGGCAGAACCCACTGCCGAAACCGGTATGGAGCAAGAACGCACTAGCTCGCCATTGAGATAGACACTGCAAGCACCACACTGCGCAACTCCGCAGCCATACTTGGTACCAGTCAGGCCAATGCTCTCACGAATTGCCCATAACAAAGGCATATTGGGTTCAACGTCAATATTATGAATTTGACCATTCACATTAAGCTGCATGCTGCCTCCTGTTTTTTATTATCAAATCACTATAAATGATTATTGGCTTGCTGCAGTCGCACAAGAATTTCACTAAATGAAAAGGCCCAGCAAACTAGCCGGGCCCCAATCAATACAGCGTAGAAAGGAACAATTAAGGGGCAGTTTTCCCGGCCAGGGTAACAAAGGAAAGCTTCACCATGCCAGCCGATTGAGATAGGGCCATCAGCTCGGCAACTCGGCCGTAAGGCACTGCTTTATCAGCCTGAATTGCTAAAGAAGCTTCGGGATTGCTAGAGGCTGCATTGAGGGCCTTTTCTAGCTCTTTATCATTTACAGGGCTGCCATCTAGAGTTAAGGCGCCACTACTATCGATGGTTAACTGTAATTTCTTACCCTTATCTTCTAGAGTCACTGCCGTAGTCTTCGGAAGATTGACCTTCATTGACTGCGGAACAATCAGCGGAGCCGTCAGAATAAACACCACCAACAAAACCAACATCACATCTACCAGTGGCGTGACGTTAATTTCAGCCATTGCACCCATGCCACTATCGTTTTTTTGCATCTGCATAATCTATGCCCTCAATATTCTTTTAATGACTGCTTTTTACCGTTTTTCAATTTGACTCGAAGCCAAGCGCAAGAAAGACTCAATGAACGACTCTAAGTCCATGGTTGCTAACTTCAGACGGCGAAGGAAGTAGTTGTAAAACAAGACCGCGGGAATCGCCGTTGCAATACCAATTGCAGTAGCAATCAAGGCTTCACCAATTGGACCTGCAACCACGTCGATGTTGGCAGCACCGCTTTTACTGATACTTTCAAGCGCATGCATAATGCCCCAGACCGTCCCAAACAATCCAATAAATGGGGAGATTGAGCCGATGGTTGCTAACTCATTAAGACCCTGCTCATGGCGACGTAAAATATTCACCAGCGTCCGACGCATGGGTTGCTGAAGAACCTCATTGGGCTCACCGATAAAGCGCAGACCCACTGGGTTTTTCTGAAATTGATCGTATTCGAGATAGCCGGACTTAGCCAAGGTGCTGATATCGCCTTTGCCATTCTCTGCAACTACCTTACCCGCATTCCAGTCTTTTGCATCCCAGAACTCCTTACGGAATTGCTCGCCCTCTTTCTCAGCACGGCCGTATTCACGGAACTTAATGAATGCGATTGTCCACGTGATGATAGACATCAATATAAGTAATAGCAGGACGCCATTAACGACAGTAAATTCCATATCAAGCCTCTTTCTTCTTTAGGTATTTTTTAATCCAAATCGAATCGGTACCTTCACCCACTGATCCACAATTTTGCCATTCTGCTTGGCAGGAACAAACTTCCACTTCTTAACAGTATTGAGCGCTGAATCATCCAAGGAATCAAAACCGCTCGTTCTTGCTAACTGCACTTCATCCACTTCTCCGGAAGGCAGAACATGCACACGCAGAATCACAGTACCTTCTTGGCGATTCTGAAAAGCAAAACTAGGGTATGGTGGCTTAGGATTATTTAAATACGCCGCCTTGTAATCCGCATCCGTAGTTTGTACGCTATCCGAACTGCTGCTGGACTGCGCAGGCGCTGAGGGCTGACTTTGCTCTACCGGAGCTTTTTGAACAGCGTCAGGGGATTTTTCTTGAGTTTTGGGAGGCGCTGGTTTTTGCTGTGGCTGTGGTGGCGTTGGCTTTGCTGTGCTGAAAGGAGCAGAGCTCAACTCGATCGTAATATCTGCCTTTTTCTTGACCTTAAAGTCTGGCAAACCATATTTACCAATAATCCACACCAGAATATGGGCCACCAGTACAAAGACAACGATCTTCCAAAAGTTTTTGAAAGGAGTATCCGAACCCCCGCCTAAAAAGGGATTGGAATAAGTGCTTTGGAGCAAGTTCTGATTCATATGTTTATTGTATTTAGATCATATTCTGCATGAATTTAGGAGGCCTTGCCGTTGTTTTTCTTCTTACGCTCTTCTTCATCTTTCTCTTTGTCTGCAGGGCGATCATCCGTTTCAATATCGCCTACATCCACGCTAGCCTCAACAGAATACTTACGCTCTAGCTTAGTCTGCTGAGATACTGAAGACATAATAAAACTATTTCTAGAGCTGCTTACGGTAGCGGTAGTACCTGCAGTATTAGCTGGAGGGTTATAAGGTGTAAACGCCTTAGCGCCTGTGATGGCATTGATACTCCGGCCATTCAGGTTGGCAGTATTTACTGTGATACTCGCACCAGCTGCGTTAAGGCCAGTAATTACTGGCACCGCAACATTCAAAGTAGGTGTGATCACAGTTACATCACTTAAGCCAATAGTGCCAGATCCAAGGCTAATGTTCTTAAAGGTTTCAAGGACGCTCTTAGCAGCAGTCTTAATTAATCCAGTCAGCGTATTTGTGGTTCCAACACTTTGTGTCAAAGCACTCAGACTATACAGCGCTGAAGTATTTTGAGTTTTACCTGACCCATTCAATTGGACTGTTGGAGAAGCTACTCCAGGAGTCTGAATTGCAGCTACCTGCATCGTATGAGTGGCATTAGCGGATGCATCACTCACATAGCTACCAAAGTTCACCATCGGATCACGAGAAATTAAGGTCCTAGCAAACACTGGGTTATTTTGGAAGAGTACGGGAGCAGAATTAAAGACGCTAGTTGAATAGGCGCTATAGGTGTTGTACAAGAAACCTACCTGACCAGTGTCACCAATAAATACTTGACCAACAGCCGCGCTCTTCACATAATCCCCATTCGTTTTTGCAGCTACTAAGTTATAAGCCAGAGTAGAGGTATTTTTACTATAGCAATCGCCACCACCACCACAATAGTTTTCGCTCAATTGCGCAGGCGTGATTGGGGTATAGCAACCACCGATGCCGCAATAGTTTTGCTGATCTGCTGTCAAAACGTCAGCGTTGATAAAAGTTGCTTGTGAATCTACTTCTAGTACGTTCAGTGGCAATACAGAACCTACGCTCTTATTGAAGGTGACTGTGCCATTTGGAGTTTGTACCAATAAAGAATTAGACTTCGACTGATTGCCATCTAAGAGGCCGTTAAACACAATATTGCCTAAATTCGAGATCAAGCTCGTGACACCGACCTTAGAAATTGCTACATCACCATAGGTTTGATTGCCGTTAGTAGTAATGTCAGAGATGATTTTGAGTGAGCCAGAGGTGGTTAATTGTGACAACACTACACCAGGTGATACACCGAATGAGCCACCAAGGCCTTGAATAGCGCTAGAACCAAGGGCATTAGCTACCCCAGCAATCAAGGTCGCACCATTGTTCACAATAGTATTACCTGAATAACTATTTACGCCTGCTAACGTAATTGCGCCAGTTCCAGCAACCGTTACAGTACCGGTGCCAGCGATATTCATATCAATCGTATCTGGGCTGCCTAAGTTAAAAGTCACATTACCAGCATTGGCAATATTGGTGCGAACAGGGCCCACTACTCCAGAGTCATACACTACGGAAGTAGCAATCGGCACAATCACATTAGCCACGTTTGCTAAATCAGGGATTGCACCTAGAGCTGTGCCATTGCTTACTCTCCAACTATTTGGATCAGACCAAGAGCCACCAGTAGTTGAGCCAACATAAGTTACAGAATTGAGTAGTGTAATCACGCCATTGGCGGGGCCATGATCAGTTTGGTTTCCACCATCCGCAACATAAATACCGCCACCAGACATAACATAGTTTGGTGCGTCAACTCCATCAAACGTGACGCCTATAGTATAGGCTTTGTTAGTACCGACATTACGATCAACATATGAACCTTTTGCAGTAGTACTCACTAAGTCACGAGCAATAAAGACTATATTACCCGCAGCAAAACCAGTGCTCATTGAAGTATTGCCATCGTAGACTTTACTAATCCCAGAAACATTGAAGTTGGCAAAGCTTAAAGTTTTTGGAGTCACTGAAACTCCACTAACTGCTATAGCTGAATTAAATAAACCAGTAAAGTTTCCATTAGGCACTGTTTGTGGAGTAGAAATCAGGTTGTAAGCTCCCACAGCTAAAGCACCTGAAGTACTGTAAACCGGATTAGCAATCGCAAGATTGACATTCATACTCGATGTGCCATCAGTCACAGTAGCAATACCAGTGCTTGCTAGATTTGCAAAATTGACAGTAGAGCTCAGCTGCACTGCTGAGTTAGGGCCTGGATTAATAACTGAGGTAGGAACGTAAGCTGCTGTAGATACTATATTGGTTGGGGCACTGCCATACTCAAGCATGCCTGAATTGATTCTTACGAGCAACTGGCCAGCCCCAATGATAGTGTAATTACCGGGCGCATAGGTAATTCCATAGTTAGCAGAATTTATACCGGTCACTTGTAATACCCCAGTATAGGTACCAACACTTTCAACGCCTGCATTACTTCTGGTGATGGTTGCATTAGTCAAATCTAAAGCAGTAGAAGTTTCACCATTTTTGAAGCCAGAGTAAAGAAGGCCGTTATAACCTAGGGCATCTAACTGACCAATCAGTTTTGCATCATTTACCGGGGTAATAGTGAGAAGCGCCTTACTAATAATCAAGTTGCCTGGCTGGTATAGGATGGTGTAATTTGAAAGGCCTGTGCCACGAGCATTACTAATTTGTAAGCCGCCAGTGTATGCGCCTGCAGCTGATGCACCAGAAACGTTCTGACTATTGTTATAGGTAATCGTAGCTCCAGAGATAGAGTCACCGTTTACTAAGCCGATAGAGCTTAAAGCATCGGAGCCCTGACTCAAGACTGTTGGCGTACCATAAATAATGGGTGATCCCGGACCACCTTGAGTATTTGCGCTTACTGTTAGCGTGATTGGTGTCACCGTTAATGAGCCATTTGTAGTAACTAAGGAATAGTTTGCATTGCTCACAGAGTTTGCTGTAATCGCATAACTGCCGACGTTAGATGCTGATCCAGCAGATCTGTTATAAGGCGAAGCCGTAGTTGCCAAGGTGACATTGGCCTGATCACCATTCACCAATCCATTGACAGTTGATGTGAAGTTTGGCAATGCAGCAGCACCATAAGACATGCTTGCATTAGCCACAGTTACATACAGTGGTCTTGGAGTCACCGTCAGCGTAGAATAGTTATTACTTTCATACTGAATACTATAGTTACCTAAACCGGTTCCAGCTGCTCCACTGGCCGTAATGCTATAAATATTTGAACCAGTTGTGATGCCTGAAGTCGCCAAGGCTCCAGTGCTAGACAAAGTCACAGTGCTCACTGGATTGCTACCTACCCAGCCTGCAACACTAAAGCCTTGATAAGAATTTGTGGCAACGCCATTAAGGTAGTTCACGGTCTGAGTGGCAGTATTAGTACCATCGTCACTATTACTGGTGCTAGCAAGCACTTCGCCATAAACCTTAGTTTGAGCACTTGGGGTAATAGTCAATGGTCTAGCAGAAATGGTAATTGGTGCAGTTGTTGCATTCAAGACTGGTAATACGTAGTTACTCACAACGCCACCATTAGAACCGTTAGCAAGCGTGATTGCTGCAATATAGTTATTTGCTGTAGTGACATTTGCACTAAAGGCAGTAACGCCTGAGTAATTCAAGGTTTCATTACCAA
Organism: Polynucleobacter nymphae; assembly: GCF_018882155.1. Lineage (GTDB taxonomy): Bacteria > Pseudomonadota > Gammaproteobacteria > Burkholderiales > Burkholderiaceae > Polynucleobacter > Polynucleobacter nymphae. The sequence goes on from NZ_JACVPA010000001.1 coordinate 841,641, forward strand.
TCAAACCGCCTATTGTGACTGGACTACTAATAGTGGTTGTACCGTCGTATACCTTGCTAGCAGAACCAAAAGTTAGAGTAAGCAATTTAGCTGCAATAGCCACATTGTTATAGGTATATGCGCTATTTAAAGTTGGCGCTAAATAGTTGCTTGCCAATCCGCCATTAGTACCATCCGCGATAGTGATAGCGCTAATGTAACTTGCACCAACAACATTGGCGCTATTGGCAGTAGCACCTGAGTAATTAAGAGTCTCATTGCCAACCAAACCATTGATAGTGACCGCTCCAGTTAAAGATGTTGTGCCATCGTAAGGTCTGGTTGCAGAAAGGTTAAGTGACTTAGCTGTAATGGATGCAGGCGCATAGGCAGCACTCAAAGTAGGTAAAGCATAGTTACTAGCTATACCACCAAGCGTGCCGTCAGCAAGATTAATAGCACTGATGTAGCTAGCACCAACCACATTCGCACTATTGGCTGTTGCAGTGTAATTTAAGGTTTGATTTCCAACCAAGCCGGTAATGGTTACCGCACCAGCCAAGCTAGTTGTACCGTCATACACTTTTGTTGCAGACAGGGTTACGGCCTTAGGCGTAATTGTCAACGGCGCTGTAACAGCTGTTAGCGGCAAGTATGTATAGTTGCTTGCCAATCCGCCATTTGTGCCATCGCCGATGGTAATGGCATTGATGTAACTAGCACCTACTACATTCGGACTATTCGCAGTAGCTGCAGCATAAGTCAGGGTTTGATTACCTACCAGGTTACCTAAGGTTACCGCACCAGTTAAATTGGTACTGCCGTCATACACCTTAGCCGCACTGAGCGTCAGGACACGAGCATTAACTGTAGCCATATTATTCGTAGGCCCAGGAGTGCCAAAGTAACCTGGATTAATAATATAGTTGCTTGCCAAGGCAGTGCCACCTGTGATTGTGAATGCAGTCACATAATTGGAGCCATTAGCACTCACGTTAGCGTTGGCTAAAGTTACCTGACCTAAGCCAGTAATAGTCTCGTTATTAACCATTCCAGCTACACCGAAGTTCGAATTAGCAAAGACGTTGCTACCGCTGTAAGTAGCTGATATTGAAATACCTAAAGGTGCTGGCGTAATGTTAGCCCATAAGCCACCAGGAACATAGTTGAGTAAGTTGTAGTTGCCAGCTGCACCACCAGTGAGGTAACCCGTAGGTGTAACCATGATGCGGGTACCCACATTTGCGTTAGCAAAGTCGCCTGTGGTTAATACCATCTGCGCATCATCGCCTAGGATAATGCCCTGTGCAGTTCCAGAAACTACTGCTGCAGTGGTGCCGTCATAAACTTTGTTGCTAGCTGTACCACCAGTAATACTGACATTCATCTTAATCAGATTTGCAGTATTTAATAGATTGTTATTCGGGGCTGTATCGGTACGTACTGCATTTAATGTGTAGTTACTCATACTGGCTGTACCTGAGCCGATAGTGATTGCTGTCACATAGTTGCGAGCGTTATCGGCTACATTCTTATAAGCGAATGTAGCACTACTAATGGACTCAATCGTATCGCCAATACCTAAGCCATAAACATTGGGGACGGTAGCAAAGTTATAGGTTGAGTTATAGGAACCCGTTAAAGTGACGCCTAATGGCGCCTTGGTAATAGAAACATTATTCCAGGTGTACTGACTATTCAAGGTCGGTGCAGCATAGTTGCTTGCCTTACCGCCATTGAGACCATCAGATAAAGTCAAAGAAGAAATATAACGAGCATCATTTACATTACGGCTATTTGCAGCAGCTGTGTAATTGAGCGTTTCATTACCAATTAAAGAATTGTTGAAGTTGATGAAGCCATCTAGATTGGTAGTACCATCAAATACTTTTGTTGCCGAAAGATTGAGGTATTTAGGATTAATTTTTGCGGTAAATCCAGTAGGCTGAATTAAATTGTAGTTAATCGCCTTATCTCCAGTCAAAGCAGCGACTGGAGTAACAGCGATATCGTTAGGGGATGCATTCTGATTTGCAAAACTGCCAGCCATACTAATACCAAGAGCATCTCCAACAACTTTTCCAACGATAGTTGCACTATCTAAATTAAAGGTTGCGGTGATATTGCCATCGTAATATTTATTATTAGCAATAGCCCCTGATATTGTCACATTTTTTGGTGTAACCGTCGCAGCACTCTGCAATGAAGGATCAGGCCCGTTATAGCGACCATAAATATTGAGCTGATAGTTATTCATACTGGCGCTACCAGAGCCAATTGTTATGCCAGTAACGTAATTATTGGCATTACCAACATCAGCACCTGAAACAGTCGCTGATGTGATGGAATTAATCGAGTCGCTAAATTTCAACCCACCAGTAATGGTAAAGCTGGTTGGGGCAATGGTAGTGGTGCCGTTGTATTCACCAGTTACTTCAACTCCAAGTGGGGCTTTATCAATTTTATAAGTCCGCTGAGTACCGGTCACACTGACTGTTTTACCGTCGTTTGAAACCAAGCTAGAAGAAATAATCGGGGTAGCATTTTGAGCTAGATTTGAACTAATGACTCCATCAATGGAGCTACTAAAGCGTAGATTTGCTAAGGCAACTGTGGTTGAATAGCCAAACCCAGTACCTCCAATAGAAACACTAGCGTTCGTTGCTAACCAAGCATTCGCCTCAGTAGAGGTGTAGGCTTGTCCATAAACAGCGGAATAATTAGTACCTAGTGAGACGTTATAGACCGCAGTATCATTCGCTCGATAATTAATGAAATTACCGCCCGTATAGGCGCTTGCATTCGTAAATACTCCGCCGGCCATTCCATACTGAACATTTCTGCCAACGCTTGCTAATGCTCTGGTTAAGCCTGCTGCATTCTCTATCGAGCTAGCTAAACCAGAGTTAGCGTTAGGACTTGAGGTCGATAAACCAACCACTCCAGCAGAGTTACTAATAGTACCCAACGCAGTAATAGATGATCCACCAGAATTTCCTGCATTCAAATCTTTTCCAGCAGTGACTCTTATTCCACCAGGTGCACTATTAACCAAATTTCCAAGCGCTACATTTCCAGCTGACTTTACCTCAATCATCGATGTGCTTGGGGTGCAGCAACTACTATTGTTATTGGTAATTGTCGAGGTGCCTAAAGAAATATCTCCCGCTAAAGATGTAATAAATACTCCTAAACCACCTGTAGATGTGATGGAATTATTTCCAGACATCGAAATTGCAGCACCACTACTAGCATTTGAGGCTGTTAAGTAAATAGCCGCTGCGGAAATTGAGCTATTAACCGCTAAGATATTGCTCGGAAGATTAATTAAAAGGTAGCTTCCTGAATTAATAGCAAAAGTTAATCCTGTTAAAGTTGGCCCATTGAATGCTCTAGAGCCGTTAACAAGGTCATTCACTGTTCCGATGGTAACGTTTGAAGCGGAGCGCAACTGTAGGATTGCCATACTCGTACCAGCAATAGTAGCTATCTGATTGGCGCTATTTCCTAAGTAGATATTTGCATAATTTACAAAGCCCAGGCCGTAACCGTTGGCATTAACAATTCCATTTAAATAGATGCTTCCTTCACCGTTACCACTACCGGCTCCACCAATGAAAGTCACATTACTTAAATTAACTGCGCCATTAAAATTTGCAGTAGTTGAGCTCGAATTAATCAATGCGCCTTTTGCATCCTTACCAAGGCCTTGAATATTTAAGGTGTATCCGTATAAAGTTCGGCCATTGAGATCAATAGTAGGAGCATCTACAGTTGTACCTGTTACTGGAATCTCAACTATGTTGGTGCCATTACCAAAAGGCTGATCTGAATCTACTCTTAAGGTACCGCCGTAAACAGTGAATGCACCAACATATTGATTCCACCCGCTTAATGAAAGTACATTACCGGAGCCGTAAGAATCCAGACTTAAGGAAATAGTTCCGTTGATAGCGCCAGCAATGGTGCTATTTTTGCTATTACCTCCAAGCGAAATATTGAGAGATGCCAAAGCACTACCAGCTGAGCCCTTGCCTTGAACTGCCTGGAGATTTAGGGTCCCAATATTATTTAAACCCAAGCCATTGGAGCTGCCGCCCAATAGTTGCAAAATAACAGCACCACTTCCTCCAGCACCACCAGTGCCAGTGTATGGGCCAGTATTACCGCCACCGCCGCCCATTCCAGTATCAGGTCTACCAGGATTTCCATTTCTATCACAGGCAACGCATTGACCTGGCGGAATATTATTCTGTCCATCCTGTCGAGTTGAAGCAATGCCTCCAAAACCATAATATTGCGGGGCCTGTGGGTAGCTTGTTGCACCGCCGCCGCCGCCGCCACCACCGCCGCCGCCGTAATATAGGGTGCTACCTGTTATTTCGGATCTTACGCCATCAGCACCGTTTTTATCGATAGCAGAAAGTGCACCGGCTCTAGCCGATCCACCCATTCCGTAATATTGGTAGTTCACAACACCAGCGGCACCACCACCCGAACCACCATAAGCAACTGACAGTGGCACAGAACCACCCACCATGGAGGAAACGCCACCAGATCCACCAGTGGTGCTTGCAGTATTGCCACCCTGACCGCCTAAACCGACACTAATTGAGTGCGAAGTTGCAGCCAAAGTAACATCGGCGGTAAATACGCCGCCGCCGCCGCCGCCAGTTCCGTAGACGTTGTTTCCACCCGAAGCAGAACCACCACCACCACCGCCACCCACAATCAAGACAGAACTTAAGGAAGAAAAAGTTGGGGTGTATGTGTAGTTCGATGCATTTGAAGAGGTTCCTAGATAAGTTAAGACACCACCGGGAATAATTCCATTTACTGCATTAGGGTCGGTGGGGCTTGAACCAGTAGAACTTTGGCCAACTAAGGACCCTTGCAAAACAACAAGTCCATTACTCAAAAGACTCCATTGGCCTTGAGCATATATACCTAAAGCTAGGCCCCCACTAGTCACTCCCGTTACCGCAAGGTTATATCCATTGGTATTAAGGGTAGGAGAGCCTAGGATTACCAAATTGCCATTAAAAGTTAGGTTTCCACGAGTATTGATGCTGGCGCCCATCACAATGGATGGGGCGGTAAAAGTTAGCGGCGCATTTGCAATTAAGGTATTGGTTGGTGAATTAACAAAAATTGATTGGCTGGCCACATATGACTGACCTCCTAAAGTAGAAATGCTGGCATATATATAGATCAGATTTCCGGTTAGGCTCAGAGCGCCACCGCCGGTAGCAGCATTAATAGCGGATGTCACATAAATATTGCCCTGGCTAATACCATTCAAATCAGCGCCATTAAGAGTTACGCCATTGAAAGTTTTAGTGGGGTCAGAGGTGGAGAGAGATACGGATATGCCCTGATTTAGGGCGGATTGAATACTTCCTGCTGCAGCTGTGTCAATAGTGTAGTCATACGGATCTAAGAGCCACATACCACCCCGACCGGCATTAATTGAAGCTAATTGAGTAACGGTTCCGCCAGAGGTTTCGATGAGACCGCCGCCAGTGGAATCGGCTCCATCAGTCTGGCTAGCATTGAGAATGGTTGCGGCATCAAGAGTGGTCGACTGGGAGAAAGGTATCGATTTACCTGCCGAGTCGTAACCCACCATGATGGAGCCACCCTTAGTAAATCCGGTGGCTTCTAGAGTAGAGCTATGAATAGTGGTGTCATTGGCTGCGGATACCCCTAAGCTGCCACCCCGCCCTGTTCCACCATTTGTCTGGATTAGAGAGTTACTTAATAGTAGGTTTCCGGCTGATGTGATCAAACGAATAGATCCGCCATCGGTAGTACCATTCGCCGAAATCGTAGCTGTATTGATATTAAAGTCGTTCGCTGCAGTCAAAGCGATGATTCCGCCTGGGCCATTATTTCCATTTGCCTGGATCAAACTACCACTTCCTTGGGTAATTTGAGCGTTGCTTTGGCTTGGTGCAAGGAGGTTAATTTGGGCTGCTGAGGCAGAAATGGATCCCCCAAAAGTACCGTTTGCCAGGATTTGTGCAGTCGCAGAAATCGTGATTGAGTCTGTCCCCGTGAGGGTAATTTGATTGGTTGCGGTGCTGGTATAGCTCGATTGATTAGCTGCAGTGGTGGAATAAACCTGGTCTAAATTGATACTTGCTTGGTTAGCTGCTGCTAAATAATGAGGCAAATCTTCCTGACGAATCAGGGTGCCGTTGTAAGAAATAGTGTTACTTGAGCTATTCGAATTGGTGGAATTTGCCTGATTTGTGCCTACCTGCAGACCGCCACTGACATAAATTGCACTCGCTAAAAGCTGGATTGCACTACCCAAATTGCTGCTATTTCCGGCATTAATATTGCCGTAGCTATAGACAGCTTGAGCCTGAACCGTGACCTGATTGGCATTAATCGTGCTACCTACATTCAGGTAAGCGATCGAACTATTAATAATGACATTGAGATTTTGACCTGAAATATCCGCATTGAGGTTAAAGATTCCGGATGAAGTGAGAGTCAAAGTAGTCAGACTTCCAGACTCTTTGAGGATATTTGCACCGCTAGCAATAGTCAGGCTACCGCTTCCGTTCTGGGTGCAGGCACCCAGAGATGGGCAAACATTACCGTTTACGGCGATGCTCACATTGTTATTTGTGAGAGCTGCAGAGATGACGCTAGCAGCAGAACTATCAATAGTGAGGTCAATTGGATCCAAGAACCACAATCCAGACTTGCCTTTTGGAGCAGCGGTAGTGACAGAAAGGTTCTTGCCAAGGACTACACTGCCAGCCGAGCTAGTCTCAACCATGCCGCCGTTACCGTTCAAATAGCCACCAACTGCTGATAGAACACCATTCACTACAGTTTTGACTTGTGACCAAATCACGATCGAACCACCATTACCTTGGGTAATAGCTGAAGTATTGACGCTAGCGGCCTCTTCCACAGTAACTGTCTTAGCCTGTTGGTTTGCAGCTTGAGGATTGCTTGCCAAAATTTGGGTTGCTGTTTGTGCGCTAGCGGTATTTGCTGGGGTTGCTACAGCCACGTTAGTCGCCAATGTTCTGCCCACACCCACTTCAATTGTTCCACCACCCGCTTTACCGGTAGCCGTTGTTTTGGAATTTGCTGCCAGGGTGATGTTTTCACCAACGATGTTAATTTGACCACCAGTGCTGTTAGCCCCATTACCGTTGGCAGAAACCGTACCAGCCTGGTTCACAGTAGAGGCCACGATATCGATGACGCCACCGTTATCCACAATCGCATTGGCTGCAATTCGACCGGTATTCTGAATCAGGGAGCTCATGAGCTCACGAGCAGTTCCCGCAGCGAGGACCACTAAACCGCCGTTGGTCTCGATTACCCGCTTATTTTCGATCAGGCCTTTGTAGGTAGCCACATCAACCGAAACTCGAATTAACTGAGTACCACGAAAATCCAAGGTGATTTTTTCACCACTGGCCAGTGCAATCGTACTGCCGGCACCTTTTCTGGCGAGCAAATAACCTTCATTGCGCACTTCAGGCGCCAATAAAGCGATGTAGCCATTCGGATCAGTTGCAACAATTTTGCCTTCGTTAACAATTTTGCCTTGGCCATTTCCAGCAAAAGTGCTTCTGCCTTCCATGAAATCTTTGTTATTAATATCTAGGGTACTTGCAACAACACCTGCGGCATGCACTTCAGCACCTTTACCAAAGTTCACGCCATTTGGATTGACCAACATGACTTGGCCGTTTGCCCGAATGGCACCCTCAACAATTGAAGGACTAGCGGAGGTCACTCGGTTGAGTGTTACCGCACCACTATTTGGCTGATTAAAATTCACTGTGGCATTTTGGCCGACGTTAAAAGTATTCCAATTAATGACCGCACGTTGTGAGGTTTGATTAATGTTCATCGTGGCGCTAGTGGCCGTTTGACTCGAAGTAATAGTTGCCGAACCAGCAACCACTTTTCCACCAGTAGGCAAAGTATTTACAGCAATTTTATTTTGAGCAAAAGCACTTTGCGAGGCGAGCACAAAAAAACAGGTGAAAGCACATGCTTTACCTATTGGATTCAGTTTAAAAACAAACTGATGACCTAAACGAAAAATAGAAAGGCGCGACCTTCCTGTGGTTTTCGAGCGCAGACAAACTCCCAATTCCGGAATATTCAATCTTATATAAAAATTAGAACAATTTCAGGGGGGAATGCGTCTTTTTAGAGATTTTTGCCAAATTTATTGGCAAAAACAAAGAAACTCACCAAATTAAGGTGATTGTATTAGCTCTAGAGCCTATAGCTTGCGGTGACCCAAGCTCTTGGGGAGGTATTTGTTGATTCGACGTTGACTGCGTTTCCGGTGTTGCTATACAAAGGATTGCTACCCACTTTCCAGGCAACCATACCACCTAGAGTCCACTTTTCATATTCCCATTTCACACTAAAACCTGCACCCATTAATGAATAAGTATTCGATGCATTAGTCAGACCCTTAAGGGCCAAGTAAGTGTTGTAATCTTTATATTGCTGCACTAAACCGCCATCAAAAAAGAGGCTGGTTTGCAATGTTTCAGAAAAGTTATGTCGTAATTCCACAGTACCTATACCACCCTGCGCGCCCGGACTTTGTGCAACTGGATAAGCGCGCACGCCGCTCGGTCCGCCCAAATAAAATTGCTCTGCAGAGTTCAAATTACCTGAGGCAAATTGACCTTGAACAGAAACATAGAAAGTAGTCTCGCCATCATTAAGTACTTGCTGATTACGTGCCAGACTAAAGTTCAGCTTACTAAACGCATTTGGGGTATATAGATTGCCATTGATGGTGCTATAGGTTGCTGGACTACTAGACTGAATATCCAGCTGTCCAAAAGTGACCATGACAGAACCGTTTGAGATGCCGCCGCCCAAAAAGTTATCAGCATGATTACCGACTAAGCTAGCAGATAAATCCCGAATCTTGTACTGACTAGCCACAGAGTCATTTGAAATATTGTTATTCAAATACGTCTTATAGTCATAGCCAAGCGAGGCATTGATATTGGTTTTGGGTCCCCGCCAAACAGGGTAGGCTAAATTCACACCCTGAGTTGCGGCTTGGCCATAGTTACCGTTGTAAGTGTAATTACTCACATTGCGGTAATTCAGATAAGTACTATTAAATCCAACCCGCAGACCATTAGGCATTACCGGCAAAGAGTAATTAACCTGCCCGTACTGAGAGCCCTGGGCAAAAATACCAGCCACACTCAAAATGTCGCCAATTCCTAAAGGTTGCAGCAAGTCAGCTGAAACCACTCCCTGGCCTTGACCCGTAGTTCGGCTACCGTAGTTATTCACATCTAACTTGGCGTTCCACATCTCGGTGGGCTGGGTGAGATTAATGCGGGCATTGATCTCACCATCTTGATCCCCTTTTTCGAGATCACTATTGGCAACGACTCCAGGCACCTCATTCAAAATCATGAGCGCTCGTTCTAAATTATCGTTATCGAGCAATTCGCCGATAGGGTTGTAGTAGGTAATGTACTGGGCAGCCTTATCTTTACTAAAGACAATCGGCCCCTCAGGCGTATCGACACTGAGCTTACCCAGCTTGGCTTCGGTTATCAATATTTTGACTATGCCATCCACTACCCGTTGAGGTGGAATGATGGCTTGAACAATGATGCCCTGAGCACGGTAGAGATCAACCACTTCATCGCAAGCCTTTTGTAAATCTTTAAAACTCACCCTTTGATCTACCCAATCTACTAAAGCATCTTGTACTTTTTCCTGAGGCACCGCCTTCACGCCCTCAATGACAAACCCCTTGACCACAAAAGTAGGCCCAGATTCCTTAGAGCCCGAAGGAGAATGTTGGTCTGGCATTGATAGCTCTGGTAGTGGCGCAGCACTTGGTGATGGCAACTGTTGACGTAATTCTTGTTGCAGCGCGCCCGCATCTGGACCTTGAGCAAACACCCAAGATGATTGCCCAAGCATTGCCAAAACCGAAACGGCTGCGATTGCTTGGTAGATTACTTGATGCGTAGTGCGTTGAAAATTCATGAAAGGGCTCTAAAAGCGTTGGTAAATATTTATATTTTTTAACACGAAGATTCTATCAAAAATCGCTATTTTTTATTGAGTGGGCTATCTGCCTGGAGCGCATTAGCCCGCTCAAGCACTATATAGATAGCTCAAGCCATGTTCTTGGGTCGTTTGATTTGAGCTTTACCCTATCGAATTGACCCCTAATTTGCTATCCTGAAGATTCAATTAAGGATAAATATGACTGACAACGACCAAAACCAAAATGACGAAGATTTTGACTATGGCTGCGAATGCGCAATGACTTTGCTCAACGAGCCTACGGAAGATTGTCTGAATGACTTAATTGACGAGCTTGATGAGGATGGCATGATCTCGACCGAAGTCGTTTATGGCTTACTCGCAACGATTTTGATGAGCATTAATGAAGAAGATCACGAAGGCGATGAGCATTAATTTGCAATGCTTGTTAGACCTGGAGTGCAAATAAATCCATCGCCTGAGCCATCTGAATATCTAAAGCAGTTAGGCCTTTGCTTGAGTGGGTACTTAAGTGCACGGTGACCTTATTCCAGGAGTTTGACCAATCTGGGTGGTGATCAATTTCTTCAGCGCGCTGTGCGCAGAGCGTCATAAACTCAAAAGCTTGTCTGAAATCTGCAAAGATAAATTCACGAGAAATCATTTTTCGAGATGCATCTAGCGTCCACAAAGGGATGCTGTTCTGAAAATCGAAATCTTCTGGTAAGAGGGCCTGTTTCATTTATGGGCTGACACTTTGTGAGAGTTGCTGCAAATCTTCTGGATATAACCAACGCCATTGTCCTTCTGCCAGATCTGTAGGCATGACATAGGCACCAATTTCTATACGGTGCAGTTTAGCAACATGATTGCCTACCGCAACCATCATGCGTTTGACTTGGTGATAACGCCCTTCCACTATCGTCATTGTTAAGCTATTTTCTGAAAGCTGTTTACACGCTGTGGCAAAACATGGTTTTGGATCATCATCCAACACAACACCATTTAAGAGATGATCTATTTGAGCCTGCGTTATCGGATCTGGTGTTGTGATCTGATAGACCTTACCAATATTCTTTTTAGGCGTCGTCATTTTATGAATAAACTGACCATCATCCGAAATCAATAGCAGCCCAGTAGTGTCAAAGTCTAAGCGCCCTACGCATTGCAAGCCGCGCTCGACAAAGGGAGTTGGTAGCAAACTATAGACGCTGGAGTGATGAGTTGTTTTATGAGAGCACTCGTAATTGGGTGGCTTGTTAAATGCGATGTAAGCCTTTTCGTGATATTCCCAATTCTGCCCTTCGACATTCAAAACCAATCCTTCAGTTGCAATGCGCTCTTCCGGATCTTGCGCCAACACACCATTGACTTTTACTAACTCCGCAAATACCAGATCAGTACAGTAGCGACGCGTACCAAAGCCTTGGCTAAAAAGAATTTTTTCGAGAGAAATGGGTTTTGCCATAAGCCGTTCAGAATACTATAGAGAGGCCATATTTTGGGTATCAGGCCCCCTTGGAGTGCAATTCATTATGATTGAGTATTCTCATTGATTATCTATAGCCGCCATGCTTCCTGATCCAAAACCCCGTAGCCCACTCCACACCCGTGAAGTTACTTATCATGGCTATGCGAGAGAAGATGGTCTTTGGGATATTGAAGGTCATCTCAAAGACATCAAGTTACACCCATTTGTTACAGGTGCGAAGACTTGGGCTCCGGGTGAAGCGATTCACGATATGTGGGTGCGAGTAACCTTAGATGATCATCTTACGATCAAAGATATCGCAGTAGCGATGGATAGCCACCCACATCCTGAATGTCCTTTGGTCATCCCGCCAATGGATACATTAATTGGTGCGCGGATTGGTAAAGGTTGGCGTAAAACCATTGAGACGCACTTAGGTGGAATTAAAGGTTGTACTCACTTGCGTGAGTTACTCAACAACATTGCCACTGCAGCGTATCAATCGATTCCTGGCGCACTCTTTGATCCTGATGAAAACAAGCCCCCTTTATATTTGGGGACCTGTAAGTCTTGGGATTTTGACGGCCCCGTAGTAATGCGCGTGTATCCCCAGTTTTATCAGTGGAAAAAATAAGTACTTAGAGCTCTCCGCGATAAATCGAAGTACCAGTAAATGATTGTGCTATTGGCATAATCTCCACGGCATTGATATTCATATGCGCAGGCAAAGTTGCAGACCAAAAAATAGCTTCGGCTATATCGTCGGCGCTGAGTGCTTCTACGCCTTCATACACTTTCTCTGCCTTTGCATCGTCACCCTTAAAACGTACATTAGAGTATTCAGTGCCTGAACTTAAACCTGGCTCTACACATGTCACGCGTAAACGGGTACCAGTCAAGTCAGCGCGTAAATTCAGGCTAAATTGCTTCACGAATGCTTTACTTGCGCCGTATACATTACTGCCAGGATAGGGATAAAGACCTGCGACAGAGCCCACATTTATGACGTGACCACATTTACGCTCAACCATGCCAGGTAAAAAAGCTCGGGTCATATGAATCAGCCCTTTAATATTGGTATCAATCATACGATCCCAATCCGTAATATTGGTTTGATGTGCTGGCTCTAGACCTAATGCGAGTCCAGCGTTATTCACAAGAATCGTCAGTTTGGCAAACTCTGCAGGCAAAGTGGTGGCTAAGGAATCCACCTTGGTGCTATCGCAGATGTCTAATGCCAATGTAAGCAGTTTTTGTTGTTGGTCTGTAGGTAAAGATGCTTTGAGTGCATTTAAGCGTTCTATCCTTCTACCCACCGCTATGACCTTATGGCCGTGCGCCAAAAAACGTCTTGCAGTTGCCTCGCCAAATCCAGCAGTAGCGCCAGTTACTAAAACGGTATGTTCCATGCTTCCTCTTTTAATCAGTAAAGACCCAGAATGATTGCTTCAAGAGTGATTTTGCACTAAGAGGCGCTGATGCCAAATAAAGCTGGCTACTATCTACTATTAGCAGAAATGGCCTGATGAATGGCTAAGGTTTTTTGAGCTCTATACAAGATGGGGTAATCCACAAACATCCCATCAACCTGAATGGCTGCCAAGCCCTTCTTTTCAGCTTCAAAAAAGCTGTCTACAATTTTCTGAGCACGCAAAACTTCATCTGCAGTGGGGGTGAATACTTGATTTGTAATACCCACCTGATCAGGGTGAATACATAATCTTCCCTGAAAGCCAAGATTCAAACTTCTGACAACTGATTTTTCTAGGCCCTCATGATCTTTGAGGTGAATCCAAACAGTATCAATAGGCGCCTCTAAATTAGCCGCTCTGGCCGTCACAATGCATGCATTTCTAACGACATCTAATTCTCTCTCGTTTGAAGTCCAGAGCATTCCGACATCATTGCAAAAATCACCAGCGCCAAAAGTAAAACGCTTGACCCGCTGATATTCATTACTTGATCTATAGCGATGGTCTATAAATATCTTATTGAGATTGGTAAAACCTTTCGCTGTTTCAATAATTGGTAGTAGATCTATGCTGCCAATCTTTAAACCCCGTTCTCTTTCAAGAGTGGCCAATAACCAATCTATCGTTTCGATATCCTCTGGACCCTGTACTTTAGGCAGCACCACTCCATATAAACCTGTACCTACTACTGCCTGAAGATCTCCCAGCGTCCACTGAGTATCGAGTGCATTTACTCTCACGTAAATTTTGGATCGACTGCCACTCTTGATTGCGGCAATCGCATCCTGTCTTGCGCTCACTTTCTCGCTATTCGCAACCGCATCCTCCAAATCCAGAATGACGGCATCCGCATCGAGACCAAGCGCTTTGGTCACTCTTCTTTCATGATTTGCTGGAGTGAAAAGAAGGGTTCGAAGCAAATTATTTTTAGTGTCTGTATTCATTTTTGACCATATATGAAGATCTAACTATATAACACCATCTTGACGCAGGCTCTCTATTTCTTCAGGCTTTAAGGCCAAAATGCTTGCAAGTAAAGAATCGACATCTGCCCCCAGTTTTGGGCCTAAAGAATGAATCTTCCCAGGGGTTCCCGAGAGCCGCGGAACGACATTGGGTACCGCAATGACTTGATCTTCTGAAATTCTAGGCTCTTTGATAAAGGCGATATTCTCGCGTGCAGCAAACTGCTCATTGGTGAAGATTTCCTCAATTGAATTAATGGGGCCGCATGGCACCTCGCCCTCTGAACACAGTTTTAATAGTTCTTGGCGAGTATATTGTGTGGTCCAGTCTGTTACAAATTGATCGATAGCAAGACGATCTTTTTCGCGATCAACAATTTTTCCCCACTTACCATTTCCCGCGAGTTCTGGGCATTCCATCAGCACAGCCAACCTCATAAAAATCTTATCGCTAGTACAAGCAATCGCAATCCATTTTTTATCTTTAGTCTGATAATGACTATGTGGAACGACATTCACCGTTCCTGCCCCCATCCGCTCTCGAACATAGCCATTGAAATGATAAGCAGGCGCTAACTCATCCAAAATCCGAAATACTGATTCATACAAACCAACATCAACTACTTGACCTTCTTGAGTTTTGTCTCGAGCTTGGAGTGCCACCAAAGCGCCTAAAGCACCATACATTCCCGATAAATAATCTGCCAAGGTTGCTGAGCCAGGTGACACTGGGGGTCGATCAGGGTATCCCGATAAATAAGAAATGCCGCCAAAGCCATTGGCTACCCTACCAAAACCTGGCAGCGGGCTTAGCGGTCCAGTTTGTCCATAGGCTGAGATCCTGACCATAATCAACTTGGGATTATGTTTCTTTAACTCATCCCAACTCAGACCCCACGACTCAAATGTACCTGGTTGAAAATTCTCAACCAGCACATCACTCTTCTCAACCAATTTTTTTAATAGATCAGCGCCTTCTTTTTTACGTAAATCAATCGTGATAGATTTTTTATTACGACCTTCAGAAAGCCAAATCAAAGAATCGCCACAAGGTGTAGGCGTTCCAAACTTGCGGGTAGGGTCGCCAACCTTAGGAAGCTCAACTTTAATTACTTCAGCACCAAATTCAGCAAAAAAGGTAGCGCAATATGGGCCAGCAATAAAAGTTGCGCAGTCTAATACCCGCAATCCCGAAAGTGCTCCGGGCTGTAAATTATTCATGTCGTTATTCTTTGCTCGCCTATTTAAACTGGTACCGCGTATTTTGGATCCGGAAGTATGGTTGTTCTCTTCATGAGACGCTCTTGCTTGGGATCAAATGGCTCCCGTCTATGCATAGTACAGGCGTTATCCCACAAAACACCGTCACCCAACTGCCAAACATGTGAATAGACAAACTCCGGTTTAACAGACCATGCAAAAAGTTCTTGTAATAAATCATCACTGGTTGACTTATCCAAGCCAACAATTTGCGTAGTCATTCCAGGGCAAATATAGAGCGCCTTTTTACCAGAATACGGATGGACTCTGACGATGGGATGTTCGATATCAGGAGTTTTCTTTTTCTGCTCAGCGCTGGTAGGCACGCTATAAAGCGCATTAAAAGCCTCGTAAGATTGAAGCGCTTTTTTTCCATCAATTGCATTTTTAATAGACTGCGGTAAAGCCTCATAGACAGCCGACATATCAGAAAAAGAGGTCTCTCCACCAGAGCTTGGCAGTATTACCGAGAATAGAAATGATCCTACCGCTGGCCGTGGCAAATAGATTTGATCGTAATGCCAACCGACTTCAGAGTCAGCCAAAATTCCTACTGGCTTTCCTTCTTTGGTCATATTTGAGATATAGAGAATTTCCGGAGACTTCTGCGATAAAAACTCTTTCCGGATATGAATTTCAAGATCTCCAAGCTGCTTTGAAAATGAAACGATTTCAGCCTCATCCATGACTTGATCTCTAAACAGCAGAATCTCATATTGATGCCAGAGTGCCTTCACCTCATTAATCGTTTGAGAATCGAGGGGTTTAGATAAGTCTAATCCACTAATCTCAGCCCCAAAAGTCTTTTGCAATGGTCGTATCTTTAAGCCCATCTTCTTCTCCTAGTGAACTCTCAACTGATGCAGGATATTGGTGAGAGATTGTTGATGCTCTAACTTTAAAAAGTCTTTAGTAAAATTATTTGCAGCTTCGAGGCTAATGACGCCCTCTACATTTGAATCAAACTTTCTCAGAACCTCTTCCTGAGAAAGCGGGTTAGCACTTGAACCTCGATTCATTTGCTCGCGATGAATGAGAACTTCGCCTGATTTCAGTTGAATCTCTACTTCGCCCGAATAAAACTCTGGAAATGCTGACTTAGGATCCAGTTCATATTCAATTTTTTGACATAGCGCCAGAATTTGCGGATCAAAAATCGTATTGTCTTCTAGTTCTTTGAGTGTGAATTGACCTTTGATCAAGCTGGTAGCAATCACAAAGTGAATAGAAAACTGAGCCTCGTAGGAATTTTTTGGCATTCTTTTACTAGCCTGAGGCTCACAAACGACTTGCACTTGTTTTTCGCTAATGCGCGCTTTGATGCTCTTGATATTGTCGATCTCAAATCTATTCTCATTGCGGAGAATAATGGCAGCATCGGCAAACGCATGGTTGTAATGGCACGCAGGATAGGGTTTCAATGAAATGTTTTGCATCTCCCAAATCTGCCCAAGTCCATTCGTACATTTTTCTAGACTGGCGAGATTGCTAGAGTCAGTATGGGTATTAAACAAACCATAGCGGCCTTCAAAAGCATTTCGCGGGCCAATAAAACCATTTTTAGCCATGGCGCAAGCTGTCACAGCTGATGATGCAGCCCACCCAGGGTGCATTCGCTTAGTCCAAGCTCCGCCCTCTAAAAATTCCATCACTCCAGAAGCCATCGATAAAGCGATACCTAGTGCATTAGTTAACTCATCTATCGTCAACTTCATTACGCGTCCAACTAATACTGTTGCTCCGAAAATGCCCACTAGGCCAGTTGGATGAAATCCTTTTGCATGAAATCCACCGTTTGCAGCAGATGCAATCCTGCTGGCCACCTCAATTGCACCGAGATAAGCAACCAGCGCTTCTTGCCCGCTGATCTGATAGCGCTGTCCAACACTCAAAAGCGCTGCCATAGCGCTTGATGAGGCATGTATCACTCCAACTGCATGCGTGTCATCAAAATCTAAGCCATGAATGTAGGTTCCATTAACAAGAATGGCATCGCGCATGGATAACTTATGTGGAACTCCGAGAACTGGGTATTGCTGATCATTACTCTCTTGCAAGGACAATAATGCGCGCAAGGTTTTTTTAGCAAAATCATGGCTACTAGAGGTAAGACCTATGCCAATGGCATCCAGCATATGCAGTTTTGCTTGCGCACTAACCGCTGTCGGAATTTGCTCAAACTGAAGAGCGAGCGCAAACTCAGACAATCTCTCAGAAATTGTCGCTAACTGTTTTTCCTGTGATTCTTTAAACATCATCAGGATCTATTTAAACCGAGAGATTGATCATAGTTCAGGCTCACTTGATAGGTATATTGGTCTGCCCTATAAATACTATTAGTCACTAGCAAGAGCTTATTTTGCGAGCCGTAATAATGCCGAATAATATTTAGCCCCGCTGAGCCAGCCTTCACCCCTAAGTGTTTCGACTGATCTTTAGATATCAAGCAGCCTGAAATTCGCTGATCGACTTTGGTAATCTTAAATCCAGTAATTTTTTCCAGTAAAGCATAAATGGGTACTTTCAGACTAGCCAAGTAGGTTTCAACCCTGCTGTAAACCACTGGCACATAAATTTCACTCGCTACCAAAGGCAGCGCAGGCTTAATTTTCTGACGCAGAACTTTGATTTTCTTCCACGTCGCGCCCATTGGTAAAGCTAAGTCATTAAACTGTTTTTCGGAAATACGCACTTCTTTTGACTCCAAAACGATGAGCTTAGAATTTTTAATGTAAGTAAAAAGATCATCAATAGATCCATGGCTTTGTACAAAGCTACGCTCTTCATGCACCGAAACAACAACCGATCCAGTTTTTGGCTTACGGGCGATTAAGCCCATGGCAACGAGTTCTCTCAGAGATTCCCGCACTGCATAACGAGATGCATTGAATTTTTGCTGTAACTCATGTTCTGTGGGCAAGACAGACCCCAAGGGGTAATGTTTGGTACGTATCTGATCGACTAAACAACTCGTGATTGGCTCATTAACTTTCACAACATTCCTCATTAATACTATTGTTCGAACAATATAAGCTTAGCAATTCAAAATACCCACTAGGGATAACCCCAGCTTTGAATGTATTTCAAAAAAATCTCTCTAGAATGAGAAAAAAATAATTTAAGGAGACAAACTGATGTGGCTTGCTAATAAATCACATGCAATGAGATTTGCAATTGGGATCACTCTGCCTTTATTTGGGCTACTATCCTTTTCAGCTGCTGCTGATAACTACCCTAATCGACCCATTAAGCTAGTGATTCCCTATGCAGTGGGCGGTGGCTCAGATGCCGTTGCAAGAATCATGTCACCAAACCTCAAAAATATTTTGAATCAAACTATTGTTTTGGAAAATAAAGGTGGGGTAGGAAGCACCCTGGGAACAGAAATCGTTGCTAGGAGTGAACCAGACGGATACACGCTACTATTAAATACCGATGTGATTGCCATCATGCCTTTATTGTTCAAAAAATTAAACTTTGATCCTCAAAAAGATTTTGTTCCGATCTCTTTTATCACTTCAGCGCCAATTGTTTTAGCCGCTAATCCAGATTTTCCAGCCAATTCAATCAAAGAATTAATTGCTCTAGCAAAGAAGAGCCCTGGTCAAATATCCCTTGCAACCCCTGGCGCTGGAAGCCCTCAAGACTTAGCTTCCATTCTCTTTGCTAATAAAGCACAAGTTAAATTCAACTCTATTCCATATAAAGGTAATGGGCCAGCCTTAGTGGACATTCTGGCTGGCCATGTCAATATTGGCATGTTTACACTTTCCACCGTAAAAGAGTACGCCAAGACCGGGAAATTAAAAATCTTGGCAGTAATTAGCGCCAAAAGAACGCCGCTTGCTCCTGAGATTATTTCTTTAACAGAAGCGGGACTTCCGGATGTAGAAGTGAGTTCAAAATATTTGATCTTGGCTCCGGCTAAAACACCCAAAGACATTATTTCAAAACTTGAAAAAGATTTCGCAAAGCTAGCTGAAAATAAAAACTATCAGTCCGAACTTCTCAATCTGGGTTTTGAGGCCATCTCTTCAAGCTCTAGCGAGACAACTGAAATCCTCAATAAGGAAAGCGTCAAATGGACGCCCATACTTAAAAATCTAGATATTTCAATTCAATAATTTATTACTATCCCTCACTAAGTCGACCCTAATGGAGC
Source organism: Polynucleobacter nymphae (assembly GCF_018882155.1). GTDB lineage: Bacteria > Pseudomonadota > Gammaproteobacteria > Burkholderiales > Burkholderiaceae > Polynucleobacter > Polynucleobacter nymphae. Next base: position 860,979 of record NZ_JACVPA010000001.1, read on the forward strand.
ATTTCATGAAAATCAAACCAAAAATTCATTGCCTGATCGCAAGTGGATTGATCCTTTTCTCATCGCTTGCCTTCTCTCAGTATCCAAATAGAACAATTAAATTTGTAGTCCCTTTTCCTGCTGGACAGGCAACAGATATCTTTTCAAGAATTGTTGCTGACGAGCTCTCTCAAACACTCCCACAAAAAGTGATCGTGGATAACAAAGGTGGTGCAAATGGCATACCAGGAACTCTTTATGGGAAAGAGGCTGCGCCAGATGGTTATACCCTCACCATGGCTTCAAGTAGTACGATTGCTGTAAATCCTGCACTCTATCCAGGCTTACCGTATAGCCCAAAAGATTTTGAACCAGTAAATGGAGTTTTTATTGTTCCTCTTTTGCTAGTAGCAAATCAAAACTCGCCCTTCACCACACTAAAACAAATTGTTGACTACGCCCAAAGCAATCCCGGAAAACTCGAGTGGGCATACTCTGCACCCAACCAACAGCTCGCAGAAGAATTATTAAAAACACGTGCAAAAATTGACATTCTTTCTGTTCCGTACAAAGGTAGTGGCCAAGCCGTTACCGATTTAATTGGGGGTCAAATTAATTTAGCCGTAGAGACCTTACCTACAATCGCTCCACATATTGCCTCTGGCAAGGTTCGCCCAATTGCTGTGATGACAGCAAAGAGAATTCCTCAACTACCAAATGTGCCTACAGTTGCTGAACTCGGTTATCCAGGCTTTGAGGGCCCAGGTTGGGGTGGCATTCTTGCCCCTAAAGGCACCCCAAAAGAAATTATTGAAAAACTCAGTAAAGATATCCGCGTAATCTTAGCTAACCCAGAAGTTCAAAAGAAAGTGAATGACCGTGGGGCGATTGTTGACAGTCGGGATTTTAAACAATGGGGTGAATTTGTAAATGCAGAAGTGGCTAAATGGGCTGAAATAGTCAAAATAGCCGGCATACAAGGGCAATAAATTCAGGCCAAGTTAGCTACTTAACTTGGGGTTGGTGGAGGAGTATCGGAGCAATTCCGTATCTCCTCCAGTAGCCATGTACGAAAATCTTTCGCTTGTTGACTTTCATTTTTACCCAGAGGCGTTAATAGGTAATAGGTGAAACTTTCGCGATTTAAGAATTGAGGGAAAGGACAAACTAACTTTCCATTTCTCAATTCAGATTCCACTAAGAAATATTGCGCCATTGCAATCCCATGGCCTTCAATTGCAGCCGAGTAGCACAAGGCTGAACTTTCATAACTTAAGCATGAAAAATCTTCGAGCTTGACATTCATTCCAATGGAGTTAAACCAAAGATTCCAATCGTCAGGACGACTGATAGTATCCAATAACTTATATCGACTAAAGTCCTGCGGGCTCACAATTGAACTACCTGCTAGCAGGGATGGGCTACAAACTGGAAGAATAATATTAGAGACCAATCTTGTGACATTTGCATCACTCCAAGCGCCACCACCTAATCGAATTGCACAATCCAGATCTTCTTGATCAAAATTAACTGGGTCCATCGAAGTGGTTAACACCACCTCCATTTTCGGATGTAAGGCTAAAAAACTAGAAAGTCGGGGAATAAGCCAACGTATGGAGAATGTTGTATAGCATCGCACCTTTAATTGATTCTGATTACGCCCAGAAAATAAACGCTTGGTTGATGACTGAATTTCAGAAAGGGATTTGCTGATATCTTCGTAGTACTCGCGCCCTTTCTCAGTCAGAATTAAATCTCGATGTTTACGAGAAAATAGCTGAGTTCCTAGAAATGCCTCCAAGGCAGCCAGTTGTCTGCTTACTGCGCCAGGAGTGACATTGAGCTCATTAGCTGCCCTTGAAATACTCAAGTGACGAGCAACTACCTCAAAAACTCTCAAGTTATTTAAAGGGGGTAGTTGTTCTCGCTTATTGGGCTGCATACTATCTTAAGTTTATGATAAAAATTGTCTCAATTGAATATAAATTACTCTTATAAACAAAATGGCAAGTATAAAAATATTATTTCTAGATTTTGACGGCGTTCTTCACCCCCTCAATAGCAAGAGGGAAAACCTATTTTGTAATGTTCACCATCTAGAGAAATCATTAGAAGGTGCTTCCTGCAAAATTGTCATCACGTCTAATTGGCGACTGACTCACAGCATTGATGCGATGCGAGAACTATTACCTCAAAAAATTGGCAAACTGATTATTGGTGCTACGGATATTGCTACTGGAGTGAATCATCAGAGATTTGTGGAGATTCAGAATTACTTAAATGCGCATATCGGCCCGAGCCTAGTAGACTGGCGCGCCATTGATGATACGCCTCAAGATTTTCCAAGCGAATGTGAGAATTTGATTTATTGTGACCCCCATTCAGGCATGGGTAGCGCAGAACAAATTCAGATTACGCAATGGTTAAAAAGCTAATGGCGCCTCTTCACGAAGATCTAGCAGTTGCTGATCCATCCAAAGATGAACGTCATAACTCCTAACGTGCTGTCTTAAAGAAATCATCCGGTTTTTTCTCTCAGCATCGCTCATCGATATAGTTTGATTGAAGGCATCAATGGCATCATTCTCGTTTAATGGATCGTAGATTACTGCATCGCATAACTCTTTTGCTGCTCCTGCATGCTTAGATAGTATTAACACTCCATCATCATCATCCCGAGAGGCAATAAATTCCTTACAAATCAGATTTTGACCATCCGCTAAGCTAGATACCCAAAGACAATTTACCGAACGATACAAGTAAGTCAGTTTCTCTTTAGTCAGAGTATGACGCTCCGAAATAATTGGCTGCCAATCATTCGAGCCATATTGATGATTGATTCTAGCTATCAACTCCGTTATTTGTGATTCATACTCTCTAGACTTCAGTACTAATGGTCTTGTTTGCACATAAACTTGTATGAATTGAATATTTTTTATTAAAGCTGGATTTAAATTCAATATTTTTTCAATTGCATGAAGGCGCTCAATAATTCCTTTTGAGCAGTCCACCCTATCTACACTTAAGTAAACGTAATTACTTGCTTGTAATTGATACTGTTTAGCAATGGCAGCCCGACTTTCAGCCATAGATCCTGGCTGTGAATTCTTTAATGCCGGCCACTCTATTGAGGCTGGATAAACCCCGAGATTCGTTGCCCCCTCGATATCAAGACCCTCTGGCATAGCACTTATAAAATGATCTCTATCTTGGTTCGTCTGAAAGCCAGCATTATCAGCGCCTAATATTCCATTGATCAACTCTGTGCGCCATGGACAAGCTGTTAGTCTGCCATATGCTGGCCATGGAATATGCCAATAAAATAAAATCTTTGCATGAGGTAGTGCAGACCTCAGTAGCTTTGGCAATAGTGCTAATTGATAATCATTGATAAAAATAATTGGCTCGGCGATATCCTCAGCGCAACGAATGACTTCGCTGGCGAATAACTGATTTACTGCAACATAGGAATTGAAATCACCCTCTCGAAATAAGGGCTCTACATTCTGATCATGGCAAAGCGTCCATAAGCCCCCATTACAAAAGTCATCGTAATAAGATTTGTATGCCTGTGGAGAGATGCTGACTTTTCTTAGCACCACCCCTTCATCTTCATGAGTGGGTTGATTTGTGATGCCATTGCTTGCTGAAATCCATGTTGCCTTAAACCGCTTAGCCAAAGGCTTTATCAAAGAGACGACGCCCCCGACTAATCTGTCTGGGCCACTATTCGATACAAAAATGACTGTTTTCTGATTCACTATCCTGTGTATTGTGTCGGTTTTGTGTTGGCGGCATCCATATTTCAAACAATGTACGCTCCAACTCATAATGATTGAGTATTTCTCAACAATCGATGATTTTTACTCGCTTGACTAATTTATCAATCTACTCAAGAATAAGGGTTATTTTTATAAAAATCTATTAAAAACATGGACATAACCCCACACTACTGGAGCCAGGGCTCATCCCCTAAGCCATTAGGTAGTATGCATAAAAAGTCAAAGGAAATCATTTTTCCCCCATTTGCAGAAGACTCTCCGCTCGCCAATGATTACCTGAGCCAAGAATTAAATCCCATTGGTACTTTATACAGCTACACCGTAATTCATCCCAGCCTGAAATCAGGCATTCAACCCTATGCAATTGGATTTGTGGACCTACCCGATTTTCCAGTAAGAATTTTCGGGCGACTCATTCAAGATGGAGGCCCTGCTATTGGCAATCAATATTTAATGAAGCCAGACACTGAATTTGGTCATATTTTCGAAAAAATAAATCATCCATGAATAAAAATATGATCTATATCGAAGGCGTAGCAATGACGCGCTTCGATAAGCAGCCAAATACTTTAGCGCCTGAACTTGCGCAAGGCGCGATTCTCAATGCCCTTCGGGATGCCAATTTAACATTGAACGATATCGAAGCAATCTATTGCGCAAACGTATTTGGGGGAATGATTCTTGGTCAACTGATTGTGCGTGATCTCCAATTACAAGGAATTCCGATCTACAACATTGAAAATGCCTGTGCAAGTGGGGCTACGGCCGTCCATCTAGCAAAGCATGCTTTATTGGCACAGCAATATAAAACTATTTTAGTAGTTGGGATCGAGCAACTCACCCAACTTGGTGGCGGCACAATTCCATTGCAATTAAATGACCATAAGACCCGGGTTTATTCAAACTCTGGATTAGTATTACCTTCAATTTATGCCATGAGAGCCACGCGCTATCTGTATGAGAGGAATGAAGATCCCAGTCTCTTAGCGCAGGTAGCTGTAAAAAATAGATTTAATGGCTCTCTCAATCCCTATGCGCAACAAAGAATGCCTACGACGATTGAAGCAGTCTTATCTTCTCGTATGATTGCTGAACCTTTAACACTCATGCAATGCTGTCCCTCACAAGTTGATGGTGCAGCAGCCCTCATTCTCAGCACCGAACATAACAATGGTCGAAAGCCAGTGAAATTGTTAGCGTCAATCGTTCAGTCTGGCATGCAAGAAAAATATACTGACGATATTTTGGATGCAGAAATTACTGCTAGGGCTGCAAGAATGGCCTATGAACAAGCAGGTATTGGACCAAGCGATATTAATGTCATTGAATTACATGACGCCTTTACCATTGCTGAATTAATTTATTACGAAGCGCTAGGCATTGCAAAGCCGGGAGAAGGTCCGCAATTATTACGCTCTGGAGAAACTGAGATTAGTGGAAAAATTCCGGTGAACCCCAGCGGTGGCTTGCTAGCAAAGGGTCATCCTCTCGGCGCCACCGGAGTAGCGCAAATGGTAGAGCTGACATGGCAACTTGAAGGCCGTGCCAAGGAACGCCAGGTTAATAAGCCCAAAATTGCCCTTGCGCAATGTACAGGCGGTGGCATTGCTGGTGTTGATCACGCTGCATCCTCCGTCCATATTCTAGGAACTTAATATGCCTTTGCCAGAAAAAAGAATTGCCATTGTTACAGGAGCAGCACAAGGTATTGGCTTTGGGATTGCCAAGAAATTAGCTGCTAATGGTATTGATGTTGCATTAATTGATTATGACCAAGCAAAACTGAGCGCAGCCATTGAGCAACTGAAGGAATTTGGTAGTAAAGTGATTGGGATATCTGCGAATGTCAGCAAAATTAATGAAGTGCAGTCTGCGATTACACAAGTGATGGCTTGGGGCGGACAAATTGATTACCTCGTTAATAATGCCGGCATTATTCGGGATAAAAGATTGCTCAATATGACTGAGGCAGATTGGGATGATGTGATTGACGTGAACCTCAAATCCCAATTTCTGTTTTGTCAGGCTGCAATCAAAGAAATGCTGCCACGTAATTTTGGCAGAATTGTTAATATTTCATCGCGCGCATGGCTTGGTGGCTTTGGCCAATCAAATTATTCGGCTGCTAAAGGTGGTGTCATTAGCCTGACTAGAAGTCTTGCTATTGAATTCGCCGCCAAAGGGATTACTGTCAATGCAATTGCTCCAGGAATTATTCAAACGCCATTATTTGATGGTTTTGATGCAGCGATTCAGAGCAAATTAAAAGAATCTGTACCTGTGAAGCGTATCGGTACTCCTGATGATGTTGCCTATGCCGTGATGACCTTTTTAAATCCAGATGCTTCTTACCTCACTGGACAAGTGCTGTATGTATGTGGCGGAAGAAGCCTCTCTTCCCCAAGTGTATAAGGAAACTCCATGATCACTTATGAAGCCAGTAATTCAACTGCAATATTGACCATCAATAGGCCGCTGAAAAAAAATGCTTTAGACCTTGCAACCTTAAAAGATCTTCGCGATAAATTAATGACTGCTAGGGACGATGAACAAGTAAAAGTCATCATTCTTACTGGCGCAGGAAATGATTCATTTTGTGCTGGCGCTGATTTAAAAGGCGCAGCCTCTTCTACTGCAAGTTATGCGGAAGCCTTCTTTAAAGAACCCAATAAGGCGTCTGAACAGGGTCTCTACATTCGAATGATGGATCTGAATGATCTTCATATTCATAAACCATTGATTGCTGCTATTAATGGCTATTGCTTGGGTGGCGGGTTGGAGTTAGCACTGCAATGCGACCTCAGAGTAGCCTCAGACAATGCTACATTTGGCCTACCTGAAGCCAAAGTGGCATCTATTCCTGCCGTCTTAGGGTTACACCGCCTGCTTAAGGCAATCTCTTCTGCCCATGCGATGAAGATAGCTCTAACAGGTGAGTCGATTAAAGCCGCCAAAGCATTAGACATTGGCTTAATTTCAGACATGTTTAGCGCCCAGGATCTGATGCCAGAGACTTTAAAAATTGCGCAACAAATTGCATCTAACGGCCCGCTAGCAACTCAGGCAATTAAAAAATTATCCAAAGTCACGGGGCACCTGAGTGATATCGATGCGCAGCAAATGACGGAACTCTATTGGGGGGTATTGCGAGATACCGAAGATCGAATTGAAGGCCGTCAAGCGTTTACTGACAAACGCGCCCCTATCTATAAAGGGAAATAATTTAATGGCCAATACTTCTCGGATTAGTCCGGGCCCCCTGAATGGCAAAAAATTAATTGAAGTCAGTCATATGCTGATGGGGCCTTATTGCGGCATGCTACTTGCCGACTTGGGTATGGAAGTAATTAAAATTGAACCACCTGATGGCGATATCGCTAGAACGCTTGGCCCACACAATATTGATGGGCACAATGCGTATTTCGTCAGCCTCAATCGCAATAAAAAAAGTATCGTTTTAGACTTGACAACAGATGAAGGTCGTACAAAGTTTCATGAATTGGTTAGGCACGCCGATGGGCTCATTACCAATCTTCGGCCAGGAGCAATAAACTCACTCGGGCTAACCTACGAGCATTTAAAACATATCAATCCTCAGATTGCTTGTGTCGCAATGACGGGCTTCGGTTTAGATAGCATTGAGTCAGAGCGGCCAGCGTATGACTACATTATCCAAGCGCTGGTAGGAATTATGGATCTGACTGGCGAGCCAGATGGCTACCCCACTAAAGCAGGCTATTCAGCTGTTGATAATTCAGCAGGAATTATGGGTGCTCTTGGCTTACTCGCCCGCATCATCGAGGGCAAAGGCGGTCAAGTGGATATTGCGATGCATGATGTCATGCTATCTCAGTTAAATTATCTAGCAGGCGCATGGCTCAATGCACAAGAAAAACCAGTACGGCAATCAATGTCTGCTCATCCCTACATTGTCCCAGCTCAAGTATTTGAATCGGCAGATGGCTGGCTGACTCTCTTCATTACACATGATAATTTTTGGATTAAATTCTGCGAAATCATCAATCAGCCAGAATGGATCAAGGATGAGCGCTTCTGCACAATGAAAAAACGTGGCGAGCATCGAGGCTCTCTGATCCCGCTATTGAATGAAGTGATGAAAACCAAAACTTCCAAGGAGTGGGAAGAGCTCCTCATACCGCTTGGAATTGTGATTGCTGGCATTAAGAACCTAAGTGATGCAATCAGTTCTCCGCTAACCGAAGATAGGGAGATGGTCATTAAACTCAAAGATGATGAAACTCATTTCCTCGCGATTGGTAACCCTATCAAAAATATCGGCTATCAAACCTCCTATAGCATCTCACCAAAACTAAACCAAGACCCAAACGCCCAATTTGAATCATGATCGAACAAGCCCCAGACCACCTCCTCCCTATTATCGAAAAAATTGAGACTTTTTATACTAAAGAAGTTGAGCCGCGAGAGCATCAACTTCGCCACAGACTCAGAAACAGTCTGGAATATATAGATCGAACTGGTAAATTACATCCAGAGATACAAGCAGCAAGACGAGAAATCATGCAAGCATCTGGAGAGGCGGGTTTATTTTCACTTCACCTGCCTCAATCGATTGGTGGTGGTGGGCTCTCAAGAACAGAAATGTTCTTCATCGAAGAAAAAGTATATTCCTATGGCATTGATTTAGCGCCAGGGATCTTATCGTGGACTGATGGATCAACCCCAAGGTTAATTTTTGTCGGAGAAGAATTGCATGATCAATTTGTAAAGCCGCTAATCCTAGGGCAAAAAACCAGTTGTCATGCTGTCACAGAGCCCGATGCTGGCTCTAATTTATTTGATATGAAAACAAATGCTGTCCAAAAAGGGGATCAGTGGATCCTCAATGGTCACAAAGCCTACATCACCAACCCATTTGAAGCGGATATTGTGAACGTACTAGCCATTACTGACCCAGGTAATGGTAAAAAAAGTTTTAGCTACTTTCAATTTGAGTCTAAAGACTATTTAGGTAAGGGCTTCAAGCATGGTCGGCTCAATCGAACCATGTTTGATGATGGCTTAACGGGTGAGTTACATTTTGAAAATCTGGAGCTCCCGCAGAGCGCAATGATTGGAAATCGTGGTCAAGGCTTTGAGATAGCACTGACATCGATCAACTGGACCAGAACGCGCCGTGGCGGAATGTGCTCTGCTTGGTCAAAACTGCTCATTGATAAAACTCTCGATCGCCTTAAACACAGAAAAGTGGGCGGAAAGCCTCTAGGTCGCAACCAAGGTCTACAGTGGATGGTCTCGGATATGTATTTAGACTGGTATAGCGCCCGAGCTACCTCATTGGCATGCTTAAGAGATATCGAGAAGTTTGGTCCATGGTGGGACACCAATCGCCCTCAAGAACAAATTCGGCTTTTTGCATTAATGAAAATCGCCAATGATGAAGCCTTTTATCGGGTTGCTGATAAGGCATTACAACTGCATGGTGCCACCGGGATCATGAAAGATACTGTAGTAAATAAACTATTCCAAATTGCACGCAATCTTCGCATTCCAGGTGGTACTGATGAATCTCAACGAAATACGATTGCGGAAACATTGGGATTAAACGCAAATATGTAATGAAAAAAATATTACTGATTCTTCTGGATGGTATTGGCGATCGTATTTACAAGGAGTTGGGAAATTTAACTCCACTAGAGTATGCCAACACTCCAAATTTAGATCGTATTGCCAAACTAGGGGCATCGGCATCGGTCTACCCAATTAACCCTGGCATGGTTCCCCCGTCTGAATTGGCTCACTTTCATTTATTTGGCTACGAGAAAGATTTTTATCCGGGTAGAGCAGTATTTGAAAGCATGGGCTTTGGTATTACGCCACCCTCTAATGTTGCTGTAGCACACTTAGGCTTACGTCATGTAAGCCCATCAAATGAAGGACTCATGATCACCCCATGGTGGCCAGCATCGGAAGCCCAAGATGCCCAACAATTGGTGGAGTCAATCAGTCAATTTGAATCGTGTGGTATTCAGTTTGAAGTGAAATATATTGGTAACTCTGACTCTTTACTGATCATGCATGGTGGCTGTGAGGATATTACAGATTCCGATCCATTTATGCATACAGGGCGACCAGTACTCGAAATTCAAGCGCTTGATTCTAGTAAAAACCATAGCGGCGCTCAGAATACAGCTAAAGCATTAAATCATTATTTAAGATGGACTCATGAGGTACTCTCAAGGCACCCCATTAATTCCCAAAGGGTGCTGGATGGTAAGTTACCTCTGAATATGACTGTTACTAAGTGGCCTGGTAAGCATCAAGAACTCATGAGCTTCTATCAAAAAACAGGTTTAACTGCTTCTTTAATTGCATCAGCGCCAATGTATAAAGGCATGGCCAGCGTATTGCAAATGAATTACATCGAGGTTGCTGAAGGCGATCCTAGCTGCGAAATGATTGATAAGTTAGTAGCAGCTAAGCATGCCTTTGATCATGGCTGTGATTTTGTGCATCTTCATACTAAGGCCGCTGATGAAGCTGCGCATAGTCATTCCCCACTAAACAAGGCCCAAGTCATTGAGGCTATTGATGTTGGCATTTCTGCTCTTTGGGATTGGGAAAAGCTACAGGAAGACTTCCTGATAGCGGTTACCGCAGATCACTGCACTCCAAGTCATGGTCCAATGCTCCACTCAGGTGAATCTGTACCCCTTTCTTTAATGGGTGAAGGAGTTCGGGTGGATTCAGTAAATCATTTTTCTGAAAGATTATCTGTCGGTGGTTCGCTGGGTCAACTATGCAGCCGTGATCTAATGCCCATACTCTTAAACGCATCAAACCGGTCTCATTTTTTGGGCGGCAAGCCAAATGCTTATGAGAGTTTTGGAATTACCTCATTTAAGGCGCTGTAAAAATGCAGTCGCATAAACCATTCAAATATGCTGTTGCTCATGGCCGCTTTCAGCCTTTTCATAACGAGCATTTAGCCTATTTAAGATGGGCTCATAGTTATGGAACTCATTTATTTATTGGCATTACCAACTTCGACCGCACTGCTATTCAAAAAGAGAGCACTAGCAACCATCGTCATACAGCATTTGCAAACCCTTTTACGTATTGGGAGCGCGCAGCAATGATTCAGGGTGCGCTATTAGAAGCTGGTGTTGATCCATCTCAATTTACTATCGTTGCCCTGCCGATCCATGCTCCAGAAAAATGGCCTGAGTTTGTGCCAACCTATCCCAATGAAAGCATTCATTTACTCCGCGTATTCTCCGAATGGGAGCAAGAAAAAGTTAGCCGCTTGCAGTCAGCAGGCTACAAAGTCATTACTGAAATAGGTTCACCAAAATTGATCAGCGCCTCCACCATCAGAGAAGCGATTCTGTTTGATAGAAATTATTCCGATCTCGTGCCACCAGCAGTAGCAGTGTGGCTAAAAAGAATGAATGCTAAATCAAGATTAGAAAGTTTGAATGCTTTAGAAAGCCAAGAGTAAGTATTAGAAAAAATTCCGAGGCTTACCTATTTTTGATAATCTTTAGAATATTTTTGAATTGGGGATGCTCTGAGGTTTTGAGCCACTCAAAGACGAGCATTTCAGCGCCTAGCATAGGCATTTTTTGCTGACGCATACGCTCCATAGCTAGCTGCTTATCTTCTACCCTTCTGCTACCGCAGGCCTCTGGTACTACTGCCACCTCATAGCCTAGCGCCTGCAATCCCAAGGCCGTTTGTATCAAGCAGACATGCGCCTCACAACCAGCCAGAACGACTTGAGTGATAGCAGGATTGATAGCCTTAATATCCTTTGCCAAGCCATCTGCAGCGCCATTAAAGGAATGCTTTACGAAGGTCTGATCACAAAACGCTTTAATACGCTCATCATTTGGCCCTAGCCCATCTGGATTTTGCTCAGTTCCTAGAATGGGGATTGCTAGAGCTTGCGCTACCTGAGCAAGAAAGAGCGCTGATGCAATCGCATTTTCACTCTCATGAATACTGGGCATCAAACGGGTTTGATAGTCAATCAGAATAAGGGCACTAGTGTCTTGGTTGATCATCATGAAGTCTTTATTTTTTAATGGGCAAGCGTAGTGCTAATTTATCTAGGTAGTGGGTGATTAATTCATCGGCGCCTTTACCAAACATCCGAATGCGGCCTGTATGGTTTAGTAATAGTACGCCAACAATATGCGCAAAAATAGCGGTTAACTCCGTATCTACATCTTTTTTACTACACCCTAACTTGATCAGCGCTGCCTCTTGGTGTTGCATCGCTGCTCTGAGGCGCGCATTTAACTCTGAGTCCCACTCGTTCGTGAGTCCTCTGGGCTTGAGTCCCTGGAAGAGATAAAACCCCAAATCCAAATCGCGCGGATTGTCTCGATAGAACTCATAAAAAGCTAAGGCACTTTTACGCAGCTCCTCAAGTGCGGTCTGCTGCTTCCGCTCAAGCGAAATATCCTCTGCAGCCAGATTTACGAAATCATTTAAACGCTCGAGCGATTCAGCCAGTAAAGCGCCATAGATTTCTTCTTTGCTCCCAAAGTAACTATAAATAGCACCAGCCGTATAACCCGCTCGTTTTGCAATTTCTCGCATGCTGACGGCCTCTAATCCCAACTCAATAAATACTGCTCTAGCAGCGCTCAAAATATGCTCACGCCGCGCATCAGCCAAAGCTTGTTGACGCACATCTCTTGGGGAGGCAATGGCCTGATTTATGGCTTGATTCATTGCTTAATTATACATATATCTTAATAATTGAACACTGTTCAATTTATGTGTATGATCGGGTAACTAACTGATTTAACTACCCATTAAGGCCCAATATGAGTCAAAGCACCTCCCAATTCATGACCAGCAAGGATTATCAAGAATCGCTGCGTAAATTAAAGCCGGTCGTCTATGTTGATGGACGCCTAGTTGAATCCGTAGCCGATGAAGCAATGTTGAGACCTGGAGTGCAAGCTTTGGGTGTGACTTATGACATGGTGCATGACCCTGCTTTAGCACCTCTCATGTTAGCAAGCTCTGATGGCAAAACCGTTCCAAGAATGTTGCATATCAATGAGTCCTCCGGTGATCTGCTGAATAAATTAGAAGCGGTGCGCGTCTTATGTCAAGAAACCGGTTGCGCGCAACGTTATCTAGCGCACGATGCCTTAAACGCGATTGGGCAAGTATCCGCTCGGATTGATGATGCCCATGGTAGCAATGATCATCGCGCTAAATTTGCAGAGTATCTTGCCCATGTACAGAAAAATGATTTGGCCTTAGGTATTGCAATGACCGATGCTAAAGGTGATCGCTCCCTTAAACCGCATGAACAAGCAAACCCAGATACCTACGTGCATATCGTTTCTCAAGATGCCAAAGGAGTAGTCATTTCTGGAACTAAAGCCATCGTTACTGGTGCGCCGTATATGCATGAGTTCTTAGTAATGCCAGGTCGCAATATGAGTAAGGAAGATGCCGCGTTTGCCATTTGTTGCGCTGTCCCAGTGGATGCTAAAGGTATTACTATCGTTGCCCGCCCTGCTGGGCGCCCAGGCGAAAAGGTTGAACATGGCAAGCCCCTCTTTTCTAGCAAGTATGGTCAATCAACTGGTGTAGTGATCTTTGATAAGGTATTTGTTCCTTGGGATCGCGTTTTCTACGCAGGTGAATGGGAGCACTCCAGTGTTTTAACGTATAGCTACGCTACTCATCACCGCCATAGTTGTATTGCTGCGAGAGCTGGCTTTGGTGACCTCTTGATTGGTGCTGGAGCATTGATGTGTGAAGCTAATGGCTTTGATCCAGAAACTAAATCCAATCTGCGTGACCCCATGGTTGATCTCATTAAGATCACTGAAGGATTTTATGCTTGTGGCGTTGCTGCCAGTGTGTATGGCACACAAGACCCTTACAGCAAATCTTTTATGCCTGAACCCGTGTTTTCAAATATCGGGAAACTCTTATTAGCTACCCAAATTTATGATATGCATCGTCTTGCTCATGAGGTATCAGGCGGGCTAATTGTGGCTCTGCCTGGACCAGACGAAGATCACAATCCAGCAACAGCTGCTACCTTAGCTGAAGTATTACGCGCTAATCCTGCAGTTCCTTACGATAAGCGTATTGAAGTCGCGCGCTTTATTGAAGATTTGACCGCCTCTTATCAAGGTGGCTGGTACTCCGTCATTAGCCTGCATGGCGGCGGCTCGCCAGCAGCCATGAGAAAAGAAATCTATCGTCAATATCCTATTGGCAACAAAGTAGAGTTGGTTGAAAGACTATTAGACCGTGGTGTTCTCACTAGCAATCAGGAGCGTGCTATTACCAAGAATAAGCAGCCGGGACGCTGCTGTGATCAAGGTTGTAGCGCTCCAGGTCAAGCAGTGATGGTGCCGCTACCTGAACCAGGCAGACGAACTTAATAGTTCAGTAGGCTTGATCGCTTTTTAATAAAATTTCTTGAGATCCATGCCAGCATACATGCTGGCTACTTGCTCAGCATAGCCATTGAACATCTGCGTTTTAATCTTTGGTGCAAAAGCCCCTTTAGCATCACCAATGCGACGCTCCATCGCTTGGCTCCAACGTGGATGATCCACCTGGGGATTTACATTGGAATAAAAACCATACTCGCGAGCGTCAAACTGGCTCCAGCTGGTTTTAGGCATTTCTTCAGTAAAGCGAATCTTCACAATAGACTTCGCACTCTTAAAGCCATACTTCCAGGGCACTACGATACGCACTGGAGCACCATTTTGTTTAGGCAAGACTTCACCATATAAACCAAAGGTGAGCAGAGTGAGTGGATTCATCGCCTCGTCCATTCGCAAGCCTTCGCGATAGGGCCATTCAATAATGTTACTTTTGATTCCTGGCATTTGTTTTTTATCTGCCAGAGAAATAAATTCTACGAACTTAGCAGAGCCTAGGGGCTCGACTTTATTAATTAATTTGGACAGAGAGTAACCATCCCAAGGAATTACCATTGACCAACCCTCAACACAGCGCATGCGATAGATACGCTCTTCTATCGGCGCTAGCTTTAATAAAGTATCAATATCTAAGCTCATCGGCTTTTTCACCAAACCTTCAATCGCAATAGTCCATGGGCGAGTTTGCAAGGTATGCGCATACTCAGCAGGATCTGCTTTATCGGTTCCAAACTCATAGAAGTTGTTATAGCTCGTGACATATTTATAGGGAGTGAGCTCATCTTTAGATGCATAAGCCTGATTGAGTACAGCGCTGAGCTTTTCTGGATTAGCGGCGAATGCCTGCCTTGAAAACCAAGGAACTAGTGCCATACCAAAGCTTCCTGCTGCGGCAGCCTTAATTAGATTGCGACGATTCTCAAAAACAGCTTGAGGAGTGATATCGCTCGGATGAATCGTCTTATCAATAAATGGCATGGGATACCCCCGATGAACGTAATGCGCTTATTTTGCTACTGATGTGAATTTATTGCTTGCCGATCTTCATGAACCCCCAAAGAAAAAGGCAAACCCGAAAGTTTGCCTTTTAATACCCAGCTTGATTAGCTCTAAGTGGCTCTGATTGATTAGACTCTAGCTGCCTTTAAAGCTGCATTGAAGGTGGCGCTAGGACGCATTACTGTCTTGCACTTCTCTGTATCAATCACAAAGTAGCCACCGATATCTGCTGGCTTGCCTTGCACTGCTTTGAACTCATCCACAATCTTCTGCTCGTTTGACTGTAGAGATTTAGCTAAAGGTGTGAAATACGCTTGCAATTCTTTATCTTCAGTTTGGGCGGCTAAAGCTTCTGCCCAATACATCGCCAAGTAGAACTGGCTACCACGGTTATCTAATTCACCGGTGCGTGGAGAAGGCGACTTATTGTTTAGCAATAATTTGCCAGTAGCCTCATCTAAGGTACGAGCCAAGATCTTCACTTTAGCATTGCCTGTCTTATCACCCACATCTTCCAGAGATACTGCCAAAGCTAAGTACTCACCCAGTGAATCCCAACGCAAGTGGTTTTCTTCCACCAACTGTTGTACGTGCTTCGGTGCAGAACCACCAGCACCAGTTTCAAAGAGGCCGCCGCCTGCCATCAAAGGCACGATGGACAACATCTTTGCACTAGTACCTAATTCCATAATTGGGAACAAGTCGGTGAGGTAATCACGCAAGATATTGCCAGTAACAGAGATGGTGTCTTTGCCACGAATCACACGCTCGAGTGTGTAACGCATTGCGCGAGTCTGGGACATGACCTGAATATCTACACCCTTAAGATCATGGTCTTTGAGGTAAGTATTGACCTTCTTAGTCAACTCAGCTTCGTGTGGACGATACTCGTCTAACCAAAATACTGCTGGAGTATTAGAGAGTCGCGCGCGGTTGACGGCCAACTTCACCCAGTCACGAATCGGAGCGTCTTTCAATTGACACATACGCCAGATATCGCCCTCTTCCACATGTTGCTCGAGCAATACAGTACCGTCATCAGCAACAATACGGGCTACGCCAGCTTCAGGAATTTCAAAAGTCTTGTCATGTGAACCATACTCTTCAGCTTGTTGAGCCATCAAACCCACGTTAGGTACGGTGCCCATGGTCGTGGGATCAAAGTTACCGTGCGTCTTACAGAAGTTGATCATTTCTTGATAGATACGCGCAAAGGTACTTTCTGGAATAACTGCTTTAGTGTCATGTAAGCGACCATCAGCTCCCCACATCTTGCCGCCAGCACGAATCATTGCTGGCATCGAAGCATCTACGATCACATCGCTTGGAGAATGTAAGTTCGTAATGCCTTTCGCAGAATCCACCATTGCTAATGCTGGGCGGTGTTCATGGCAAGCATGCACATCTTCAATAATTTCTTCGCGCTTTGACTCTGGCAGAGTCTTGATCTTTTCATATAGGCTACTCATGCCGTTATTGACATTGACGCCCAGCTCTTCAAACAGCTTGGCATGTTTCGCAAAAGCGTCTTTATAGAAAATCTTCACGGCGTGACCAAATACGATCGGATGAGAGATCTTCATCATGGTGGCCTTCACGTGCAAGGACCACATCATGCCAGTCTTGTAAGCATCTTCGATTTCTTTTTCGTAGAATTCGCACAATGCTTTTTTACTCATGAACATACTGTCGATGATTTCGCCAGCAATTAAAGAAACTTTGGGCTTAAGCACAATGGTCTTGCCGCTCTTGGTTACCAAGTCCATTTTCACATCGCATGCTTTAGTCATGGTCATGGACTTTTCGCCAGCGTAGAAATCACCGCCATGCATATGCGATACATGGGTACGGGAAGCTTGGCTCCACTCACCCATCGAGTGAGGATGTTGACGTGCAAACTGTTTCACTGCATTTGGTGCGCGACGATCAGAGTTGCCTTCACGTAAAACTGGATTGACTGCACTACCTAAGCATTTGGAATAACGAGTGCGAATGACTTTCTCTTCCTCACTCTTTGGATCATCTGGGAAATTGGGGATCTTATAGCCCTTCAATTGCAATTCTTTAATCGCTGCCAGTAATTGAGGTACGGAAGCGCTGATATTGGGCAACTTAATAATGTTGGTATCTGGCAATAAAGTCATCTTACCGAGCGCGGCCAAGTTATCAGGCACTTTTTGCTCAGCTGTCAGGCAATCTGAAAATTCAGCCAGGATGCGGGCAGCAATAGAAATGTCGCTCTTCACAATCTCAACGCCAACAGGTGCAGTAAAAGTACGAATAATCGGCAGAAATGCACAAGTTGCCAAGAGTGGCGCCTCATCTGTCAGGGTGTAAATAATCTTTGATTTCTCTGCAGCCATGAACGTTTCCTTAATATTGAAAAATTACAGGGCCAGGTTTTTACCCAGCCAGTCCCACATCCCCATTTTGCAAGCCGCTTTTAGCGCACCCATTGCCAATGAGGGGAGCCTTCCATTTTAAATCATTGGGCTTGGCAAAATTGGTAGATTTAGAGCCTAAATGC
Source organism: Polynucleobacter nymphae (assembly GCF_018882155.1). Taxonomy (GTDB): domain Bacteria; phylum Pseudomonadota; class Gammaproteobacteria; order Burkholderiales; family Burkholderiaceae; genus Polynucleobacter; species Polynucleobacter nymphae. The sequence goes on from NZ_JACVPA010000001.1 coordinate 878,681, forward strand.
CTGAAAGGCGCACAATTTCAGGGAATCTAGTAAAACTGCTAAAGACGCTAGATTGCCCGTAAACTCTATCTAATGAGCAACAAGCACCCTTTACTCAATAAAAACCTCTTACTGCTCATTGTTTGCCAGGGTCTATTCCTGACTAATAACGTCACCTTTATTGCTATTAATGGTTTAGTTGGCTTTAGCCTTGCGCCTGTCGCCTGGATGGCTACATTGCCAGTGATGGGCTATGTTGTAGGGGGCGCCTTCTCCACCTCGATTGTTGCAAAATCCCAAAATTACTTTGGTCGGAAGATTTCTTTTCAGTTAGGGCTATTAGTAGCAGTGCTCTCGGCGCTCTTATGCGCTTACGCAGCGATCACTAAGAATTTCTGGCTCTTGGTAATGGGCACCTTCATTGCTGGCTACTATAGTGCTAACGGACAGCTCTACCGTTTTGCTGCTGCCGAACTGACTGAAGCTAGCCAACGAGATAAAGCAGTGTCATGGGTTTTAGCTGGGGGCATTCTCGGAGCAGTGATTGGACCCAACCTAGCCTCTTGGACGCGCGATCTTTTTGATACTGCATTTTTGGGCGCCTACCTGACTCTTTCAATAGCGGGACTGCTTGGGATCTTCGTCATGCAGTTGATTCACTTTCCAGAAGAATTCAAAACTCAGCACGCGCTATCAGACGGCAGGTCTCTAAAGACCATCCTACAGCAGCCCATCTTTATGGTGGCCGTCATTGGTGCCGCCCTTGGTTATGGTGTCATGAATTTGCTCATGGCAGCAACTCCACTGGCAATGCAAATCTGTGGATTGCCTTTCTCAGATACAGCCCTAGTATTGGAATGGCATGTGATTGGCATGTTTGCACCAGGATTTTTTACTGGGTCTCTGATTCAACGCTTTGGCACTCTGAAAATTATGGGGGTTGGTGTACTTCTTAACTTTATTTGTATCTTAATTGCATTAACCGGCACCGATCTTCATCAATTCCTCCTTGCACTATTTTTACTGGGGGTTGGTTGGAACTTTTTATTTACTGGGTCTACCTCCTTGGCGATGACTGCTTACAAACCCAATGAACGGGATAAGGCTCAGGCTGCAATTAACTTTTTTGTTTTTGCTACGATGGCATTTACTTCATTTGGATCTGGAGCTTTGATTACCTCACAAGGCTGGAGCTTCCTCAACCTAGGATCGCTCTTTCCTGTCGTGGTGACTGCAGCAGCTCTGTTATGGCTCGCTAGTCAAAACAAGAAACAGAAGACGCAGAAAAAACACCTGTCAGCTTAAGAAGTTTTTGCGAGCGGTAAATTAAATAAAAGGTTTTGGGGTTTGAGCTTGAGTTGCTTTTGCTCATTCATGGCGATCGCCATATAGACTGGCTTACCCGCCTGCGCTTTAGCTAGGGCTGCCTCATCAATAAAGTCTAGACGGAACAGGCAGATCACTTTCTCTAGCTCATCTGCTTCAACAGATTCCTTGTTATATAGCTTATTGAGTATCTCCGTTGCCACCGCATCTAAGCCTACATGCCATGACCACTTGGGGTCACTAATTTGTTGCATGGGTGTAATACGTACCTTAGCCCCCAGAAAATGCTCTACCCACTTTTCCAGGACGCGGCAAAAGTGATTAATTGGTTCATGTCCAAAGTTCAGCTGTACTGCGAAATCAAAATCCTCATTTCGAGCCCAGTACTCGGCAGCATTTTCTTCATACAAGACATCTAAGTCAGTTGACCTCATCGTCATAGATTTACCCTTCAGTAAGTCCATGATGTTCCCGGTATCACCTGCTTGGGCATTGCGGGCTACCACTTCTTCGTCCGCGCCCATGACAATCGCGTCTTCAAGCACAGTAATCTTTTGAGTTCTAAAGAATAATTCGCCCATACGCACTTCTAGAGGATGGGCTTGGTCGCCCAATATATGCCTTACAAAGATCTGGGCTAATTGGGCTACAAATAAAGGTGGCACATCCACTCCCTCACCCTTGAATAAGCTCATATAAAAACTCTCTAGGGAACTGGCTGCCAATAGCCGTGCGCGATAGCGCAACCAAACCCGGTAGTTTTCTTGTATATCCTCATCCGCCATAGTGGCAATTTCATGGTCGGTAATATCGGCACGGGGGTTTTGTAGCAAGCGCTGATGCAAGGATTGTTCGATGGCGCAGGACTCTGGAACCAAGCTCAGCTCAGGCCTGTACAAATAGGTTCGCAAAAAGTCATCTGTCACCAAGAGCTGATGATCTGGGCTTACTAAGAGGGTGTTATATGCGGAATTGGGCCAATAATTTGTCATGTCATGGAGCCAAATGAGGCTCACCATCAGAATCGATAAAGCTCAGAATATACTAGCCAGTCAATTTGTGTGAAATAGGAAAAATATCATGAGTGAACTTAAAAAAATCGATACCGTCGTAGGCGACGGCAAAGAAGCTGTAACTGGCAACCATGTTGACGTGCATTACACAGGCTGGCTCTATGATGAGAAAGCAACTGACCACAAAGGCCAGAAGTTTGATAGCTCATTAGACCGTGGCCAACTATTCAGCTTCCCATTGGGCGCTGGTCATGTGATTAAGGGTTGGGATGAAGGTGTTGCTGGTATGAAGATTGGCGGGAAACGCACACTCATCATTCCTTCTGACATGGGCTACGGTCCACGCGGTGCAGGTGGCGTGATCCCACCCAATGCCACTTTAGTTTTTGATGTGGAGTTGCATGGCGTCAATTGATCACCAAGTCATCTGCCCTATTTAGTTAGCGGAATGTAAAAAAGTCACCCTAGGGTGACTTTTTTCTATCTCATTGCTTCTACAAATTGAGGTGTTACTTATATTAAGAGCGGGCATCCTTGCCATTTAAGGTCAAACGATTAGTAGATCCGTTTTGGCAAAGGCTAATGAGACGATTTCTTTCAGCCATGACCTTGTCGGCATAGCCACCGTCATCTTCAGCATTAGCAGCGCCGACGTAGTACTTCAACCCATTGCGCAATGAACCTGCGGTAGCGATCAAGTACTTCAAAATATAGGCTCCCACCCGAATATTGACTTCAGGCTTCACTGCTTCGGTTGTGCCACCATACAAATCATATTTATCTTTATGCACTGAAGTCATGACTTGCATGAGACCTTCGGCACCAGCATGACTCTTAGTATTTGGGTTGAAGTTTGACTCAACCGAAATCACAGCCAACAACAGCACCGGATCAATATTGACTTCTTTGGCAATCAAAATAGTGTTCGATACATACTCTTCGATCTTGGCGCGATCAAGCTTATATTTCTTCTCAAAGAAATCGGCAACCGCACGTTGATTTTGAATCGAGCCCATCAAGTTGCTATCTAAGGCTTGAGGATCAATCCTAGAAGTCGGAATGCGATCAGCCAAATGAGAAATCGATTTGACCTGCATCTGGGCAACAGATGGCATCAACAAAGCCACTGTCTGCTGCTTGGCGCTGCTTAAGCCAGTTGAGAGGGGATTAGATTTGTTATAGATCACAGCAGCAATGCCAGAATCTGCCATCTGGGTAGTGCTGTCGTTTGCAGTCTTATATTCCTCGAGCATGCTAAAGCCATTGCTCCAAACAATATGACGGGCTTCATCTGGCACTAAGACGCGGGCTAAATCAAAAGCACCAGCATTGGTACCGTTACCAGAAAGCCAAAGACCCACCACCATGAACACAGCAACAACGAGTACGCCATTGATGACTCGGTAAACCGGAGCCATGGCATGCGCCAGTAGATCTTTAGCTACCAGGATTACTGGCTTGCGATCTTGCGCCCCACTCAAATTGTTCGTTAAACATTTACTCATCTATTTATTTGCGACACCCCTAAAACCCAGATACTGATTTATGTTGCATCGCAATACGTAAAAAACATGGGTCATCCTAAGAAGGTTCTTATATCAAGTCAAGAATAAAGAAAGTCATTTCGATAACTTTTTGATCTCGAAATACGGGATCTCCCGTATACGTCTTCTTATATTGATATTTATTCTATTAAAATCAAACACTTATAGAAGTTAGGGAACACTAATTTCATACTGTAAAAAAATCCTTAAATTATGACTTTTTTACGATTTAGCCTAAAAAATAGGCTCATAAAATCGTACATCTAGTGTTTTAGGATCAAATTATTTCTACCGGTAGTACCCCGTGCAGATTACCGCAAGGCATTATTTTCAAAGTCTTTCTTCATAGAAAAGAGGCGTTTACCCAAATCCAATCCCCTCTTTTGGCTAGATTCTGATTGGCTCCAGAGCTAGTGCGGATGAAAAGGGAAGAAAGATCTGGTGGCTCGTCCTACACTGAAATCCTATGAAAATCTTTCGCAAGTTTCTCGTCCTTGGCGCCCTTCTCAGCCTGCTCAGCCCCCTGAGCGCCTTTGCCTTATTTGAAGAATGCAAAGATCTGTTTCCAAAGCAGCAAATACCCAGCACCCAAGAAGTAGGGCGAGATCTCTGTTTTGATAGCTTTGCGATCTATTACTCACCTATCGATAAGAAACCTATCTATACAGTCGAGAAGCTGAGTAAAGAGCAGCTATCGGCTCCTCACCCTAAAAGAAGTAATCAGTTTTATGAGGAGGCTAGACTGCCTCTGGCAGAGCGCTCGCTGCTCTCAGACTATCGTGGTAGCGGCTATGACCGGGGTCACAATGCCCCAGCGGGAGATATGACTAATGAGCGGGCAATGGCCCAGTCCTTCTCATTGGCAAATATGATGCCTCAGGCCAGACAAAACAATCAGGGCATTTGGGCCAAGAATGTGGAGGAGCCGACCAGACTCTATGTCAAAAGAGTTGCTGGCGATATTTTTGTCTATACCGGATCGACTGGTAGTAGTGGCAGCATCGGCGGCAGTCGCGTGACCATTCCCAGTCATTTATATAAATTGGTATATGACCCAAATAAAAATATGGCATGGGCTTATTGGATTGAGAACACCAACGAAGCAACAATGAGTCCGCCTATCTCTTATCAAGACCTCGTTCAAAAAACAGGAATTGATTTTCAGTTACCGCTCAAATTAAAGCAATGACGATCTAGCTTTCAAGCCATGCGCCCGTTGAATCGGCGCCAATAGTCCACGCAAGCCATTGTGATCGAGCGTATGCATTAGCTCTAGCAACTGACCCAACTCTCCTTGAGGAAACCCCTCACGCGCAAACCAGGCTAAATAATTTCCTGGTAAGTCTGCCAAAGCACGCCCAGCATATTTGCCGAAGGGCATTTTCATTAAAACCAGTTTCTCGAGGGCTTCTGCATTCATTAAAGAGAAATCTTACAAGCAAAAATGAGAAGCCCTATAAATCTCGCCATTAATCAGGTCATGGTCATTTTTACAAATGAGAATGATTCTCATTTGATGATATATTGAAAATTATTCCTACTTAGATTTTTTCAACCACCAACCTGAGATGACTATGAAATTAACCATCAAAAGACTGATTGCCTTTAGCTTTATTCTCGCAACCGCCCTTCATTTCTCCTTTGCCCATGCAGGCGAAGGAGTATTTGGCTGGATCTACACACTAGACCTTCAACCCAAAGGTAAGCTCGAATTTGAACAACGTTTGCAATTGAACCAACAGCAGGCAGCTGGAACCTATGAAGCATGGACAGCGAGATCCGAGTTGGAATATGGCCTCACAAATGATCTGCAAATTGCTGGCTATATCAATTCGTATTACACCAACGCTAGTCAGAACTACACCAATCCTGAAGCATGTGGAGAAGAACCTACTTGCACAGGTGGTTATGCAGTACCTTCCTCACATGATCCTGCCACCCCTTATAGAAAGAGCGGTATTGAAGGTGGCTCACTCGAAGCCATTTATAGACTCACCAATCCAGTCACTTCACCTGTTGGCGTTGGTTTTTATCTAGAACCGACCTGGGGGAGAAATAAAGATGAACTCTCAGCAAGGCTTTTACTACAGTCCAACTTCATCGATGATCGTTTAATACTGGCCGGTAACGTCGTCGTAGCAAATGAACGCTTGAAGTTTATTGAGAATGGCGATGTGCCTGAATCGATGCTCGATTTTTTAGTGGGTGCTAGTTATCGCTTTGCTCCCAAGTGGTCTGCAGGAGTTGAAGCACGCTTTCATAATGATTACTCAGAACTCAATCTGCGCAACCAAGTGCAACGCGCTACCTTTATTGGCCCCAATATGCACTATGCCGCTAAAGACTGGTGGGTAACTGGTGCTTGGCGTTACCAACTGGCAGGGGGAAACTGCATGGGTGGTGGCGAAGCTGAATGCTCTGATGCTCGGGTATGGGATAGCCACACCGTCAATGAATTTATTGTCAAAGTTGGCTTTCCATTGAACTAGAGACAAAGAAATTGATGAACTGGAAACCCAACCCTGTTGCGATTGTTGGCCTAGCAATGGTAAGCGCACCTATCATTGCTCAGGCAAAAATTTATGTAAATGCAGAGCAAGTACAAAAAATATTCTTCCCCACTAAACAGCTTAGTCAAGCACCCCTCCTCATCAGTGAGGATTTACAAGAAAAGATGCGGGTAGCTTCTAGTATTCGGCACCCCTTTCAAGGGGATCGCATCTGGAAAACATCTGATGGTAGTTGGCTCATCATTGATGAGGTGGTCGGTAAGCACGAGATGATTACTTATGCTGTTGCGATTGCCCCCAACGGTAGTGTTTTAGGTATTGAGATTATGGAATATGTTGAATCGTATGGTTATGAAGTAGCAGAAGCCTGGTGGCGCGAACAATTTGTTGGCAAGACTGCAAAAGACCCCATCAAGCTTAATCAGGATATTCAGAATATTGGCGGCGCTACCCTGTCTTGCAAACACATTACTGATGGCGTGAAGCGAGTAGCCGTTTTATATGAGTTAGCCTTGAAAAAATAAATCATGCAGCGCTGCCAAGCCCTTTTAGGAACATATGTAGAGATCTCTTCTGATCAAGATGATAGCCAAGCGGTAGATAAAGCATTTGCTGCAGTAAAACAGGTTCAAGATTTAATGGGCTTTCATCATCCTTTTAGTGAACTGAGCCAAATCAACCGCTGGGCCCACCAAGTTTCGCTTGAGCTTCATCCCTGGACCGCACAAATTCTCAAACTTGCTCAAGAGATTCATCAGCAATCAAATGGTTTATTCAATTGCGGCATTGGCCACCGACTTGTAGCTGCTGGGCTCTTGCCGCGCCATATTGATTTATCTAGCCACAAACTCGGCGGCATCGAAGATATCCATTTTTTAGACTCACAGCTCATCACCTCTAGCAAGCCCATCTGTTTAGATCTTGGAGGTATTGCCAAGGGCTTTGCAGTCGACAAGGCAGTGGAGAGCTTGATCTCCAGTGGAGTCGAATCTGGGTGCGTAAATGCCGGAGGTGACTTGCGGGTCTTTGGTGATAAGCCAAAATCAATCCAAATCCGGAATCCAAGTCTACCGATGCAGTTAATCGACATTGGCTCATTACAAAATGGAGCCATCGCTACCAGTGGCTTGTACTTTACGAATAGAGATGAGCAGCAAAGCCATATGATCAATCCATTTGCGCAAGATGAATCTGAAGTGCATATCCATTTCTCTAGCTCTTATTCCGTTATAGCAAACGAATGTGTCTATGCAGATGCACTCACCAAGGTATTGGCTCTCTGTACAGCACATGATCACCCCTGCTTAAATTACTTCTCTGCAAAGGCCATCAGGATTACTGCATGAGTCGCCTAGGAAGAATGCCGAGCTGGCAAAGATTCTTTGTGATTGGTGGCATGCTTGCCTGCTCTATTAGCGGCACTCTATATCTCATTGGCCATGAATTTCAGATTCAACGAAGTACGTTTGGTAATCGTTATATATTGGCCGCTCACGGCATCTTTGCGATCTTAGCAACCCTAGCTCTAGGCTCAGTCCTGTCTTTTCATCTTAAGGCTGGAATTCAATCAAAAAAGAAATGGCTTAGTGGTTTTAGCCAGTTCAGTTTTTTGGCTACTCTAATAGCTACTGGAGCCTTGTTATATTACGGGCCTGCACAAATTCGAGATGGTGTTGTGACGACACATTGGGTGTCGGGGTTGATATTCTTTGCGATCTTTTTATTGCATGCAGTCAGAAAAAATACAGGTCTCAATCCTGTGAGCCCATCAAAAACCTATTTTTTTCTAAACCACCTTTGCAAGCTTGGCCAGAATAAGTTCACAACCAGGCCAGCAATCACTAGGCCAGCTGCTAAAATTTTCCACAAGGGTAGTGACTCGTTCAAGAAATAAGTAGATGCCCCCATCCCAAATATTGGCACTAATAATGGCGCTGGTGCTACTACTGCCGCTGGGTGTTTAGAGAGTAGCCAAGCCCAAGCAGCATAACCAAAGACGGTATTGCCCCAGGATTGCCAAAAGACACCGATCCAAGCCCACATTGATGCAGAGATTATTGAGGTACTCATCTGCTCCCAACCGCCCTCGAAAATCCAAGAAATCAGAAAGAGTGGTGGAAGTGAAAACGCGCTGGCCCACACTACATAAGAGAGCATATTAATAGAGCCCGCACGACGACTCACCGTGTTCCCCACTCCCCATGAAAGTCCTGCAAAAACTATCAAGGCCAATCCTATAAATGTCGTATCGGCATCCGTATGAAGTCCAATAATTGCGAGGCCAGCCATAGATACTGAGACAGCAACTGCTTGATAGAGCCTTAAACGCTCTTTTGCAAAAAACATTGCAAGGCCGATGGTGAAAAATACCTGCGTCTGTACGACTAATGAAGCTAACCCTGGAGAAATTCGTCCATCAAGCGCAAAAAACAAGATCCCAAATTGCCCAACCCCAATAGCCAAACCATATGCACAAAGATTACCCCAAGAAACCTTAGGCCTTGGTATAAAAAATGCCAAAGGCAAAAAGGCAAAGGTGAAGCGCAGCGCTGCAAATAGGAATGGCGGAAAGGCATCTAAAGAAAGTTTAATTACTACAAAGTTAGTGCCCCACACCGCGACAATTGCTAAGGCTAGTAAAAGATGGCTTAGGGGTAATTGATTGCTTTTATGGCTATTCACTAGTGAGCAACTCCGCAACACGCTCTGCAATCATCATTGTAGGAGCCGCGGTATTACCCGAAGTGATGGTGGGCATAGCAGAGGCGTCTACCACCCGTAGATGATGAATGCCCCTAACGCGTAATTGAGAGTCAAGCACTGCCATAGGATCATTAGCGCGCCCCATCTTGCAGGTGCCTACCGGATGAAAGATCGTAGTTCCAATATCACCCGCAGCCTTGACTAACTCTTCCTCAGTTTGATACTGCGCACCCGGTCTATATTCCTCTGGGGAGTATGGTTGAAGTGCGGGACTTTGCACAATCTGACGGGTGAGTCGCAATGACTCAGCTGCAATCTTGCGATCTTCTTCTGTCGCCAAATAATTTGGCGCAATGACTGGTGGCGCTTCAGGATTTACTGAATTGATATGCACACTGCCTCGCGATGTTGGCCGAATATTGCAAACACTGGCTGTAAAGGCATTAAAAGAATGTAAATCTTCACCAAACTTATCTAGCGATAAGGGTTGCACGTGGTATTCCACATTGGCACGCTTTTGTGTTGGCGAGCTATAAGCAAAAGCGCCCAACTGGGAAGGCGCCATCGACATCGGCCCAGAGCGCTTGAAGAGATATTCCAAGCCAATCATGATTTTACCAAACCAAGAATTGGCTTTGGTATTGAGCGTATTAATACCGTTGACTTTGTAAACCATACGCAGCTGCAAATGGTCTTGTAGATTTTCACCAACGCCCGGTAAATCCACAATGACTGGGATGCCTAATGAAGATAGATGGCTAGCTGCGCCAATACCGGAGCGCTCTAGTATTTGCACACTGCCAATCGAACCTGCACACAACAGCACTTCGCCACCCTGATCAATTGCGCACAGCGCCTCACTAACCATGCCATCCTTTGAGTACTCAAGGCCATAGCAATTTTTAGTGGTCGGATCAATTTTGAGCTTTGTGACTACTGCCTCAGTAATCACTGTGAGATTGCTACGCTTGGCAGCATCCTTTAAAAATGCCTTAGCAGTATTTAATCGAAATCCAGCGCGTTGGCTCACATCAAAGTAACCAACACCAAAGTTATCACCCCGGTTAAAGTCATCCGATGCCGGAATACCTGCCTCTACAGCGGCCTCTCTGAATCTATCCATAATGGGCCAGCGCAAGCGTTGCAGAGATACTGTCCACTCACCGCCTTTGCCATGCCATTGATTGGCGCCACCGTGATAATCCTCAAACTTTTTGTAGCGCTCTAGCGCGTTTTGCCAAGACCAAGCATCATCGCCAGTTGCTTCTACCCAAGAGTCGTAATCGCCTACTTGGCCACGCATGTAGATCATGCCGTTAATAGAGGAGCAGCCACCCAAGACCCTGCCACGAGGATAGAGTAATGAGCGGCCATTTAGGCCTTTTTCAGCAGCGGTCTTAAAACGCCAATCAGCTCTAGGGTTATCAATGCAGTACAGATAACCCACCGGAATATGAATCCAGATGTAGTGGTCACTCTTACCTGCCTCAATGAGTAATACCTTCTTGTTGGGATTCTCAGTCAAGCGCTTAGCCAACATACAGCCAGCACTGCCTGCCCCAATGATGATGTAGTCGTAGGTGTTTGCTTGAGTCATGTGTTTTACATCATATAGAGCGCTATTCGCTTTACTTCCTATTATTTACCAATACAAAAAATCAGGCATTTCTTGTCACTTTTGTTGATTTGATATAGAATCATATTTGATCTAATATTAGATCATGAGAACCACCTATAAAAAAGCTTTTGCCCAATTTGTAAAAAAGGCCTCCAAACCTTTGCAGTTAGCAATTGAAATCAGGGTCGCTGAAGTTTGCAATAACCCCAGGATAGGCCAACAAAAGCTGGGCGATCTCCAGGGGGTGTTTATTTATAAATTTCGCTTTAATAAGCAGGAGTATTTGATGGCATATCAATTTGATCATTTTGCAGGTGAATTAAAAATAACCTGGATTGAGTTTTGCCAAATCGGACCTCATGAAAATTTTTATACGCAATTAAAAAAATCCTTTCGACTCAAATGATAACTTCAAGCCACTTCAATACAGAAAGTGAGAGATATATATGACTCAATCAATGACTGCAGAGGCTCTGTTTGCTCAAGTGAAACAAATGCCCGCAAAAGAACGTATTAAATTTTTCTCTTTAATTGCAATAAATGCCTTCCAAGAGACTGACTACACACATGAACAAGTATTTGGACATCTAAGAAATGCGACCTTTTCAGCTGAGGAAGCAGCAGAATTTTTAGAGATCTCACTTCCCACCCTACGAAGACATGTTCAGACGGGTAGATTAAAACCCTCATCAATTATCGGAAGAAGTCAGCTATTCTCTAGCGCCGATCTAAGACTTTTAAAGCAGAAAATCAACAAAGAATAATTAAAGCTCAATACCCGTCTAAAATGAGACTATGCACATTAATGAGAAGAATCGCACTCCTAAAGTAGTTGAGGCCGATGAAGGCCCGAGCAAGTCTGAGCTCAAACGCCAGATGACTGAGCGCCAGAAATTGGCTGAAGTCTTGGCAGCCTTAAGTAGCGACGCCCTCAAAACCATCCCCATGGATGAGGCCATTAAAGTAGCGATTGCTGAAACCAATAAGATCAAAAGCTTTGAAGCGATTCGTCGCCATAAACAATACCTTGGCAAACTCATGCGCTTTTTGGATGCAGACGAACTAGATGCTATTCAAAAACGGTTAGATGCAATTCAGGGGGTTAGTAAAGCTGAGACTGCTAAGCTCCATTTTTTAGAGAGCTATCGTGACCGTCTGATAGCCAATGATGAAACCTTTTCTAAAATGATTGAGCAGTACCCTGATATGGATATTCAGAATATGCGTACCCTCATTCGCAATGCGCGCAAAGAAAAAGAGCAGAATAAGCCACCAAAAGCGTATCGCGAGATCTTTCGGGTCTTAAAGGATATGGGGCTCTAAACCCAATCTCTCGAATTAGATTTTCAGGCGCAGTGCTGGCATTTCAATCCAGCGATATAAATAGTTAGCAGCAATGATGCTACACCCCACTACCCCTAACATGAAGGCAATTGCCAATGCGCTACTTTTATGGGTATGCAGACTGCTTGCAACATAAAGTGTGTTCGCTAATAAGATCAACGCGAAGTGAGTCAAAAAAGCACAGTAGGAGCGCTGGCTTCCCCAAGCAATCGCATGAAGCGCTGCCTGAGATCCTGCTTTAGTAGGGTATGGTTTATCTCCCCAGTACAGTAATATCATTGCCACAAACCAGGCTAAGAAGTTTCTCAGCCAAATTTGCTCAAAAGATGAAATTGCGATGATGAGTCCAATGAGCAATAGCGCAATCTTGGCTAAGCGATTCACACTCTGATTATCAAAGTGCTTACCTAAGTAGGCTAATACACCTAAGCCATACGAGCCAATGAAATAAATAAAATAAGCCTCATAAAGTCCCGAGCGATTAAAGAATAAAAGTGAGCTCACTGCTAGAACGCTAATCACCCATATAGCAGCTTGATATCGCGGAAAAGAAATCAGCAAGATTGCCAAGACTGAGTAAAGCTGCCAATCAATCGCGATATACCAAGCGCCCGCTGAAATCGAATCGAGACCCAAGATACCCTGGATAAAAAAGAGATGGGCTAAAAATTGAGAAAGGGTTTCTGATTCACCTACAAATTCATCGCTCACCCAAAAGCGAGCGATATAGGCACAGGCAATCGTCAAGATCAAGGCGCTGGCATAGGGAGCAAAGAGGCGTAAATAACGATTGAGAATGACCTTCAATAATCGATGTACGCTAAATCTGTCATTGGCATAGCGACTTAAAGACTGAGCAGCCAGATAACCAGCCAACACCAAGAAGATTTGCACGGCATAACGACCATACTCGAAGAGCCAAGTCATGATGATGGGCAATGCCTGCCGCGCATCCTGTGCAATCTGTCCGTAACTGGATAAATGGTGAAGAATGATTAAGAGGGCCGCAAAGACCTTTAGAAAATCAATGAATAAAAAATGGGTTTTTGATTGCAATGAAGTTGTCTATTTAAAGGGTGGCTCATCAAACATTTGCTTAAATAACTTTAAGCGCAATGATTGAATGCTCTGATCAAAATCTTATTTTAATTGGGATAAGTACTGAGCGATAGCCTGAAGATCAGCATCATTCATACCGTACAAAGAGGCGGCCATAATCGTATCCCGCCCAGTTGCTTGATTATTTCGAAATTGGCGCATGGTATGCAATAAGTAATCCTCACGCTGCCCCGCCAGTCTAGGCATTTGCTCACGACCAACGTAATCGGGCAAATGGCATGTTCCACAGAGTGCCTGCTTAGAAAGAAGCTGGCCGCGCTCATAAAGAGCTTCATCACGCTGACCTGGTACAGGCTTTAGTACTTGAGCGGAATAAAACTTGGCCAGAGCAATAATTTGCGGATCACTCAGGCCATCTAATTGACCCCTCATGACAGGAATATTCCGCATGCCTTCACGAATCATAATGAGATTATTTTCGAGAAATACTTTAGGTTGACCTGCCAATGATGGCGAGCCTGCCATTGTCGAATTACCATCAGGTCCATGGCAGGCGCTGCAAACAGCCAATTTGGCACTCATATCCTGCGCATAAGAAAGCGGCGCAACCAGGAAGAAATAAATCCCCGAGATTAACGCCGCTATTTTTACCAATCTCACCAAAACGAATACTTATTTTTTGCTATAGCTAATTCTGTAGATTGCACCTAACTGCTCATCAGTCAGCAACATAGAGCCATCAGGAAGTTGTAGGAAGAATGTAGGACGACCCCAGAATGACTGATCAGCAGAGTTCATAAAGCCAGTAATGAAAGGAGTGATCTTGGCATTCTTACCATTCGCATCTGAAGTCACAGTGACAACGTCATAGCCTGATTTGGTATTCCGGTTCCAAGAACCCTTACGTGCGATAAAAGCTACATTTTTATATTCTGCTGGGAACATATTGCCGGTGTAGAACTTAATGCCCATCACTGCAGCATGTGCTCCCATTAAAGCGACTGGCTTAGTGACACCCTCACAAGCATTTGGTTTGATAATAGTGTCGTCAGGCATGTTGCCTTCGTGACAATAAGGGAAGCCAAAGTTTTCACCTTTTTTGGTGAGAATATTGAGCGTGTCATTTGGCTTGTCATCGCCCATCCAGTCGCGTCCATGATTGGTGAACCAGAGTTGCTTGGTAACGGGATGCCAATCAAAGCCTTGTGTATTTCTAACACCAGTTGCTAAGACTTCCATACCTGAGCCGTCTGCATTGTAGCTACGGATCTGTGCATATGCAGGCGATGGCAGTTCACAAATATTGCAAGGCGCTCCGAAAGGGACATACAGTTTGCCATCAGGTCCGAAGGCAAGATATTTCCAGTTATGGTGTTGCTCTGGTGGCAAATTGAATTTGGAAGTTAAATCCACCGGTGCCACATTGGGATTCTTACCGATACCATCGTAGCGCAAGACTTTATCAATCGCCATGACATAAAGCGAGCCGTTTTTATAAGCGACGCCAGAAGGTTGCACTAATTTATCAACCACTACGCGGCTAGTACGCTCTTTACCGTTATCGCTCACCTCATAAACGCGACCAATCGCACGGGTGCCGATATAAATTTTGCCGTTATCACCCATTGCCATTTCGCGGGCACCGGGGATACCAGCTGCATAGACTTCAATCTTAAAGCCAGGAGGTAACTTTAAGGTCTTCAGAGGAATTTCATTGGCTGGGGTGGCGGTCATCTTGCCAGCCAATGGAGCCAGCTTAGAGCTGGACATATCTGCGCCCATACCTTGTTTCCATGCTGGAGCTGGTGCTGGCTTAGGAGCCTCTGCAACAGGATTAGAGGTAGTAGAACATCCCTGCAAACCTATTAATGAGGATGCCAGTAAAACAGTAGCCAATGGGATGAGCTTATTCATCACCGGCCTATTAATTGCTTTCATTTAAAAATCTCCCATATTTTTAATATTTATTTAGACTTCGACACCTATTTGAGCACCATTTTACCTTTGGAGCCATCCTATTTTCCTAGGGTAATGCCCTATATGATCGACCCCTAGAAGGTCATTCGGGCCCCCACTGAAATTGCCTGTGGCATACCCGCTTGATAGGCAGATGCCTGTGAGGCAATATTAAAGGTGACATATTGGCGGTTAAACAAATTAACCACTGAAGCAAAAACTGAGGCTTGGGGTGTTACTTGGTAGTTCGCCTTTAGGCCTACTACCGCATATGCCGGTACCGGCAAAGAACCGGTTGCCATCCAAGAATTGCCGACATAACGCACTGTCGTTGTTAGGCTTGCTTGTGGCGTAGGGTAATAAGTTACGCCTGCATTGGCCATATTCATCGGCACACCGCCAACTTGGGTATTGATGGGATCAGTAGTTGCACTCCAGGTCAGTACGGTACGTGTATAGGAATAGCCACCATCTAAAGCCCAATGCGCACTGACATCATGGTGATACTGTAATTCAAGGCCGCGGCTTAATAGATTTTGTTGGTTAGTGTAGTAACTGACGTTGGTATAACCGCCCGTACTTGTAGTGCAACCCGAAATACCTGAAGCATTACATAGACTAGTAGCAAAAGCAGAATTCGCATTCGTGATTTTGTAGCTCGTAATGGCATTTTGAATATAGTTACTAAATCCAGTTAGTTGTGCAAAACCATTCTTCCAGCGATAGTCAGTACCTAACTCATAACCTGTCATGGTTTCTGGCGTTAAATTCGCATTTGATATGGAGTAACCCGTTGTGCTATTGCCATAACTACGCAAGGTATTGTTCATGCTGGGCGCATGAAAAGCCTGATAGGCAGCAGTTCTCAGATCCCAATTACTAGTGGCTTTATAGAGTAAACCCAGTGATGGACTAAATTGATTCTTGCTTTGATTGGGGATATTTTGATAAGTCGGATTAGCCCCGTTGGCACCGGCGTTATAAAGCGTTGGCGTTTGGCTATTCCAGACATCGACTCTTGCTCCTAGCGTTGCTTCTAGTGGAATAGCACTTGCGCTTGATTTGATTTGGCCAAGTAAGCCATAAAAGTTTTGCTGCCCTTTTGCATAATTCACACTTGTCACCGCGCCACTGCCAGTGGTGCTCAGATTGTTACTTAAGTTTGATGCCGAGATATTGCGCGCATCTACCCCAAGGATGTATTGATCAATCCCAGCAACTTTGAGGTCATGCGTATATTGGGTAGAAGCTCCAAGGGTTGTATAAGGATCCGTGTAATTAGCATTGATATAAGTACCGGCACTATTTGCAGTCTGCTTATAAAAATTCGTTGCCTGATAGTAGGCATTGACCTGCACCTTTTTATTGGTATCAAGCTTGGTAGTAGAGCCACCTGCCAAATCTGTCGTTTGTATAAAATTTCTTGCAATCGCAAAGTTATTGCTGAGGTCAGCCATGGTGCTGTGGCCCATTCTCAAGAAAGCATTGGTATCTTGCGTAGGCTTGAAATAATTTTGCAGACGAATGTTGGAATTTTGCGTCGCATTGGTGGTCATCCCCTTAGTGTTATTTACTGGTGCTGGCGAAATCGAGGCGTAGTTCTGAAAACCCTCGCTCGCAAAGTAATCTGCAGAAAAGCGCATTTGCATCGCATCAGAAACTATCAGATCTTTTGATGCAGCGACATTGCCAGTGCCAAAAGCGCCATAACTTGCAGAGACATCTTGGGAGCTATTCTTGGGCGTCTTAGTATTGATATTAATCACGCCACCCATGCCGTAGTTACCCCACAGACTAGAGACACCACCCCTTACAAACTCCACCGATTCAATTGAGGACATCGGAACCAGATTCCATTGCACGGTTCCGTAAAACGCATCATTGGCTGGCAATCCATCAATCAGTACCAAGGTGCGGCCATAGCCAAGACCGCGCACATTAATACTTTGCCCAGTAGGATCTTTTTGGTAATACGGCACATCATTTAAAAATACGCCTGGCACATTCTTAAGTACCTGATCAATCGTTTGATCGGGCGAAGACTCCAATACCTCTTTTGTCAGAATAGTAGTGTTGAGCGGAATTTGATTAAGCGGTGTCTCTGAACGGGTGGCATTGATCACTACATCACCAAGTTTTTGATCGTAATTGGGTGGTGGTGCAATTTGCGCAAAGGCCACCATTGGCAAGATCCATCCAAGGAATGCGATGCAATGACTTAATCTAAAACCCATGCCTATAGTTACCAATGGTCGCCAATAAAAACTACTTTGTTTTTTTCTTACCCATTAAAGAAGCCAGCAAAGGGTTTGCCTCTGCCAGCTCTTTTTTAGATTTAGCCTTATCTGCTGCAGTTAACTTAGGGGTCTTGGCTGCATTTTTCATCCGCTGCGCAGTGACCAAAGCTAAGTTTTTATACAGGTCGGTTTTTTTCATGCTCATCAAAAATACTTTCTACGCTACTTATCTATTGAGTTACTTTGTTCGTTATTTAGTCAGCGAGCGGGCTGCAAGGCCTAAGAACAGCAAAGACCAGCCTTGTAAGAGTAATTCAATTGCGATCAACAAACCGGGCAACCACAAGCTTGAGGCTGGGTAGCTATTCATAATGAGGACCCCCATCAAGATCGATAGCGCCGATGAAAGTACTAACCAGATCCATTCACTGAAATGGCGATGCTGAAATGCGGAAATTAAACGCAATACCCCGGTGACAAAAAAGATTGCTGCTAACCACAACGTAATTGCCTCAAGCGCAGGAATCGGAAAAGACCAAGTAAAGATCGCAGTAGCGATATAAAGAACAGCAAGCAGCAGTTGCACGCCCACACTCTTCCAGCCCTGTGATTTGAGAGCATGTAAGCCCTGCAAGACCCCACCAGCAAACAAAAAGATACCTAGAACATTAATGGATATAAAGGAGAATAAGGTCTGACCGGCAATACCAATCATCCCGAGCACAACAAACAAAATACCCAGGCCAATGAGAGCCCCAGGAATCTTGGCAGCGGCGCCAAGTACCTTGCTACGCATTTCATTGATTTGTGCAGCATTAAGTTCAGTCATTTGGATGCTTTCTGTTATGAGTTCGGTGCTGCCATTCAAAATTGAAATGATCATGCTTGAGATGATCACCACTACTTACAAAGCATTATCAATAGAGTCAATGAAATCTCGTACCGCACGATTAAATGCAGCTGGCTGCTCAATATTAGAAAGATGAGCCGCATCTTCTAATACCACCATCTTAGACCCATCAATCAAACGATTGAGCACAATGCCCTGCTCTACTGTACAAGCTGGGTCATAGCGCCCTGAAAGCACTAAAGTAGGAGTTTTGATCTTGAGTAACATCGTGCTTTGTGCCATGTCTCGCACTGCGCTACCACAAGCCATGTAACCATCCACATTAGTTCCTAAAATCATCTGACGGACTTTTTCAATCTCTGCTGGTGCACGCTCAATAAAAGGTGCTGTAAACCAACGCTTGATCGTGCCATCTACTAAACCGGCGATACCTTGCGTCTTTGCGATTTCAAAACGCTCTTTCCACAAACTACGAGGCGGCATTTCAGAAGCAGTATTACAAAGGGATAAAGAGTAAATTCGCTCAGGGTAGCGCGCGCCTAATTGCTGACCAATCATGCCGCCAATCGACAGCCCCATAAAATGCACCTTCTCAATTCCCAGTGCATCTAATAATCCAATCGCATCATCAGCTAATTGCGCTATGCTATAAGGGCCAGGGCTAACTTCAGAACCCCCATGCCCACGCTTGTCATAGCGTAGTACCCGGTAACGGTCTGCTAAGGCAGGTACGTTCCAATCCCACATACTGCCGTTGGCCATCAAGCTATTCGCAACCAAAAGAACCCGGCCCTCTTTGGGGCCATCAAATCGATAGGCCACATCAAAGCCATTGACCTGGATTGTCTGTTTATCTTGCATTTGTGTCATTTATCTCGAACTCCCAATAATCTTTATTTATCTATTCCAAAGAGCATGTTAGATTATCCGATGAAACAAGCAGAAACTATAAAAATACTCAGGAGATCAGATGCTCACCTCATCTAAACAGGCAAAACCTGCTTTCAATAGTCTTATTCTTGGCAAGCTCATTCTTGCCCTCAGTTTTTACTTTGGGATCAGTCTGGCTCAAGCCCAGAACTACCCCAATCGGACAGTCAAAATGGTAGTCCCTTTAACCACTGGTTCAGGCGCTGATATTGCCGGTCGCGTGGTTGCCAAAAGCCTGACAGAGTCTTGGAAGCAACCGGTCATTATTGAAAACCGTCCGGGTGCTGGCGGACTCATTGGCACTGGAGTGGTTGTGAACTCTGAGCCAGATGGTTACACCTGGTTAGTTCAGTCTGCATCTTATGCAGCCAATCCGGCGATTTACAAAAAACTGCCTTATGACCCACTCAAGAGTTTGATTGATGTTGCCATTTTGGGGCAAACACCGTACGTCATGATCACTGCAGCCGATGGCCCATACCAAACCATTCGCGATCTAGTCATCGCTGCTAAATCCAAACCTGGGGAAATTACTTTTGCTTCTGCAGGTGTTGGTAGCTCTACCCATTTGGCCGCTGAATACTTTAATCAAGTGATGGGCATCAAACTCATTCATGTACCTTATAAAGGCTCACCTGAAGCCATTTCTGACACCATGTCTGGTCGCACTGCTTTTTATATGGCACCACTAGATACTGCGATTGGTCAACTCAAAGGTGGCAAGGTCAGAGCCCTTGGGGTCACTAGCAAAACCCGCAATGCGGCAGTACCCGAGATTGCTAGCGTGGCAGAGCAAGGCTATCCCAACTTTGAAATTGGTTTGTGGTTTGGTGTTTGGGCGCCAGCAGGTACTGCACCTGCGATTGTGAAAAAGATTAATCAAGATATTAATCAAGCGATGCAAGACCCTGAAGTCAAAACTGCTTATGAAACCAAAGGTATTAAAGCAACCCCAATGAACCCTGCTGAATTTGCTAAATTTGTCCGCGATGAAATGGCTAAGTATCAAAAGATTGCTAAAGAGGCCAATATCGAACCGCAATAAAAAGTAGCTCTAGTGAAGCAAGATCTATCAGCACTACTGTGCCAAGCCCCTGATCCAGAAATTCGATCGCCAAAGATCATATTTCCTGCTGGGGCAGTAGATTGTCATGCGCACGTCTGTGGCCCTGCTCGTGTCTTTCCTTATGCGCAAGAGCGCATTTATACCCCACCCGATGCTACTGTAGAGAACTATCAAGCTCTATTACAGATGCTGGGTATCGATCGCGCAGTGCTAGTTCAGCCCAGCGTATATGGCACAGACAATCGAGCAATGCTTACTGCACTCAAAGCCTATCCAAAACAATTTCGTGGTGTTGCAGTTATTCCGAATGAGCCAGCTGATGTGAGTGATCGCTCTTTAGAAGAACTACATTTGGCTGGAGTACGTGGGATACGTTGCAATATGGTTGATGTCGCTGACAAGTCGGCGGGATTACCGATTCAAACTCTTAGAGCATTAGCAGAGCGCATCAAACCTTTTGGCTGGCATTTGGAATTACTCATGCATGTCAACGAGTATCCAGATTTGGCTGCTGTGTTTAAAAACTTTCCAGTGGATTTAGTATTTGGGCATTTTGGCTACTCCCATGCAAAACACGGCATTGCTGACAAAGGCTTTGAAGGATTGCTAGAACTCATGCGCAATGGACAAGCTTGGGTCAAGATGACGGGGCCCTACCGTATTTGCGATGGCAATCTGCCCTATGCCGACATGCGTCCATTTAATGATGCTGTGATTGAAGCAAACTCAAAGAGGTTAATTTGGGGTAGCGACTGGCCCCATGTGATGGTGAAAAAACAGATGCCTCATGATGCAGACCTGTGTGAGCTCTTCGGCAGCTGGGTAACTGATTCCTCCCTGAGAAAGACCATCTTGGTCGATAACCCCTGTATCCTGTATGACTTTCCGGCATTTAGTAAAGTCGGCACTTAAGTAAGATACGAAATACCAGCAAGAAAGAAATGAAATCCCATGGATAACACCCTTACCGTCATTCTTGGCATTGTTGCCATGCTCCTACCACTTGTAGTGGGACGCCTCGTCTGGAAACGCTTTGATCAATATTTTGGTCGTAATGATGAAGCCTATATGGATAGCCTTGGATACTTCCTCAAGAAAATTGGTATTACGATCCTAGTCGCTTTTGTGCTGCTATGGATTGGTATCACCTTAGTCTTTAACGGCAGCGCAGTTTCATAAGTACTGCGAAGCAAAAAAATATCCAATCAGATGAACGATCAACTCAAAACTATTTTCCTTAAAGCAAAACTGAACTTTGCTGTACTAGCAGCCATTCTTTTGATTGCTGTTGTTGGTAAGGTGATCAATCCCCAATTTACCAATACGGTTTTTCTGACCGCAGACCAATTGGTCTCTGATTTATATATTGTCTTTATTGCAATTACTTTGGGCGCCTTTATTCCCAACTTTAAGTTAGTTGCTTTTGGCTCAATTGCTGCCTTTGTTGGGGCAG
Source organism: Polynucleobacter nymphae (assembly GCF_018882155.1). Lineage (GTDB taxonomy): Bacteria > Pseudomonadota > Gammaproteobacteria > Burkholderiales > Burkholderiaceae > Polynucleobacter > Polynucleobacter nymphae. The sequence continues at coordinate 900,269 of NZ_JACVPA010000001.1, forward strand.
CAATCCTGATTCAACTGGGCATCTTTACTTACTTAACAATCGATTATGTCTTTGCAATCTTGATTGTGATTCTTGGTTTTGCATCGATTGCCAATCTCTATAGGCACTATCGAGAGTTTCGGTTTTAATCAGACCAAAGCAAGTCGCCAACAGTAGATCAATGGCATGAAATCTCTTCTAAAACAATGCAGCCCTTATTTCCTGATTGGCCTAGTACTAACGGTACTGTTTTACGGTACTGGATATAACCGCAACTGGTCTTTTTGGGCCGACCAAGAATTAACACTCGGCTATAACGGACTTTTAATTAATTCTGGGCTTAATCAAGAATATATTGATCATCCAGGGTTTTTCTCAATTCATCTCATCGCCCTGCTTCTGAAGGTAGGAAGCCTTCTGGGCTTAAGCGATATTAATAATATTATGCAGTTCAATCAAGCGCCATCGATGTTTGATGCAATGCGTTATCTAGTGATTTCTGCGAGACATGCTGCATTACTTACTACCTTTGCATTAATCTCTGGCGTCTACTATGTGAGTAAGCAAATTTTTAAGAGTGCGGGCATTGCACTACTGGTAGCATTTTTGGCGTTTGTCAGCAATGGCGTCTTTTACCATTTCACCGCCACGCGGACAGAGCCAATCGCCTTTCTATTCTTGATGCTAGCCTTGTATTACTTTGTTGCCAGCTATCAAAATAGCTCTTTCAAGAAATATCTTGTACTTCAGCTCTGCCTCATTTGCTTTTTCTGTGCAGCGCTCAATAAAGCACAAATCATTGTTCTAGCACCCTTTTACTTCTGTTGGGCGACTTACTTTATCCCCACTACCAATTTAATTGCGAAAGAGACTTCTAGGAATATTACCTTCGCGTTTTTAGCAGCACTCTCCTATGCCATCTTGCTCTACTTTTATTTTATTCAGTCGACGGGCATTGGCTTCCTATTTAATGTGGCCTTAGTGAGCTTTTTTAATCTCCTGATTGCAGGTATAGCGCTTAAGATCCAGCGCAAGAATGCCTTCATAGCAGTCGCTATTTTTAATGCCTGCTATCTGCTTGCTTTTTTAGTTGTGGAATTAATAAGCACCCAAATCAATCTGGGAATCTCTATTTTTGGCAATATTGCTGACCCCATGAGAATGCTAGGATTTTTAAAGGCTGATCCCTCTCAGATAATGCATCCTGAAAATCATTTTTCAGCAAGCGCATCTATTTTAGAGAGAGTTTCTAGCTTACTAGGGTTTGCTGCCAGTCCGCTAATAGAGACTTTTGGGAGGATTTCATCTTCTACCCTCCTCATTACATTTATTGTTATGACACTAATATATCAATGCAAGAGTATTGCGAAGAAAGAATGGTGGTTTGGATGCTTTAGTCTCGCTAGCTTCTATATTGTCAGTTTAGTGAATAAATTTCGTTATTTAGATGCACCGCAGTACCGCATCTTTTCTGAATTTTTCCTATTCACGTTTGCACTCTTGCTGATCTATAAAATGCCGCAACGGTTACAAAAGAGAACTCTAGGTATTTTAATATTCTTGACTCTACTGGCAAATCTAGTGCCCTATACCCATTACTACAATTGGTTAATACGCAAAGGGTCTCACCCCTTCTGCCAATCTGGGCTCATTCCTGTTCACCAGCGAATGGATGCTAAAAGAATTGATCTGGAATGTATCCAGCCTTCTGCAGAGCATTAACTGGTATCTAGATAAATTTAATGCGGCGGGCAGCAAACGCTACCATCTTCAGCAGCAGCCAGCCGTGACTCCAGCGAGAGATGTTGGTCTCACCATAACGTCTTGCACGATACCGAATGGGCACCTCAACAATCTTTAAATTTAATCGTGCTGCGCCAAAGAGTAAGTCAAAATCACCAAAGGGATCAAAGTCACCAAAATATTTGCGATTATGAGCAATACGTTCGTAGTCGGCTTTCCAGAGCACCTTCGTGCCGCACAAGGTATCCCGAATAGGTTGGCCAATCAACCAACTAAATGCCCATGAGAAAAACTTATTACCTAATAAATTGAGGAAACGCATCGCTTCGTCTTGCATGGGGTATACCAAACGTACGCCATTGACAAACTCACCTAGGCCGCTAGCAATAATGGTATAGCAGCGTGTTAAATCTTCGGGTGGAACAGTGATGTCGGCATCTAGAATCATTAAGATATCACCAGTAGCGGCATCAAATCCATTACGTACTGCATTGCCTTTACCTTTACCGGTTTGCTTAAGTAATTTGCAATTGCAATCCGGGCGCTTAGCTATTTCACTAGCGATCATGTCGTAAGTATCGTCAGTGGAGTTGCCTTCCACAAAAATGATCTCTGTCCCAGAACCCATCTGGGGAACGCGCTCAAAGAGTTCGGCAATATGGCCAGACTCATTGCGGGCAGCAATGATGACTGAGACGCTAGGGTTTTTCTTTTCTTGTAATCCTACGGGCCTAGCAATCATGAAATTAGTAATTGCCAATAACTCAAATGGCCAAATTTTGGCGAGGTAGCGATTACAAAAATTCGAGATGAGTGGAATATTGATCGGTGTAATAATTTCGCGCCACTGCCGCAAGTTCTCATACTGAGAAATCTCCAGCAGATTATTCATATCATGGCGGGTAAGCCAGTTCTGCGGCAAATTTGGGGTAGCCAAACCTAAAGCACGTGCAGCACGTAAAGGTAAACTCCAGGCATGACTAAAAAAGTTCAATACGATCCGCGTGTCTGCATGACAATATGGACGAATGCCATCTAACATCGTTTGCACATCCCATAGATCGTTCACCAGATCTGAGATCACAATGTAATCAAAGATCTGATCACCCAGATCAAGCTGATGGGCATCGGCATGGATAAATTGCAAATGGGAATAATGCTTACGCGCCTTAATTAGTGCTTGCTCACTGAAATCTACTCCCACCCCCAAAGAGGGCTTGAGGGCATGGAGTAAGGCACCATTACGACAGCCAAGCTCTAAAACCTTGCAATCACTTGGTATGATATTTTGGTAAATATGCGCTAACTTCTTTTGGTAGTAAGCGCCCCAAGAATGCGAAGCTGAGCCATTTGCCTGATCCCAAAATTGCTCTCGCGTCTGCTGATACTCTGAAAACTCTAATTCGTAGGGATTGGTGTCTGGGCTTATATTCATAACAAGAATATAACCTAGCTTAAGGCTTGCAAGCCTAAATCATGCTCTATAAAGTACTGTGGTTTGTATTCTATTTACTTCTCTAGTGCTCCATAAATCACCGCATTGAGCTGCTCACGATGAACTTTCCGAATTTCTCCTGGCGCTACACCCATCATGACGACTACCATTTGTTCCTTTGGATCAGCCCAAAAAATAGTGCCATAAGCGCCATTCCAAGTGAAGTCGCCAACATTACCGTTGATGGTTGAAAGACCGCGCTCCATACGCACCGCCACACCTAAGCCAAAGCCGTAACCAACGCGACCTGGCTCAGTGGCACCCACATTATTTTTAATGTCTTTGTTTAAGTGATTTGAAGTCATAAAAGCGACTGTCTGCGGACCTAATACTCTTTTACCTTCGAGACTTCCACCATTGAGCAACATTTGACCAAAACGAATGTAGTCTCCTGCTGTTGAATAGGCGCACGAGCCACCGCAATCAAACTTCACTTTTTGTGTATGAATATCTACCTTCTGGGGCTTTCCCGTAAGCGGGTCTATTGGCAATGGTTGTGCCAAGCGTGGCCGATCTTTTTCCGCAAGCTCAAAGGTAGTGTTGGGCATTCCTACCTTATTCCAAATGCGTTCTTGCATTACTGCACCCAAAGGTTTGCCGGCGATCTTCTCCTCAATCACACCTAGAACATCTAAACCAAAACCATAGTCCCATGTGGTGCCAGGCTCATAGAGCAAAGGTGCGGCTGCTAACTTGTCAATAAACTCTTGCGCGTTGTATTGAACTGCTGCCGGAGCTGAGCCTGCTGGATAAAATTTATGGACAGGGGTCGTACCACGACCACCATAGGTAAGTCCGTTGGTATGACGCATGAGATCTTGAATCGTGATGGGATTTTTTGCTGGCACCAGATTTAACTTGCCGTCTGAATCCATCTGCCCAACTTTCATATCCTTAAACTGCGGAAGCCAATTGGAGATTGGTGCATTTAGAGGTAATTTACCTTCCTCGTAAAAAGTGAGACCACTTACAGTTGCCATCACCTTAGTCATTGATGCCAAATTAAAAATGGCATCTATTGTCATGGGTTTGTTATTGGCCTTATCGAGATAGCCATATGGCTTGTAAATGACCAACTTGCCATTTTTAGACACCGCCAATACTGCGCCAGCCATATTATTGCTAGTGATTTGATCTGCAAAGAAAGCGTCAATTCTTTTAAGGCCATCTTGGGTGAAGCCTTGACCAGGAGGGTTACTCAGAGGCAAAGGTGCTTTTGATGTATCGGCCGCAAACAGAGGGGAGCTTAGGAGCAAGCAAGCCCCTAGGGCGATAGATAGGTCAATCAGCGCTAATTTCTTCATTTTCTCTCCAAATTTTTCTATTTTTTCTATGAGGCTCGTCTTGGTGCGGGCCCTTTAAAGCTATTGAAGCAGACTTTTGCAGTCTAAATACACTTTCTATCCTATATAGCCAAAGGTTATATAGAGCCGACTTTTAAGTAGTTTGATGAATATTGAATGGCCCTGACAATCGTGGGCTATGTATAAATATGACCACATTGACCAAACCCTAGTAGATCAACGGGTTGCCCAATTTAGGGATCAGGTTGCAAGGCGCCTAAATGGCACCTTAGCCGAAGAAGAGTTTCGTCCACTGCGCCTGCAAAATGGTCTTTATCACCAGCGCCATGCTTATATGCTGCGTGTTGCCATACCCTATGGTCTATTAAGCTCTCAGCAACTCAGAACCCTAGCCGTCATTTCCGAAAAATATGACCGTGGCTATGGTCACTTCACAACCCGTCAAAATATTCAGTTCAACTGGGTTACCTTAGAAGATACACCTGATATTTTGGCTGACCTTGCCAAAGTAGAAATGCATGCGATTCAAACTTCAGGTAACTGTATCCGCAATATTACGAGCGATGCTTTTGCTGGAGTGGCTGACGATGAATATGTTGATCCCCGCCCCGTTTGTGAATTGCTCCGCCAATGGTCAACACTGCATCCTGAATTTGCCCATCTGCCACGCAAGTTTAAGTTCGCCATCAATGGCGCCAAAGAAGATCGTACGGTATTACTCTGTCATGACGTCGGTATTGAGCTTAAGAAGAGTGCCAATATCAACAACGGTGAACTGACGGATGGACTCACTGCGGACATCTACGCAGGTGGTGGCATGGGCCGCACTCCCATCTTAGGATCACTGATTAAAACTGGTTTGCCATGGCAACTGCTACCCAGTTACCTTACTGCCCTGCTGCGTGTCTATAACCGCTTTGGCAGAAGAGACAATCTCTATAAAGCCCGTATCAAGATTTTGGTCAAAGCATTGGGCCCGGAAGAATTTGCCCGCCAAGTTGAAAGTGAATGGCAACATATTCAAAATGGGGATGATAATTTCACCCAAGCTGAATGGAGTCGGGTTGCCAAACACTTCACTAAGCCTGCATATCAAAGTTTAGAAAAACTCTCCACTGAGCAAGTGCTAGAGCTTGCTTCAAATACAGATACAGCGGCATTTCAACGCTGGCTTGAGCGCAATGTCAAAGATCATCAAGTGCCGGGCTATGCCAGCGTGATTTTGTCGCTCAAACCGCATGGCACAGTAGCGCCTGGTGATGCCACCACTGCGCAGATGAATGCCATCGCCAATTTAGCAGATCAATACTCTTTTGGTGAACTGCGCGTTACCCACGAACAAAATTTAGTACTAGCCGATGTGGAGCAAAGAAAACTATTTGAGCTATGGCAAGCGGCTAAGCAACAGTATGTGGCGCTGCCTAATATAGGCTTGCTGACTGACATCATTGCTTGCCCAGGTGGTGATTTTTGCTCACTAGCCAATGCTAAATCTCTGCCAATAGCCAAAGCCATTCAGGAACGCTTTGATGACTTAGATTATTTATTTGATCTAGGGGATATCAGCGTCAATATCTCAGGCTGTATTAACTCTTGCGGCCATCACCATGTGGGTAATATTGGTGTACTCGGTGTCGATAAAGATGGTGAAGAGTGGTATCAAATCACTTTAGGTGGCGAGCAAGGCAATGCCGCTGCGATTGGCAAAGTCATTGGCCCTTCTTTTTATGCTGATGAAATCCCCGACGTCATCAGCAAAATTATCAATACCTACACTAAGCATCGTAGTGCAGATGAATCCTTTATTGAGGCTTATCGCAGATTAGGTGTAACACCTTTCAAAGAAGCTGCCTATCAAGATAAAAAAGAAAAGGCAGAAGTCATGGGGAGTGCTGCATGACCATCAATACGATTGCAAGCCATGAGCAAATCTTGCACTTCCCAAGCGAGGGACAACCCCATCTATCAAGCAATGAGTGGCTTATCTGGAATGGTAGCCAAGATGAAGCTGGGAATGTTACCCTCCCCGATTTAGAGAATAGTCAATTTAAAAAAGTACTGGTGCCCTTTACTTGGTGGCGTAGTCAACTTGATGCACATCACAATGAAGCTGACATAGAAGCCGACATAGAAGCCAAAGCCAAGTTAGGCCAAATGGGTGTTTGGTTTGCGGCGGATGACGATATTCTCAAATATGCGGATCTGATTGAAGAAGGAAAGCATTATTGGCTATTAGTAGCTGCGCACTTCCCGATTTTTAGAGATGGTAGAAGCTTTAGTACTGCAGCGCTACTGAGAGATCGTTTCCAATGGGATGCCGAAATTCGGGCGATTGGTGATGTGCTGATCGATCAACTCTTACAAGGAGCAAGAGTCGGCTTTGATAGCTTTGCATTGCGCCCAGATCAAAAGGTTGATGTTGCCCTAAAACAATTTGATTTATTTACAGTAAGCACTCAAAACAGTTGGCGCGGCCAAAGAACTTTGCTGCAAAGCGCGCAATCGGAAGCACACTTAGTTAATGCATAGCCGATACATAACTAATACACAGTCATGACAAGCCATTCTTCTCCCGGAAAAGTCTATTTAGTTGGCGCTGGCCCTGGCGCTGCTGATCTCATTACTGTTCGTGGTGCTAAGCTCTTAGCCAAAGCAGATATTGTGTTTCATGATGCGCTGGTGGAGCCAGAGATGCTCGATCTGTGCCCACAAGCAATCAAAGTGCCAGTTGGTAAGCGCTGCGGCAAGCTCTCCTCTGCACAGCACTTTATTAATAAGCGCTTGGTTGATGCAGCTAAGCAATACAAAACCATCGTCCGGCTCAAGGGTGGTGACCCTATGCTCTTTGGTAGAGCTGATGAAGAAATCCAGTCCTTATCTAAAGCAGGGGTTGAAGTAGAAGTTGTTCCAGGAATCACTGCAGCATTAGCTGGTGCAGCGAGCATTGGCCAATCACTGACATTGCGTGGGGTCTCACGTAGCGTGGCTTTTATTACGCTAGCGCAAGCAACAGAAAAGAGAGGCGAAGGGCAACCTATTAGTAACCCCAGTGCAGATACCTTGGTGTACTACATGGGGCGTAAAGATACCGCCAAGATTGCACATCAATTAATAGATGAACAACGCGATCATCATGCTAATACTCCTGTACATATTTTAGAAGCAGTGAGCACCAAGCGAGAACGTCAGTGGTCTAGTACTTTAGGCGAACTCGCTTTAGGTAAAGCAGACTCCTGGTTTGATAGCAGCTCACCAGCGCTGATTATGATTGGTGAGGCGTTAAGAGAAAAAATAGTGGAAAATCATTTGCTCATCGACAGAGGTGATGATGCTGAATATCAGAAACGCTTTGGATAAATTTTAAGAGCTAGCTTTAGCTTGACGTTGCTTAATGAGTTCTGCGGCAGGTATGCGCTGCACTTTACCATCCAACATTATCACAATTGCTGTATTTGTCTGAATGGCCAAGTCGATAGCTGCTTGACCGGCTCTTTGCATAGCATAGTAAGAACCTGCAATATCAGGGTCCGCTGAATCTCGTATGTCTTTAATTTTTGCGCTCATACCTTAACTCCAATCGCTTTGCTCTGGAGGAGTTTTATCTCCATAAAATCCTACAAACATAATGATCTTCTTTATTGGTTGCATACGCGTCATTTTAAGCAGTCACCTGTAAAAGCTTTTCATATTCCGGAAAAATAAGACTACTTATGGGGACATAGCCCGACACCCAAAATCAACAATCGCCTGTAAAACCGCTTGGTCCTCACCAACAGCGCTCGTCGCGCTTAAAGTAATCTGCGGAAACTTTGTTTGGCACTCTTTCAGTAGGACCGGAAAATCATTTCTTAAGTGGCCACCCTGACCAAAAAATATGGGTACTACGGTAATTTGGGTGGCTCCCTGAAGGCTTAAACTCCTCACAGCCTCTTCCAAGCTAGGCTGCATCATTTCTAAGAAGGCGAGCTCTACTGGGATCCCAGCATGCTGGGCACGCCATAAGGAGACCAGCGTATCAAAAGGCTCGCGCCACCGAATATCGCGGGCCCCGTGGCCAAACAGGATAATTGCTTTCATATATGTCAGATCTTGTAGATAATTTTCTAAACTGTCGTAAGCTTAACCTTAATTACTATTCCTACCAAGCGGCGCCCTTATGACCACTCTCCTGAGTCAAACCTGGTTCATCATTTTGATGAGCATTACCTTAATTGGTGGAGTTCTAGCTGCTGTGCATCATGCAGAAGTCATTGCCCATAAAACGGGTGAGCCCTATGGCTCCTTGGTGCTTGCCATCTGCGTCACGGTTATTGAGGTTTCACTCATCATCTCGATGATGCTCACAGGGCATGAGGGCTCACAATTTATTGCTAGAGATGCGGTGTTTGCTACCGTGATGATTGTCATGAACGGTGTGATTGGTCTGTGCATTTTTATTGGCGGCCTTAAGCATCATGAAATGACTTTTCGCAATGAGGGTACTAACTCAGCGCTCGCAGTCCTCACTGCCCTAGCCACCTTCATTTTGATCATGCCGATTGTGACTGTGAGTACACCAGGGCCAGACTTTACTAAAAGCCAACTTGCATTTGCTGGTACAGCTTGTTTTGCTTTGTATATTGCTTTTCTCTTTTTTCAAACGGTGAGCCATCGCGACTATTACTTACCTAAAGCTGAAGATCAGAAAACCGATGTGAATTTTCATGCAGATAAACCCAGTAACCTCAAAACTGCAGTAAGCGGAGTACTGCTCGTTCTGTCCCTGATCGTCGTCGTTGGGCTAGCAGAATTACTCAGCCCTGCGATTGAGGCAGGTGTTGAAGCTGTGGGCGCTCCTAAGACGATTGTGGGCATTGCCATTGCCCTACTCGTACTACTGCCAGAAGGATTTGCCGCAGTCCGGGCAGCTAGAGCCAATCGCTTGCAAAGTAGCTTGAACTTAGCTCTAGGATCGGCATTAGCCAGTATTGGGCTATCCATTCCAGCGATTGCGGCCATTGCCATCTTCTTTGATTTACCGCTCAGCCTAGGCATTAGCAACCTCAATATGACATTGATGTATTTGTCATTCTTTATTGGGGCCTTAACACTTGCTATTGGTAGAACCACCCTATTGCAAGGGGTAGTGCATCTGATTATTTTCTTTGAGTATCTATTTTTAAGTTTAGTACCTTAGCAAGACTTAAGCTTAATTCTGCGGGCAGGCCTTAGATAAAAAATGCACTAGACGAATTAAAACAGGATCCCAAGATAAAGGGTCTACCGTCGAGGACTCTTTGCTAGGCTTGGGCTCTGGAATAGCATTAGAGAGGACCTGCGCAACTGAATTTTTCTGAGTGGGCTTGCACAATAAACTGACAGCGCCCTGAAATAAAACAAATCCCAGTAGGACAACTGCAATGACAGCAATGAGTATTTGGCGATTCATCAAAACGTCCTAAGCATCCCTACATTGCAGGGATTTTTTTCAAATCAATCTGAATAGTTGCCCCATATTGCGCGTTTAGGCCAATCACTGAGCGCAGCGGTATATGCTCTTTTTCTGAAAACCAGACTTCAAAGGTAGCGGTGTCATCTTTTGAGGTGGTCTTGTAATATCGAACAGCCTTGACCTTAGCGCCATCAAACGGAAACTCCCAAGGCTCGCCACGCACTAAGGTATAGGTCTTGAGAGACCGTCCATCGGTTACTGGCAGCGTAATTGATTTAGCAGGCAAGTCACGGCCAATAAATTGATAGCCTACTGTGAGCATGTCATACAAGCGGCCAGTAAAAGGGGCATTGCCAACGGGAGGGGTGCGTGAAGACACTTTATAAAAATTCAATAGATTCTTTTCTACCTTGGCAATCAGTAATTCGGTATTGCCGCGCTTCTCTTGATAGGTGTTAGTTACAAAACCCTCTTTGGTAATGGTCCCAACAGAATCGCGTAATAACTTTTGATCCGCCAGTACTGTAGAGAGCACAGAGCCTAAAGTGCCCGTCGAGTTGATATGGTATTGGTCTTTGCGTAGATCCACTTTATCCACCACTGTAGCTACTTGCATCGAGCCCTTGACTAAACTTAATACTTGCTCATAAGGGCTTGGCGCTTCGCCAGATTGTTTTAAGTAGGCTGCGCGTTTGGTGGGATCAGCAGTGATTTTCAGATCGTATTCAAACTGAATGGTTTGGGCGCTAGCCCCAAAAGCAGACAAGGCAAAGATGATGAGGGCAGCAATCTGCCTAGCATCAGGTGACAATGGAATATTTTTCATCGTCCTATTTTATAAGCAATCACCCCTTCAGCGTGGCTGAAATTTACTCCCCCCTTTTTTTGATGTTAGATTTTTGAACACTATTGCCGCCCATCACCCCCCTTCGCATCAAAGATTCAAAGCTACAAAACGCTCAGAGTGCTAGGGTTATTACTATCAAATCGGGAGAAGCCAGAAATATTCTCGAAAAATGGGGGGGGGGGGAGAAAAGCCTACTCAATGAATGCTAATTAAATCTATAATCAATCCATGCTCGGATTAATCACCGCCTTTCTCGTCTCGTTTGCGATTACGCTACTGATTATTCGCACCAAGCATTTACATAAGCAATTTTCTGGCGACTCTGATTTTTCAGGGCCCCAAAAGTTTCATCAAACTTCAGTCCCCAGAATTGGCGGCATTAGCATTGCTGGTGGCCTGTTTGCGGCAATTCTGATCAAGGCCATGGATATCGGTCTTGAAAATCCAGCAGTAGCCCTCTTATTGTGCGCCATCCCTACTTTTGCCATTGGACTGACTGAGGACCTGACTAAAAAAATTGGGGTTAGGCAGCGCCTGCTTTTCACTACTATCTCTGCACTGTGCGCAATCTACCTTCTCGGCTTGCAAATTACCAAACTCGATATTGTGATAATCGATTTTTTATTTACCCTACCCTTGTTTGGGGTTTTGTTGACGGTAGTTGCCATCACAGGCTTGGCCAATGCGTACAACATCATCGATGGCTTTAATGGCTTATCAAGCATGGTTGGAATCATCACCTTATTAGCACTGAGCTATATTGCTTTTATAGTAGGTGACACTGCGATCATTTTTCTTGCCCTAGTGATGGCTGGCGCAATCTTCGGATTTTTTATTTGGAACTACCCCCAAGGCCTGATTTTTTTAGGCGATGGTGGCGCTTATCTGATTGGCTTTTGGATTGCCGCTTTGAGCATCTGGCTTTGCGCTAGGCACCCTGAAGTGTCCCCCTGGTTTGCCCTCTTAATCAATGGCTACCCCATCATGGAGACCCTCTTTACGATCTATCGCAGAAAAATTCATCAAGGCAAAAGTCCAGGTCTACCCGATGGCATTCACTTTCACACCTTAATCTATCGCCGTATCTTGCTCGCCAAACATGACAATAGCGCCCTTGCGGCAAATGCCAGAACGGCGCCCTACCTTTGGATTTTAGCCGCGCTGTGCATTATTCCAGCAGTGCTGTGGTGGCAATCGACCCCGATTCTAATGGGAGCCTGCGCGCTCTTTATGGTTTCGTATGTGTGGCTCTACACCCAGATTGTGCAATTTAAGATGCCTAAATGGTTTGTGTAGGTTGATAGGTATCAACTGCTAGCGCGATACATAACAATACCTCACCAAATAATTTGATAATAGATATTGTTAAGGGCAATAATTAAAGACATTTTCGAGTCATTTTATAGAGATAGCAAGCCGAAGCAACAGACAAAATTAATGTTGAGGATAAATAGTTGCCACCACGAATAAATAATTCTATAAGGCTCGATAGTGCAATGAAGTATGTAAAAAGTATCTTGTAATCTTGCTCACCATTAAGCTTAGATATTTTAGACCAAATGAATATTAGCCAGAAAATATATAGACATACCAACAAAATACCCAATACACCAAATTCACTAGCAATTCTTGAAAATAAAAATGAGCCATCTTTTCTACCTAAATCACTAAAACCATAGCTATCAAGCATCAAACCAACCTCTGTTTGACTATTTGTTCCCATCTGACGATAGCCCAAACCAAATCCGGATGTATCTTGAAGCGCCTTAAATATTTCATGCCAGCCCTGCAAATAAGTCAAAGAAGAGATATTTGTACTACCTGCTGAAAGATCAAGACGGGAGAAAAAATAGTTCTCACCTACCAACTCCCCAAATATAAGAATTGAAAGAACAGCAATTAAGATAATTAGTAAAAATTTTTTCATATGGCCTCTCAAAACCAAAGCAATCAAGAAAAGAGTGCATAAAATTAATGTAAGACTGGGGAAATATAAGGCTTGTAGAATAAAATTGGAGATTAATAGAATCTTGAATTTAATATTTAACTTAATTATTACTGGTATGGAGATCGAAAGCACACAAAGAGCATAATAAGAAGGCTCCGCAAATGGAAATACAGGATTATTGAAATCACCAAAGCCAAAATATATTTTTGAATTTGGAATCAAAATTGACAGCCATCCAAAAATAATGAATATTATTAAAGTTAATTTGAAGCCTTCAAATAGATATTTTTCCGAGATATCTGAAAATAATTTTTGAATAAACACACCTAATGCTATAGCCACAGGAACAGAAATTATGATGTTGTATAGATCTTGAACATCTCCATTATTAAACAGAAAATTGCTTAATGTTTGTAATAGTACTAAAAAATATAGAGTAAATACTAGTATCGATAAATTAATATTTATTCTGGATATATAATTTTTACTTAATAATAATAATATAATTATTAAAGGTATTAGCAAGCCTATTGACGATCCTACGCCATTAGTTATGTTTGAAATAATGGATACTACAGAAAAAAAAATAATGAGAAATATTGATATGCTGACACTCTTTGCATATAAAAAATTCTTATTTCTATTTACCGTTTTCATTTGTATAAAAAATTTTTTAAAAATATCCTGTTAGTCGCTTCATTCATAATAATTTAAGAAAACCCTCAGATTTTCCGGTGGCGAAGGCAAAGACGGGAAAATACTCCAAACTAAGCCAGATTTAGGATATATGACAACCCAAATAGTTATAAATATACAAATAAAGTATATTTTAATGCTCCGGTTATTAACATACCATTCTTCAAGCCTCCCTTTATATGGGGCTATAACTGAATTATAGATGTGAATTGGATCTTTTTCGTCAGCTAATATATCTTCCTCCCCTCGAAAAATTATTGAACCAATACCAGATAAACCAGGCTGCACCTTTACAATACAATTTTGAATAGATTTACTGTACGCATTAAAATTTTTAATCGTCAAAGGCCTGGGGCCGATGATGCTCATATTTCCTAAAAAAATATTCAATAATTGTGGCAGTTCATTTATCTTTGATTTACGTAAAAATTTTCCAAGCGGCAAGACACGGGGGTCATTTTTAACGGTGATGCTACCGTTGTTCATATTGAGGCTATTTTTTAACATAGTAGCAAACTTAACCAGGCTGAAAGGAGCCCCGCCCTTGCCGACCCTCTCCTGAAAATAAAATACCTCGCCCTCTCCAGTCATTTTAAGAAAAATAATGACTGGAATTAGTAGGGGCGATAAAGTTAGTAGTGCAATGCCTGAGAATATGATGTCAAAAAAACGTTGCATAATCACATTCTTTGATCTAGATATTTACCGGTTTCTTTGTGAGAGAAGTTGGGGATCATTTCATTAAATAATTCAACTATCTCCCCCTTGCTCCAAGTTGACCTAGCTTTTATTGCCCTTACTGTACTCAGAAAATACTCTAACTTTGCCTGATTAAACGTTGGGTCATTTTTAATGATCCCGATATTTTCATATCTATCTAAATTTAATATTTCTGTCGAAGTATAAAATTCTTCAAAGTCTTTTTCACCAGTAGTATTGCTCTCAAAAAAGAAACAAGGCCACTTCTTATGTGAAATTAATTCATCAGCGCGCTGTCGCGCCTCCTCTTCGCTGGCACACTCATATGCCTCATACCCTTGCTCAGAGAGATAACGAACCGCAATGTCAGAAAAAGTCGCAAGGTGAAGATCTTCACTTAACTTAGGGAAAAATATATCTCGATTGTCCCCAAGCAAGCATGACATTAAGCACAACTCCCCCGACTCTTGCGGGGTTACAAAATAGCGACGCACATCGTATGGCGCGGAAATTGGCTGCCGTTTAGAGATCCGCTGACTAAAACCATGGGTTAATGATCCATCAGAAAATACAACGTTTGCAAATCGTGCTGTAGATACGGGAATGTCAAGACTGGCTCGCATTAAGAACATTTCCATGATGCGCTTACTTGCGCCCATCATATTAACCGGATTGGCAGCCTTATCCGTTGAAACACAAAAATACTTTTTAGCTCCATTAGCTTTAGCCATCTCAAAGGTGCGTATTGTATTTAAAATATTTACCTCGAGTAGCCTCATTAGAGTAAAAGGATCTTTTTCACTCCTCACATGCTTAAGCGCTGATAAGTTTAAAAAATAGTCATACTTGTAGCCAGAATTTAATAGGGCCTCGAATTCAGTTGACCCACAATCAATTGTGAAAGTTTTAAAATCTCCCTTTATATATCCCAGAGTGCTCCTGAGATCACGAACCAATTCGACCATATTATTTTCATTAATGTCGACTACATGCAGGACTTTAGGGTGTCTTTTAAATATCTCACGTACAACAGCTTGACCAATCGAGCCAGCGCCCCCGATAACCAAGAACCGTCCACCAGAAACTCTCTCAGAAATAGACTCCGCATACCTAGCAACATCTTTGCCAAATAGCTGACAATCTCTTCCAATTAAATTTAATATATTATTCAATTTAATAATTCCATAACATAATTAATTCTTAATAATATTTTTCTAATAGAAAAATATGCCTTATAAATTTAATAAACCAACAAAAATATTAATAAAATTCAACTATTTTTTATCATTGAAATAAATAAATAATTACATCTGGATAATAATTGACGAAATTATGGGATAAATTATTCCTTTTCATTATTAATTAAATTCTTTCCGCGCCCAATTTTCAGCACTTTCGAAATAATATTTCTAAATAAATTATCCCCGAGCCCAACGATCTTCTTAATTTTTTCTTCTGGCCTTCCAGTAAAAGAAGTTACATGGAAATAGCTAGAAGCATCAGGGGATATTGGTGAAAAATAGTAATTTGAAACACAGCATCGCGGAGTATCTGCTTCTACCTTGCTAACAGAGTGCCAGCTAGCTCTATTTGTCTCCATAACAACCAATCGATTAGTTTTTGCGACGATTGTTTTTGGAGTAGTCCTATTTTCATCCCAGAGCTCCAGATTCCCTCCATTTTTAATTACCCACTCAGGTGAAACATAATACAAAAGATTTAATCTTCTATACTTGCTTCTTATTCCATCATGGCTATTATCTAAATGGGGATTAAGAAAGTCATCCCGAAACATCATTGATAAACCACCAGCATAAAGCAAGGGATCCGGCTCTATACAATCCCACTCCACAGCACCTGCAATTCTATCTACAATTTTTTTATCGTGGAATGCATAGGTAATATTAGATAGAATCTTGCTGTAAGCATTCAAGTTGGATGATGTTCTTTTTTTCTCACGAAATGATTCGCGAGAAAAAAATCCATCGCCATCTCTAGGAAAAGCAGAATATATAGACTCACATGCATCAAGAGGCAAAAGATTATCAATAAAAAAATGCCGTGTTTTAGTTCCCACAGGATTAACCCATTGCTGCCTTATTGATAAATTTGAATCTTCAATTTTTTGTAATATTAATTTTACAAAATCTTCTTTGCTAATGGTCAAAATACTTCCCCTCATGCCAGATGGTCCGCTGTTTATGGAATTAATGCTCAAATTGATAACTCAAACTATAGGTATTCATACAGCACTTTTGACTCTGTATTATCTAATCAAGCCTCATTCACAACAAGGAAAATAATTTTTAATAATAGTGAGTGATTTTCAATTGCTTAATGTTCGATTTGCAAGCGCTCTTAAACCTTGCTCTAAGGTAACTTTTGGCCTCCAGCCAGTAGCATTTTCTATTTTTTTGGATGAGTACCAAGCAGAATGAATTAATCGATCTAAAACTTCAGAATTAAATGGTAATTGTTTTTTAAAAAATATTTGCATGTAGTCAAAAATTAAAGCAAAAAAAACTAAAGATATTTTGGGCACTTGGACTGAAGTCGCTGACATTGAAAGCGCAGAACGTAAGCCATCATAAAGCTGCCTACCCGACGGTGCCGCAGGTCCAGTAACGATATAAATATCATTTGCAATCATTTGAGTTTTTTTCATTGCAATTACGATTATGTCCAATAAATCCTCAATGTATATCATCGACCTATGGTTTCCTGTATCAGGAATTGGAGGAAAACACCTTTTTTTTACCAATCTTGCCATACGCTCTAAATTGCCTTTACCCCCACCGTAGACCATTGTTAATCGTAAAATTACGTATTCCAATTTATACAAATCTGCATATTTTTCAATTAATTGTTCCGCAGCTAGTTTTGACTGACCATATTTTGATGCTGGGAGACAATCCCAACTCTCATCTACACAGATTTCCCCTGATTCGCTCATTGCCTTAACTGATGATAAAAAAATAAACTTCTTAACTCCAGATTCTGCAGCGGCCTCTAGCAATACTTCCGTCCCACATACATTTACTGCCCAAGCTTCATTTAATATTTCATTCGGGGGCAATTTAAAGGCATGTGCATACCCGGCACAATGAACAATACAATCAACCCCTTTTAATAACTCAATAAGGCGAAGCTTGTTAGATAATTCACATATATGGATATTGGGGTTAGTAGTTTTACTTCTTGATATTCCCAACCAAGAAAGGCCTTCGCTATTCAACCTATTGACAAGCTCACCCCCCACGAATCCGGATGCCCCCGTTATAAAATATCTCATCGATTAGCCAATTAATTTTTTACCTTAGGTAGTCTTCCCGTATACCTGAGTACATACCTCACCATGCTTGTCATGTGCCAAATCATAAATTTAAGATTCTTGTGGCTTTTTCTTTGTGCAAAATGCGTTACATTTATCTCGGGATTTACAACAACTTTGAACCCCTCTTTCCAGAGTCTAGTACAAATATCAACATCTTCGTAGTAAAGAAAATATGATTCATCAAACCCTTTGATTTTACGGAAATATTTCGATTTAAATACGATAAACATACCACCAACCCATTCAGGGAAAAGTGAAGTAGCCGCACTATCAATTCGGTACTCCCCCCTTCTATTGAGAAATAGTTTATATATCAAAGAAGTAATCGTAGGGAAATATCTAACGCTATCCTCAACATAACCGCTAGGACTTATTATTAAGGGAGCAGCAGCTGCAGACCCAGTAAGCTTTAAAACACTAATTAAACCTGGAAATGGGTTCTCATCGAAAAAAATATCTGGGTTAACTATGCAGAAAAACTCATCAGTATTTAAAGAAAAGGCAAGATTGTGGTTTTGCCCAAACCCCTTGGGAGTAGTGTTAGTAATGATTTGCAGTCGATCAGAATCTGCTAGGCTAAGAAATTCTGGAATATTTTTAATAAGAATTATTTTATGAACTTCTTTACAATTCAATAATAGAGGTATTAGAAGCTCTACCATGGATCCATGTCCATGAGAAATTATTGAAACAGTGACTAAATTATTCATAAAATGTAATTTAATAATAACTATTCAATAAAAGTATTTAAAAATTTAAAAAGAATTTAATTAACTTGCTTAATAATTCTAGCTGGCACACCTGCAGCAAGAGAAAAACTAGGAACATCTGATGTAACTACAGCCCCTGCTGCTATAACACTAGAAGAGCCAATTTTCACACCTTTAAGTATTACAACATTTTCACCAATCCAGACATTATCTTCAATGGTAACTGGTGCATAGACTAGCCTTCGGGATGCTGGGGAAATAAGTAAATCCTCTAAATTCATACTTCCATGATCGTGGTCAGAAATAAATACACCACTTGCAATTAAAACATTATTCCCAATTTTAATCTGGTTAAATGCGCCTATATGACATTTATCGTTTATCTGAACATTATTACCAAATATCAATGATGGAGTATTGTCGGACTTATCACCTGCTTCAATCCTACAATATTGACCCGTAGTAAAATCTTTGCCAAATAAAATGTTTCGATAACCCCTAATTCTTGTTGGCTGTCTTATAAGCCTAGCCTTATTAAAAAATATAAATGTGATAAATAAAGACCAAGTTAGTCTTATTAAATCAGGAATTGAATATCTACTAGATAACGCGAGAGGGATATTAATATTGGATTTTTTCATCAATAGGGGTGTATACGTAATATTTTTAAAAGCTGCGCTAATACCCTATTTACAATGGGGTATTTAGTAATTTTTATCATTAATTGATGCTTTAAGCTTAAATACTTAGTGACATCATTACGACTTGAGCTAACTTTGTAAAATGATGCACTTACAATTTCATAACATTTTAAGTATTCATTAAAATCTGAAACTCTATACGCCGCATGAACTAAGAATGCAGCAAGCATTTTTACTCCATGAGCAAGAAAAATTGTTTTTGTGCGTTCCAAGGCATGATCACCTATTAAATCAATTTCTTCAGCCTTTAATATACTCAAAGCCTCCAGAAAGGAAATTGAATTCATACTCCTAGTTACACTATCTTTCCTAATTAAAGCATGATAATAAATTTTATTAATGAAAATACATTTTTTTGAAAATTTTGAAACTAGTTTTGAATAATAGATATCTTCGTAGGCCCTGGTTTCAGGAAATCCTATTTTATACTTATCTAAAAATGACTTTCTATACACCTTATTCCACGGAATTGAATAAATATTTTTATCCAATAAGGCGTCCTCTAAAATATTTAACCCGCGAAGAATATCAAAATTAAATTTATTAAATTTTTTATTAATCTTTCCAGTTGGGGCAACAAATTCAAAGCCAAAATTTACAAAATCAGCATCTGATTCATCCATTGCTAAAATCACATCTTCGGCTAATTTAGGATCCAACCAATCATCAGCATCTACATAGCAAATAAGCCTACCTTTCGCAAGCCTAGTTCCAACATTTCTTGCTGCCCCTTGACCTCTATTATTTTGATGAATGATAGTTAATCGAGAAATTAATGATTTATAGCTTTCACAACACCTTAGGGTGCCATCTGTAGATCCATCATCAATAACAATTATTTCCCAATCATTGCTACTCTGATTAATAATACTTTTAATGCATTTATCCAAATAATCTTGCACGTTATAAGCGGGAACTATAAATGTAATAGAAGGATTATTTTTATTTAACATTATTCATTCAAAAAATAATAGATAATATTGGCTATTTTAATAATTTTGAATACAAATATTCGATTTTTTTGGTAGTAAATTTTATATCATATTCATTAAATATTTTTTCTGAAATATCTTTATTTTTTGGAAATGGGATCATTGAATATATTTTATCGGCCCAATAATCTGAACCATATTCAAGAGGCAAGTGCTCAAGTAGAGGGGTTAACCTAATTTCATTTGGGACCCTATCTGAGACAAGGCACCTTACGTTAGCGAGTTGTGCCTCTAGGGCAACTATACCAAAACCTTCTTGAAGCGAAGGGAGGATAACAATATCCGCCAAGTTAATAATATTATTTACATCATTTCTTGACCCTAGAAAATAACATGAGTGGCCGATATTTGAATTAATTACTTTAGATTTATAATACTCAAATAGCAGACCATCACCAACAAGTATAAAATTGAAATCTTTTGATTTACTATATAACTTGCTAAATACTTCAAAAGCAAATTCATGATTTTTTTCAGGCGAAAATCTTGCCACCATTATAATGTTATATTTATTATGTAATCCCAATGACTTTTTTAATTCTAAAACATTTACAATGTTTGGCTTTATACAGAATTCACTTATTGAAATTCCATTATTAATAATCTCAACTTTGTTATCAGAATAAAATTTATTTCCCAGGAATGATTTAGCTGATTTGACACTGCATGCAATAAAATGAGTTCCAAATTTAGCAGTTAACAACTCTAATAATTTAATAAAATATTTTAAAATCCCCTCCTTCTCTGGGATATTAAAATGATTATGTACAATTCTTACTTTATAACCACAAATATAAGAAATTAATAGCGCTGGTACTGAATATATACCTTGATGGATATGTATAATATCATATTTTTTATTTTTTAATATTTTAACAAAATTAAATATATATAATAAAGGTGAAACCGTAAGTCTTTCAATTTTATAAATTTTGCAACCCATTTCTTGAAGCTCTTGAGCAACCAATCCTTTAATCTCTTGCGCAGCAAAAGAGAATTCAAATTTATTATTATTTATATTTTTACAATGATTGAGTAATAAATTTTCAATTCCACCTGATCCCAAGCATGGGACGACATGTAGAACTTTAATTTTACTTTTCATTAATTACTTTTTAATTTAATATAAATATATTTTAAAATATATTTAATTAATCCATAGGACTTATATTTAAAGAGAATAGAATTTGTTTCCAAAAATCCTAATTTTGTAGATGATATCCCACCTAAAACAAAATTTGATATAATTTTTTCAATGTAGAAAAATTTGTATTGGTTATTTAATATTCGAAATATCAAATCATAATCAGCCGCTGACTTGTATTTAATATCATAATTTATGTAATTATAAACATCTTTAGATATGAAACATGAGGAGTGAGATATCATTTCTTTTTTTATATTCATGATTGTAGCCCCATTAACTCCAATTATATTTGAATCTTGATCCCACAACCTTACTAATCCATAATATACATCTGATTTTTCTTGAGTAGAAATTGAGTGTACATGTTCAAGAATATCACTTTCTAGCCAATCACCGCTATTAATAAATATTATATACTTTCCACGAGATAAATTGATGGCCTTATTCATTGCATAATAAATTCCATTATCTGGTTCACTTATTATCAAATTGATATTTTTATTATAGTTTCTTATGATTTCTACAGTGCCATCACTACTGCCTCCATCAATTACTATATATTCAAAGTTAGTAAAACTTTGGGAAACAATACTTTTTAGCGTCCTTTCAATACCTTCTCTATTATTTTTAACAATTGTCACAACCGTACAAAAGTAATTAGTAGTAATCTTATTTTTCTCATCCATATATCTAATATTTAAAGTTCAAGTATTTCGCTATATGCATTTATATAAGATTTACCAACAAAGCTCCCTCTACACTCATTTAAGTATTCATTTTGGGTGAATTTTTGAGATGTGTCTTTTCTAATAAGATAAAGTAGACTATTTTGAATTTTCTTTACAGAGTCGCAATCCACTAAAGTAGCCCCACTGAATAATTTTTGCCTAGCATATTCTCCATTACCCAATAGGAGAGGTTTATGCATAACAGCAGCCTCTAAAGCAGATATTGGCTGTGTTTCATCTTTACTTGGCAATGCAAAGGCAATGGCTTTTTTATAGGCCATGTATAAGTCGTTTGAAGCTGGCTCTAAACCATTTATCCACACAATATTACTACTTGATTCAACTAATTTTTTAACCTTATTTAAGTATGCCTCTTCCCCTGGAAGTCCTTTTCCTACTATTAATAAAGGTATATTTGCATTGATACAAGCTTGCGTTAGATTGAGCTGATTTTTTCTATTACATATGTTCCCCGTTGTAATGATGTAATCTTTTAGATGCACTTGATTATGTTCGCTATTATTTACATCACAGTTGTAAAAAATATCATCCACGATATTGGGAATTACAAATATTTTATTAAGTGGGTAGCCATATACATTCGATAAAAATAATTTCTGCTCGATATTAACAACAGATATACCATCTATGTTTTCTAATAATTGTAAATTTACTTTTTCACTACCTATTTTCGCTGACAGCTTAATTCGCCAATTATTATAAAAATTTGGATATCTCGTTAGAGCACTTAAAAATACTTTTTTACCAGTTTTTTTTGCCCAATATGCTGAATTTATATGCTGGCATGATAGCCCCCATAAATGCAGTACTTCATAATTATCATCTTGCCTCCAGAAATCAAGCGGTTTAATATCTAAACCCTGCTTTGCAACTGCATTCATTGCATTTAGCATCTGTAGTTCAAAGCCTCCAAATGTAAGCCCATGTGGCTGCAATGGTACCACTCTGACTCTCATCTCATTAAATTCCATTTGTTTCAACTCTTTTTTAGATGGGGTTGCAATAAAAAATTGTAGATTTTTTTAAGTGTTACCTCCAAAAAAATCCCTGGTTATTCATTTCAAACTAAGCGTCTTGAATAATTTTTTCCAGAATTTAGAGCTTCTTCAATAGTACTAAAACTGAGTTTCCGACTACCCCTTGCGGACTATTATCACGCTGCAATTGATGTAAAAGAGTTTTAACTGTTGAGATTGGCCTCACAATCAACCTAAAAATTAACCTCAATTTTCTATTAAATGCGCTGCCAGTAATATGTGGCATTGAATGTTTTAATTGCATCGTAGAGGCAACTCTTTGAATTAACCCATTACAAGGCTCAATTACAAACTCTGCCTTTGCTCCTAAAAAGGTTGCCAGAGCATTTAATGCCTTCAAATTCCAGCGAGTGAGGTGATGCGGCGGCCTGTTCAAAGGGTCCCACCAGTCCTCCTCAAAAAACATTGGGGACAAAGGAATTGATATTGCCAATAAACCACCCGACTTGACATGCGCCCATAAACTAGCAATTGACTCGCGCGGATCTTCCAAGTGCTCCAACACATGAAATAAGGTAATTACATCAAATTTACTTCCGTTACCTAGCGTACCTAAAAGATTAATTGGCAAGCACTCAGCTGTCAGGCCCTTGCTTCTGCACTCCAATACGCTACCCAAATTAGAATCAATTCCGACGCCACTTATCCCATGCTTCGTTAGTTTTTCTAAAAAAATCCCTGAGCCACAACCAACATCAAGAACTACTTTATTTTTTTCCTTGATTAACTCAATTAAAGCCCCCCACTCCCACCTTTCTGGAGGGTAATAATAATGACTATTACATATCCAGCTATAAAATTCGTCGCTCCCAGCTTTCATTGGATTTGAAAATATTAATTCGCATTCAGAACATTTTAATAGAGAATAATCCAACACCTTTGGCCTAGGTAATCTAAGATCATCAAATAAATTTATAATTGAATCGAGCACTTTAGATCCAGGGATTACCTCAAAGCCCAGGGAATTGGATTTACACACCGGACATTGGCTCATAATTTTTTGCCGAGACATCTAAAATAATTTACAAGCGCCATGATTTTGTTAGTAGATGAGCTGCTGTTTTCAAGTAATTTTCTTTGATTCTCCTGCCATGCCTTATTAGCATGGCGCTTATCGGCCTCACTAACAAAATGCCCATCATCAAATCTCACATTGGCACGATTAGTATTGAGTATCTTTTTAATAGCGTCTGCATGCCATAATCTAATAAGATCAATATTTCGTTTTTGTATATTTGCTATATGTGGATGAGGATTTATGCGTGTGCCCCCCCACTTTGGATCCGAATAAAATCTTAAGGCAAAAACTCCATTGGTGTATCCTGCAGCCATGCATCTAATTGCGTAATCTGTATCATCATGCGCATATGGAGCAAGTCTGGATTCAAGAAAGCCTACATTACGAATAAGCTCAAATGGAATGCATACAGGACTTTTAATTGGTATATCCCTGGAAACAAAACAGTCAGGTAACAGAACAGTTGCCTCTGGAAGTCCATGCCCATATGCATTTTCAACATAGTCGCAAAGCGGAATATAAGTTTCGGTTTCCAAAATATTTGATTCTAAATTAGCACCCAATCTCAAGGACAGGTACCCTAATTTAATTTGTGACTCTTCGTATAACCGCTGTATTTTTTCTTCCAAATTAAAATCTGCTAATACCACGTCATCCTGCAACACTATATTGAAACCATAACCTTCATGACTTGCAGCTTTCAATCCTGCATTAATACTTAGCAACTCATGCACATCGCTTTCATACACCTTAGTTATTGGAAGACCTCGAAATTTTTCCATGTACGAATCAATCAATGCTTCCGTTTGATCTGTGCACCCATCCAGAACTGCATAAACTCGGCTATCACCTCTACAACACATGAGCACACTTGAAATAACTTCTATTATCAAATCTTCTTTATTGTGAATGGTAATAATGTAATTAAATCTTGCTTTCAATTTATTCATCTAGTCTTAAAATTTACTATTTTTAATGCAATACAGAAAAACCCACTCAATAATTTAAAGTATACATAGGGTTAATTATTTAATCCACGAAACAAAGTGTCTGAATGCTTCAAGGTTTAATTTTGGTAGGAAGCCTTTCTCTACCATTAAATCTAATGCGGATATAAAAGCATCATTTGGCTTTTGATATGGAAGTTTCATAAGTAGTTTAGACCACTCATCTCCATGTTTATAAAGATCTAACTCCTGCTCAAAATCTTTAAATAAATTATGGAAATTACGTTTTTGATAAACGACGGGGCTCGAGTAAGCGAGAGTTCGTCCCGACTTCCACAAACACGCAAGACTCATATAGCCTCTTAATATATCCGTTACCCGATCAGACTTTCCGATTGGCAAAAACATTAATGGGAAAGCTTCGGGAAGCCATAGCGTAGCCTGTGAATTAAATGGGCAAAATGTATTTTCTTTTAACCTAAATAGTCTATCTCGAGCAAAATAGACGGGGGAGGAATGCGTCATTCTATAAATTGCATCCACATCAGGATCCTCATCAGCTAGATACTGCATTACCCCCCACGGAAAAGCGATAGAATTTAAAGGTCGCTCCTCTTCAGTAGACTCCTGAATATACTGAAGCGGATACCCTCGTGGCCAACAATCTAAGGCACCAAACTCCTTATAAATATTTGCCCATCCCGACCCAGATGATATTATTTGCCCCCTTTCGCGTGAGCTCGTCAAATCAAGCTCAACCTGCTCGCATGCATTGGCATAGGGAATATTGTCATCATCACTTTCAAAAATTGCTTCTGCACCATTCTTAAATGCATATAGATAACCAACCATTTTTCTTATATAGGTATTTTCCGGAAGAAAGCTGCAGAATTCTGGAAATAGATCTTTTTGATCCTCAAGCGATAGATATTTAATGTTTTCCCAGTTACCATTTGTCGGGGATTTCCTATCGCCTACTACAATCGTAGTCCACCCACTCCATTTTGAAAATTCCTCAACTGCAATTGTTGGATGATTTATTGATGTAATTACTATAAATTTCTTGTTTTTCATATTAATTTGTTAAGGTTAGACTTATTTTTTGGGAAGGCCATTAAGTAGGCCGGGATTACATAAAATATAGAATATCCTATTACAGTCCCCCATATTGCACCTGATGCGCTCTGCCAATGCCACACCAAAAATATCTTCAATCCTATTGCCACGATTGAAGCCAGTGTATAAATTGATATTTGTCTTTTCAGAAAACTTCCATTGTTCAAATAAACTGATAGGGAACCACCTATATTCATTAATATAGAATATAGTGCAAATCCAACCATCAAACTTACACTGGTTTCAACGGGATGGCCAACCCAAATTTTGATGATTTGGCTTCCGAAAAATAAGATAGTTGCTCCGGCTAAAGCACCAATTAAAAATGATACCCATATTATTTTTTTTAATGCACGCTGAGCCCAATCATAATCTCCTCTTGCAATAGCTTCACCAAAAATTGGCCACATTGGCGATATGAATAATTGAGAAACCCCTAATATCATTGCAAGTTTTTGAACTATTGCAAATGTTGAAACATCGCTCAATCCTAATATTTTTGCAATAACTATATTGTCAGAAGCATTTCCAACAAGTGCAAGAAATTGCATTATCAAGAATAAACCGCCAACTCGTCCAATATTAGTTAAGGCAGATGATCCAATAACATTAAATTTCGGCAAATAATCTCGGCGTTCCAAAAAAAAATAAATGCCGAAATTTATTAAAGTTGCAACTGCTGGCCCTCCAGCTACTGCTAGTATTAGAAATGGAACTCCAGCCTCAAAATATACAGCAACCCCCAAAAAAAATATTGCAAATAGCTGCCCCAATAGGCTCCATAAATTTGATTTCCAACTTTCCTGCAAGCCAATCTGAACCTTATGCACTATTGACAAAGGCATTGAGATTAAAAAAATTGTTACATATATGGCGATGGACGGGGCAACCTCTCTTACTACCTCTGGTTTGGTTGCATGAACTACATCTGCCCACTCAACAAAATAAAAGCTACTTAGAAATATTGCCTCTATGATTACTGCCAACCCAGTAAGCAAAAATAGAGTGCTGGAAATGGCTCGATGAATTCTTTGATGATCTCGCTTTCCAAACGACTCGCTCACAATATTTACAAGGCTATTGCTCATACCCAAATCAACGAAACTCAACAAAGTAATTACAGAGGTAATCGTCATCCACAAACCAAATCTCTCGGACCCTAAATAACCGCTAACCCAACGAATCGAGGCTACAACAATGATCAAGGAAGCCAACTTTGTAAATCCAGAAGTAAGGACTGCCCAACTTAAAAGTCGCAGCCTTTCATTATTTACTCCCTCTAAACTATTGGTATCATAAGCATTTAATCTAAGATGCTTAATGAACGAAAATAATTTATTAAGCATTAAAGAAATAATTGGATAGATTTTTTTTGCTCTAACTCTATTTATATGCATAGATTTAATTCAGCTACTCCGATCCCAACGCCACTGTATAGCCATGCTTACTCAAGAGTGCATGCTGCATAGCCTGATCGAGGTCATTAGCTACCATTTCCACAATCATTTGATCAAGTGTAATCTCCGGAACCCAGCCGAGTTTTTCTTTGGCCTTGGTAGGGTCGCCCAGGAGGGTTTCTACTTCTGTAGGACGATAGTAACGCGAATCAATCTGGATAATCACATCACCAACTTTAAGAGCCGGAGCCTTGTCACCTTCAATAGCAGCAACAATAGCCTTTTCATTTTCCGCAACACCTTCAAACCTGAGGGTGATACCAAGCTGCTTAGCACTGCGGATAATAAATTCACGAACGGTGAACTGCACACCTGTGGCAATAACGAAGTCTTCTGGTTTATCTTGTTGAAGCATCAACCATTGCATGCGCACGTAGTCTTTGGCATGACCCCAGTCACGTAGGGCGTCGATGTTACCCATAAATAAACACTTCTCAAGTCCTTGGGCAATATTCGCCAAACCACGAGTAACTTTTCTTGTAACAAAGGTTTCCCCACGACGCTTAGACTCGTGGTTAAAGAGGATGCCATTGCATGCGTACATCCCATAGGCCTCCCGATAGTTCACGGTAATCCAATAGGCATATAACTTAGCCACTGCATATGGGCTTCTTGGATAAAACGGGGTCGTTTCTTTTTGAGGAATCTCTTGAACTAAACCATAAAGCTCAGAAGTCGATGCTTGATAAAAACGAGTTTTCTTCTCAAGACCTAAAATTCGGATGGCCTCTAACATGCGGAGTGGTCCCATTGCGTCCACATCAGCCGTGTATTCAGGAGATTCAAAAGAAACAGCAACGTGAGACTGAGCGCCTAAGTTATAAATTTCATCAGGTTGGCATTCTTGAATAATACGGACCAAGTTGCTTGTATCCGTTAAATCACCATAGTGAAGAATTAAATCAGGGTGATTAACATGAGGGTCTTGATAAAGATGATCAATCCGCTCAGTATTAAAAGAGGATGCGCGGCGCTTAATACCGTGAACGATGTACCCTTTTTCCAAAAGGAATTCGGCAAGGTAAGAACCATCTTGACCGGTGATGCCAGTAATCAGGGCGACTTTTTGAGTATTAGTCATAGCGAATTTCAGAATGATTAATTTTCTGATTCCCCTTTAACGTGCCCTTGTAGCTCTTGAAATTTCCAAGAACTTTCACACATCTCAATTAAATTTCGCTTCGCAACCCAGTGTAATTGTTCCTTGGCTAACCCAGTCTGCGCAAAGTAAATCGGCAAATCTCCCGCGCGCCTTGGGGCAAATTGCAGTGGAATTACCTTACCCGTTATATTCTCAAAAGCCTTTACAATTTCTAGAACACCCGAAGACTTACCCGTACCTAAATTCACAACATTAGATCCGGCGTTTACATTCTGAAAATGCAATGCCGCCATATGACCCTCAGCCAAGTCCATCACATGGATGTAGTCGCGTTCCCCAGTACCATCTAGCGTTTCATAATCGTCGCCAAATATATTTAAATGAGGAAGCTCGCCAGAAGCTACCTTTACAACATAAGGCATCAAATTATTTGGTATACCGTTGGGCTCCTCGCCAATGAGACCGGATTCATGAGCGCCCACTGGATTGAAATATCTCAAGCTAGTTATCCTCCACTTAGAATCAGAGGCAGCTAAATCCCGCAGAATTTCTTCTACCTGTAGTTTCGATTGTCCGTATGGATTCATGGGCTTTGTTGGGTGGTCTTCATCGTATGGTAAATATTGAGGCTCGCCATACACCGTGGCACTTGAACTAAACACCAATGTTTTAACATCTACCTCTTGCATCGCCTGCAAAAGACTTATTGAACCCTGAACATTATTAGCGTAGTACAAAACAGGGTTAGCAACAGATTCACTCACTGCCTTTAATCCCGCGAAGTGAATCACGGCATCGATTTTATATTCGCGTAAAACTTTTTCGACGACATCAGTCTCACGCACATCCGCCTCAATACAAGGAAGTGCTTTACCTAATATTTTCTCGAGCCGCTCTAGAACGCTGGGACTGCTATTGCAAAAGTTATCCAAAAGAACTACTTCGTGACCGGCCTGGGACAACACCACCGCAGTATGGCTGCCGATGTACCCTGTCCCACCGGTTAATAGAATATTCACTTAGATAACGTAATTTGATTTAATTGATTGTTTTTCAAAGCGTAAATAGGATCAAGCCCGCTAATGCCCGATCCCGCGCATCCCTACTCCAGCGATCTCGCGCTACTGCTTTTTCCTGGGATTTCACTGATTTCATTGATTTCACTGGGCGCTCCCGTTTTTTATTTTGATCCAAAGCTGTTGTCCTAGCAGCGCTAAGAGCATCAGGAAAAAGGCTGCCGCCAAACCACCTGCAGTGGTTTTGATCATGCCTTTTTTAGTGGCGACTGGAGCGGTGTTGGCTTCTAGTCCCTTGGTAAAGCGTACTTGAATACTAAGTAATTGGGCGCGCAATTGGTCTAATAGTGCTTGGCCATTGCTATCGCCTTTGGCCAACTTGGAGCGCAGAGCGCTCTCAATTGCTAAGAGCTGTTCATTTAGCGCTAAGCCATCAAAGGTTTGATCTTGCAGGGGGATGGCTTGGTCGATAAAGGTTTTGATGATGGCAATTTGCTCAAGGCGTTTACTCAGGCGAGCTAAGCTTTCCTTTGAGGCATTGATATCGTTATTGACCGCAATAATCTGGGTGCTAATCGGCATGTACTTGGCGCCCGAGTCTTTGGGGTCGACCACTTGGCCATTGACATTGACCCCGCCTGGAAAGCGCTTGTGCAAGTCTTCTAAACTCTTGGCACGCTCTTGCTGGTAGCCCATCTCAATTTGGGTGGTGGTGATCTTTTGCTGCAAGTTAGCTACCTCGCTAATGGTTTGGCTCTCGTAGCCGTTGAGCAAACTGTGCAGTTGTAAGTAGGCGCCGCCCGAGCGCAAAAATTGACTGGCATTGCGCACATTATCGATTGCTTTTTCTTTAGAAGAGCCGGCAGCCGTGATTGTCAGACTAAGGATGGTGGTTGATGCTGCGTCTAAATCTTTGCTGATGGCCCCCAAGTCTTTGGTGTCGGCTTTAGAGAGCGCGTAAGCGGGAGCAACATTTTTTTGCCACCACTGCTCTTGGGCCATGGTCTTATATACGGCAGCTTGATCTTGCGGGATTTTATTTTCTTCGACTACTTGGGCCGCTAAATTAGGCAGACTCTTTTGTAGATTTTTCCAAGAAATCAAGTCAACCGAATTAATATTGAATAAAACATACTCGGCCTGGTAGCTACCTAAGAAAAACCAGCCTGTTAAACCTAACACTGCGCCGACGATGCTGGCGGCAAGTAGTTTTTTCCAGGACTCTTGCACAAAATTAACGATATCTATTAGGGAGATTTCGCCCTCATTTTGGGATGTGCTGTTTTGATCGCTGTTGTTGTTTCGGTCGTTTTGTGTAGATTGCATGCCAGACCCATTGAATAAATGTTATACCGATTATAACGGTCCAGGAGCGCTTGCACAGCCTCAAAGTTGGCCTAGAAAGTCGCGAATCAGCTGCAAATCCGTTATTCAGAATCCGTTATTGCACTCATGGCTTAGGGTTTATCCGCCACCCTGAATCCTGAACATCACTTTGGGTTCGCGTTCTGGTGTTTTTCGCTAGAGCCGATGGTCTTGCTGATACCCATCGACATTGCGGTTGCAAGCGCTACCCAGAATAGGAGAACTTCCATATTGACCTTTTGGCTAATTTCGGTAGTGCACCAGATGAGCCCTAGGCCGAGCAAAGCCCACCAGGCAATATTGAGGTGCGCGTTTCTATTGAGGGCATCTTTTTCCGGCATCAAAGCGTGTATTTGTAATCTTGAGCAATTGCGCATTGCAAGCAACATTGCGCCCAGTATGAGGGCGACACCCACAATTCCAATTCCGAGGGTAAGGTCAAGCCAGCCGCTATGGGATTGATGCATTTTGGAGTCAGGGTAATCCATTTTCACCAGGCGTCCAAAGGAGCGGTGCAAAAGACCATAACCTTGGGGATAGCGTGGAATGAGTTCTACTCCATGAATAAACCAACTCACTCGTTCGTAGTTTGATACGTTGACTTGTCTACCTAGTTCATTATTTGGGTAACCCTGAGTACCATCGTATTTCCACTGTGGATACTTTTCTCCATCAAGCGCCACTTTTGCATCAGCAACAAAAGTCTCAAAGTGCGAGTCAGTCTTAACTTGATACATTAAGCTAGCAGCCAAAGCACAGATGAAAATGATTGCAATGATCTGCTTACTTGAGGATGCCTTCTTAAAATATTTCCACACCAACATGCCAGCTAAGATGGCTGTAATCAGTAGCACATAAATAAAGCCATTAAATATCTGCCACTTGGCAAAGACAAATAGCACACTGCCTACCACGCAGATATAAAAACCGTTCGCCCAGGACAATAAGCGTCCTTGATCTATTTGAACTTTGATTTGCCCCAGGGCAATGGCGAGAACCGGCAAACAAAAACAGACATAGTCAATTTTGGCAACATAGTATGGCGCTGAGCTAGTCCATAATTTCCAATAATCGGGGACTACAATGCCCCACGCAGGGCCTTGATTTGTGAGCACCCATTTGATGATGAAGATCAACTCCGGCGCGATGAGTCCAAGCCAAATCAACACCCATACGATCTGGCTCATTTTCGAATTTGCTTTTGGTGTGCTGCTATTCGCAACAGAATGGCTAACTAAACTCGCGAGGGAGATTCCAAAACCCAGGCCAAAAAGGATAGCGATTGCGCAATTTTTCCAGACTGAAGTGAATTCTCGATACTGCGCTGGGTAGTCGTTTGATAAGAAAAGAAGATGAAATACCAGCCACGCAAATAAGGCAATTAAGAGGTAAACAGGAAGTGCACATTTACTCAGAAAAGATTTGCGATAACGAAAGATTACAAAAAGGCTTAGTGCTGCTCCAATACCTAAGCAGGTATTACGAAGAAAGATCGTTTTAGGCAGCATCCACACTGCATACAAAATCGCAAAGCAAATGCTCTGTACAACTACCACCCAGGCGGGAATAGTAGGCTGCTGATTTTGATAGGCTTGGATAGTTTGACTCAAAAGAGGGTTAAGGAGCTATTTGGACTTTGAAAGTAATTCTAAGCATTGTAACGATACTCATTTGACCTGGTATACAGCACTTGCATGCCTATTCAACCGGTTGATAGCCTGGTACCAACTCCTTCAATAGGCCAATTAAAGCTTGGTTATTGTTAGACTTAATCGCACTAGTGATTTTCCCGATTTTTAATTCAAGCTCATCCCATGGCAAAAACTCTTCCTGGGCCTTGAAAATTCTGGGGTGTGGAGTTTTTTCAGGATTTCCCTCGATAAGCAATTCTTCATAGAGCTTTTCTCCTGGGCGCAAACCAATTTCTTGAATCTCAATGTCACCATCTGGATTTTGAGCATCCCTAACATCCAAGCCTGAGAGCTCGATCATTCTCTTAGCTAAATCAACAATTTTGATTGATTCACCCATGTCTAGTAAAAAAACTTCGCCTCCGGACGCCAAAGCTCCTGCTTGAATCACAAGCTGAGCAGCTTCTGGAATCATCATAAAGTAACGTGTGACCTTCATATCGGTGATAGTGACTGGGCCACCAGACTCAATCTGCTGACGAAACTTGGGCACAACTGAGCCCGAAGAATTCAAAACATTGCCAAATCTCACCATTGAAAAAATCGTCGAAGAATTTGTTTGCGCTAAACCCTGCAGAACCAGTTCGGCCACTCTTTTAGTGGCACCCATCACATTAGTCGGCCTAACTGCTTTATCAGTACTAACTAAAATCATCCGTGGTACTAAAAATTCCGCTGCAAGCTTAGCAATTGACAAAGTTCCAAAGATATTATTATGCGCGCCCACAATCGGGTTATCTTCTACTATTGGAACATGCTTATATGCGGCAGCATGGTAAATGACATCAGGACGATGCTGTAAAAATATTTGGCGCAACTGAGCCTCATGATTGACTGAGGCCAAAACTTGCTTAATAGGAATTTTTAAACCAGGAGAAACTTCATAAGCATTGAGCTCTTCTATTAGGCGGTACAAACCCTCTTCATTTTGATCTAAACAAATCAATAAAGAAGGTTGAGATTTAGCGATTTGTCGGCATAGCTCACTACCGATTGATCCAGCAGCCCCAGTCACTAGAATAACTTTGGAGCGTAAATGTTCATCCATTAGGTCGGCATTAGGCAAAACCATATCACGCCCCAGAAGATCTTCTATATCGAGCGGTTTTAGCTCCTCAACTGAAAACTTTCCAAACGCAATATCGGTAACACTGGGTAGAGTCAGTACTGCCACTTTGGCATCAGTAATGCTTTTTAAAATCTGATTTCTTCGCATGCGACTAGTCGAAGGCATCGCCAATAATACTTTCGCGACTCCTTTACTAATTACTAAATCATCCAAATCATTTGGGTTATATATCCTATTGCCATCAATAATCCCGCCATGCTGATTGGGGTCATCATCTAAAAACCCAACCACCCGCATCGTATAACTACGTGAAAGTGCAGCTGCTAATTGGCGCCCCGCCTCCCCTGCGCCATAAATTAACACCTTAGGAACCAATGCGATTTTCAACTGTGTTCGATAGGCATTACTAAGCCAATAACTGGCGATTGCTCTACTTGCGCCAATCATGATTAACAATACTGCCGGCTGAATAATTCCTATTGTTCTAGGAACCCCAGGCACTCCATAAAAGGTAAATAGCGCAATAAAAATGACTGCATAAAGTACCATTGCTTTTAGTAATGCAACTAAAGCTCTTGCGCCAGAATGTCTAAATATTTCTCGATAAAGACCGCTGATAATAAAAATGGGCAGACCAATGACTAGCGCCGCAAGCATTACCAATGATGGATCCCAGCCACCTATTCCAAAAATGGGGACCCATTCCCCTGTTCTGAGGTAAAAGGCTAGTAAAACACTAAGTACACTCAACGCAGTATCTAATGCCAAAACAATTATGCGCTTGATGAATCTAGGTAGACTCAACACGGGCATGATTAAAGTTTTGAACATATTATTTACTTTCTAATGCGCAACATTTTTACCAAAAAGAACTTGAATAAACGTCAAGGCAATAATCTTTAAATCCAAATCAAAGGAAATATTTTTTAAATATTTCTCGTCAAACTGCACTTTGACCTCATCGCTCAATTCATCGCGACCGCTAATTTGAGCCAAGCCCGTTAGGCCAGGCCTAAGCTGATCGATTCGAGCATCTTTTCTTAATGCAATGAGTTTAGTCTGATTAAACAAAGCTGGTCTCGGCCCAACAAAACTCATATCCCCAATCAAAATACTCCACAATTGAGGCAACTCATCTAAGCTAGTTTTCCTCAAAAATGGTCCAAACGGCGTCATGTGAGCATCTGGACTCTGTAGCAGATCGGTGGCTACTACTGGAGTATCTGGTTTCATGCTTCTAAATTTTGGCATTTGAAAAATTTTGCCATTAACGCCGCTGCGGTCAGACCAATAGAGTATCGGGAGACCGTCAAATACTGCAATGATGAAAGCAATAATCAATATTATGGGGGACAGTGCCATCAGCGCAATAGCGCTAAGAATTACATCAAAGACCCGCTTTAAATAAAGATATTTAAGCTTCATGCCATCTCCGCTGGCACAATTGCCTCATATAGATCAAGCCAACTGTTGGTAATTTTCTTTGCGCAAAATGAACGTTCTACTCTTTGATAGGCATACTCACCCATTTGTGAAACACGATTTGGATTAAGCATCATGCTTTTCATGGCCAATTCTAGCGCCTTAGAGTCACCCTTATTAACCAAAACCCCTGAGTGACCATCCTCAATTGCATCAATTACCCCATCGATACGATAAGCAATAGCC
The DNA here is from genome assembly GCF_018882155.1 of Polynucleobacter nymphae. Taxonomy (GTDB): domain Bacteria; phylum Pseudomonadota; class Gammaproteobacteria; order Burkholderiales; family Burkholderiaceae; genus Polynucleobacter; species Polynucleobacter nymphae. Next base: position 935,530 of record NZ_JACVPA010000001.1, read on the forward strand.
GGAGTTTTACATGCGGCTGCTTCAATAATGACAGTACCAAACCCCTCCCTGTAGCTGGGCAATACAAGTACATCTGCCTTTGCCATAAATACTTCGGGAGTAGTAGATGATCCCACCCAAAGCACGCCATTTAATTTGGGGAATTTGTACTCGATTTGAGCTCTTAAACCCTCTTCATCAGGCCCAACAATCCATAAACGCGCTTGTGGGTTTTCTTGACTCACCCCCATAAATGCCTCTATCAAATCAAATATACCCTTATCCCGCGCAATACGACCAACAAATAGGAAATTGAAATGATCTTGAGAATCGAGCTGCGAAAAATGAATACCAAATTTCTGATCTGCCTGCGGATGAAAGCGCGCTAAATTAACTCCAGAAATCGAAGCACCTCCAATAACAGTGATTGCATTTTTCTTAACTATTTCTTCCTCTTGCAAAAATTTACCCTGAGAAGCGCTATCACAAAATACTTGAGTAGAGAAAAACACAATCGCGCGATCCATATTTTTATAGAACCAACGCTTTAAGCCATATTCGTTCACCCACACTTGACCAGTAAATGTATGCAAACGATTGGGAACTGCACATAAATAAGCTGCGAGCATACCAAGCAATCCTGCTTTTGGCGTGAATGTATGAACACTTACAAATTTCTCCCTCTTAAAAATAAGCAATAAGCTTTTCAACGCTTTTAAATCAGAAAAGGGGGAAAGCTTACGTTCAATAGGAACATTGATAATTCGTACGCCACTACTTTCAAACTCAGGTAACAGCGGATAGAGAGACTGGTTTAAACACAAAGATACTTGATATCTTAAGGAAAGTGCCTTTAGATGCTGTAGTAAAAAGGCATTTGCCGTGAAAGGCGTAGTAACCATGAAGCAAATTTTTTTCACGCTAGTTACCTAATTCAATCTAGTAAATAGCTGTTACGCTTTAAAAGCATTACAAGCTCCAATTACCTCTAATACCTGCTCATCAGTCATAGTTGGTCCAATCGGCAGGCTCAGCACCTCAGAATGCAAACTCTCTGTAAATGGCAAGTTGAGATCCGAATAGCTTTTATAGGCATCTTGTTTATGGGGGGGTATGGGGTAGTGAATCAGCGTCTCAATGCCCATATCAGTCAAAAATTGTTGTAAGCGATCTCGATATTGAGTGCGAACTACAAATAGATGCCATACATGTTGACCTTCTAAAGGTGTATCTGGCAATAAGATCAATTCATTTTTTATGCCCTTTAAATAGGCCTTTGCTATTTCCTGTCTTCGCTTGATCTCTTCATCTAAATATTTGAGTTTTACCGAGAGCATCGCCGCCTGAATTTCATCTAAGCGACTGTTGACCCCTTGAATAATATTTTTATATTTTTCAAGTGAGCCATAATTTCGCAGTGCTTTAAGTACTTTAAACAACTCAGGATCATTCGTTGTGATGGCCCCAGCGTCTCCCAGTGCGCCTAGATTTTTCCCAGGGTAAAAGCTAAAGCCTGATGCATCACCCCAACTACCGGCTTTTTGATTATTCAGTTTTGCGCCATGTGCCTGCGCAGAATCCTCTAACACAAGGAGGCGATGTTTTTTAGCAAACTCAAGGATTGAGGACATCTCCACTAAACGCCCGTAGAGATGAACTGGGAGAATAGCTTTTGTACGAGGAGTAACGTATTTCTCTAAATTTTCAGATGAGATATTGAAGGTTTTTTCACTAGGCTCAACCAATACTGGCTTTAAATTGTTCTCAGTAATAGCCAAAATACTAGCTATATAGGTGTTAGCGGGAACCAATACTTCATCACCATCAGATAGTCTTCCCAACTCCTTCCAGGCCCTTAGGGTTAAGACCAGGGCATCAAGGCCATTGGCAACACCTACGCAGTATTTAACCCCACAATACTGTGCAAATTCAGCCTCAAATTTGGCCAGGTAGTTCCCGCCAATATACCAGCCAGAGTGAATCACATCACTAGCAGCCTCAATTAATTGAGATTCGTACTTAGAATTGATCTCTTTTAAATCAAGAAATGGAATCTTCAAGACCGATCCTTTGCTGCCTGAAGAAAATCTGCATATTCCCTAAAATAATCTTGCTCATCATAGTATTCCGATGCTAAGACCATGCAGACTCCCCCAGAGGAAAAGTTATCGAGATCGCGCCACATCATAGGCGGAATATACAAACCAGAATAAGAGCGATTAAGGTGAAATGTTTTTTTCTCACAACCATCATCAAGAGTGACGTCAAAACTTCCTGACATTGCAATCATTAGTTGATGAAGTTTTTTATGGCCATGGGCAGCTCTAGAAGACCCTCCGGGAACATCATAGAGATAATAAACACGCTTAATATCAAAAGGGATATGGCGGTCTGATTCAATAAAGGTTAGATTACCCCTTTGGTCTTGTATTTTGGGTAGCTGTATTATTTTGCAATCAAGAATTGACATAATTTTTCATTCATAAAACCAATTGATAAAATTCATGGGTATATCCACCTCCACCAAACCCGTTTTTATAGGTGTAGAGGCCGTCATTCAGTATTAAGCCATTGTTTTCATTATTAATACCAAAGTCAAACCATCTTTTGCCAGCAGCTGCTCCCAACAAAATGCAGTGCTCAATTACAGCATCCACAGCAGAGACCTCTCGCCCTGCAGCATTTGAGGCTATATATTGAGTATGGAGTGCCTGATGTGTTACGAATAAAATTACCCCCGCTACTATCGTTCCATTATGCTCCGCACAGATACACAAAATTTCTTCAGGAAATCGCTCGATCAAAACCTCAATCTCATGTAAAGAATGCACCGGTGAAGCTTCATGCTTTTCAGCAAGGTTATTGGTGAGTATTTCCCAAAAAGCCTTGAGGTACTGCACTCCCTGAACAATATTGACGTTTGACTTTTGGGCTTTTTTTAAAGCCCAGCGCCGCCCTTTTATTAACGGCAACCGATTTTCAAGATCAATGGTGCTACTCAAATCACAGCGAATTTTAGATGCCCCCAGCCTAAAAAGCGCATAGAGATCATCTTGCGCGGGGCTACGATGATAAAAGCTTGGTGTTGCTTTATAAATCAGACTTTTAAAACCTAATTTCGCATAAAAGTCTTGAATTAAACGCAGTGCCTCAATCATCAAATCACCCCTAAGAGCTCCTTGATGAAGGAGCCCTCCACAGGTAATTCCGGGATGACTCACTATTTGAGAAGGATCACCCGGATTTATGGCTGCAGGAAAAATTCCCAACCACTTTTCCCCCTCATAAATAATTAAGGATTGATCGATAAATCGGTCTTGATGATAAGAAAGAAATTTACGGGTATGCAACAAAGTACCTTGCAAGGTTTTCTCACAGAAATGATCCCAAGCCATCGAATCTTTTGGAGTAAATAATTGAATCTCGAGACTCATGTCTCCTCCAACTGGGCATAACCAAAACCTGCTTTCCCCATATCATTTCCGTTATAAAACATATAGGTCTTACCTTTTGTAGTAATTAAGGCTGGATAGCACAGATGCTTTGAATCCCACCCAGATTCAGAAAGACTAATGCCTAACTCGGAATCGATTCGCTTCCAGTGCACCCCATCCAAAGACTCAGCTAATCCAGCAAGATATTGTCTATCGGTGGTTCCGCGGGTGTAGTGCATAAAAAAATGATTATTCAATTGAAAAACTCGCGGCCTACCAATCCGATACTCTAGCCCCTCAACATCAACACATACATGTCCGTCGGTTTCAATATTGAAACCATCCTTACTGATCGCATGTCGGATTCGGTATTGTGGGTAAGGTACACCATTGATTAATTCCCATCCATTGCCACTGGCATACCAGATATGAAACTGATCCTCTATTTTTACAACGGAGTGGATTGCGCCGATAAACAAACTATCATTTGCCCGATCTAGAATAGGCACATTTGAATAGCGCTCAAAAGTATCACCGCCATCTTTACTAATAGCAAGTCCAGAAAAAGCTAAAAATTTCACTTTTGAAACTAACTGAAATCCAACGTAATACATTCGAATATCATCATTAACCCGAATCACATCACCCAAAATAACGCCGTTATCATCGAACATCCCATTAATACCGATATCTAAGGCCGGATGAGTAGAGACCCGCTTGATAATGTCAGGAGAACCCGAATCTACATCCACAAAACCAATTCTACTCACACCAGAAGCGTCCCTAAAGCCTGCATAGACACGAATTGTTTCTTCATCAAGCAACAAGGGGGTAGGCGTCAATGCACTATCTTTGGCCCACAGCAGCGTTGCATCTGGGCCATAAATAAACCCTTTTTTTACCCACTTCATTGACCGTCACCGATTTTAAAGAGTCGCAAGCTACTCACTTTTGAAATTTCTGTACTGGATTCTTGCAATACAGAGCCTGACGGAACGTCCTTTTGAATAAGTGCTCCTGCACCAATAAAGCAATCTTTTCCAATATTAATATTATTAATAACGGTACTATTTACGCCTAAAAATGAAGACTCACCGATATCACAAAAACCTGAGATAACGACATGGGAAGATAAGAAGCAATTATCTTGTATTGTTGAGTTATGACCAATATGATTGCCGCTCCACAAGACAACATTGTTGCCTATCTTTACAAATGGCTGAATAGTGTTATCTTCAAAAATAAAACTGTTTTCACCAATTTGAACGTTTCTCCATACAAATGCCTTTGAACTGATGTAGCTTGCTATTCGATAATTTTTATTTTTTAATTCATTGTATAAACGATGCCGAACTCGGTTGAGTTTAGTTGAGCTTGCGGCTGCAAAAGCCCAATAATGAGTAGGTGGAAATTTTAGCTCTAACTCATCAAGCGGAATAACAGGAAGTCCGGCAATAAATTTACTCGTAATAAATTGACGATCTACTGCAAAACCAACGACTTCATACTCAGAATCAACCGTAAAATATTCGCAAGCAATCTCGGCAGTTTCCCCTGCGCCAATGATGACTAACTTCTTCGTTTTATCCATAGAAAATTCTTTAAGGATCTGAAATGTAAATTGTGAACTACCCCCAATTTAGCATGGTTAAAGCTAACAGCTCAATAGCTACTGATTAATCAAGGTAATTTGGATTGTCTTCTAGGAATGCCTTTGAAATAGAGCCCATAAACCAGAATTTATCCCTATATTTGTAAGTCAATGAATCAGGCATAGGGCTGGGGAAATGAGCTCTTGAATCACTTTTGGCTGTTAGCTCAATCATTTCAATCGCACCCTGCTCTATTTGTTTTGAGCTGTTCTTAATTGATCTAACTCCTTTTAGAGCTTGCAACATTGATAGGTCATCATAAACCGTTGAGGTCAATTGCTCTCTCAGGGGAACAATTGCATTTCTAGAATTGCAGTAGTAAGAAACTGGCAGACATATATCATTGGAGGTCCCAAACAATGCATACATTACTGGCCAATTTGTTATCAACCTTGGAACATTAAAGTAAAACGGAAAGTCTGATGGTCCTGAAGCCGTACAAATTACAAAACGGGCGGTAGCTAAAAGATAAAGATCGATATAGCGCGGTCTAGAAGCATTACTAAAAGGCAAATCAATAACTCTTAGCATATCCTTGCGTAATGGAGTCATTGATACATCACCAATCCTAAAAACCCATCCACCATTAGATATGATTGCATCAATTGCGCCATAATAGGTATCAATATCTGCGTTTCTGATTGAGTTATCAGCCCCTTCGCGTACATGCATGACAACATACCAATCATGCTCTTCTACCCCAAAACTATGAAGAAATAACTCAAGCTCAGTTTTTTGAGTCGTAGTGAGTTTAAATGCTTTTGCACCAGTTGCCGACCATGATGCGAGATATTTTGCCCTCCCCCTTTCCTCTTGGTAACCAAAATATTTTTTAGTCACTAAAAATGGAAATGAATCCTGCACAAAATTAAGTAAGTCTGGGCGCTGCCCAGCGCTCTGATCCACAGAGATTGAGTCCTCAATCATATCTGGCAAGAGTTCCCGATAAAAATTCGACATTCTGTCATGGCTTGAATCGCAGACTACTATCTTCGGCCGATTGGCAGGAGAGCGGGTACGAATAATTTCAAAATCAAAAAAGATTTGGCTATGGCCAATAGATGCGGTTACATGGTCTCCAAAGATCACATCATAGCCAAGGATCCCCATAGATTTTAATTGGTCTCTACGAAAGTCTTCATATAAAGCATTGATTTCTAAGAGTGATTCCCATGACTTTGTAAAATAATAGCAGTAATGGAGCAATTTCCAGGGTGTAAACAAATATGGATACTTCGTAGTTGTATTCTGTAGAAAATTATATATTTTAGGTAGCTCTCCTCGTGCAAAGGCAATCTCAAAAAATGCGCGGGAGGCGACGATCAAGTGATTATCTAGCTTACTATCGTTTGAATTAATTAGCGCTGCAAGGCGGCTGGGATCAAATGCTAGCACGCATGCATAAATATAAAAAAAGTTTGAAGTAGTCAAATTAATTGGTCTTGCGATAGCTCCAAGTCCAAATAAAAATCCTGAAACAATCCGACGGAAAACGACACATAACCAGTGATCTGAACTTAATAGCGTTTTCGAGGCAATCTTAAGAAACTTAGCAGTGTTCATTTACACTTCCCAATTTTTTATAACCAGCGCCCCTAGATACTAAGCTACGCAGATACTTATTTCGTGTTCGCAATTTTTAACGGCAGCTTTGGAAGACGCGCCAAGATTCTCAATACTAACCATATGCACTCAGAGTACATCCTCGATTGAATCCAGGCCTTAGCCAGATTAGAATACGCCCACAAGTAATCCTTCCAGCATAAATTATTGGACCAGCTAGTTTGTGTTACGCGATAAGCGCCGAATTTTTCAGCGCAAATATAGCCAAGTCTTCCATCTCCAAGAACCCGGATAACCATATCGAAATCATGAAGAAAGCCAAGGGAATGATCAAACTTGGCATATGCCCTTTTTACTAACCAGCTACAACCTGCGGCGGGGATGCCATGTATGATGAAATTAGAATTACTTCGACAGAACTGGTCTTTGGGCGCGCCCATTTCACTGAAAATGACACCCCACTTATCTATGCAATCTACTGTATGGCCATGAAAAGAGAGGCCAAGTCGCAGGACATCATCCATCTGTCGTTTAATCTTTTCCGGATACATAATATCGTCACCAGAAAACAGGCAAACATAATCTCCTTTGCACTGCTCTAACAATAACTCAAAATGTCTGCTGCCTAGATTTTCATTTGATAATTTATAAAAACGGATTTTTTCAGGAAACTTATCTGCATATTCTTTAACTATGATTGGTGTCAAATCACGTGAACAGTCATCTGAGATAACAATTTCATAGTTTGCGTAAGTTTGACCAAGGATTGAATCAAGAGCTGCAGCAACATAAAGCTCTTGGTTGTAGACGGGCATAAATACAGATACTAGTGGCTGACTGTTCACTTGAACATCATTTATAGTGAAGGACTGATCTTGATCAATCACTACTAACCCTCGAATGTAAAAGGAGTGTATTTAAACATTATTGATTAGCCTAATGAGGGCGATAAGATGCAAAATCAGCACTCACATTTTTTCAAAAATGTGTCCATATCTGAAAAATCAAAACCTTTCAAATCACTTATTGTCTTATCCCACCAATTTGAAGAGAGTAATCTTAAGATAACGTCATCTGGGAATCGATATTTCAAAATCCTTCCGGGGTTGCCCACAATGATCGAGTAAGCCGGAACATCAGTAGTGACAACTGCGCCTGCGCCAATCACTGCGCCAGTCCCAATTTTTCGGCCAGGAAGTACTACCGCATTATCGCCAATCCAAATATCATGCCCCATTTCGACGTGGTATTGAGGGTTCTGATCCTGACCTTGAATATAAGCATCCTTATCTACAATTGTTTCGCCATAGATTGCCGAGGTATTTCTAAATGCAACTTCATGGCTAGTTACCAGCCGGTAATCATGATTGAGGCCACCGATTGAAACACGATTACCGAAGGTGCAATAGTTTCCAGTCTTTGCGCGTGACATAAAGGAGTGGCACCCAATCGCAACATAGCGTCCAACTAGAGATCTGGCAATTGTCGAATGGCTTCCAACCATATTGCCACCGGCAAGATAACTATTTGTAATCCGTCCAGCAAACTCTATCCGCATAAAAGGACTATCAACAAGATACGGCTCAAAATTTTGATTGGTTAGATTATCTATATATTTAAATTCAAGCAATTTTTTTCCTTTTTAAGATGAGAAAATCAAGTGTCTTGACCGTATTTTATATAGCCACCATCAAATACTATTGATTCTCCATTCATATATATTGCGGTATTGCTAATCATAAATCTGCCATAAGTAGCAATATCTTCAACAGTTGGAATTTTCCCCTGTACATGCTTTTTTGAGACGCTATCTAACTGCTTTAGTCTCTCAGCAGTATGTGCACCGTCACCCTTAAAAAATTCAGACAACAAAACGCAATTCCAAGTGCAGCCTAATTGAAGCACTTCGCTTGTTAAGACTGGAAGCAGGCTAGTTACCATTGATTTTGTAATACTATAAAAGCGTGGGGATTGGTTTTGGCCACTTAATGCTACTGTAGATGAAAAGGCAATCATTCTGACATTTAAGTCCTGCTTGTCGAGAGACATGAGCACATTATTGATTGCAAGTAATGGATAAACCTCAACTACAATCGCTTTCGATATCAAAGCGGAGGTGGAAAGATCTTTATCAGATACCGACGGACGAAATCGCTGGCAAAAGAAAATTGCCTTAGGCACTCCAAACTCCTGGATGCATTTCTGAAATACATCCTCGGTTTCTTCTGCCTTGGCTAAGTCTATATGCCTATCGCACGATGAATTGCGTCCAAAACTAATGATTGAATGATCTGATCCTAATTCCTTAGAAATGGCTTGTGTAAGTGGGCTACTTCCACCCACTATCCAGACTGATGAATTAGTTGAGCTCATCTGCTTTAGCGAAGATTGTTGAGTTCTCATTAAATGGTCCCGCCTTAATTTCATAGAAAATCGTAGAAGGGGCTAAAAATTTGACTAAATGAATAGAATTTGCTGGAATCAATAACAAAGAGCCCGCTTTAAGCTCTACCTTCTTTTCTGCATTTTCGGATAAATAAGAAACTGTCATCTCACCACGTATCAACATCATGAACTCATCGCATGGGTGAGAGTGCGCAGGAAATTCCATGGCATTATTTGCCTCAATCACCATTACATGTAAGGGTGATTGAGTATCAGGATGTAAACAAATACGGCGTAATCCATTAGAACCAAAAGGCATCTCTGTCAGCGCCTCCATTACATCATCCTCGCTAGATGGGGATGGCATATATCGGACAGATTTAGTCATACTCATTTCAAACTCTTGAAGTAGGTGGCGGCTCATATCCCTGCTTTAACAACACTTTTTCCCCATTCATAGGCAATAGAAAGGTTACTTTTGATTCATCCATGTCAGTCTGACGAACAATCCGATCCCAGAATCGCCAAGCTAGTACAACGCATAAAAATTCTTCTCCCGAACCAAGTGCGGATCGTGAAACGACAGGAATATCGCTAACTGGGGCCAATCTACCCTGTCTTAGGGAGTTATCATCAACAATAAATGCAACTCGACCTTCAAGGTCAAGTGAACGCATCAGTACTATAGAGGTTGCGGAAGCACCATATACACATATGGTCTTACCACTAGCCAAAGCCTCGCTAATATATCTATTGATTAGCGTACGTCTATTGTTAACAAAATCTTCTAGGTCTTTATATAACTTGGCTGAATAAAGACCAGATTTCTCTTCAAGATCGAGTAACTCTTTGACGGCTTGTGACTGAGCTACCTGCGGAGATGATGAGTCTTGGGCAATTTTTTTAGCCACAACTCGGATGCTCCCGCCTTTTGTATTGACTCTAACCACATCCTCTATCTCAAATCCGTTTTTATTCAGAAACTTGATCAGCGGCTTTAATGAGTGGTAACCAACATGCTCATGGTAAATGTAGTCAAAAACTCTTTGGTCAATAGTGTCTAATGCATAAGATACCTCAAAGACAAATAATCCAGTATCACTAAGTAACGTTTTCACGCCCTCTAGGATCTCAATCAAGTGGTCGCTATGTGAAAATACATTATTTGCAAAAATAACATCAGCGCAACCATGTTGCTTTAAAAGATGCTCAGCTAGTGTGCGCTCAAAAAAGCCTTGAACGCACGAAACACCATTCTGGTTAGATACCTTTGCACAGTACTCTGAAGCATCTACTCCTAGCACTTGGTGTCCAAAGCGAGCAATCTTGCTCAAAAATAAACCGTCATTACAACCCACATCTACACAAAATCTCTTATGTATCCCATCGCGCTCAAAATACTCCTGCATGAAATTGGAGTATTTTTCAAAGTGCTCGTTCAAATCAGGGGAAGAGGATGATAAATAGATATAGTCCCCAAAAAGAAGTTTTGGAGAAACAATATCTAATAACTGCAAATAGCCGCAATCCTCGCACTGATAAAGATCCATTGGAAAGTAAGAACCTTTGTACTGCGAATGGCCTTTATACCTAAAAGCATCAACTGGAGGGCACGCAGGCATCGGTAATCTCAGAACTAAAGCCTTAGAGTCACATAAACTACAGGATGTTCTATGATAAAAATCTGACAACACAGACCTCACATTTCAATGAATTGAATAAATACAGCATAGGTTTTTTCTACTAACATTGATCCAACTCAAGCGTTAATCAAAATAGATAAATGAATGATCACCGGTATACCCTGACATTTTAAACCACCAATCCCAGTCCTCTGGCGTATTAAATTGCTCGCAAGTAACCTGCCAATAGAGTAAGTTCGCTTTTTCAACTTCATTTCTATAAGATTCAACGCAGATATACTTTCGCTTACCGACCCGCTCAATTCCACGCAATGCTTTTTCTAGTTCTTGATTGTGTAGGTTATGAAATGTATTAATTGAAAAAACAAGATCAAATTCTTTATCCGCATAAGGCAAATTATCTGCAGATCCAAGATCAATAAGATCTTTTACATCTGGGTGTGCATGCTCAAGTGCATAAGTCGAGATATCTAAACCTCTAACTTTCAAACCAGGCAAGGCCTTCATCAGCTCCACCATCTGAAATCCTTTACCGCAACCAATATCTAATACCGAGTCGCCAGCTTTGAGGCCGTAGTATTCAATCATCTGGTTAGCAACTGGTGCCCAGCGACCAGGCATATATTTATAACCGCCATAGTTAATGCGCCGATCTCCATCCCAATAGTCATAAGCCCACTGCTTAGCAATCTGGGCAGCTTTTGCTTTTGGAAACTCTGGATCATTTACACGCGCTAAATAATCACGCTGTGTAGCCTTGTGAACAGAGGAAAGCAGATCAATGTATGCCAAAAGAAAATTCCTTATCAATATAGGCTTGCGCCTCTTCTAGTCGTTGCTTAACAAAGCCTTCACCCATAGCATCTTGAGCAACCGCCTTCATTTGAAGTAAGCGATCTGGTCGTAACACTGAAAGCATAATACATAACCACTTTAGCCTAAGAATTGGGCCCAGAACAGCGCTTCTAGCGCTTAATTGCTCCCCGCCATATGGAGCGACTGCTTGAAAAAAAAGCTTAGCAAGGCTAGGGGCAACTGGCATCCGCGGCTGTAGAGAAAAGTCAACTACAGCCTTTGCGGGGTCATCCCATCCTGCAAACTCAAAATCAAAAAACTTTACCCCACCAGCAGATCTTAATGCATTATGAAAGCCAAAATCACTTGGTGATACACAGCAATCTTCAAAATTAATAGCATCTTGAGTCTGGCCTTTATCAATCAGCGCTTTGGTTTGATCTGCAAGTACCTCAAACTCCTGAAAGATATTTTGTACCAATACATTAGCTTGTGATCTGAACTCTATGGGGAGATGCTCTATGCTCAATTGATTTAATCGTCCGAAGACATTTTCAAGATGCTCGGTCACTCTTAAAAATCCCTCTGCCGCCGACTGCTTTATATACTCTTTTGCAAGCAATTGATCAGCATTCAGTAAGCGAAAAAATCTGCCTGCATGCATAACATCTTGCTCGGATGGACTTTGGTTTACAGGATAGGGTTGGCCATCTATATATTCCAACACAACGCAGCGATACTGCTCATCTTCTGCCAGTAGCTTTGGAACATAGCTTGGAGCAACTTTCTGGGCATAACGTAAAAACTGTATCTCCGCCAACATGCGATCAGTAAGGCCTCTTGCTGAATACCCTTTAATCACAAAGCGCTTTGAGCTCTTAGCGCCAACACTGCAGCTAAAGACCTGATTATTAATTCCGCCATGAAGAGGGATCAGACTATCGACTGAAGCCTCAAGCTTCTGTGCCCAATGTAACGCAAAGTCTGGATAGACTATGCTTGCTTGATTAGGGCGGGTAGGCTCGTCCATTGGGAAATAGTGGTGTGGCGAGTGGAGATATTTTCATTAAAACTGTCAGGCGCAAATAAAATACCTCGGGTTGTAGAAGGAAATTGGTCGGCCTCTAAAACTTCGGGCAAATCATCGAGGAAGATCTCGCAACCCAATTCTTTAATCATTTGCACCTTCTGATCCCGAGTCTCAAGAAAAAATATTTGATCGTTTATAAATAAGCCAAGGCTTTGTACTGTCTCTTTCAACCAAGCTCTAGCAGCAGCATGAAGATCATGAGGATGGCCTGCGTAAGGCTTTTTACTGCGATGACTGACAATGAATAATTCATGGCCAAGAGCGTTTAGCTCAAGCATAGTCTCAATAGCACCTTCATAAGCTTGTGCATATCGCATCCCTGGTCCATAAAGCTCACCCTGAAAAGCGGTCCACTCTACTTCTCGGTCCTGCATTCTTAGATAGTCTCGCACTCCCAGCTTGGTTCGTGGCACTAAATCTGGAAGCTCAAACATTTCTTCTGCCAGCTTTGTAATTGCGCTGTCGTAACAAGCGATTGTGTTATCGAAATCTAAGCCAATGCGCATAAGCAGTTCAATTTACTGGCAGACTCGAAGAGCGGCACGCACAATACTGTCTGCGTCAATCTCGAAGTATTGGCGAGCATATTCTTGAGAGCCAACTACTGGCATAAATTGGTCCGAGGTTCCCAAGACCTCAACTCTTTTTTGTAGGCCGTTTCGAGCAATCAAACTTAATACCGATTCGCCAAAGCCACCCACCTTAGAATGCTCTTCTACGGTAACTAATGCATCAAAGCGATTAAGTAACCCATTGATTGCTGTCTCAGAGAAGGGTTTAACTGTGTGCATTAAAACAAGTTCAGCAGATACTCCTTGCTCGGCAAGAGTCTTGACAGCCAAGGCAGCCTCACTACTGATAGTACCTGTTGCCAAAATGCAGACTTGGCTTCCCGACTTTAGACACAGGCCATTACCAATTGCAGGCATAGCATTATCACCGGAGAGATCTGTCTCGCCCTTCTTACCAATGCGGATATAGGTTGGACTGCTACTTTCTATTGCCATACGAAGACAGGCACGCAAAGATTTTACATCCCAAGGTGCTAGCACTTGCAAATTAGGAATAGCCCGAAAGATCGCAAAGTCTTCCAAACTATGATGTGTTGGGCCAAGGCTTGCATACGAAAGTCCAGACCCTGTACCCACGATGATCACAGGCGAATTGTGATAGCCCACGTCAATTTTAATTTGCTCAAGGCAACGTATCGTCGTAAAAGGAGTAATCGTATAAACAATCGGTCGCAAACCGCTTAAGCCCATCCCTGCAGCAACGCCCATCATATTTTGCTCAGCTACTCCACAGTTCATGAATTGCTCAGGTCTTGCGGCGCGCAAGCGATCAAAAAGTCGATTGCCAATATCTCCGGATAGAAGTACAACTCTAGAGTCAGCCTGAGCTAACTGGGTTACTTCATCTGCAAAAGCATTTCTCATAGGCTTAACCGTGACTGATGGGCTTACGCCCATCGAGCTGAATCTGATCTGAGGAAATCCCTAATATCTCAGCTGATTGACGCACCTCGTCAGCTGAAGGAATGCGATAGTGCCAATTATTATCATCTTCCATAAAAGGTATTCCTTTACCCTTTACAGTGTGAGCAATGATGGCCTTTGGTCGATCATCCGTTGCTAAGGAATTGTAGGCAGACTCGATTTCTTGAAAAGAATTACCATCAACTTCCATGCAGGCCCACCCAAAAGCCTTCCACTTTTCAGCCAATGGTGCAAGACCTAACACCTCATCACTTCTTCCAGTTGCTTGCCACTTGTTGTAATCCACAAAAACTGTTAGGTTGCTCACTTTTTGGGCTGAAGCCATCAGTGCAGCCTCCCAAACTGATCCCTCATTACACTCACCATCACCAAGAACCGCAAAAACGCGATAGGGCTTATGCATAATTCGGCTAGCTAATGCCATTCCAAGCCCTATTGGAAGCCCATGACCTAGAGATCCAGTCGCAGCCTCAATACCAGCCAAATGATCAGGTGACGGAGGATGTTCGCCAAACACAGAGCCTCCTTGACCATAAGAGTCCAGCGCGTCTAAGCCATAAAAACCTTTTTGGGCAAGCACCTGAAATAAGACGGGAGCTGCATGGCCTTTACTTAGAATAAAACGATCGCGATCACTTGCCTTAGGATTCTGGGGATCAAGACGCAAAATATTCCAATACAACCAAACTAATAAGTCCGTACAGGATAAGCAAGATCCCAAGTGGGGCGTACCAGTGAGATGTGAATTTCGAATTGCTCGAAATCGAATGAGTCTAGCTATAGCCTCAAGCTGAGAAATAGAAAGGGTTTCGGACTTCATTTTTTGTGAATGTACTGTAGTGGTTGGGCCTTGAGTACCTCAAGGTTCTTCTGAACCCACTCAATCGTTTGTGCTAGGCCTTGCTCAAGGGAAATCTGATCTTTCCAGCCGAGATCTTGGTGGAGTTTTTCACTGCTAAGCCAATAAGCACTATCTTTACCTAGACGCTCCCCTACTACCGAAACATTTCCTTCAAAAGATACCTTTAGCATCTCACATAAAGCCTCCACCAAAGCTCTAATCGAAATAATCCGATCAGTTGAGATGTGATAAGTCTCGCCGACTGACGCTTTCTGAGCAATCTGCCAGGTAGCACGACTGACATCGTCGATATGAATAAAAGAGCGGGTTGATACACCTCCGCCATGCAACTCTAGAGGTTGTCCAGTTAGTAGGCAGAAAATAGTACGAGGAATAATGCGATAAAGCGGCTGTCCAGGTCCATAGACGTTAGCAGCCCGCGTACTTACTACAGGCAGCTGAAATGTCTCTCGATAAATCTTAAAAAGCATATCGCCTGCAGCCCGTGATACCGCATATGGAGTAGAGGGATTAAAAGGCGTCTCCTCATGAATCCAACCATCCGTAGAGCCATATACCTCTGGCGTCGTGATGTGGACATACCGCTCCAGAAAATCTAAATGCCGAAGACGCTCTGCTAAGCGGGCAACAGCCACAACATTAGTCTGCATCCAGTCATCAGGCTTATCCCAACTCTCGCCGACCATACTTTGAGCTGAGAAATTGACTACTACTTTAATCTTCTGATCTCGCATCAACTTCTCAAGACGATCTAGGTCATGATTTAAATCTAATTGAATAAAACGAAAGTTTTTCTGCTGTGACTCTGGAAGCCAACGATAGGGTAGAAAGACTGAGTGAGCCTCAGGCGAGCGGCTAGCCCCAATCACATCAAGCCCCTGCTCCAAAAGATAGCGGCAAAAGCTGGCTCCTGAAAAAGAGTTACTTCCCAGAACCAATACCGAACTCATAAGGCAGCCTCTAAATCAATCAGGCACCGCCCGGCAGTTCGGCCGTTCCGCATGCCTTCGATTAAGTCATTTACGGCAGAAAGGGGTGCGACCTCCGTAATTAATGGAGAAAGGCTTAGTTGTCGCTTGGCAAAAAGACCCATATACCGAGGAATATCAGTCGTTGGATCAGCTTCACCTCCCGTAGTGCCAGTGATGGTTTTACCAAAATGTAAATCCAAGGTGAAAAGACTTGTAGTCGACCCCTTGGACGGCACCCCTACCAAAACTACCCGCCCCTCGCCATGAACGAGGTTATAACCTTGAGCAATAATTTCAGGCTTGCCAGTATTGTCTAAAAAAACATCTGGCTTTTGATTATTAAGGAGCTCTTTGATCCTGGCAAAGGCATCGCAGGTCTTTGCGTTAATCACTGCAGTAGCGCCCATTAAGCGCGCTAACTCCAGTCTATTATCAAATAGATCTACAGCAATAATTTCAGTAGCGCCCGCAAGAACTGCACCTTGGATAAGATTGAGACCAATTCCGCCAGCGCCAAAGATGACAACTCGGTCACCCAGTCGAATCTTAGCTTTATTTTCTATAGTTCCGAGCCCAGTAGTTACTGCGCATCCATAGAGGGCAGCCGTCTTTAAATCCGCATCTTTAGGTATTACAGTAAGTCGATTCTCCGATATAACTGCATGCTGATTAAAACTCGTTACCCAACCAGCATTGACAGTTTTGCCATTCCAAGAATATTTGGGCGTCACTGATTCAATGCCGCGGCCGCGCCGCCAATGAATCACTACACGGTCATCAGGCTTGACAAAAGAAACTCCCGGACCAATGGCTAGAACAGTTCCGCTGGCCTCATGGCCCAATAGATGAGGCAACCATTTATCCGCCCCCTTTACCCCATCAATCTCGCCAATTTGACTGCCGCAAATGCCGCTATAGTGAAAGCGCACCAATACCTGACCTACTTCCAGAACATCAGGCAAATGAATTTCACCAATGACTAAGTCTCGCTTTTGCTCTACCAAGATGGCGGCAAGTGTTTTTGTTGGAAGATTACTCATTAGCGATTGTTTTTAATTGAATTTAGGTTGGCCACTGTAAGCAAAAACCGATAGGACTCTGTCACGCAACTCCATCTCCGAAACGGGAGTATTTCCCATTCTCTCAACTGCTAAGGATGCCATACAACTTGCCAGCGCTGCAGTCGACATGATTGATTGGCCGCTAGCCATCCCAGTCGCCATGACAGCCAGTAGCGAATCACCTGCCCCCATTACATCAACTGGATTTGCAGTCAAAGCTGGAAAATGCTCACGATTCAATGTTGATGAGCCATTTTGGCCATACACAATAAAACCTTCTGAGCCCAATTTCATAATCAAGTTTTTACAGTTTGTTTGACTAAATATCAGATTAGAAATTGCTTCCAGCCCAGAATCCTTATCTTGAAGAGCTATCCTTGCCTCTCGCTCATTAGGACAAATCAGACTGAAGTCTTTGAATCGAGTCACAGCGCCAACCTGACTGCTGCATTGCAAATCGCCAAAGAGCATAATTTGATGCTTTTCTGCTAGCCTTCTGACGCTCTCTAGTACCTCGGGAGTAACTACTCCATAAACAAAATCAGAAATGATGATTCCGTCAATGCTACCGTTGTTAGCCATTGTCTCTAACTTTTCTAGCAAACTTTGCTCAACCGCTTTATCAAGACGCTTTTCCTCTACACGACTTACTCGAAAGAGCTTTTGATTCTCCACTACATAACGTTTCTTTAATGTAGTGGGACGCTTCGCATCTCTGATTAAGACGGCGTTGACGCCATAATCTTGCAATTGACTAGAAACATAATCTCCTGCTTCATCATTTCCAATAACCGAAAAAAATGTACATTGAGCACCCAGAGTGCGAACATGTGCTGCCACAATCGCAGCGCCCCCTAAATAGTTACGACTTTCTAACTCTCTAACAACGATTACTGGGGCTTCAGCGCTCATACCCATTGCTTCACAGGCAACATAACGATCAACGATGGTGTCTCCCAAGACAACTAAATGGGCATTTTTGAGACTTGCGAGTGTCCCAAGCATGTCTTGCAGCTCCAATCCTTGGCGCTCTAAAGCGGCCAAGAATTCTGAACGTCTCTGCTGCTCAATTTGATGCTCCGAGTTTGATAAAAGTTCTGTACTCGAATAATGCGTTTCGCCAGAATGAAATTCAATTTCGCGACCCTGCTGAACCTGCTGACTAAGTGCCGCCCTAATATCAGGATCAGTTGTTGACTCATACTCAGTGCCAAGAACAATCGTTTTAGGTTTTAAAGTGGTCACAACACCGGTTAGCTCTTTTCCTTCAAGAAATATGATGTGATCAATTAGATTAAGTGCTGATAAAGCTTCAGAGCGCTCAAGCTGGGTAAATGGATAATCTAGTTGACCACTAGGTAAGTGGTCCCCAATTAATGCAACAACCAGCTTTTTCCCTTGAGCCTTTGCATAACGCAAATAGCGTAAATGGCCAAGGTGAACAACGCTGAAATGGCCATAAGCAAGAACATAATCATCAGAAGGCTTGAGTTCAGTCAATCCAACTATCTTTGTCATCAGATCTGATCCTTGTGCATATGAAGCCACTGCATCATCAGATGTCCCACAACCAACTGTAGATCTTCGCTAATTTGCATATCATCAATAGGGATATGAATCGCATGATGAGCAAGTGCTTTAGCTTGCCCGCCAGAAAAGCCTAGAACGGCAAAAGACTGAATTTGATTGTCGCGGCAATACTCAAGAGCCCTAAGAATATTGGGCGAATTTCCACTACCACTTAGAGCAATGGCGATGTCTCCAGGATTAGCTAAGACAGCCAACTGCTGGATGAAGATACTGTCATAACCCTCATCATTGGCTAAACAAGTCAAAACCGCAGAATTTGCAGGTAAAGCATGCACTTTGAGAGCTTTTCCTAACTGCTTAGAGATTCCATAAAGATAATCATTGGCAAGATGAATTGCATTACCGGCCGAGCCACCATTTCCAAAAATAAATACTTGGCGCTTTTCTCTCCAAGCCGTCATCAATGCAACAGCAAGGGCTTCGAGTTCTGCTTGAGGGAGCAAATCTAGGGCTGACTTTAGTCGTGATACATAACCATTAGAAAAGGTTGAAAAAACTGGAGGTGTCATTTTTAAGCTCTATTAAATACTGTTTTTTGCATCCAGGGCAAAGTATGAAAACGCTCTTCATCTTTGAGTCGACCCTCACGATAAGCTTGGCAAATCTCATCGATCGCATTTTCAACTGTCTTGCGCGGGCGGAATCCTGTAGCAAGGAGTTTGTCTGAATTGACTCTATATGATCTAGGGTCATTTGAAGGAAGCACGGTAATTTTGGCGCTCGCTTTTTCGCAGGCCATCTCAGCAATTCTTCGAATGCTTAAATTCTCAAAGCCGGCATTGTAGACACCAGTAACATCTGGTCTATCTAAAAGAAAAAGGTAAAGATCCGTAATGTCATCAATGTGAATGTTAGGCCGCGTCTGATCCCCACCCAAAACGGTAATTTCTCCCCTAGTCAGGGCCTGCATGGTTAACATGTTGACTGATACATCAAAACGCATGCGAGGGGAGATGCCGCAAACGGTAGCAGGACGGACGACTTGAACCACCATTTGATTTGAGTAGCTCAAGACCACTCGCTCAGCCACCATCTTGGTCTTGTTGTACTCCGATAAGGGTACTAGGGTGAGATCCTCAGTAACCTGCGCCTCATCTTTAAGACCATAGACGCTTCCTGAGGACGCATAGATAAAGTGCTTAATGCCCAATCGCGCTGCACGATCAATGAGTTGCATCGTGGCTAAAGCACTAATTTCCCACGTTAATTTTGGATCGAGATCTCCAGCGGGGTCATTTGCAACTGAAGATAAATGAATAATTGCATCAACTCCCTCCAAAGGAATTTCAGCGATATTTCGAACATCCCCTTGGATTACCTTAAGTTTACTGTGCGTCAGAAGATCATTTCCAAACCACATAATATCGAAAGCAATTACAGAATGTCCTGCATTCAATAGCTTTGGAACCAGTACGTTTCCTTTATAGCCACAAGCACCTGTTACTAGAATATTCATTATTTATTTTATCTTTGAATTAAATGCGCTTTTCAATTGTTGATGAATGGGGTGATTTGTAAACATTTTTTCCCAGTCATCAGCTTCAATCACATCCCTCTTTGGTATTTTCATATCTTGACTCTTTTGTGCTTCATATAGAGACTCAATAGTTCCAATATCTATGTGTACTTGGTCATTATGCCAAGTTGCAATACGACCAAGGAATCTTGGCAACACTTCAGTACTGAAATCTTGGGCTTCAGGGTGCTCTTTTATCCATTTTAAGGCTTCAGGCGCAAGTAGATAAACAGCTCCGTTAGCCCGATTTCCTGGTGGATTAGCCACTTTTTCATAAAAGGCAGTGACTACCCCCAGCTCATCAGTCTCCACAATCCCACAGGCGCTGGGGTTATGAGTATCAAAGGTCATCATTGTTATGAGACAGTGCTTTGGACGTTCAGTCTCGTGATACCGTAAAAAGGCAGCAAAGTCACACTGACAATAGTTATCAGCATGTACAAGCAATAGCGTTGAATTGGCAAAATAAGAATAATTTGCTCGTATTGTTCCAGCTGTACCCATTAATTTTGACTCAAGAACAAAATCTACCCAACCCCTAAAACATGGGCGCATCAGAAAAGCTTCGACTTTAGTGGCTAGATGATGGAGATTAACCAGCACCTTACTTGCACCAAGCTCTTTAGCCGATTCAAGCCAATACTGCAGCAGTGGTGAGCCATCTACCGGCATCAAACATTTTGGCCATTCATTTGTATGGGGTTGCAAGCGCATTCCATAGCCAGCAGCAAGTAATAAAGCAGCAATTGGTGGGGTTCCATTATTTTCCAGGGCCCCAGTTGAAAAAGTCGTCATTCCAAAACTTTCGTCATCTTTTGAAACTCTTCACTTGTCGCCTTCAGTTGCTCATATCCCCCTTGAGCAACTACCTTTCCCTTCTCTAGCAAGTAGATCTGGTCGCATTCCTGGACAGTGCTAAGACGATGAGCGATCAAAATAATAGTAATGTCATGTCTTAATTTATTAATCGCCTCCATCACGGCTAGCTCTGTCAAATTATCAAGCGCACTAGTTGCCTCATCCAAAATCAGCACCTGTGGATTATGATAAAGAGCGCGTGCAATGCCAATGCGCTGTCGCTGCCCTCCAGATAGGCGAACGCCACGCTCACCAACTTTTGTTTCATAACCTGCAGGTAATTCATTACTCACAAAATCATCAAGATTTGCAATCTTGGCTGCACGAACAACTGCCTCTCGATTAATATCACTTTCGCTGACACCAAATGCAATATTTGATAGCACAGTATCGTCGGCAAGATAAATTTGCTGAGGCACATAGCCAACCGTCTTTTGCCATTGCCGTATATTTGTTGAATCAATGATTTGGCCATCCACACAAAGGGTGCCTTGCTGAGCCTCAAGTAGCCCAAGAATCAGGTCAACTGTAGTAGTTTTTCCACAACCAGTTGCACCCACTAATCCAATTACCTGATGAGCGGGAATAACCATGCTAAGCCCGTCTATCGTTAGTCGAGAAGCATTGGGATACGTATAGCGGATATTATTTAGAGCAATGGATTCCTTAAATAGGATTGGAGTATTAGGAGTGTTACTCGCAGCAACAAACTTGAGTTCGGATAGCTCGGCATGTAATGCATTAATTGCCGGCCCCGTAATGCGCAATTGTGAGAGTGAGCCGTAAATCTGCTGCAAAGCAGGTACAAGCCTATAGCCAGCAAAAGCATAAAGCGAAATCACTGGTAACGCATCTGAAAAACTTGTTCCTTGCATCATTAAATAAAGAACCATTAACATCATCCCGCCAAAGGCAACAGCTTCAAGTGCAAATCGTGGCAGCGAGACAATTGCCAGCGCGGCTGACTGATACTTGGCATAAAGTTCAGCAGACTTTGAGAAACTTCTAACATAGCTAGCCTCTAGACCTCCTATCTTAACTTCTTTTGCGGCACTAAAAGCTTCATTAACTGCAGTAAAGCGCTTCGCATTTGCCTCTAAACTATTCTGCCCCAGGCGGTTCAATGTTCCACTCATTAGTTTAAAAATAATGCTGTAAGCGCCACTAAGGACAAGGCCTATGGCAAACGCCAATACTGGATCAACTATTAGCAGCAATAGTAAGAGTGCGAAAGCTACCGCGCTTTGAGCAACTAGAATGGTGAATGGGATCATGGCCTTATCAATCACCGTACTCACTTCAGAGAGAATATTCTTACCCAAATCAGTGCTATTGCGAGTCAGAAACCAGGCATACGGCTGATGGAGATATCCCTCCACCAAACGCTTGCCAATACTATATTCGCGCATGAGATTAAAGCGTAATTGGCAATAAGTAGTCACTGCCTTGAAAACTAGGGATAGCAATAAAAGCATAAACATGAATAGCCCCAAGATCAGCAAAAAATCACGCTGGCTTGGTCGGCCTAGTGCATTGTTAAGCATTGCCAATAGTCTATTGGTTTCAATTACGCCAGGATTAGTAATCACTGCCATCAGTGGCATGATTGACGCCACTCCAACTGCATCCAGTAGAGCCATGATTAGAATCATGCATAAAAGTAATTGAGCGCGCACTCTCTCTTTCAGCGTTAAAAGTGCGAAGAGATTAAGTATGGTTTTCATTCTTGCTCGTCAATGATTCATAAAGAATCGATGGATAAATACTTTTTTAATCATATTTAACTAAATTATGGGTTGCCGACTCGCCTTGAGCATCACTTAAACCAAGGCTAGCAACTAACACTACAAGCCAAACATAAGTGTCTACAAAGTTTTTTTGGGACACTTCTGTCGTGAGAAACAATAGAACCACGCTTAGTAAAGACCATACTCCAAATATGCCCCAGGGACTACCAAGAGAAGACACCCGAAGCATAGCCAGGATCGAGGCAACTAGCAAAATAGCTGCGCCAGGAATACCTAAGCCCAGAACAAGATCCATCCAGCCGCTATGACTTTGGATCAATGGCGCATTTGGATAGCTTTCACGTGCAATATGTCCAAATGAGCTATGCACCAAACCATAGCCTAATGGATACTGCTTTACAAAAGTCACTGCAGTTGATAGATAAAAAATTCTATCAAAATTTGTCAGTGAGACTGTCTGCCCATTCTCATTAAGCGGGTAGTTAAAGGTAGTTTTGATCCAAACATCTTCTGGCTGCATTTGCATTGCTACTTTTGAATCAGCAATAAGAGTCTTCCAAGAATTATTTATTTGAAGATTATTAAAAACAGCGAAAAGTATCACAAATCCTAAGATGGCAATGAGAAAATAACCTTTAAAAGATAATTTTTTTTCTCTGCTGCTAAATAAAGAAATAAAAAATATTAAAGTCAGCAGGAATGCATAAAGGAAACCATTTTTGATATTTTCTAAATAGAAAATACCTAGTACGCTCATGATTGCCATAATACAGATGAACGAAAATATCCAATTGATGTCTTTACTTTTGAGTAATTTTGCTAAACAACCAAAGGCAATTGCTAAAGCAGGCAGGCAATAAAGTACATAGCTAATTTTAGGAATATAAAAAGAGTTAACTGCCTGTGTATACAAGACCATAGCCTCTGGGATAGAAAATCCAAAATATCCCGAAGACAGCTTTATTAAATATTTAAGGTAATAGATCAACACTGGGCCACAAATTCCGGCAAAGATGAATACCCAATAACTTTTTTTACTATTAATAAGTGATAAACCTAATCCCAAAGTAAATAGAGATCCCAAAAATGCACGCTTCCATAAACTCTGATATTCATCCCACTGGAGACTGTGATTTTTCCCAATGAATAGGAGGTGTAGCGTCACCCATATGAATAGCGATCCAATAATCACCAGTGGAATCGAACGCTTTGTCATCAGGGCATCGCGATCTTTAATGACAACATATACGCCAATGATGGCGCCAATAATTAAGGCAGCATTACGGAAAATCAAGACATTGGGCAGCATAGTAATAGTCCAGAGAATTGCAAAAATGGCACACTGCATTTTAATAAGCCACTCTGGAATCAATAATTTTTGCGGGTCGTAATGATTAAACATATCTCTATTCATGCTAGCCCTATCATTTCAAAAGTGATAGGTAATGGAGTGCGTAACCAAATAACGCAATCTCAGCATCCCGAAAGCAGAGATTATTGGTATGAAAACTAAATCTCAAGACGCTCTTCCTAGCAAAGTATCTGAATGAGTCTTTAAGAAATCAGCATAAGCCAACTTTAAGCCCGCCTCTAGATCTACTTTCGCTTGCCAGCCTAAACGATTGATGCGCGATGAGTTTATCCATTTTCTTGGAGAGCCATCTGGCTTAGAGATATCAAAGCCAATCCTGCCGGCATAGCCAGTGGCATTTGCTACCGCATTGGCTAACTCTGCAATTGTGACGTCAGCACCAAAGCCGACATTGATGTGACTTTGCATTGGCTCGGTATGCTGGTCATAAATATCTTTAGAGAGCCCCATTACAAAGACTGAAGCAGCAGCCATGTCGTCTACATATAAAAACTCGCGCTTAGGAGTGCCTGTTCCCCAAATCAATACCTCTGGAGCATTACTCACTTTCGCTTCATGAAAACGTCTGATAAGTGCAGGAATGACATGGCTATTTTCTGGATGATAGTTATCACCGGGACCATAGAGATTGGTTGGCATCACTGAGCGGTAATCAATGCCATGGCTTTGCCCGTACTGACGGTTGTAACTTTCACACAACTTGATACCCGCAATTTTGGCAATTGCGTAAGGCTCATTAGTTGACTCTAAAGTTCCGGTGAGTAGTGCATTCTCGGCCATCGGTTGAGGAGCAAGCTTAGGATAAATACAGCTTGAGCCTAAAAAGAGGAGTCTTTTTACCCCAGTCTCAAACGCTTGATGAATAACATTAGCCTCCATCATGAGGTTTTGATATATGAACTCTGCAGGAAAAGTATTGTTGGCATAAATGCCTCCTACTTTTGCAGCCGCCAAATACACCTGATCAGGTTTTTCTTGCTCAAAAAATGCTTTTACTTGCGCTTGATTTGTTAGGTCCAACTGAGCATGCGTTCTGGTCACAATGTTTGTAAACCCCTTAGCCTGCAAGTTTCTGACAATGGCAGAACCCGCCATGCCGCGATGGCCCGCTACATAAATCTTTTGGTTTAACTCTGTGCTCATAGAAATCAATATTTTTTAGGATTTAATTTTCTTTGCCAACCGATACAGAGTAACCATGCTTTTGCAATAGTGCATGTTGCTTAGCTTGGTCTAAATCACAGGCCACCATCTCTACAATCATTTGATCTAAAGTAATTTCTGGAACCCAGCCGAGTTTCTCTTTGGCTTTTGTAGCGTCTCCCAAGAGGGTTTCTACTTCGGTGGGACGGTAGTAACGTGGATCGATTTGCATAATCACATCACTCACTTTCAAAGCTGGGGCTTTATCGCCATCAATTGCAGCAACAATGGCTTTTTCATTTTCAGCGCTACCTTCAAACTTCAAGGTAATACCTAATTGCTTGGCACTGCGGGTAATAAATTCACGAACAGTGAACTGCACGCCGGTAGCAATCACAAAGTCTTCCGGTTTTTCTTGTTGCATCATGAGCCATTGCATGCGTACATAGTCTTTAGCATGACCCCAGTCCCTCAAGGCATCGATATTACCCATGTAAAGACATTTCTCCAGTCCTTGGGCAATATTCGCTAAACCGCGAGTCACTTTACGGGTGACAAAGGTTTCGCCACGGCGCTTAGATTCGTGATTAAAGAGAATGCCGTTACAAGCGTAAATCCCATACGCTTCACGATAGTTCACCGTGATCCAATAAGCGTACAGCTTAGCTACCGCATAAGGGCTCCTCGGATAGAACGGTGTAGTCTCTTTTTGCGGGATTTCTTGTACTAAGCCATAGAGCTCAGAAGTAGAAGCTTGGTAGAAGCGGGTTTTCTTTTCCAAGCCCAGAATACGAATGGCCTCTAACATGCGCAGTGGTCCCATCGCATCAACATCTGCTGTGTATTCAGGAGACTCAAATGACACCGCCACGTGTGACTGCGCGCCTAGGTTATAAATTTCATCGGGCTGGCATTCTTGAATAATGCGTACCAAATTGCTAGTGTCAGTTAAATCGCCATAGTGAAGAATGAGATCGCGATGGTTCACATGGGGGTCTTGATAAAGATGATCAATGCGATCGGTATTAAACGAAGAGGCGCGGCGCTTAATACCATGAACGATGTAGCCTTTTTCTAACAGGAACTCGGCCAGATAAGAGCCATCTTGGCCAGTGATGCCGGTAATAAGGGCTACTTTTTGGGTATTCTTTTTAGTGTTTGTCATATAAGTGATATTTTGTTTTAACTTCTACCGTAAGTATCTTCAAAGCGGATGATGTCATCTTCGCCCAAATAACTGCCTGACTGCACTTCAATAATCTCTAAGGGCTCAGTACCACGATTGGCTAAACGGTGAGTTTGCCCCTGAGGGATATAGGTACTTTGATTTTCTTTTAAGGTAATCACTTGATCACCGTTAGTAATTTCTGCGACACCCTTAACCACAATCCAGTGCTCAGCGCGGTGATGGTGCATCTGCAGTGACAGGGTCGCACCCGGCTTTACCTGAATCCGTTTGACTTTGAAGCGCTCACCTTCATCTACGCTGTCATACCAACCCCAAGGTCTGGCAACCTTGCGATGTAAATTCTTTTCTTCGCGCCCTTGCGCTTCTAATTGAGTCACAATATTTTTCACATCTTGACTATTGCTGCGATCAGCAACTAAAACTGCATCCGCAGTTTCTACGATGATTAAATTCTCAATGCCAACCGCACTCACCAAACGACTAGTTGCATGCACTAAAGAATTCTTAGAATTGGTCAGCAAGGCATCGCCACTAATCACATTACCATCTGAATCTTGTTTGCCCACTTGCCATACGGCATCCCAAGCGCCTAGATCATTCCAGCCAGCATCGAGCTCAACCATCTTGATTGGATAAGCAGATCCTGGACACTTTTCAATCACTGCATAGTCAATGGATTCACTAGGGATGGATTTAAATTCTTCTTTACCTGGGCGTACAAAGTGGGCACCATCGGCGCTATCTTCTGACTTGCTTTGCCAAGCATTATGAGAAGCATCAAAAATATCAGGACGAAATTCTTTAAGGGCAGCAAGCCAAGTGCTGGCTCTTAAAACAAACATGCCGCTATTCCAAAGATAGTTGCCACTGGCTAAGTACTCTTGGGCCTTCTTAAGGTCGGGCTTTTCAACAAAACGCTCGACGATGTAAGCATTGTTTTGATCTTTACTAGCAGAGCGTGCAATATAGCCATAACCTGTTTCAGGAGCGCTGGGAGTAATTCCTAAAATACAAATCGCCTTCTCAGTAGCCTCAACACTCGCAATGCAATCTTGCAAGGCTTTTGTGAATGCAGCTTGATTTTGAATGGTTTGATCTGCTGGAGTAATGATCAAGATAGGGTCTTGAGCGTCAGCAGATAATTTTTCCGAACAAAATGCAGCCATGCTCAGTGCAGGGGCAGTATTGCGACCTACAGGCTCAAGTAATAAAGTGGCATGGACGGACTTCAGTTCGCGCAACTGATCTAAGACCAAAAAGCGATGATCCTCATTCGTCACAACCAAGGTATTGCCTAATGTGATTTTGGAATTGGCGACTGAGTTAATTCTGCTAACTGCCTGCTGAAATAGACTGTGAGATGAGCCATCACCGGAGAGCACCAAAAATTGCTTTGGAAAGCCCGAGCGGGATAAAGGCCAAAGCCTGGTACCGGAGCCGCCACAAAGAATGACTGGAATCACTAAAGCCATAACAGGTTCAAAGCAATGAATATGCTTTTTAGTAAGAAAACCTGATTTTATAGGGTTTATTGCCACACTTTAGCAAAGAGCTGGAATTTATTAAAATCCCTTTTGTAGTAGTACAGGCGCACAATGGCGCTAACTTACAATCAAAAAGCATACCCATTTTCAAGGAGTCCTCTCAATGAGCAATATCCCCAAAATTAAGCTACGCAATTCATTAACTGAATGCGGTCAGTCCATCCGCAAGGAAAATGCTGGTAAGTACCAAAATTACACCATTAAGGACTGTATTGTCTCTATAGCAGCCAGCAAAATCAAATAAGGCGAGCCCCTACGGGCCTAGATTGAAGGCTTATTGGGGTATGGCTTGCCAGTCAAATTGCTATAGGCTGCCCCTGCTAATATCAACAAGATTGAATCAACCATGACTGGGAAAAAGGCATAGCGGTAGCGGCCAATTTCTCCTAAAACGACGATTAAGGCCACAGCCGCAGCTGGTGGATGCAGGCAACGCAGAATAAACATTCCCAAAATGGAGAGCGCGGCGGCCAGCGGCAAAGCTAGCAATGGCTCACCGACCAGGTGAAAGCAGCTAATCCCGACTAAAGCAGATATGGTATTACCAGCAATCACAGCCCAAGGTTGGGCCATGGGGCTGCCTGGCAATGCAAATACTAGTAAAGCGCTTGCCCCCAAGGAAGCCATCAACCATTCATTGATACCACCCCACTCGCCTAAGTATTTAGCGAGAGCGAACACCAACATAAGACCTAAGAATGCCCCAATCACTGAGCGCAAGCGCTCCGACCAACTTACTGGTGGCTGGTCTCCCCCTAAATAAAAAGCGTAATGCTTTTTGAGGTATCTATATGAATGCTTCATTCAAATCTTACGATGGCTTTCCATCTATTGAAAATAAAAAAGACTGCCAGCTTACGCCAAACAGTCTTTTCATTAGCCAAGAACAAAGTACCTGGCTCTATAGCAAAAAGATACTTAAGCTTTCTTGGCCCAAGCGCTGCAATGGGCCTTACCAGATACTTGCTTACCAGCAAACAAAGCACAGCCACCTGCGGCAGAATCTGCTTTGCCTTGGTAGAGAGCGCAATTAGCACAATTCTTGCCAGCGACCTTAGAGACTGCAACATACTGCAAGGCCTTGGCTTGTGGATCAGTTTCAGCAACCATTGCTTGAGCTTGAACTTTACCGTTCAATGCCAAGGTGCAAGCACCAGCAGCAGACAAAATCATAAATTGGCGGCGACTATTTTTCATGGGTTCTCCAAAAAATAAAACAGTAAATATTGTGCAATCGATCTAAAAACCTTGTGCACTCTTGAAATCTAAGGTGATCATAGTGGAGAAGGTTTTATCTTGCCGCTGGCAGTGTAACTCTATGATTTATATAGATTAATAGTTGAGAATTGTTCTCAAGAAAAACTGCACGTCGCTAAAGCTGCGAAATGATTATTTCCAACCCTTAAGTTCCATGCAAGAGATACGTCGTTTGAGGTAAACGCCATCAGGAGTCTCTGGATAAGATTGAGCACAATCCTTTAAATCTATTTTGTATGTCGCAGGATTATTTTTAGCAGGATTGGGATGTGTGGTTGGAAAGCTGCCACACGCGACAAGGCCTAAGGCAAAAGTCATCGCAAGACAGTTACCAACCTTCTTGCGCATCAGACTAGCGCTTCTCTAACAATGATAAAAACTCACGGCGCAAATTGGGATCTTTTAAGAATGCGCCACGCATGACGCTATTGACCATCTTAGAGTCGCGATCTTTTACACCACGCCATTGCATGCAGAAATGATCAGCATCCATCACGATGGCTACACCAGTTGGTTTCATTTTTTTCTCAAACATATCAGCTAACTCCACTACAGCTTCTTCCTGAATCTGTGGTCTACACATCACCCACTCAGTGAGCCTAGAGTATTTAGATAAACCAATCAGTGCTGACTCTTTGCTAGGCAAGACACCAATCCAAATGCGGCCCATGATTGGGCAGAGGTGATGAGAGCAAGCGCTACGAACTGTAATGGGCCCAATAATCATGAGCTCATTTAAATGACTCACATTCGGAAACTTGGTCATGGCAGGCTGCACTACATAGCGGCCATTAAACACTTCTTGCACATACATCTTGGCGACGCGTCGGCAGGTATCTTGGGTGTTGTGATCACTTTTTGTATCAATCACCAAACTCTCGAGCACTTCTTGCATCTTCTGAGCAACCTCATCAACTAAACCTTCTAAATCGCCTGGTTCAATAAACTCTGCAATATTATCGTTTGCATGAAAGCGTACTTTTTTTGCCTCAATACGGCGGCGAATGATGACTGATAGAGGTGTACCCGCATTCTCTTTTTTTGAGGCTACTTTTTTGATTGCCGCTTTTTTGGCGGTGGTTTTAGTACTAGGTACTTTTTTTGTTGGCATAGGATGTAATATGTCTCAGTGTTGTAGTAGTCATGGTGAAATTCAAATCTGGCAGAAGATCGCTATCACGCAAATCAGCCCAATTGACCAAACAATTGTTCGGGTTGTTGGCCAATCGGCAAGGTAGCAAATTAAAAAAGCGATGCGCGCTGCCACAAAACCGAGCGCTAATAAATCAATTCTGGTTTGGGGTGCATTGTTGATGCTAGCGATGATGACTGCTGCAAAAAAGAGTGGTAAGGATTCAAAAAGATTGGCTTGCGCAGCATTGGCTCTTGCTCTAAAGCCGGTTTGCTTGGCCAGCCATTGTCTTGGCATGCTGTTGTCGTAATTCTCAAAGCCTTTTTTAGCAATGCCCGCAGCAACATAAGGAAACAGGCCCATAAAAAGAAGGCAGGCGTAGGCAATCGTCATGATCTTTATTTGGCTTTCTGTAGGTCTTTTTTAGAGCCAATACGGCTCTCAGTGCCATTGATTAAATTGCGAATATTGCTACGGTGACGCCAAACCAGAAGTAGACAAACTGCGAGAAGCGCAATACCCATAGGCTGAAAGCCAAACAAAAATACAAAATAGAGCGGACCAAAAATCGCCGCTGCTATCGCTGCTAAGGAGGAATAGCGTAAAAATACAGCCACGATGATCCAGGTGCTTAGCGTAGCCATCCCTAAGATGACATTTACGCCAAATAAAATTCCGCAGGCTGTTGCCACTCCCTTGCCGCCTTTAAAGCCATGAAAGATCGGAAAGAGGTGTCCCAAAAATACCGCGAGCACAACGCCGCATAAGACCCAAGAACTTAGTGTCGAAGTTAAAGACTCATCGCCTAACAACACTCTTGCTAGCATGACCGCAAAGTAACCCTTAAGTGCATCGCCAATAAAGGTCAGTGCTGCAGCTAATTTGTTACCAGTGCGCAAAACATTAGTTGCGCCAGGATTACCAGAGCCATAAGTATGAGGGTCGGGTAAACGCATGCATTTACTCACCACCACTGCAAAAGAGATAGAGCCAATCAAATAGGCAAACGGAATGAGCAAGATGTCGGGATCAAAAGTCATAGCGCTATCTTAAACACTTATTTCTTTTCTTATGAGCCACGTGGGTGATGTTGCTGATGAATTGATTTAAGACGCTCCCTAGCCACGTGGGTATAGATCTGGGTAGTAGAGATGTCCGCGTGCCCTAAGAGTAGCTGCACTACCCTTAAATCCGCGCCATGATTGAGTAAATGGGTTGCAAAAGCATGACGCAGAGTATGGGGGGATAAGGCAACTGGGATATTGGCTAAGGTGGCATAACGCTTGATCAAGGCCCAAAACGCCTGGCGAGTTAAACCGGTACCAGTATGGCGTCCAACAAAAACAGCATCGGTTGTTTTTCCTTCAAGTAGCGGAGTTCTCGCATCTGCCAGGTACCTTCTGAGCCACTGCCCTGCCTCACCACCAAATGGCACGAGGCGCTCTTTGCCACCTTTGCCATTGACCACGCGCACGATACCCT
The DNA here is from genome assembly GCF_018882155.1 of Polynucleobacter nymphae. GTDB lineage: Bacteria > Pseudomonadota > Gammaproteobacteria > Burkholderiales > Burkholderiaceae > Polynucleobacter > Polynucleobacter nymphae. The sequence goes on from NZ_JACVPA010000001.1 coordinate 967,292, forward strand.
CATTTAATCCCAGCGCTACGGTTTTAAGAGAAACGATTTCAGAAACGCGCAGGCCACTGGCATACATCAGCTCTAACATCGTGCGATCACGCAGTCCCAGTGGCGTTTCAATATCAGGAGCATTGAGTAAAGCTGTTACTTGATCTTCACTGAGTGTTTTTGGAAAACGCAGTGCTTGCTTGGCAGCACGCAGACCAATACAGGGATCATTCTTCACTAAATTGATGCGCAAGGCATGCCGATAAAAACGTTTAAAGACAGTTAAGCGGCGATTGGCAGTTGTTGCCTTGTCAGCACGATGATGGGCAATATAAGCCGTCAGATCTTTTTCTGTCACAGCATATAAATCTAATTGATGATTCTTGAAGAGCCACTGGGCTAGTAGCAACAAGTCTCTTCGGTATGCGGACAGACTATTTTGCGCTAGGCCATCTTCTAGCCAGCAAGTATCGCAAAAACGCTCGATGGCTTCTTGGCTCATCACAGAGATTGGGGGTACATTCTTTGTCATAAAACTTTAGATTTAATGGGTATCCGTAAATTATTGTTGATTTGGATATCTCCAGAGCATCTATCTTTGTCAGTCTATCGGCTTAATACTGCTCGATAAGCCGCTTCAACAGCGCGAAGAATGGTTGCATGCAAAGTGCCTAGCTTGGGTGTATTGCCATGAGGGCTTCTGGCGGGCACTTTGAAGTAGCGCTCAGACCACGGCAGATCCACAATCACCTTGAAATCAAACTTTGTATCGTAAGCTAATCCAGCGAGCGCATAAGCGGCTGGATTCTTAGTCTTAGTTATTACCACCTCGCCAGCTTTTAGTCTGGTCAGATTCTGGGATGTACCGTATACCACGCTGACCTGATTGCCATCCTCCCGACGCTCAACACTCAGGACTATGGCTGGCCTAGGTTTGGGTCCTGGCTCACTATTGGGAACTTCTGGAAACAAGCACCAAACGATATCGCCAGGTGCGGGCAGCATCCAAGTCTGACTCATGTAAATAATGCGTCGCGTGCAAGCAGTTTGCCTTTTGGTAAGCGCTTTGCTACATCCTTCCGTAAGGTCAAAACTTGTTTTGCTGTCAGCGGACCATCATCAGGAGCATAAGACGGTAAAACATCAGTAGCAAATTTTGACAAGGCCATATGGATAACCTGTGTTTCATTTACATCGAGTTCTTTAGCAATTGCTTTAACCGTTGTTCGAGTCACGCCAAATTGGGTGTCTTTAGAACGGAATTTGACCAACAGATTTTCGTTTGAAGCTCTCATCATGGCACCTCGTTTATATATATAAAGTATATACTATTTTTGGTGCAAGCGCAACCTTTACGCCCTTAATTAAACAAATCAAGCTCTATGTGAATTTTCCAATTACACCATCTTGAGGCTTAATAGTCGCAGTATGGGGTCTTAGATTTGGTAATGCTGCCCTAAATACTTTATTTAAATCAAAATAGTCAGAGGCATCATGGATTTCCCAAAACCTTCTCTCATCAAGCTCTGATTGAAATATAGGAATGGGTTTAAGTGTTTTCATTGCGCCCAAAGCCTCTTCTTAGTCACGAAAATTATTAAAGCCCAATGGCGCTTCAGTGACTTCTTTTTTCAGTAAAGCCATGGTTTCTTGTAAATCATCACGCTTGCCACCAGTCACGCGCACTGCATCACCCTGAATACTCGCTTGCACTTTGATCTTGCTGTCTTTAATAATACGCACCACTTTTTTAGAAAGATCTTGAGTAATGCCCTTTTGAATCTTCATGGTTTGCTTACGCTTATCACTGCCAATAGTCTCTTTTTTATCATCTTTGAGGTAACGCACATCCACATTACGCTTAGCCATCTTGCCAAAGAGTACATCACGCACTTGGCCTAATTTAAAGTCATCATCACCGTACAAAATCAGCGTTTCATCTTTTTGCTCTACGCGGCTATCAGAGCCCTTAAAGTCAAAACGATTACTGATTTCTTTATTGGATTGTTCGATGGCATTTTTCAGCTCCACCATATCGGGTTCACAAACTACGTCAAATGAGGGCATTTCAAACTCCTTCTCTAATTTTGGGGTGATCTTCTATTCGTGGTCTCATTGCTATTCTGGCAATTATCTGCGGATTTAGCAGACATTCGAATAAGATTGTGGCATGAACTCCACCCCCAATGCGCCTGCACCGGCAAAATTGATGCCCCATTTGGGTCTAAAGGGCCGCAATACCTTTGGTCTGGATGCGGTAGCAGATCTTGCTTATGAAATCACCGCCCCAGAGCAAATTGCGGCGGTGATGAACCAGATTACGGAGCAAAATCTGCCTTGGCGAGTATTGGGTGGTGGCAGTAATGTGATTTTGCCCAAAGTATTGCCTGGCGTAACCTTACTCATGAATATCACCGAGCAAGAGATTATTTCTTCTGAGCAAAACGCAACGGTGATTTCGGTTGGAGGAGGAGTTAACTGGCATGAATTTGTTGTCTGGACTTTAGAAAATAATTTGCCAGGCCTAGAAAACCTAGCACTCATTCCTGGCACAGTTGGCGCCGCGCCCATTCAGAATATCGGAGCATATGGTGTTGAGATAGCCGACTATATTGATAGCATTCATGCTTTTGATACTAAGACTAATACTTTTGTCACCCTTGCTAAAGAAGATTGTCAATTCGCCTATCGGGATAGCTACTTTAAGAAACATCCTCAGCGCTTTATCGTAACTAATGTCATCTTCAATATTCCCAAGGTCTGGCAAGCCAAGATTCATTATGCTGATTTAGCAAAGCAGTTTGAAGGCAATCCAAACCCGACTGCAGAAGAAATCTTTCTGGCAGTATGTAAAATTCGAACTCTCAAATTGCCTGACCCCAAGGTGATTGGTAATGCAGGTAGCTTTTTTCAGAACCCTATCATTCCCAATGAGCAATACGAAACACTACTCAAAAAATATGCTGGTTTAGTGTCTTATCCAGATGCCCCCGGTAAGCGCAAACTAGCTGCCGGCTGGATGATTGATCAATGTGGCTTTAAAGGTCAGCGCATGGGTGAGGTGGGTGTTTATGAAAACCAAGCACTCGTCTTAGTGAATCATGGCAATGGCACTGCGCAAGATATTTTAGGCCTTGCTAAATGTATTCAGGACAAAGTGCGTAAAGAGTTTGGCGTGAGCTTAGAGATTGAGCCTAATATTCTCTGAAGGAGATTTGGCATCAGCCAGAGAGGCCTTGCCGATGATCACCCAAGACCATGAGTCCAGCCGGGAATATTGATGTAATAGCGTAAAGCCTTACCATGCCCTACTGAAAACAACATCTTGCTTTCTACTAAATCTGATAAGTCCCTTGTAGCCGTAGCCTTCGAGCTTCCAGTGATTTTCATATACTTTTCCGCATTCAAACCACCCAAAAATCCACCGTCGCCATCATCCAATAACCTCTGAATGATTTTCTTTTTTCTCTCGTTTAACTGTGCATCGGAGTGCTGAGCCCAAAAGTGCGACTTCTCAATGGCGTTTTTCATCACTTCGCAAGAGGCTTCACAAGCAAGCTCACAAGCATGTGCAAACCAAATTACCCATTCGGAAATATCTAGATTTCCATGCTGCGCAGAATTCAATGCATCGTAATAACTTAAGCGATTAGCCATCATCTGCTCAGAAAGGCTATATAACTTTTCCCCAGACTGTGCATCTTGAGCCATGGCCATCTCTACGATTGCTCTTCCAAGCCTTCCATTGCCATCTTCAAATGGATGAATTGTTTCAAACCATAAATGGGCTATTGCTGCTCGTGTAAGACCATCCATTTGATTGCTAGAATTTTTTGAATTCGTAGCCACTTGAAGATTGGGCCGAGTTTTGTTAAACCAATCTAAAAATCTTTTGATATCAGCCTCTACCCTTGCTGAAGGAGGTGCTGTGAAATGCACAATCTCTTTGCCTTGTCTACCGCTAATAATTTGCATCGGATCTTCATGGTCCCGAAAGTCGCCTACCTTAATGCGTGATCTAGTATTTATTTTTCCAGGAAAAAGTGCTTGATGCCATTGAAAAAGTTTTTCTGTATTTAAGTCGATCTCACGACTCTCGAGTGCATCCTGCAATATATCTACCAGTCCATCAACTTTTTTATCTAAGGGCGCAATATCGTTCGCCAAGACAACTCCCAACTTGCGAAATACTGAAGACCTTACAGAATCCAGATTTAACTTTTCACCTTCAATGGCTGAAGTCGCAATAATTTCTTGAATGTATCTACTTTGAATTAACTCCTGCGCACCCTTGAGCCCAATCGCATTTGCCTGGCCAATCACTTCCCCTTGCTTTTTTCTGGCACGCAAAAGGGCATCCTGTACCCCAAGACCTTGCGCCTTGAAATTGGGCCAATCAGACTGCTGCCAGATGGCTTTAAAGGTAGCTTTTGGGATTAGTGGAGTACTCATGAGCCGTATTTTAGCATATACGGCTCAAATACTGAGCCGTATTTTAAAAATTACGGCTCACGCAATACCTCTGAGAACTGCACCTCTGCCTGGCCTTCCGCTAGGCGCACCTGAAAGCCTTGCTCGGTATTGAGCTCACTGGGTTTGCGCACTGCATGCAGTTGCTCTTGGTCCTCATGTTTACTTTTACTCAGAATCACTGCATAACCCCGCTCTAAGGTTCTTTGCGGATTCAGCATCTCAATTTGGGATTGGTAATGAGATTGATTGCGCTTCCAGTTTTCTATTCGTACTGACCATGCTTGATTTAAGCGTTGCTGCCAACTGCTAATTTGTTCACGCATGCGATCGGGATTTGGTAGTGCATGACTTAATCGTAAAGCTAATTGGTCTAGGGTTTGCGCTTCACGTTCTACGCGCTGATTAACACGCTGTAATAAAGCCTGCTTGATTGCATCTAACTCTTGTAGTAGCTGATCTTTACGTGGGGCTGCTAGCTCTGCCGCGCCCGTTGGGGTTGGCGCTCGCAGGTCTGCCACAAAATCAGCAATCGTGAAATCGGTCTCATGTCCTACACCGCTGACTACCGGAATATTTGAGTTGGCAATTGCGTAAGCGAGCTGCTCATCATTAAATGCCCACAGGTCTTCAATGCTGCCACCACCCCTTACTAACAAAATCACATCGACTGTATTTTCTTTTTCAGCCGCTTTAAGCGCAGCAATAATTCCGGCTGGTGCATCAGGCCCTTGCACTAAGGTTGGATAAATCACAATCGGAATATGTGGCGCGCGTCTTGCTAATGTCGAGAGAACATCTTTGAGAGCAGCTGCTTGAGGTGAAGTAATGATCCCAATCGATTTAGGATGCGTTGGAATCTCGCGTTTGCGCTCTTCATTAAACAATCCTTCTTTGGCTAACTTGGCTTTGAGTTTTAAGAAAGCTTCATATAAGCCACCCATACCTGCGCGCCGCAATGTCTGAATGGTCAGTTGGATATCGCCCCTGGGAACATACATTCCTAAATTGGCGCTCACCTCCACCAAATCACCCGATTGCGGCATAAAGCCCACTTGGCCATTGCGGCCCCGGAACATCACGCAGCGAATCTGACCCTCTTCGTCCTTTAATGAGAAATACCAATGCCCACTGTCATATGCTTTGAAGTTGGAAATCTCCCCGCTAACCCAAACGGTATCGAAACGGTCTTCCAAGGATTGAGCAATGGCGCGGTTCAGATCGCCAACAGTAAGAATTTCCCTTGATATTTCCGACATTTTTTCTCTTTACTCACAGGGCCATCTGGCTTAGACGGCAATAAATATCCACAGAAGCATATTCGCTCTAGGTCTAGTAGCTATAAGTAAGTAATTACTGACCCAAAGCGTCTCATAAATCCAACAGCTAAAAAATAAGTCATTGATTTATATCACTAATTTTTTTACTTCCGCATCGTGCTTTTAGGCCGATTCCTACCTGTTTTACCAGCAATCAAGGACTTAGAGAGTAGTTTCAAAAAAGTTTTGCACAGAGTTATCCACAGGCTAGCTTTCCGAAACGGGCTTCTTAATTCAGCTAAAGTACGAAGCTTATGTACTCAATCTTACTATCCGCTGGTTGGCCTATTTGGCCTTTATTAATTATTTCCATTATTGGCCTGGCGATCGTATTAGAGCGCAGCTGGTATCTCCGCCAAAGCCATATATTCCCAAAAAACTGCTTAGAAACTGCTTTTGGCCTTTGCAATCAATTGCTTAAAGATAATAAGCCCTCTGATAGCCAAATTAGCGCACTGGCTCAGCTATCTCCTGCCACCCCCTTGCTTGCCTGTGTTTTAAAAGAAAAGCTCAATGGCAGCAGTTCAGAAGCAGCCTTAGAAGAGCTCCAGGCGGCCGCACAGATGACTTGGTTTAAGTTGGACCGCTACTTAGGTATTCTGGCAACCATCGCTACCATCGCCCCCTTATTGGGTTTATTTGGCACCGTGGTTGGCATGATCGAAATCTTTGGTAGTCAAGGGGCCATCAGTGGCGCAGGCAGTCCACAACAATTAGCCCACGGCATTTCAGTGGCGCTGTACAACACTGCTTTTGGATTACTGATTGCGATTCCTGCACTCGCTGCATGGCGAGGATTAAAAGCGCTTGCCAATCAACGTCAGCGTGAGTGCGAAGAGTTCACACGCCAGTTATTTAAAAAACTATACCCAGCAGAGTCTTAATGAGCTGGTTAAGCCTGCAATCATCCTCTAAGAGAAGTTTTTCTCTCGGGACTACACCTGTTTCCGCTGAGCCAGAAATTAATCTCATTCCTTTTATTGATGTCTTGTTAGTGGTACTGATCTTTTTGATGATCTCCACCACCTTTACACGCTATCAAGAATTAGCTATCACTTTGCCAAGTGCTAATGGTAGTGAGAGTCAAACAGATAACAAACAAGTGCATATCGCTGTGAGTCGTGATGGCCGCTTTGCAATCAATGGCAAAGTAATGGATCGCACCCAGCTGAGCGGTGCCTTAATACAACTGAGTAATCAGAGCAGTAGTAATAAAGATGGTGTGAGCAACTTACAAGTCAATATTGATGCTGATGCGAGAGCGCCGCATCAAGCGGTCATGAGCGCTCTAGAAGCCGTGCGTGATGCCAATCTATCGAATGTTGTGTTTAGTAGCCAAACCAAAAAGTAAGCCTTTAGAAAAATACCTTCATCATGGCGCTATCTTTTTTTCAAAAAGCTCCCCAGTTTTGGGAAAGACGTGGCCCCACTGCTCTCTTACTTTGGCCGCTATCTTGGATTTATAGCTGGATCTTGCGGATTCGTAAACTCATGGGAGATCTAGGTCTTAGCAATCAGCAACCTGCGCCAGTGCCCATCATCATCGTGGGCAATATTCGGGTGGGTGGCACAGGCAAGACTCCCATTGTGATTGCCCTAGCGCAGCGCCTATCGCAACTCGGATGGAAGCCCGGCATCATCAGCAGAGGCTATGGATCAGTGCAAATATCACCCACTCAAGTGCGCAGTGATTCTGATCCAATACAAGTCGGTGATGAGCCCGTCTTGATTGCTAAGCGAACGTATGATCAATTTCCGATCTGGGTTTTTCCGAAGCGCCAACAAAGCATCAAGGCATTGCTTGCTCACTCGCCTGATGTCAATGTGATTATTAGTGATGATGGCTTGCAACACAGCGGACTATCCCGTTGGCCTGCGCGCGAAGGTGGGCGTGATATTGAGTTTGTGGTGCGTGATGGTCGTGGTGAAGGTAATGGCTTTCTCTTGCCAGCCGGGCCATTACGCGAATCAGCGGATCGTGGGCGTGATGCTACCTTATTTACCGAATCCGTAAATCATCAGAAAAGCGGTTTACTAGATGAATACTTTAAAGGTCGGCGCGCGTTCACTTTGCTTGGCACTTTAGGTGCTCCATATCAACTCATTGATTCTGGTAACACCCAAACCTTCGTAAAAATTAGTGAGGAGTTTTTACCAGCTCAAATTACTGCGATTGCTGCGCTTGGTAATCCTCAGCGCTTTTTTAATGCCCTACAAAAACAGGGTATTACAGCGAAACAGCTTGCGCTGCCAGATCATGCAAGCTACACCCCAGAATTTTTTAGCGGTATTAAAGCGCAATGCATTCTGATTACCGAGAAAGATGCTGTGAAATGCGCTGCCATTAGCGATGAGCGAATTTGGGTAGTGCCTATGAACCTCAATCTGCCTGATAACTTGTTAGACTGGCTGCAATCCATTTTGCAAAGGCCTGATCCCCATCGCTACAACTTATAAAGCGCTAAACTAAGCAATAACCTAAGCAAAAGAGTCGCGGTATTCAATTGCTTTTATTACTTTAGAAAATTATGGATAAACGTTTACTTGAAATTTTGGTGTGCCCTTTGTGCAAAAGTCCTTTGCATCTAGATACTGCTAAACACGAACTCATCTGTAAGGCTGATCGTCTGGCTTACCCCATTCGCGATGATGTACCAGTCATGCTAGTTGATGAAGCGCGCGCTCTGAGCGCTGATGAAACTCTTTAAATCCTTCATTCAATCTCTTTTGACATGAGCGCCAATCAAACTTTGGACTTCTTGGTAGTGATACCAGCAAGAATAGGGTCGAGTCGCTTGCCGCGCAAACCACTAGCCGATCTTGGTGGCAAGCCCATGGTGGTTCGGGTAGCAGAGCGCGCTCAGCAATCACTTGCCCAAAGCGTGGTGGTGGCAACTGATTCTGCTGAGATTGAGGCAGCGTGTCGTGAGCATCACATTGAGTGTTTACTAACGAGCGCTGATCATCCTACTGGCACTGATCGCTTAGCTGAAGTAGCGCAGTTACTCAAGCTGCCCAGCAATACTTTAGTTGTTAACGTACAAGGTGATGAGCCACTCATTCCTCCAGAGCTTATTAATCAAGTAGCACAAACTTTAGCGAACAATGCCCAATGCGCTATCGCAACTGTTGCAGTACCCATGAGTGATCAAGCAGAAATTGATAACCCCAATGTTGTCAAAGTAGTGCTCAATCGCGCTGGGGAAGCTTTGTATTTTTCAAGAGCGACGATTCCCTTTGTGAGAGATACGCAGAGCGCTCAAAAAACAGCACATCTTCGCCATTTGGGTATTTATGCCTATCGGGCAGACTTTTTGCAGGCCTACACCAGGCTAGAGCCTGCACCCCCAGAACAAGCAGAAGCGCTAGAACAACTTCGCGCCCTCTGGAATGGCTACCGTATTGCCGTTCACATTGCTTCAGAAGCGCCACCAGCGGGCGTAGATACCCCAGAGGACCTAGAGCGGGTCAGACGGCTGCTTGGAGCCCAGTGAAGAGTCAGAGACGATCCTCTAAGGGCTTCTCGGGGATAATCCTAGTCATCAGAGATAAAAGATCCCGATAAAACACGGGACAATGACAGATCTTGTAAAGGGGAAACAATGCGCTTAATTCTGCTCGGTGCACCAGGTGCTGGCAAAGGCACGCAAGCTCAGTTTATTTGCGAAAAATTTGCCATTCCACAAATCTCCACCGGCGATATGTTGCGCGCTGCTGTCAAAGCAGGAACTGAGCTGGGTATTGCAGCTAAAAAGATTATGGATTCCGGCGGCTTAGTTTCCGATGACATCATCATTGGTCTGGTGAAAAACCGTTTGACCCAGCCCGATTGCAGCAAGGGTTATTTGTTTGACGGTTTTCCAAGAACCATTCCACAAGCACAAGCGATGAAAGATGCTGGTGTGCCCATCGATTACGTTTTAGAAATCGATGTGCCTTTTGATGCCATCATCGATCGGATGAGTGGTCGGCGTGTACACCCTGCTTCAGGCCGCACTTATCACATTAAATTTAACCCACCGAAAGTAGCTGGCAAAGATGATGTGACTGGCGATGATTTAATTCAGCGCGATGACGACAAAGAAGAAACAGTTCGTAAACGCCTACAAGTGTATGACGCCCAAACCCGTCCATTAGTCGATTACTACTCTTCATGGGCAGTACAAGCAAACTCTGCAGATAAAGTGAAGGCTCCTGCTTATCGCAAAGTGAGTGGCACTGGTAATGTGAATGGCATTACTGCTTCGATCTTTGCAGTATTGAAGTAAGTCAATTACCTCAATAAAAAAGGACTGCCATTGCAGTCCTTTTTTATTGGGCTTTATTGCAATTCTCTATTTGAGTTCTTTTATTTAAGCTCTTTCAACGCGCTCTCAAACGATTCAATATCGGCAAAGCTGCGATAGACAGAAGCAAAGCGGATATAGGCTACTTTATCTAAGCGCTTGAGTTCGCGCATGACCAATTCGCCAACGCGTTCACTCGGAATCTCTTTCTCACCCAGGCTGAGAAGCTTTTCTTCAATTCGAGCAATCGATTCATCAACAGAGTCTGAAGATACGGGGCGTTTTCGTAGCGCAAGCTTGATTGAACCGACCAGCTTATCGTGGCTGTACTCAACCCGGCTGCCATTTTTCTTGACGATGGCTGGCAAGGCCAGCTCCACCCGCTCATAAGTCGTAAAGCGCTTATCGCATTTAGAACAACGACGCCGACGTCGAATGGTATCGCCTTCATCGGAGACTCGGGTATCGAGAACCTGGGTATCGTCGTTATGGCAAAAGGGGCAGCGCACGGGGGCTCTTTTCTTTAGTGTTTGAGTACTTAGCCGTAAACCGGGAAACGCTTGGTGAGCTCTGCTACTTGATTGCGTACTTTAGTAATATTTTCGACATCATTTGGATTATCTAAAACATCTGCAATGAAATGGCCGACTTGCCTTGCTTCAGCTTCTTTAAAGCCACGCGTAGTCATGGCAGGGGAACCTAAGCGAATGCCGCTCGTCACCATCGGTTTTTCTGGATCATTCGGAATACCGTTTTTATTGCACGTAATGTGCGCTTCGCCCAAGATGCGCTCAGCTTCTTTACCGGTCATTTTCTTGGCACGCAAATCGACCAACATCACATGAGAATCTGTACCGCCGGACACAATGCGCAGACCACGAGAAATTAAGGTCTCAGCCAATGCCTGGGCATTAGCAATCACTTGTTTTTGATAATCGATAAAGCCTGGCTCTTGCGCTTCTTTAAAGGCGACAGCTTTAGCAGCAATCACGTGCATTAAAGGGCCGCCCTGCAAGCCCGGGAATACTGCAGAGTTAATGGCTTTCTCATGCTCAGCCTTCATCAAGATGATGCCGCCACGCGGACCACGCAAACTCTTATGCGTTGTAGAAGTAACAATGTCTGCATGTGGTACTGGGTTTGGATAAACACCAGCAGCAATAAGTCCAGCATAGTGCGCCATATCTACCAAGAAGATCGCGCCCACTTCTTTGGCTAATTTACCGATGCGCTCAAAATCAATTTTTCTAGAGTAAGCAGATGCGCCCGCAATAATCATTTTGGGTTTGTGCTCGCGAGCCAAACGTTCCATTTGCTCGTAATCAATTTCTTCATTCTTATCTAAACCGTAAGCAATCGGGTTAAACCACTTACCGCTCATATTGAGCGCCATACCGTGCGTCAAATGCCCACCTTCTGCAAGGCTCATACCCATAAATGTGTCGCCTGGTTTTAAGAAGGCCAAGAACACGGCTTGGTTAGCAGATGCGCCGCAATGGGGCTGTACATTTGCCGCTTCAGCACCAAACAAGGCTTTGACACGATCAATAGCCAATTGCTCAGCAACGTCCACAAATTCACAGCCGCCGTAATATCTTTTGCCTGGATAGCCTTCAGCGTACTTATTGGTCAATTGGGAGCCCTGGGCTGCCATGACTGCTGGTGAGGTGTAGTTTTCAGAGGCAATAAGCTCAATATGGTCTTCCTGACGCTTATTTTCGTTCTGAATGGCCTCCCATAACTGGGGGTCGGTTTTGGCTAAGGTGTTCTGACGGTCAAACATGGTGATAATCCTGATGAAGTTGGATTGCTGAGTTAATTAACTTAGTAAAATCAACCTACATCATACAAAATCCACCATGACCACTACACAAGACCTCTCCTTTCTCTCTCTAGTCCTCAATGCCAGCCTATTAGTCCAGTTGGTAATGTTGTTATTACTAGGGATGTCCATCGCCTCTTGGACCATCATTTTTAAGAAAACTGCTGTTTTGCGGGGGGTGAGACAAGACACCGAGCGTTTTGAGCGTGACTTTTGGTCTGGCGGGGATCTGGCCACCCTTTTAGAGTCTGCTCAGCGCAATACCCGCAGCGATGCTGTTCTAGAGCACATCTTTGAGGCGGGCATGCAAGAGTTTATGAAGGTTCATGAAATTGATGCTGCCCGTCGCGCCATGAAAGCAACCTATCAACGCGAGATGGATATTCTCGAAGCGAATCTGCCTTTCTTAGCTTCTGTGGGTTCTGTATCGCCATACATTGGTTTGTTTGGAACAGTCTGGGGAATCATGCACGCCTTCCGCGGTTTAGCAAATGTTCAGAACGCCACCTTAGCGGCAGTAGCGCCCGGCATTGCTGAAGCGCTTGTCGCTACTGCAATTGGTTTGTTCGCAGCGATTCCTGCTGTAGTTGCTTACAATCGCGCCGCAACTGATGTAGATCGTTTGGCGATTCGCTTTGAAACCTTTATTGAAGAATTTACAAACATCTTGCAGCGTCAAACAGCGGGACGTTAAGCGAAAAAGTTATGGCTGGATCTTCTTTACGAAAAAATAAACGTCGGGCGATGTCTGACATTAACGTCGTTCCCTATATCGATGTGATGTTGGTTTTGCTGGTGATCTTTATGGTCACTGCGCCCATGGTGAACCCAGGGGTTGTAAACCTACCAACGGTTGGCGGGGCTAAAGTGCAAGCCTTACCACCAGTCTTTCTGACGATTGATGCTAATGAGAATGTCATCGTGCGTAAAGACGGCGAGCCAGTACAAACTCTCAATCCATTTGAACTGGGTGCATTTGCAAGATCACAGGCAGAAAAATCCGCTGATCAGCCCATCGTGCTGGCTGCAGATAAGTCGATCAAATATGAAACTGTCATGAGTGTGATGTCTAAACTCAAAGAGAATGGTGTTAAACGCGTTGGCTTAGCAGTTAAGAGTCAATAAAGCTTAGTACAGATAATTTGTCCATGAACAGTGCGCAAACTTTTCCATCCAATCTCTCTCCGTTCAAACGGGGGCGTCTCACAAAAGAAGAGAGTACTAAACGCGCCTTTAGTTTTTCATTAATTGCGCACTTAGGTCTATTGGCCTTTTTAGTGATTGGCATTAGTTGGAATAACAGTACGCCTTCTGGAGTAGAAGTGGAGCTGTGGGATTCTATGCCACAATTACAAACTACACCAGAACCAGAACTGAAGACAGTAATAAAAGAAGAGGCTGCGGATATTGCGGTCAAGAAAAAGCCCGTAGAAAAAGAGCCTCCTAAAAAAGAAGTGGTGAAGGAGACCCCAAAAACAGCCAAGCCTCCTCCGCCCAAGGAAAAAGAGCAGCCTAAAAAAGTGGAAGCTCCCAAAGCACTCTCGCCAGCAGAAATCAAAGCCAATGCCGCTGCTGAAAAAGTACGTGCAGATCAATTAGCCCGTTTGCGCGCTGCTGCAGGCGCTGAGGGCGGCAGTGGCGGCACAGTTGGTAGCGGAGTAGGTGGTGGTGGCAACGCACCTCCCGGCTGGACTGACAAGGTGATTAAAAAAGTAAAGCCGCTCATTGTGTTTAATGCAGAATCGGTCAGTGGCAATCCTGCAGCAGTGATACAGGTGAGCCTCGCTCCCGATGGCGCCATCTTAAACACCAGCCTTGTGAGCTCTAGTGGTAATCCAAGTTGGGACCGTGCGGTATTGCTAGCGCTTTCTCGTGCAGAAAGCTTGCCAAAAGATGACAATGGCAAAATTCCCCAACGTGAAGTAAAGCTGACCTTTAAACCCAAGGACTAATGCATGTTGCAGTTGATGAAAAGAATGATTTGGAAATTGCAATTACTCAGCATGACGGTTGCTACCCTGTTGATTGGTATCACAACACCAGCACTGGCTCAAATGAATATCGAAATCACGGGCGTTGGTCAATCGCTATATCCCATTGCTGTGATGCGCTTTAAAGATGAAAATAAATTACCCACCAGCGTTACTGAAATCATTCGCCAAGATTTAGCACGCAGTGGTTACTTCAAAAATACTGAAAATGGTAATGCTGTTGAAAGTGATGATGGCACTCCAAACTACAAATCATGGTCTGCGCGTGGTGCGGACGCTTTAGTCATTGGCTCCGTTGTCCAAACTGGCAATGCTCAGTTTGAGATTTATTACAAGTTATTTGATATTCGTAAATCCCAAAGTTTGGGTGGCTTAAAACTAGACTCCAGTGCTGACAATCTGCGCGCTGCAGCCCACAAAATTGCCGATGACATCATTCTCAAGCTACTAGGCGAGCGCGGTGTGTTCTCCACCCGCCTATCCTATGTAATTAAGGACGGCAAACGCTATCGCTTGGTGATTTCGGATGCGGATGGTCAAAATATTCGTAATGCACTCAATAGTAGTGAGCCTATTATTTCTCCATCATGGTCGCCTGATGGTAAGAAAGTAGCTTATGTCTCCTTTGAAGATCGCAAGCCAGTAGTTTATGTTCATGAGCTTGCAACCGGTCGTCGTATTTCGCTTTCGAACCAAAAGGGAAATAACAGCGCGCCAGCATGGTCACCCGATGGCAAGAAGTTAGCAATCTCACTTTCTAAAGATGGCAATACCCAAATCTATGGCATTAATGCTGATGGCACAGGCTTGCATCGCTTAACGCGTGGCAACACCATTGATACTGAGCCGCAGTACTCTGCTGATGGTCGTTCTATCTATTTCACCAGCGATCGTGGTGGTAATCCACAAATCTATCGCATGAGCGCTGAAGGTGAGCAAGCTGAAGGCGTCAAAAGAGTGACTTACAAACAAGGTTTTGTGACTTCGCCACGCATTTCTCCGGATGGAAAATACTTAGCTTACATTGCTAATATTGGTGGCGCCTATCGCCTCTACATTCTGAATTTGGCAACTGGTGATGCACAAGCATTGACTGATGGCACTAGTGATGAATCCCCTTCTTTTGCAGCCAATGGTCGCTATGTGCTGTACTCGACCAAAGTCAATGGTAAGCGCGTATTAGCCGCCGTCTCTGTTGATGGAAACTCAAAACAGGTTCTGAGTATTCCAGGTTCTGACGTTCGTCAGCCGTCTTGGGGTCCATTTATGGATTAAGGCTTACTCAGTCTTTATCCATAAATCCTTGCTGCGATCCCCCTTTTAGGGCGAAATCGTTACTTTTCATAGTCTTAGAGGCATAATATTGTCTGTAAGCTCAGATATTGACTGGGTTATTTGCTTAAGCTTGTCAGAAAAGGAAAGACCATGAAAATTTCTCTCGCACGTCGTGCCGCAACACTCACCCTCATTGGGTTAAGCGCCTTGTTAATGGCAGCGTGTTCTAGCGTCAAATTGGATGACGTAGATGCTGCTAGTGGAAGCGGTAGTGGTGGCGGTAGTGGCAAATTTGGCTCACAACCGTGGAATGACCCTAGTAGCCCATTATTTGATAAAAGTGTTTACTTCGGTTTTGATGAGTACACCGTACAGACTAAATACCAAAAAATGCTGTCTGCTCATGCAAGTTATTTAAAAGCCAATCCAAAACAAAAAATTATCATTCAAGGCAATACTGATGAGCGTGGTACTGCCGAATACAACTTGGCGCTGGGCCAACGACGTTCCGATGCCGTTCGTAAATCATTGAACTTGATGGGTGTATCGGATGATCAGATAGAAGCCGTCAGTTTCGGTAAAGAAAAACCTAAAGTAGAAGGTGATACTGAAGCAGCTTGGGCAGAAAACCGCCGCGCTGACATTGTTTATATCGCAAACTAAATGAAGATGCTTTCACACTCAGCAAAACAAACGCTCTCACGAGCGTTTTGTTTAAGTGCTACCGTTCTTTGCTTGGGCGTATCTAATAGCGCTTGGGCCCTCTTCTCTGATGATGAGGCCCGTAAGGCTATTTTGGATCTGCGCAAGTCGCTAGCGACTACCCAGCTTGAGTTGCAAGGTCAAATTGAAAAACTGAAAGCAGATAATGCTGAGCTGCGCGGCAAGATTGAAAGCCTTGAGAAGCAAGGTGAAGACATCAACTCTAGTCAAAAAACTTACTATCAAGATTTAGATGCTCGCTTAGGGAATTTTGAACCGCGCACAATCACGATTGAAGGTGTGAGTGGGATAGTGCAGCCCGACGAGAAAAAAGCGTATGACGATGCCTTAAAAGCATTTCAGGCTGGTAACCTCAAAAAGGCGAACGAAGCTTTCTCTGCATTTGCAGCGAAGTATCCAAAAAGTCCTTACCTACCTTTAACACTCTATTGGGGCGGTAATAGTAAATATGCTAACAAAGATTACGCTGGCGCAATCAGCCAATTACAAAGCCTAATTAAAAAATATCCTGATCATCCACGCGTGCCTGCTGCGATGGTTACTTTGGGAAACGCTCAATTAGAGAGTGGCAGCAAGGCGGCTGCTAAAAAAACGTTTGCTGAGATCGTTGCTAAATATCCTGATACCGAAGCAGCGAAAGACGCGCAACAGCTTCTGGCTGCTACTAAGTAATATCAACTAAGCCATGTCCAAGCTGTCTGCTGCATTTGAGAGTCTTGCGCCACGCAAACCTGGCGCCCCTGCGGTCATCTTATTTTCTGGTGGCTTAGACTCTACGACGGTACTCGCCTTAGCCAAAGACTTAGGCTACGCGCCTTATGCGCTCTCAGTAGCTTATGGACAACGCCACTCTTCTGAACTAGCGGCGGCCAAACATATTGCTAAGCAAATGGGCGTCATACGTCATGAAGTGGTCAATCTAGATCTCACCCGTTTTGGCGGCTCGGCTTTAACGGACTCATCGATTGCCCTGCCAACCACTCCTGGTAAAGATCTAGAAATTCCGATCACCTACGTGCCCGCACGTAATACGATTTTGCTGTCACTAGCCTTGGGGTGGGCGGAGTCATTAGGTGGCTTAGATGTGTTCTATGGGGCCAATGCCTTGGATTATTCAGGCTATCCTGATTGTCGCCCTGATTATGTTGCTTCTTTTGAACAGATGGCTAACTTGGCAACTAAAGCCGGTGTACAAGCAATTAATAATGAAAATCGCTTTCGGGTTCATGCCCCCATCATTAATTTAAGCAAGGCTGAGATTATCCAACTTGGTAGCACAATGGGTGTAGATTACTCACAAACAGTTTCTTGCTATCAAGCCAATGATTTGGGTGAAGCTTGTGGTGAGTGTGAGTCTTGTCGTCTCCGCCAAATAGGCTTTAAGCAAGCGAATGTGAGTGATCCCACTCGCTACCGCAAAAGCAAATAAATTAAAATTAGCTCTTAGATTTATTTATCTTGAGTTTCAAGCATACGCGCAACATAACGCGCGATCAAATCAATCTCCAGATTCACGGCATCGCCCTGCTGTAACTTACCTAAGGTAGTGCTTTGCAGTGTGTGGGGAATGATATTGATATCTACCACGCAAGCATCTGGACTGTCTTCTGTCTTGTTGACTGTCAGTGAAACGCCATTCACCACAATCGATCCTTTGTAAGCCAAGAATGGAGCTAAGTCTTTAGGAGCCTCAATGCGGAGTAGCCAAGAACCATAAGCATCATTTGCTACTTGTGAGAAATGTGCAACTTTACCAACGCCATCGACATGCCCGCTGACTAAGTGGCCGCCCAAGCGATCATTTAAGCGCATTGCTTTTTCAAGATTCACAGGGCCTACTTTATCTAGGCCAACTGTTTTATTGAGAGACTCGCGTGAGATATCTAAGGAGAAGGTGTTGCCTTTGAATTGTGTCGCAGTCATACAGGCACCCGCAATAGCAATACTATCGCCTAAAGTAACATCATCTAAGTAGCCTGCTGGGACCTCAACTTGCAAATGCAAACCATCGCCCTTCGCTTGTGCGCTTGTAATTTGACCAACAGCAGTAATGATTCCAGTAAACATAGGGTGATTTTAGTTCTTAATTAATCTTAGCCTTAAATCAGGGCCGAATAAGCGCTGATCAATGACTTGCCAATCCTTTGGTGTATCCAAAGTAGTTGGCGTTGGCACATTGGCCATACCAATCCCTTCGCCCATGAAAAATGGGGCGTAGTAGAGTAATAACTCATCTACACAGTTTTCTCGAAGCATCGATCCATTAAGCTTAAAGCCTGACTCAATATGAATCTCATTCATCTGGCGCTCTTTGGCAAGATAAGAAAAGAGTTTTGGTAAATCTACTTTACCAAATGCATTAGCCATCGCAATGACTTCAATACCGCGTTCCGTCAAAGCCTTAGTCTTCTCATGGTTTCCTGGTGAATTTAGATCAGCACACACAATGAGAACTTTGGATTGATCGAGCTGATTGAGAATCTTGGCGTTTAGTGGCGTTTCCAACTTAGAATCAATAATGATTCTCCAGGGCTGACGCTGCGTTACTACATCCCTCACATTGAGAGAAGGATCATCTTCTTTGACGGTGCCCACTCCTGTAACAATTGCGCAAGCTTGTGCGCGCCAATGATGACCATCTGCTCTTGCAAGTGGTCCAGTAATCCACTGACTCTTTCCATTGGGCAATGCAGTCTTGCCATCCAAGCTGGCAGCGATTTTCATGCGGACCCAAGGAAGACCTCTTATCATCCTCGAGATAAATCCGCGATTAAGTTCCCGGGCTTCCAAGTCCAATAAACCAACTAGCACTTCAATGCCGGCTGCTTTCAAACTTTCCAACCCCTTACCTGCCACCAATGGATTGGGATCACTCATAGCGACAATCACTTTAGCTGGCTTGGCAGCAATCAGGGCATCAACACAAGGAGGTGTTTTACCGGTGTGGCTACAGGGCTCTAGTGTGACGTAGACGGTAGATCCCAGAGGATTATTGCCGTTAGATTGAGCATCAGCTAAAGCTTGAACTTCCGCATGAGCTTCTCCCACTTTTTGAGTAAAGCCGCGCCCAATGATTACGCCATCTTTCACAATGACACAGCCTACCCGCGGATTTGGGTTGGATAAATAAAGTGCTTTTTGAGCCTCGGCCAAAGCCTCGCTCATAAACTGGTGGTCAACTGCGCTGTACATGTATCTATTAAACCATTCAATGACAGCGCTTGGCATCTCTGGCTGGGTCACAGATTCTCCAACGGCCACCGCTACCCAAAATAAGCTGGCGCTCAAGACTGGGCGCCCTGTCATGGCCCAAAATGAGGCGATTAGCAACGAAGCCTCCTTGACCAGATTTAGCTGCCCCTGCTGCGTTAAACAAAATACCTCTTTTTCTAGAGTGGGGATCTACAAACTGCTGACCACCACCCTTGAAATAAATGGGTTCTATTGCCCCTTGAGAAAACCAATATTTAGGAAGGCAGTCTGGCTTAGTAGCCTTTCCAATGCAAGCGCTCTGAATCACCCAACCACTATCCCAGCCCACTTCGGTAGACGGGGCTAGCAGAACTTGTTCACCTAGATGCAATGCTTGCTGCCGGGCAAAATGGGCATGCGCAATAAATCGTCTGGCAATAGTATCTATTTCTCGTGCAGCGATTTGGTTTTGCAAAAGTGGCATTGTGATCATCGTGATGATGGCAACAATCAATAACACTGCCATTAGTTCAAGCAAGCTACTCCCTTGGGATGGATGATATTTATTCAAATACTTGCCGCCAATTTAAGCGTGTAGTGACGCCTGATTTTTCATCTAGAGCAAGCTGTACTTGAATTGCTGGTTTATGTTTGCTGGTAATTAACCAAATGTCTTTAGAAATAGCTTGAATAAAACAGGGGTTTTCACTTAATACAGAAAGAGTAGCGAGATTTTTCTCGCAATCTAATACTGCTTTTTCTGCGGCAATAAAATTTTTCTGCGCCATCTCAATCGTTTTGAGTTCAATCATTCGTAGCGCAGTTAAGCGCTCTAGATGAATCACTAAGGATGCGCAGAGAAGCAACAAGGAGATTACCCAAGCAAGAATCATGGCAGGTTCCTCGTGCTAAAGGTGCGCTCCAGGCCTATATTTAATGAGGCTCCATCGGTCATTTGCAAACTCACTTTAAAAAGTTTTTGAGGAGTTGCTTTGTCTTGAATGGTGAGCTCTTCAATCCATAACGCATTCACTCCATTCATCAAGGTTGTATTTTGCAAACGTCCTTGGCGATCCAGTGATTGGCAAATCAAAGATCCGCCGTTCACCTTTGCGCCCTTAGTAATGCTAGCCTGTCTATCTACCAAAAATCCTTGACGTGCTGAACCATTCTTGGTGCGCTCTTGATTGAGTACATTACCAATACAGTCAAAATCAATCCCAGTAGATAGCTCGTGTTGTACCGTCAAAGAATCAGATCCTCGGTAGCCTGTTTTTTTCTGAACTACAATCCATTGATCTACTTGCTTGCGCTGCTGCGTAGAATAAATATTGCGATATCCCGCCATTCGCAGTGCCCGACCAATGAGCTCAAATGCCCGCTCTGCTTCAGAAATAAGAGATTGTCTTTTTTCATACTCAATTTGTTTAGCTATCAAATCAGCGCTGGTTTTTAAGAGTGGGTTTAGAAGCAACATGCTGAGCGCGATTGCGACTAGACACTCGAGTAGATTCATGGATTTGGCCTTTGTTATTTATGCTAATGCTTGCTCTAGCGTGCTCACTTACTTCAAAAGCATCGAATTCCCTTTGTAGTAGGACTCTTTTGCTTTCTGTTTGAGTACTGCGTAAAGCTAAGTTTTGGTAGGCACCGACCGAGGTCATCCACGCCGACAAAATGAGTCCCATGGCTACCAAGACTTCTAACAAGACAAAGCCCTGAGAGTGATCAATTTGAGGGGCTTGGCATGGTTGGCGCATGCGAGTATTTTCAGAGGGTCTGCCAGCCCTTAAAAGACCTTGCCCGAGCTCTTTGCTGTCTGAAAGTCGGCATATTCCTGTAGGACGCCACAGTAATTGTCTGCTCAGCTTAAAATAGAGGGCTATGCCAAATACCCTTTCCTCCACAGAAGAAATTATTGCTGACCTGCGCGCCGGCAAGATGGTCATTCTCGTTGACGAAGAAGATCGTGAAAACGAGGGTGATCTGGTTTTGGCTGCTGATCATGTGACAGCTGAAGCGGTTAACTTTATGGCTAAGCATGGTCGTGGTCTGATTTGCCTGACTTTGACCCGTGAGCGTTGCCAACAATTAAACCTGCCACTGATGGTGCGCGATAACGGCACTTCGATGGGAACAAATTTCACGGTCTCGATTGAAGCTGCTGCTGGTGTCACTACTGGCATCTCCGCTGCAGACCGTGCCCTAACCATTAAAACCGCTGTGGCTCCGAATGCTAAGCCAAACGATTTAGTACAACCAGGTCATATCTTCCCGCTTATGGCTCAACCAGGTGGCGTTCTGATTCGCTCAGGCCATACTGAAGCGGGATGTGATCTAGCGGCAATGGCCGGTTGTTCACCAACTTCTGTGATTTGCGAAATCATGAAAGATGATGGCAGCATGGCTCGCCTACCAGACCTTTTCGAATTTGCTAAAGAGCATCAACTCAAGATCGGTAGCATTGCTGATTTAATTCAATACCGCAGCCAACATGAAAGTATTGTGGTGCGCGAAGGTAAGCGTGAATTTATTACTCCTTGGGGAAAATTCGAAGGTATTATCTATCGCGATACCCCAAGCTCAGGCGTACATATTGCTTTGGTGCATGGCAAACCCACTGAAACGCAAGAAACTTTGGTGCGTGTTCATGAGCCTGTAACGGTATTAGATTTCTTAGACTCACAGGTTAGCAACCACTCTTGGCCGCTTGCACAAGCATTACAGCAAATAGCTGCAGCTCCAGCAGGCGTTGCAGTACTGCTCAATGCTGCAGGTATAGCAGCACCTAACGATCAAGATTGGTTGGCTCAATTTCAGAAGCTCAACCAATCAAAAGACGAAGTAAAAAAGCCATTGGCACGTAAAACAGATTTTAGAAGCTATGGCATTGGCGCCCAGATTTTAAAAGATATTGGTGTTGGCAAAATGCGCTTACTTGCTAATCCAAATCCCGTACCAAGCCTATCTGGTTACAAACTAGAAGTGACAAGCTACCAACCATACAAAGCAGCTAAACCTTGAACTCCTTAGAAACTCATCTAGAAAATATTGATTATGACCAACTCTAACAATGACTTTGTAGGCGTACTAGAGGCAGACCTCAATGGTCAAGATCTTCGAATTGGCATTGTGCAAGCTCGCTTTAATGAAGCGCATTGTGTAGCTCTCACAAATGCTTGTATTAAAGAATTGGTTAATTTAGGTGTTGCTCAAGCGGATATCAAATTAGTAACCGTACCTGGCGCGCTTGAAATTCCATTTGCGCTACAAAAATTAGTGGAGACTGGTGAGTTTGATGGCTTAGTGGCGCTTGGCGCAGTGATTCGTGGTGAGACTTATCACTTCGAACTCGTCTCAAATGAATCGGCTGCGGGAATCACCCGTATCTCAATTGAATCCGGTCTGCCTATTGCAAATGGTGTGCTAACTTGCGATACCGATGAACAAGCACAAGTTCGCGTAGAGGTAAAAGGCGCAGATTGCGCCAGAGCTGTAGTAGAAATGGCCAACCTGGCTTTAGCACTGACTCCCGATATTGATATCGAAATCAACTCTAGTGAAGAGTAATTATTCTCATGCCTAAATCTAGTCTTAACTCTTCCAATCCTGATGCAACAAAGGAAGTGAAATCAGTAGTTCCCAAGCGCTCACTGACCCCACGTCGTCGTGCTCGTGAATATGCTTTGCAAGGCGTTTATCAAAGTCTAGTAGTACGCCGTGCAGGCAGCTTACCGAATAGCGCCTCCATTGCAAAACAATTAGCTGAAGACCCCGCATTTCGTCGCTGTCAATTAGAGCTATTCCAAGGTATCTTTGAAGGTGTTCTAGAGCGTACCGATGAATTAGAAGCGCTGATAACTCCAGCGCTTGATCGCCCAATCAATGAACTCTCCCCGGTAGAACACGCTGCGCTATTAATCGGTACTTACGAATTAGCAGTAGATCTTTCTGTGCCCTATAAGGTTGCAATTAATGAAGCGGTAGAGCTTGCTAAAACTTTTGGCGGTACTGACGGACATAAATATGTCAATGGCGTACTTGACCTACTGGCTAAATCATTACGCAGCACTGAGATTGCAGCAGCTTAAATCATGCAGTGTGGTTTACACACCCAGATTTACTTTTTTTGATAAACCAAATCCCAAACACCATGTCCTAGTTTGATCCCACGGGTTTCAAACTTGGTCACGGGCCGGTAAGAAGGTCGCTCAACATAGCCTGGCTGCTCAGAATGCAGTTGCTCCAAGCTAGGCTTAAATTCATTGGTAATTTCACCTGGTTTGGCAATATCTTCATCGGTAAATGTTTCCACCTTGACCAAATGAGTTGAAGTATTTTGCAAAGTATCTTCGTTATTTAAAACTAACAGCATCTGCTCAGCATAGTTATGCCAATCTGTTGCCAAATGAAGATAAGCGTCTGGCTTTAATTTAGATACTAATAAGCGCACAAACTCAGCCTGAATGAGACGGCGCTTGTGATGGCGCTTCTTATGCCAAGGATCAGCAAAATAAATATGAATACCGTCCAAAGCATTCGGAGCAATCATTTTTTCTAAGACCTCAACTGCGTCATGGCGAATCAGGCGCAAATTCGTGAGTTGATTTTCACCAATCAGTTTTAGTAGTGCGCCTACACCAGGTGTGTGCACCTCAATCGCTAGAAAATCGTCTGTATTTCGAGTAGCTGCAATTTTGGCAGTGGTCTCACCCATACCAAATCCAATTTCCAAAATCTTGGGATTGGTTGAGCCTGCGAATACAGCGATGAGATCTAATGGCTCATCTTGAAATGGCAAAAGATACTGAGGGCCTAATTCATCAATAGCACGCTGTTGACCAACAGTAGTTCTACCAGCCCTTAAGACAAAAGAGCGAATGCGCTCAAATCGTTTTGCTGATTTTTCTAGCCCTTGCTGCGTCAACTTAAGCTACAACTTTCCTAAAGTAGGCAATCGTCTCTTTAAGGCCATCTTCTAGATTAACCTTTGGCTGCCAGCCAAGTTTTGCTTTAGCTAAATCAATATTAGGCTGGCGCTGCTTTGGATCATCCGAAGGTAATGGTTGATGAATGATCTTCGATTTACTGCCTGAGAGCTTTAGTACTGCCTCAGCTAACTGGAGCATGGTGAACTCACCAGGATTGCCAATATTGACTGGTCCTGTAAAGCCCTTCTCACTATCCATCATTTTGACCATGGCATCGATCAAGTCATCGACATAGCAAAAGCTTCTGGTTTGCTGCCCATCACCATAAATGGTGATGTCTTTACCTTGCAGCGCTTGCACGATGAAGTTACTCACTACGCGCCCATCATTAGGGTGCATGCGTGGTCCATAAGTATTAAAGATTCGAACTACTTTGATATCTAAGTTGTGCTGACGGTTGTAATCAAAAAAGAGGGTTTCAGCACAGCGCTTACCTTCGTCGTAGCAAGAGCGGATACCGATGGGATTGACCTTGCCCCAATATTCCTCTGGCTGAGGATGGACTTCTGGGTCACCATACACCTCACTAGTAGAAGCTTGTAAAATCCGAGCGCGCGTTCTTTTGGCAAGGCCGAGCATATTAATGGCCCCGTGCACACTAGTCTTAGTAGTCTGTACAGGGTCATATTGATAATGCACTGGGGAAGCTGGGCAAGCTAAGTTATAGATTTGGTTTGTTTCTACATAGAGCGGAAAAGTTACATCGTGACGCATGAGCTCTAAACGGGGATTGGGTAATAAGTGCGCCAAGTTTTCTTTAGTGCCCGTAAAGTAGTTATCCACCACCAAAACATCATTACCTTCTTTGAGAAGTTTCTCAGTTAAGTGAGAGCCTAAGAAGCCTGCGCCGCCAGTGATGAGGATTTTATTCATGATCTATTCTTTATAAAAGTTATTTTATTTTAACGGCGATGGAGGTGCCAACCAGCAGACCAATAGGCATAAACAACTTCGCCTAAAACAATGGATAAGGAGGTCATGAAAGAGGTTAATCCCAGTACGAAGGTCCATACAACATAATCGGTCTTTAAAGAACGCACTGCACCGGCCTGAAAAAAGAAGAGCTCTAATACTGTGACAGAAATAAATACCCCACTTAAGACGACAAAAAAGATAGCCAGCGTGCACAAGCGTCCCCGAATCTTTGCTTCGTTAGCTTCAATTCGCATATGCCTAATCACACTCTCGTCGGTGACTAAACCGTCTTGAATCTTTTCCTGAATTGCTCGCATGCGATCAACCGTTCTAGCCAGACGAGTAGAAATGGCGTTAAACAGAGTAGCAACTGCAGTCAGCAAGAAAACCGGCGCTAGTGCTAACTGAATATTATTAGTAATTGTGTCAATTGATGGATCCATCTTGAGTTCTGTTTTCCTTATAATTTTTTAAATGGTTAATGCGACCAGGCGATCAAACCACTATAGGCAGTAATTAACACCAAAAGCCCGAATGCAATTCGGTACCAAGCAAATGGAATGAAATTGTGGTGCGCTACATAATGAATGAGCCAGCGAACACAAATAAATGCAGAGATAAAGGCGGCAACAAAACCAATGACTGTTGCAAGTGCAAATTCTCCTGAGAATGGAACTGGCGCCTTCCAAAGCTTCAGTAACTCGTAAGCAGTGGCCCCACCTATGACTGGAATCGCCAGGAAGAAAGAAAATTCTGTAGCTACTGCCCGAGGCAATCCAAATAGCATGCCACCAATAATGGTTGCTCCTGAGCGTGAGGTACCAGGTATTAATGCAGCACACTGCGCTAGACCAACTTTTAGCGCATCCAATGGTGAAAGATCGTCAACTGAATGGATGTGACTCTTAGCAAGAGTGATTTTTTCTTGACGACGCTCTGCCCAGAAAATAATTAAACCGCCCACGATGAAAGCACTCGCTACTGGTATCGGTGAAAACAAAACTGCTTTGATATGCTTGCCAAATATAAATGCCAGCCCCATTGCCGGAGCCGATGCGATTAACAAGTTCAGAATAAAGCGGCGGGAATTAGCACTGGTGGTAATAGATAGCGCAACTTTTAGAAGCTTTTCGCGAAACTCCCAGCAGACCGCCAAAATTGCACCGAACTGAATAATGACTTCAAAGGCCTTACCTCGCTCATCGTTGAAATCAAGCAAATCGCCCACCAAGATAAGATGCCCAGTGCTGGAGATTGGCAAAAACTCGGTTAAGCCCTCTACCACCCCCAGAATGACTACCTTTATTAATAAAATTAGATCCATCAGCAAATTTTATAGACTTATGGGCAATGCAAGTGAATTTGGCAAAATAGTAGCTAAATAGGCAGTTTGAATGAATTGGCTTTAAACTTCATGGCACATTGAAAAGTATCCGAATTAGATGACCCAAGCCCGTTTTCGCCGCTCCCAGATAAGTACTATTGGTTTAATCCTGAGCCAGGCGCTCGGCCTCAATTTCTTGTCATTGAATGCTGTTGCCCAAAGCCCAAATGATGCAGCTAGACCTGCCCTACCAACCCCAATAAGTATTTCTACGCTCATTGGTCTTGAGCAGCCTCCTCAGTTTGTGATGCCCACAAAACCTGCGCTTCCCAGAACTTCGGCGCCTTCAAATGTTACTGGGAATCAAGCATTCAGTGCCCCAGGTCAATCAGTCGATTTAATTGAGCTCTATCAAGAAGCCGCATTTAGCGATCCAGTATTAAACGCGGCTCGCTTTAATTATGTCGCTAGTAAAGAACTCTATTGGCAAGGACTGTCTCTATTGCTACCACAGACTAATGCCACTCCTACCGGCACGCGCTACTACCAGCATGGAGCAAATACCACCATAGTATCTAGCAACCCAGGAAACTCTCGGGTATTTGATCAAAAAAGTTATACGGTTACCTTAACGCAACCCGTATTCAACGTTGCTGCCCTTGAAGCATTCAAACAAGGTGACCTTAATACCAAGATCGCAGATATGCGTTTTTTCTTGGCACAACAAGATCTGATTATTCGTGTTTCACAAGCTTACTTTGATACGCTTACGAGTCAAGATAACGTTGAGCTATTCCTCAATAAAAAAGACTTAATTAAACAGCAGTTAGATGTTGCTCAAGCTAAATTTGATGCGGGGCTTGCCACCATTGTTGATGTCAACACAGCGCAAGCCGCTCTTGATTTAGCTAACTCCCAAGAAATCGCAGCACAAGCAGATCTCATCGTAAAGCGCGGAGTATTAGAGCAATTGGTTGGACGTCCGGTTGGGCCTATTAGACCTCTAGTGAAGGAGGCTAAAATTGATGGTGTTTTGAAGGATCCACGCTCTAAAAACAAAGATAGTAGGGGTATTCCAATTGCTGAGTCTGTTAATCCTCAATTACCTCCAGGTCAAACCTTGAATGATTGGATTAACCAAGCAGAAGCGGCAAACTTTAATGTCTTAGCCACTCAACTTTCAGTCAGTCTTGCCGAGAGTACTTACCGCTCTGCGCAAGCTTTAAATTACCCATCAGTAAACTTTGTGGGAACTAGTGGATACAACACTTCAAACGGTACACCTAATAGTTATACCCCAGCTAATACCAATGTCTTTAATAACACTATCGCACTGCAAATGACAATACCTTTGGTATCAGGTGGATTCAATAGTTCAGTCATTCGTCAAAATGCTGCGCTCGTAGATCAAGCTAAAGCAAACTATGACAATGCTCGTCGTACTGCAGCCCAAAATACGAGAACGGCGTTTACTGGTTTTTATGGTGGACTTGCTAGTGTTAAGGCTTTTGAAGCTGCTGAACGCTCATCAAGCTCTGCTCTAGAGTCAAGCAAACTTGGGTTCCAAGTGGGCACCTTAATCAATATTGATGTATTGATTGCCCTTGATACCGTCATTACCACTCGATCACAGCTTCAACAAGCACGTTACAGCACCATCTTGAATGCGATTAAATTAAAAGCGCATGCCGCTGCCTTATCAGATGAAGATTTAATCTCCATTAATACTTTGCTGCGTTAAATCAGGGCAGCAAACTCAAGGCAGCACCTACTACCTCTGAAGTGCTTGGTGGAGACCCAATATCACCAACATTATAAATATTTTTGGCCCAATAGCCCTCAGTTTTCCAGAGCGGTGAATCACAATAAATTTCTACAGTCGGCTTACCCAATACTGCAGCTAAATGCGTCAGGCCAGTATCAACACCGACAGTGAGTGCAGCATCAGCAATAACAGAAAAAGCATCTCCAATTGAAAATGCCGGAGGGACGAACGAACCTGGTATTTGCTTGGCAATTTCTTCACTCACTACCTTCTCACTAGAATTCCCCCAAGGTAAGACCACTTGGTAGCCACGAGTAGAAAGTGCTTTTCCTAAAGTGATCCAGTGTTGATTTGACCAACGCTTAGCCGCTCTTGCAGTTGAGTGAAAACATAATACATAAGGGCTTTTTATACCTTCTATTTTCTTTTCAGGCAGCGCATCAGTAAAGGATTCTGGGTAGAACAAGGGCGTATTTGTTCGCTCTAGTAAGGGCCAGTCTAGCGCGGAGCACATTACTCGGCGGGAGCGATCAACCGCATGGCAGTCAATAGGCACTTGTACACACTGGTTATAGAAAGATTTAGCAATAGGCTCATATCCAGAAAATTGCGTAGCATTAGCAAGTCCTGCAATCACAGCATCACTGGATTTATTGGCTAGAGCACAAACTAATGCTGACTTTAAAAGACCTTGAGTTTCAATAATGTAGTTGTATTGAGTGGACTGCAATTGCTTCTTAAATGCAAAGAATTGCTGCCATGTAGAGGGTTTCAACAGATTCTTTTTCCAGCGACGTAACCCAAATGGAATGATGTGATCAATGCCTTTAAATCCATCTCTACTTAAAAGAGGCTCAAGTAAATGCACATACCCTTCCTCAACTACCCAATCAATTTGTGCACCCGGTAAACGTGCCCGTAAATCCCAAAGAATTGGTAAGTTATGCAATACATCGCCCAGTGAAGAGAGTTTCACCAGTAGAATTTTTGGGGAAGAAATCAAATTGTTGGAGGATAAATTGCTCATAGGAGCTTAAAACTTCGGCGCAAGGTCCCAATGCAAGCCTGCCGCATCTTTAGCATTCATATTGGGTGATATTCCTGCTGGTAGGGGCCACTTAATATCCACTACTGAATCATTCCACGCCAGACATACTTCACTTTGCGGGTGATAGTAGTCAGTTGTCTTATAGAGAAACTCAGCCGATTCTGAAAGCACTAAGAAACCATGGGCTAATTTTGGCGGAATCCAAAGTTGCTTGTGGTTTTGGGCGCTGAGCTCAAGCCCAAGCCACTTGCCATAACTTGGTGAATCTTTACGAATATCAACTACCACGTCAAACACGCTGCCAGCAACAACACGCACTAACTTACCCTGAGTTTGCTCTAGCTGATAGTGCAAACCCCTCAAAGTCCACTGACGAGAAAACGAATGGTTATCTTGGACAAATTCAAAGTCGAGTCTGGTGGCATCGAAAAAATCATTTGCATTAAATGACTCAGTAAACCAACCACGCTCATCACCAAAAACCTTAGGCTCAATCAGCAGTACATCATGAATTGCAGTGGGGCTTACTTGTAACTTAGCTGGCACAGTCATTTACTAGGTTTCTTTGTAAAGAACGAGCTAGCCTGAGCTGAACTATTAATCTCATTCAGAATTTTGTTCAGGTATTGGCCATAACTATTTTTACTGAGCTGAGCGGCTACTTTTTGGACCACATCAGCACTGATCCAACCCTGACGATAAGCAATCTCTTCAGGGCAGGCCACCATCAAACCTTGGCGCTTCTGCAAGGTAGCAATAAAACCTGCAGCATCCAATAAAGAATCATGCGTACCGGTATCTAACCAAGCAAAACCCCGACCCATGATTTCTACGCTAAGCTCATTCTTATCCAGATACACACGATTGATGTCAGTAATCTCTAATTCACCACGGGCACTCGGTTTAATTGATGCAGCAATATCACAAACTTGCTTGTCATAAAAATATAGTCCGGTAACAGCGTAGTTACTTTTAGGGCTTACAGGCTTTTCTTCAATTGAAAGCGCTTTATTGTCTTTATCAAACTCCACTACACCGTAACGCTCTGGATCATTCACGTGATAAGCAAATACGGTAGCGCCAACACTTCTATCATCGGCACTACTGAGTTGATCTACTAATTCATGGCCATAGAAAATGTTATCGCCCAAGACTAAAGCGCTCGGATGATTGCCAACAAAGTTCTTGCCTAAAGTAAAGGCCTGAGCAAGACCATCTGGAGATGGCTGTACGCAATACTCAATATTTAACCCCCACTGCGAACCATCACCTAAGAGCTCAGAAAATCGAGGGGTGTCGTGTGGAGTAGAAATCAACAAGATGTCACGAATACCAGCCAGCATTAAAGTGCTCAATGGGTAATACACCATTGGCTTATCGTAGACTGGCATCAACTGTTTAGAAACTGCTTGAGTCACTGGATACAGACGAGTACCAGACCCGCCTGCCAAGATAATCCCCTTACGATTTACCGCCATACTTTTAACCTTTAAATGAGTCCATCTTGGGCAAGCTCAGCAACATAGGCCCGAACCTCATCGCTCCAGTCCTGCTTACAATGCTGCAATTTTGACATATCGCCAATATGCTCTAGGGTAAGGTGCAATTTAGCTGTATCCATACGTGAATTCATGGGTCTGGGGGCTGGCAGTGGGTATTCCACTGCCAGGATAGGCTGGATTACCTCAGGACCCACCTTCAGAATGACACCAGCATCAATAGCAGCTTGGGCAGTGAACCTGGCTAAGCCATGCCAGGTAGTTTCTCCAGTAGGAACTGAATGATAAATACCAGAGGTAAATTTTCTGAGATTGAGCTGCTGATCTAATACCAAATTTAAGCTGACTTGCGCTAACCACCCTGCGCTAGTTGGTACGCCATATTGATCATTAATGACCTTGAGCTCTTCGCGATCTTTTGCTAAACGTAAAATTGTCCGAATGAAATTATTGCCATCTCCATAGACCCAGCTCGTTCGCAAAATAGCATATTGCCCATTTGCAGAATTGGCAAAAACTTTTTCTATTGCCTCTTCCCCTGCAGCTTTGCTTTTGCCATAAATACCTAATGGGTTGCGAGAATCATCCTCTACATAAAAACTATTTTTACTACCGTCAAAAACATAGTCAGTTGAGTAATGTAAAAAAGTAGCGCCCTGCTCTACTGCATAATGAGCCATCAGTTCAGGTGCTTTAGCATTGATAGCAAAAGCCAGCTCTGCCTCTGTCTCAGCTTTATCTACCGCAGTATATGCAGCGGTATTGATAATGAGATCTGCTTTAGATTGACTCAGAAAATGAGACAGGGCGGCGGGGTTGCTGAGATCACATTGATCACGGCCTACATATTGAATATTTGCCTCTGAAAAATGCATAGAGCCAAATAGTTTTTGAAATGCTTTTCCTAGTTGACCATCTTTGCCAAATACGAGGATATTCATTTACGCATTTCTTAGTATCAGTTGTACTGCTTTTGTAACCAGTCACGATAAGAGCCGCTGACTACACCCTCAATCCATGCTGGATTATCCAAATACCACTGTATAGTTTTACGAATGCCTGTATCAAAAGTCTCCGTAGGACGCCACCCAAGCTCTCGCTCAAGCTTGCTAGCATCAATGGCATAGCGGCGATCATGGCCAGGGCGATCTTGAACAAACGTAATTTGCTCAGCATAGGTCTTGCCATCGGCACGAGGTTTTAATTCATCCAAAATACAGCAAATCGTTTTAACGACATCAATATTGGCTTTTTCATTCCAGCCGCCAATGTTATAGGTCTCGCCTAATTTTCCCTTTTCCAATACTTCGCGAATAGCGGCGCAGTGATCGCCTACATAAAGCCAATCTCGCACTTGCTGACCATCACCATAGATTGGCAGCGGCTTGCCATTAAGGGCATTTAAGATCACCAGTGGAATTAATTTCTCTGGGAAGTGATATGGGCCATAATTATTTGAACAATTGGTCGTCACTACTGGAAACCCGTAGGTATGAAACCAAGCGCGTACTAAATGATCTGAGGCGGCCTTGGAAGCAGAATAGGGACTATTCGGTTCGTACGGATTAGTTTCCGTGAAGGCAGGATCTGTGGCAGATAGTGAGCCATAAACTTCATCAGTGGAAACATGATGAAAACGAAATGCTTTCTTAGCAGCTGCATCAAGACCGCCCCAATACTCTCTAGCGCACTCCAGTAAATTGAAAGTGCCCATAATATTCGTTTGCACAAACTCTGCAGGCCCATGAATCGAACGATCGACATGGCTTTCTGCTGCAAAATTCACGATAGCACGCGGCTGATGTTCCTTGAGTAGTTTAGTGACAAGTTCTTTATCGCCAATATCACCATGAATAAACACATAATGAGAGTTCGCCTTCAAAGGGTCAAGGGTGGCTAAATTACCCGCATAGGTCAATTTATCGAGATTAACAATGCCTTCAGCATTCGGATTGGATAACCAATCTAATACAAAATTACCGCCGATAAAGCCGGCGCCACCAGTTACTAAGATCATTGTTAGTAGCCCAATTTATTAAGGTTTATCATGCAAATTATGCCTGAAATTCCCCTGCAAATTTCTGAACTGATCTCTGTTTGCTGCCTTAAGGATATTGAGGCCTGGGAGGTTACTTCTCGTTTTATGGTTCGCAATATTGCAGCTAAACAATATCGAGTCATTGTCCCCAATCGAGAAATTGAAGAGTTTATAAAAAAATCTCCTCCGGAATTCAAAGTAATGGGGGAATCGCGTTATACAGAGCAATTCAAAGATCAACTTTTACAGCTCTTGCCTTTAGATAAGAAAAGTCAATTTGGCTGGTATCTACAACAATTCATTAAGTTATTTGCCATTAAAGACAATCAAGAAAATGCGGTTGTTTTGATTTGGGATGCGGATACTGCACCCATCCATAAACTAGAATTTATCAACCCCGAAGGGAAATTAGTTTATTACAAGGGTACAGAGAATCATGAGCCCTACTTTGAAACCATTCAAAAACTCACCGGGCTCAAAAAGATAGTCTCCTTTTCTTTTATTGCCCAATGTTTTCCAGTTAGAGTTTCATGGCTTAATGAATTTTGCTTAGAGCTAGAGGAAAGATTCAAAATGCCTTGGATAGAAGCGCTGTTAAGCCAAATCAATTTTGATGCACCAAATAGCTTCAGCGAGTATGAAACCTTAGGCACCTTTATTTCGCATCGTCATGTAGATCAAATAATCTACACCGATAGGCCTTGGTGGCGGCTTGGTAATACATTACTAAATCATGTCGCATTTTTAAGCTCAAAAAAGGCCGCGGAACTTTCAAAGCAATATGACTTTATTAGCTTTGAGAAGTGGGAAAGGGCGAAACCCTACTTTATTAAGGTAAGCATTCCCTACTTCTTTAAAATATATCTTCCTTCTCTATTCAATAAGAAGCCAACTCGATATGTTTAATACATTTCACCAATCCAACTTTAAACGTGCCGTCAAGCACCTGTTTGCAAGGCGTAAAAAGAATGTGGTGCTGATAGAGGCGCACTTTGGACTAGGTGATAATCTTATCTGCTTAGGTCTCTTGCGCGCCCTTGCAGAGAAGAATCCCGAGATCCGATATCACCTTGCTTGTTTGCCCCAGTACTATCATTCCATTGCTTGGATGCTCCAGGGCACAAAAAATATTTTCCCTACCGTAGTAACTAGTGGCCGTGAAGCAAGGCAATTAGCCACTTTTTTAAATGCGAGCTACCAGACAATCGGTATTGACAATATTGACATCAAACGTTTTGATGAATCTTTTTATGCTGAATATGATGTTCCGTTTGAATATCGCTGGAGTAAAGCAGCAGTCCCACCAGGCCCAGAATCAGAGGCACTTTATGAGCGCCTCAATCCTCAGGATGAGCCCTACATGTTGGTATGTAGAACAGAGTCTGGAAACAATACTTACCCACTAAAAATCGAGAATCCATCCAAGTTAAAAGTCATTGAAATTTATCCAGCAACACATAATATCTTTGACTGGACAAAACTGGTTGAGAAGGCTTCTGAAATTCACTCGATAGATACTTCATTTTTACATTTTGTAGAAAATGTTTTGCATGAGAAATCTAGTGGGCGCTTGTACTACCATCTTGCCAAGAAAAAGCTGAAAAGCGCATTCACCCGAAAATTACCCTGGGCATTAGTGAACTATGATGACTAAGACTCAAACCTTTACTGAATAAGCCACATGAAATCAATCAAGATAGCAACTAAGGGTGTGCCACATGACTATCAGTCGAGTCTTTTGCCTATTATTATTCAGAGTATGGGATACCGGATTGACTGGGTAAACCATGATCAAGCAGATTTACTCATTCTTGGACCCTTTTTTAAGGAAAACCAAAAGCCTTATCGATGGCTCCCAAAACCTCTCAGGCCGCTAGCTAGTAAATCGATGAATGCTATTAGCACCAAGAGGCGGCAGGATCCCTTAAAGCTTTTCCACACCCAAGAGAACGAGCGACATGATTTTGTAAACGCTGAATACTCCATCTCATTTGACCTTGGCGTGCAATCAAACAATCACATGAGATTTCCCTATTGGATGGAAATGCTCGATTGGTCTCATGAGGGCATCCTAGGCAATACTAATCCTAGATATGGCGAACTATTAAGCATATCCACTTTAATGTCTCCGCTTGGGGATCAATACCTCAAAAGAGGCGGAATATGCACCCTTCTTTCTTCACATCTCAGAGAGCCGAGGGGGTCACTCTTTAAAGCGCTAGAAAAAGTGATTCCAATCCAGGGTTTTGGCGCCTTCTTCAACAAAGAAATTAAAAGTCATCACTCTAGTGGATTTCTGAAAATGGATATCCTCAAAGATTTTTCTTTTAACTTGTGCCCTGAGAATGGTTTATACCCAGGTTACTACACAGAAAAGATACCGGAAGCATTTTATTCTGGCTGTTTGCCTATTACTTGGGCAGATGACAATATCAGCGTCGACTTTAATCCAAGCGCATTCTTAAATCTCGAGCCGCTATTTAAAAGTGATTTTCAAGAACTTCCGGATTTGTTTCGAAATAAAGAAAAGCTTGAGGCCTATCAATCCGAAGCTTTATTGCAAAAGAAACCTTCAATAGAGCCGCTTAAAGACTATTTAAAAGTCATTTTGAGCGATTTATCTTAAGAAAATTATTGGTCTAGCAAAAACTCCATCATTGAACAATCAAAAGTAGGAATTTTTTTAACCTTTTGAACATCTCTTCGCTCCGAAAAACTATCATCTATAAAAATAGCATTCTTATGAGTGATTGCCGATGATTTTTTCTCATCTTTCTTAAGGTGAATAATTTTGTCAAATAAGTGATTCAAGCGATATTTACTTAATGTCTTTGATAAATCGCCGGCATGCCTAGTGATCAAGATAATTTCTATGCCTTTATTTACACACTTATATAAAAATTGAATTACCTGTAAATTAATTTGACTACCTAAGAGAATAGTGTCATCAAAATCAACGTACACACTATCAAAATCAATACTCTTTTTATACTTGTTTTTTAGGGCTCTATCTAACAAAACTGGATAGGAATTCTTCAAAATAGATAAGGGCAATCGCTCTGCTTCAAAAATACTCAACAGTGGAAAATTAACACCCTGAACACGGTTGGCAGCCATTGACCCTGCAATTCTTGGGCCAATTTCTAAAAGCGTTAATTCACTATTTATATCTTCTTTAACCTGAAAAAACCAAGCTCCTTGCATGCTTAGTTCATCTGAAATTTTTTGGGCAAATGAGTTAAAAATGGGGCTCTCAATTATCTGAGTACTTACTGCAATCCCATTACGCATTCTCAGACGTTGTCGGGCCCCACTAAATAGTAATCCTTTTTCCCTATCTGAAAAACAATCAACGGTATATTCATTGCCTGGCAAATATTCCGAAATAATAGGGCTTTCAATTTCTTCTATTGATTGCTGCAATTCTTCTCTAGATTTAACGAGCTTGATTCCAAAGGATCCTTGGCCTTTATCAGGTTTAATAAAAACAGGAAAAGTCACTACATCATCAGTGTCCTTGTAAACCTTTGGTGTTTTAACTACAGATTTCAGTTTTTGATAGGTTTCGCTTTTGCTACGTGTTAATAAGCAGATTTCATGGGATGGAATAAGAATTGTGGCTGGTATTTTTTCTCTGTTTGCGCTTAGCGCCACGATAACATCATCATAAGCTGGAAAAATATAATCTATATCCAGTTTTTTGACGACAGAAATAAGTTCGTCTAGCCATTGATCAGAGTGAATACTTGGAATTTGATGATAATTATCGTATAGCAATTCAGCATGATTCGAGATTGCCTGTCCCGCAGCAAATAATTCCACCTCTTTACAAGAATGGAGGGCTGAGTAAATCTCAAGTCCAATCTCAGTGCCTGCAGGAAAAACTAAAACCTTTCTCATATCAACTTGCCGATGCTTTTATTATGCTAATAATTTTAGAGATGCTATCTTCACCCAATCCAGGATAAATAGGTAGGCACAAGACTTCATTAGCTATTTCGGTAGCAATTGGCAAGTTTGATGGTGTGGAGGAGGGAAGATTTTGATACATTGGAAACTCTGAAATCAAAGGATAGAAATATCGTCTCGAAAAAATGTCTTCACTCTTAAGTTTTTCATATAGTTGATCCCTGCTAATTCGGTAATTTTTCGTTACCAGTATCGGGTAATAAGAGTGGTTACTTTCATCCGACAGATTATTCTGCGCAATGACGATGCCCTCTATAGCTTTAAGGCCGCGATTGTAGAGCTCGGCAACCTGCTTTCGCTCAGAGAGCACCTCTTTAGCATGTTTCAGCTGCAAAAGTCCAAAAGCAGCATTAATTTCACTCATTTTTCCATTGATGCCAGACTCAACTACGGTAACCTCATCCACAAAACCAAAATTCTTAAGCTGGTCAATGCGACGCTTCATTTCGGGAGTGTGACTAATAATCGCCCCGCCCTCAAAAGTATTAAAAATTTTGGTTGCATGGAAACTAAGCACAGATAAATCACCATGCTTCAAAATACTCCCACAATGGCATTGCACTCCAAAAGCATGTGCTGCGTCATAAATAACTTTTAAATTATGACGATCAGCTATTTCTTGGATTGCCTCTACATCGCAAGGAGTCCCATAGCAATGAACAGGAAGAATTGCCTGAGTATTTTTAGTGATGGCAGATTCAATTTTTTCAGGGTCTAAATTCATTGAAACTGGATCTATATCAGAAAATACCGGAGAAATATTGTTCCACACTAGAGAATTTGTAGTGGCAACAAATGAAAATGGGCTTGTAATAACCTCGCCCCGTATACCAAGAGCTTGCAAAGCAACGACTAATGCTATGGTTCCATTACTAAAAAGCGAGATATATTCAACCCCAAGGTAGCGACATAACTCTTTCTCCAACTGCTGGTGAAATACTCCACCATTGGTAAGATTTTTACTCTCCCAGATTGCTTCTAAGTAGGGGTAAAATTCCTTTAAATCAGGAAGATAGGGCTGAGTAACGTAAATTGGCTTTTTACTATTCATAACTGTATTCTAACAACCTTACTATAAAAATTAAGCCCCTCATTTAGATAGCGCTAACCATGTTTTTAGATAAATTTTTCAAGAAAAAACTGCATATCTTCTTCCGCCACGTTCATATTTATGAGCCGGCAACCAAAGCTAGGCCAGACTGGTTTTCAATGGAGTCCTGCTTTCTGAATCTAATATCCACCCTTTCGAATAAGGAACTCCCATTAAAGGTAGATTTAACCATCATGTTTGATGGCAATGATGCTTCATTTGATGACGATTTTCTTTCATCTTATATGAAATCCAGAGGAGAGCAGTCCCCTATCAAAATTAAAATTATTCAATTTAATGGAGGCTCTGATGCCAAATCTTTCCATCAAACCATTGACCATATCTTGGATCAAAAATACTCAGATGATGATTGGATTTACTTTTTAGAAAACGATTATCTACATGATGCCAACTGGATTGTTAAGTTATCAAACCTGATTAATCTAGGTAAAAATCTTGAGTATGTTTCTCTATATGATCATTTTGATAAGTATCTATATAAGCAATACGACGATTTAGAATCTAAATTATTTTTTTATGGGAATCACCACTGGAGAAGCACCCCTAGTACCTGCGCATCTTTTCTAGTTAGCTCGCACATTCTTAATCAAGATGCTCAAATTATCAAAAGTAGTGGTGGAGATCATGATTTTTTTACAGCGCTAGCTGAAAAAAAATCTAGGAAAATAATCAGTCCGATTCCGGGGCTCTCAACCCACTGCATGATAGATTTTTTATCCCCTGGCATTGATTGGGAAAAGATCAGTAATTCTGAAAAATTGAATTAAATTACTGCCAAATGCTCTTTTCTAATTTCTATCAAAAAGCTAGAAGCCTTCATCGACGACTTCGCAATGGTATTAAAGAGACATTCAGACCTGAAATATCTCAAAGAAAAATTCGTACCTTTATCAAAAATACACAGATCGTAGATAAATCAGAGCCTCCTTCTTCTGAGCGCTCATCTATTGCAGTTATAGTTCCTTGCTATGGCCATGCTCCATTTCTACAGGAGATGTTTGAGAGCATTCAACGACAAACCATCCCTCCAAACGAAGTCATTTTTGTTGTGGATCGATCGCCTGATAACACTCTACCAATTCTTGAAGGACTTGTTCAAGAAAATCAGTCTAATAGTTCATCGCGCTTTACCATTCTAGAAAATGAAAGTAATTTAGGCCAAGCAGCGAGCCTAAATAAAGGGGTTGAATACTCAAGCTCTGATCTCATTATGATTTTGAATGATGATGACTACCTCATGCATGACAGCATTGAAGTGACGCATAAAATCCTAAAAAAATATCCCCAGGCGGTATTACTTGGTGGACATTCGCTTCATTTTGGAGGCAATAGCCTTGGAAGTACTCCAAAACTAATTCAATCCATTTGCCCAGTTGAAAATATTGAAATCGACTTGCGCCTTCCAAATCAGGTAAAGAGATACCGCAAATATAACGACATTAATATGACTCACAGCGGTAGTAGCTTTTACAAATTCGCCTGGAAAACTATCGGCGGCTATTACCCTGATAAATCAAAGAGGCTAGTTCATTTTTCGGATAGAGACTTTCAATTAAGAATGAATGCTCTATTTCCAGTCGCACTAAGCAATATTACGCCCCTCAGTTGCTGGAGAAATGACAGTAGCGTTGATCAAGGAGTCAACTCGTAATAACTACCTTGGAAACCAAGGTCTTTTACTAAATGCGCGATCAAGAGCTCGAGCAACAGAGCGTAAACGTTTTCTGAGACCCTGAACTGGAGCTCGCTCATCTCTATCATCAATCGTAGACTTAGCCCGAGTGATGTCGACTGGATAAGGGCGTACAGCCAAAAATTCTAGGCCATGCTTTTTTTGATGCTCTAAAAAATGATCTACTGGCTCATAAATATCAGATGATTCATGAACTAAAGTATGGGCTACTTCTGGCTTTAAGAGATATGCGGTTGCACCAACAGCATCGCCCATATTTTTGACCAAGCGAACGCCATCAATCAAGGCCACTTCTTCATACGAAACTTCATAAAGCCCTTGCAGCCTCACAAAACTCCAAGTATCTGGGTTGCTTAGAAGGGTCTGAATAACACGTCCGAACTCTGGAGCTAAGACAAAGTCATCCTCAAGGATTAATGTCGGAGTATTTTTCTCAACACAGCGCTTCCAGGCTTCCTTATGAGAAAGATAGCAACCAATTTCATTGGGCGTTAACTCATAACCCTGCAAGCATTTAACTTTGAAGGCTTTATATTCAGCTGGAGGGCTCTGCAAGGCAGAACCATCAACTGCATCTAAGAAGGCCCATGGCAGAGAAATCTGCTGCATCTCTTGCTCGACCTTTGCCCTTCGATCGAGTGATCTACGCAAAGATATAACTAAGATCTGGAATGGTAAAGGGGTAGCTGTCATCAATCGAAATTCATCTTCTAGAGATAGCTTTGTAAATAGCGCAAAAATCTTTTTACTTTTTTGTTTGCCCTTGAAAGCAATGATTTTTCAGGCACCCCAAGATCTAAATCCGAATCCCAGTTAGATTGATAAATAACTCCCAAGTAATTCTTGGTAAGCCTATTTTCAGACTCCCCCAACCTTTGCAATAAATAAAACTGCCAGTCATAGTAGTAAATCCGGAACAACTGCTCTATGGGTTTTAATGGAATAGCTTGGAAATTCAAGAGCGCTTCAAGATACAGCAGTGTCTCTGGATGGTCTGTAGTAGAAATATCCCAGAAGGTCAGATCCTTAGGAATGAGAAATTGCTCATCGAGCGAGCGCCAAACTTTGGCTGACCAAATAAACGGTGGGCAAGGGCAATAATAATTAGGTCCATTTCTACCAAATAAAGCTTTAACTCGATCTCCTTCAAGGCATAAATTTTCCACAACCTTCGAATGATTTCGGTCAATTGCCAACTGAAAAAATTCTTTATTCTGGTAAATAACGGTATACGGATTGCCATCTGGCGCAATGAAATCCTTACGGCCAAATTCTTTGAGAAAGATGCAGTCTGAATCAAGACAAACATAGGTTTCAGAGATTCCTAGTCTCCAGAACTCAGACTTGATCGCTTGCTGTGCTAAAGAACCAGACCTAGTTTTCTCTATTCCTGCTTTTACTCTTGGATTAGCTGCAATGATGGATTCATCGGATACCCAGTGGTATTCGATATTCGAACCAAGAATATTCTTTAGTTCCTCACATTGATCTTGTGGGGTTGAAATATACAATGGGATTTGATCTACGTTATATTTCTGAATTGACTCTAGCAAACGCTTTAGACGTAGAAAATCCCGTCGATATGACTTGCAATAGAGAACGAGATCTTTCAAATGCTTTCCTTATTTTTCTGAACTTCAGAAAGTATTTTATACACTGCCTGCTTTACCCCAATGGGCTTACCACCAGGAATGCGTAGCTGCTTTTGTTGCCAGTCTAACCAGATTCTTTCTAGCGCCATAGAAATTCCCGCTTTATCGCCTTCTAAGCTAAGGTAAGCACCGCGGTCTTGCAACATCTGATCTAACTGTGGATTTCGATGCGTAATGGCCCAAATAGGGCGACCAGTCCACA
Organism: Polynucleobacter nymphae; assembly: GCF_018882155.1. GTDB lineage: Bacteria > Pseudomonadota > Gammaproteobacteria > Burkholderiales > Burkholderiaceae > Polynucleobacter > Polynucleobacter nymphae. Next base: position 1,008,556 of record NZ_JACVPA010000001.1, read on the forward strand.
GGTATTCATAAAACTTGGAAGGTATATATTCAGCGCACCACTCATCATTACCATGCAGCAGTATCAATACATCTGCCTCTTGCATCTTTTCTACTACACGCTCACGCCCAGACTTACCAGTGTCTGGATCTTTTTCAAGTCGGCCATGAGATTGCAGCACATCACTAAATCCTAGGCTCTGAATAGCGTCAATCGTTAAAGAATCTAAGGGTGCACCGTAAGCATGAACTCGAATCAAATCTCTTGCCTCTGGATATTTTTTAAACAAAGGAACTAAAGCATTGAGGATAGTAGATAAAGAACGATCATTAGCTAAAGAACCGAAATGACATAGATTTAATTTGTCTGAATAGGTATGGGGCTTGGCAGAAGATAGCCCGCCCGGTGGCTCCGCTCCCGGTAGCACCATAAACCCGTGCGCATTATTTGGAGTATTTAAATTGGGATTGCGCACCTTTGCATAATGCAGCGCGCCTTCAGTAAACCACCACACCTGATCTGCGTATTTGGCCAATTGGCTTTCTAAGTAATGTCTAAAGCGAGCATCGCGGTTTTTAGGCTTTTCAAAACCTTGATCATTGGGATCTTTACGAATCACTAAGGGATCATGAATTTCAGCAATCCAAATTGCGCCTGTTGCCTTCTTTAACCAGAGACCAGCCAAGTGGGCGGACCAAGCACCCCCAGTACTGAAAACCAAATCCACCTTACCTGATTTAACTAAGCCCCGGCCATGCATAAATGCAGGCATTGCCCATGACCATTGACTCGAATAACCTAAAAAAAGTTTTTCTAGAGCAATAAAGGGGGCCAGCAATACTGAAACTACACTTGTCAAAAGCTTATAGATAAAACCGCGGCCGTATTGATTGGCAATCCAGTGACGGAAATCAAAACGAAATGCCGCAGGACCCCAAGCTAAAAACTGGCGATGAGGAAAGCGTTGATCTTTGATGCCAGTGATCGCACTAAAGACAATCGGCTGAATACCTGCCTCTAAAAGATAGGGAATTTTGTCTGTGATAGTCTGACTAGAGGCTCGGCCATCCATATTAAAACCATGCGACAAAATCAGCCAAGATTTTTTTGCTGGCACGGCATTCATCTCTGCTGTATTTTGTGTCACGTGCTAACTTAATTACTCGCAACAATCGACATTACAGCCATGCGCACAGCAATTCCAAAGGTCACTTGATTCAAGATCACTGATTGGGGGCCATCAGCTACTACTGAATCGATTTCGACACCACGATTCATGGGGCCAGGATGCATCACGATGGCATCTGATTTCGCCAACCCTAGGCGGACAGGGTTCAAGCCATATTGCTTAAAGAATGCATCACCTTCAGGAACTTGACCAGCCTCCATGCGCTCCTTCTGAATACGCAGGGTCATCACAACATCAACACCTTTGAGCCCTTCTTCCATACTATGGAATACCTTAACACCGAGCATATCCAAATTACTTGGCAGCAAACTTTCCGGGCCAATCACACGTATATCTTCACAACCTAAGGTGGTGAGAGCATGAATATTCGATTTAGCTACCCGACTATGAACAATGTCACCAACAATAGCAACCTTCAAGCCTTTAAAGGTTTTCTTAAAGTGGCGCATCGTGTACATATCTAACAAACCTTGAGTAGGATGCTGGTTGCTACCGTCACCTGCATTGACTACGTGGACATGTGCTGGTACATGATTTGCAATTTCAATTGGCGCCTTAGAAACACCGTGGCGTACAACAAAGATATCTGCCTGCATCGCTACTAAGTTATCAATTGTATCTAAAAGACTTTCGCCCTTAGCAGTCGAGGAAGTAGAGATATCTAAATTAATGACATCTGCAGATAAGCGTTTTGCAGCAATCTCAAAAGTAGTGCGCGTACGGGTTGAGTTTTCAAAGAAAAGATTGAATACGCTCTTGCCTCGCAATAAGGGAACCTTCTTCACCTCTCTCGATGGATTGGTAACACTGACAAACTGTTTAGTAGTATCCAAAATATGGAGAATTTGCTCTTTTGGTAAACCCTCTAAGGTCAGAAGATGGGTTAACTCGCCGGCTGAATTAAATTGATTTGCTGAGTTCATGATTCACGCTCCTCAAGCTGAAAGCTGAACTTGCCAGCTGCATCTTTTTCTAGCACCAAGATTTTTTGATCCGGAACTTCAATTGCTTCACCTACAAAATTGGCGCTGATAGGTAATTCACGTTTACCGCGATCAGCCAAGACCATCAATTCGACTTGTGCGGGCCGACCAAAATCGAATAATTCATTTAAAGCTGCCCTCACTGTTCTACCCGTAAACAAAACATCATCAATCAAGATGATGTTTGCTCCATTAACATCAAAAGGTAGCTTAGTAGGCATGGTGCTCGACGTTCTTAAAGCAGTCATCCCTTTTTCTGCGTAATCATCCCGATGAAAGGCCACATTAATCACGCCATAGTGAGGTAATTCCAAATCTTGGGCTAAACGCTGAGCAATCCATGCTCCTCCCATAGCCAGGCCAGCAAGCTCAAAAGGTCCGCACTGCAACCTACTACGCAGATTTTCTAGTAATTTTTGATATAAGGATTCAGCGTTCATTCTTTAGCCCTGATACTGATTGATATTCTGCAAAATATTGCTCCAAAATGAGCGCAGCAGAATGCGCATCTAGATTGTCATGCATCTGGGGATCCCCCTCCAAAACTACTGATGTGTAGCGCTCATCTACCCAACTGACGGGCAAATTGAAGCGCCCATGCAGCTGATTGCCAAAACGCTTCGCTTTGGCGGTCATTTCATGCTCAGAACCGTCAGGGTGAGTTGGGAGCCCCACTACGATCTGATCTGGCTGCCACTCTTTCACAAGATTTTCAAGCTCCTGAAAGAGTACATCTGCATTAGCAGCGGCTATGGTCTTTAATGCCTGACTTACCTTAGTCTCTGTATTGCCCACTGCCACGCCAACCCGACGCGTTCCATAATCAAAAGCCAGTATTGTCATCGGCCTATTGATTGGATTAGGCATGCCCTGCCTCTCCAGATAAATGTGATGGATCGAAGCCTAAATGGCTCATTGCTTTTTCATAGCGTTGACTCGAGGGGGTATCAAAAATAATCTCACCCATCTGTTGACGTGAAAGAGGGACATTCATCCATCCATTCAATGTAATCTCTTCTTCAAGCTGGCCAGCACTCCAGCCGGCATAGCCTAAGGTCATCAAAAACTTGCGGGGCCCATTGCCAATAGCTAAGGCTTCTAAAACATCTTTAGAGGTTGTCATTGTTAAACCGCCAGGAATAATCAATGAGGAGCTATAAGATGGGCTGGAGTGAGATTCATGCAAAACAAAACCTCGCTCTACTTGAACTGGGCCGCCAAAATACACTGATTGCTTCAACAAAGGAGCAATTTCTAATTTAAGTTCAATCTTGTCAAACAAAGTTGCGAGATCTAATTCGGTTGGCCGGTTAACAACCAAGCCCATTGCACCTCTCTCGGTATGCTCAAAAAGATAGATAACAGACCGTGAAAAATTAGGATCGACCATGCCAGGCATAGCAACTAGAAATTGATTTGCTAAATGGGTGGCTGAAAAAGAAATCGAAGGCTGTAGCGCAGACGCTGGGTCTGAAGCAGGGGGTGCTTTTTTGGCCGAAGTCATATAGGTCTATTTTACAGAATATCTAAAGCTTTCCAGTAACCCAATAAGCTGCTAAACCAACACTTTCGTGAATTAATTTATTCCATTGATGGGCACCCTCTTCAAGGTCAAAAGAAGCCCAATTGAGACTATTCCCTGTTTGGTAATCCACTGGTACAGGGATGACATCTATTCCCTGCTTATGAAAAATTAAAGTTGAGCGATACATATGCCTGGCAGAGGTGACCAGCAACCATGGTTTTGGAGGATCGCTTTTATCAATCTCACGTATCATCGGCTTCATGAAAATCACATTTTCATAAGTATTACGTGACTGATTTTCATAATATCCGGGCCTATCTATGAACCCCTGCTCAATCACTAGCTGCTTAAAAGCCTCAGACTCCGAAACACCCTGCGGAGAGATTTTGTCTGAATAGCCGCTAAAAATAAAAGGTAAATCTGGGTATTTACGCATGAGTTCAAATGCTTTGGTGATTCGCTCAGCAGATGCCCCAAGAGAAACCTCTCCTCGTTCTGGGCCAATCCTCCCACTACGAACAGCACCACCCAAAATAATGATCCCCCCAAGACCCTTTTCAGGTATAGAAGCAAGATCAGCTTTAGGAATCTTATCTTCCAACGCTCGCACAAAAGCCTCTGAAGTAGGCAACCATCCAACAATCAGTAAATCCAGAAGTGCAAAGACTAAAAACCGTTTACAAAGATGGGGCTTTCTTAGGCTCAAAAAGAGCAAGCTAAGTAAAACAAAAATAATGACCCAGTTAAGGGGTTCTATGCAGAAATGCAGCAATTTTGAAATTAGAAAAAATAGGTTATCCATAATGCAATAGATATTACCTTGGTGCCAGGCAAATCTTGTAAATTAGCCCTAATATAGGGTCTATGCAAAAAGCTCTCGTTTGGCTCCGTCGCGATCTTCGTCTTTATGACAACGCCGCACTTTCCCACGCCCTGAAAGAAGCCAAACAGGTTTGGATAGCCTTTATTTTTGATACCGATATTCTCAAACCCCTCATCCAGGGAGAGTTAGATGCTAAAGGCTTAAAACATGAGCGCCGTGTTGACTTCATATGGCAAGGCCTAAAACAAATAGATGAGGAACTGCGCGCTTTAGGTGGTGGCCTGATCGTTCGCTTTGGCAAGCCTATTGAATGTATTCCACAGATTGCTAAGGAACTTGGTGCTAATACCGTATTTACTAATCACGACTATGAGCCATCCGCAATTGCAAGAGATGGGGCCGTTAAATCTCTCTTAGAGAAGCTCGGTATTCAGTTTGAAGACTTTAAAGATCAAGTCATTTTTGAGAAGAAAGAAATTCTCACCAACTCAAATACTGTGTTTTCTATCTTCACGCCCTATAAAAATAATTGGCTCAAAACGCTGCAAGAAAAAGATTTAGCTGCATATGAATGTAATCCTCAGCCTGGCCAATTTGCTGCCATTCCAAAAAAGCTAGATACCCCATTCCCCTCATTAGAGTCTATGGGCTTTTGCGCCACCGGGATTGAGACCTATTTACCACCAGGCTCTGAGGGTGGACAAGCATTTTTAGAAGACTTCCTTTCTCGTATTGATCAATACCAAATTGGCAGAGACTTTCCTGCGATTAAAGGGGTTAGTTATTTATCAACCCATTTACGCTTTGGGATGCTTTCGATTAGAGGCTTAGTCCGCGAAGCGCATCGTCGCATGCTAGCTGGCAGTATGGGTGCGACGATCTGGTTAAGCGAACTGATTTGGCGTGATTTTTATTTCATGATTTTGGCTAATCACCCAAGACTAGCCAAAGGTGCTTCCTTCAAACCAGACTATGACAACATTGCCTGGGAAAGTGGCGCTAATGCCAAGAAACTCTTTGCAGCTTGGTGTGAAGGAAAAACGGGTTATCCACTGATCGACGCAGCAATGCATCAACTGAATCAAAGTGGCTATATGCACAATCGTCTGCGCATGGTGGTAGCTAGCTTTCTCACCAAAGATCTCGGCATTGATTGGCGCTGGGGCGAAGCCTATTTTGCCCAGCACCTCAACGACTTTGAACTCTCATCAAATAATGGTGGTTGGCAATGGGCATCTTCATCAGGCTGCGATGCCCAGCCTTATTTCCGCATCTTTAATCCCATTACACAATCTGAAAAGTTTGATTCTGAGGGCAAATTTATCAGACGCTATCTTCCGCAACTCGACAAGCTCTCGAAAAAATCGATTCATGCCCCGTGGGAGTCTGGCCATATTGAACTTGAGGCTGCTGGTGTAGCGCTAGGCAGAGACTATCCAATGCCTATCGTTGACCACGATGAGGCCCGCAAGAAAACTTTGGTGCGCTATAGCGTGGTCAAAAAAGTCAACTCCTGAGGGCCTAGCTTCGCTTTTCCACTAAGATAGGGTATGAGCAAAATCTATGCTGTGGGCGATGTTCAAGGATGCGGCCCCTCACTCAAAGCCTTACTCAAAAAGCTTCCCACAAAATCTAATCTGATTTTTTTAGGAGACCTGGTTAACCGCGGCCCTGATTCGCTTGGCGCCTTGAGGAAACTTAAATCCCTGCAAGAGTCTGGCCGCACCGAATGCATCTTAGGCAATCATGACCTGCACTTATTAGCCATTGATGCTGGGCTACGTAAGACCAAGGGTTTAGATACGGTGGACGCCATCTTAAAAGCGCCTGATCGTAAAGAACTCATCGATTGGATACGCAAGCGCCCAATGGCACTTAGCAATGGCAAAGTGCTTACAGTACATGCTGGCGTACTTCCCCAATGGGACTTGCAGCAAACCCTCGAATGCGCACAAGAAGTTGAGAAGGCTCTACGCAGTAAATCCTATAAAGAATTTTTAGCCAACATGTATGGCAATACTCCAAACAAATGGAGTAATTCATTAAAAGGTGATGAGCGTTTACGTCTCATCACTAACACGCTCACCCGTATGCGTTTTTGCACGCCAACCGGACAGATGGAGTTTGAAAGCAAAGAAGGCTTAGAGAATGGCCCTAAAGGCTACATCCCTTGGTTTAATGTGCCTAAACGCAAAACTGCAGATACCCTGATTTACTTTGGTCATTGGTCTACATTGGGCCTACTAAGACATAACAATGTCATTGGCCTAGATACTGGTTGTGTATGGGGTGGAAAATTGACAGCCTTGGAAATTTCCAACACTAACAAAGATTCAAAAAGTCTTGAGATTGTTCAAGTGGATGGCTATGACCATCCACTCAGAATGTAATTACTGCATCAATGAAGTGTTAGCAGTTTATAGCTTTTTAAATGAGCTCTCGGCTGCAGCAATGATGGCATTAACTACTTCATTGTCATGCGCAATTGAGGTAAATCCAGCTTCGTAAGCTGATGGCGCAAGATACACACCCTCATCTAACATTAAATGGAAGAATTTCTTAAACGCTTCGATATCAGATTGGGTAACTGCTTTATAAGAAGTCGGAATCCGGCTAGTAAAGTAAAAACCAAACATGCCACCTACGTTATCAACTGCAAATGGAATATTGGCTTTATCTGCAGCCTGCTTTATACCCATCATTAACTTTTCAGTTTGACCAGTAAGGCACTCATAGAATCCTGCTCGAGAAATAATCTCTAAAGTCTTAAGGCCCGCTGCCACCGCCACTGGATTACCAGACAAAGTACCTGCTTGGTAGACACTGCCCAAAGGAGCTAGCTTTGACATGATTTCTTTTTTACCACCAAAAGCTGCCATAGGCATGCCACCACCCATCACCTTACCTAAGCAAGTAAGGTCAGGAGTAATGCCTTGCAGCGACTGAGCGCCGCCTAAAGCAACCCTAAAGCCAGTCATGACTTCATCGTAAATTAAAACACTACCGTACTTGCTAGTGAGATTACGAATCGCTGATAAAAATTCTGTTGAGGGCTTAATCAAATTCATATTGCCAGCAATGGGCTCTATGATTACAGCTGCAATCTGATCACCCTGCTTTTTGAATACCTCCTCAATTGCGGCAACATCGTTATATGGCAACACCAATGTGTGCTTCACTAAATCTTGCGGTACGCCACCAGAAGACGGGGCATTTTGAGTGGAATCAGCGAAAGTCAACAAGCCAGACCCTGCCTTCACTAAAAGACTATCGGCATGACCGTGATAACAACCTTCGAACTTAATAATTAAATCACGACCGGTATAGCCACGCGCAAGGCGCAGGGCACTCATCGTCGCCTCGGTACCACTTGAGACCATTCGCACTTGCTCAACGCTAGGCATTAAGGCGCAGATACGCTCTGCAAGCTCAATCTCGCCTTCAGTTGGAGCGCCATAACTAAAACTCGTTTCTGCGGCCTTTTGAACTGCCTCCACTACCTCTGGGTTTGCATGGCCAACAATCATGGGGCCCCAAGACATAATCAAATCGATATAACGCTTGTTCTCTGCATCCCAAAAGTAAGGTCCTTTAGCTTTAGTAATAAAGCGGGGTGTACCTCCTACCTGACGAAAAGCCCGTACTGGAGAATTCACGCCCCCAGGTATCGTTTTTTGGGCGCGCTCAAATAAAACTTCGTTTTTGTCTACTTTTGCCACAATCAATTCCTAATTAAATCGCCATCATTTCAAAATCATCTTTACGAGCGCCACATTCTGGGCATGACCAATTCATCGGCACATCTTTCCAGAGAGTGCCTGGAGCAATACCCTCTTCAGGCAAGCCAGCAGCTTCATCGTAGACCCAGCCACAGATGAGGCACATATACGTTTTAAATTCCATTTACTGACTCTCCGCTTTATTTCTTCATTAATCACTTTATTCTAAAGCACCTAGTCTTCGCTTGAAGATGGGCGCTTTGCATGCATCTCAAATTTAAACAAACGGCATTCGAGTGGGCCATTAAATAATGGGGTGCGCTTAGATTCCTTAATACGCAATTGTCCTGGCAAAGCCATATCAGCAGTCAATACAAAGACATTCCATCCACCAAAAGCATCTTTCAGGTGTTGACCAAATTGACGCAAGAATTCTACAAACTTGGGATCTTGCTCCTCCTGGGCTTGAAGTTTTTTCAAAGACTCACGACTAGAGCGCTTGGCACTCTGACGGCCTGTTTCTAAATTCATCTCAAAGCGATTTTCTGGCTCAGCGTCATAGTCAGTATCACCTTCGTCACGGGCATCACGATCTTGACCACCTCCTCTGCCGCCTTTAATGACAAGGCGCTCGCCATAAGGTGGATTTAATAACATCACACCTTCTTTAGTATTAGTCGGGGGTTTACTTGCCAGAGCATCAACTTGTCGAACAAGCGGTTGATCTGGTAACTGCGCTCTCTGCCAATTAGCTCTAGACATAGAGACTAGTTTTTCATTAATATCACCACCGCTAATTCTCAAGGAATCCACATTAGGGTATTGCTTTCGCTTTTCTAGTATTTCTGAAAGCGATGCTTCTTTTAAATTACTCCAACGCTTTTGTTCTGCAGCCTCCTGAAATGGCTTGAGTCTCTGAAAACCAAAACCATTTGCAGAAGTTACTAAGGGGCGATAGGCCAATCTACTAGATTTGCTATCGTCACCATACATTCCAGCCCTTATCGCTCCAGGCGGAATAGACAGGGCTATCTGAGCGGCCTCGATCAAAAAAGTACCGCTGCCACACATTGGATCGAACAAGGACTGGCCTGGCTTCCAACCGGTAATGGACAAAATACCTGCAGCTAAATTCTCTTTAAGAGGTGCATCACCTTTTTCATCACGCCAACCACGCTTGAAGAGCGCTTCACCAGAAGTATCTAAATAGATCGTAATTTGAGTTGCAGTTAAATGTGCTTGTACACGTACATCTGGAAATGCTGTATCAATACTGGGACGATCACCGGTAACATCGCGCAAGCGATCCACAATAGCATCTTTAATCTTTAGAGTGGCAAAGTTCAAACTCTTCAGTGGAGATCGATGGGCAGTCACGTCAACACGCAAAGTCTGCTGAGAGGTAAACCAATCTTCCCAGGCTAAGCCGCTTGCCAATTTATACAGATCTTCTTCTTGTCGATAAGAGGCTTGCGCCATCTGCAATAAAACACGACTGGCAATTCTGGAATGTAAATTCAGGGCCATTGCTGCAGAAATCGGAGCGGCAAGACCAATTCCACCGGTTGGGCTGGTCGGGGTTGGATCAATCACCCAAGTCCCCAAGGCTTTAGAATCGGGGCGCTGAGCAATCTCTGCGAGCTCCTGAGCAAGCGGTACTTCTAAACCGCCTGGACAAACAACAAAAAATCTCATGGGGCTAACAGTCTAAAAAGAGTAATAAAAAATACAGGGGTCGTAATATTGAGTCGAACTCAGGGCTTAAAAATAACTAGAGTAACAATGACTAGCAGCAGAATGACTGGCACTTCATTAAACCAGCGATACCAAATGCCTGACTTCGTATTCACGCCAGCACGGAACTTCTTGAGCAAGCTATAGCAAATATGATGGTAAGCAATGAGTAAAAGAACAAAAAATAACTTCGCGTGCATCCAGATATCGCCTGCACCAACGCCAAAGTAAAGCCAAAGTGTTATCCCAAGCAATAGAGCCGGAACAGCCAAGATGGTCATAAAGCGGTAGAGACGATCAGCCATCCCCAAAAGACGTGCATAAGCATCTGGATTTTTCTCATCAGCCAAGTTCACAAAGATACGAGGCAAATAAAATAAGCCAGCAAACCATGAAGTGATCAAGACGATGTGGAAAGTTTTAACCCAGAGGTAAGGATTCGTCATATTTTTTAACTACGAATTTCGCCATGACCCATAACGATGTATTTCAGCGAGGTCAAGCCATCCAACCCAACTGGACCGCGGGCATGTAACTTGTCATTAGAAATGCCGATCTCTGCACCCAAGCCATATTCAAAGCCATCAGCAAAACGAGTGCTGGCGTTCACCATCACGCTAGCGCTATCAACTTCCCGCAAGAAACGCTCTGCAAGAGCTTTGTTATTAGTAATAATCGCATCAGTATGCTTACTGCCATAGCGCTCGATATGATTCATCGCTTCGTCGATATCAACCACCGTCTTAATAGATAGAATTGGAGCCAAATATTCTGTATACCAATCTTCTTCTGTGGCATCGACTAAATCTTTAAAGCCATTTGACTCAAGCATATTGCGGGTCAAGCTATCTACTCGTAATTCGACACCTTTATCTTGATAGATTTTACAAAGTGTTGGCAACACTTTTTGCGCAATATCTTGATTTACCAAAAGCGTTTCCATCGCATTGCAAGGTGCGTAACGCTGAGTTTTGGCGTTATCACACACTTTGATCGCCATCGCAATATCGGCGTCGGCATCAATATAGGTATGGCAGATACCATCCAAATGTTTAATCATTGGTACGCGTGCTTCAGCCATTAGTAAAGCGATTAAACTCTTGCCGCCTCGTGGAACGATGACATCAATATATTGAGTCATGGTGATCATTTCACCCACAGCACTGCGGTCTGTAGTAGTGACAACCTGCACAGCATCCTTAGGCAGACCGGCTGTAGCTAAGCCCTCTTGAATCATTTGCGCCAATAAGGTATTGGAATCAATTGCTTCTGAACCACCGCGCAAGATTACAGCATTGCCTGATTTCAGACAAAGCGCTGCCGCATCAATTGTGACGTTTGGCCGCGACTCATAGATGATGCCAATCACGCCCAGTGGCACACGCATTTGGCCAATCTCAATACCAGAAGCTTGTTTTTGAAAAGCAGAAACCTTCCCAATAGGATCTTCTAAAGAAATAATTTGTTCGAGACCTAAAGCCATAGTTTCGATTGTCTTAGGGGTCATCGTCAAACGATCCACAAAGGCAGCATCTTGACCATTTGCTTTTGCACGTTCTACATCTATCAGATTGACCTTCTGAATCTCACCTGCTTTTTGACGAATAAGCTTAGCGATATGCAAGAGCGCTTGATTTTTTTGCTCTGATGATGAACGTGCCATTGCACGCGATGCACTACGTGCTCGCTTACCAATATCTTGCATCATCTCTTGAATATTTAAACCCATCGCTACACTCATATTCCTATTTTTCTAAACCATTACCGTAATAAATTTCCAAGCAAGCGTAAACCATCCCATGGATCTGCCGGCAATTCTGCCGCATGCAAACCCTTCGACTGTCGATCCAAACCTGCAGCAACCTGCATTGCCCTGCGCAACTTTGGCGCCTGCACCCTTCTAATAGCAGCCGGGTATAAACGCTCTTTATTGCCCCAAATACGATTGGCTCGCATGAGTTGTTGAACGGATTCGCCAGCATCACTTGCAGCCTTCAATTTAGATAGTAGCCGAAGCTCTTCAGTTACGCTCCATAAAATTAACACCAAAGGCTCACCCTCGCCTTTTAAGCCATCTAGCATGCGATTTAGCCTTGGTAAATCGCCAGCAAGCATCGCTTCGGTTAATTCAAAAACGTTATAGCGCGCTACCTTCAAAATCGAAGAACGAATTTGCTCTTCAGTTAATTTGCCAGTGGGGTAGAGCAAGCCTAATTTCAATATTTCTTGATGGGCAGCGATAAGATTACCTTCAACCTGATCAGCAATAAACTCTAAAGAACGCTGACCCTCAGGTCCTGCCTCAACTTCTTGTCCTTGCTTCTTCAGCCGACCAGCAATCCATTGCGGCAAGTGACTACGATCCAAGGTATCTACCTGAATAGCCATACCAGCATCGTCTAAAGCACTGAACCAAGCTGATGTTTTAGTTTTGCCATCTAATCTTGGCAACACAATACAAAATACCGTATCAGGGCCATCTGCACCATCATGCTGAGAAGCTATTTGTGCAGCAAATTGTTTTAAAGCATCCGCCCCATCACGACCAGGCTTGCCAGTTGGCATGCGTAACTCTACCCATCTCTTATCGCCAAACAAAGACATCGTCTGGCCAGCATTCATTAAGCCACCCCAGTCAAACCCGCGTTCTTGCAACATCACTTCACGATCAGTAAAGCCTAATTTTCTGGCAGTTGAACGTAATTGATCCATTGCCTCCATCATTAATAATGGTTCATCACCACTAAAAATATAGAGCGGCAACATAGCACCACCAGAACTGAGTGATTTGAAGTGCGCTTGCAAAGCATCAACTTTGACCATGCGAGTTCTATATCTATCTTTAGAAAGATCTTGCTTGTGGATTTTTAGCTGCAGCAGAAATACGGCGCAGAATCTGCAGAGCTAAATCTTTACGCATCAAGGTTATAAATTGCTGCTGCTGAACATCCGTTGCTAAAACAGTGGTGTTTGAGAAGTCCATATCCCTAGTGATGTAAATGTCACTCTCAGGAACAATATCTGCGCCAGCAATATCATAGGCTCTAAATGTAACGCGAATCGTTAGTCGATAAGCAGAAATTTGACCATTAGAGGTGTAAGCCAAAATTTCTCGGCCGTTAATTTCATTGCTGATATCCAAAATTAAGTCTGCGTCTTTCGGATTAATAGCAACCTTGACATCGGTACCCGTCAAAATTGCGACTTGTAAATCAGCGCGCAATGGAGGTGATGGGTTGCCTGTAATCGCAATCACCTTAAAGGGTAAATCGACTACTCCACGCATGCGATAGCCACAGGCGATTAATCCACTCAATGGCGTTACGGCCATTACACCTAGCAATGTACGTCGAATGTGATTTACGCTCATGGATTTACTTTCCTTTAGGCCACAATATTGACTAGGCGACCTGGAACAACAATCACCTTCTTAGGCACGCCACCATTAAGAGCTTTAGTTGCCGGCTCGCTTTGCAATGCTAAAGCCTCGATTTGCTCTTTGCTAGCATCTGCTGGAACACAAATATCACCACGCAACTTGCCATTAATTTGCAGCATCAGAGTGATTTCAGTTTGAACCAGCGCAGCTTCATCAACCATAGGCCAAGGTGCATCTAAGAGTGGGCCGAAGGTCTTTACGTAACCCATATCTTTCCAGAGTACATGGGTTAAATGAGGAACTACAGGGTATAGAATACGCAACAAAATACTTAAGCACTCACGCAATACAGAAGCACTAATCGCAGTATCTTGGCCTAACTTGATTGGCTCAAGTACATTTAGCATCTTCATTGCCGCAGAAACTACCGTGTTGTATTGACGACGTTGATAGTCAAAATTAGCCTGCTTCAAAATAGTATGTACTTCACGGCGCAACTCTTGATCGGCATCACTCACATTTTTAGGTGCAGAATCTTGCGCATCACGAATAGCATCAGCCTGACTACTAGAGTAGATCCAAACACGGCGCAGGAAGCGTGAAGCGCCATCAACACCAGCGCCAGACCATTCCAACTGCTGTTCAGGGGGTGCTGCAAACATCACAAATAAGCGTGCAGTATCGGCGCCGTACTGATCTATCAAGGCCTGGGGATCAACCCCATTGTTCTTGCTTTTAGCCATCTTCTCAACACCACCAATAATCACGGGGGTGTTTGATGTGTCACCTTTTAACTTAGCACCTTTTGGTCGGCCTTTTTCATCAAGATCTAATTCAACATCTAATGGATTGAGCCAAGTTTTCTTACCAGAAGTATCTTCAGAGTAATACGTCTCATTCAGAACCATGCCTTGAGTCAATAGATTCTGGAATGGCTCATCAAAAGTAATGAGATTGAGGTCACGCATGACCTTCGTCCAAAAACGCGCATAGAGCAAATGCAAAATCGCATGTTCAATGCCGCCAATGTATTGATCCATTGGCATCCAATATTCATTGCGCGCATCTACCATCGTTTTAGCATTGGGGCCGGTATAGCGCATGAAATACCAAGAAGAGTCTACAAAGGTATCCATGGTGTCAGTTTCCCGGCGTGCGGGCTTGCCACACTTGGGGCACTTTACATTCAGAAAATCTGCACGCTTATTTAATGGATTACCACTGCCATCTGGCACGCAATCTTCTGGCAACACCACTGGTAAATCAGATTCAGGAACCGGTACAGCGCCACAACCTGGATTTGTATCATCACCGCAATGAATAATGGGTATTGGAGTTCCCCAATACCGCTGACGAGAAATGCCCCAATCACGTAAACGATAGGTAGTCTTGATTTCACCAATACCCAACTTTTCTAAATCTTTAGCGACAGCGCTGACTGCATCCTCGTGCGAGAGACCATCGTATTGATTGCTATTGAAACAAACCACGCCTTCTTTTTGAGCGTACCAATCTTCCCAGCGACTTGTATTAAAAATGGGTGACTCGCCTTTGAGCGCAATCACTTGTTTAATTGCTAGATCGTATTTGTTCGCAAAAGCAAAATCACGCTCATCGTGGGCAGGTACACCCATCACAGCACCGTCGCCATAAGACATCAACACATAATTACCAACCCAAACAGGCACTGGCTCATGAGTTAAAGGGTGCGTAACATATAGACCTGTAAACATTCCCTCTTTTTCTTGAGTAGCTAGATCAGCCTCAATCACACTACCCGTTTTGCATTTCTCAATAAAGGCTGCTAGCGCAGGATTATCAGAGGCTGCTTTAGCTGCCAAAGGATGTTCTGCGGCCACAGCACAAAATGTGACGCCCATGATGGTGTCAGCTCGAGTCGTAAACACATACAAAAGACCGTCTTGAATAAACTTGCCATGATCATCGGCGATTTCATGCTTGAAAGCAAAACGTACGCCGTGGCTTTTACCAATCCAATTCTGTTGCATGGTTTTGACGCGCTCAGGCCAACCTAAATTATCCAAACCAGAAAGTAATTGCTCGGCATACGCAGTAATGTTGAAGTAATAACCAGGGATTTCACGCTTCTCAACCAATGCGCCAGAGCGCCAGCCACGACCATCGATTACTTGCTCATTAGCCAGCACTGTTTGATCAATTGGGTCCCAATTCACGACTTGGGTTTTGCGATAAGCAATACCTTTTTCGAGCATCTTTAAAAAGAGCCATTGGTTCCAACGATAGTAATCTGGACTGCAGGTAGCAACTTCACGTGACCAGTCAATGGCAAGACCCATCGCAACCATTTGCTTTTTCATATAAGCAATGTTGTCGTAGGTCCATTTTGCTGGCGGCATTTTATTCTGAATCGCTGCATTTTCAGCAGGCATTCCAAATGCATCCCAACCCATTGGCATTAAAACGTTATAGCCTTGCATGCGAAGTTGACGAGCCATTACATCATTGATGGTGTAGTTACGTACGTGCCCCATGTGCAACTTACCAGATGGGTAAGGCAGCATAGAACAGGCGTAATACTTTGGCTTTTTCTTTCCAGAGAGATCTACCGCATTCTCAGAAACTTGATAGACTTGCGCGCTTTCCCAATCAGCTTGCGCTGCCGCTTCAATCCTGCGGTAGTCGTAATCCTTACTCATTCAAGACAACTCTTTTCTTCTATTTTGATGGTTTAGCTGATCAGTGACTATCGGCTCTTATTTACGCAAACCTAAAACATCTTGCATGTCATATAGGCCACAAGCCTGTGTTTGCAAGAAGCGAGCGGCGCGCAATGAACCCTGCGCATAAGATTGGCGACTGGAGGACTTATGGCTAATTTCAATGCGCTCGCCATCACCCGCGAACAGAACGGTATGGTCGCCAACAATATCGCCACCGCGAATAGTTGCAAACCCAATTGAGCCTTCTTTGCGTTCGCCGGTATGGCCTTCGCGTGTATACACAGCAAGGTCATCCAATTTTTTACCCAGGGCCTCAGAAATCACTTCACCCATCTTGAGAGCAGTGCCTGAAGGCGCATCTACTTTGTGGCGATGGTGGGCTTCAATGATTTCAATGTCATACCCTTGATTGAGCATCTTGGCCGCAATCTCCAGTAATTTGAATGTGGCATTCACACCGACACTCATATTGGGAGCAAAGACAATTGCCAATTTTTCGGATGCTTTCTTCAGACTGGCAATCTGCTCAGTGCTTAAACCGGTCGTGCCAATAATCATTTTGGTACCTGATTTCTCAGCAATGGCTAAATGCGCCATCGTGCCTTCAGGCCTAGTGAAGTCAATCAAAAACTCTGCGTTTGCTAAAACCTGAGCAATGTCAGCAGAAATTATTACGCCTGTTTTTTTGCCCAAGAATGCGCCAGCATCCTCGCTCAGCAAGGGGCAAGCAGTATGCTCAAGCGCACCAACTAATTGGGCGTCAGGGGTATTAAGCACGGCCTCAATTAACATCTTGCCCATGCGACCAGTTGCTCCAGCGATTGCAATCTTCATCATTTTTTCATCACTTCACATTAAAGGTAGATACAGACCTCATTGGGTATTAATGCAAAAATCATTCTTACTGTTTAGTCTCTTTTGTCTGCGGAACATTCATAGCACCAGGTCCTAAAGTTTCTGCTGCTGGTACAACTTGTGTATCACCTGGCTGTTTTGAAAAGCTAAAATAATCCCAAAATGAACCTTTGCTTGCGGGAGGCACTGCTGGTATGGCCGCGCCCTTCGCTAAGTTATCTGTTGGGCTCGGAACTAGTAACTCTGGTTGCTGTAATCGAGGTGTTACTGGCGGCTTATTAGCCCCCGTAAAGATATCCCAGAATGAGCGCTTATTTTTGGCATAGCCATCAATCTCTGCAACCAACTCAACATCCGTTGGTAAGGCATCGCCCTCAAACTTCGCAACTTTATCGCCATCAAAAAAGATAGTAACGCGGCGCTCTTTACCAACTACTTGATTTTGACGCTTGAATTCAAAGATGTAATCCCAGCGATTAACGTGAAAATAACTCGCTAACAAAGGTGTACCTAAAATTTGACGCACTTGCTCGCGACTCATGCCTAATTGCAATTTCGCATATTGCTCGCTAGAAATAAAATTACCTTGAACAATATCTGGAACATAAGGTCTAAATACTTTATTTACCCAGGCCCGCTGGGTATCGTCAACTGCAGACGTACAAGCAGAAACACCTAATAAAGCAGCGATGGCAAAAGCAGCTAAGCCGAGGCGAGAAGGGGTAGAAACCCCTTTTAAACGCGGGTTCAAAAAACAATTAAAAAGTTCAAGGCAATTTCGCATGGCTGGCCGTATCATTAAGACATTGATTTTAGCTCCCAAAGCCATGAATACGAACCAAAACCCTAGCCCTGCAAATTTACGCGACATTGGCCTAAAAGCTACTGGGCCACGCATGAAAATTCTGGATTTTTTTCATCAGAATGGTGGTACCCACTTTAGCGCTGAGGACGTCTTTATGGCTCTGGCTAAAGATGACCAAGAAATCGGTCTTGCTACAGTCTATCGTGTTCTCACCCAATTTGAACAGGCTGGGCTCCTACTTCGTAGCCATTTTGAGTCCAGTAAAGGTGATGGCAGGGCAATCTATGAGCTCAATGAGGGTCAACACCACGACCACCTGGTTTGCCTGGATTGCGGCCATGTAGAGGAGTTTGTAGATGAGGCTATTGAAAAAAGGCAGCGGGATATTGCTAAAAACCTAGGATTTAAGCTTCAGGAGCATTCTTTAGCAATGTATGGCCACTGCCAAAAGAAAAATTGTCGAAATAAGCCAAAATAAGCACTTTTAGGCCACCCACTAATGAAAAAAGACCTCAATTTGAGGTCTTTTTTGCTTTTAGGCGAATTTAACTCACTTCACAGCCATCAATGCCTCAGCTGCATTGAGCATTTGTACTGAATAACCCCATTCGTTGTCATACCAAGCCAATACTTTGACCAACTTACCGTCAGCAGAAACGCGGGTCTGTGAGGCATCGTAAATACTGGGGCGTGGGTCGTGGTTAAAGTCGATCGAAACCAGGGGTAAGGTATTGAAGCCCAAGATTCCCTTGAGCTCACCTTCGCTAGCAGCCTTCAATACAGAATTTACTTCGTCTACGCTAGTAGCGCGGCTTGCTGCAAAAGTGAGGTCCACTACGGAAACATTAATTACTGGCACGCGCATCGCAAAACCATCAAAACGCCCTGCTAAAGCCGGCAACACCAAACCGATCGCCTTTGCTGCGCCAGTTTTCGTTGGAATCATGCTGGTTACTGCGGAACGCGCGCGACGCATATCTTTGTGATACACATCAGTTAATACTTGATCGTTAGTAAACGCATGGATAGTCGTCATCAAACCAGATTCAATGCCAATTTTTTCTAACAATGGTTTGACTAGTGGCGCCAAACAATTTGTAGTGCAGCTTGCATTAGAGACGATCACATCACTTGGCTTTAATACATTTTGATTCACACCATAAACAATGGTTGCATCCACATCTTTTTCACCAGGAGCAGAAATCAATACTTTCTTTGCGCCTTGCTGAATATGAATCATGGCTTTTTCTTTAGAGGTAAATTTACCAGTGCACTCTAAAACCAAATCTACACCTAATTCCCCCCATGGCGTTTCTGCAGGGTTACGGGTGCAGAACATTTTGATGCGATCACCATTAACCACCATGCAATCGCCGTCTACTGAAACGTCTGCCGGAAAGCGCCCATGGGCTGAGTCATACTGGGTAAGGTGAGCATTGATGGCGATATCGCCCATCGCATTGATCGCTACGATCTTAATATCGCGCCGCGGCTTCCCATTGACTTGATCTTCATACAGGGCACGCAATACCATGCGCCCGATACGTCCATAACCATTAATTGCGACACGAATTGTCATTTGTTGCCCCTTACTAATTTTAAATTCTTTACGATTATTTCTTCGCGATACATTGCTCAACAGTCTTGGCAATTTGATCTACTGTTAAGCCAAAATATTCATATAGCTGGCCCGCAGGTGCTGACTCCCCAAAGGTATCTACACCATGCACTGCTGCGCAGCCATACTTCCACCAGAAATCTGTTACGCCTGCTTCAACTGCAATACGCGGAATACGCGCTGGTAATACTTTTGCTTTATATGTGGCATCTTGCTGATCAAAGACCGTAGTTGATGGCATTGAAACCACCCGAATACCATAGCCCTCTTTTTCTAAACGCTCAGCAGTTTGTAGTGCCAGAGCAATTTCAGAGCCAGTGGCGATGATGACTGCATCCATCTTTCCAGATGGATGGTCACGCAATACATAGCCGCCACGTGCAATATCCTTAATTTGTTGGCTATTACGAGTAACAAATGGGCAGTTCTGACGACTGAAGATCAAGGCGCTAGGGCCATTCTTACGCTCAATGGCAGAACCCCAAGCTACAGCGCTCTCAGTGGTGTCACAAGGACGCCAAACCATGAGATTGGGGATCAGGCGCAAGCTGGCAACATGCTCTACAGATTGGTGGGTTGGACCATCTTCACCAAGACCGATAGAGTCATGCGTAAAGACAAAGATACTACGTAACTTCATTAGTGCGGCCATACGCAAAGCATTACGACTGTAATCTGAGAAGGTTAGGAAGGTTCCACCAAACGGAATGTAGCCACCATGCAAAGCGATGCCATTCATGATGGCGCTCATACCAAATTCACGTACGCCATAATTAATGTGATTACCCCATTGATCAGCACGAACTGCTTTACATGCAGACCAATTGGTTAAGTTAGAACCCGTTAAATCAGCAGAGCCACCCATGAATTCTGGCAACACCGGTGCTAAAGCTTCGATCGCATTTTGACTGGCTTTACGGGTAGCAACAGTCTCCGCTTTCGATTGGCAGGTTTTTAAATAGGTATTTAATGTTGTAGCAAAATCTTTTGAGAGATCGCCTTGCATGCGACGCTGCAATTCCGAGGCAAGCTCTGGAAATTGAGTTTTATATTTCTGAAATTCTTTATTCCACTCATGCTCAGCTGCTTGACCACGCTTTTTAAAATCCCAAGCAGCATAAATATCTTTTGGAACTTCAAAAGGTGCATACGGCCAGTTCAAAGCAACCCGGGTTTCTGTAATTTCAGCGGCACCTAGTGGTGAGCCATGAACTTTATAGCTGCCAGCCATATTCGGCGAGCCCTTACCAATGGCGGTCTTACAGCAAATCAGGGTAGGCTTATCGCTCTTTTTAGTCTTAGTAATAGCATCTGATACAGCCTTTGCATCGTGACCATCAACATTACGAATGACGTTCCAGTGGTATGCCTCAAAGCGCTTGGGCGTATCTTCGTTAAACCAAGAAACGACTTTACCATCAATCGAGATGCCATTGTCATCCCAAAATGCAATCAACTTGTTGAGTTTCAATGTGCCAGCTAGTGAACAAACTTCATGACTAATGCCTTCCATCAAACAACCATCACCTAAAAATACATAGGTGTAATGGTCAATGACTTTATGGCCAGGGCGATTAAATTCTTCTGCTAATAATTTTTCCGCAAGTGCCATACCTACTGCATTGGCAATGCCTTGACCAAGTGGCCCAGTTGTTGTTTCGACACCGGGTGTAATTCCATACTCAGGATGCCCTGGGGTTTTACTATGCAATTGACGGAAGTTCTTCAACTCTGCAATGGGCAAGTCATAACCTGAAAGATGTAAGAGTGAATACAACAACATCGAACCGTGGCCATTGGATAAGACAAAACGATCGCGATCAATCCAATGCGGATCGGTTGGATTATGTTTTAAATGTTCATTCCAAAGCCCAACGGCAATATCTGCCATACCCATTGGCATGCCAGGATGGCCAGAATTTGCCTGTTGAACTGCATCCATAGATAAAGCACGAATTGCGTTGGCCATGCGGATTTGAAGGTTTGACATCGTAAAATTGTTCTCGAGGAAAATAAATTGGCTATATTGCAGTAATGCCTCAATTTTATCTTCCCGGGCCATGGGAATCCCAAAAGCCAACAACTCTCTCCGCCGAGGTCGCCCATCACTTACGTGTCCGGCGCATCCAAGTTGGGGAGTCTTTTCCCGTATTTGATGGAAAAGGCCAGGTGGCCCAAGCTGAACTGCTCTTATTAAGCGGAAAAACGGGGCAAGTTCAGCTCAGTAATATCCATATAGACACCCACCGCGAGACCACTTATGCCGTTAGCCTAGTCCAAGGCTTGGCCGGCGGCGACAAAATGGACTGGATTATTGAGAAGGCGGTTGAAACTGGGGCCCAGATTATTGCGCCCATACAGTGCGATCGCTCAATCTTAAAACTCACCCGCCCTAGCGATCAGGAGCGCGCCCAAAAGCGACTTGCCCATTGGGAGGGAATTGTGCAAGCGGCATGCGAGCAATGTGACCGCACCGTCTTTGCCACCTTAGAACCCATTCAAACTTTTGAAACTTATTTAAAAGTAAATCTAAAGCCAAGCTTAAAGCTTCTCTTAAGTCCTGATGCGACTAAAAGTATGTATTCGGTTTTGATAGAAAATGCTCCGCAAGACATTGTCTTGATGATTGGGCCCGAAGGTGGCCACTCTCCAGAAGAAGAGGCGCAAGCAGAAGCGGCGGGCTACCAAATCGTTTCCCTGGGAGAGCGCGTACTCAGAACTGAAACCGCCGGAACCGTTGCGATTACAGCCGTTCACAGCATCTGGAATCCTGAAATGCAAAATCGCCTCAGATAGAGGCGATTCCAAGGGTTCAGCTTACTTTAGCAATTAAGCAAAAGAGTAGAAGACCCGATAAGGAGTGCGGCGCTCAGCCCAAAAATCTACAGCATCACGGAAAACATCTAAAAGAGTTTCACGTGCTTCTTTATCGAATTTTTGAGTACAAGGCAAGCCTTCAAGCACCACCACAAATCCAGGCTGTTGACCAGTCTTATCAATTGTTGTCGTCAAGGCGTCCAACAAAGGGTCAAAATTTTTGGCCTGTTGTTTTGTAAATGAGTAAGCAATCGCGATGGCTTCTAATACTTCACCTTTAGTCATGGCATTTGCGCAATTTGCATAAATGAAATGCTGACCGAGCTCAGTAGCCGCCTCCTGAAGATCTGGAGTGCGGAACGCACGAATAGATTGGACGATGTTAGTGCGCACACTGCGCAACATTGCCGGCGGTCCGGCATCGCGAACGGCCAAAGCGGCACGCCAAGAAGCAGTCACTTTTTTCCCCGAAACTTGATTTGCTGCATAGGTTTGTAAACGAGATAAACCACCCTGGGCATAAATATTGGCAGCGGATGATTCAGTCTCAAGTCGATCATTACTGCCCCAACTTTCAGCCCGACTATGTTCTTCGAAGCTGGCTAAATCGGTATTGTCAGTGCGATTATTCATGATGGGTGCTAGGTTACCCGTAACACGCCATCAAATCAAGCCCAAATACACTGCATTTTATATAAACCATTGATTTATATAAAATAAATATATGTTAGTTTTTGCTAACTTAGATATATTTAATTGGCTTAAGCAATGCCTCTAGCGTTGCTAGCAGCCTCTACAACTGCCAAAGTTGTCACATTCACAATCCTGCGAACAGTAGCCGCAGGAGTCAGGATATGAATTGGTTTTGCCACACCCAATAACAAGGGTCCAATAGCGATTCCATTACCTGCTGCTGTTTTTAACAAATTGTAAGAAATGTTAGCAGCGTCAATATTGGGCAAAACCAAGAGATTTGCGTCACCCTTCAAAGGGGACGAGGTTACCGCACCCTCACGAATGCTCGCATCCAAGGCGCTATCGCCATGCATTTCACCATCTACCTCTAAATCAGGTGCTGCTTTTTGAATGAGGGCCAATACTTCACGCATTTTGATGGCAGAAGGGGCATTACTCGATCCAAAGTTAGAGTGGGAAAGTAGCGCCACTTTTGGAATCAATCCAAGTTTGCGCATTTCGCTAGCAGCCATCAAAGTCAACTCAGCCAACTCTTGCGCTGTTGGATCAATATTAATATGCGTGTCCACTAAGAACACTTGACGACCTGGAAGAATCAATCCAGACATCGCACCATAGACATTAGCGCCTGGCTCACGACCAACTACTTCATCAATATATTTCAGATGCGTTGCGCAATTGCCAATCGTTCCACAAATCATGCCGTCAGCCATGCCCTTAGTAATCATGATCGAGCCAATCAAACTATTGCGACGACGCATCTCGAGTTTTGCAAAAGACTCTGTAACACCCTTGCGCTCAGTCAGCCCAAGATAGATTTGCCAGAATTCACGGAAGCGAGAATCATTTTCAGGATTTACAAGCTCGAAGTCATCGCCCATCTTCATGCGCAGACCAAACTTTTCAATTCGATGCTCGATCACAGCTGGGCGACCAATCAAAATTGGAGTAGCAAGCTGTTCATCAAGGAGGATTTGGACTGCGCGCAATACACGCTCATCTTCACCTTCAGCAAACACAATGCGTTTTTGATTTGCTGGCACGCCCTTGGCAATACTAAAGAGTGGCTTCATCAAAGTACCAGAGTGGTACACAAACTGCTGTAGCTGATTACGATAAGCCTCGAAATCTTTAATCGGGCGGGTTGCTACGCCGTCATCCATGGCGGCCTGTGCCACTGCAGGAGCAATGACTGTAATCAAACGGGGGTCAAACGGTTTTGGAATTAAGTATTCCGGGCCAAAGGACAAATTCTCAATGCCATATACAGAGGTCACTATTTCACTCTGCTCTGCTTGCGCCAGCTCGGCAACCGCCTTCACTGCAGCCACTTCCATGCCACGTGTAATCGTTGTAGCGCCTACGTCTAAAGCACCACGGAAAATAAATGGGAAGCATAAGACGTTGTTGACTTGATTTGGATAATCAGTACGGCCTGTAGCCATCACTGCATCAGGGCGCACTGCCTTTACCTCTTCAGGCAAAATTTCTGGGGTTGGATTTGCTAAGGCAAAGACCAATGGCTTAGGAGCCATCTTCTTGACCATCTCTTGCTTTAATACGCCGCCAGCAGATAGCCCCAAGAAAATATCAGCACCTTCAATTGCTTGATCCAAAGTGCGCAGTTCGGTCTCTTGGCAGAATGGCTCCTTCTCGGGATCCATTAATTCTTTACGGCCTTTATAGGCAACACCTGCTAAATCAGTTACCCAAATATTTTTGCGGGGGATCCCAAGATCAACTAATAAGTCCAAACAGGCCAATGCTGCAGCACCAGCGCCAGATGTAACCAGCTTTACATTACTCGCATCTTTGCCAACTACCTTAAGACCATTAATGATTGCTGCTGCAACCACAATCGCGGTGCCATGCTGGTCATCATGAAAGACCGGAATCTTCATGCGGGCTTGCAACTTACGCTCGACTACAAAACAATCAGGCGCTTTGATGTCCTCTAAATTGATGCCGCCAAATGTTGGCTCTAATGCCGCAATGATTTCAACTAACTTATCAGGATCGTTTTCATTTACTTCAATATCGAAAACATCAATGCCTGCAAACTTTTTGAAGAGAACAGCTTTTCCCTCCATCACAGGCTTACTTGCCAGCGGTCCAATGTTTCCCAAACCGAGCACAGCGGTGCCATTGGTAATCACGCCAACTAAATTTCCGCGAGCGGTGTATTTAAATGCATTAGCGGGATCTTTAACAATCTCTTCGCAAGGAAAGGCAACACCTGGGGTATAGGCAAGCGCTAAATCCCGCTGGTTGGTCAG
Organism: Polynucleobacter nymphae; assembly: GCF_018882155.1. Taxonomy (GTDB): domain Bacteria; phylum Pseudomonadota; class Gammaproteobacteria; order Burkholderiales; family Burkholderiaceae; genus Polynucleobacter; species Polynucleobacter nymphae. The sequence continues at coordinate 1,033,656 of NZ_JACVPA010000001.1, forward strand.
CTGTTTCGTTGGGGCAATCTCAATCTTGCCTGGAGTTGGAAACTCGTGGTACTGGAGGGCAGCCTCTCTTAGGGCTGCAATTTGTTGCTCTCTATTCGTTTCTTTGCTCATCAGCGTACTCTTTGGTAAGACGTATTGAAGACTCCAATTCTATTCCTCTCAAGCGCGCCCTCCCCAAGAGCCATAAAATGGGGAATGCATTCTGAATCTAGCCCCCTTGGTGAGTTTGATCTCATTCAGCGTTTTTTTAAAGCGGGTGCAGATGCCATGCGCTCAAATAACGAGAAAGTAATTGCTCTGGGCATTGGTGACGATTGCGCCCTTCTTACGCCAGTTGCAGGAGAGGAAATTGCGATTACGAGCGATATGCTGGTCGCAGGCAGGCATTTTTTTGTTGATGCTAATCCTGAGCTATTGGGCCGCAAAGCCCTAGCAGTCAACCTTTCAGACCTAGCAGCCATGGGGGCACAGCCGCTAGGATTCACTTTAGCAATCGCTCTCCCCACAGTGGATGAGCTTTGGCTTGGTGCTTTTGCTAAAGGCCTCTTTGCTATTGCTAATCAGTATTCCTGCCCCCTCATCGGTGGTGATACCACTGCTGGCCCCCTCACTATTTCTATTACGGCATTCGGCAGCATTCCAACTGGAAAAGCGATTCGCAGATCAGGTGCAAAAGTGGGTGATGACATCTGGGTTTCTGGAACTGTCGGTGATGCAAGGCTCGCTCTTGCTGCACTGCGTCATGAAATTCATCTACCTGAGAGTGACTTAAAGCAAATAGAACATCGTATGCATAGCCCCACTCCTCGCATAGGGCTCGGCATCAGAGTGCGCGACAGTGCAAGCGCTGCCCTCGATATATCAGACGGCTTACTTGGTGATCTACAGCACATTCTCAAACAATCTCAAGTGAGCGCAGAAATATTTTTAGATCAACTCCCAAAATCTGCCACTTTGCACAAACAGAGCGAGGATATTCAAAATCAATTTGCTGCTAGGGGTGGTGATGATTATGAAATTTGCTTCACTGCACCAGCTGAGAAGAGAAATAGCATTAATGAAATCAGTAAGGCGCTGAATTTGCCCCTCACTAAAATTGGCCGCATTACAGACAAAGTTTCCGCAATAGAAAAATTGTCTTTACTCAATAAGAATGGTGACTTACTAGATGACGCCATAACAGCGGCATTACTGAAATCATTTGACCACTTTGCAAAATGAACGCTACTGAAGATCTGAATTCGGTGAGCCCCACCTTTAGGTGGGTGAGGCAAACCGCCAGTCGCACCATCGCCTTTGGTTTTGGTAGTGGTCTAAGTCCTATTGCGCCCGGGACCGCAGGTACTCTCTGGGCTTGGGCAGCCTTCTTGGTAGGTGAGTATTTCCTTTCTACTGAAGAGTTTATTTGGATTATTGGTGACGGATTTCTCTTGGGGTGCTGGGTCTGTGGTCACGTCAGCGAAGAATTAGGCAAAAAAGATTTCGGAGGGATTGTTTGGGATGAAATCATTGCCTTTTGGATTGTGCTTATTTTTATCATGCCAGCCAATATTTGGATGCAGGTAATCGCTTTTGGACTCTTCCGTTTTTTTGATGCCGTCAAACCTGGACCCATTGGAATGATTGATCGCCACTTTAAAAATTGGGAGGGCAACGAGCATGTCTCATCCTCTATCTTAAAAATCATTTGGCGTGGGTTTGGGATCATGGTCGATGATCTTGCTGCAGCCTTCTTCACACTCTTAGTCATTGCTTTGATACAAAAGATGGTCCCACTATGATTTCGATTGATCACGCTAAAACACTTGCGCAACTTTTACTTGCTAGAGGCTGGAAGCTTGCGCTGGCCGAATCTTGCACGGGTGGCCTCGTCTGCGCCACCCTCACAGAATTATCTGGATCCAGTGAGTGGTTTGAGCGCGGCTACATCACCTATAGCAACCAAGCAAAGACGGAGTGCTTAGGGGTTCCTGCAGAGTTGATAGCGTCTCATGGGGCAGTCAGCGAGCCTGTGGCTAGGGCTATGGCACAGGGAGCGCAGCGCAATGCTGGCGCTAATGTGGGCGTCTCTATTACTGGGATTGCTGGACCAACAGGAGGTACTGCAGAAAAACCTGTCGGTACAGTTTGCTTTGGGTGGACCATAGCAAATGCTGCGGGTGAAAATATCACCGCTTGTCAAACCAAAGTATTTAGTGGGGATAGATCAGCAATACGGCAACAGGCAACTGAGTATGCTTTGGCTGGCTTGGTTCAACTACTCAATAACTAATTACTTCATCCAACCTTTGCTATAGAAGTAGCCTAGTGGAATAACAGCTGAAATAATCATCGCACCAATTGCCATTGGGTAGCCCCAAGTCGCATCTAATTCAGGCATATGTTTGTAGTTCATACCCCAAACACTGGCCAATAAAGTAGGCGGCATTAAAGCAACTGATACCACCGAGAAGATCTTGATAATCTTAGATTGGTTCAAGTTAATGAAGCCGACAGTGGCATCCATTAAGAAGTTAATCTTATCGAATAAGAACGCTGTATGGTTCTCTAAAGAATCAATGTCGCGCAAAATTTGACGCGCCTCTTCCTGCTGTTCATCGGATAGCAGCTTGCTACGCATCAAGAAAGATAAGGCTCTGCGGGTATCCATCACATTACGACGGATACGCCCATTGGTATCTTCTTCCTTGGCAATTGTCTCGAGCACTTGCTCTGCATCAGCATCATTAATGTCGTCTTGCAATACTCGCTTACCAGCCTGTTCGAGGTTTTCATAAACCTCTTCCAAGGCATCAGCAGAATACTCGGCATCAGTGGAGTACAAATCGAGCAATACGTCTTTTGCATTGCTGACTGAACCAGGACGCAAACGAGCACGCAGTCGAACCAAGCGGAACACTGGTAAATCTTCATCGTGAATCGAGAACAATACTTGCTTGGTCAGAACAAAAGCCACTCGCACGTTGCGAGAGGTTTCCTCTTCATCTAATAAGAAATCAGTACGAATATGGAGGTGGCCATCGTCAGCCTCAAAGTAGCGAGCAGAGGCTTCTAAGTCTCCCAAGTCATCTAACTCAGGCAAAAGCACCCCAAATGCCTCTTTAATCCAAATAAGTTCTTCTTCCTCTGGATCAACGACGTCGATCCAGATAGGATTAGCGTATTGCAACAATTCATTGCGATCTTCGACTTGCTCTTGAGAGAGGCGGCCATTTTGCAGGACGAACAAGTTGATCATGGTGAACTCCTAAGGAATGTGCGCTAGTTTATCCTATACAACATGACAATTTCACTAAAATAAGCCAAATCCAATGAACTCTCGCTCAAATACCTTTAACCAGCAACTCCAATCTGCATGGGCTTCCCAAGGTAGCATGTTGTGTGTTGGTTTTGATCCAGACCCTAAGCGGCTGCCCTCATCCCTTCAAGGTAAACCTGAGGGGATATTTGAATTCTGCCGAGAAATCGCTGATGCCACTGCAGATTTAGTGTGCTCATTTAAACCACAGTTCGCTTACTTTGCTTCCCAAAAAGCCGAGGCCCAATTAGAAAAGCTCATTAAGCACCTGAAGGATAAATACCCTCATATTCCCGTCATCCTAGATTCCAAACGCGGAGATATTGGCAGTACTGCTGACCACTACGCCCTAGAGGCCTTTGATCGCTATGGGGCTGATGCAGTGACTGTGAACCCCTACATGGGCTTTGACACCATCGAACCCTACCTCAAGCATGCTGGCAAAGGGGTTATCGTGCTTTGCCGTACCTCCAACCCTGGTGGCTCAGATTTGCAATTTCTGAAGGTTGATTCAGGTGAGCCACTCTATTTGCATGTAGCCAAGCTAGCCTCACAACAGTGGAATAGTTCCGGTCAGATCAGCCTCGTAGTTGGCGCTACTTTCCCTGAAGAAATTGCCAAAGTACGTGCCATTGTTGGTGACATGCCTTTACTAATTCCAGGTATTGGTGCTCAAGGGGGTGACATCGATGCAACCGTTAAAGCAGGTTGCATTGCTGGGGCGCCTGGGACTGGAATGATCATCAATTCATCAAGGGCTATTTTGTATGCAAGCTCTGGTAGTGATTTTGCACAAGCCGCAAGAAATGTAGCGCAAAGTACACGCGATGCGCTCAGAGCCGCTAGCGCAAAATAATCTACGCACCCACGAATGATAGGGCTATTTATTTACTGCTTTGAGGTGCTGGATAGGGCGCTAAGGCAACCCGATCCATATTCTCCAAGATAAAGTCTTGTCGAGTTGGAAAGTGGATATTGGCCTTACGACAGTACTGAGGTTTATCAAAACACTTAGGGGCTGGCAAGGCAGAACCTAAAGCAGCGGCTTGATCTCGATCTAATGTCGCTGGTGTCCTTGCAAAATAATAATGGGAAGCGGATCCGATGCCGAAGATTCCTTCACCCCATTCCACGGAGTTGAGATAAATCTCAAACAACCTCTGCTTTGACAGGGTTAACTCCAGAAGTCCAGTAATGATGAACTCTTGCCCTTTGCGAAAATAATTTTGCTCGGAAGAAAGAAAGAGATTTTTTGCCAATTGCTGCGTGATCGTTGAACCGCCTCGTAAAGCGGCCTTAGAACTATTACCCAACTGGGTTTTTTGCTGATTCTTTTCCCAAGCTTTTTTCATATCTTCAAAGCGAAAGCCTTTGTGCTGAAAAAAGATATCGTCTTCACTAACCAGTACAGCGCGTTTGAGATTATTGGAGATCTTATCGTAAGGCGTCCATTCAGAATAAACAGGACAAGACCAATGCCAGGTACATAAACGCCAACGCTCGGCTCTCTGAAACGCCGTGCTAGCTGGATCAAGGCCAATCCATAAAACGATCTGAATAGCAAAGTAGAGCTGCATCGCCAAAAAACCACAGAGCAAGCATTTGACTAAATAAGTGAGCCAACGCATCGAAAAATTCAGCTAAGTGAGCAAGTTAACTGCGAAGTTTAGCTAATACTGCGCGTGGGTCAATTGCCGTAGCCAGCTGTTCGCCTCGCCACAATAAGAAAGCATCGGCAGCCTGTTCTACTAGCATTCCTAAGCCATCACTGACGCGTGCACCTTTTTGCAAAGCTTGTTGCATAAATGCGGTAGATTTTCCGTAAACCATATCGTATGCAAAAGAGCTTGGTACAAAAATATTAGCTACTGCCTGAGCGCTTAAAGGAGATTCATCAATTAAGCCAGCAGCGGTAGCATTAATGATCAGATCAAATGGATATGGCGTTGTGGTGGCATTCTCCAGCTCTAATAAAGTTCTAGCCTCGAGAGCAACTTCTTGAGAGGCCGCAAGATCAGCAAATAACTTCACTAATTCATCTGCTTTCGCATTAGAACGATTGGCAATCACAAGACACTTCGGCGACTGCTGTAGTAATGGGCCAATCACTCCACGGGCAGCGCCACCCGCGCCCAATAGCAAGATTCTGGATTGATGAAGTGCAATTCCCTGAGCCAATAAATCGCGCACAAGACCAGCACCATCAGTATTGTCACCATAAATCTTGCTATCTTTTATCCACAATGTATTTACGGCACCAGCAAGCTGGGCACGGGAAGTTAATACATCGGCAAAAGCTTGAGCATCTAACTTAAAGGGTACGGTGACGTTCATACCCTTACCACCAGCATCAAAGAAAGATTTTGCTGCTACAGCAAAAGCATTGATGTCAGGTTGTAAACGCCCATAGTGCATTTTTTGCTTGGCCTGTTCTGCGAAGCGTCGATGAATGTCTGGAGACTTGGTATGAGAAATGGGATTACCCGTAACTGCGTAGACATCTGTTCCCACAAAAAGACTTGGGTCAGTATGCAGATCAGCGGGATTTAATGGATTCATGATGACTACAGAATAAGCGAATTTATGAACTATTTTTCAAAAAATTAATGCCGCAACTCTAGGCGGTCAGCGCCATCGCGAGAAAATTCAAAGGTAGAGACCCAATCGAGTACATCGATCTGATTGCGCATTTCAGACGGAAATGGGCCGAAGGGAGCTGAAGCGCGCACGATAGCAATTGCCTGTCGGTCTAACTCCGGGTTACCTGAGCTGCGACCGATCGATAGGCCATCCTTACCTTGAGCATTCGTCGTAATGCGGCCTTGATCATCAACGCTCACCACAATCACTAAGCTGCCATATAGAGGGCGGCCATTGGCACGTGGAAAAAATGCGCTTCCATAAGCTTCAATCTTTTGACGCATTGCATCGTAGTAATGTGCAAAAGTCACTGCTTTGGCATTGCTGCCTGTTAAGACTTTGCGTCGTGGTTCGCGCCCATCTGCCTGTAACCGTTTAGCCAACTCAGCTTCTAGAGAGTTCAGTTGTGGAGTGATTTTTTGATCCTCCCCACTCTTGCGCCCACCCGAACGAAATCTCTCTTCATTCAACCTTGCCAGCATCTGTTTTTGCTGCTTCTCCAAAATCTCAAGGCGAGCCTCGGCTCCCAAGCGAGCGCGGTGCAAAGCAGTTGCATCTTGATTTTCGGTTTTACCACCGCCCTGCAAATCAGCTTGCGCTAACTTATTCGCTTCTTTAGGGGGAGTTTTATTGCTAGCGTTGACCAGCACTACGCTAAGAGGTGTATTGAGGCGACGACTCTCAATCCCTCCAAATCCCCAACGAACGGATAAAAAAATCAGGTGAATTAAAAGTGATATGCAAAGCGCCAAGCGGAATGGGTAGCGCTGCCAAGTGGTCTGAAGATAAAGCATTGCTTTGCTTAATTTTTCAGGCATCACGAATCCTGACACTTTAGCCTGCGCTACCATTTTCTTCGGAACTTACTTCAGGTACTTCGACTTTAGCTTCAATTTCTAGCACCCTGACCGCAGCGCTCAATTGCAGTAAGTCAATATCTGCCAATAGAACCTGGGCACGAGTCATGCGCGGATGGCTTGCCAATTCTGGAATCGGTAGATGCAGTGGCACTAACTCTACTCTCGACATGCCTTCTTTTAAATGGCGTACATGCATATTTTTAGATTCACCATCTTGCAGAGCCCAGCGCAAGCACCAGTACTTCTCTAACCTATCTTGATATTCACCATAAGCTTGATAACAAGACTCAAAATCCGCGGCAATGCCCATCAACGTAGCATCTTGAGGCGGAAACGGGGCAACCATCTTGGCAGTCACACCATGTTTTGCTAAAGCAATGAGCTGCCATTGATTCACTAAATCAGAATAACGACGCAACGGGGATGTGCACCACGCGTAGTGATCTAAACCCAAGCCTTCATGAGGTCCTGGTGTAGTTTGCATACGTGTGCGCAAAGGACCCCAACCTTTCTGAGTTCTAAATAAGCCTGGTAAACCATGATCAGCCAAGAGTTGACCGGAAGCGCTATTACAGAAAATCATCCATTCAGCAACAATCGTATCGAGAATAGATCCACGCTGACGCGCTACGATCTCTACGCGCTCTAAGCCATTCACATCTTTAATTTGAAAATAGAAATCTCTTGCTAAGGTATTAGGATCGATAAACCCCAATTGCTCTGCACGAAGGCCATTAGCTACTCGCTTTTCTTGGCGCCCAGCATGTAAATGTTGAGCAGCCCTCCATAAAACGGAGAGCTCTTTACGATAAGGATAGGAAGCGCCTTCATCAGCCAAGCTTTCCTCACTGACAAGATGCTCAATATTCTCTAGGCGTAAGTTGGCTACCATTGGCACCATCTCGGTTCGCATTTGCAGCGAATCTTTATTTATTACACCTACCGCATCAATATCAACGTAGATCGATAAGGCGGGTCTGGGAGCGCCCTCATCTAAAGAAAATTGCTCAATGACGGAGTCAGGCAACATCGTGATTTTGTCGCCAGGAAAATACACCGTCGACATCCGACTTCGCGCTACCTGATCTAAGGGATCATCTTTAGTAATCACTAAACCAGGCGCAGCAATATGAACACCAATACGATGACCCCCATCGGCTAGCTCCGTGACGGATAAGGCGTCATCAATCTCTGTAGTGCCAGCATCATCAATGGAGAAAGCTTTTACATCTGCAAGTGGAAGCTCAGCAATAGCAGCAGCATAAGCCGCTGGGTCAACAGCAATACTTTGACTATGTGCAGACCCATTAGGAAAATGTGCTTTGAGGAACATGCCTTGGTGATAAGCCAAAGGAGAATCAATCGCGCCGCAACGAATCATTAATTGCGCAGGAGACTCACCAGTCTCATTGCAGGCAGCTATCAAGGCTTTATAGGCAGAGGTATTTTTATCGGCTGAGAACAATAACTGCTGAGCGGAAGACTTGAGCGCCTCTGGGAATCTACCAGCTACCAACTCTTGTTGCCAAGCAGACTGCTGCTCCAACTCTTTTTGCTTACGCTCAAGTGCGGCTAAGCCAGCCTGCAATTGCTCAAGCGGTGCTCTCTGAAAACGTCCGCGCCCCTTGCGACGGAAAAATACTGGGGCGCCTTGCAAAGCAATCCCTAAAGAGACTTGCTGAGGAATAGTAGCTTGTGCGCCAAAATACTCTTGAGATACATCGACTAAACCAAACTCTTCATCTGGTGCGCAATCCCAGAGCAACTGTAAATCAATCTCTTGAGATAAAGTAGTGGCCTCATCCATTACAGCTTGAGCCTCAGGCCTTTCAAAGCGCAGCCAAACTTCCTTAGCCTTGAGTTTGATCTTTTTTCCAGTTAGGCTGGTAGCCTGCCAAGACTCAGCATCTCCTGCTCCCGATGCAGACTGCACTGTGGCAATCTTGATATCGCCACCTTCTTCGTATACGAGGTTCATGCTTAGAGAGAGATCCCGCCGCTAACCTCTAAAGCAACTCCATTGACAAAGCTGGCCTCGTGACTAGCCAAGAATAAATACACATTTGCTATTTCTTCAGGAGTGCCCAGACGACCAAGCCAGCTGCGCCTTTCAATATCTTGCAAAATATTTTCTGGCATTGCTTTAACCATTTCAGTTGCAATAAATCCTGGGCAAATAGCATTCACCCGAATCCCTTTAGGGCCAAGCTCGCGTGCCCAAGTCTTGGTAAAGCCAATCACGCCAAATTTAGTCGCTGAATAATTGGTTTGACCAAAGTTACCGTAAATACCAACGACACTAGATGCATTCACAATCGATCCTGAGCCCGCTTCTAGCATATGCGGAACAATTAACTGCGCACAATTAAATACGCCTTTGAGATTGACATCAATCACCGCATCAAATTGGGCTTCTGTCATCTTTACCAAACGGGCATCTTGCGTAATGCCAGCGTTGTTAATCAAGATATCAATACGGCCATGTTTTTGCATTACTTGATCTACGACCGCCTGAATGCTGGCTCGATCGGTCACATTCATGGCATAAGCCTGGGCATGTGGAATTTGTGCAGCAGCAGTCTTTACAGACTCTAGATTCACGTCTGCAAGGATGACCATTGCACCCTCCTGAGCAAAGCGCTGTGCTGTAGAAAACCCAATTCCTTTTGCAGCGCCCGTAATGATTGCTACCTTATCTTTTAATCTGTCACCCATTATTTATTCTCTGTATTTTGATTTGCCATGATCCTACCTATTAAACACCAATCGCTTTTAATATTTTTTGATGTACGCCACCAAATCCGCCATTGCTCATTACCAGGATGTGATCACCAGGCTTAGCTTCTTTTGCAACTGCATTGACTAAAGCATCAAGATCATCAAAAGCGTGGGCCTTGCCCTGCTCTTTTATGTTCAGCGGGGATAACACTTCAGCCAAGTCCCAGCCTAAAGACTCTTTACCAGCATTGGCGCCGTAGGCAAAGACTTGATCAGCTTGCTCCAGGCTACCCGGAAGCTGAGCCTTCATCACACCAAGCTTCATCGTATTGGAGCGAGGCTCCAATACGGCCAAGATGCGCGCTTGACCAACGCGACGACGTAAGCCATCTACAGTGGTTGCAATAGCAGTTGGGTGGTGGGCAAAATCATCATAGACGGTAATGTCATTTGCAATACCAATCGTTTCAAGGCGTCGTTTGACATTCTTAAATTGCGCCAAAGCGCGCGCAGAATCAGCTGGTGCAATACCAATGTGATTTGCTGATGCAATTGCTGCCAATGCATTGAGTTGATTATGTCGCCCCATCACTCCAGAATCTGGAGCCCACTTCACAGTAGCAACTTCTTGACCAGATTTGCGCACAATGAATCCATCGCCTGCTTGGGAAATTAATGACCACTCGTTACTGGCCTCCTGGCCGAAGCGCTCTACAGGCGCCCAAGCACCGCGTGTGATCACACTCGCTAAGGCTGGCTCTTCGCCGTTCACCACTAATAAACCATCGCTCGGCACAGTGCGCACGAGATGATGAAATTGGGTTTCAATGGCAGCAAGATCGGCAAAAATATCGGCATGATCAAACTCCAAATTATTTAATAAAGCAGTGCGTGGCCTATAGTGCACAAACTTACTGCGCTTATCAAAAAAAGCAGTGTCGTATTCATCAGCCTCAATCACGAAATATTGGCTCTCACCTAAGCGTGCAGATACGGTGAAATTGAGAGGCACACCACCAATCAAATAACCCGGTTTATAACCACTAAATTCCAAAATCCAAGTGAGCATGGCTGATGTTGTTGTCTTGCCATGCGTGCCGGCAACCGCTAAAACATGCCTGCCATACAAAACTTGTTCGCCTAGCCATTGTGGGCCCGAGATATAAGGGAGCCCTTGATTCAGAATGGCCTCCATCAATGGATTGCCACGAGAAACCACATTGCCGATCACAAATAAATCAGGCATCGTTTCAAACTGCAATAATTGATCTGGTGAAAATCCTTCAATGAGTTTGATACCCTGAGCCTCAAGTTGTGTACTCATCGGCGGATACACGTTAGCATCACAACCAGTGACACGATGTCCGGCTTGCCGAGCGATTGCGGCAATGCCGCCCATAAAAGTACCGCAGATGCCCAAGATATGAATATGCATCTACGAATTTTAGCGAAGGAGTTGCAATGAACCGAAGACAATTAGTGGCCATTTGCGGAATTAGTCTTTTGGCACTTCTGGCTGGCGTGCTGACTTCGCAGTGGATTTCTAAAACTGGCTTAGCTAGCGAACCTTCTGTAAAAGCGTTTTTTGCTAATCCTTGGCAGACCCCTGATGGAAAACCAGCAAATACTGCACAATGGCAGGGAAAAGTCCTGATTGTGAACTTTTGGGCCTCCTGGTGCCCCCCTTGCGTTGAAGAAATGCCCACTTTAGACCTGCTTTCGCAAGAGTATTTGCAGCAAAATGTCTTATTTGTCGGTATCGGTATCGATTCACCCTCTAATATTCGTGAATTCCTGAAAAGTACCCCTGTCACCTATCCGATTGTGATTGGTGGCTTAGAAGGGAGTAATCTTTCTAAGCAAATGGGCAATACCCAGGGAGCCCTCCCATACACAGTAATTATCAATTCCAAGGGAAAGGCAATATATACAAAATTAGGAAAGATAAGCGAAGAAGAGCTCAGAAAATCGATTAAATCTGCTTTATAGCGAATGATCCAGCTTTTTGCATGTTGCAAACCCCCTTTTAAATGCTCAAAAACAAGGCAATTAGGACATTTCACATCAATATCTCCTCCTAACAATGCTCAAGCTTCCTTTTTTCAGAATCTTGAGAAGGTATACTTATTTCATAGCATTCGAAGCAATGAATACCAAACTGCCTCTAAAAACAGGGATCTATGTCGAAAAAAGCTTCAATTCTCGTAATTCAGGGTCCTAACCTCAATCTATTGGGTACTCGTGAGCCAGAGGTTTATGGGACAACCACCCTTAAAGACATTCATCAAAAACTAGAGGAGCTGGCAAAAGCTCAATCTATTGACCTGAGCACCTACCAAAGTAATCATGAAGGCGAGTTAATTGACCGTATTCAAAAAGCCAAACAAGATGGGGTGAATTTCATCATCATCAATCCAGGCGCATTTACCCATACTAGCGTTGCCTTACGTGACGTTTTAGCCGGAGTGGCCATCCCTTTTATAGAAATCCATTTGTCCAATATTCATCAGCGCGAAGAGTTCCGCAAACATTCCTATTTATCGGACATCGCAACTGGTGTCATTTGTGGCCTAGGCGCCATTGGTTATGAACTGGCATTGCAAGCAGCGATTGCCCGCTTATAAAACTAAGTTAATTTAAAGCATTACAAAAGAGGAAGCACTCACATGGATCTGAGAAAACTAAAAACCTTGATCGACCTCGTTTCTGAGTCGGGCATTTCTGAGTTAGAGGTTAACGAAGGTGAAGACCGTGTACGCATCGTTAATGGTGGCTCCCCAGTACCCGCTGGACAAGCGGTTCATGCAAATCTAGCGCCTATTCATGCTGCGCAAGCTACTCCCGTAGCAAATCTGGCACCAGCAGCAACTCCAGTTATTGAAGTGCCCGCTGGTGAATCTGGATTTGTTGCTCGCTCCCCAATGGTTGGCACTTTCTATCGCGCCCCAAATCCAGAATCTCCAAATTTTGTCAGTATTGGCGATACGGTAAAAGTAGGTCAGACACTTTGCATCATTGAAGCGATGAAATTACTCAATGAGATTGAGTCAGAACACGCCGGCGTGGTTAAAGAAATTCTTTGCGAAAACGGTCAAGGCGTTGAATTTGACCAACCACTATTCATCATTGCTTAATTTTTTAAGCTTCTTTACTAATCCATATTTACCTAACTCACAGCCGACATGTTCGATAAGATTCTGATTGCCAATCGGGGAGAAATTGCTCTCCGTATCCAACGCGCATGCCGTGAGTTGGGAATTAAAACTGTAGTGGTCTACTCCACGGCAGATAAAGAAGCAAAGTACGTAAAGCTGGCTGATGAGGCCGTTTGTATTGGGCCTGCCCCATCACCACAGAGTTATCTCAATATGCCAGCGATTATTTCTGCGGCTGAAGTGACTGATGCTGAAGCAATTCATCCGGGTTATGGATTCCTTTCTGAGAATGCTGACTTTGCTGAGCGTGTAGAGAAATCTGGCTTTGCCTTCATAGGCCCTAAAGCTGAAACAATCCGCTTAATGGGCGATAAGGTTTCTGCTAAACGTGCCATGATCAAAGCAGGGGTGCCTTGTGTCCCTGGATCTGAGGGGGCTTTAACTGATAACCCAAAAGAAATTATTGCTACTGCGAAAAAAGTAGGTTATCCGGTCATCATCAAAGCTGCTGGCGGAGGTGGTGGTCGTGGTATGCGGGTTGTGCATACCGAGGCAGCCCTTCTCAATGCCGTCAATATGACGCGTGAAGAAGCAGGCCGCGCTTTTGGTAACCCAGAAGTCTATATGGAGAAGTTTTTAGAAAAACCTCGTCACGTTGAGATTCAGATTTTGGCCGATACCCATGGCAATGCGATTTGGTTAGGCGAGCGCGATTGCTCGATGCAGCGCCGCCATCAAAAAGTGATTGAAGAAGCACCAGCTCCAGGTATTGATCGTCGCTTGATTGCCAAAATTGGTGAGCGTTGTGCAGAAGCCTGTCGAAAAATGGCTTACCGTGGCGCAGGAACCTTTGAGTTTCTTTATGAGGATGGCGAATTCTTCTTTATCGAGATGAATACCCGCGTTCAAGTGGAGCACCCCGTTACTGAAATGATTACTGGTGTCGACATCGTTCAAGAACAGATTCGGATTGCTGCTGGCCTGAAATTAGCCTACCGCCAGAAAGATATTGTGTTCCGAGGCCATGCAATTGAATGCCGTTTGAACGCAGAAGATCCATTCAAGTTCACTCCAAGCCCAGGAAAAATTGGCTCCTTCCATATGCCAGGCGGCCCTGGCATTCGAGTTGATTCCCATGCCTATAGCGGATATGTTGTTCCCTCGAACTATGACTCAATGATCGGCAAATTAATTTCTTATGGCAACACTCGTGAACAAGCGATCCGCCGCATGCAAATTGCCTTATCAGAGATGGTGATTGATGGCATCACCACCAACGTGCCCTTGCACCGAGAATTAATGTTGGATCCTAACTTCATGGAAGGCGGCACCAGCATTCACTACCTGGAGCATCGCTTAGAAGAGCAAGCCGCAAGCCGCGGAAAATCTTAACTAATGCGAGTGCCTCATGTCTTACCGTGAACTGGTCTTCACGGTAGTTGCTGAAACAGCTGAACCATTAGGCGATGTGCTACTGGAGTTGGGAGCGCTATCTGTCACCGTAGAAGATGATTCGGCCGGTGGATATGATGAGAACCCACTCTATGGAGAGCCTGGCCTATCACCTGAAGTACAAGCCTGGGATAGATCCGCAGTAACAGCCCTCTTTAATCCAGATATGGATGCCTCAGCCAGCACACAATTTATTCCTGAATTAATGGCTTCCTTAAAAGAGGCTGGCTTTAACTTAGCAGCTCCCCAAGAAAAAATCGTTGAAGAGCAAGATTGGGTAAGACTTACCCAAAGCCAATTCGCACCCATTCAAATTGGTAAACGCATTTGGGTAGTGCCATCTTGGCATGAGGCCCCGACCGATCCAAATGCAATCTGCTTGGCTGTTGATCCAGGCTTAGCTTTTGGAACGGGCAGTCACCCCACTACGCATTTGTGTTTGTTATGGCTCGAAGAGCATCACAAACTTGAGCAACTCAGTCTTTTAGATTACGGATGTGGCTCAGGTATTTTAGCCATTGCAGCCGCAAAGCTTGGCTGTAGTACTGTTGTCGGCACCGATATTGATCCTCAGGCAATGGTTGCGGCACGGAGTAATGCCCAAATCAACAACACCATCATTCAGTTTGTTTTGCCAAATGACGATGCTCCACAGCTTGCAGCAGAAACGAAATACGACATTGTGATGGCCAATATTTTGGCTAATCCTCTGCAAGTGCTCGCCCCAGCATTGGTAAACAAAATAAGCCCCGGCGGAAAAATTGTTTTGTCTGGAGTGCTTGCTCGCCAAGCTGATGAAGTCATTGCCACCTATAGTCAATGGCTAAAACTCTCAATCTGGAAAGAAAGTGATGGTTGGGTTTGCTTGCATGGCGTTCTACCCAAAGACAAACAGAAGATCACTAATACTCTTTTTGCTGCACCTGCGCAAAAAAAAGGATTGAAGTTCGCTTTACTAGCCTGCTTTTTTGCTCTCCTTCTCGTATTTAGCGAGCATCTTTCCAGAAATTCTTTGCTTCCAGCATTAGCACCGCAGGTAGATGGCACATCAAATTCTTTTTCAGTGACTGCATTTTCTATTTTGCAGGCTATAGATGAAAAAATATGTGGCGCACTAGGATGCGTAAATCGCCCTGTGAGCGATTTTGCTGCATGGAAAATAACTTCAGCCACACTATCGCCTGAAAACGCGCGAGAAGGCCTTAAAAGCGGCGCAAATCAATCAATACTGCAAGTTGAAATACAAAATCGACTTGCACTCGCTGTTTTACCCCCAGATTTGGAAATTTCTCTCACGGATGCAGAAGAATCTGAGATCACATCAATTCGCTTAACTCCAAAAGAATGGTTGCCCGTTGCTTGGCAAGAATCTCACCTTGATTTTTTGCGCAAGGGTGTCGCCTCAGGAGAGCTAATCCAAGCCCAACTACCAATCCAATTGCCGCAGAATGCTGCTGGCTATAGGGTGAGAGTTGTTTACCCCTAAAAGATCCTCAATTGTGCTTTTTCTTTATTCTTAACTCTGATTCATATTTATCTCTTACAGAAAGTAATTTATGGCTAGCTTGATCTGTGGCTCTGTCGCCTACGACACCATCATGAACTTTGAAGGCAAATTTGCTGATCAAATCCTGCCTGAGCAGATTCACATTCTGAATGTGGCCTTCTTGGTGCCAACGATGCGCCGAGAATTTGGTGGTTGCGCAGGAAATATTGCTTACAACCTGAAGCTTTTAGGTGGCGATCCAATCATCATGGCAACTGTTGGCGGGGATGCTATCCCCTACATGAAGCGTCTTGAGCAACTGCAGATTGATACCAGCCACATTCGTCAAATTGAACACGCATTTACTGCACAGGCGATGATTACGACCGATCAGTCTAATAATCAAATTACAGCCTTCCATCCAGGAGCTATGGATGAATCCCATCTCAACCAGGTTTCTGCAGTAATTACCGAGCGCAGCAAAAACGCCAAGGGTGCCGCTAAATTCGGAATTGTTGCGCCAGATGGTCGTCAAGGGATGTGGGAGCACTGCCATCAATTGGCAGAGGCCAATATCCCATTTATCTTTGACCCAGGCCAAGGTTTACCGATGTTTAATGGTCCAGAACTACTTGAGTTAGTTGAGATTGCAAGCTATCTGGCTGTAAATGACTATGAAGGTGAAATGCTTTCTCAAAGAACTGGGCTGAGCCTAGCAAAAGTTGCTGAACGAGTGCAGGCTTTGATTGTGACCAAAGGGGCTGAAGGTGCCGATATCTATTCCGCTGGCAAATGCATTTCTATTACATCCGTGCCAGCAGCAAAAGTGACTGATCCAACTGGGTGCGGCGACGCTTTTCGTGGCGGATTACTTTTTGGACTAGAAAACGGTATGGACTGGGAAACTACCGGCCGTCTAGCAAGCCTGATGGGCTCAATCAAAATTAGTCATCAAGGACCACAAAACCACCAATTGAGCAAAGATCAGATTACTGAGCAGTTCAAATCCGCTTTCGGCTTTAGCCTATAAGGACGACTACATCATCCCAAGCTAGGCTAATTAGGCAATAAAAAAGGGGTCTCATAGAGACCCCTTTGAACTTCTTACCACCCGTCTAAAGTTAAAACTTAAGGACGAGTGCCAGTTGGGAAGGGCCAAGCAGCGGCAGTTGTTACTGATGCAGCTTTCTTAGCCGCGGGCTTTTTTACAGCAGGGCCCGCTTTCTTCGCAGCAGGTTTACTTACTTTTTTTTAGCTACACGCTTCTTTTTAGCAGCTGGACGCTTTTTAGCGGCTGGCTTCTTTTTAGCAGCTGGACGCTTCTTAGCAGCAGGCTTCTTCTTAGCTACTTTTTTAGCAGCTGGTTTCTTTGCAGCTACTTTTTTCTTAGCAGCTGGTTTCTTTGCAGCAGGTTTTTTCTTTGTTGCCATGTGTGTTACTCCTTCACGTGAGGATTAGTACGAACTAACGATTAAGAAGACCCGACCATTCATTTCCGCCTGGTTTTGCAACCAATTGGGCCTGACGAGCGAGCCATTCATCGGCGCGCGGCTTGATGCTAAGTGCTGCACGCTAATGAATCCTGGAAAAAAAGCCGTGGCCCCAAAGGACAACGGCTTTTTAAATGTGCTGGAAAAAATAGAGAGAATAGCCCAGACACCCTTGAGCAAGGGTTTTCGGATTTGAGTCTGATTTTGCTGACTTCTTAAACTATCCAACCGTCTAATCTCCTATTTAGCCGACTATGCGCTTGATACTTGCCTTACTATTCCCAACTAAGCGCACCACCGGTTTGATACTCAATAACGCGTGTCTCAAAAAAGTTTCGTTCTTTCTTCAGATCAATCATTTCTGACATCCATGGAAATGGATTCTCTTCATTTGGGAACATTGCGTCAAGTCCTATTTGCAAACATCTGCGATTACAGATGTATCTTAGGTACCCTTTGAACATCGGAGCGTTCAATCCGAGCACTCCGCGAGGCATCGTATCTTCGGCATAACGGTACTCTAATTCGACCGCTTTTTCGAAGATCGCTTTGATCTCGTCTTTGAACGCGGAAGTCCATAACTGCGGGTTCTCCAGCTTGATTTGATTAATTAAATCGATGCCAAAATTACAGTGCATTGACTCGTCGCGAAGGATGTATTGATACTGCTCAGCAGCACCCGTCATTTTGTTTTGACGACCCATTGCAAGTATTTGCGTAAAACCAACATAAAAGAACAAACCTTCCATTACGCAGGCAAAAACAATCAGCGAACGAAGTAATTTTTGGTCAGCTTCTAATGTGCCAGTCTTGAAATTTGGGTCTGTTAATACGTCAATATAAGGAATTAAGAACTGGTCTTTGGCGCGAATCGACTCAATTTCGTTATACGCATTGAAGATTTCGCTCTGGTCTAAACCCAAAGATTCGACAATATATTGATATGCATGGGTATGAATTGCCTCTTCAAAAGCCTGGCGCAATAGGTATTGACGGCATTCTGGAGCGGTAATGTGGCGATAGGTACCCAAAACAATATTGTTTGCAGCCAAAGAATCTGCGGTAGTAAAGAAACCGAGGTTGCGCTTAATAATGCGACGCTCATCTTCAGTTAGACCATTTGGATCTTTCCAAAGCGCGATATCGCGGTTCATATTGATTTCTTGTGGCATCCAATGGTTTGCGCAACCAGCCAAATACTTCTCCCAAGCCCACTTATATTTAAATGGAACCAGCTGGTTTACGTCAGTCTTAGCATTAATCACGCGCTTATCAGCAGCATTTACACGCAAAGCTGCGCCACCAGATAATTTGGCGGCTTCTACTGGTGCAGATGCGGCGGTTTGTGGTGCCACTTGATCTGGCTGCGGGCGTTGTGGCTCAGCTGCAATCGGCTGCGGTGCAAGGCTAACTTTCGCTAGCGCTGGAGCAACTTCCTCTTCCCAATTCAACATAACTTTCTCCTCAATTCTTCTATTTCCAACCAATCGCCAAATGGCTTATTGGCATGCTTCACATTCATCAAAGCCAGCGTCGCCAGGGCGCATTGTGCACGCTGGACCATCTGCTTCTGCAGCACTTGCAGCGGCTGCATCAGTACCATTTACACCGCCGCCACTCGAAACTGAGTTCAATTGACCGCTAGTAACAGTTGATTTCTCAACGTGGGTCGCAGCCATGGTACGCAGGTAATAGGTTGTCTTAAGACCACGCAACCATGCCAGCTTGTAGGTGTCATCCAACTTCTTACCCGATGCGCCACCCATGTAGATGTTCAATGACTGAGCTTGATCAATCCACTTCTGACGACGAGAAGCCGCTTCAACCAGCCAGCTAGGCTCGACTTCAAAGGCAGTTGCGTATAAATCACGCAAGTCTTGCGGAATACGGTCGATCTTGGACAAAGTGCCATCAAAATACTTCAAATCAGCAATCATGACTTCATCCCAGAGGCCACGATCCTTCAAATCACGAACCAGATACTCATTCACGACGGTGAACTCACCTGAAAGATTTGATTTCACGAACAAGTTCTGGAAAGTAGGCTCGATACAGGCAGAAACGCCAATGATGTTAGAAATCGTTGCTGTTGGCGCGATCGCTACGCAATTCGAGTTACGCATACCGTGCTGCTTGATACGGGCACGTAAACCACTCCAATCCATAGTAGAGGAGTTGTCAACCTCGACATAACCACCACGCTCTTGAGCTAGAAGTGCTACAGAGTCTTGCGGGAGTATGCCGCGGTCCCATAAGGAACCTTTGTAAGTGCTGTATACGCCCCGCTCCTCAGCCAATTCGCATGAAGCCTGGTAAGCGTAGTAGCAAACCGCTTCCATAGAAGAGTCTGCAAACTTCACAGCCTCATCGCTAGCGTAAGGAATACGCTGCATATGCAAACAATCCTGGAAGCCCATGATGCCCATACCGACTGGACGGTGCTTCAAGTTGGAATTACGTGCTTTAGCAACTGCGTAGTAATTGATATCGATGACGTTATCCAGCATGCGCATAGCCGTACGGACAGTCTTCTGGAGCTTCTCGTGATCCAAAATCATCTTACCGTTAGCGTCGGTCGTCATGTGCGCGGTTAAGTTCACAGAACCCAAGTTACATACTGCAATCTCAGTCTCATTTGTATTCAGAGTGATCTCTGTGCACAAGTTAGAGGAGTGAACCACGCCAACGTGCTGCTGAGGGCTACGAATATTACAAGGATCTTTGAAAGTGATCCATGGATGGCCTGTTTCAAACAACATACCAAGCATCTTGCGCCATAACTGTTGCGCAGGGATTCTACGGAATGGCTTTAATTCGCCACGATCAGCTTTTTGCTCGTAGGCTACATAAGCCTCTTCGAAAGCTTTGCCGTACTTGTCATGCAAGTCAGGAGTATTGGATGGTGAGAACAATGTCCAGTCACCATTTTCCATAACGCGCTTCATGAACAAGTCAGGAATCCAGTTGGAAGTATTCATATCATGGGTACGACGACGGTCGTCACCAGTGTTCTTGCGCAACTCTAAGAACTCTTCAATATCTAAGTGCCATGTTTCCAAGTAGGCGCAAACCGCACCCTTACGCTTACCACCTTGGTTTACAGCAACTGCAGTGTCATTGACTACCTTTAAGAACGGCACAACACCTTGTGATTTACCGTTGGTGCCTTTGATATGACTACCTAAAGCGCGAACGTTAGTCCAATCATTACCTAAACCACCGGCAAACTTAGACAACAAAGCGTTCTCTTTCAAAGCTTCGTAGATGCCATCTAAGTCATCATCAACTGTAGTTAAGTAGCAGCTAGAAAGCTGTGGACGGGTTGTTGCTGAATTGAATAATGTCGGGGTGCTAGACATGAAGTCAAATGTAGAGAGGATTTCATAAAACTCAATCGCACGACGTTCACGATCCGCTTCATTCAAAGCCAAGCCCATTGCAACACGCATAAAGAAAGCCTGTGGCATTTCAATGCGACGCTCTTCAATGTGCAAGAAATAGCGGTCATACAAAGTTTGCAAACCAAGGTAATTGAACTGCAAATCACGATTTGCATTCAAGGAGGCGGCCAAACGCGGCAAGTCAAACTCGCGCATACGCGGATCTAATAACTCTGCAGAAATACCTTCGTTAATGTACTTAGCAAAGTAGGTGCCGTACTCAGCCTGTGTATCACCTTGTAATACTTCTTTACCAAAAATTTCTTTACGAATAACGTGCATCAAGATGCGAGCCGTCACTTGACTATATGCCGGGTCTTTCTCAATCAAGGTACGTGAAGCTAAGATCGCAGAGTCATACACTTGCGCCATTGGAACACCGTCATACAAATTCTTAATTGTTTCGGTGATGATTGGACTTGCATCAATTTGATTACCCAAACCTTCGCAAGCTGCTCCAATCACCGTGCGCAAAGCAGCCATATCGAGCCACTTCTCTTCGCCATCATCGATAACTTTGATGCCAGACTCACCAGCCTCATTGGCCACTTGAGCATCTTGAGAAGCATCTTGTTGAGCTGCGCGCTCTTGATTACGCTTTTCACGGTAGAGAACATAGGCACGAGCAACGTTGTGCTCGCCACTTCGCATCAAAGCCAATTCGACTTGGTCTTGGATATCTTCAATATGAAAAGTGCCGCCATTTGGACGGCTGCGCAATAAAGCGCGCACTACAGCGTGTGTGAGCTGCTCCACTTGTTCGCGTACACGTGCAGATGCTGCACCTTGGCCGCCATTAACTGCCAAAAATGCTTTAGTTACTGCAATGGCAATTTTGGATGGCTCAAATGCAACAACGGAACCATTACGGCGAATGATTTTGTAATCCGACAACTGGGTTGCCTGGCTACCACCAACACCACCAGCTACGAAGCCAGCAGAAGGAGTTTGGTTAATCACTCCTGCAGGACTCATTCCTGGATTATTGGCTCCAGTTGGCTGTCCTGCTGACTGAGGGTTGGCGTATGTCATGTTTCTCCTGCTTATATATAGTTATTTGGACAAAATATCGTTAAAAAACAAAGGGGTATTGCTGCAATCAAACACTACATCTAGTGTTTTGAAGCGCATTGGGTACTAAGTATAGGGAAATATTTAATATTTGGTAAGTTTTTTCTGACAAATACTGATAAGTATTGGTAGTAATTTTTACTCTAATTTCGGGGTCATTTTGGTGCCGATTTTTTAGCCCTTTTTAGTTAAAGGCTAAAAAAGTGAGCGTATGCTCACATACAAAGATTTGGCCTACCGAGAAACCAATCCATAGGGTATTTTTTCTTGCGAAATACCTGTCTCTTTTTGGAACTTTTCCCAATCAAAATATTTTCCAGGGTCCGTTTTTCGATCTGGAGCGATATCGCTATGCCCTGCAAATTGCAAGTTAGGGTATGCAAGTCCCAATTTCTGAATAAGCTTTGCCAAAGATTGGTATTGAATGCCCTCAAATGGCGTGTCGCTGTCACCCTCTAATTCAACGCCAATTGAAAAATCATTACATCTTTCTCTGCCCATAAAATTCGATACACCAGCATGCCACGCCCGATCTCGAGTGGAGACAAACTGGATTAATTCTCCTGTACGGGTAATGAAAAAATGGCTAGAAACTTTTTGATTTGCGATCTGGGAAAAATAGGGATGTACATTTGGATCTAATGTGTTTTGGAAAAAATTCACAATGTGCTGACTAGATGCCTGCCTTTTAAATTCACTGGGCGGCAAACTAATATGATGAATCACGACTAAGTCAGGCTTTACTTCATCTGGCCTTGCATCTTTGTTTGGAGAAATACGCCAAGCTGCGGCGCCAATCCAGCCTTGCTCGTCCAATAAACTTAAATGGTCTTTTGAACAATAAAACCGACCATCATTGCTGATGGCATCCGGTTGTGGCAGGTGTACTTTGCAATATTGACACTGCACCATTGCCGCTGGCTCCGCTAGGGTCTGAGCCTGATTAGAGCTGGAATTGTTTGATTTCTGCCGATCGAATTTCGCCTGCTTTTTTCCCTTAAGCCAAAAATAAAAAAGGGCTGCTCCGACAAATAGTAAAAGCCACTTAAGCAAGGATCATGCTCTCTGAAGAACCACTTCCAATACAAACCGACTGCCAACATAAGCAAGTAGCAAAACAACATAAGCACTCAATACCCAACGTATTGCAGCCCAACCTCGTAAACCAACCCACCAACGAGCGATGAGTAAACCAGCGAACAATACCCAGGAGACGAGTGCAAAAATCGTTTTATGATCAAACACAAAAGGCTTGCCAAATAAAACTTGAGAAAAGAAAAGACCGGAGAAAATGGTCATCGTTAAGAGTGCAAAACCAACATACAACAAATTGAATAGCAGACCTTCCATCATCATCAGGGGTGGCAAATCTTCTAACCAATGCGCGAGACGACTATTGGGGACAATCGCTAATTGACGGTGCAAGGCACGGTCATAAACACTCATTAACATTGCCTGCATAGCCGCTAGGCTTAATAAACCCACTGAAATAGTTGCGACAATAAAGTGCGCCTTGAACCAGGGATCCGAAACAGCCACCGGTGAAATTAATACCCCTGGAAAAAAGATCGGAAGCAGAGAGCAAACCAAAGCAAATAATATTGACATCCAAAGTAAGCTGGCGATTGGCAAAAACCAGGATTGGAACCAATAAAAGGCTAAACCTACCCAAGCAATCAAGGATAGGTCCTGTGCAAACCCAAAGACGAAACCTGCGGGTGTAAAGACAGAATCATGTAATTCAATACCGTGAAGTATCAAAATCACAAAAATACATGCCTGCATCACCCCAGCGGAGAGGGCGGATTCCTTACCGGCCCTAGCTCTCTGACTCAAAAAGAGCAACAAAAGTAAATAAAGGGCTGGGGGAAGCCAGCCGAAACTTGAGTAACCTAAAATATCCATATGGAAAGTCTAATCGATAAATGCTAGAGAATCTCACCGACCGCCTATCACGCGTTGTTAAAACAATGCGGGGCCAAGCCCGCCTCACTGAAGCCAACACCGCTGAAATGCTGCGGGAGATCCGCCTAGCCTTGTTGGAGGCTGACGTAGCACTGCCAGTAGTGAAATCCTTGCTCGAGCAAATTAAATTTAAAGCCCTTGGTGAGGAAGTGGTTGGCAGCCTGAGCCCAGGACAAGCTCTGGTTGGCGTAGTCCAGCGTGAGCTTGTCCAAGTCATGATGGGCGACACGAATCAAAGCGGTGAACTCAACTTAGCAACCCAGCCTCCGGCAGTGATTTTGATGGCAGGCTTACAGGGTGCTGGTAAAACTACCTCAGTTGGTAAATTAGCCAAATGGCTTCAAGAGAAAAAGAAAAAGAAGGTTCTGACTGTTTCTTGTGACGTCTATCGCCCTGCTGCTATTGAACAGCTTGAAACTGTTACTAAACAGGTTGGTGCAGAATTTTTCCCAAGTAACGTTAATCAAAAACCCAATGACATTGCACTTGCCGCCCTAGATTGGGCACGCCGTCATTATTTTGATGTTGTATTGGTTGATACCGCTGGTCGCTTAGGTATTGACGAAGCGCTCATGCAAGAAATTAAAACCTTGCATGCGAGCCTAAACCCCATTGAAACACTGTTTGTGGTTGATGCCATGCTAGGTCAAGATGCCGTTAATACCGCCAAAGCCTTTCATGAAGCGCTTCCGCTGACTGGTGTCATTCTCACTAAGCTTGATGGTGACTCTCGCGGTGGTGCTGCCCTTTCTGTTCACCAAGTGACTGGTGTGCCGCTCAAATTTATTGGTGTGGCTGAAAAAATGGATGGGCTTGAAGCCTTTGATGCACAGCGTATGGCCAATCGTATTTTGGGAATGGGCGATATTCTGGCTTTAGTTGAGCAGGCTCAACAACACGTTGATGTTGCTCAGACTGAGAAATTGGCAACGAAGATTTCTAAAGGCGGATTTGATCTTGGAGATTTTCGTGACCAACTGATGCAAATGCAAAAGATGGGTGGCATGGCGAGCTTGATGGATAAGCTACCAAACCAGGTTGCTCAAGCAGCCTCTAAAACAAATCTTAGCAATGCAGATAAACAAACGACGCGCATGCGGGGAATTATCGATAGCATGACCCCGTGCGAACGCAGTAAACCTGAATTACTCAAGGCCAGTCGCAAACGACGTATTGCTGCAGGTGCTGGTGTAGAAGTACAAGAAGTCAATCGTCTACTGGCACAGTTTGAACAAATGCAAACTATGATGAAACAATTCAAAGGCGGAAAGATGGCGCGCGCTATGGCAGGTATGGCCGCAAAAGGAGCCGCCAAGGGCATTGGCGGGCTCTTTAAGAAATAATTAAGAAACGAGTTTCTTGGCTACTTGAACAGCAGCAATTACTTTTGATTTGATATCGGCTAGCGGGATATTTTGTGATTCAGCATCTGTGCGGCCTTTAAATTCCACTTGAGAATCTACTAAGCCACGATCACCGATCACCACGCGGAATGGTGCGCCAATCAGCTCCCAATCAGCAAACATTGCGCCTGGACGCTCATTGCGATCATCCAAAATCACATCGATACCAGCAGCGAGTAATTCGTCATGTAATTGATCACAAGCTACTTTTACTGCTTCAGACTTGTCGTAACCCATCGGGCAAATGACGACTTCAAATGGCGCCATTGAGATTGGCCAAATAATGCCGCGCTCATCATGTCCTTGTTCGATAGCTGCACCCAATAAGCGCGTCACGCCAATACCGTAGCAACCCATCACCATTGGCTGCGCTTTACCTTGTTGATCTAGGTATGTACAGCCCATGGCTTCGGAATAACGCGTACCCAATTGGAATACGTGACCCACCTCAATGCCACGACAAATATCCAACACACCTTTGCCATCCGGAGATGGATCACCCATTACTGCATTACGAATATCCAAGACTAAGGACTCTGGTAAATCGCGTCCCCAGTTCACGCCGGTTAAATGGTGCCCAGCATCATTTGCGCCACAAACAAAATCAGACATATTAGCCACTGTGCGATCTGCCACCACAGTCACATCAGCGCTTACGCCAACTGGGCCCAAATAACCTGCAGGTGCATTGCATGCATGCTTAATCTCAGCCTCAGTTGCAAAGCGCGACTGACCCATGCCAGGAACCTTGCTTGCTTTCACTTCATTGAGCTCATGGTCGCCGCGTACTAATAACATGAAAAGTTTGGCAGGGCCTTTTTCTTGATCGGCTGCAAACAACAATGACTTCACAGTCTGCTCAATAGGAATGTTTAAGAACTTTGCAACATCTACACAATTTGTCTTATCAGGTGTTGGCACCTTAACGATTGCGGCAGTTGCTCCAGCTCTTGCTGCTACCAATGCAAGAGATTCAGCTGCCTCTAAATTTGCGGCGTAATCAGAATTTGGGCAATACACAATGGCATCTTCCCCAGTATCTGCAATCACATGAAACTCTTGACTGCCCGATCCGCCAATTGCACCGTTATCGGCCGTGACTGCACGAAACTTCAGCCCCATACGATTAAAGATGCGCGTGTAAGCATCAAACATAACTTGATAAGACTTCTTTAAACCTTCAATATCGCGATCGAATGAGTAAGCATCTTTCATGCTAAATTCACGACCGCGCATGATTCCAAAACGCGGGCGACGCTCATCACGGAATTTGGTTTGGATCTGATAGAAATTGACTGGCAACTGTTTGTAACTCTTAATCTCGTTGCGAGCTAAATCCGTAATCACTTCTTCAGAAGTCGGCTGAATTAAAAAATCCCTATCGTGGCGATCTTTGATGCGCAGTAATTCAGGGCCCATCTTTTCCCAACGGCCAGTCTCTTGCCACAATTCAGCAGGTTGGATCATTGGCATGAGCAATTCAATCGCACCAGCTCGATTCATTTCTTCTCGGATAATGTTTTCGACCTTACGAATCACTTTCAAACCGAGCGGCAAATAGTTATAAATACCCGCACTCAGCTTGCGAATTAAACCTGCCCTCACCATCAGTTTGTGCGAAACCACCTCTGCGTCAGAGGGGGCTTCTTTTAGCGTGGCGAGAAATGATTGTGATGCTTTCATGTATGGATATAATCAAATCATTGATTTTAAAGGATTTGAGGCACGATCATGCTTGACCGTGAAGGGTATCGCCCCAATGTCGGCATTGTCCTCCTTAATGGCCGTAACGAGGTTTTCTGGGGAAAACGCGTTGGGCAGCATTCGTGGCAGTTCCCACAGGGTGGGATTCAGCATGGTGAAAGCCCTGAGCAGGCCATGTACCGCGAATTGCATGAGGAAGTTGGCTTGCTGCGGGAACATGTCCAAATTATTGGACGGACTAGGGATTGGCTTCGTTATGACGTCCCTGAGGAATACTTGCGCCGTCAACATGCCACTCGCGTCCACCGTACCGCTTATCGCGGTCAAAAACAAATTTGGTTTCTTTTGCGCCTAGTAGGCTTAGATAGCGATATTCAGCTCCGCGCCTCAGATCACCCAGAATTTGATGCCTGGCGTTGGGTCCCTTTTTGGATTCAATTGGATGGCGTGATTGATTTCAAGCGCGAAGTTTATGAGCTAGCTCTTTCAGAGCTAGCTCGCTACCTTTCCAGGGGATTACGAATGCAAGAACTTGCTTGGGGAACCCCGCTCGATTTCATTCAGTCTTTTTATGCGGGCAATGACGATCAAAACGAACAGCCTACTAAATCGGATAAAGAAAAATGAGTGCTATCTTACGCAAAATAAGCGCCTATGCGTTTAGCATTTTAATCGGAACGGGCTTAATAGCTTGTGCTGGTGACCCCATGGAAAGCGGACTAGATCCTTTTGCTCCCTCGGTATTTAAGGAGGGCACAACCAAAATGCCCTTAAATCCACCAAATCAATCTACCCTTTTACCCTTCTATGTTACTCGAGCTACAGTCTTCAAATTTGCAGTAGACACAGGCTCGATTCTGATCGGTAAAGACGGGGTGACACGCTACATCGTAGTCATAACCAATCCAAGTGGAGAGCAGCAGGCTCAATACGAGGGTATTCTTTGCGACTCATTTCAGTGGCGTCTCTATGGAACCTTTGAGAACAATGCTTGGAGAGAAAATCCTTTATCTAGCTGGCGAGAAATTCAAACCAAAGTACCCAACCGCTATCAAGCAGCCTTGGCTCAAGGAGCTTTTTGCAGCTTAGGTAAGCAAGAAAAAAGTATGAATACTATTTTGGGATCTTTAAACCCCGATAAATTTATTGGTGGCATTCAACCAAGCAGCACTGGAATAATTGGCAACTAGTTTTTGTTAGCTGGGGATAAATAGGTACCAATTTTCTCCCCCACTAAGAGACGAGTAAGCACATTGGGTTCGCGCCCAGATGCAATGACAGTAGATGCTCCCATTTGACCGGCAATTTTTGCAGCCAGTACCTTAGTTAACATGCCGCCTTTACTCAACTCACTAGCTGCTCCTCCAGCCATCTTCTCTAGAGTAGGGTCGCCTGCAATAGCATGGCTTAACAAACTTGCATCAGCATGATGACGAGGATCAGCGCTATATAAACCACCTTGATCAGTCAAAATCACGAGTAAATCTGCCTGAATTAAATTGCTTACCAAGGCTGCAAGGTTATCGTTATCACCAAACTTGATTTCATCAGTGACTACTGTGTCATTCTCATTAATGATTGGAACAACGCCTAGTTTTAACAAAGTCTCTAGGGTTGCCTTAGCATTCGCATTACGCTCTACGTTTGCTAAGTCAGCATTAGTCAATAAGATCTGTGCGCTATGTAAATTAAAGCGTGCAAAACAACTCTCATAAACCTGCACTAAGCCCATTTGACCAATTGCAGCTGCCGCCTGAAGTTGATGAATTTCTTGTGGGCGCTTAGTCCATCCCAAACGCTGCATGCCTTCAGCAATAGCTCCTGAGCTCACCATTAATACTTCATGGCCAGATTTTAATAAGGCTGCCATTTGCTCAGCCCACATCCCAATCGCAGCATGGTCTAGACCTTCACCGTTATTAGTGACAAGACTAGAACCTACTTTCACAACGATACGTTTAGGGTGTTTAGTATTCATAAAAAGTGAGTAATCTGAATAGATACTTTAATCGAGTTTTTTATCTTCAAGCTGGTCTTTATAACGAGGATCTTGAGCGCGCTCATCCTGCTCATCACGATTACGACGCACTGAATCTAAGTAATCCTGCAGTGCGTAGCAAAGCTTATCGCAGCCAAGCCCAGTCAAAGCGGAGATCTCAAATGTTGGGCCTTTCCACTTGAACCTTTTCACAAAGTCTGCAACTACCTTTTGACGATCCTCTTCGGGAATCATATCCACTTTGTTTAATACCAACCAACGTGGTTTTTCAACCAAGGCTTCATCGTACTTGCGCAGCTCATTCACAATTGCATTGGCATCAGCCACAGGGTCAATATTCTCATCAAAAGGTGCAATATCTACCAAGTGCAAGAGAACACCTGTGCGCTGGAGATGGCGCAAGAAGCGATGGCCTAAGCCAGCACCTTCAGCGGCACCCTCAATCAAACCCGGAATATCCGCAATCACGAAACTGCGCTCACTCCCCACACGAACTACACCCAAATTGGGGTGCAAAGTAGTGAATGGGTAATCAGCAATCTTTGGCCGTGCATTAGAAACTGCAGTGATCAAAGTAGACTTACCAGCATTAGGCATGCCCAGCAAACCAACGTCAGCCAATACCTTTAATTCCAATTTCAACTTACGGCGCTCACCTGGCTTACCGTTTGTTTTTTGACGTGGCGCTCTATTGGTGCTGCTCTTGAAGTGAATGTTTCCCCAGCCACCAACGCCACCTTGGGCAAGACAGAGACGTTCGCCATGCGTTGTTAAGTCAGCAATAGGCTCGCCCGTTTCGTAATCGGCAATGATCGTGCCAACTGGCATACGCAATTCAATATCATCACCTGCGCGACCATAGCAATCAGCGCCGCGGCCAGGCTCACCATTTTTTGCAGTATGTGTTTTGGCGTAACGGTAATCAATCAAGGTGTTAATGTTGCGATCAGCTATAGCCCATACGCTTCCACCCTTACCGCCGTCGCCGCCGTCGGGTCCACCAAATTCAATGAACTTTTCACGGCGCATAGAGGCACTCCCGGCGCCACCCTGGCCGGCTATGACTTCAATACGCGCTTCGTCTATAAATTTCATGAATAAAAAAGGCCTCGCTTAGCGAGGCCTGTTCCTAAGAGTTAAATTCGGAATAAATCTGAATCAAACGAGTCTCAGTCAGGCGCCTTATGAACGCGGCAAAACTGAAACTTGGGCTTTCTTCAAAGCACCCTTAACTCCGAATTGCACTTGACCGTCAATTAAGGCGAACAAAGTGTGATCCTTACCAATGCCAACGTTTACACCAGGATGAACCTTTGTGCCACGTTGACGAATGATGATGCTGCCAGCATTAATTTGCTCGCCGCCGAATACCTTAACGCCTAGGCGTTTCGATTCTGAGTCGCGGCCGTTTCGTGTCGAGCCGCCGCCTTTTTTCTGTGCCATATCTTTCTCCTACCCTGAATTAGGCTTTAATCGTATTGATCAAAATTTCAGTGAAATTCTGACGATGGCCTTGGTGCTTTTGATAATGCTTGCGACGGCGCATCTTAAAGATTGTCACTTTATCGTGACGTCCTTGGGAGACGACAGTGGCCATCACAGCTGCACCATTAACCAATGGATCACCTAATTTCAGTGAAGCGCCTTCGCCAACGGCGAGGACCTGGTCAAGAGTGATTTCGCTGCCGATTTCCGCTGGTATCTGTTCTATTTTCAATTTTTCACCTGCGGCAACTTTATACTGTTTGCCACCGGTTTTTATGACCGCGTACATGGTTTGAAACCTCAATTAATATCTACATTTAAGCTAATCCACCCTGGATGAGCTAAGCCCATTATTATATCTTGCATGATGAGCACTGTCAAAACCAATGACCTGAGCCAAATCCTGGCCCCAATTGCCCTAGATTTCAAGGCTTTAGATGGGGTGATTCGCCTTCGATTAGCTTCAAAAGTTGCCTTAATTGACCAAATTTCCACCTATATCATTCAGGCTGGTGGGAAGCGGGTTCGCCCAGCCCTATTAATGCTGGTAGCCAAAGCCCTCAGTAGTGGCAAAGAAACCCCGCACACCCTAGAAATGGCAGCTGTAGTTGAATTTATCCATACAGCCACCCTCCTTCATGATGATGTCGTTGATGAGTCCACCCTCCGAAGGGGTCGAGAAACCGCAAATGCCGCTTTTGGCAATGCAGCCAGCGTTCTCGTGGGGGATTTCCTCTACTCCAGAGCCTTCCAGATGATGATTGGCCCAAATGACCTGCGCGTTATGCAGATTCTGTCGGATGCTACCAATACGATTGCGGAGGGTGAAGTCTTGCAGTTGCTCAATATGAATGACCCGGAGGTAGATGAAGCAAGCTACTTGCAAGTGATTCGCTACAAAACTGCCAAACTTTTTGAAGCATCAACCGAGCTGGGCGCAATGTTGGCTAACGCAACAGATGTGCAGTGCGAACAGGCTGCGGCATTTGGTCGCCACATTGGTACCGCATTCCAACTCATGGATGATCTATTAGATTACACCGCCAATGCAGCGCAGATGGGCAAGAATGCTGGTGATGATTTACGTGAAGGTAAGCCGACATTACCTCTCATTTACTTGCTAGAAAATGGCAGCAATGAAGAGCGTCTTTTAGTGCGGGCAGCTATTCAACAAAATCAAGATTTGCCAGATGACGTATTTATACAAATTTTGAATGCCGTTCAAACTTCTGGTGCTTTAGATTACACCCAAGCTGCGGCCAAACGTGAAGCAGACTTGGCTTTAGCATGTATTCAAGATTTCCCAGCTAACGACGCCACATCAGCATTGCACGCCTTGTGTGAGTACTCTCTCGCTCGCCAGACTTAAAAGAAATTAATTTCCGATACTTTTCATTCTCAAATCGCGTGCAGTGATACGTACCTGCTCTGCCTCTTCCCTCAAGCGTGAAATTTCTTGCGCAGATAATCTTTCCAGATTTGAGTAATCCAATTTCCATGAGGGGTCTGCAGACCAGATCAATGGTGACTGCACAGTCGTGCGCGGTGTAGAGGCCGATTCTAAAAGACATAGTGCTAACTCAAAGTTCAGCGCCTGAGAATCAAGATCATTAGGCTTTGCTGCGGCATTTCCCAGAGGGAAATCACTAAACAAGAATCTTGGTACTCCGCAATATTCAACAATATCTTTTGCAGCGCCCATCACAACCGTAGAAATACCGTTTGCCTCTAGATACCGTGCTAACAAACTTTGACTCTGATGACATATCGGGCAATTCGGAATTAAAACTGCGACATCCACTTTGTCAGCACGCAACATTTCCAAAATGAGTGGTGCATCTATTTCTAAAGTATGCCGCTGGCTACGATTCGTCGGTAAACCATAAAAATTCGGTGACAGCGCTTTCACTCTTCTAGTCTGAACTGCTTGTTTGGATATCGCTAAGGGAAACCAACAAGCACTATCTTCCATATTGGCATTTTTACGATCAATACCTACGTGAGCAATTCTTAAATCGATATCAGCATCCACAGAGTTTTGATAAGGCTGGTAAAACTTTGCGGTAGCGTTGTAAGACGCACCTGGGCCTTGAAGACCTTTATTGGGGTCATAAGGAACAGCGGTTGTAATGAGGCCCAACACAGATTGATTTAATGGTTTTTGCAGTGCTGTAAATGGCGCTTCAATGTAATGTGCCCAGATATAAGGGTTCTCATAGCCCAAGCCCAGGTAATAACTTCGGGTACGCTCAATATAGCGAATGGGCTGATCCAATTCTGGTGCAAAAGTAAGCTCAGAAGCCTTAGACATCAGTTGATCCCTGTAAGATATTGCCTATCAAATATTAACTTCACAGGAACTCATTATGGCTCATTGGCTTAGATTTCAGCATCAAGGGAAAAGTGGTTTGGGACAGTTGCAGGGCGAGCAAATCGCGGTTTATTCGGGCGACTTGTTCAAAGATCCAAAACCTACGGGTGAAACCCTCAAATTAGCCGATGTCACGATTGATATCCCGTGCATCCCATCAAAAATGGTTGCAATGGTGGATAACTTCCATGCACTTGTTACCAAACTGGAGCACGCAGTACCAGCCGAACCTTTGTACTTCCTTAAAGGAAATAACTCCTTTTTAGCCGCCAATCAAATTGTTCGTACACCTAAGTCCTACTCTGGCAAAGTGGTTTATGAGGGTGAGCTTGGAATCGTAATTGGCAAGCACGTCCATGAAGCTGACGAAGCTGAAGCTGCAAAAGCGATTTTTGGTTACACCTGCATTAATGATGTCACCGCTATTGAAATACTCAACCGTGATCCAGGTTATGCGCAATGGACACGCTCCAAGAGCTTCAATACCTTTGGTGTCTTTGGCCCTTACATCACTACCGGTGTAGATCCAAACAAATTAATTATTAAGACCATTCTCAATGATCAAGAGCGTCAAAACTATCCGATTGCAGATATGATTTTCCCGCCAGCAAAATTAGTCAGCCTAATTTCGCAAGATGTTCCGCTGCAGGCAGGTGACATCATCGCTTGTGGCACCTCAGTGGGGGTTGGCTCAATGAAACCTGGTAGCAATGTCAGCATCATCATAGATGGTGTTGGTCGCCTCGATAATCGCTTCGAATAATACCGCCATCCTTTCAACAAAAAGCCTTGCTATATTGAGTAGCAAGGCTTTTTTAATGCTGAAAATTGACTACGTATTTTTTTGTTACTTAATAACCTGAAACAGATGGCAAGGCCAAGCTGCCTTTAGAGGCCTGCACGTTTTCATCCAAATACTTTGTCAAAGCAAAGACAGCATTCAAACAAGGTGTTGGTGTTTGCGTAATCTTACCCAACTCAATCGCGGAGCCCAACAGCGCATCGATCTCTAAGCTGCGACCAGCCTCTAAGTCTTGCAACATCGAAGTCTTATGCCTACCCACTTTTTCAGCGCCTGCAATACGACGCTCAATATCAACCCGGAAGGTGACACCCAACTTTTCTGCAACAGTTTGCGCTTCAGCCATCATGTTGCGTGCTAATTCTTTAGTCAATGGATATTGGCAAATGCCTTCCAAAGTTCCATGCGTTAGAGCGCTGATTGGATTAAAAGTCATGTTGCCCCACAACTTAAGCCAAATCTCTGAACGAATGTCTTCCAAAATAGGTGACTTAAATCCAGCTGCGCCCATCATCTCTGATATCTTCTGAATCCGCTCTGTAGGCTTACCATCCAACTCACCCAACGGGAAACGATTTCCCTCTACGTGACGAATCACACCGGGCGCTTGAGTAAAGGTTGCAGGGTAAACAACGCAACCAATAATATTGCTTGGGTTAATCGCATTCTTGGCTACGCCACCTGCATCAACTGTCTCAACCGAATGATCTTGATACTCACCGCCGAGCTTTTGGAAATACCACCAAGGAATACCATTTTGCATCGGAATTAAAATAGTCTCTGGGCCCATGATGGCTGCTAAGTCATCAATAATCGGCTCAACTTGATGTGCCTTAACCGCTAACATCACTACGTCTGGGGCTTCAACGTCTCTAATTTTTTCAACTGCCTTCACTTCAGCTACCAAAGGCTCTGGCTGGTCGTCCATGATTAATGCCAAGCCACGTTCCTTGATTGCCGCTAAAGTTGCGCCGCGTGCTACAACGGTTACTTCATTGCCAGCTCGCGCCAACATGACAGCGAGGTAGCCGCCAATTGCGCCACCGCCGCCAATTACACAGATTTTCATAGGAACCTTATAAGAATAAATAAATTTTGTATTAGTTAAATATTAGATGAGAATATTTTGTGGCACAACACATTTGATTGCCTAATATTTAGGCAAAAGAGAATTTAGACTGGCTTAAGTAGATCTTTAGAGACATGGCTGCCTAAGACCATCCCCATAATGCTAGCCAATAAGCCCGCTAACTGTGGCGGCAAAATAGCATTTGGCGCCAAAATTTCGCAACTGATCCATACGGCCAGACCGCAGACTACCGACAGCAGACCACCCAAAGAATTTGCTTTTGGCCAGTACACCCCAAATGCTAGAGGCACAAATGCTGCAACTAAGGTTACCTTATACGCACTCTCAACCATCTTGAAAATCGATAGCTGAGAATTAATAGCAAAGAAAGTAACCACTACAGAAAAACATAAGACAGTGATACGCATGATTTTTAGCAACTCTTGGTCAGTTAAGTGTTTAAAAAATCCTCTCACAATATTTTCTGCAAACGTTACCGACGGGGCGAGCAACGTTGCACTAGCGCAACTCTTAATTGCCGATAGCAGAGCTCCAAAGAACATCACCTGCGCAAGTAATGGTGCATGATTCAGAATCAATTTTGGCAGAATCATCTGTGGATCAGTATGCAAATACTGCTTCACTAAATCTGGACTAATCAGTGTTGCCGAATACGCCAAATACATTGGCACAAAAGCAAAAATAAAGTAAAGGACACCACCTAAGATTGCCGCCTGTACAGCAATGTTGACGTTCTTAGAGGAGGTGATGCGTTGAAAAACATCCTGCTGAGGAATTGAGCCAAGCATCATGGTGCATAAAGCAGCAACAAAACCCAATATGGAAGCCAGATTCATATCTGGCCAGAAGTTACTAAATTGCCCTGCGGCAGCTGCATGCTCAATGACGACAGCAACTCCACCAGTTTGCCCAGCCATCTCTCCGCCGATATAGAGCATACCAATCACGATAATGATCATTTGAATAAAGTCGGTAATCGCAACCGACCACATACCGCCAAATAAGGTGTAAATCAACACACTGCCAGCACCAATAATCATGCCACCCGTCTGAGAGATGCCGCCATCAGACACCACATTAAATACGAGACCTAAAGCTTTAATTTGTGCAGCAACCCAACCTAAATAAGAGACCACAATACAAAGTGTCACCAATACTTCAACGGTGCGTCCATACTTTTCACGAAAGAAATCGCCAATGGTAAGCATGCGGCGGTTATAGAGATGGCGCGCAAAAAAGAGGCCAACTAAAATTAAACACATGGAAGAGCCGAAAGGGTCGGCAACGACGCCACCTAAACCCTCTTTTAAAAAAGTAGCAGGCACACCTAAAACTGTTTCGGAACCAAACCAAGTAGCAAAAACAGTTGCCGTAACAATTGGCAGCGGAAGGCTATGGCCAGCAGCAGCAAAGTCAGCGGTATTTTTAACCCGTAAGGCAGCCCATAATCCAATGCCAATGGATATAAGCCAATAAATGATGACGAACCAAATGAGCACGCCCTATTTCTCCTTACATAATTTGGTGAAATTATATGGCCATGTCACTTTTACTAGTAAGGGAATTTGTACTAATTTAGGGCACGCCACTCTGACATAATCCAAGGGTGAACCTATCTCAAATGAGCCTTAGCGGAAACCCGAGCACAGATATGGCTTATCAAAAAGCTATTTTGGGCTCAGTCTCCCGCACCTTTGCTCTTACTATCCCGCTTTTACCCCCCATGATTGCAAAAGTGGTGGGTAATACGTATTTGCTTTGCCGAATTGTTGACACTATTGAAGATGCAGCAGATTTGAGTCCGGAGACCAAGCAAAATCTTTCTCAATTATTTTTAGATGCAGTCCTGGGGAAGGCGTCCGTTGAGTCTTTTGTAGAGCCCTGCCTAAAGGCCCTAAATCATTACGGCAATCAAGATGAGTTAGATCTGATTGCCCACACCCCAACCGTTTTACGAATTTTGCATACTTGCTCTCAGGATGATCAGGCGGCAGTCAGTCGCTGTATCTCGATCATGTCAGAAGGTATGTCTTATTTTCATGGCAAACAAACTCAGGCAGGTCTAAAAGACTTAGGTGAGTTTGAGAAATATTGTTATGTTGTTGCGGGCGTAGTGGGAGAACTTCTAACCACTATTTTTAGCAATCACTCGGCTGCATTTGCAAAAAACATCAAGGGTCACGATGAACTCGCTCTTGCCTTTGGTCAAGCCCTACAAATGACCAATATTTTGAAAGATTCACCCGAAGATCACGCACGTGGCGTATCTTGGAAGCCTGCTGATATCAGTCAAAAAGGGCTTTTAAAGATTTCCTATCAAAAACTCCAAGACTCCCTAAGCTACATTCTTCTCATTCCAAAAGAAGAGCTCGGAATGCGGCGTTTTTGCTTCTTGGCCTTTGGCTTAGCAGTAATGACGCTTTCACAGATTGCCAAACGCGAAGAATTTAGTAATCAAGATGAGGTGAAGCTCTCTAGAAAGACGGTAATGGCTTTTTACACCTTCACTCAATTTGCAGTAAAAAGTGATGCGCTCATGCAGATCTTTTTTAATACATTTTCCACAGCTCTCAGAAAAGCAATCTGAGATTACAGCGCGCCCTCGTGGATTAAAAGCCATAATTTGATTTGGCGATATAAACCCGGCGCATTTTCCTTCATAAAACCCCCAATCCCTTGTGCAGAAACGACTCGGTGACACGGTGCGATTAAGGGATAGGGATTAGCACCACATGCCGTTCCCACTGCACGCGGACCGCTCTTAAGCTTTTTTGCAATCTCGCCATAGGTTTTGGTTTTGCCAACTGGTATGGCCTGAATGCTTCTCCACACCCTTT
This sequence comes from Polynucleobacter nymphae, assembly GCF_018882155.1. Classification (GTDB taxonomy): domain Bacteria; phylum Pseudomonadota; class Gammaproteobacteria; order Burkholderiales; family Burkholderiaceae; genus Polynucleobacter; species Polynucleobacter nymphae. The sequence continues at coordinate 1,070,922 of NZ_JACVPA010000001.1, forward strand.
GCTGATGCTCGGTTCCTAATGGCTTTAACGGCAGATCAAGCTGATGATGCGCATTCCGAAAGTAGGCTTTGAACTGCTTTTCGGCCTCTCTTGCTAATTGGTTTTTAGGGCTCACTAAGCTGGCGGAAGTGGGCAGGTAATCAATTCTAGATAACATCAAACTGCCATCAACCAGCTCAGTCAAAATACCCAATCTTCCAAAAGGGGCTGCAATGACGCAATATTGAGCGCTATCTGAGAAAGCTTGTTTTTTAACTGGGGCCATTAGTAGTGATTCTCACATAATTAAACACTGAAGACGACACTACTTTCTTTCATATCTATAGCATGTGAAATGCCACTTTGCTATATTGATTCATCCTTACTTTTTGCAGGCAGCCCCCATGGACACCTTTTTTGACGATTGGCCTTTTTATAGCCAAGTTGCTCTAGTCGTCTTTTTACTGGCTCTTTCTGGCTTTTTCTCAATGGCCGAAACCAGCATGCTGTCATCAAATCGCCATCGCCTTCTTGCCATGGCTGGAGCTGGCAATAAAGGGGCTGCTTTAGCAGAGCGACTCCTCAAGCGCATTGATTCGCTTTTATCAGTGCTCTTAATTTCCAATAACCTCATCAACACCATTCTGCCAATCCTAGTGACTGGCATTGCCCTGCATATCTTTGGTGATAGCGGACTTGTACTTTCTATCGCAACTTTAGTAGTTGCTTTGCTGATTATTATTTTTAGTGAAATCACCCCAAAAGTGATAGGGGCAGCCTTTCCAGAAAAGATTGCTTCTCGAGTCGGTTGGTTCATTCTGCCGCTGAGCTTTTTACTAAAACCCTTGCTGTGGTTTATTAATAGCTTTGTATCAGGCCTGATGAAGATCTTGGGGCTGCAATCTTCCTCAGATAGCAGAACCATGAGTAAAGAAGAATTGCGTAGCTTGGTGCTGGAATCCAACCGCTTTGTATCAAACCATCATCGTAATATTTTGCTAAACCTATTTAACCTAGAAAATATTACAGTTGACGATGTGATGACTCCAAGGTCGAAGATTGAAATTCTGGATCTCTCGCGACCGATTGAAGAAGTGATTCAACAGCTAGAAACCTGCTATCACAATAAGTTACCTGTCTGTGATGGTGATTCTGAGCGCATTGTGGGCATCCTTTCCGTCAAGAAGGCCTTGTCACTATTGGGTGATACGGACTTAAAACATGAAGACTTTAAATCCTTATTAAATGAACCCTATTTTATTCCAAGTGGAACGCCAGTTCTACAACAAATGCAGTTCTTTCAAGATAATCAACAACGCTTAAGTCTGGTCGTCAATGAATATGGTGAAGTTCTTGGTCTCGTAACCTTTGAAGACATAGTGGAAGAACTCATTGGCGAATTCACAACCTCTTTTTCTAATCTTTCAACTGATCCCCAATGGTTAGTGAATGGCACCTATCTGGCTAGCGGCACTGCATCTCTAAGAGATCTCAATCGTTTACTAAATCTCAATCTACCCTTGGATGGTCCTCGTACCCTTAATGGTCTGATCCTAGATAAGCTCGAGGCAATACCGGATCATGATGTCAGCCTACGAATTGCAGGCATCGTAATGGAGATTGTCCAATTTGATGAGCAGGGCGTAAAGACCGTCAAGCTCTATCGACCCTCAGGCACTCAAGAGCAAGATTGAGCGGCACTCATGATGACTCACTCATTATTCGCACCTGGCATGAAATCGCAGTTAATGCGCTGGAATCTAGGGCGAGTGATATTCATATTGAAGCTGGACCACAAGCTACTTTAGTCCGCATTCGGGTAGATGGCTTGCTGCAAGTACAAGCGCAATTTGAAATTGAGCTTCATGAACGACTAATTACTCGCATCAAGATACTAGCGCGTCTTGATATTGCTGAAAAACGCCTGCCACAAGATGGCCGACTCTTAATTGGTCCTGATTTTTCTAAACCTAATATTGATTGCCGAGTTTCGATCCTTCCTACTCTGCATGGTGAAAAAGCAGTTGTTCGAATTTTGCCCAATTGCATCAACGATCTTGCTATCGAACAAGTTGGCTTACTCCCAGAACAATTAGCAATATTTCAAAATGCTCTGAACCAGGTCAATGGTTTGATATTGGTAACCGGCCCTACTGGTAGCGGTAAGACCAGAACCCTCTACAGCTGTTTACGTACCCTAAATAAAAGTCATCGCAATCTTTGCTCTATAGAGGATCCGATTGAAATTCGCCTACCTGGCGTGAATCAAGTGGCGTATCACCCTCGCTCAGGCTTAGATTTTCCAACAATTATCCGCGCCCTGTTGCGGCAAGATCCAGACGTCATCATGATTGGTGAAATTCGAGATAGTGCCACTGCCCAACTTGCTATACAAGCAGCGCAAACTGGGCATCTTGTCTTGAGCACACTTCATACTCGCAATGCTAGAGGTGCATTAACTAGATTAAAAAGTTTAGGAATTGACCAAGAGTCTCTTGAATCTTGCTTGCGTAGCGTGAGCTCACAACGCTTGGTACGAAGGATATGTCGGCAATGTCTGGCTTGTGACATAAAAGAAGTTAGCCCATGCCTTACCTGTAAAGGAGTTGGTAGCTATGGTCGCATTGGGGTACATGAAGTATTAAGCGCATCGCATTTATTTAATCCGTCTTTAAAGTATTCAAACATGTATGAGGCTGGTCTTCAATATGTCAAAGCGGGTTTGATTCAAGAGGTCGATCTACAGACTGAGGTCGGCACATGGCACTAAGAAAATCGGATCAACTCACATTTGCGCAGCAGCTCTTATCACTTTTAACTGTTGGGCTTCCACTGCTAAATGCTATAGAGCTCATTCTTGTAACTAGTCCAAAACATTGGCAACGCTGTTTGAGTAATTTGCGAACTCTGTTGAGGCAAGGAGAAAGCCTGTCTCAAGCCTTGCTAGCACAGAGAAGCCAGTTTTCTGCGGAATTTATTAATCTCATTAGAGTCAGTGAGCGCACCGGAAATATTGAGCTGGCACTACAAACCATTTGCCGGCAACTTGAGGCTCAAATTGAATTACAGCGTAAGGTCCAACAAGCTTTGAGCTACCCCATCATCACACTTGCCAGCTCCTTTCTGCTGATTCTGGTGATGATGATTTGGGTTGTGCCAGTATTTAAAGATGTCTTTGCCCACTTTCAGGCTGAGTTGCCAGCGCCTACCAAAGCGCTCATTCAGATATCTACCGTCATTGAACGTTTTTTCCTGGAAATAACGGCGCTTCTAATAAGTAGCGCTGGGATATTGCTACTCTGCTGGCTCAAAATGCCCCGCTTACAGAAAAAATGTGATCGACTGAGTTTTTGCATTCCGATGCTAGGTAAATTATTTCGCCTGGCAACACTGACCTACTGGTGCAGAACTTTGGGACATTTATTGGACTCAGGCTTAGCACTTCCCGATGCACTTCGTGTGACTGCGCAATCCTCCAATCATTGGCTTAGCCATGACCTCAGTGCAGAAGTCTTCAAGCACCTTACTAGGGGATGGCCACTGGGTGACGCACTGATTCGCGCTGACCCTAAACAGGTCTTATTTGATCTTGAAACTTTACAATTATTACGAATCGCTGCGGAAAGTGGATCCCTTCCCCAGATGCTGGGCAAACGAGCAAATACTCTAGGCTCTCAACTCAGTAACCGCCTTAATACCTTAAGTCAAAGCTTAGAACCCTTGCTGATCATTTTTGTTGGAATTATTATTGGCAGTCTTGTCATAATCCTATATCTTCCAATCTTTAATCTAGGGCAGATTGTGTAATGAGCTCTTTGGCAGTCATTGACCTGATTCGGCTTTTGCTAATTTTGGTATTGGCTTATTTAGCCTTCATTGATTTACGTACTTTTCGATTGCCTGATCTCATTACTTTGCCACTCATTTTTGTAGGCCTTTGTTTTAATGGTTTCTCAAACCTAGCATTTGTAGGCCCTCAAGAATCTATCCTTGGTGCGCTATTGGGCTATTTATTGTTATGGCTATTGAATCACCTATATCGATACATGAAGAAGGAAGATGGCATTGGCATGGGTGACGCCAAGCTCTTAGGTGCTCTAGGTGCCTGGCTCGGTTGGAGCGCCCTGCCCGGCATCCTATTCATAGCATCAGCCTCTGGAATCCTTGGTGGCATCCTCTGGCTCAGACTCAATAAAAAAAATCATAGGTCGCCATTTCCTTTTGGACCATTTCTGATCTTTGCTGGCATCATTGAGTTGTTATGGCCACAGTTGCTACAAAATCTACTACTGAGCAATCCGACCTAAGCGCACTAAAGGGGCACATACCCCTGATTGGCTTAACCGGAGGCATTGGCTCTGGAAAAACTGTAGTCAGTGACTTGCTGGCCAAGCTTGGTGCCGGCATCGTTGACACAGACCTCATTGCCCACCAAATTACCGCGCCTAATGGGGCTGCAATCTCACTGATTGCGAAACAATTTGGTCCAGACTTTATCGGAGCTGATGGCGCACTTAATAGAGACAAGATGCGCTCCTTAGTGTTTACTAGTCCGGAAGCCAGAAAATCCCTAGAAACAATTACCCACCCACTGATACGCCAAGAAACTACTAGGCAAGCCTTGCAGTTAAATAAAGACGGTGCACCATACCTCGTCTTCGTTGTGCCCTTGCTCATTGAGTCTGGATCCTGGAAGAATCTGATTGATTGTCTAGTCGTCGTGGACTGCCCCAAAGAGACCCAAATTCAAAGAGTGATGCAGCGCAGCAATTTATCCGAAGAAGAGGTTGCAAGAATTCTGGCGGCTCAGGCTAGCCGAGAAGAGCGCCTGAAGCATGCCAATGTAGTGATTGAAAACCAGGGAAGTCTTCAGAAATTAGAGGTAGAGGTACAAAACTTGCATCAAAAAATCTTACAGATTCAGAAGGATCAACTCAGTTCGTCATAGAATATGGCCTTGTGATTGTCTACGAATACCCATTTAACGAATTAGTTCGAAGTATGCTTCGGCTGGAGTATTTGTTCGCCCGTTTTAATCACTTCCTACGCTCAGATGATCCAGAGCTTCACCATAACGCCATCTCTATTTTGTTTGATCTTGGTGATATTGGTGCAAGAGGCGATATCAAGTCTTTATTGCTCAAAGAATTCGAGCGCCAAAAATATGCGCTCAATGGTCTCAAGTCATCACAGAAGGTAGACCAAGAAGCTCTAACCCAAACTCTGGCTGAAATTGATTGTGCTGCTAGTAGCATCAACCATTCTACTGGCAGACCCAACTCAGCCATTACTGAGAGTGAGTGGTTAAATGCGATTCGTACTCGATTGAATATTCCAGGCGGGACAAGTCCCATTGATTTACCTAGCTATCACGCGTGGAAAAATAGTCCTTCAATCGAGCGCCGCAAACTTTTAGAAAATTATGTGGCACCACTCTTGCCATGGCAAGAATCGTGTCAATTATTTTTGCGCCTATTGCGTCAGTCTGGCGAAGCAAAAGAAGTGCTTGCTAACAATGGCTCATTTCAGCAAGCGCCTTCTGGCAAGGTATATCAATTAATGCGTATTACATTGGAAGATGACGCGCTCTTCTCAGAAATCAGCGCTAATAAATATTTACTCTCAGTACGCTTCCTAAAAGCCGATGGGGCCAAAAAGGCACAGCTTGTTAATGCGGATGTGCCATTTAAACTGACACTCTGTCAGTTTTAAGCCAAAGACCTTCTAAGGCACTCCAGCATTGGCCAAGCGGCTGGCAGCAAGGGGCTCACACTCGGAGCCTGAGCGTTAATGAACTCCCAAGATAGCGCTTGCCCCTCACGCCCTATAGGCTTGCCTGTCCAATCACGGATGATGCTGACATATAAGCGGACATAAGCATGTGGATAGTCATGTTCCAAGACAGTTAATTCTTGGCTAGACTGAATATCGATACCAAGTTCTTCCTGCAGCTCACGCTGTAAAGCCTGAAAAATAGTTTCACCTTTTTCAACTTTTCCACCTGGAACTTCCCAGTAGCCAGCATATGGTTTACCTTCAGGTCTCTGACCTAAAAGATAGCGGTTTTCCCCATCTAGCAATATTCCTGCAGCAACAACAGTCACAGGACGATTCATTTCATTCATAGAAATAAATCATCTTAAGCGTGAGAGCCAGCCCAGTGTTTTGCAAATTGCCAAGCGACACGGCCAGAACGCGAACCGCGCTCTAGCGCCCAAACTAAGGCATCTGCACGAGCAGATTCAATTTGCGCCGTATTCAAACCAAAATGACTTAACCAATGCGCAACGATGGCCAAATACTCATCTTGCTTTGGCGGATAAAAGGAGAGCCACAATCCAAAACGTTCAGATAAAGAAATTTTTTCTTCTACCACCTCACCCGGATGAATCTCACCATCATCGCTATAAGCGTAGCCTTCGTTATCCTTCATGTATTCAGGTAATAAATGGCGGCGATTTGAGGTGGCATAAATCAAAATATTATCGACTTGGGCAGAAACAGAACCGTCAAGCGCAGATTTCATTGCCTTATATCCAGATTCACCTTCATCAAATGACAAATCATCGCAAAAAACAATGAAACGTTCAGGTCGCTCAGCCAAGATATCGGCAATATCAGCCAAGTCAGCTAAATGCTCTTTCTCAACCTCAACTAAACGCAAACCTTGGCTAGCAAACTCATGAAGGGCTGCCTTAATGAGGGAGGATTTACCAGTCCCCCTAGCGCCTGTAAGCAATATATTATTCGCGGGCTTTTTTTCGATGAAGTGTTTGGTATTTTCACGTATAGCATCTCGTTGACGATCAATATTCTTCAAATCATCAAATGTGATATCTGAAATATGCTTCACCGGTTGCATAAAACCAATGCTGCCAAAAATACTGTCGCGCCTACGCCATCTAAATGCGGTGGAGGAATCCCACTCCTTCTCAGTTAAAGGCTTAGGTAGGAAAGTTTCCAGATGATTTAAGAGTTGCTCTAGTTTTTCGTTCATGTTTTTCTTAACAGTTAAGAGCGGTAGTCAGCGTTAATTGAAACGTATTCATGAGATAAATCACACGTCCACATGGTTTGGGTGGCATTACCGCGTCCTAAGTCAATCTTCACAGTAACCTCTGAAGCCTGCATTACTCTTTGGCCATCCGCTTCCTGATAACTTGGGTTACGACCACCATCTTTGGCAACCCAAACATCACCGAGCCACATCTGCACACGACCTACATCTAAGTCGGTAATGCCTGCATATCCAATTGCCGCCAAAATACGGCCCAAATTTGGATCACTTGCAAAGAAAGCAGTTTTCACTAAAGGGGAGTGGGCAACTGCTTTTGCAACCAAACGACACTCTGCTTGGGTCTTGCCGCCTAGCACTTCAATGGTGATGAATTTAGTAGCGCCTTCACCATCACGCACAATCATTTGCGCTAACTTTTTAGCGAGGGCCATCAAGGCATCACGTACCGCTGCATAACTTGGATCTGTCGCCGATTGAATCTGGACTGCAGACTGACCGGTTGCAATGATGATGAATGAGTCATTCGTTGAGGTATCACCATCAATAGTGATGGCATTGAAAGAAAGATCAGCAATATCACGGGTGAGCTTAGTCAATAAGCCTGGGGCAAAACCGGCATCGGTTGCGATAAAACCCAACATGGTAGCCATATTCGGATGAATCATCCCAGCACCTTTACAGATACCGGTAATCACTACTGGCCCCGCTGGTGTTGATACCGTCATTGAGCTTGCCTTAGGCTGAGTATCGGTAGTCATGATGGCCTGAGCAGCATCAAACCAATTGTCTTCACCTAGATTGGAGACCGCCTTTGGTAAAGCACTAATTATTTTTTCAATCGGCAAGGGTTCCAGAATCACACCTGTTGAAAATGGCAGAATTTGTTCTGGATTAATCTTCAGTTCTTTAGCTAGAGCGGCACATGTTTCTAGGGCATGCTTCATGCCTGACTCACCAGTACCGGCATTGGCATTACCAGTATTTACTACTAAAGCACGAATTTCTCCATTACGACCCTCTTGTGCTAAATGCTCACGGCAAACTTGTACAGGTGCAGCACAAAAGCGATTTAAGGTAAATACGCCGGCAACTTGAGATCCAGGAGCCAAGGTCATCACCAATAGATCTTTACGATTTGCTTTCTTAATTCCAGCTTCAGCGATACCCATCTCAAAACCTTTGACTGGCTTGAGATCAGCTTTTTGGGGGAGAGGTAAATTAACTGTCATAGTCTGACAATTGTAGATGAGGGTTTAAAGAGGCGCTAGCTAACACCTTTAGGCAGGGTCTAGCTTAAGGCGCCGCAGCAATTCTTATATTTTTTGCCGCTGCCACAAGTACAAGGATCGTTACGACCAATCTTGGGGCCTGTTCTTACCGGCGCAGGGATAACCTCAATTGCATCGCCGCGGTCACCCGTTGAGCCAGCAACTTCTTTATCGGGATCAGCATGTTGATATTGGACATCTGCTAATTTAGCTAAGTCATCATTCATCGACTCAGCAGCTTCATCCAGCTCACTAGCGCTTCTGATCTTGACGGTCATGATGCTTTTCACAACATCATTCTTAATCACACTAAGTAATTCGCCATACAGCTCAAATGCTTCACGACGGTACTCTTGTTTGGGATCTTTTTGAGCATAGCCACGTAAATGAATACCTTGACGCAAATGATCTAAGGCTGCCAAGTGTTCCCGCCAGTGGGTATCTAGGCTATACAGAAGAACAGAGCGCTCAAATCTTGCAAAAGACTCACGCCCGGATAAGTCAACTTTCGCATCATAGGTATCTTTAGCAGCCTCTAGTACGCGATCCACAATCTCTGCATCATCTACTGTCTGGGCACTCTCAACCCAATTGCGCAAGTCGACAGTCAAACCCCAATCGCTTGCCAACACATTTTCAAGTCCAGGCAAATCCCACTGCTCTTCCATGGATTCAAGAGGGACGTAGAGAGAGCAAATCGAGCGCAAAACATCTTCACGTAAATTAGCAATTAAATCGCCAATATCGTTGCTTTCGAGGACTTCATTTCTTAAGCGATAAGTTTCTTTACGTTGATCATTAGCAACGTCGTCATATTCCAATAACTGTTTACGAATATCAAAGTTGCGGCCTTCAACCTTACGCTGTGCTGACTCAATCGAACGAGTCACCATGCCAGCTTCGATTGGCTCACCATCAGGCATCTTTAAGCGTTCCATCACCGAACGCAAACGATCGCCGGCAAAAATACGCAGCAGTGAATCATCTAGGGAAAGATAGAAGCGTGATGAGCCTGGGTCACCTTGACGGCCTGAGCGACCTCTTAATTGGTTATCAATACGACGGCTTTCATGGCGCTCTGTACCAATGATATGCAAACCACCAGCGCTAAGAACATGATCATGCAGACCTTGCCACTCATCTTGAAGCACTTTAATCTTGCCTGCTTTTTCTGCATCAGACAGCGCAGAGTCAGCTTCAATTAAGGTAGATTGCTTGCTTACATTACCGCCAAGCACAATGTCAGTTCCACGACCAGCCATATTAGTAGCAATGGTGATCATTTTTGGACGGCCTGCTTGCGCAATGATCTCTGCTTCGCGTGCGTGCTGCTTAGCATTCAACACTTGATGCGGCAATTTACGTTGATCAAGTAATTTAGAAATCAGTTCGGAGTTTTCAATCGAAGTAGTGCCTACCAGAACTGGTTGGCCACGCTCGTAGCAATCTTCAATATCTTTAGTAACCGCATCATAACGCTCAGGGGAAGACTTGAAGATTTGGTCTTGACGATCTTTGCGCTGACTAATTCTATTAGGTGGAATGACTACTGTTTCAAGGTTATAGATTTCCTTGAACTCATACGCTTCAGTATCAGCAGTACCCGTCATACCAGATAACTTGCCATACATACGGAAGTAATTTTGGAAAGTAATCGTGGCGAGAGTTTGATTCTCATTCTGAATCGGAACACCCTCTTTAGCCTCTACTGCTTGATGAAGACCATCAGACCAACGACGACCTTGCATCAATCGACCAGTAAATTCATCAACAATAATAACTTCTTTGTTTTGCACAACATAGTGTTGATCACGGTTGTACAGACAGTGCGCACGCAATGCTGCATAAACGTGATGCATCAAAGTAATATTTTGTGGGGCGTATAAAGAAGCGCCATCGTTTAAGGCACCCAACTGTACTAAGATTTCTTCTGCTTTATCGTGGCCCTGTTCAGTCAAATAGACCTGCTGCGCCTTTTCATCAACCCAGTAATCACCAGGCTTTTCAACACCACTGCCATCTGATTTTTCTTCACCAATCTGACGCTCTAAGTGAGAAGGAAGTGCATTGATTTTGATGTAAAGATCTGTGTGATCTTCAGCCTGACCAGAAATGATGAGTGGTGTGCGTGCTTCGTCAATCAGAATCGAGTCAACCTCATCGACGATCGCATATGCTAAACCACGTTGCACTCGCTGATCCAAATCCTGGACCATGTTGTCGCGTAAATAGTCAAAACCAAACTCGTTATTAGTACCGTATGTAATATCTGCGGCATAAGCTTCTTGTTTTGTCTTGTGATCCATCTGGGATAGATTCACGCCAACTCTCATGCCTAAGAAGTTATACAAGGTAGACATCCACTCAGCATCACGCTGAGCCAAATAATCATTCACTGTAACCACATGAACACCGTTGCCAGTTAAAGCATTTAAGTAGACTGGGAGTGTTGCCGTTAAGGTTTTTCCTTCTCCAGTACCCATCTCAGCAATCTTGCCTTGATGCAATGCGAGGGCTCCCATAATCTGCGCATCGAAATGGCGCATTTTCATGACACGAACACTAGCCTCTCGAACCACTGCAAATGCTTCTTCAGAAATATCCTCTAAAGTCTCGCCGCTAGCTAAGCGTGATTTGAACTCGGCTGTTTTGGCAGCAAGAGCGGCATCATCCAAAGATTGCAGGCTTGCTTCAAAAGCGCCAACCTTGGCAACGACTTTGCGATACTGTTTTAAGAGGCGGTCGTTACGACTGCCGACCAGGGTTTTTAGAAGACCGATTACCATGGGATATTGAAGAAAATGAAGTCCTTGAGTTTATCACCTGCCACCCCATTTTTTATGAACTTTGCCCGCAAACCATCCCGCAATCATTCAGCCCATGACTGGATGGAATACCTACGGGAATCTCAGGGGCTTGGGGGTATTCTGGCCAAAACAGAAGATCTCGCCCAACTCAAGGCCAAGCTATTGATAGCCTTAGAGCACCTAGGTATCGGACACTTGGGCTCGAAAATTGAGGCTGGATGGCGCTCAGGAGCTCAAGAAGAGCTTTTTTTACTAGTTAGTAGCGCCAGCATTGGCGCCCGCCTACAGCAAATTTTACCTAGCTTAATCAGTGAGTTAGGAAAAATTGGGCTTCATTGCAAAGCTATTAAAGTCAAAGTAAAGCCTGCTACGACGGACTGGGAGGTCAAGCCTAGACTAAACCCTAAGAATCTGCCCCCCAAAGGCTTAAATGAGGCGGCAAAAAAGTCATGGCAAGACCTCTTAGAAAAACTTCCGCCAGAATCCGATCTGCGTAGAGCAGTTGAGCACCTGCTACAAAAAAAATCTCAGTAGCTAAATTATTTTTAGACCCTCCTAGAAAAAGAGGGGTTGGCTCTCTTGAGAATAGGCAGCAGGGGCCTTAGCTTGGTCAAAAGACTCAATCGTATAAGAGCTTGGGTCATCTAAAAGCTTACGCAAAAGAGCGTTATTGAGAGCATGGCCCGATTTTTCAGCTACATAAGCACCCACAATTGGATGGCCAACTAAATACAGATCTCCAATTGCATCCAAAATTTTATGGCGCACAAACTCATCTTCATAGCGCAACTCTTCGTTATTCAAGATACGGTGCTCATCTAAAACAATCGCATTATCTAAACTACCGCCACGAGCCAGCCCCATCTCACGCAAAGCTTCTACTTCATGAGCAAAGCCAAAGGTGCGCGCACGACCAATTTCACTTCGGTAAGCATGTTCTGCAAAATCTACAATAAAACGTTGCCCAGTTTTATCAACCGCTGGATGCTTAAAGTCAATTGTGAAATCTAACTTAAATCCAAAGAAAGGTTCTAAGCGTGCAAGCTTATCGCCCTCGCGCACTTCAACTAGCTTCTTGATTACGAGGTACTGACGGGGGGCGTCTTGCTCAACAATTCCAGCAGATTCAATTAAAAATAAGAATGAAGCAGCACTGCCATCCATGATGGGAACTTCTTCACCATCAAGTTCTATCAATAAGTTATCTAAGCCTAGGCCAGCACATGCAGATAGTAGATGCTCGACTGTAGAGACGCGCACGCCATCCTTTTGAATGACAGATGCAAGTCTTGTATCACAGACAGCCAAAGCGGTTGCGGGAACCACTGACTGCTCTTGCGTGTCCACACGTACAAACTGTACCCCTGAATTTACCGGCGCAGGCTTAATCGAAATAGTCACCTTACAGCCGGAATGCAAACCAATGCCCACAGTTTTTACTGGAGCAGCAATGGTACTTTGTTTCATCATAGTGATATCTCTAAATTCAGGGGGATCGATTGACTAATGAATCTGAATTACAGTTTTTTCAAAATCGAAGCCGCGTCGCTCACCTCAAACTTACCAGGTGCCTCACGATCCAAAGATTTCACTACGCCATCTTCAACAATCATGGCGTAACGGTCTGAACGAACACCTAAACCGCGAGCTGTTAAATCTAGCTCTATACCCATCTTTTTAGTGAACTCACCACTGCCATCACCCATCATGCGAATCTTTTTCCCAACTTTTTGATCGCGCCCCCAGGCACCCATCACAAACGGATCATTCACAGAAATACACCAGATCTCATCAACACCTTTTGCTTTAATCGCATCATAGTGCTCAACATACCCAGGAACATGTTTTGCAGAGCAGGTTGGCGTAAATGCACCAGGCAATGCAAAGATCACAATTTTTTTACCCGCTACAAGTTTCTCAACTTCAAAGGCGTTTGGTCCTACGGAGCAGCCTTCACTCTCTTCATTAAAAAATTCATAAAGAGTAGCGTTAGGTAGTTTTTGTCCAACAGTAATCATGACATCTCCAATAAGTAATTGTTAGTAAGCATGCCAACGCAAGCGCAGGATTCGTCGTCCGGAGGGGCGCCGCGCTGGCATTTCGCAATTACCTATTGTATTGAGCTTTAGTTAGTCTGCTTGCTTACGTAAAAAAGCTGGAATTTCATAGTAATCAGCCCCTTTGTCCAACATAGATTTAGCCTGAGGAGAACTATCTGCGCCTAAAGTTGGCGCAGGAGTCGACTCACGGGAACTACGGAATACCCGCGGCAAATCATATTGACTGTAATCAACGCCACCACTAGCCGCTGGTTGAGCTGCCATTGATGGAGCGGCACCAGAACCAGTCAAAGCCATACCTGCGCTTGTACTAACAGCAGAATCTAAGCCTACCTTGCTCATAGCAGCAGATGCGCTAGTAGGAGCAAAAGTATTCAGATCAGCCATCGTTGGCATTGCATCACTAGTACCAGTAGCTTGTCTCCATACTACTTCTGGCTGATAGTTTTGACGGGCTTGAGGATTATTCAAGCCAGTGGCAACAACAGTCACTCGCAATGCATCCCCCAAGCTTTCGTCATAGACAGTACCGAAGATCACGGTTGCATCATCAGCAGCATAGCCACGAATTGCGGCCATTACTTCACGTGTTTCAGACAATTTCAATGAACGGTTAGCAGTAATATTCACTAATACGCCACGCGCGCCAGATAAATCAACACCTTCTAGTAGTGGAGATGCAACTGCAGCTTCAGCAGCTAGACGAGCGCGATCCATACCAGAAACAGTTGCTGTCCCCATCATGGCCTTACCTTGTTCGCCCATAACAGTCTTCACATCCTCAAAGTCGACGTTGATCAAACCCTGAACATTGATGATTTCTGCAATCCCAGAGACTGCGTTATGCAATACATCATCAGCGCAAGCAAAGGCCTTATCAAATTCAGCGTCTTCGCCCATGACTTCAAAGAGCTTTTCATTGAGTACAACAATCAATGAATCAACATAAGACTCAAGCTCTGTAGCGCCATTCTCTGCCACCTTCAAGCGTTTGACGCCCTCAAAATCAAATGGTTTGCTGATAACGCCAACGGTCAAAATACCCATTTCTTTTGCTACTTGAGCAACGATTGGAGCTGCACCAGTGCCAGTACCACCGCCCATACCAGCGGTAATGAATACCATATGCGCACCTTGCAAAGTATCAGCAATGCGAGCACGCGCTTCTTGCGCTGCAGCTGCGCCGATTTCTGGTTTAGCACCTGCACCTAATCCACTAGAGCCCAGTTGCAAATTCACAGATGCCTCAGAGCGCTGTAAGGCGCCAGCATCGGTATTCATGCAAATAAACTCTACGCCGCTCACTCCGCGACGAATCATATGCTGGACAGCATTGCCACCAGCGCCACCGACTCCAACCACTTTAATAATGGTTTTGCCAGCTATATCTTGATCTAACATTTCAAATTCCATATACCCTCCTAGGTAAATAACTTACTACATTGACGACGACGAAAAAAACTTAAAAATTTCCTGCAAACCATTCCTTCATGCGCGATATCACTCCTTGCAGCGCGCCTGATTGAGAAACCCGACGACCGCGCAAAAATTGCGCTTGACCTTCCATCAACAAACCAATGCTGGTGGCATACCTGGGACTTCGAAGAACTTCATGTAAGTGGCCGCGGTATTCAGGCGTACCAATGCGCGCAGGTCTTAAGAAGACCTGTTCAGCTAACTCAACCATTCCCGGCATTAAGGCTGTGCCACCAGTGAGCACAATCCCAGAAGAAACCATGTCTTCATAACCAGAATCGCGCACTACACCCCTGACCAAAGTAAAGAGCTCTTCAACGCGCGGCTCAATCACAGCAGCAAGTGCTTGTTTAGACATTGGACGTGGCTCACGATCTCCAACACCTGGCACATCAATCATGGCGGCTGAATCGGCCATCTCTTGACGTGCAATTCCATGCGCGATTTTCAAATCTTCTGCATCAATAGTTGGGGTCCGCAATGCCATGGCAATATCATTCGTAATTTGATCGCCTGCAATTGGAATCACCGCTGTGTGACGAATAGATCCTTGGCAATAGATAGCGATATCTGTAGTACCCCCACCAATATCCACCAAGACAACGCCAAGTTCTTTTTCATCATCAGTAAGGACAGCCAAACTAGATGCCAAAGGCTGCAGAATCAGGTCATTTACTTCTAAACCACAGCGACGCACACACTTCACAATGTTTTGCGCAGCACTGACAGCACCCGTCACGATATGAACCTTAACCTCTAAACGTAAACCACTCATACCAATAGGTTCACGAACATCTTCTTGGCCATCAATAATGAATTCTTGAACGAGGATGTGCAAAATTTGTTGGTCGGTCGGAATATTGATCGCCTTAGCAGTTTCTAGCACACGCTCAACATCACCATCGCCGACTTCTTTATCACGAATAGCAACCATACCGCTTGAGTTAAAGCTCACAATGTGATTTCCAGCGATGCCAGTAAACACCTGCACAATCTGGCGGTCGGCCATCACTTCGGCCTCTTCTAGAGCCTTCTGAATCGATTGAACAGTTGCCTCGATATTGACGACAACCCCCTTCTTCAACCCCTTAGAAGCAGTTTGGCCCACACCAACTACATTAAATTGGCCGTCAGGAGTTAACTCTGCTACCAAGGCAACTACTTTAGAAGTGCCAATGTCTAAACCTACTAACAGGTCGCGATTATCTTTACTCATTCACATTCCTCATTGCTTCAGCTCACTTTTTTTTCCATCTACGTCATTCTTTTTCATACCTGCAGAGGCAAGATGAACTGCAAAACCATTTGCATAACGAAGGTCTACAGCATCAATTCGGTTTGCCCATTTCTCTTGAACTTGTGGCCAGTACTTAAATAAGCGTGCTACACGTTCCTCTGTTAAGTTTTTGTCAGAGCTCTCTTCATCGCGTCCAAACTCTACTTTCATCCCATTGGAAAGTTTGACGTGCCAGGCATAGCGCTCGGTTAATGCCAAACTCACTACGTCTACATTCCAAGGCTTAAACCAGTTATTGGCTTTTTCATAAAGACTCATCACCTCCTTACCAGCATCGTCTGGACCCGAAAAATCGAATAAGTGTTTGTCATCAACAAGCTCTGAAACGCGCCCGGTAAATAACTCACCATGCGTATTCATGAGGGTGTTACTACTCTCACCGCCCCAAGTAGCAAATGGCTTTTGTTCTTCAATATTGACAATCAACCCATTGGGCCAAACCCGACGAACATTAGCGTGACGGACCCAAGGCATGGTCTCAAAACCCCGTTTAACATCCTCCAAACGGACGCTAAAGAAGTTGCCTTGCACGGTTTCGATTACCTGACGCTTCACGAGAGATTTATTAATATGCTGAAGCGTTTGGCCGGCAACAGGCTCCACTTGAATTTGCTTCAAAGTGAAGACAGGTCTCTGACTTAACCAAACCAGAACTGCAATTAGTAGAAGCACAATGAAACAGCGCATCAAGAAACGACTGAGCTTTTGCATCCGCTCTGGATAATTCCAAAGAGGTGACATGATGACAGAGAAGATATCTCCGAATCTGTCTAAAAGCGTACTCATGCAGCAGCACCCTCTTGTTGCAAAGTTTGCTTAAGTAACCACAAAACTAGGTCCGCATACTCAATATCAGCGGCTTTAGCTGCCATCGGTACTAAGGAATGCGAGGTCATGCCGGGTGAGGTATTCATCTCCAATAAATAAGGCTTGCCAGTTTTTTGATCGAGCATCACATCAGCACGGCCCCATGTGCGACAGCCCAAAGCTTTATAGGCAGCTAAAGCTAATTCTTGAACATGTTCGTTGACCTCAGGAGCTAGTCCTGTAGGGCATAAGTATTGGGTTTCATTTGAGAAATACTTGTGATGGAAGTCGTAATTGGCTTGTGGTGGAATAATTTTGATAACCGGCAATGCTTCTGCTGTATCGCCCTGCCCAACCAATGGGCAAGTTAATTCATCGCCAACAATACAAGTCTCTGCAATGACTTTTTTATCTAAGCTTGCAGCTAACTGGTAGGCGCCTGGTAGTTCATCTACAGACGTGACTTTGGTCAAGCCAAGCGAAGAGCCTTCATGTGCTGGCTTCACAATCAAAGGCAAGCCTAATTTTTTTACTACTGTATTCCAATCACTAGCCGCAGTGAGCTCTTCAAAATCTGGGGTAGATAAACCATTGCTTAACCAAATTTGTTTGGTTGCAATCTTGTCAATTGATAAAGCAGAGGCCAATACACCGCTACCGGTATAAGGTAGATTTAATAACTCTAATAAACCTTGAATCGTTCCATCTTCACCATAACGACCATGTAAAGAGATGAATACACGATCAAATTTTTCTTTTGCTAATTCGGTTGGGCATCGGAGACCTGGATCAAAAGCGTGGGCATCTACACCCTTTGAAAGTAAGGCCTCTAAAACACCATTGCCCGACATCAGAGAAATTTCTCGCTCACCAGAACGTCCGCCCAATAAAACTCCAACGCGCCCAAGTGACTTCACATCCAACTTGGATAATTCAGACTTCACCCGATCGCCCCACGTGCCAAGACCTGGACTTAACTTAGACATTTTTTGCCTCCGCCAAGGTATGTGGCAGCGCAGAGATTGACCCTGCACCCATCGTAATCAAGACATCGCCATCCTTTAATACCTGCGATAACTTTTCTGGCATCTCGGTAATATTTGCTGCAAACACTACCGCAGCAGAATTTAAGAGGCCTTTTGAAACCTTCTCTTCTGCAAGCGCTGCCTTCATTAAACTCTTACCATCTGCACCTGGAATTTTTGCCTCTCCAGCGGGATACACCTCAGTCAACACCAAGGCATCAAAGCTTCTGAGGACTTGAACAAATTCCCCAAAACAATCGCGTGTTCTGGTAAAGCGATGCGGCTGGAATGCCAACACTAAACGCCGTTCTGGGAAGGCGCCGCGAGCAGCCTCTAATGTTGCTGCCATCTCCACTGGGTGGTGTCCATAATCGTCAATCAATGTGAAACTGCCGCCAGAGGCAAGAGGGATTTCGCCATAACGTTGGAAGCGGCGGCCAACGCCACTAAATTCAGCAAGCGCCTTGGTGATTGCTTCATCTCCAACGCCTAACTCTGTGGCAATACCAATGGCAGCCAGAGCATTACGTACATTGTGGAGGCCAGGTAAATTGAGTGTCACATTGAGTGGGCCGGGCTTATTACCATGCCTACGAACTGTGCGGCGCTCTACCGTAAAGTGCATACGAGTTCCATCAGCACGCACATTACTAGCTTTAATATCTGCATCATCGGACAAGCCGTAACGTAAAACAGGTTGCGATACAAACGGAATAATGTCACGCACATTGGCATCATCAATACATAACACTGCTATGCCATAAAATGGCATGCGCTGAATAAATTGTACGAATGCTTGCTTTAATCTCGCCATATCATGCTGATAGGTATCCATGTGATCAGCGTCAATATTGGTAACGACTTCCATTGCAGGAAAAAGCTGCAAGAAAGAGGCGTCAGATTCATCAGCTTCAACCACAATGAAATCGCCACGACCTAAGCGGGCATTGGCGCCAGCGGAATTCAATTTGCCGCCAATCACAAAGGTTGGATCTAGGCCACCCTCAGCTAGTACTGATGCAACCAAACTAGTTGTGGTAGTTTTACCGTGGGTTCCAGCAATAGCGATACCCTGTTTTAAGCGCATTAATTCACCTAACATCACTGCTCTTTGAATCACTGGAATTTTTGCTGCGCGTGCTGCGAGTACTTCAGGGTTATTGCCCGCTACAGCAGTAGAAATGACTACTGCCTCTGCAGTACCAATATTTTTAGGGTCATGTCCAATATGAATTACTGCGCCCAACTCCTTTAGGCGCCTCGTGGCCGCACCTTCAGCGAGATCAGATCCGGTGACTTGATATCCCAAATTCAATAAGACTTCAGCAATGCCGCTCATGCCAGCACCGCCAATCCCGACAAAATGGATTTGCTGAACAATATGCTTCATATGCCCACCCCCGCACAATCAGCGCAAACCTCAGCTACTCGCAAGGTTGCATGTGGTTTAGCTAAAGCATGCGCACGCAAAGCCATCTCTTTAAGGTCCGCACGATTAAAGTTTTGGATCATCAATGCTAAATCTTGTGGATTGAGGTATTTCTGCGGTAATAAGATAGCAGCATTAGCATCAGCTAAAAATTTTGCATTAGCAGTTTGATGATCATCAATCGCAAATGGGAAAGGAATTAAGCAAGCAGCAACGCCACAAGCTGCTAGCTCTGATACCGTCATTGCTCCAGCGCGGCAAATCACAAGATCTGCTTGTGCATATGCAGATGGCATATCGTCAATAAAAGGAAGAACATCGGCCTTCACTCCTAAATCAGCATAGCGCTTTTGCAAGTCAGCTAAATGCTTATCGCCTGCTTGATGAGTAACCTGAGGACGCGCATCTTGAGAAATTAATGCCAATGCCGCAGGGATATTTTCATTTAGCGCAGCTGCGCCCAAACTACCACCCACTACCAATATAGATAGAGGACCTTGACGCTGTTCATAGCGCAATGCAGGTACTGAAATATGATCAAATTCTTCGCGAATAGGGTTGCCTACCCACTCGGCATTCGCCATCGTATTTGGGAAGCCAGTCAATGTCCGCATGGCAATTTTCGCAAGCGCACGATTTGCACTGCCTGCTACAGAGTTAGATTCATGCAGCACTAAGGGGCGCTTTAATAATTTAGTTACTAAGCCACCGGGGAAGGTAATATAACCACCCATACCCAAGACCACAGATGGTTTTATACGACGCATAATCTTCCAACTTTGAAAGCAAGCACGCATTAAATTCATTGGCAGCATCAATTTAGCTTTGAGCCCTTTGCCACGCAAACCACCAAACTCAACAGCTTCAAATGGAAAATCACAAGACTTCACGAGGCGGTATTCCATACCATTTTGATTGCCCAACCATGACACATTCCAACCGCAGATCCGTAAATATTCAGCGACAGCAAGTCCCGGGAAGATATGCCCACCCGTACCACCAGCCATCACCAAAATTGAGGGTTTTGTCACAGCTTCCCTCCACGCATCAAAATACGATTCTCGTAATCAATTCGCAGCAGCATTGCAATTGCAATAGCGTTCATCAAAATTCCGGATCCACCGTAACTCACTAATGGCAATGTCAAACCCTTGGTGGGCAATAAGCCTAGATTCACACCCATATTAATAAAGGCTTGCCAACCAATCCAGATAGCAACGCCCTTAGCCGCAAGACCGGCAAAACTCCGATCCAATTGCAAAGCAGTACGGCCAATTAAGAAGGCGCGTCGGACGATCCAATAAAACAAAAAGATCATGACAACTACGCCAACGAAGCCAAGCTCTTCACCAATGACCGCCATGATGAAGTCGGTATGCGCTTCAGGTAAGTAGTGTAATTTTTCGACACTGCCACCAAGCCCAGTGCCAAACCACTCCCCGCGACCAAAGGCCATTAAGGAATGGGTTAGTTGATAACCTTTATTTGCAGCGTTATCCACCTGCCATGGATCCATAAACGCGAGCATACGACCACGACGGAATGGTGAGAGTGCGATCATCGCTGCGCCACTCATTAAACCAACTGCAACCAAACCACCAAACAACTTGGCATTAATGCCGCCCAAAAACAAGATTCCGAATGCAATTAAAGCGACCACTACGAATGCACCCATATCAGGCTCAGCCATCAACAGACCGCCAACCAAGGCAACAGCAATGCCCATTGGCAACATCCCCTTAACAAAAGAATGTAGATATTCTTGGCGCTGAACTGTGTAGCTTGCAGCAAAAATGATGGCTGCAAATTTCATTAATTCAGATGGCTGGAAATTCATTAAGCCTAGTGGAATCCAACGTTTAGCTCCATTAACACCCTTACCAACACCAGGAATAAGAACTGCAATTAACAGCAACACGGTAAACCCAAAAATCAGAGGGGAATAACGATCCCACATTTTGGTTGGTATCTTAAACACCCAAACACCTACTCCAATAGCAATCGCCAAAGAAATCATGTGACGGATTAAGAAAAAATTACTACTGTAATTTGCATACTTAGGACCATCGGCTAAAGTAATCGATGCTGAATACACCATTACTAAACCAATCAACATGAGAGAGAGCACTGCCCATACGAGGAGTTGGTCGTATTCCATCATGCGTGAGCGGGTTTGCTCAACTCCAGATACTGCATCTCTTAAGCCAGTACGAAAGTTATCAATCTCACCTCGAGAAAAATTCCAAAAGCGATCTAAACCTAAACGATTGTCAGGGAAAAATTTATCTTTTAGATTCACGCTTGAGCTCCTTCGAAACGCATTCCTAATTCTTCAACCTCACCAACAAAAGCCTGGGCACGAGCAACATAATCTTTAAACTGGTCAAAACTCGCACAAGCAGGAGAAAGTAAAACTAAATCGCCAGACTGTGCTTGTTCTGCAGCCGTCCTGACGGCAGCTTCTAAGTTGCCACTCATCGTGCAAGGAACGTTATGGCCAAGGGCCTCTCCAATTGCAGCGCCATCTTTACCAATCAAGAAAACGCCTTTAACAAAACGAAGAGAAGGTTCGCGTAATGGACCAAAGTCTTGCCCCTTACCATCACCGCCTGCAATTAACCAAATCCTCTTGCCGGATTCATTGCCACCTAAGCCATTTAGTGCAGCCACAGTTGCACCGACGTTCGTGCCCTTACTATCATCGATATACTCCACATCATTGACGATCGCAATGCTCTGAACACGATGAGGCTCACCGTGATAATCACGCAAGCCATGCAAGAGAACATTCATCGGCAAGTTAGCAGATCTTGCCAATGCCAGTGCAGCTAGTGCATTCAATGCATTGTGGCGACCACGAATTCTGAGTGCGTCAGCCGGAATTAAACGCTTCAAACGAAGTGGCTCATCTTCTTTCCTTGTAGCAGATTTACGACGACGTTTAGGCTGTGGCTCAAGATCTTCATCTACCTCAGCCCATACCAGCCAGTCAATTCCACCAGCTCGCAAGTCATGCTCGATACCAAAAGCGCCTTGCTCATCAGGTCTATTAGAGCCAAAAGTCACAATCGACTTCTCTACCTTTTGATCATCAGAAAGCAAATTCATTACGATTGAGTCATCACGATTCAAGATGCAAATAGTATCTGCACCAAATATTTTTGCTTTTGCATCTGCATATGCGTGCATATCACCATGCCAATCCAAATGATCTTGTGTGATATTGAGAACAGTGGCTGCAGTTGCATTAAGGGTGTACGTATACAGCAATTGGAAGCTAGATAACTCCAGCACCCAGATATCAGGCATATCTTCAATTTGGTCAGCCTCATTCAGGCAAGTCATCAGCTTGTCTAATGCTGCAGGACTAATATTTCCCGCTACTGCAACCTTTTTGCCAGCACGCTCACAGAGCTGTCCTGTTAAGGCAGTGGTAGTTGTTTTCCCATTGGTACCGGTAATAGCCAACACTGCTGATGAATATGTAGAATTATTTGTTTCTGCCATGCGAGCTAAAGCTGTAATTGCACGTGCAAAAAATTCAATCTCGCTCCAAACATCAATCCTGGCTTTTCTAGCCGTTACTAAGAATGATTGAGTAGGCTCCTGAAGTGGAGATAAACCAGGACTGATCCCAATAACATCAATATCAGTTAATAGATCATCACTTAATGGCCCAAACTGAATATCGTTCAGTCCGGCTATTTTTAATGCATCAAGCCAGACATTTTGGCGTTCAGAAAATTGAGACTGATCACGCGTATCGATCAAACGAACGGTGGCGCCATTACGTAGACACCACTGAGCCATAGCAAACCCTGATTCACCTAGGCCCATAATCAAAAATCGGTGGGGAGCATGATAGCCTGCATCAGCTATAAAAGCAGGATTAGCGAAAGTGTTTTGTAAGTTCAGCATATTGACTTTTGGGCTCACCGTAATTTCAGGCTAGATAAGCCAATTAATACCAATAGGATGGTGATGATCCAGAAACGGACGACTACTTGCGTTTCTTTCCAACCACCTAATTCAAAATGATGATGAAGTGGGGCCATGCGGAAAATACGGCGGCCTTCACCAGAATATTTTTTAGTTAACTTGAACCACAATACTTGTAGCATTACCGAAACAGTTTCTGCAACGAATACTCCACCCATCACAAAGAGCACAATCTCTTGGCGCACAATCACGGCGATGGTTCCCAGTGCGCCGCCCAGAGCAAGCGCCCCAACGTCACCCATAAAGACTTGCGCAGGATGCGTGTTGTACCAGAGGAAAGCTAAACCAGCCCCTCCCATAGCGCCACAAAAGATCATCAACTCACCAG
The DNA here is from genome assembly GCF_018882155.1 of Polynucleobacter nymphae. GTDB lineage: Bacteria > Pseudomonadota > Gammaproteobacteria > Burkholderiales > Burkholderiaceae > Polynucleobacter > Polynucleobacter nymphae. Next base: position 1,094,415 of record NZ_JACVPA010000001.1, read on the forward strand.
CACCAGGAATATAGGGAAACAATAAATATTTGGCATAAATTGCATTACCCATCACATAAGCAAATGCACCTAATGCAGCCCCCACCAAAATAACAGGCATGATCACCAGGCCATCAAGGCCATCAGTCAGGTTCACAGCATTACTGCTACCAACGATCACTAAATAACTTAAGATGATGAAGCCCATCATGCCCAGTGGATAACTAACTTCTTTAATAAAGGGCAACAGTAAGTTTGTTTTTGCTGGAAGATCCAAGGCAAAACCACTCCTAAACCATTCATAGAAAAGTTGGAGTACTTTAAAATTATTCACCTCTGAGACTGAGAAGGCTAAATAGATTGCTGCAAATAAACCAATCAAAGTTTGCCAAAGAAATTTTTCTCTTGAGGCCATTCCCTTGGGATCTTGATGGACAACCTTACGATAATCATCCGCCCAACCAATTGCACCAAACCCAAAAGTGACAATCATCACAATCCAGATAAAACGATTGCTTAAGTCCGCCCACAGTACACAAGAAACAAAAATACCAATCAAAATTAAAACTCCACCCATTGTTGGAGTGCCAGTTTTGACTAAATGGGTTTGTGGGCCATCAGTTCGGACGGCCTGGCCCATTTTTAAGGCGGTCAATTTACGAATAACCCATGGTCCTGCAGCCAAACCAATCAATAAGGCCGTGACTGTTGCCATCACTGCTCTAAAAGTAATGTAGTTAAAGACTCTGAAGAACCCAAAATCATCCTGTAGCCATTGCGCCAAAATTAAGAGCATGTTTTCGCCTCCTCTAACAAGGCTTGCACTACACGCTCCATGCGCATAAAACGTGAACCTTTAACTAAAATATTTAAATGTTCATTGCTTCCAGTTGACTGGGCATGTAATGCGTCCCTCAACTGCACAATCAGACTGTCCATTTCAGAAAAATGTTTTGCGCTAGCGGTAGATGTCCTATTCCTCTGAACATCGTTAAAGCCTTTAATCACAAATTGGCATTGCTCACCTAAAGCAAATAATTTAGTGACTCCCTGCTCGGCAGCATAAGCACCAACCTCGCGATGAAACTCAGGTCCTTGGTTGCCAACTTCACCCATATCACCTAAAACTAACCAAGCTATATTGCCTGACTGCTTTAGTGCATCAATTGCCGCTCTGACTGAATCTGGGTTAGCGTTGTAGCTGTCATCAATTAAGGTGTGATGAGGATCAATCTTCTTGGCCTGCATACGTCCATTTACAGGCGCGAATGATTCAAGGCCTTCCTTTATTTTTTCGAGACTGACACCAGCTGCTACTGCAACAGCACTAGCAGCTAATGCATTACGTGCATTATGACTGCCTAAAGTATTTAATTGAACCTCTACAGAACCTAACTCTGTCTGCACCTCTACATGGCCATTACTCAATAGGCGCCCCATTACTGCAGCCTTTACTGTAGTCTGGCCGGACAGCAGAACAAAATCAATTACCTTACGTCCAGCAGCAGCCTCCTGCCAGACGCCAGCAAACTCAGAGTCTGCTGGGAAGACAGCAATACCATTATTTGGTAGAGCAGAAATTGCATTGGAGTGCTCTTGTGCCACTGCAGCTACAGTAGCCATGAACTCTTGATGCTCACGCTGTGCATTGTTAATCAATGCAATATTCGCCTGTGCAATGTTTGCTAACTGAGCAGTTTCACCTGGGTGATTCATACCTAACTCAACTACGGCAAGCCGATCTGTCGAGCGGAGCTTTAATAAGGTGAGTGGTAGACCAATATCATTATTCAGATTACCTTTAGTGACAAGCGTGTGCTGCTCACCTACCGCAGCCTTGAATATCGAAGCAATCATTTCTTTAACAGTCGTTTTACCGTTACTACCAGTCACCAAAGCTAATGGAATAGTGTGATTAGTGCGCCAAGCTTTTGCTAATAATCCCAGGCTGATGCGAGTATCGTCAACGAAAACGGCGGGCAGATTTGTAGGGCATCTATCTTTGTTACTAATGAGTACTGCCGCTGCTCCTGCTTTAGCAACATCAGATAAAAAGTCATGCGCATCAAAGCGCTCACCTGCCAAAGCTATAAACAATTCTTTTGAGTCAATCTGACGGCTATCAGTTCCAACCCTTGAAATATTTAATGACTGAGCATCTTTTGCGGAAATATTCAGCAGAGCGCTTCCAGGCAACATGGCATGCACTTGCGCAAGTGTTGTCATTGCAGACATTAAGCTATTCCTCCGCTAGCCAAGCGAATATGCTCTTGGTCGGAGAAATCAAATTTCTTACCATTAATTTCTTGGGTGGTTTCGTGACCTTTCCCAGCAACTAAGACAACATCTTGAGGGGCAGCATTACGCACAGCAGCCATAATCGCTGAAGAGCGATCGACAATCATCTGTACATTTGAATTCTGACTGATGCCGCTACGAATCTTCTCCATGATTGCCTGTGGCTCTTCAGATCTGGGGTTATCGCTGGTAATAATGATTTGATGAGCATATTGCTGAGCCACCGCACCCATCTGAGGACGTTTACCAATATCACGCTCGCCACCACAGCCAAATACACACCAAATTTTTCCACCACGCTGCTGCGCAATGGGGGCTATGGCTTGTAAAGTCTTTTCGAGAGCATCAGGTGTGTGAGCGTAATCAACCACTACCAACAAACCTTCTGATTTTTGCTGCTTACCCACTTGAATTAATTCCATGCGTCCAAGAACGGGGCGTAATTGACTTACCCGCTTACTAGCCTCACCACAAGTGAGGCCTTGAGTTAACAATACAGTCCACACTGCAAGCGCATTACTTAAATTGAATTCACCTAATAAAGGAATATGCAAGGTATTGCTACTGATTCCCTCGTATGTAAATAGAGAGTCATATCCAGCACCATTCAAAATGCTATCTTTAGCGTAAATACGCTGCAAACGATCACCAAACTTTTCAAATCCCTTAAGTGCGCTTTGGTTAATTGTGTATGCCCAAACTTTAATGCCGCCCTTAGCTAAAAGCTTCATAGCAATCTCGCGGCCGAATGCATCATCTAAATTAATGACGGCATGCTCTAGCCCTGCCAGCTGGAATATTTTTGCTTTTGCCTGTGCATAGTTAGTCATACTGCCGTGATAATCCAAATGGTCTTGTGTCAGATTTGTAAACACAGCGCAATTTAATTGGGTGCCAGCTACCCGATTTTGATGCAAGGCATGTGATGACACTTCCATCGCTACTTGCTTAGCACCGGCATTCAGCAACTCTTTAAATTGAGTTTGTAGCTTTGGTGCATCTGGAGTGGTATAGCCAGTTTGTACCAAAGAACCTGGAAAGCCTGTCCCTAAAGTACCTAATACTGCCATGCGCTGATTCGGCCCATCCAAAGCCTGAGCCAACCATTGTGTGACGCTCGTTTTACCGTTCGTGCCTGTTACACCAATCACCTTTAATTGCTTGCTTGGATGGTCGTACCATTGCGCTGATAATTCTCCAACTTTTTCTGCCAGGTTTTCAATCGCGATGCATTTTGGGTGATCTAGATATTGAGCGTTACAACCTAGAGGGTCAAACACTACTGCTGCTGCGCCACTCTCCAATGCAGCCTCAATGAATTGACGACCATCTCGTAATGCATTGCCATGACCAACAGGATAAGCAAAAAAGATATCGCCAGACTGAATCTGGCGACTATCCGCGCTGACCTTAGCAGTGCTATTTGCCAGGCTGTGCAAGTATTCAATCAGATGATTGGGTTCTATATTCAATGCTGCCCTCATCTTTTCAGAACCACCTGCTGCGTCTGTACATTTGCAGTACGAATCTCTTCAGGACTCTTATCTTGCAAAACCATTTGCTTCACTTTGTTATCTGGTAATACATTGAGAGTATTCAGTGTTTCACTCACAATGGTTGAGAACACTGGTGCAGCAACATCGCCACCATAGTGACTGCCACCAGTTGGTTCATCAATCATTACCGCCACCACAATCCGAGGAGCGCTAATCGGCGCTAAGCCGGCAAAGTAAGCGCGGTATTTATTTCCATACCCCTTCCCAACCAATTTATGAGCTGTACCTGTCTTACCGCCAACTCTAAAGCCTTCAGCTTGCGCCTTGATAGCAGTACCGCCAGGCTCAGTGACTGTTTCAAGCATGGTGCGCATTTCAATTGCAGTCTTAGCTGAAAGAACTCTGGTGCCTGGTTTGAAATCAGGGCTACGCTCAATGGTGAGTGGCACTAATTCACCGTCACGCGCAAATACCGTATATGCCCTTGCCATCTGAAAGAGCGATGCAGAAATTCCGTAGCCAAATGCAATGCGCGCTTGATCAGTTGGCATCCACTTTTTAAATGGATGCACCGTTCCAGCAACAGCTCCAGGGAAGCCAATTTTAGGTGCCTGACCTAAACCAACCGCAGTATAAAAATCCCACATCTCTTCTGGGGATAGGTTGTTCATAGCAATTTTTGCGGTACCGATATTGCTTGATTTCTGAATGATCTCTGCAACTGTTAGATTTCCATAAGGGTGCGTGTCAGTAATGGGTTTAGGTCCGATAAGATACTTAGCACCAATCACCATATTGGTCTCTGGCTTTACTGCACCCTTTTCTAAAGCAATTGCAATCGTTAATGGCTTCATGGTTGAGCCAGGCTCAAATGTATCTGTCAGCACGCGATTACGAAGCTGCTCACCCGTGAGATATTTACGGTCATTTGGGTTGTAACTTGGGTAATTGGCCAAAGCCAAAATTTCTCCCGTCTGCGTATCTAGAACTACAGCACCGCCAGCTTTAGCGTGGTGCTTCTCAACTGCGTCCTTAACAGCGTTGTAAGCTAGATACTGAATCTTGCTATCAATAGAGAGATTTAAATCCTTACCGTTTTGCGGCAACTGCAAGATCGCCATTTCCTCAACAACACGACCTAAGCGATCAACCACTACACGCCTTTGACCGGGATGGCCAGCAAGCTCTTTCTCTCTAGAAAGCTCCATACCCTCTTGCCCACGATCCTCAACATTCGTAAAGCCAACGACGTGTGCCATCGCTTCACCCTCTGGATAGAAGCGGCGATATTCATTATTTAAGCCAATACCCGGAATTTCTAATTGCTTAATTTGTTGTGCGATTGCCGGCTCAACCTGGCGCTTTAAGAAAATCTGCTTACGATCTTCTTTTAATTTTTTGCGCAACTCTGATTCGCTCATCTGCAATAGACTGGCAAGCTTTTGTACTTTAACTGCGGCCAAATCATCAGGGACTGTGTCGTTATAAGCAATCACAGACTTTGCTTCCAAGCTGGTAGCTATGACTTGACCATTGCGATCCAAAATTTTTCCACGACTTGCAGGTAACTCCAATTCGCGCTGAGTTCCTCTCACTCCCTTAGCTTCATAGAATGCGTTTCCTGGACCCTGAATCCAGAATGCACGTAGCAATAACATCATGAAAACGAAGAATAAAAGGAATAACATCAAGCGCGACCGCCACATCGGCAGGCGCAATACTAAATTTGGCGTAGTAGAAAAACCAACCGGCCTCATTTAGCCTCCCTTAAGTACAAAGTACGTTCAGGAGAAATTGGCGACATACGTAATTGGTTCCGCGCAACATCACGAATACGCGCAGACTTCGAAAGATTGCGTTGCTCATATTCCAAGCGTAACCAGTCTTGATTTAATTTACGCTCTTCAATTTGGGCGCGCTCTTGAGCAATAAATAGTTTGCGCGCACGTTGCTGAGCTGCTACTAGTGATAAGGCGCAAATCAATAACAAGGCGAGCAAAGTCAAGGTGGCGCGATTCATGCAGATGCATCCATCCGTTTTTCGGCAATACGCATGATGGCTGAACGGGCACGTGGATTTTCTAGAACCTCTGCTTCGCTTGGCTTAACGCGGCCAATAATTTCTAAAACGCTTTGCGGCAAGTCCTTTTCGCGCACAGGTAAACCACGTGGTAGCTCTACCTTTGAATGCGTCTGTAGAAACTGTTTCACGATGCGATCTTCCAGTGAATGAAAACTAATCACTACAAGTCTTGCTCCTGGTTTTAATAAGCTCAAAGCAGCTTTCAGGCCAAGCTCTAAATCCTCTAGCTCGCGGTTAATAAAAATACGCAATGCTTGGAAAGTCCTAGTCGCTGGATCTTGACCGGCTTCACGTGTACGCACCACGCTAGCAACCAAACCTGCTAGTTGTGTGGTTGTTTTTAGGGACAAACCTTCTTCTCGCTTTGCCACAATGGCTTTAGCGATCTGAAATGCAAAACGCTCTTCTCCATAAGTCTTAATCACGTGCGTGATTTCCTCCTGCGGCGCCTGCTCTAACCACTGTGCAGCCGTTAAACCCTGATCCGTATTCATCCGCATATCGAGTGGGCCCTCGCGACGAAAGGAGAAGCCCCGATGCGCTTCGTCTACCTGCGGCGAACTGATTCCCAAATCCAACAAAATTCCATCGACCGATTCTGTTTGCGCGTACTGATCCATCTGCGCAAAACTGTCGTGCACAATGGTTAGACGTGGATCGTTGATTTGCTGTGCGACTGCAATCGCATCTAAATCCTTGTCGAAAGAAATCATGCGCGCAGATGAGGGAAGCTGTTTGAGTAAGGCTTGTGTATGACCACCGCGCCCAAATGTTCCATCGATTACCAAAATATTTTTTGCTGTGTTTTGTTTTTGAATGAGCGGGCCATTGATTAGCGCCGTCACCGCCTCGGCCAGTAATACTGGGCGATGAGTTATGTTCATGGCACCCTGTCATCAAAAATTAAATTGCTTGAGTGCTTCAGGCATGCCTAGTACAATCGCAGCCTGTTCTTTTGCAGCGTATGTAGCTGCGTCCCACAATTCCAAGTGACTACCCATGCCAAGCAGGATTACTTCTTTTTCAATTCCTGCTGCTGCGCGCAATTCGGGGCTCACCAAAATTCGGCCAGCATTATCCAAATCAATTTCTGCTGCATTACCAAGAAAAATTCTGCGCCACCAATGCGCATCCATTGGCAGTTGCGCAACTCGTGCTCTAAAACTTTCCCACTCCGGTCTTGGAAATAGCAACAGACAACCATCTGGATGTTTTGTGAGCGTGAGGCGGCCTTCACCTTGAACCAACAAGGCGTCACGATGCTTGGCCGGAACAGACATCCGTCCTTTTGCATCTAAATTGAGAGCTGAAGCACCTTGAAACACCATTTACCCCACTTTTTCACACTTCCTCCCACTTTAGAGGATCGCAATAGAGGGGTCAAGTGTTTTTGGGTATTTTTTTAGGAAATTCTCTAGTGTTTACAAACACTTAGCGCCATGTGTTCATAAAATGGTGATAGTAAAATAGTTACTTGAAACAATGGCTTGGAAAATATACTTAAGAATAGGTCTTAGCTATATCACTAGATAATGCTTAAATATACTGTATTTAAAAACAGTAGTATTCAAAAAATATATCAAAATTAATCTGGAATTAAATCCCTTGATTAATTTGGACTAAATCGCAATTATCAATTTCAAATTTTGTAAGCGGTTGTTGTCATCACTTTAGACATTGCTTGCATTATTTTTTGAATTGGCTCAGGCAAAGTCGCTCCACCTGCATGCAAGGCTGCTTGCCCATGTTCAATTTCATCAATCCGCATTTGATCAACGATTGCGCGCGAACGATGATCTTCTTCAGGCAATTTTGTGAGATGGCTCTCAAGATGACTTTCAACTTGTTTTTCAGTTTCAGCAACAAAACCCAAACTCCACTGATCACCCGCTAAGCCAGCTGCCAAGCCTATTGCAAAGGATCCTGCATACCAAAATGGATTGAGATAACTAGTATGTGAACCAAGCTCCTTCAAGCGAGTTTCACACCAGGCTAAATGATCCATTTCCTCTTGACCGGAGTGATTGAGCATCTCTTTAATTTCTGAATTTCTGGCAACTAATTTTTGTGATTGGTACAGAGCTTGCGCACAAACTTCACCAACGTGATTAATCCGCATTAACCCTGCTGCATGTTTTCGTTGCTCGGAATCTAATGCGGCATTTGCTCCAGATTCAGAGCCGGGAGTGGGTCTTTGAGCATTTGCGCCGCCAACAACCGAACGAAGTACCGTATCAAACTCAACAATGAAGCGGTCTATTAGGGTCATATGCCAGAAAAATTAAACCAAAACCTCAGCTTTGCAGCTTTGTTTTGTCTTTAATCCAAGCTCTGCTAAGAGCACACGGTCTTCTTCTGCCTCTGGATTACCGGTAGTGAGTAATTGCTCACCATAGAATATCGAATTGGCGCCAGCCATGAAGCACATTGCCTGAACAGCCCTTCCTAATTGTTGACGGCCAGCTGATAAGCGCACGCGAGCCTTGGGCATTGTGATGCGAGCAACGGCAATTGTTCTAACAAACTCCAGAGGGTCTAAAGGCTTTTGATCGGCCAAGGGTGTTCCAGCAACAGGCACTAAGTGGTTGATGGGAACAGACTCAGGATAAGGGCTCAAATTTGCTAAACGCGCCAAGAAAGCAGCTCGCTGTTCTCGAGACTCACCCATCCCTACAATGCCGCCACAACAAACAGACATACCAGCGGCACGGACGTTGGAGATCGTATCTAAGCGGTCCTGATAGCCCCGAGTAGAAATCACTGAACGGTAAAAATCTTCGCTGGTATCGAGGTTATGGTTATAAAAATCTAAGCCAGCCTCTTGTAGCGCTAAGGCTTGATCAGCCTCTAACATGCCCAAGGTAGCGCAGGTTTCTAGACCCAATGCTTTGACGCCCTTAATCATTGCCGTCACTTTTTCAATATCGCGATCTTTAGGTTCGCGCCAGGCTGCTCCCATACAGAACCGGTTTGATCCTGCCGCCTTAGCGGCTTTAGCAGCCTCTAAAACCTCCTCCAGCCCCATCAACTTTTCAGCTTTAACATCGGTGTCATAGCGTGCAGCCTGTGGGCAATAGCCGCAATCCTCCGGGCAGCCGCCGGTCTTGATAGACAACAAGGTAGCCAACTCCACATCGCCCTCAGGAAAATGCGTTTTATGAGTCTCTTGAGCCTTAAGCATTAATTGATCAAAAGGCAGGGAAAACAATTCTTCAATTTGGGCCAAGGTCCACTGACCAGAGGCATCTAACTCTTTACGTAAATTAGCCTTAGATTTAACTAGGGTAAGAGGTTTTTCAGCAGTTTGGGCATCCAACATGGGCAAATTCCAGAAAATAGATCAATTCAAGGCATAAACATAACAGATACAAGCCGGAAATTGGAAAAACTAGTGGTCAAATATCAAACATGAAGGTTATTTCTGATTTAAATCAACCCACTCTCGTTGATCGCAGCCTGGCTGCCGTTTGGCACCCTTGTACTCAGATGAAACATCACGAGTCTTTTCCCTTGATTGCCATCACCAAAGGTAAGGGCCCTTGGCTCTATGACGAAAAGGGAAATGCCCTACTCGATTGCATCAGCTCTTGGTGGACTAACTTATTTGGCCACTCTAATCCACAAATTAATCAAGCCATCATTGATCAGCTAGAAAAAATTGAGCACGTCATGCTAGCCGGATTTACACATCAACCAGTAGTTGAGCTCTCTGAAAAACTTGCCGCACTGACAAGCGGAAATTTAGGCCACGTCTTTTACGCATCAGACGGCGCGTCGGCAGTAGAGATTGCCTTAAAAATGAGCCATCATTTTTGGCAACTCAATGGTAAGCCTCAAAAGAAAAAATTTGTCTGCTTAGAAAATGGCTATCACGGAGAAACGCTAGGTGCATTAGCAGTGACCGATGTTGCTATCTTTCGAAAGGCCTATGGATCACTCTTGCAAGATGTCTATACAGTCCCATCACCCGATGCTCGAAAGGTAAAAGTGGGTGAGAGCGCAGAAGATGTTGCAAAACATGCAGCAGCTGAACTTGAAAAATTATTTGAAAAAGAACATCAATACATTGCTGCCATCATCGTCGAACCGCTAGTGCAATGCGCAGGACAAATGGCAATGTATTCCCCAGAATATCTTCGGCTAGTAAGGGACTTATGCAATCGCTATGAGGTACACCTCATAGCTGATGAGATCGCTGTAGGCTGTGGGCGGAGTGGTCAGTTTTTCGCCTGCGAGCATGCGGGTATCTGGCCTGATTTTTTAACTCTATCCAAAGGTATTAGCGGTGGCTACCTTCCGCTCTCGCTTTGCATGACTACCAATACGATTTATCGTGCTTTTTATAGCGATAAAACGCAACAGGGCTTCTTACATTCTCACTCATATACCGGAAACCCACTAGCCTGCTCAGCAGCACTAGCATGTTTAAAGATTTTTGAGACTGGGGATGTTTTAAAAAATAATATTGCTCGATCACAGGATTTAGCGAATGCATTTGGATGGGCAAAAATAGATTCTCGAGTAGAGCACTGGCGCCAACAAGGAATGATTCTGGCTTTTGATCTTAAAAATGAGTATCTTAAAAATCCAAGCACCTTTCCACGCGAAATGTTCGCTAAAGGCCTGGAAGAAGGGGTTCTGATCAGACCAATCAGCAATACGATATATGTCATGCCTCCCTACATCCTGTCTACAGAAGAAATAATACAAATGGGTAAAGCCGTTGAGCGTTCGCTAGCGAAAGCTTTAGCATGACTAACTCATTTAACGCCTTAAAACTGGCGCAAGAACAAATTACAGAGTTAGATTTGCAACTACTTAAGCGGAGATTGCGTGTTACACAATCTCCCTGCGATACCACGGCATCAATAGATGGCAGGCAACTGAAAACCTTTTGCAGCAATGATTACCTTGGGCTTGCCAATCACCCAGATTTAATCAATGCCCTAGCACAAGGCGGCCAAAAATATGGTGTTGGTAGTGGTGCTTCGCATTTAATCAGCGGTCATAGTGCAGCACATGAGCTACTTGAAAAGCAGTTAGCTTCTTTTCAAAAGAAGCATATCCCCAAAGTACGCGCCTTATTTTTTAGTACTGGCTACCTCGCTAATCTCGCCGCCATTACTGGTCTAGCTAGACTTTCTCAGCGCGGAGATCTCAGTATTTACTCAGCGAAACTCAATCATGCTTCACTAATTGATGGAGTTCGATTAGCGGCTGCGCAAATGAGTGCCGCAGTCAACTTGTTTGATCACACTCAGCTTACTTCATTAACTGACCTACTCAAAAAAGATACAAAATCTCTTAAACTCATTGTCACTGATGGTGTCTTTAGTATGGATGGCGATCTAGCACCAGTTAAAGCATTACTTCAAATAGCAGAGCAATATGATGCCCTATTGATAGTTGATGATGCGCATGGTTTTGGGGTGCTAGGCAAGCAAGGGCATGGCATCTTAGAGCAAGAAAATATTGATTCAGATCGCATCATTTATATCGGTACCTTAGGGAAAGCTGCTGGTGTCAGCGGTGCTTTTGTTTGCGCGCAAGATTCTTTTATTGAATGGCTCATTCAAAAGGGTCGCCCCTATATTTACAGTACTGCAACCCCACCTGCTATCGCGCACACCTTACTCAAAAGCCTTGAGATCATTGCTGGTGAGGAGGGCGTAAAGCGTCGTGCACAACTTAATCAGCTCATCAAAATTTGGCAAGATGAAATGGCATTTTCAGAATGGAGCAAGGTCTCTTCTTGCACGCCAATTCAACCGGTAATCTTGGGTAGCAATGCCAATACGCTCATGGCGGCAAAGTTATTAGATGAAGCAGGTTATTGGATTCCAGCAATCCGTCCACCAACGGTAGCCCCTGGTACCGCACGCTTGCGGATTACTTTTTCCGCAAATCATAGTGCGGATGATTTGCGTCAACTTATCACTACCTTAAAAAGGATAGAGCAAGAAGTCCATCAAAAGGTAGCTCATGACTAAGATGACTGGTTTTTTTGTAACGGGTACAGATACTGAAGTTGGAAAAACCTTAGTTAGTGGTGCGCTGATCTTCAAGTTACGAAAACAAGGGAAACAAGCTATCGGCTTTAAACCTGTCGTTGCTGGAACATACCAAAGTAGCAGTGGTAGCATCCACAATGAAGATCTAGAAACTTTACGCATTGCCTCCCAGTTAGCGCCAGGCCAGTTAAGCTTGTCTCCTTATGTTTTAGACATGCCAGTAGCACCCCATCTGGCTGCGTTAAATAAAGGCATCGCTCTAGACTTAAAGACCATCATGCACGCAGTTGATGAAATTCAAAAGTACGGTGATTGTCTTGTTATTGAAGGGGCTGGCGGATTCTTAGTCCCACTAAATGATCATGAAGATCTGGGCGATCTTGCACATCAAATCGGTTTGCCAATCATTTTGGTGGTTGGCATGAAATTAGGTTGCATTAATCATGCTCTACTGACTCAAGAGGCAATTAAAGCCCGTGGATTAAAAATTGCAGGGTGGGTTGCTAATTCTCTAGCAAATGAAATGCCTCTACTAAAAGAAAATATTGCTACATTAGAAGCAAAAATCCATGCACCCTTTTTAGGACTAATCCCCTCCTTACCTAAAACACTTCAAAAATCTGATAACAGCCCCTATTTAATAGAAGCGCTCGATTTTGCTGCACAGCACATCCAAATAACGAGCGATTAAAGCCCCTAGAACAAGCCCTAAGATGAAACCGGTGGGACTTTCAGATAAGATGAAGGCATGCATTTACCCCCTGAAATCCTTGATTCTGCAAAAGCTATACAAGATATTCGTCGCAATATTCACGCTCATCCTGAATTGCGCTTCGAAGAAAATCGCACGTCTGACTTAGTTGCAGAAGCGCTTTCCAGTTGGGGCATTACGGTTTACCGAGGTATGGGTAAAACAGGTGTTGTTGGTCGTCTTGATGGCGATTTAGGTTCTGGAAAAATGATTGGCTTACGGGCTGATATGGACGCACTCCCATTACAAGAGCACAACAATTTTGAGCATGCTTCTCGCAATCCTGGAAAGATGCATGCCTGTGGTCACGATGGTCACACTGCAATGCTTTTAGGTGCCGCCCAATATCTATCAAATCATCGCGACTTCAAAGGAACTGTGATATTTATTTTCCAGCCTGGCGAAGAAGGCGGTGCTGGTGCCAAAGAAATGATTAAGGATGGGCTCTTTAAACAATTTCCTTGTGATGCTGTTTTTGGATTACATAACTGGCCAGGCTTAGTCGAAGGTCACTTTGGAGTTACTCCTGGCCCAATGATGGCTTCAAGTAATGCTTTTGAAATTACTATTACCGGTAAAGGTGGTCACGCTGCACTACCTCACAATAGCGCCGACCCAGTACTTACTGGAGCGCAAGTAGTATTAGCACTCCAAAGCATCATTACTCGTAATAAGCGCCCAGTCGATGCAGCAGTTCTCTCAGTAACACAGTTTCATGCGGGCGAAACAAGTAATGTTATTCCTGATAGCGCCTTTATCGGCGGCACCGTCAGAACATTCACTTTGGAAGTACTTGATTTAATGGAGCAACGACTTCGTGAAATTGCACACAATGTCGCAAGTGCATTTGATTGCAAAGCAGAAATTTCTTTTAAGAGAAGCTATCCACCATTGATTAATCACGATGCTGAAGTTCAGTTTGCCAGCGAGGTAATGAGCGAATTAGTCGGCAAACAAAATGTCAATACGAATATTGATCCCACTATGGGCGCAGAAGATTTTGCCTTTATGTTGCTAGAGAAGCCAGGATGCTATGTATTTTTAGGCAATGGGGATGGAGATCACCGTTCTGTAGGTCATGGTATGGGCCCATGCCATCTCCATAATCCATCTTATGATTTTAACGATAAATTAATTCCCGTAGGCGTGAGCTACTGGGTAAAACTAGCGCAACGCTACCTAGAGAAAAACTAGACCTCCTGCGAGATCTAGTGATTTAAGAATTAGTAAATTTAGCTGGGCGCTTTTCTATAAACGCAGCCATGCCTTCTTTTTGATCATTCGTTCCAAAGCAAGTGTGGAACAAACGACGTTCAAAATGGATTCCCTCTGAAAGAGTGGTTTCATAAGCAGAGTTAACCGCCTCTTTGACCATCATTGCTGTTAGTAGCGGCATATCAGCAATCTCTTTTGCAATCGCTTTCACTTCTTTCAATAAATCTGCTTTTGGAAAGACTCGGGATACTAAACCCGAACGCTCAGCCTCTGCAGCATCCATCATTCTTCCAGTTAAAGCTAAATCCATTGCTTTCGCTTTAGAGACGGCACGTGGCAAACGTTGCGTACCGCCAGCGCCTGGGATGATTCCCAACTTAATTTCTGGTTGCGCAAACTTCGCATTATCTGCAGCCATGATGGTGTCACACATCATTGCCAGCTCACATCCGCCTCCGAGTGCATAGCCTGATACTGCAGCAATCACAGGTTTACGAACTTTTTGCATATGCTCCCAATTTCGGGAAATAAAATTATGGCGATAGACATCTTGCAAATTACGCTTCGCCATTGATGCAATATCGGCGCCAGCAGCAAATGCCTTCTCGCTACCTGTGACAATGATGCAACCAATATTGTCATCTGCATCAAATGTAAGCAATGCCTCACCTAACTCATCCATCAGTTGATCATTTAGCGCATTGAGAACCTCGGGACGATTTAAGGTAATGGTGGCAACCTTGCCATCCACTTCAGTCAAAATTGTTTTATAGCTCATCAATTTCTTTCTATCTATATCCATCTATTAACGTGGTAACAATAACCACATCTTGCCATTTTGTTTCATGCGCCCTGCAATTTCGCCTGCAGCATCACCCGAACCCCAATAATAATCAGCCCTGACACCACCCACAATCGCTTTCCCAGTATCTTGCGCCATTACGAGTTTTTGTATTGTTTGACCACTTAAAGTCCTAGTGGTAGATAAAAATACAGGAGCTCCTAATGGTAGTGCTTGCAAATCAACTGCAATACTACGCTCGCTAGTCAAGGGCACACCTAGAGCTCCATCAGGGCCTAAATCAGCATCAACGTTGCTTGGCAACTCCTTGAAAAATACAAACCTTGGATTAGCATTGAGCATGGCATTGACACGATCTGGATTACGCTTTGCCCACTGAGAAATTCCTTGCATGGTTGCTTCGCTGCGCGCGATGTCCTTGTGCTCTAACAACCACTGCGCAATAGATTTAAAGGGTTGATCATTGGTGCCTGCAAAACCAAGACGAAGAATACGGCCATCTTCGAGGCGAATTTTTCCAGAGCCTTGTATTTGCATAAATGCGGCGGCTACTGGATCTTGTACCCATGCAATTTCAGAGCCTTGCAATATGCCTGAGTTCATTAATTCTGCTCGAGTAGGAGCAGGGCTAGGCTTTGTTCTACGCCATACCTTAGGGTACGCATAGAGTGCGACGTTATAAGTACTCGTACGATTTAACGAACCGCTCATTACAGGTTCGTAGTAACCAGTGATAAGGCCAGTATCGATTCCAGAGCTATTTCGAATTTCATATGCCTGAAAATTACTTTCGAAATATCCTCGCACCGCTTTTTTATCTCGACTTGATATACCCGCTGCCTGAGTGCAAACCGGACGCCAATTGATTTCGCTGCTGCGCTTGCGTAAGGCATCACAGCTTTTGAGCCAAGCGGACCATGCCTGTGTTAAATCATCTTCCTCCCAACCTGGTAATGCTTGCCAAGATACGGCGATAAAATTAGCGATTGGTGAGTTGTATGGTGAGGTGCTTGCATTCGAAGAAAAACTTGGGCGATTTCCAGATCCACGAGTTGGGGGAGTTGAGCAGCCAACAATTAAGCTTGGAAGCAAAATAGCGAATACACTTACTTGAAATAATTTAAATTTAGAAATCATGATTGCCAATTTACTCGATGAATATCCAATGCTGCTCTTTGTAATGGAAGGCGCTATCGCTTTAGGACTGTTACTGTTTATTGTCTTATGGACGAGCAAAGGGAAAAAATAGTTTTTCCAAATACTTCGCACTAATGTAAGGTTCGGGGCATTACTAGGGCAAATTCAGGAATTGGCGCCTGAAAAAACTGTGCCTCCTCAGTAACGCAAAAGTACTCACCTCGCATGGTTCCTGCTGGCGTAGGCAAAGTGGCCCAGCTGGTGTACTCAAATTGCTCTCCGGCACGCAATAGAGGTTGTTGCCCAACAACACCCAAACCACGTACCTCCTGAACATCATTATCCCCATCAGTAATGAACCAATGGCGGGCAATGAGCTGAAGACTGGTGGTACCAGTATTGCGAATGGTGACCGTATAAGCAAAGGCAAATTGACGGTTATCAGGGTCAGATTGCTCTGGAAGGTACTGGGCTTTGACCGTAATGCTAATTTCATGAGGATTCATGCTCGAATTCTGCTCCATCCTAAGGCCAACTGCAAGCTAGAATCTAGGGATGGAAAGCCAAAAATCACCTCCAAATCGTCAATTTGTCATTGCCCCCTCCATTCTGTCGGCTGACTTTGCCTGCCTAGGCAAGGAAGTCCAAGATGTTCTGGCAGCGGGTGCTGATTGGATTCACTTTGATGTAATGGACAACCATTTCGTTCCAAACCTCACAATTGGCCCGCTAGTTTGTGAGGCTATTCGTCCACATGCCATGAAAAATGGCAAACCTGCAATGATCGACGTTCACCTCATGATTGAACCTGTGGATCGCATCGTGCCTGATTTTGCAAAAGCTGGTGCAAACTTAATTAGCTTTCACCCTGAGGCAAGCCCTCACGTGAATCGCACTCTTAATTTAATTCGTGATCAAGGCTGTCAAGCGGGTCTGGTATTAAACCCTGCAACACCACTTGATCACTTAGATCACACACTGGAATTAATCGGCTTAGTTCTGCTTATGTCTGTTAATCCAGGATTTGGTGGGCAATCTTTTATTCCAAGCACCCTCAATAAGATTGAACAAGTTCGTATTCGCCTCGATCGTTACGAAGCTCAAACAGGTCGCCACATTCGTCTTGAAGTAGACGGTGGAATCAAGGTGGATAACATTGCTCAGGTTGCGCAAGCGGGTGCAGATACCTTCGTTGCTGGCTCAGCCGTTTTTGGAAAAGAAAATTACGCCCAAGTAATTGAGGCAATGCGTGCTGAATTAGGAAAGATTGGAAAGTCCTAATGCAGCTCGAAGAATTTCACGCCCTAGCCAAACAGGGTTTCAATCGCATTCCTCTTGTTAAGGAGGTTCTTACTGATTTAGAAACGCCTCTATCGCTCTACGTCAAACTCAGTCAAGCCTTTGGTGAGAAAAATACCTACTTGCTCGAGTCCGTGTTAGGTGGTGAGCGTTTTGGCCGCTTCTCCTTTATTGGTCTGCCTGCCAAAACGATTATCAGAACAGTTGGCACCCCATCAGCGCCAGTCAATGAAGTACTCACTGATGGAAAAGTAGTAGAGAGTAATACTGATAACCCGCTGGATTTTGTAGATGCTTATTTCAAACGCTTCAAGGTTGCCCTCCAACCAGGTCTGCCACGTTTTTGCGGCGGCCTTGCCGGTTACTTTGGTTATGACACTGTTCGGTATATTGAATCACGCTTAGCGAAATATGATTTACCAGATGAACTCGGTCTGCCTGATATCCAACTCATGCTTACTGAAGAGTTAGCAGTAATTGATAATGTTGCTGGCAAAATTTACTTCATTGTCTATGCAGATCCAGGCATCTCCAATGGATTTGAAAAGGCCCAAGACCGCTTAAAACAATTGCTTACTTGCCTGGGTAAACCAGCCAATATGCCAGCATCATTACCCAGCACAAAGACAGATTTAATTCGTAAATTTAAGACTGCGGATTTTGAAGATGCAGTACGTAAAACTAAAGAATATATTTTGGCTGGCGACTGTATGCAGGTTGTCATTGGTCAACGAATTAGCAAGCCTTTTACAGACTCACCATTAGCGCTATATCGAGCACTTCGCTCTCTGAACCCATCGCCTTATATGTATTTTTATGATTTTGGCGATATGCAAATTGTGGGTTCATCCCCAGAGATTCTTGTTCGGCAGGAAAAACGCGCTGCTGAAAAGATTGTGACCATTCGACCGCTTGCTGGCACCCGTCCCCGCGGTGCTAGCCCAGAGGAAGACGAGCGTCTAGCTAAAGAGTTGCTTGCAGACCCTAAAGAGATTGCTGAGCACGTCATGCTGATTGACCTCGCTCGTAATGATGTTGGCAGAATTGCAAAGACAGGGTCTGTAAAAGTCACTGATTCCATGTCAATCGAAAAGTATTCTCATGTACAGCACATTGTTAGCTCGGTTGAAGGTGATCTCTTAGATAATATGAGCAATATGGACGTCTTACGAGCAACCTTCCCAGCGGGCACACTCTCTGGCGCACCTAAAATTCGTGCCATGGAAATTATTGACGAGATGGAAATTGTGAAGCGCGGTATTTATGGTGGTGCAGTAGGATATCTCTCCTTCTCGGGCGATATGGATGTGGCTATCGCCATTCGCACTGGTGTCATTCGTGATGGCATGCTGCATTCTCAGGCAGGTGCCGGTGTTGTAGCTGACTCTGACCCAACTGCCGAGTGGAAAGAAACTGAAGCTAAGGCACGCGCAGTATTAACAGCCGCAGAATTAGTACAAGGAGGACTCGATGCTCCTCATGATTGATAACTACGATTCTTTTACTTATAACCTCGTGCAATATTTTGCCGAGCTAGGTGAAGAGGTAAAAGTATTTCGGAATGATGAAATCGCAGTAGAAGATATTGCAAAACTGAATCCTGCACGAATTTGTATTTCTCCTGGACCATGCAGCCCAGCGGAAGCTGGTATTTCAGTAGAGACTATCAAACGCTATGCAGGACAAATTCCGATTTTAGGAGTATGCCTAGGCCATCAAGCTATCGGCGAGGCTTTTGGGGGTAAGGTGATTCGCGCCCAAAAGGTGATGCATGGTAAGACCGACTCTATTCACCACACAGGTGTGGGTGTATTCAAAAACTTGCCAGATCTATTTAAGGTCACGCGGTATCATTCGCTCGCCATCGAAAAGAGCTCCCTGCCTGCAGTACTAGAAGTGACGGCTACATCTTCTGATGGCGAAATCATGGGCGTGCGCCATCGCGAACTCGCAGTTGAAGGAGTTCAATTTCATCCCGAATCTATTCTTTCTGAGCATGGTCACGCCCTGCTGAAGAATTTTTTAATCAATAAATAGCGCTATGCCAATTACTCCACAAGCAGCACTGCAACGTTGCATCGAACATCATGAACTTTCTCATGATGAAATGACTGCGATGATGAGACTCATCATGAGCGGTGAAATGTCTCCTGAGCTAGTGGCTGGACTATTAGTAGCTCTACGTACTAAAAAAGAAACTGTTGGAGAAATTGCTGCTGCTGCACGAGTGATGCGTGAATTTGCAACTACTGTTCATGTAGATGACCGCACTCATTTAGTTGACGTTGTAGGTACAGGTGGCGATGGCGCGCATACTTTTAATATCTCCACTGCAGCCATGTTCGTTGCTGCAGCAGCTGGAGCCAAAATTGCTAAGCATGGTAATCGCAGCGTCAGCAGCAAGTCTGGTAGCGCTGATGTACTCGAGGCCTTAGGCGTAAACCTAGGACTCTCTGCAGAACAAGTTGCCAAATGTATTTCTACAGTAGGTGCCGGCTTTATGTTTGCGCCTAACCACCACCCTGCTATGAAAAACGTCGTACCAATTCGCAAACAATTGGGTGTGCGGACTATTTTTAATATCTTAGGGCCGCTTACCAATCCTGCTGATGCCAAAAGAATCTTGATGGGTGTATTTCACCCAGATCTTGTCGGAATTCAGACTCGGGTATTGCAAGCTTTAGGCATGGAGCATGCGCTGGTAGTTTATGGTCTAGATGGTCTTGATGAAATCTCTCTTGAGGGCCCCACCCTTGTGGGCGAGCTTAAGGACGGTGTTGTTCTTGAATATGAAATCCATCCAAAAGATTTTGGACTGAATACTGCGCGCACGAATAGCTTCAAAGTAGCTAATGCAGAAGAGTCTAAAAAAATAGTACTAGATGTAATCGATAACAAACCAGGTGCGGCAAGTGACATTGTGTGCCTGAATGCTGGCGCAACTCTCTATGTGGCTGGTGTAGCTCAAGATATAGCTGCTGGTGTACAAATGGCTAAAGCTGCAATTACATCTGGCGCAGCACGCCAAAAGTTAGACGCCTTTGTTGCAGCCACCCAAGCTAAATAATTACTTATGAGCGATATCCTCGACAAAATTATTGCAAGTAAGAAAATTGAGCTTGCCAATAAACTGAAGCAGCTGTCTCTTGGAAATCAACGCGAGATTGCCCAATCCAACAATCAGGATGCCCTACTTAAACCGCGCGGGTTCATTCGCGCAATTGAAAATAAAATTGCCACTGGAAAAGCTGCTGTTATTACTGAAATTAAAAAGGCTAGTCCGAGCAAGGGAGTTCTGCGAGAAAATTTTCAGCCTGCACAAATTGCTCAGTCTTATGAAAAGCATGGTGCTGCTTGTTTATCAGTGCTCACTGATAAGGATTACTTTCAGGGCTGCAACGCCTATCTTCAAGAAGCTAGAACTGCTTGCAGTATTCCCGTGCTGCGCAAAGATTTCACTATAGACCCATATCAAGTCTATGAAGCTCGTGCGATTGGTGCTGATGCAATTCTCTTGATCGTAGCTTGCCTAGATCTCAATCAAATGAAAGAGCTTGAGGCTTGTGCCCATGAGTTAGGCCTAGACGTTCTAGTCGAAGTTCATAACGCGCCCGAGCTAGAGCAAGCCATGGAGCTTAAAACATCCTTACTTGGCATCAACAATCGCAATCTCAAAACCTTTGAGGTCACATTACAAACGACGCTCTCACTCTTGCCTCTGATTTCCAAAGGAAAAATTTTGGTTACAGAATCTGGAATTTTGGGTAACGCTGATGTGAAACTGATGCGTGACAATCAAGTAAATGCATTTTTAGTTGGTGAAGCGTTTATGCGTGCTACCGACCCAGGGACTGCTCTTAGCGCTCTATTCTCTTAGTCTTATTCAATATATCAAGCCCATACTTCACCAGGGCGATCAGCAGTATCGAACCCAATACATCCCCGATGAACATCACTAGAAAGTGATTAAAGGTCCCCGTATTTTCGAGACCTTCAGCAGCATACCAAAGCTGGTGCAAGCTAGCGCTCAAGAAAGCATAAATAAAAATACAGGAGATTAATTTCTGCAAACTCAAATTGCCAAGGTCAGTCTGCAGATTGGTATTGCTAATCACAAAGACCCTAGCAATATAAGGGGCAAATCCCGAAACTAAACCAATACCTAGGCAAAGAGTTAAGTCATGAGAAAACTCACCAAGGTAGCTAATCAAAAATGATGCCAAAACAATCCCAATGGCACCTGGAAGTCCAAAAATTAAGGTTAAAAACAAACGGAGGCCTGCTGGCAAATAAATCCAATTAACGCCTAGACTAAATACAAGCTCACTTGTCAGCCAGTTATTTATGTAGAAAAGAGATGTGTACGATAGCGCACTAATTACAAGTGCAAAAGCAAGCTCAGAAAGCGTTCCCAATTGTTTACTCATTACATTTATTATGAATGCTTTCGATAACGAGTGACTGTTGAGAAAATTAAGCCAAGGGTATACACTGGTACTAGCTCAACAGCTAATACTAATTTACTAAACAACACACTTTTAACCTAATGGCCACCGCAAAGTCCCCCTCTTATATCCGCTTTTTGAACTTACTAGATACCTTAGATCGTATTAACCCTGGTAAGAAGTTGGACTACATTGAAGAAAGCTTGCTAGATAAGATTGTTACTTGTTCACATTTAAAAGAGTCAGTGTTGGTAGGTGATTTGATTTCACTCTCAGAACTGGGTTCTCAAGCAACATTACATGGTCGCGTGAAGAATCTGAGCGTGATGGGCTATATTAAGATGGCATCAAATACTGATGGCCGTAAGAAAGAGGTAATACCAACAAAATTGGCAATCAAGCGCTATGAAGAAATCTCTAAGTGCTTAGAGAAAGCAGTTAAATCTGCTTAAGTTCCTTACGCCTCAATAAAAAAGCCCTTATTAAAAGGGCTTTTTTATTAATCAAACAATGTATCGATTAACTAGACATTGAATAAGAAGTTCAATACATCGCCATCCTTAACCACATATTCCTTACCTTCGGCCCGCATCTTACCAGCCTCTTTAGCGCCAGCCTCGCCCTTAAATTGAATGAAGTCATCGTAAGCAATCGTTTGAGCACGAATAAAGCCCCGCTCAAAGTCTGTGTGAATAACGCCTGCTGCTTGCGGCGCAGTATCGCCTAGATGAATGGTCCATGCACGCACTTCCTTAACACCAGCAGTGAAGTAAGTTTGTAAACCAAGTAAGGAGTACCCAGCACGAATAACACGATCTAAGCCAGGCTCTTCCATGCCTAAATCAGCAAGAAATTCTGTTTTGTCAGCATCATCAAGATCTGCAATCTCAGCCTCAATCGCTGCACACACAGCAACTACCGGAGCATTTTCTTTTGCAGCATGCTGCTTTACCGCCTCTAGATGAGGATTATTGGTAAAACCATCCTCTTTTACGTTGGCAACATACATAGCTGGTTTAGCAGTGATTAAACACAATGGCTTAATCAACAGCAATTCATCTTCGCTTAAATTCAGACTACGTACTGGTAGAGCAGAATCTAAATGGGCCAGTACTTTAGTCAAAACAGCAACTAAGGCAGCTGCTTCTTTATCGTTACCTGACTTCGCAGCCTTAGTGGAGCGGTTGAGTGTTTTCTCAACAGTAGCCAAATCTGATAAAGCCAATTCAGTATCAATCACGCCAATATCGGCAATCGGGTCAATCTTGCCCGCAACGTGAATCACATTCGGATCTTCAAAACAACGGACCACATGGGTAATGGCATCAGTTTCCCGAATATTCGCTAAAAATTGATTGCCCAGGCCCTCGCCTTTGGAGGCGCCAGCGACCAAGCCAGCAATATCGACAAACTCGACAGCAGCTGGCAGGATGCGTTCAGGCTTCACAATCTCAGCCAGGGCAGCCAGACGGTGGTCAGGAACCTCAACCACGCCTACATTGGGCTCAATCGTGCAGAAAGGGTAGTTTTCCGCTGCGATCCCAGCTTTGGTAAGCGCGTTAAAGAGGGTAGATTTGCCGACGTTAGGCAGGCCGACGATGCCACATTTCAAAGACATGAGCTTATTGTAAAGGGGCGCGATTCGATATCATCGAGTTATGTTGGAAGTTCATCAAAGCCACCCATCCAAAACCCCTGCGCAATCCGCCAAAATCCGCTCTGCTGACGTTGTGGTTGTCGGCGGAGGCATTACTGGCAAGGCTTGCGCACTTGGTCTAGCACAGCTTGGGCTAAACACTATTGAGATTGCTCCGGATCTGAGCCAGATCACCCTAGCCCCGCAAGGATTGGAGTGGGGCCAACGAATCTATGCCTTTTCTCCAAGCACTCAAAAACTATTAGCCCATTTGCAAATTTGGGATGCGCTAGACCATAGTCGCATACAGTCGGTGCGCGATATGCGGATTTATGGTGATCGCGGTGAAAAAAATGATCAACTCCATCTTTCTGCGTTTGAAGCAGGTACGCCTCAATTAGCCTGGATTGGCGAATCCAATTTGATTGAGTCCACACTTGATCAGGCCTCTCGCTTTCAAAATAAGTTAGAGCGTATTAGTGATGTGATTGATAAGATTGAAGTTGATGCAGAGGGCAGTACGCTTCACTTAAAAAATGGTGGTGCCATTCGTGCGCAACTCGTGGTTGCTGCTGATGGAGCAAATTCACCTATCCGGTCTGAACTTGGTATTACAGCAAGCGAAGAGAATTACTCACAAAATGCAGTAGTTGCCAATTGGACTTGTACATACCCACATCTTGAAACAGCCTTTCAATGGTTTTTACCTGGGGGAGATATTGTTGCAATGCTGCCCTTACCTGGTAAACAAGTTTCAATGGTGTGGTCAACCTCGCCTGAGCATGCCGCAGATTTATTGAAACTAGATCAAGCTCAATGGCAAGAGCGATTTAACTCAATTGCGAATGGTGCTATTGGGAAACAATTAGGCGAACTCAGTCTCAACTCGAATCCAGTCGCATTTCCATTGAGAAAGATTCGGGCAACCCGTTTTATTGGCCCGGAATCGGCGCCTAAGGTTGTCCTCATTGGTGATGCAGCACATGTGATGCATCCACTGGCAGGGCAAGGTCTTAACTTAGGATTGCGGGATGTTGCGGTATTACTGAACATTCTTGGTAAACGTGAATCTTTTCGCTCACCAAGCGACGCAGTATTACTGCGTCGCTACGAGCGTCAACGCCAGGGCGATACAAGTGCACTTTTATGGGTTACTGACAAACTCAAGAAATTATTTTCTGCCAGCAGCAGCACAGAACGACAACTACGTAACTGGGGGCTTGGCATGGTTAACAAAAGCCATTTTATTAAACAGCGTCTAATTGAGCGCGCATTAGGGGACCTTGATTTTGAATAAATTACTATCCGTCGTAGTAGTTGCCTGTATTGCTCTACTTTTCTCCGGCATTGTCAATGCTCAGGCTGAGCAGCAGATCAAAACCGAGATACAAAAAAGGTTGGGGGCAAATGTAAAAGTGAAGAGCGTAACAGCAGCGCCAGTTCCTGGTTTATATGAAGTATTGGTTGGTAATGAATTTTTTTATACAGATGCCTCGGCAAAATACCTCATACAAGGTGAAATCATTGAACTGGCTAGCGGAAAAAATATTACTGAACAAAGGCAAGCTGACTTAAACCGCATTAAGTGGGCAGATTTAAACCAAGCCAATGCCATCAAAACCGTTCGTGGTAACGGCAGCCGTCAGCTGGCGGTATTTTCAGATCCCAATTGTGGCTACTGTAAGCGTTTAGAAAAGTCTATGCAGCAATTAGAGAATGTCACTATCTACACTTATCTCATTCCTATTTTATCTGCAGACTCTACCCAAAAATCAAAGCAAATCTGGTGCGCCGCAGATCCCTATAAGGCTTATGTTGATTGGATGATTAACGGTATTAGCCCTAGTGGGAAAAGTGATTGCAACACTCCTCTAGATAAGAATCTCGCTTTTGCTAAAACCTATGGCATCACCGGAACGCCAACGCTTTTCTTTACTGATGGCAGTCGCTTTCCTGGAGCAGTTCAGATTGCCGATATTGAAAAGAAATTTAGTTCGCTGAAGTAAATATTATGGATAAGGCAGATCTTCCAGTAATTCAATACACCGTATGGCCGGCAGACCTTCATGGTCATCGCTACCAGGTGAAATTACAGATTGCAAGGCCTGATCCAGAGGGGCAAGTATTACAAATGCCAGCTTGGATCCCAGGAAGTTATTTGATTCGCGACTTTAGTAAGCAGATTGAATCGATTGAGGCTTATTCTGCTGGTAGCAAGAAGATACTTCCTCTAGAGCGATTGAATAATGATCAATGGCGCTTACCGCAAGCAAGCGGACCAGTAGAAGTCCTTACCACGGTATACGCATATGATTCCTCTGTGCGTGCTGCCTACCTTGATACGGAGCGTGCGTTCTTCAACGCAAGCAGCTTATGTCTTGAGGTTAAAGGCCAAGAAAATATGGCTTGCTCGCTTGCGATTGCGCCACCAGAGGGAGGCTTTACTGATCACTGGTCAGTGCAAACTGGCTTAAGGGCTGCCAAAACAGATCCACGCGGATTTGGTTTTTATCTTGCACAAGATTATGATGATCTGCTTGATCATCCAGTAGCAATAGGTGAGTTTCAGATTGTTCATTGGACATCTAGTGGCGTTCCACACAGCATGGCCATCCAAGGATGTATTAATCCAGTCGATGTAAAACGCCTTGCTCAAGATTTGCAAGCAATTTGCACTTGTACGATTAATCTCTTCGAACCCAAAACTAAGCAATCACCTTTTAGGAGCTACCTCTTCTTGGTAAATGCAGTACTGAATGGCTATGGTGGACTTGAGCATCGCAATAGCACAGCACTACTCTGCCGCCGTGACCAGATTCCACAAGAGGGTGCTCCCTTAGATGAGTCTTCATATCGTGAGTTTCTAGGTTTGTGTAGTCATGAGTACTTTCATGCATGGCTAGTGAAACGTATTCAAGCAAAAACATTTCAACCCTATGACCTCAGCAAGCGCAATCACACTCGCTTACTTTGGCTGTTCGAGGGTTTTACTAGCTACTACGATGATCTTCAGCTTTTCCGTAGCAAGCGTATTGATCTCAAAACGTATCTCGATCTAGTTTGTACTAACTGGAATGGCATCCTGCGTGGGCCAGGAAGAAATAAGCAAAGCCTAGCTGATAGCTCATTCGATGCTTGGACGAAGTATTACCAAGCAGATGAAAACACCCCCAATGCAGTAGTGAGTTACTACGGTAAGGGCGCCCTACTAGCGCTAGGTTTAGATCTGCAAATTCGTGCATTCTCAAAAAATAAGATTTCACTAGATAACCTGATGCGCTTGATTTGGCAAAGGCATGGTCTCACGCTCGATGGAATTACTGAGGACGGGCTAGACGATTTAATCTATGAACTACTCGGATCTGGTTTTTCCAAAATCTGGTCTGATATGAAATCACGCTATATCTTTGGCACTGAAGATATCCCGATTCAAAAATGGATTTCCTCTAAATCGATTTCAGTTAAACAAAAAGCACAGTCCAAGTTAGAGAGAATAAAGCTTCAACTTGGTATGCGCCATACTGATGTCAATGGATGGCTCAAGGTCACTCATGTCCTAGATGGAGGCGCGGCTCAGTTGGCAGGACTCGCGCCCGGTGACTTGCTGGCAAGCATTAATGGTCAACGCGTCACTAGTGCTCGCCTAGATAAGATTCTCGCCAGCCTTACCGAAGGACGAAGTATTCACTTTTGCTTCTATCGCGATGATTTAGAGCATGAGCGGATAGCAAGCTTGCATGCTAGTCAATTGCCGACGCAGTTTGAGCTCATCGCCAATACTGCAAACCTGTAATACAGATATATTCTTTCGCTAGATGCCTACCTTCTCTAAGGACGATATTCCAAAAGATTGGCAAGAATTACTAGGCAACTATTTTGACTCTAGTGATTGGATCAATTTAGTGAGTAATTTACAATCAGCTCTTGATATTGATCCTGCAATGGTTCGACCGGAGTCAAGTCAGTTTTTCAGGGCGCTCAAGTTAACAGCCGTTGACTCAGTTAAGGTCGTGATACTTGGACAAGACCCCTATCACTCACCAGGCCTTGCGCAAGGCTTAGCATTCTCAATTCCGGAAAATATTCCCGCCAACTCGCGCGAATTTCCTAGCTCACTGCGTAACATTGGCAAAGCACTTGCTCTTGAGGGATTTGGTCATTTGCCTAACGGCGATCTTACTACCTGGGCTGAACAAGGAGTCCTACTTCTCAATACCGCACTCAGCGTCAGATTAGGTGAAGCAGGAAGTCATGCCAATCTAGGTTGGAAAAGTTTGATTGATCGACTTATTTCAGGTTTAGCTTCACAGAGACCCCATTTGGTTTGGATGCTTTGGGGTGCTCATGCTCAATCGAAGATAGCTTTAATTGAATCGAGTATCGATCAGCTCATTCTGCAATCCTCACATCCATCCGGCTTAGGAGTTTATAAAACCAATAAGCCTTTTTTGGAGCCTGGAGCTAAAGTCAGTTGCGGTCATTTCACCAAAGCGAATCAATGGCTAAAACAACTTAATAAAGAAGAGATTATTTGGGTGGGTGAAACACCCCAGACAAACCTATTTAGCTAAAGCTGTAAAAATACAGCCTGTCAGGCAAGAGGCAAAAATAGCGCTTAGCCACTCCAGCATCTGCCCCGACTGAAAGAGCGCAAAGTATTGGCCAAGATAAGAACTGCCAAGGGCAGCTACAAACCCGAGAAACGCTGCTAGCAGAAGCTTTTCCAGCTTTGGTCTATTGGCTTGGCCGGGGTAAAAAATCAAGGCAGAAGCCCCAGAAATACCCCCAATCACCAGAAAAGCTAAAAACCCCATTGATACCCCCATTAATGCTGTCATCAAATCTATAATTACCATTATGAAGTTGTTGACACTTGGCATCAATCATCACACAGCGCCGGTCGCCATTCGGGAAAAGGTCGCCTTTGCTCCTGAATTTCTTCAACAGGCCTTGCATGATCTACGCCAACATTTGCTTGGTGCGAATCAGGCTGGGCTGCCCGAGGCTACGATTTTATCAACCTGTAACCGCACCGAGGTCTACTGTGCAGCAAATGATGCCAGCGCTGCCGGTCTGCTACATGAAGCTACCTTCGATTGGCTTGCTAAAACCCAACAACTAGCACCCAGCAGTCTTGCCCCTCATATTTATTCCCTGCCGCAGTCAGATGCTGTGCGTCATGCCTTCAGAGTTGCCTGCGGATTAGATTCTATGGTGATTGGCGAGACTCAGATTTTGGGGCAGATGAAAGATGCGGTTCGCACCGCAAATGATGCCGGTGTTTTGGGAACCTACCTCAATCAACTTTTTCAGAAAACATTTTCCGTTGCTAAAGAAGTTCGTGGCTCTACTGAAATTGGCGCACACTCAATTTCGATGGCTGCAGCATCTGTTCGCCTTGCCGAACGTATCTTTGAAAAAATTTCAGACCAGCGTATTTTATTTATTGGCGCTGGTGACATGATCAGTTTATGCGCCACGCACTTTGTTGCTCGTCAACCTAAAAATGTTGTGATTGCCAACCGCACTATTGAACGCGGTCAAGAGTTGGCTGATGCTATTTCTGCGCAAAATGTACAAGCGGAGTCACTAAAACTCTCAGAGATTCCAGGGCGTCTTCATGAATTCGACATTATTGTCTCTAGTACCGCCTCATCTCTGCCCATTATTGGTTTAGGCATGGTAGAGAGCGCGCTCAAGCAACGTCGCCATAAGCCGATAGTGATGATTGATCTTGCAGTTCCCCGTGACTTCGAGCCAGAAATCTCACGGCTAGCCGATGTATACCTCTATACGGTAGATGACTTAGGCGTCATGATTCAGACTGGCGCTAATTTACGCCAAGCTGCCGTCAGTCAAGCTGAAGCTATCATAGAAGATCGCGTTGGTAACTTTATGCATTGGATGCATGGACGAAATTCTGTCCCCATCATTCAAGATATTCAATTGCAAGGTGAGCGCTTAAGACAGCTTGAATTAGAGCGAGCCATGAAACGCTTGATGCGTGGTGATGATCCACAGGAAGTTCTGAATGCAATGGCTCAAGGTCTAACGAATAAATTCTTACATGGCTCACTGCATGCATTGCAACACTCTAATGGTGCTGAGCGTGATGCCCTAATTAAGCTCTTACCCAAACTATTTGCCACACACACTAAGCCAGAAGACCATTAGATGAAGCCCAGCATGCGGGCTAAGCTAGAACATCTAGACACGCGCTTAGCCGAACTCAATTCCCTCTTAACCTCCGAAGAAGCAACCAAAGATATGGATGCTTACAGGAAACTCACGCGTGAGCATTCTGATATCGCGACCGTGGTTGAGCAATTCGGCTTATATAAACAAGCTGAAGCAGATGCTGCTGCGGCTGAAGAGATGCGCAAGGATCCAGATATGAAGGATTTTGCCGATGAGGAACAAAAGCAGGCTTTAGCGACCATGGAAGTGCTTGCGGCAACACTACAAACGCTCTTGTTACCAAAAGATGAGAACGACGAACGCAATGTCTTCCTAGAAATACGAGCAGGCACTGGCGGTGATGAAAGTGCACTCTTTGCTGGAGACTTATTGCGCATGTATACCCGCTTTGCAGAACGTCAAGGTTGGAAAGTAGAAGTGGTCAGTGCTGCTGAATCTGATTTGGGTGGATATAAAGAGGTTGTGCTTCGTTTGGTTGGTCAAGCCGTCTACTCTCGCCTGAAATTCGAGTCTGGTGGTCATCGTGTACAACGTGTTCCACAAACTGAAACTCAAGGCCGTATTCATACGTCGGCCTGCACTGTCGCGGTAATGCCAGAAGCAGATGAATTAGAGGCTGTCAAAATTAACCCAGCTGAATTACGAATTGATACCTTCCGCGCCTCTGGCGCTGGCGGTCAACATATCAATAAAACTGACTCTGCGGTCCGTATTACGCACTTACCAACTGGCACTGTGGTGGAATGTCAAGATGATCGTAGTCAACACCGTAATCGCGAGCAAGCAATGAAAGTTCTTGTTTCTCGAATTATGGATGCGCGTGAACGCGAGAAGCATCAACTTGAAGCACAAACCAGAAAATCTCTGATTGGCTCCGGCGATCGCAGCGATCGTATTCGTACCTACAACTTCCCGCAGGGAAGAATTACTGATCACCGCATCAATCTAACGCTCTATAAAATCGATGCCATGATGGATGGTGATATTAATGACCTCTGCAATGCTCTAGCCTCTGAACACCAAGCTGAACTCCTAGCCGCGCTTGGTGACAGCTAAATCACTTATGAGTCAAGAATCAAGTCTGCGCTCTTTATTGAGCGATTCACCACTTCCTCAAAGTGAAGCCCGCTTGTTGATGGCTTATATACTTGAAAAATACTATCAACTACCGCGCTCAGCACTGCTCTCTCGCGATGACATGGTACTTAGCCTAGAAGCAATCCTGCAATGGCAAGAGCTGCAATCTAAAAGGTTGGCTGGCAACCCTATCGCCTACCTCATTGGTAAACGGGGTTTCCATGACATCGAGTTATTTGTTGCACCAGGGGTGCTAATACCGCGTCCTGAAACTGAGCTCTTAGTTGAAATTGGCCTCCAAGAGATTGAACGCCTTCATGGGCCAGTAAAAGTATTGGATTTGGGAACTGGCTCTGGAGCTATCGCCCTAGCAATTGCAAATGCGAATCCTCACGCATTGGTGACGGCTACAGATCAATCGTCTGAAGCTTTGGTTATTGCCAGGACCAATGCACAACTTTTAAAGCTTGAAGCTCGAGTGCAACTGATGCAAGGTAGCTGGTATGGGGCCTTAAGTGATAATGCCCAATTTGACATCATTCTGAGCAACCCACCCTATATCTCTGCTCTAGACCCCCACTTAAAGCAAGGTGATTTACGTTTTGAGCCAGTCTCAGCCCTAACCGATCACGCCAGCGGACTTACCTGCCTAGAGGCCATTATTGCTGGCGCTAAAGATCATCTCAATCCCAATGGTTTAATAGTCCTTGAGCATGGCTTTGATCAATCTGACGTAATTTTTGAGCTGCTACTCAAAGGGAATTTTCGTAACATCAAAAAACATCAAGACTTATCAGGTCACAATAGGGCTGTATCGGCAAGGGCATAAGGAGGGGAATTATGAAATTAAATCTAAACCATATTACGATCTGCGCAGCTGATTGTCTCCAGCCAAATCTAGCAGCTTTGGCCCTTAAGAAGTCTATGCAGGAATGTCAATTTGGAGATGCCATTCTATTTTCAGATCAAGAAATTTCGGATTCTCAGATTCGACTTACTAAGATAGACAAATTAAACTCAAAAGATGCTTACTCCAAATTCATCCTGAAAGAACTTAATCAGCATATTCAAACCCCATTTGCTCTCATTATTCAATGGGATGGCTATGTAATTGCTCCAAGCGCATGGGAAAATTCATTCCTTAACTTTGATTACATAGGGGCTAAATGGCCATGGCGTCATGATGGAATAAGTGTTGGTAACGGGGGATTTTCTTTGCGATCAAAGAAATTGTTAGGCACTATGGCATCCACCAACTTTCCTTTTTTAGATGGTGTAAACGAAGATAATCAGATTTGCATCAATTACCGTGATCGGCTAATCGCAGAACATAGCATCAAGATTGCCTCCGAAGCAATTGCCGATGAATTCTCTTATGAGCGCTCCGACCCTAATCAACAAACTTTTGGATTCCACGGTTTATTCAACATGTGGAGATATACAACTGATGAAGAGATGGTCGAAATTGCCAATCAACTCTCTATTCATGTATTGTTATCAGTTGAGTGTTTTGAGCTTCTTGCACAATACTTCTTAATGCGAAAATTTATTCCCCTGGCATCTATTTATTTGCGACTAAAAAAGGCACTGCCCAACCAAGAAATCTCAGCCAAACTCATGCAAATGACCAATAATCAAGAGTTTGTAAATACAATGCTCTTAGTTTGCGAAAGTCTTGCATCCAATTTAAAATCAACTTCAACCTCTTAGACCAATCGAAAGAACTTATGGATACACAAGCTCAAATCAAAGAAATCGTTACCGGTCACCCTGTTGTATTGTTCATGAAGGGAACTGCGCAATTTCCTCAATGTGGATTTTCTGGTAACGCCATCAATATTTTGCGTGCCAGCGGTGTTGAAACACTCCACACCGTCAACGTCTTAGAAGATGCTGCGATTCGTCAAGGCATCAAAGAGTATGCTAATTGGCCAACCATCCCTCAGCTCTATATCAATGGTGAGTTCATTGGTGGCTCAGACATCATTAGCGAAATGTTCGAGTCTGGTGAGCTCCAAAAACTAGTCAAAGCTTAATTACTTAGCTTTAACTCTGTGACTTTTGATCTAAGCTCACTTCTGCTATTTGGCTTGCCATTTGCTTTGTGTGCGGGCCTTTTAGTTTATGCACTCAACTTACGCTCTGCCTTATCACGAACAGAGCAACAAAGTCAGACAGAAGCAAACCTTACAGTTAACCTGCGCGCAGAGCGAGACCAGGCACTACAGAATGCTATACGTCTTGAGGCAGAGCTAGATTCTGAGCGCAAACAAGGTCTAGGCAGAATTGAGTCTCTCAATGAGGCTAAAGAGGCTTTAACAAACCAATTCAAGAATTTAGCAAATGAAATTTTAGAAGATAAATCTAAACGTTTTACAGAGCAAAATGCAGCCAGCTTAGACGCGCTACTAAAACCACTACAAACTAAGCTCACCGAATTCAAAGAGCAGGTGAGCACCTCCTATGGCAATGAGGCACGCGAACGCTTTGCCCTTAAAAGTGAGATCGAGCGCTTGGCTAACCTCAATCTACGGATGTCGGATGAAACACGCTCCTTAACGCAGGCACTTAAAGGCGATTCAAAAGTACAGGGTAATTGGGGGGAGCTTGTTTTGGAGTCAATCCTGGAATCCTCTGGCCTACGCAAGGGCGAAGAGTATGTAGTACAGGATAGCCACACTCAATCTGATGGATCACGTCTACAACCTGACGTTGTCATTAAGCTCCCTGAAGGTAAAAGCCTAGTAGTTGATAGCAAAGTGTCAATTACAGCCTACGCAAGACATGCTGAAACGACCGATCCACTCGTTGCAGAAGAGGAGCTAGCATCCCATATCCAGTCATTACGTCAACATATACAGGGTCTATCTGGCAAAAATTACAGCTCCTTATATGGAGTTGGCTCCGTCGACTTTGTCTTGATGTTTGTACCGATTGAGCCAGCATTTTTATTGGCACTGAAGACCGCACCAAATCTCTATCAAGAAGCGCTGGCTAAAAATATTGTTTTGGTTTGCCCAAGCACTTTAATGGCAACTTTACGAACTGTTGCTCATTTGTGGAGGCAAGATCAGCAAAACCATAATGCGCTTGAGATTGCCAAACAGTGTGGCAATCTATACGATAAGTTTGTGGGATTTGTAGAGGACTTGGAGAAGCTTGGACAACGTTTAGATCAAGCACAAACTAGTTACCATGATGCCTTTAATAAACTAAAGTCTGGTAAAGGCAACCTGATTCGCTCTGCCGAAAAAGTGCGTGAGCTTGGAATTAAGCCTAGCAAAAACCTATCTACGCCATTGCTCGATTCGCTAGAACCCAATGAATAAAATAATTTATTCATCATCAACTAGATAAGAGCATCATCAGCCATACTTATATTGCGCCTTTACAATTACCAATTACTATATAGATTCTCACTAAAACTATATTGAGCTTAAGTTGACTACAAAAACTCTTGACCTTGGCTGCGGACTAAGCATCAGAAATCCATTTAACTTGGATGAAATTTATGGTTTAGATATACGCAAGAGACAAGAGGAAAACTTCAGGGCATGTGATCTGGCTGTTGAACCTATTCCATTTCCTGATAATTTTTTTGATTGCGTTAGCGCCTTTGATTTTATTGAACATATTCCAAGGATTCTCTATTTACCACATAGAAGATTTCCGTTTATTGAATTAATGAATGAAGTCTATAGAGTGCTAAAGATTGATGGCGTCTTTCTGTCTGTAACCCCTGCATTTCCTCAGGAAGCCGCTTGGCGTGACCCAACTCATGTCAATATCATTACCGAGCAAACCTTTCCACTGTATTTTGATGATGTTAATTGCTGGGCTAGAGACTATGGCTTTAAGGGTGCATTCCATATCGAGGGTCAAAGATGGGGCGAGGGCGGCGTTCATTTAGAAACTTTAATGAAAAAGGTACCAGAGCTCCTCCAAAAAGAATAAATTATGTATTTTTGAAAACCCCACTATATTTAAATAAAAACCCTGCCTGACTTACGTCAGGCAGGGTTTTTATTCAGAACGTATTTCTGAAGCTAGATCTATTAATTAAGCAGATTTGCGTGCACGTGATGCAGGTGTAGCAGCTTTCTTAACTTGAGCGATTTGACCTTGAATAGCGTCGATCGCTTGATCAGTAGTTTTTTCTGCAGATGCAAATGCTTCTTTGCTAGCAGCACGAAATTGTTCAAAACCTTGTAATGCGCTACCGTATATAGTTTTAAATGAAGACAGGAAAGCGTCAGAACCAGCAGGTACATTAGTAGCCACCGTGTTGATCCAGTCTTGGAGCCCATCTTGTAACTGGTCGATGCCTGCATCAACCACATTTGCAAATTCTTTATTGCCATCACGCAATACTTTGCTCATTTTCTTTTGATAAGCAACAGCTTGTGCACTAGCAGCTTGTAATGTTTCTGTACTCAGCAGTTCTGTAACTTGTTTTGGGTCTTTAGCTGTCAAAACTTGCTGGATGCTATCTTGAGTATTTACCAATGCATCTTTAGAAGCGGCGTAGTTCAAGTCAGCTAATTTCTGAGCATTTGCTAATGCAGCTTCGCTCAAAGAAAATGAAGCCTCGAGGCCCTTGCTATTAATTTGGGACAATTTAGCGGTAATTTGATCTTGGTTCATGTATTTCTCCATAAATTAAGTGGTACAACTAGTTCATTGAGTGGAAGATTTAGAAATCGGAATACTTTAGATAACTTTAATATTGCACTGCACCATTAAACTGTAACTGAACGAATATGACAAATCAAGAATTTTTTGCTGCTTTGCAATAAATAATTTATAAAAAGAATTAAATTGAATAAAATCAATAATTTAGAAAAATTTAAAGGCTCGCATTCCTACCGAAAAATAGCCATTGCCGCCTGTTTTGGGACCTTTTTGGAGTGGTATGACTTTCTAACTTTTGCCACTTTGGCAGTGGTATTTGGTCCTCTATTCTTCCCTTCGAGCGATCCAACTACGGGCCTATTGGCTAGCCTAGCAACTTTTGGTGTTGGGATGGTAGTGCGCCCTATCGGCGCCGCTATATTCGGCTCTATGGGTGATCGTATTGGCCGTAAGCCCGTCTTTATGATCACCATTGCCTTAATGGGTCTGGCAACTGTTAGCGTAGGCTTCCTACCTACCTATGCCCAAGTTGGAATTTGGGCGCCAATCCTACTGCTTAGCTTGCGTCTCCTGCAGGGATTATCTGCCGGCGGTGAAATTGGTGGCAGCGCCGTGTACCTGACGGAGCATGCTGGCAACACCTATAGAGGTCTCAAAACTAGCTTTCTTCAACTCATGGGCCCACTTGGAATTCTGTTTTCCACTTTGCAAATTGCACTCCTCAGAAATTATCTCTCACCAGAAGAATTTGTGGCTTGGGGATGGCGAGTGCCATTTTGGATTTCCATCTTACTTCTAATGATTGCATTTAAAGCCCGCATGGCCTTAGAAGAAACGCCTGTGTTTTTGGAGCTCAGTAAGAGTGGCAAAAAAACTGAACGCCCATTGCTAAGTAATTTTCGAGATCCACAAACACGCAAGCGCATGTTTTTACTTTTCTTTTGCATCTCTGCAGGCGGGGCGGTACTATTTTTTTGCGTACAGGTTTACACCGTAATATTTTTAAAGACCTCTACTAAGCTAGCGCCAGCAATTGTCGACCAACTCAGTATTTATGCAACATTAGCACTTTTTCCACTGACACTTTTTGCTGGCTGGCTTTCAGATAAAGTTGGGCGCAAACCAGTTGTGATCAGCGGTCTTTTATTAGGCGCAATCTTCATCCAACCAGCATTTCAAATCCTGGAAGTATTGAGTGTGCAATATCTTCAATCGCCGCAGACTGGTAGTTCACTTATCTTGATTGGACTAGTTTTAACTTGCTTATCTCTAGCACTTGCTTTGGTGATTGGCCCTCAAACAGCCCTCCTAGCGGAACTCTTTCCCGCTAAGACTCGCAATAGTGCCGCAACTCTTCCCCACAATCTTGCAGCTGGCTGGATAGGCGGACTTCTGCCTCTAATAGTGACATGGCTAAATCAATTATGGGGGAATAACCTTGCTGGACTTTGGTATCCAACAATCTTTTTGGCTGCCGGAGCAATCGTCGCTTTTATATACCTACCAGAAACTCGAGATAATTCTTTATTGGATTAAAGAGGCTGAGCTTATAGGTATAACTTTCGCAATAGGCTGCGAATCTTTTTCCTAAAACGCTTGCCTTGAACTACTGCTCTATCTAGGCTATTAATTTTAATTTCAGCTCGTGTTAAGGCCTTCTCATTCAGAAAAACAGATGCAAATTTTTTCATCACTGCAGCTGGTGAGAACTCTTTAGAATAGCGGTCCCACTCCTGCTGCTGATGCCAAGTCCTATCGAAGTTCAAGAGAATTTGCTTCAGCTCATGAGGGCCTTTATATAGAAGTGCTTTTGAACCCAAGATATCAATGTGGTTTCGTTGCGGAGAAAGCGCATAAGTAATCACAGGCTTATTGTGAATAGAAAACTCACCGCAGGCAAGACCAAAACTCTCGCCGATGCCTCTTGCATGAATCATCGCATCACAGGTATTGATAAAGCTTGATTTAAATACGGGGTCTGGATTACCCGGAATAAAAATGACTTGCGGGTGATCTGTAAAGCGATCAATGTTCATGAAAACGAAATAGGTCTGTGAGTTTTTATCAACAATTTCGGCAATCGCCTTCTTCACAAATTCCAAGTTAAAGCTATCACTTCCACCGTAGTAGCCAAAAACAGTTGCGCTCTCAGCAATTCCTAAGCTAGTCCTTAATGAGATGCCAGTTACAGGCAAATCAATCATGTGCGGAACGTATGGAATCTTTCCGTTAGAACATTCATCACTTAACCATTTGGATACATACGCATAAATATCGCCATGCATTTCTTGAATTTTCTGTGGGAATACCGCATGCATCAAATTTGGAACTCCCGGAACCTTATAGTCGTCTCGCTCACCCGACTTAATGAGATACATCGCATCAATGAGTCCCAATTGAGGAATAGCCCGAATCTCACCAAATTGACTATATGGAACAAGGCGAAACTCTCTTTGGAATTTCTGGAGGACGGAGGGCTGAACCTGTTCAGAACGACGATCATAAAAAATGATCGATTCATTACCTAAGATTTTTTGGTTTTGAAGGGCGTAATCGAATATTGCAATATGAGTGCCTCTAAGAGACATTAAGCCTGCATCAAATCCGATTTTTTTATATGACATCTAGGAGAATATTAAATGCCGAGAAATTGATGGTGCCCCTTGTCCGACTCGAACAGACCACCTACTGATTACAAATCAGTTGCTCTACCAGATGAGCTAAAGGGGCAACGCTGATATTTTAACTTATTTCACAATCTTCAAGGAAGGTCTACCCGTTTTCGGCTTCTCAGGGGGGCCATCAGAGGCATCCGCAACATGCAAGTCTCGAGCTTGTTTGGGATCAAACGGGAAAGACATACCTTGGCCATTTTCCCTGGCATAAATGGCCAAAACATGACTTACTGGAACCATAATCTTCCTTGGAACACCACCAAACCTCGCTTGAAAGCTAATCCAATCATTCTCCATCTGGAGTTGATGGCAAGCCTCTAAGGAAAGATTTAAAACAATCTCATCATTCTTT
Source organism: Polynucleobacter nymphae (assembly GCF_018882155.1). Taxonomy (GTDB): domain Bacteria; phylum Pseudomonadota; class Gammaproteobacteria; order Burkholderiales; family Burkholderiaceae; genus Polynucleobacter; species Polynucleobacter nymphae. Next base: position 1,132,501 of record NZ_JACVPA010000001.1, read on the forward strand.
ACAAACTCCATGGGTACTTCAACCCTCGCGTCCACAAACACCGCTATAAAAGGCGTAAAGCCAAAATCCGTGCACCACTGATGTAGAGCACGGATTAGGTAGGGTTTATTACTTGGAACGTCAGACATGCCGACAGAAATGAACCGCTAGTAAAACTTAGCGGCGCATTACCTTTTCAGAAGGAGTTAAAGCTTCGATATAAGCTGGTCTACTGAAGATACGCTCAGCATATTTCAGGAGAGCTGCAGCATTACGAGAAAGATCAATGCCGTAGTGCTCAAGACGCCATAACAATGGCGCAATCGCTACATCCAGCATAGAAAATTCATCGCCGAGCATGTACTTATTCTTAATGAAAATTGGTGCCAACTGAGTCAAGCGATCACGAATCGCTAAACGCGCTTTTTCGTGAACCTTTTCAGCAGCCTTACCTTTTTCATTCTCCAAAGCCGCAACGTGCACAAATAACTCTTTCTCGAAATTAAACAAGAAAAGGCGCGCACGTGCACGAGCCACAGGATCAGGCGGCATTAATTGCGGATGAGGGAAACGTTCATCAATATACTCATTGATGATGTTTGATTCATACAGAATTAAATCGCGCTCCACCAAGATGGGAACTTGGCCATAAGGGTTCATTACCGAGATGTCTTCTGGCTTGTTGAACAAGTCAACGTCACGGATTTCAAAATCCATGCCCTTTTCAAAAAGCACCAGACGGCAGCGTTGCGAGAATGGGCAGTTAGTGCCCGAGTACAACACCATCATAAATTGATTTCCTTAAATTTCTACTTCAATACAACAAACGCACAACAGCGTTAAATCTCTTCACTCATGAACCCTAGCTACAGGGCTCATCACAAATATCAGTGAACATCTTTCCAATAAGCCTTGTTCAAGCGCCACGCCAAGATGGTAAAAATCGCCAAAAACAAGAGCACTACAACGCCAATACGCTTACGCTCCAACTGAACTGGCTCAGCCATCCAGGACATAAAAGCAACTAAGTCTGCGATATTGTCGTCGTACTCTTGCGGCTTCATAGTTCCTGGAGTCAACTGCTCAAAGCCCACGAATACTTTTTCTGTTCTGCTTTCGTCATGCGGATCTTTACGATCTTCAAACTTTGCAGCACGCTCACCCTGCAACTGCCAGAGTACATGTGGCATGCCTACGTTTGGATAGACCAGATTATTCCATCCAGTTGGACGATCATCATCCTTGTAGAAGGTACGAAAGTACGTATAAAGCCAATCGGCGCCACGTGCTCTAGCTTCAACTGATAAATCGGGCGGAACTTTACCAAACCATACCTTGGCATCTTTTGGTGACATTGCAATGGTCATTAAATCGCCAACCTTCGCATCAGTCAAAATTAAGTTATCTTTAATTTGCTGATCAGTCAAACCAATATCGCGCATCCGGTTGTAACGCACGCTGACGGCAGCGTGACAGTTCAAGCAATAGTTCACAAAAATCTTCGCGCCGTTTTGTAAAGAAGCATTGTTGCTGACGCGGTTAGGCGCTTTATCTAAAGGAAAACCGCCTTCATTTGCGCTAGCGGTAGTACTAAAGCCTAGGGCAACAACCAATACTGTTGCTTGGCAGTAGCCCATCAAAGTTTGCAGAATTTGTTTCATACTAGTTCCTAATTTCTCTTAGCTGTTATCTCAGGCGTGAATTAATGGGACTCAAAAGTAACGCGTGTTGGGACTGGCTTGAATGTACCAAGCTTGCTCCAGAACGGCATTGCTAAGAAAAAGCCCAGGTAGTAAATAGTACAAATCTGAGAAATCTTTTCATATATAGGCGATGGTGGCTCGATGCCCAAGTAACCCAAAATTACAAAGGTCACCACAAAGATGCCATAAATATATTTATGGAACTGCGGACGATAGCGGATAGACTTCACTGGGGAGTGATCTAACCATGGCAAGAAGAACAAGATCACTACGGAAGCGCCCATGATCACAACACCCCAGAACTTCGCATCAAGCACATAGAAACCAGCAGCCAAAACTAATGCAATGACTAGGCAAGCGCCTTTCACCTTGATATTTTTAGACTGAAGAGCAAACATTCCCAAAATTACTGCTAAGAAAATCCACAATGGCAACAGGAAGTTTGTAGTAGTGGCGCGCAGCATGGAGTAGAACGGCGTGAAATACCAAACTGGTGCAATGTGGGTTGGCGTAACAAAGGGGTTTGCCGGGATAAAGTTGTTTGCTTCTAAGAAGTAGCCGCCCATCTCTGGGGCAAAGAAAACAATCGAAGCGAAGATGATCAAGAAACCGCCCAGATACATAACGTCATGAACGCTATAAAAAGGATGGAAAGGAATGCCGTCAACAGGATGACCATTAGCATCAAGCGTATTTTTGATTTCTACACCATCTGGATTATTTGATCCCACTTCATGCAATGCAAGGATATGCGCTGCCACTAAACCAATTAATACCAATGGAATAGCAATCACGTGAAACGCAAAGAAGCGGTTGAGGGTAGCGTCACCAACAACATAATCGCCGCGTAACCATAAAGAAAGATCTGGACCAATCAATGGAATTGCGGAGAATAAATTCACAATGACTTGAGCGCCCCAGTAGGACATTTGCCCCCATGGGAGCAAATATCCAAAAAATGCCTCACCCATCAAGGCCAAGAAAATTGCGCAACCAAAAATCCAAATGAGTTCACGTGGCTTGCGATAAGAACCATAGATCAAGCCACGGAACATGTGCATATAAACCACGATGAAGAACATCGAGGCACCAGTGGAATGCATGTAGCGAATTAGCCAGCCGAAAGGAACCTCTCGCATAATGTATTCAACAGACTCAAATGCCTTAGCAGCATCTGGCTTGTAGTTCATTGTCAAGAAAATACCGGTAATGATCTGGATCGCTAATACGACAATCGCTAAAGCACCAAAAATATAGAAAAAATTTAAGTTTTTAGGAGCGTAATACTCGCTCATATGACGCTTGAAGGCTTCGGTGACCGGAAGACGTGAATCAACCCAGGCCATTAGCTTTACGGCGGCGGAGGCGTCTGCTGGAACTTCTTTTTCGTGAAATGCCATTTATATCTCCTTAAGCCTTCTTATCTTCGCCGACCAGAATCTTGGTGTCGCTCAAATACATATGTGGCGGCACTTCCATATTGTCTGGGGCTGGTTTGTTTTTATAGACGCGGCCGGCCATATCAAATGTTGAACCATGGCATGGGCAAAGATAGCCGCCTGGCCAAGTATTGGGTAATGAAGGCTGAGCACCAGATTCAAATTTAGGCGTTGGAGAGCAGCCTAAGTGAGTGCAAATACCGACCACTACAAAATACTCAGGCTTAATTGAGCGCCATTGATTTTGGGCATATGTTGGAGTGAATTGGGCTGGATCCCTCATAGAATTAGGGTCTGCGAGCTCTGCATCAATCTTAGAAAGTTCAGCGACTTGCTCAGGGGTGCGACGCACAACCCATACTGGCTTACCGCGCCATTCAACCATCCTCATTTCATCCGGCTTCATACCAGCAATATCGATTTCAACAGCTGCTCCAGCGGCCTTAGCGCGCTCGGAAGGCTCAAAACTGTCTACAAAAGGGTAAAGGGCTGCAGCTGCACCAACTCCGCCAACCGCCGATGTGGCGATCAACCAATTACGTCGATCCTTGTCCATACTGGGCTTGTCACTCATTTACAAAATTCCTAGAAAGGGTATTTTTTGATGGAAATTGCTTAAACCTAGTATTTTAAAGTAAAAAGTGGGGTAAGCAAGAAAGTTATGGGGTTAATCTCAGCTTAATCAGGATCTAAACAAAAAGGGGAGCCTAAATGAGTGTTTTAAAGGAGTTTCAGGACTTTGCCGTCAAGGGAAATGCCATTGATTTAGCCGTAGGTGTGATTATTGGCGGGGCCTTCGGGAAAATCGTCGATTCGCTAGTCAATGACATCGTTATGCCCATTATTTCTACCCTTTTGGGGGGTCATATCGATTTTACGAATCTCTTCGTTGTATTGGGAAGTGTTCCGGATGGGGTTCCTAGAACCTTTGATGCCCTTAAAAAGGCTGGGGTGCCTATTTTTGCCTATGGCAATTTCATCACCATTTCTATTAATTTTATTTTGCTAGCGTTTGTAATTTTTCAAATGGTAAAAGTCGTTAACAAGATTCGCTTGATAGATGCACCTCCTCCTCCGCCAACTCCAGAAGACGTGGAGTTACTGCGCGAGATTCGCGATAGTCTCAAAAAATAATTTCACAAAGAAAATTACGCCATGTTTAATCGCCTATGGTTACTTTTTGCGCAAACGGTAACCATTCTTTTTGCGGTCTGGTTTATTGTTGCAACTCTAAAGCCCAGTTGGATATCTGATCAAGGCGTTGGCTCAATAGTCGACAGCGTCACCTTAAAGGAAGGCGCATATGAGAGTAGCAGTCTGAGTCCTGGCTCATATCATGATGCAGTAAAAAGATCGATGCCAGCTGTTGTCAATATCTTTACGAGCAAGGTTTCTGCAAAACAAAAAACGCGTAAGGGTAATAAACAAAACCCTGCTGACCCCTTATTCAAATTCTTTTTTGGTGATCAGGCGCCAGACGAGGAACCTAGCTCCAGCCTGGGTTCTGGGGTATTAGTCAGTCCAGAAGGAATTATTCTCACAAATCATCATGTCATTAATGATGCCGATGAGATAGATGTTGCACTTGCTGACGGCAGAAAAGTAAAAGCAAAGGTTGTTGGTAGCGATCCAGAAACAGATATTGCCGTTCTAAAAATTGAAGCCAAACAATTACCAGCTCCAATTACTCTGGGGAAAATTGAGTCCGTCCACATCGGAGATGTGGTACTTGCAATTGGAAATCCTTTTGGAGTTGGCCAAACAGTGACCTCTGGAATTGTTTCTGCTATGGGTCGTGATCATGTGGGCATTAATACTTTTGAAAATTTTATTCAAACAGATGCTGCAATTAATCCAGGTAATTCAGGAGGGGCGCTCATTGATACGCGCGGCAATCTGATTGGCATCAATACTGCGATTTTCTCTAATAATGGTGGATCGATGGGAATTGGGTTTGCGATTCCAGTCAGCCTTGCTAAGCAAGTAATGGAGTCCATCTTGAAAAATGGCAGTGTTACTAGAGGCTGGATTGGTGTTGAGCCACAAAACCTATCAAAAGAGCTTTCTGAGTCCATGGCTCTTCCCGGTAATACCGAGGGAGTTCTTATATCCGGAGTGCTGGAAGGCGGCCCTGCGGCTCGTGGCGGGGTAAAACCTGGCGACGTTCTAACAGCTGTTAATGGCAATAAAATTAAGGATGTTAAGCAACTCCTCAATCAAATCGCACAAATTGGCCCCGGAAACGAGGCAAGTCTTAGAATTTTTCGTAAAGATAAAGAGTTAGAACTCAAAATCCAAACTGGCAAGCGCCCTAAGCCTAAAGCACTCAATTAATTCAGTTTAGGCCCTAGCTTGCCAAAATCTTGGAGAGGAAATCCTTCGCTCTAGGTGAGCGCGCTTCTGGATTGCCAAAAAATTCGTCTTTGCTACAGTCTTCGACAATTCGACCTTGATCCATAAAGATGACGCGGTTACTGACTTTTCGGGCAAAGCCCATCTCGTGGGTAACGCAGCACATTGTCATGCCTTCATTAGCGAGCTTGATCATGACATCTAATACTTCACCGACCATTTCTGGATCAAGCGCCGAGGTTGGCTCATCAAATAGCATTAGGATAGGATCCATACTTAAAGCACGAGCGATCGCAACCCGCTGTTGCTGACCGCCAGAAAGTTGGCCCGGAAATTTATCTTTTTGTGCAATCAGACCAACGCGCTCAAGATATTTATGGCCATGGGTTTTAGCTTCATCGCTTGACCGACCCAATACTTTCATTTGCGCAAGAGTGAGATTCTCAGTAATACTCAAATGGGGAAATAGCTCAAAGTTCTGAAACACCATACCAACCCTTGCTCGCAACTTTGGAAGATTGGTTTTGGGATCATGCAAATCAATACCATCAACAGTAATTTCACCTTTCTGAAATGGCTCAAGAGCATTGATCGTTTTAATCAGGGTCGATTTTCCAGAGCCTGAAGGGCCACAAATCACAACCACCTCGCCCTTATTAATTGACGTAGTGCAATCAGTCAATACCTGAAAGGAGCCATACCATTTAGAAACGTTTTGGAGTTCAATCATGATGGTCTATGTAATTTGTAGCAATGGGTAGAAATGCTTAGCGAATGATAGCGACTTTTGCCTGAATCGCTCGCACTGTCTTAGAAAGCGAAAAGCAAATCACAAAATAGGTTGCTGCGGCCAAGATATAGGTTTCAATTGGGCGGCCAAAATTTTTGCCTGCAATCTCAAAACCTTTCAATAAATCATACGCACCGATGGCATAAACCAAAGAAGTATCCTGAAACAAAATAATCGTTTGCGTCATAAAAACTGGGATCATATTTCTAAAAGCCTGTGGTAAAACTATGAGGCGCATATTTTGTCCATAGGTCATTCCTAAAGCTTCACCAGCAAAGATCTGACCTCTTGGTACTGACTGAATACCGGCTCTAACAATTTCTGAGAAGAAGGCCGCTTCAAATGCAATGAAAGTAAACGTTGCAGATAGGTCAGCGCCGATGGGTCTACCAATGAGCATCGGGATCAATAAAAAGAACCAAAGAATAACCATGACCAGCGGTACAGAGCGCATAGCATTGACATAGAATGTGGCTGGATAAACTAAAGCAGGCTTCCCAGAAAGTCTCATTAAGGCTAAAAATGTCCCAACTACAATACCGCCAACCGTTGCAATGACAGTTAACTGAACACTAAACACCAAACCTTTGAGGATGTAGTTAGTGAATAACTCCCAGTTATAGAAACTTAAATCTAAGCTTAGCATTTCCATTTAGTGAGCCAAACTAGCATCACTAGATGCCGTGATAAAACCAGGAACACGACTTCTCTTTTCAATAAAGGCCATAACTCTGTTAACAGAAAAGGCAGTGAGTGCATAGAGTGCGGTAACTGCTAAATAAATTTCAACGCCACGTGATGTCTCTTCTTGGGCTTGCATTGCAAACAGGGTAAGCTCTGGAACTGATACCGCAAACGCTACTGAAGAATTCTTAACGGCATTCATACTCTCAGATGTGAGGGGTGGAATCACGATACGTAAGGCCATTGGCAAAATAATGTATCGATAGGTTTGGGTTGTAGTTAGCCCTAGCGCAGTTGCAGCGGCACGCTGCCCACTTGGCAAAGACTGAATACCTGCTCTTACCTGCTCCGCAATACGTGCAGATGTAAAGAATCCCAATGCAATGCTGACCAGCCAATAGGATGGCAGGGCTTTCAAGGGCACAAAGAAAGCTGGGATGACGTGATACCAAAGAAATACTTGCACGAGCACTGGGATATTTCTGAAGAGCTCAACCCAGGCGGTGGCTAAACGCACTAATACTCTACTCATCCTACCGGTATCGGGAAGCGTGCGAAGAGTGCCCATGACCCCTCCAAGGATCAGCGCAATAGTGAGGCCTAAGCCAGCTACAGCCAAGGTCCAACCCCAAGCTGTGATCAGCCAATCTAGATAGCTAGGATCGGCATTATGGCCGAGCCCAAATAGTGAGGAGAAGCAGTGATCAACTGCCTCTCCATCTAAGGTGCTTTTACAAAAAACACCTAAATCTAATGCCATATTAAAAACTTATTTTATTCAGTTACTTCTTGTTGTAGTCTTCAGCGGGCTTACTATTCAGATTAGCCCAGGCATTTTTTGTTGCTGGAGATAGCTCTAAGCCAACAACAGCATTTTTAGGTGGAATTGGAGCAAGGAACCACTTGTTCCATAAGCCAGGCATGCTTCCATTAGCAACGATCTTAGCAATTGCAGAATTCACGTCTGCCAGAAACTCTGGGTCATCCTTACGAACCATAATTGCAATAGGTTCAGTACTGAGAACTTCGCCAACAATTTTATAGTCTTTTGGATTCTTAGCGCTAGCGATGTTACCAGCCAAAATTGAACCATCCATTACGAATGCATCAGCACGGCCGGACTCTAATAGCAAAAAGCTGTCCGCATGGTCCTTGCCATACACTTCATCAAAATTCACGTTATTTGCTTTTTCATGTTTGCGCAATAACTGTACAGAAGTCGTACCAGTAGTGGTAGCTACTTTTTTACCTGCTAATTGAGAAATAGAATTGATTCCTGAATTGGCTTTAACAGCGATACGAACCTCTTCCACATACAGAGTATTGGCAAAACTGACATCTTTTGCACGGCCAGCATTGTTGGTGGTGGTGCCACACTCAATATCAACAGTACCGTTTTGCACTAAAGGCACGCGGTTTTGCGAAGTGACTGGCTGATAGTTAATGCGAAGTGTACTCATCCCAAGCTTAGATTTAATATCATTAAGAATCATCCGGCAAACTTCAACGTGATAACCATCAAAACGGCTATCACCAGTCGTGTAAGACATTGGAATAGATGATTCACGAACACCCATTGTCACAGCACCAGTAGATTTGATCTTATCCAAGGTTGCACTTGCAGCTAAGGCAGATGTAGCGCCAGCAAAGGTCGCAGTCAGGGCAAAGGTAATTGAAGAGATTAATGCTAGCTTGTTCATTTTCATGTGGATCCTTTTGAAAACTAAAAATTAATTAAAACTGCTTTTAATGCAACTGCTCTTTTTTAGCAGGTTTTTAAGGTTTAATCTAGCTTTTCTAGCCAAACCACTCTATAAATAGATGTGGTCAGGGGCCAAATCTGCTTGATAACGCTCATACATCTGAATATAGGCCTCCTCAAGGTTCTGAGTAAATAGTGGGGTATTGAATAAAGGCTTGCTCAACCTATTCCTCTCGAGTCGCGACCTAATAGCCTCTAAGCTCTCAGGGTTTATAGCTAGGTCAATTGCCAGCGCCTCATATTCTTTTGATGTGCGTGTAATAAGCTCTGGCAAATCAACTGCATTCAGTAAACTTGCGGCCACACGTCCAGCAAAAGATTCGCCCATCAGCGTCAATACCGGTAATCCCATCCACAAGGCGTCACTAGCAGTAGTGTGCGCGTTATAGGGAAGAGTATCCAAGAATAAATCAGCACTGCAATGGCGCATAAGATGCTCTGCAGGAGATGTACGCTTCGCAAATATAAGCCTATCTCCGTCAATACCTCGGCTCAATGCTTCTTTTTTAAGATTTTCAGCAGCTGCAGCATTATCTTCAAGGAGCCATAAGATGCTGTCGTCTTCAGCCCCAAGTATCCTCATCCACATATCAAAGCTGGCTGGCACAATCTTATGATTGTTATTAAAGCAACAAAAGACAAAGCCTTTTTCTGGTAATCCTAAATGTTGTCTAGTTAATTTTTTATCAGTAATTATCCGTGTACTGTCATTCACCTGATAGCTATTGGGTAAGTACGCTACCTTTTCTGAATAAAAATGTTGCGATGTTAATGGAATAAGAGTTTCATCAGCAACAATGTAATCCATGTACTTTGCACCCATCGTGCCCGCATAAACCAAATAATTCACCTGAATAGGTGCCGCACGATAAGCAAAAATATCTGTGCGATTATCTAAGGTAAAACCACCTAAATCTATCGCGATATCCACGCCTAATTTTCGAGACAGCATTGCAACTTCTTTATCTGACATGCCAGTGGCATCAATAAACTGGTTAAAGGCTTTACTCAAGCGTGATCTCATAACGCTTTTATCATCCTGACCAAAAGAAAAAGCAATGACCTCAAATCGAGCCTTATCGTGCAGCTCATATAATTGTGCGGTCAAATGGGCAGTTGGATGGTTGCGAAAATCTGCAGAGTAATAAGCAATACAGATTTTTTCTTTTCTGGCTTGCTTGGGGATAGGGCCTAAAATAGGGTTAGCTGAATACTGATCACGAGCATAAATTTCAGCGCATTGTCTTTGCAATAGGGGATCATCATTTAAAGCTAGGAGCTGAAAAGGATTGATTATTTTTTCGCCAGAGCGTATTTTTCTTGCCAGTATTTCTGTGTTTTCTTGAAAGTTCGACCAATTGCATACCTTCATTTGTGCATAAATTTGATCTCCATAAATCCAATCAATATTGTCGCTAAGATCTAAAGCTTTCTGGTAACAAAGAATAGCTTCGTCATAGCGTTGCAGCATACTTAAGGTGCTGGCTTTGTTTGACCAAACCTCAGCGTAATCTGGTTTTAGGCTGAGTGCTTGATCGTAACAAGCCAAGGCTTCATTTAAGCGCTTTAGCTCTCCCAAGGCATTGCCTTTATTTGACCAAGCTTCGATGTAATCTGGTTTTAGGGTCAAGGCTTGATCGTAACAAGCTAAGGCTTCATTATATTTTTTGAGCTCTTGTAGTGTGACACCCTTATTTGACCAAGCTTCGATGTAATCTGATTTCAAGCTCAGGGCTTGATCGTAACAAGCTAAGGCTTCATCTAAGCGCTTTAGCTCTCCCAGGGCATTGCCTTTATTTGACCAAGCTTCAATGTAATCTGGTTTTAGTGCAATGGCTTTTTCATAACAAGTCAGCGCCTCAGAATAATCCCCTAAAGCAAATAACGCCTTGCCAAAATTGTTATACGCCTGAATATAGCCAGGACTTAATTGAATCGCTTGTTCATAATAATTTAGCGCTCTTTTGTGCTCCCCTAAATCACTAATAATGTTGGCGGCATTAAACCATAAGGCAGCTAATTTTGGGTCTAACTTCAGCGCCCTCTCTAGCTCAGAAAGGGCTTCATGAGGTTGGCCAATTGCGCTGAGGGCAGCTCCCAAGTTAGATAATGCCGGAACACTATCAGAGCTAAAACTAAGAGCATTTCGGTAATACCTTATTGCTTCTTGATACTTTGCCTGATGAGCACAAACAATTGCTAAAAGATGGGTAGCATCATACTGATTAGGTGTCTGAACAATCATGTCTCTCAGTATCTTCTCGGCCCTAACAAAGTCTTCGTTATGAAAAGCTTGAATTGCCTCTTGTAATTGGACATGAGCGATGGAATTCATGGGTATATTTTATTGGTAATCATCTTTAAGCAATACTAACCGGGCTTAGTCAAAAAAATAAAGCTGCACAAATAAAAAAACACCCGCCATTGGCGGGTGTTTTTCACTTCTTTTAAAGCTATGCCTATAAAACCGGCATCAACAAACTATTAGAAAGTGTGACGTACACCAACTGCATAGTTGTTAATGTTGCTAGCAGTTGTATTGCCAACTGCAGAGTATGCAACGTTAGATGAACCTGATTGACCATAGATTGCATACAAGTTTGTACGCTTGCTAAGGAAATAGTTTGCACCAACTTGCATCGCTGTCAGGTTAGACTGAGCAGGTGTGTAAGTAATATTCCCGTTGGTTGTTTGTGTAGCAGGAAGTGAGGCATATTTACCTACAGATCCAGCAATCCAACCTTCAAGCGCTGGTGTAATAAAGCTACGAACACCAATCTGTTGAGCAGTAAATTTGCTGAAAGCACTTGGATTAGAGTCAACAGTTGCCTTGCGATTGATGTACTGTACATATGCCTTCAAAACACCGAAGTCATAAGTACCAGCATAGTACTGGCCAGAATCTCTAACGTTAGTACCCAAGGCGTTTGTAGAGCCGCCTGTATTAGCAGCAGTCGCGCCAAAGAGGATTGGAAGAGTAGTTGCCGCATTGGTGTTAGATGAAGCTGTGAAGTTTTGATAGTTGGCTGTCAAGAACAATTTCTTCCAAGCATAATCAACACCAATAGCTTGGCCATTCACGTTAGCTTGACCACCTGTACCAACAGCAGCACCGCCAGGGGCAGTATTCGTTGTGTTAGTGCTTGCTGCAGTCACACTAGCGCGAACGGTAAAGCCAGCGAAATTATCTGATTTCAAGCCAAGGGTATTACCAATACGAGTCTCGTAACCGGTAGCGTTAGCAATACCAGACTGAACGGCTAAAGTACCAATGCCTTTTGTAGACATATTATCGACCAAGCTACCATTAATATTATTAACACCAGTTGCCGCTGTAGCCAAAATAGCGTCATAGATTACGGTATTCTGTGTACCTACGGCAAATTGACCAATTCCATTTTTCTTCAAGCCTACAAATGCTTGACGGGTAGTGGAGAACAAACCTGTTGTAGAGCCAGAATCCATGTCAATTGCAGCTTCGTATGTGAAGAATGCAGATGTACCGCCGCCTAAATCTTCAGAACCTCTAACGCCGATACGGCTAGTAGATTCATTACCGCCGGTGAAACCGCCGTTGGTTTTCTTAATAACACCAGTTGTACCGTTAGTAGCGGTTAGTGTGTTAGGCACCGCGCCGTTAACAGCAACAGTACCGTTACTAACTCTGCTATTGCCGCCAACATAGCCTTCGTCAAGAACGCCATATACAGTCACGCTTGACTGTGCTTGAGCTACAGAAGCAAAAGCTCCCATTGCTGCAAGTGCTAATAGTGATTTTTTCATTCTTTAAATCTCCAAAAATTAAAAGTAATGCCCAAATAAAACTGGGACCTATGAATTTTGCTTGCATTAGCCTCCTAGACTGGTGGTAAGGGTATTTAGAGGCTCTTTTTGCTTGTCAAAAGGTAGTTTTTTGGCTTTCTTCGTTGTATCTCGGCAACAAGACCCTAGTTTTCTGTCTTTTATAGCCTCTAGATGACAAAATTGTTATATGGCAAGTCGCGAATTCCTAAAAATCCTCAGTTCTGCCCGCTTGGGTGATGTATTGGCGCAACAAAAACTGGCACAGGCTTATATGACTGGGGCATTCAAAACCCCAATTCAACCCGCTAATGCCCTCATTTGGCTAGAAAAATCCTATTTTTCTATTACGAATCAAGTACTTAAGAATCAAGGCGCAATTCAAGATGAAATTTCTGAACTTTTTGCCCAGGTTGCCAACATCCCACTAGTAGAGACCTTTAATTCCCCCGCCTTTGGGTTTGGCTGGGGCTCATTTTGGGAGTTGGCAGCTCGCACGACCCAAGATCAGCCAACTTTAGCTGCCAAGTGGCAACTGGCAAACCTTTTAATGAATCCAGCATACGAAGAGACTCAATCGCAGCTTATTGACTGGGTAAGCAAAACGATTGCAACGCCCGCGTTTGAAAAAACCCCTCGCTTAGATTTAGCAGGCTTGCAAAAATTAGCTCAAGAATATCTGCAAGAGCTTTCTCTAATAGACTCTCCATTCACTGCATCTGCTAAAGAACTATTAATCAAGTTGCAACCCAAAAATGAATCGCTTCCCTCCCTATGGAAAGCATGGCTGGAAAATGGAAATGAAGAGGCGCTGTTTGAGGCGGCAGAGCTGGGTCTCACACTAGCCAAGCTCACTTTGGGTTTACGTCTCGCGCAATTAGATGGCGGCGATACAAAATCGAATGCCTCCCTCAAAAAAGCCGCCCACTGGTTAGAGCTTGCTGCCAATGATGGCGACAGGGACGCTTGGTATGCGTTAGGTGAAATTTATCGTCGCCCGCAATTTTCTGGATACAGTGCCGCCGAAAGCGATCGCTGCTTTGATCGTGCCGCTGATCTTAGCCATGCACAAGCTCAACTCCGAAAAGGCGCCAACCTTTGGCGCAAGCGCGAAAAATCTGATGAAAAAGTACGCGGCTTGCAAGCCTCTTATTGGGTATGGCAAGCACATCAACAAGGCGTAGCAGAAGCAAAAGAATTACTTAGCAAGATTTTGGAGGGCTGCCCCAACCCTCAGTTAAATGAGTGGTTTAAGTTAGCACAATATGCTGAACGTGCTATCAACCATCATGCTGAACGTAAATTGGATGAAGATTGGTTATTGCTGTGTCATCGCATTGTCATTGCCAATCAATTTAACTTTAGCAAAGCAGAATTATTACTCTGTGAAATCGGCCAGCTTCAGCACGAACACTGCGTAGTAGTGGATATTCGTTGGGAGCTGCCGAAGATTTTGCCCAGACTGATTCAGATTGAGACAATTCAACAGCGGCGCGCCTTATTAGCAGCGGGCAAAGTATTTGCTGGTTCTGATTTAGATATCGAAGGTAATCTGCGTCAACGGCGCTACCGCTTTGATCGCGTTACCAATTGGCTGACAGCAAGTTTTGCTAAGGGCTCTAAAAGTCAGACTGACGCAGAGCTAGTTTGATCTTCTTTGTCTGTCTGGTCATCTGCAGGCTTTGGCACATAAAAACGAGCAATTAATAAACCTAATTCATAAAGTAGCGTCATCGGTACAGCCAACAGTAATTGTGAAAGCACATCTGGCGGAGTCACAACTGCAGAGATTACAAAGGCCCCCACGATCACATAGGGGCGAATCTCTCTCAACTTGGCTAAAGGCACCATTCCCATGCGGACTAAGACCACTACTACGACAGGCACTTCAAAAGTAATACCAAAAGCTAAGAAAGTGGTCATGGCAAAACTTAAATAGTTATCAATGTCAGTCGACATTTCCGCGCCCAGTGGAGCGTTATAGCTAGCCATGAAATTGAATACTGTCGGAAATACTAAGAAGTAGGCAAAAGCCATGCCAAATATAAACAAGCTATAGCTACTCACCACTAAAGGCAAAATCAATTTTCGCTCATGCATGTATAGGCCAGGCGCAATGAAGGCCCATAACTGATACATCACTACTGGCAAGGCAATCAGAAATGCTACCAACATCGTGACTTTCATGGGCACAAAGAAAGATCCAGTCACATCCGTGACGATCATTTTGCCGCCTGCAGGCAATGCCTTTAATAGTGGCTGCGCAAATAAATGGAAAATGTCTGGCGCCCAATAGGCCAAGCAAGCAAACACGACAAGAATTGCCAAGGTAGACTTGATAACGCGATCACGCAACTCGAACAAATGCGAGAGAAAAGATTCTTGCAATCCTGAATCTTCAGTGGAATTATTTTCTGACATGCGAAGGTGTTTTTATGCTTATTTTATTTATTTGATGGCGCTGTGATGAAAGCGCTTCATTCTGGCAGCGCCCGATTGAACCCGTGTTCGCATGCCTGCTGAGCGCTTAAACCAAATGGGTCTAGCTGCCCGTCTGACACCCCAGCTATTGCGGCCTTGACGCTTGGTCTTATCCCATACCGCTCTTTCGTCAAGAGGCAATTTCTCAAAACTAGTTTCAAAAATATCAGCCTGATCACTCAGATGGGTATTGGCCTCTTGAACAGTTGAATTAATGCTGTTCTCAACCTCTTTGAGCGCAGAGGCACTTTCTTCACGGAACTTTTTAAATTCCTCAACTTCCATCTGACGATTCACTTCAGATTTAATATCAGCCATATAACGCTGTGCACGACCAAATAAATTGCCCGCCATGCGAGCAATCTTTGGCAGGCGCTCTGGGCCCACAACAACTAAAGCAACTACTGCGATGAGCGCAAGCTTGGAAACTCCAAGATCAATCATTGAAGCAGTCTTCTAAAAACCACATGAATTTCTATTGCGCTATCAAGAATCACTTGTTGACATCTTTGGCTTGCACGTCAACAGTCTTTTCTGCTGTTGCAGCGCCTTGCTGAAGTTGTTCCTTAGATTCTTCACCCGGCTTCATGCCATCTTTAAAGCCTTTCACAGCACCACCCAAATCTTGGCCAATGTTGCGCAATTTCTTGGTACCAAATACCAACATCACGATGACTAAAACAATTAACCAATGCCAAATGCTAAATGAGCCCATTTTGAATCTCCTTGGATTATTTTTTCCAGGGTCGCGGACCGCCCATCAAATGCAAATGCAAGTGATAAACCTCCTGCCCTCCATCTGCACCATTATTCACCATTAATCTAAAGCCGCCATCCTTACCAGGACGGCAACCTTGCTCTTTGGCAAGCCGCGGTGCTAATTCCATCATTCTACCCAGCAAAGGGGCATCAATGCTTTCTGCTGACTCCAGCATAGGGATATGTTTCTTAGGAATCAGCAGAAAATGCACTGGTGCAGCAGGATTGATATCCTTAAATGCGTAGATTTCCTCATCCTCATAGACCTTCTGGGATGGGATTAAACCTTGCGAAATCTTACAAAATAGGCAATTCGGATCGTGCGACATACCTACCTATTCCTTGCCAGATGCTTTTCTGGCAGCTTTCTCTTCGATCCCAGATGTCCCCAAGCGGCGATCCAATTCTGCAATCACCTCTTCAGGGCGTAAGTTAAATTGGGACAAGGCAATGAGGCAGTGAAACCAAAGG
This sequence comes from Polynucleobacter nymphae, assembly GCF_018882155.1. GTDB lineage: Bacteria > Pseudomonadota > Gammaproteobacteria > Burkholderiales > Burkholderiaceae > Polynucleobacter > Polynucleobacter nymphae. The sequence goes on from NZ_JACVPA010000001.1 coordinate 1,148,722, forward strand.
TCAGCCATTTCAGCAACCAGCAGCTTTTGTTGCTCTGGGGCTAAGTTGGCACTCCGCGAATCTTTAGCAGCCATGACGGCTTCAGTTGCCTCTTCACCGATCTTCTTGAGAATTCCATCATCACCCTTTGAAAAGAGTAAAGCGGTATAGGAAGTCTTAGGATCTACTTGGCCCGCCTTAAAGGCATCACGACGTTGATCTACTACATCAGCCAAATGTGCAAATGCAGAATCTACATTAGAGGGTTTGTTTGAAGAACTCGTCATTGGTTTATTTTATGTCTTTTATTAAGCAAGCCTACTTCTTAGACTTGTCAACCCAGACGGATTTAGTAGAGTCCCATTGGAAAAAGAAGCAACTATGCTCTCCAGTGTGACAGGCGATTCCATCCTTTTGCTCAACCATTAACAAGATCGTATCGCCGTCACAATCTAAGCGAATTTCTTTTACCTTTTGGGTGTGGCCAGACTCTTCACCTTTGTGCCAGAGTTTTTGACGAGAGCGTGTCCAGTAAACCGCCTCACCTAAACGCATAGTTTCTAGAAGTGCATCGCGATTCATCCAAGCCATCATCAAAACATCTTTACTGCCGACCTCTTGTGCAATGACTGGAACTAAACCCTGATCATTCCAAGTCACGGCATCTAATAAGGTTTGGTCTTGAGGATTTTTATTTGTATCTGACATTGGCTCAATTTTGACAGAATTGTTAAGGCCAAACCAAATAAGTAGTTGTCGGGGCCTGCAGTAATGACCCGCCCCACCTTATGGACACTCACCATATTTGTGTGTATGATGTGTATAGAATTTATAATTTGCGGATGAATAGCAAAAAACTAATTAAGGTCATAGAAAAAGATGGCTGGGTATTGCGGGGCTCAAAAGGCTCTCATCATGTTTTTAATCACCCCCATAAACCTGGGCATATCACTGTTCCTCACCCCAAAAAGGATTTAGGGATTGGATTAGTTCAAAAGCTACTAAAACAAGCAGGAATGAAATAGAGGAATCATCATGAAATATCCAATTGCGATTGAACCGGGTGGAGATAAATTAGCGTGGGGCGTAATCGTTCCTGACTTACCTGGCTGCTTCTCAGCTGCCGATAGCGGAATTGATGAGGCAATTGAAAATACCAAAGAAGCGATTGAACTTTGGATTGAGGCAGCATTAGACGCTGGTGAAGATATACCGAAGCCTAGCCCAATTACCAATCTACAGAAAAAGAAAGAGTTCAAGGGATATATTTGGGCAATTGCCGAGATTGACCCAGCTTTGCTATCAGACGATATCGAAAGAGTAAATATATCTTTACCAAAAAGAGTATTGGCAAGATTGGATGCGAAGGCTAAATCAGCTGGAGAAAATCGCTCTGCTTTTATCGCTCATATGGCCATCAGTGCTTAAAAGTTCTCGCTAAATACGAACCGGAATTCCTTGGGCAGCCATATATTCTTTTGCCTGTCCTACGGTGAACTCACCATAGTGAAAAATGCTGGCCGCCAGCACTGCATCAGCATGGCCTTTAGTAATACCATCCACTAAATGCTGAAGATTACCTACGCCACCCGATGCAATTACCGGAATAGACACTGCATCACTGACAGCTGCAGTTAAAGCCAAATCGAAGCCATCTTTACTGCCATCACGATTCATACTCGTAAGCAAAATTTCGCCGGCACCACGTTTAGCCACTTCACTAGCCCACGCAACCACATCAATGCCAGTAGCCGTTCTGCCGCCATGGGTAAATACCTCCCAATTGCCGGCAGCAGTTTGTTTGGCATCTATCGCAACCACAATGCATTGGGATCCGTAATAGGCTGCAGCATCAGAAACTAAATCTGGATTAGCGACTGCTGAAGAATTCATGCTCACTTTATCTGCGCCAGCATTTAGCAAGCGTCGCACATCAGCAACTGCACGCACCCCACCTCCAACAGTTAAGGGAATAAAAACTTGTGACGCCACATCTTCAATGATGTGCAAGATTAAATCGCGTCCATCAGATGTTGCAGTGATGTCTAAAAAAGTGAGCTCATCCGCCCCTTGGGTGTCATAGCGTTTAGCGATTTCTATAGGATCGCCAGCATCTCGTAAGCCAACGAAATTCACACCCTTAACAACTCGCCCTGCAGTCACATCAAGGCAAGGAATAATTCGCTTAGTGAGCACTAGATAATTTTCTTTGCGTACTTGAGAGTTAACTCATCCGCATATTTTTGAGCTGCTGCAAGATCAAGGTCTCCAGCATAGATAGAGCGACCAGCAATGACGCCCATCACGCCCTCTTCTTCTGCCTTACAAAGTGCTTCGATATCTTTATTACTTGAAAGACCGCCACTTGCAATTACTGGAATGCGAATAGCCTGAGCGAGCTTAATAGTAGCTTCAATATTGACGCCCTTGAGCATGCCGTCACGACCAATGTCGGTATAGATGATTGCTTCAACGCCCCAGTCTTCAAACTTCTTAGCAAGGTCAATCACCTCATGACCAGTGATCTTGCTCCAGCCATCTGTAGCGACCTTGCCATCACGTGCATCTAAGCCTACCATCACATGGCCAGGGAATGCAGTACACGCATCTTGCACAAAGCCGGGACTCTTCACTGCGGCAGTACCAATGATCACAGTACTAATGCCGTCATCCAATAAACGCTCAATCGTTTCAAGGTCACGAATGCCGCCGCCCAATTGAACGGGAATCTCATCGCCGACTGCTTTGAGAATCGATTTGATGGCAGACTCATTTTTAAGCTTGCCAGCAAAGGCACCATTAAGATCTACTAGATGTAAGCGGCGCGCCCCTTTACTAATCCAGTGCGTGGCCATAGCACCAGGATCTTCCGAGAAAACCGTGGCTTTGTCCATATCACCTTGTTCGAGTCGAACGCAGTGGCCGTCTTTGAGATCAATTGCAGGAATCAGCAGCATATCTAAAGGTTAGAAAGTTTTAAGGTTGCCAAGAAACAAAATTTTGATAAAGCTTTAATCCGTATTCTGCACTTTTTTCTGGATGAAATTGTGTAGCGAAAATATTATCTCGTGCCACCGCAGAAGTAAACCAATCCCCGTACTCTGTTGAGCCCGCAATATCTTCTTTGCGTTGCGGCACAACATAGTAGCTATGGACAAAATAAAAGCTGCTTAAGTCAGGAATACCGTTCCAAAGGGGGTGTTTTGAGTCTTGACGCACCTGATTCCACCCCATATGGGGAACTTTATAAGCGGAGCCATCAGCCTGCTTCTTGCCAGCCAACTCAAAACGACGGACTTCGCCGGGGATTAAACCCAAACAGGATGTCCATGGGGTTTTTTCTGTGGCGCGCACTTCAGCGCTTTGATCAAACAGCATCTGCTCACCTACACATACTCCAAGTAGGGGCTTATTTTTTGCCGCCTCTAAGAGTGCCTCTAGCAAGCCAGACTCTTGAAGATGTTTCATGCAATCAGGCATGGCACCTTGACCCGGCAAGACAACACGAGCTGCAGAACGAATATCTTCCGGCTGATGTGCAATCAATACATTGTCACCTGGAGCTACATGATGAAATGCTTGATATACGGAACGTAGATTACCCATTCCATAATCAACAATCGCAATCGTTTGCGCCAATTTAGCTTATCTTTCGCTGTTGTCTGCAGAGCAACTATAAGGTGTCTAGATTAGAGACTGCCTTTAGTTGAAGGGACGGCACCAGATGCCCGTGGATCAATGGCTAGAGCCATACGTAAGGCGCGGCCAAAAGCCTTGAACACAGTTTCAATCTGATGGTGCGCATTAATGCCACGCAAATTATCAATGTGTAAAGTCACTCCAGCGTGATTCACAAAACCACGGAAGAACTCAATGCTGAGATCAACATCAAAGTCACCTACTCGAGCTCGAGTAAATGGCACGTTAAATTCCAATCCTGGACGACCAGAAAAATCGATCACAACACGCGAAAGGGTTTCGTCCAAAGGTACATAGGCGTGGCCATAACGGGTAATGCCTGCCTTATCACCTACTGCCTTAGCAAACGCCTGACCCAAGGTAATTCCCACATCTTCAACAGTATGGTGATCATCAATATGGGTATCGCCATTGCCAACTACTTTGAGGTCAATCATGCCGTGACGAGCAATCTGATCAAGCATATGGTCTAAAAAAGGAACGCCGGAGGCCAGCTCAGCCTTCCCAGTACCATCTAAATTGATGGAAATTTGAATTTTGGTTTCCGAAGTGTTTCGGGTAACGTCGGCTTGCCGCATTTCATTGCGCCGCGAGGCGAAGTGTTGATTGAAGCCTCATAATATCATTCCTAGAAGATTTATAAATGCAGATATTGCTTCACTTTCATTCTGATTTTTGAGCTGAGTACCCTAATGAGCCGTTTTTGGAGCCCTGTTGTTCACACCTTGACCCCTTATGTCCCTGGGGAGCAACCGCAAATGCAGCGGCTGGTAAAGCTCAACACAAACGAAAGTCCTTATGGACCATCGCCTAAGGCTCTTGCGGCAATTAATGCCCAAAATAATGAAGATTTACGTCTTTATCCTGATCCAGAGGGCGCTGCACTGAAGCAAGCCATTGCCAAGTTACATGGCCTAGACCCAAAACAAGTCTTTTTAGGCAACGGCTCCGATGAAGTTCTGGCCCATGTTTTTGCTGGCCTACTCAAACACAGTAAACCAGTTCTCTTTCCTGACATCACTTATAGCTTCTACCCGGTCTACTGCAAACTGCTCGGGATTGACTACAAAACCATTCCTCTTGGAAAAGAGTTTGAGATTAATCTAGCTGATTACAAAACTCCAAATGGTGGAATTATTTTCCCCAATCCAAATGCGCCAACCGGTAGATCTATAACGCGCTCTGAGATCCAAACTCTTCTATCCAGGAATAAAGACTCTGTACTAGTAATTGATGAAGCCTATGTTGATTACGGCACGCAGTCTTGTATTCCGCTTTTGCGTGGTGCCGCTTGCCCAGAGAATCTTCTAGTTGTTCATACACTTTCTAAATCACGCGCCCTTGCTGGTCTGCGCGTTGGCTTTGCGGTAGGTCATCCCGATTTAATTGCAGGCTTGGAGCGCGTCAAAAATAGTTTCAACTCTTATCCTCTTGGACGCCTAGCACAGGCAGGTGCAATTGCCGCGATTGAGGATCAAGCTCACCTTGAGCAAACTTCTCAACAGGTAATGCAAACCCGCGCCAAGCTCGTAAGTGATTTGAATGCTCTGGGATTTGAAACCTTGCCTTCAACTGCAAACTTTATCTTTACTCGCCATCCTCAGCATGCTGGAGCGGCGCTCTACCAGGCATTGCGTGATCGCGGCATTATCGTGCGCCACTTTAAATTACCACGTATAGAAAACTTCTTGCGCATTACGATTGGCACAGATGAACAAAGCGGCGAACTCGTCGCCGCTTTAAAAGAAATCTTAGCTTAATTTAATTCGAGTTTATTTTCGAATTATTTCTGAACTTATTTCTTTAGGCGCATCTCGGCAGCGCGCGCATGGGCTTGTAAGCCCTCACCGTGGGCAAGCGTGCTAGCTACTGCTCCTAAGGTCTGGGCACCCGCCTCGCTCACCTCAATCATGCTGGAGCGCTTAATAAAGTCGTAGACACCCAGCGGGGATGAAAAGCGGGCAGTGCGGGCTGTTGGTAGAACGTGATTTGGCCCAGCGCAGTAATCCCCCAGCGCCTCACTGGTGTAGTTGCCTATGAAGATCGCACCTGCATGACGAATTTTCTCTGCCCACTTGCGTGGATCAGCAGCGCAAATCTCTAAGTGCTCTGCGGCAATTGCATTAGCAATCTCGCAAGCTTCACTCATATCTTTTACCTGAATCAATAAGGCGCGATTCGTCAAAGAGGCTTCGATGACTTTAGCTCTTGGCATCTCAGGAAGTAGCTTATTCATGCTTGCTTGTACTTGTTCAATGAAGCTAGCATCTGGGCACAACAAAATAGATTGGGCTTGCTCATCGTGTTCTGCTTGAGAAAACAGATCCATCGCAATCCAATCTGGATTACTTGAGCCATCGCACAACACCAAAATTTCCGAAGGGCCAGCAATCATGTCAATACCAACAATCCCAAATACCCTGCGCTTGGCAGCAGCAACATAAGCGTTACCAGGACCAACAATCTTATCTACCGATGGAATACTCTTGGTGCCATAAGCCAAAGCACCAACTGCTTGAGCGCCGCCAATCGTAAAGACGCGGTCTACACCGGCCAAGTAGGCAGCAGCCAATACCAATGGATTACGCGCACCATCTGGCGTTGGCACAACCATGATGACTTCCTGAACACCAGCGACTTTGGCTGGTATAGCATTCATCAGAACAGAAGAGGGGTAAGCCGCTTTACCGCCTGGAACATAAATACCGACACGATCTAGTGCTGTGACTTTTTGACCTAAGCGCGTACCATCTGCCTCTTCATATTCCCAAGAGTGACAACCCGCTTCGATCTTTTGCTGCTCGTGATATGTGCGCACTCTTTGTGCAGCAACATCTAATGCGCTCTTTTGTTCGATAGATAAAGACTGATAAGCTTGTTCTAAATCTTTACGAGGAATCTCTAATTCAGAAACCTGATTAACATTTAAGCGATCAAATTGTTTAGTGAAGCCCAAGACTGCTTCATCACCCTTTTCTTTAACTGCTAAAAGAATTTTGGCGACAGTCGCATCAATCGCTTCATCATCAGCCATAGGCAAAGAAAGGCTGGAGAGCAGGGTTTCTTTGAAATCTGCGTCCTGGCTATTGAGGCGCTTGATTTTGATTTGTGCAGACATTTGAGCGAGAAGTAAGGTTGCGCTTTACTTCAGCAGCTCAAAAATGGGTTGCAGTTGAGCACGCTTACGCTTGTATGAAGCTTGGTTCACTACTAGGCGTGCACTGATATCCGCAATCGGTTCAACCTCAACCAAGCCATTAGCTTTAAGCGTATTACCAGTCGAAACTAAGTCCACAATTGCATCAGCTAAACCGACTAGTGGTGCTAACTCCATCGAGCCATAGAGCTGAATCGTATCAATGTGTACACCTTTGTTAGCAAAGTGCTCACGTGCGCAATTCACGTATTTCGTGGCTACCTTTAAGCGAGAGCCCTGCTTAACCGCTGCAGCATAGTCAAAACCTTCACGCACTGCAACCGACATACGGCACTTAGCAATATTGAGATCGTATGGCACATAAAGACCATCAGTCCCTTTTTCCATCAAGACATCCAAACCTGCAACGCCGAAATCAGCACCCCCAAATTGCACATAGGTAGGCACATCTGAGGCGCGCACAATAATCAAGCGCACGTCTGAATTTGAGGTTTCAATAATGAGTTTGCGTGACTTTTCAGGATCTTCCTTCGGCACAATGCCGATCTTGGATAAGATCTCTGCAGTTTCTTCGAAGATGCGGCCCTTAGAGAGGGCTAAAGTCAATTTCATGGACTAATTATCCATCAGGCTTACTTGATGCGCTCAATCTTTGCGCCTAAAAGCGTCAATTTATGCTCCATACGGTCATAGCCACGATCTAAATGGTAGATCCGATCAACCTGAGTTTCACCTTGAGCTGCCAAGCCAGCAATGACCAAACTAGCAGAGGCACGTAAATCGGTAGCCATCACAATGGCACCCGAGAGCTTTTCAACGCCCTGCGCAATTGCGGTATTTCCTTCGATTGCAATATCAGCGCCTAGGCGATTTAACTCTTGAACATGCATAAAACGATTCTCAAAAATCGTTTCAGTAATTGTTGAACTGCCTCCTGCTACTGCATTGACAGCCATCAATTGCGCCTGCATATCAGTTGGGAACGCTGGGTATTCTGAAGTGCGAAAACTCACGGCCTTAGGGCGACCATGCATAGAGGCCTTAATCCAATCTGGGCCCACTTCCATTTGTAGGCCAGCCTCCTTCAGTTTCACCATCACCGCATCTAAAGTATCAGGGCGGCAATGCTTCACAAGCACCTCGCCACCAGCAGCAGCAACTGCGCACAAGAATGTGCCTGCCTCAATGCGATCCGGTATCACTGCATGCTCAGCGCCGTGCAGTTTTTCAACACCTTCAATGACTAAACGATCGCTGCCAATACCAGTAATCTTGGCACCCATCTTCACCAATAACTCAGCAAGATCACCGACCTCTGGTTCACGTGCAGCGTTTTCTAGAATTGTTGTACCCGATGCTAAGGTAGCAGCCATCAATAAATTCTCTGTGCCCGTTACCGTAATCATGTCAGTCAAAATTGATGCGCCCTTAAGGCGATCAGTTGATGGCTTAGTTTCTGCTTGAATATAACCGCTCTTAATCTTGATACTTGCGCCCATGGCTTTCAAGCCTTTGATGTGTTGATCTACTGGGCGAGCACCAATAGCACAGCCGCCAGGCAAGGAGACCTTAGCGCTATGCATTCTGGCTAGAAGGGGGCCAAGAACCAAAATAGAGGCACGCATGGTTTTCACCATCTCATAGGTTGCCTCTGAACTCTTGATCACAGCTGCACTGAGTACTAAATGACTACGATCAGTTGCATCGGGAAAGGTAACGGTTACGCCAATTTCCTGCAAGAGTTTGAGCATCGTACGCACGTCCTGCAAATCTGGAACGTTACGCAGTACTACTGGTTGGTCAGTCAGCAAGCATGCACAAAGAATCGGTAAGGCGGCATTTTTAGCCCCTGCGATAACTACCTCACCATTGAGAGGTGTGCCGCCAACCATTCTTAATTTATCCATGAAACGATTCCAGTAAAGACTGATGTAGTGCTGTTATTAATAATAATCTTAGGCCGCAGGATTCTGGGCAAACTCTTGCGGCGTAAATGCCTTAATCGATAAAGCATGTACTTCGGCTTTCATCCGATCGCCCATCGCGCCATAGACCAATTGATGGCGTTGTACTAAACGCTTGCCTTCAAATTCTGGGCTCACAATCGTTGCAAAAAAATGCTGGCCATCACCTTCTACCTGAATATGGGTGCAGACAATTCCCTGCTTAATGTAGCCCTCAATTTGCTCTGGGGTTGGAAACATCAATCTCTCCTAATAAAACTAAATCATTAATGGCGGAGCTTATAGCCCTTTTGTAATAAGCGCAAAGCAATGATTGAAACGGCAATAAAAAAACAAGTAATGATTGCCAAACTATTCCACGGGGAGAAATCAGAAACCCCGAAAAAGCCGTAACGGAATCCATCAATCATATAAAAGAATGGGTTGAAATGCGACACAACCTGCCATGCTGGTGGCAGCGAATGAATTGAGTAGAAAACTCCTGACAACATCGTGGCAGGCATGATGACAAAGTTCTGAAAGGCAGCTAGCTGATCATACTTATCCGCCCAGATGCCAGCAATCAAACCCAAACTACCTAAAATAGCAGCGCCTAAAAAGGCAAAGGTCAAAATCCACAATGGATACTCTATTGCAGGAAGGCCATACCAGGCAGTAATTAAAAACACCCCAAAGCCTACTACTACACCCCGAAACACCGCTGCCAAAATATAGGCTGCATAAAACTCAAAATGGCTCAGCGGGGCAAGTAAAACAAATACTAGGTTACCCGTAACCTTGGATTGAATTAAGGAAGATGAAGTGTTTGCGAAGGCATTTTGCAAAACGCTCATCATCACTAAGCCTGGTATTAAAAATGCTGTGTAACTTAAGCGACCATAGACTTCTCTACCTTCAAGAACCTGGCCAAAAATCATGAGATATAAAACGGCGGTTAATACTGGAGCAGCTACAGTCTGAAACCCTACTTTGTAAAAACGGAGTATTTCTTTACGCAACAATGTTGGAAAACCACTGCCGTACTCTAAAGGTGGCCTACTCAGTCCGTGCTTCATAAAGCACCTCCCGACATGATGTTGACAAATACCTCTTCTAAATCCGTCTTGCCTTCACCATCTTTTTTTATTGAACCGTGACGCGCCAAAAGATTGGCAGTGGTATCTAAGGCAACAATCTTGCCTTGCTTGAGCATAGCAATGCGCTGACATAACGCTTCGGCTTCTTCTAGGTAATGGGTAGTTAGCACAATCGTGTGGCCATCTTGATTCAGCCTGCTAATGAACTGCCATAAAGACTGGCGTAACTCTACATCCACGCCAGCCGTAGGTTCATCCAGAATAATGACTGGAGGTCTATGAACCAAAGCTTGAGCAACCAATACTCGGCGCTTCATACCGCCCGATAAAGAGCGCATATTACTATCTGCTTTTGATGTGAGGTCAAGATTAGCCATGATCTCGTCAACCCATGCATCGTTATTGCGAATACCGAAGTAGCCAGATTGAAAACGTAAGGTTTCACGAACCGTAAAGAACGGGTCAAATACTAACTCTTGTGGAACAACGCCCAACATTCGGCGCGCTTCACGAAATGTTTTTTGTACATCGGCGCCCATAATTGCGGCATGGCCTTTATTTGGAGTGACCAAACCTGCCAAGATAGAAATCAGGGTCGTTTTGCCAGCACCATTAGGGCCTAGTAAGCCAAAAAATTCACCTGGCTCAATGCTCAAGGAAACATCATCGAGCGCCTGAAGTGCCCCGTAGTTTTTGGATACATTTTTAATGGAAATTGCAGCTTGCATGCTATTAGAAGCCTAGCAATGCGGATACGCCATAGACACTGGCTAGTACTTTCAACTTTTCAGGAGCATGCTCTATAGAAAGGGAATGGCCATCAGCCTGCAACTTTTTTTGCCACGCTAATAGAACAGTTAATACTGTGGAATCAAAATCTTTTAAGGAAGAACAGTCAATCGTTCTTAAGTTAGCCAAATTTAACAAGCCTTCTTTTTCTAGCAGTAGAGCATTTTCCTGCGTAACTATCTTAGGTAAAGAAAAGGTCATCGTTAAATATCTAAATTAATCTTGCTATGAATTTGCAGGCTTGGCACTAGCCAATTGCTTATTGCGATCTTGCAAGAACTTCACTAGGCCATCAATTCCATTTTGACTAATCTGGTTTGAAAACTGATTTCGATAAGCCTCAATCAACCAAACGCCCATGATATTCATGTCGTAGACTTTCCAGCCCTTATCTGTTTTCTCAAGACGATAATCTAAAGGTACAGGGTCTCCACGACCCAGGACAACCGTTTTAACAACGACTTCCTTGTCGTCTGGGGCGGCACGAAGCGCCTTAAATTGCACAGTCTGATCACGTAACTGACTTAAAGCTCCAGAGTAGGTCCTTATTAATAAATTTTTGAATTCCACCACCAATTGATTTTGCTGCTCAGGAGTAGCTTTCTTCCAATTAGGGCCCATTGCCATTTCAGTAGTGCGGAGCATATCGGTATAAGGAACTATTTTCTTTTCAACCAAATCAACAATCTTTGGAATATTCCCTTTTTGAATATCTGGATCTGACTTTACAGAAGCCATAACGTCTGTCACAACCATTTTGATTAAAGCATCGGGGGGGGTGGCTTGATCAGGCGTTTGCGCAAACGCAGTACAGGAGATCAGGAGCAAACCTGTCATGAAGTACTGAGTGATTCTTTTGTAACTTTTCATATCTAATGATCTCGCTATCTTTATCTAGATTGAGGCTAATTTTAGCCCTCCTCAAGAAAACTACTTATTCGTAAGGATTCTGGTAAACAGGCATCGTAGGCTCTTCATCATCACGGCCCTGGTTAATCTGATACTGACGACGCTGAATATAAGCATCACGCATAAAGCTGTACTTATCAATTGCGGCGCCATCCAACAAATCGCCAGCTTCGTAATACGTATTGCGCGCGTTGATAACGCGTAAGCCCGTAAGGCTATTTCGTAAGCCTACTGGATTAATATATTTAAAGAAGTAGTCAGACTCTAAGTCGGCAACAGTACCAAAAGTATCGCGAATGTTACTTGGCCCAAAGAATGGCAATACTACGTAGGGACCAGCAGGAACACCCCATACACCAAAGGTTTGACCCCAGTCTTCTTTATGCTTTTCAAGACCCGCAGGCGTTGCCAGATCCAAAAGTCCACCTAATCCCATGGTGGTATTGACGAACACCCGCATCAAATCATTAAATGCAAAATCTGGCTTGCCTTGCAACAGATTCTGTAAAGCAGTGTAGATATCGCTGTAGTTACTAAAAAAGTTATAAATACCTTCTCGTACAAATTCAGGTAAAACAAAACGATAGCCCGCCACTACTGGCTTTAAGACATAAGCATCTAATCCTTCATTAAACTCAAAGACCGAACGATTGAATGGCTCCCAAGGGTCTTGTGGCGAGCGCTCAACCCCTGCAGGTATTGAGGCGCAGCCCACCAGAAATGCAGTAAAACCAAGTAAGACTAGGCGCTTGAGCTTGCGCTGAAGATCACAGGCCCACAAATTCATTTTGCTGCGCCTTTGTCTTGACCGCTATCTGCTGCCTTGTTGTAAAGAAACTGACTAATGAGATTTTCTAAAACAATAGCTGATTGAGTCTGAGTAATTTTTCCACCATTAGCTAATAAATCATCCGAACCGCCAGCCTCAAGGCCAATATATTGCTCGCCTAACAAACCCGAAGTCAAAATTTTGGCGGCAGAATCCGCTGGGAACTTATAGGCCTCTTCAATCGTCATCACAACGGTTGCCTGATAAGTTTTATCGTCAAAAGAAATATTAGCAATCCGGCCGACAACTACACCGGCACTCTTGACTGGTGCACGAGGCTTTAAGCCGCCAATATTGTCAAAACGTGCGGAAATTTTATACGTCGGTGCAAATGACACCGCGTTCATATTGCCAACCTTTAATGCCAGGAATAAGGCTGCCAACAAACCAATGGCAACGAAGATTCCCACCCAAATATCAATTGCACTTTTTCTCATAAGAGCCCCAGTTTATTCTTTCTAGTTCGAGAACATCATTGCGGTTAGCAGGAAATCCAATGCCAAAACCGATAAAGAGGAAATCACCACCGTCCGGGTAGTGGCTTGCGATACACCCTCGGGTGTAGGCTTAGCTTCATAGCCTTGATAGAGGGCGATAAACGTTACTGCCACGCCGAAAACCATACTTTTAATTAAGCCGTTACCAATATCTGAAAAGAGGTCCACGCCACCCTGCATTTGAGACCAAAAGGCTCCAGAATCAACACCAATTAGTGGGACGCCAACAAAATAGCCACCCATCACACCTACTGCGGTAAAAATCGTCGCCAAAATTGGCATAGCAATAATGCCAGCCCAAAGTCGTGGAGCGATCACACGAGCTAATGGATCTACCGCCATCATTTCCATTGCACTTAACTGTTCACCAGCTTTCATCAAGCCAATTTCTGCAGTCAATGAGGTGCCAGCGCGGCCAGCAAACAATAAGGCAGTAATAACTGGGCCTAATTCACGGGTCAAAGAGAGTGCCACTAATAAGCCTAATGCCTGCTCTGAGCCATAGCGATTTAAGGTGTAGTAGCCCTGCAATCCCAGCACAAATCCCACAAATAAACCGGAGACTGAAATGATCACAAAAGAATGATTGCCCACAAATAGAATTTGATCAATCACTAAACGAGGTCTTTTGAGTAAAAATCCTGAACGGAAAATGACTGCGGAAAACATTCTTGAAGCAAGTCCAAGACTAGTTAAATTACGGCGCACAAAAAACCCAAGATCGCCGAATAAATCGAGAAGTTTATGTATAGCAGCCATTAAATACTTAATCCAAAATCTTCTGCCAAACTCTGGCCTGGATAATGGAATGGCACTGGGCCATCAGGAGCAGCATCTAAAAATTGTCTGACAAAAGGGTCTGTGGAGCGACTTAATTCAGCAGGTGTCCCTTGTGCGCCAATACGGCCATTAGCAATGAAGTACACATAATCAGCAATTTCAAAAGTCTCCTCAACATCGTGTGTCACTAGAAGACTAGTGGCGCCAAGCGCATTGTTGAGATCGCGTATCAATCGCGCAGTAATACCCAAAGAGATTGGATCTAAACCTGCAAATGGCTCGTCGTACATGATGAGTGGAGGATCTAGAGCGATTGCTCTAGCGAGCGCAACGCGTCTTGCCATACCACCAGAAATTTGTGATGGCATTAAATCACGAGCACCTCGTAAACCCACTGCATTTAATTTCATTAGTACTAGAGAGCGCAAAAGCTCTTCACTTAAATCTGTATGTTCGCGCAAGGGGAATGCGACATTTTCAAAAACACTCAAATCTGTAAACAATGCGCCAAACTGAAAGAGCATGCCCATGCGACGACGCGCAGCCATCAATTGATCGTCAGCCATCCTGCCAATATCTTTACCTTCAAATAAGACTTGCCCGGATTGAGCAGTAAATTGACCGCCAATTAAACGCAGAATCGTGGTTTTACCGCAGCCTGATCCACCCATTACCGCGACTACTTGGCCACGGCGAAACTCCATATTGAGGCCCGACAAAATCTGCCGCTCACCAAGAGCATAGGAAAAGTCGACATCCTTAATAGAGACGACAACTTCTTCTGCAGATTGAGCGCTTGCATTCAAAGAGTTTGGGTGGACAGTGTTCATATCCCCGATATTATCGGGGTAAAACAGATGACCCCATTAAATACTGGTCTACTGCTTGAGCGCATTGGCGACCCTCACGAATTGCCCAAACTACAAGAGACTGCCCGCGGCGCATATCACCAGCAGCAAAGACCTTAGAAACATTAGTTTGATAGGCATTTTGTCCTTCTACAGTAGCTTTGGCATTGCCGCGAGCATCTTTTTCAACGCCGAAAGCATTGAGAACCTGCTGTACTGGAGATACGAATCCCATTGCCAAAAGTACTAAATCTGCCTTGATCTCAAACTCAGAGTTTAGAACTTCAACCATCTTGCCGTCTTTCCACTCCAATCGAACACCAATCAGTTTTTCTACTTTGCCGTTTTTACCTTCAAAACGCTTTGTTCCTACTGACCAGTCGCGCTCACAACCTTCCTCATGGGAAGATGAGGTGCGGAGCTTGGTTGGCCAATAAGGCCACACCAAAGGCTTGTTCTCAACTTCGGGGGGCTGCGGGAGTAATTCAAACTGAGTAACGTGTTTTGCACCGTGGCGATTGGATGTGCCAACACAATCAGAGCCAGTATCGCCGCCACCAATCACAACAACGTGTTTATCAGTTGCCCGGATTTCATTTTTGAAGTCTCCAGCATTCTCTTTATTTTGTGGAATCAAAAATTCCAATGCATAGTGCACACCAGTCAATTCACGGCCAGGTACAGGCAAGTCACGTGGCTGTTCAGCGCCGCCAGTAATGACTACAGCATCAAAATCTTTCATCAACTGCTCAGGAGAAACAGTTTTGGTAGAGTAATTTTTTACTTCAGCGCTCATGGCTTCTTTGCCAACAAAAACACCGGTTTCAAATTTCACACCTTCAGCCTGCATCTGCTCGACACGACGATCGATGAGCCACTTTTCCATTTTGAAATCAGGAATACCATAGCGCAGCAAGCCGCCAATGCGATCGTTCTTTTCAAACACAGTGACATCATGACCAACACGAGCCAACTGCTGAGCGGCAGCCATACCAGCGGGGCCGCCGCCAACAACAGCTACTTTTTTACCAGTCTTGGTTTTAGATGGCTGAGGCTTAACCCAACCACTTTCCCAACCCTTATCAATAATGGCATGCTCGATAGACTTAATGCCGACAGGAGCACGATTAATGCCTAGAGTACATGCAGCCTCGCAAGGCGCCGGACAAATACGACCCGTAAACTCTGGAAAGTTATTGGTAGATTGCAAAACATCTAAAGCATTCTTCCAGTCGTTATGGAACACTAAATCATTGAAGTCGGGAATGATGTTGTTGACTGGGCATCCATTATTACAAAATGGAATGCCACAATCCATACAACGAGCGCCCTCAATCTTGGCTTCTTCATCAGTTAAAGCGGCAACGAACTCTTTGTAATGATGGAGACGTTTAACGGGCGCTTCGTATGTTTCCTCGACGCGCTCAAACTCCATAAACCCAGTGACCTTACCCATATCTAATCCTTAGTATCTTTTCTGAATGTTCGTATTAATTAAGCAACTTAAGCGGCAACAGTTTTGTTTTGCGCCTTGTCCCATAGCTCACCTAGGGCACGCTTGTACTCAGTTGGGAGGACTTTCACAAAACGGCTGCGGGAATTTTCCCAATCAGCCAAGAGTGCTTTAGCACGCTCTGAACCGGTGTAGCGGAAATGGCGTTCAATTAAGCCCTTTAAAATTTGCTCATCAGTGATGCGCTCTCCACCATCTTTCACGTCAACTGGGGCGTGCCACTCAGACTGAGGCATCTTTGCAATTTGCTCTGCAGACGGCAATACCTTTTCTAAAGTTGCCATACTGGTATTGCAGCGCTTATCGAATAAACCATCTTCGTCATAAACGTACGCAATACCACCGCTCATACCAGCAGCAAAGTTACGCCCAGTGGCACCAAGCACCGCCACAGTTCCACCAGTCATGTACTCACAACCATGATCGCCAGTACCCTCTACAACAGTCGTGGCTCCAGAATTACGTACCGCAAAACGCTCGCCAGCAACGCCATTAAAGAAGGCTTCACCAGCAATTGCGCCGTATAGAACAGTATTACCAACAATGATGTTCTTGGCTGTATCACCACGGAACTCGTGTGGAGCACGCACAATCACGCGACCCCCAGACAGGCCTTTCCCAACGTAGTCATTACCATCACCAACTAAATCTAAGGTAATGCCTCGTGCCAAGAAAGCTGCAAAACTTTGGCCAGCAGTGCCGTTCAATTGAATATGAATAGTGTCATCAGGCAAACCAGCATGACCGTATCGCTGTGCAACTTCGCCAGAAAGCATTGCACCAACAGTGCGGTTTACGTTCTTCACTGGAACGATAAATGAAACTTTCTCGCCACGCTCTAATGCAGGCTCACTCTTCTCAATCAAGATATTGTCAAGGGCACTTGCCAAGCCATGATCCTGTGTCAGTACTTGATAACGCGGAACATCACTTGCCACTTTTGGCTCAGCAAAAATCTTGCTGAAATCCAAACCATGCACTTTCCAGTTATCAATCCCTTTACGGGTATCTAATAAATCCACGCGGCCGATCAGATCATCAAACTTACGAATGCCCAATTGCGCCATGATCTCGCGAGCCTCTTCGGCAATAAAGAAGAAGAAGTTCACTACATGCTCAGGCTTGCCAGAGAACTTCTTGCGCAATTCTGGATCTTGAGTAGCAACACCAACGGGGCAAGTATTCAAATGGCATTTACGCATCATGATGCAACCTTCAACCACCAATGGCGCTGTTGCAAAACCAAATTCGTCTGCACCCAACAATGCGCCGATCACGACATCACGACCCGTCTTCATTTGGCCGTCAGCCTGAACCCGGATACGGCTACGTAGACCATTGAGAACCAGGGTTTGCTGTGTTTCAGCCAAACCGAGTTCCCAGGGTGAACCAGCATGTTTAATCGAAGAAAGGGGGGAAGCGCCTGTACCGCCATCGTGGCCAGCAATCACCACGTGATCTGCTTTGGCCTTGGCAACACCAGCTGCCACAGTACCAACACCAACCTCTGATACTAACTTCACAGAAACGTCTGCTTTAGGATTGACGTTCTTTAAGTCATGAATCAATTGAGCAATATCTTCAATCGAGTAAATGTCATGGTGTGGAGGAGGAGAAATTAAACCAACTCCCGGCACGGAGAAGCGTAACTTACCAATATAGTCAGATACTTTGCCGCCAGGTAATTGACCGCCCTCACCAGGCTTAGCACCTTGTGCCATTTTGATCTGAATTTGATCTGCAGAGCGCAAGTACTCAGTAGTTACTCCAAAACGACCAGAGGCAACTTGTTTAATTTTGGAGCGCAATGAATCACCATCAAGTAATGGGATATTGGCTTCAACTACATCGCTGCCCAATACGCTGGCAAGAGTTTCGCCTTTTTTAATTGGGATACCTTTGAGCTCATTAATATAGCGATTTGGATCTTCACCGCCTTCGCCAGTATTGGACTTACCGCCAATACGATTCATCGCAATTGCCAAAGTAGCATGCGCTTCGGTAGAGATCGATCCTAAAGACATAGCGCCAGTAGCAAAACGTTTCACAATTTCTTTGGCAGATTCAACTTCATCTAATGGAATTGCTTTTACTGGATCAATCTTGAATTCAAAGAGACCGCGCAAGGTCATTTGACGTTTGGTTTGGTCATTGATGATGTTGGCATACTCTTTATACGTCTGGTAGCCCTTCTCTGCACCAATTCGAGTGGAATGCTGTAACTTTGCAATCGTATCTGGTGTCCACATATGGTCTTCACCACGGATACGAAAGGCATATTCACCACCAGCATCGAGCATATTGGTTAACACTGGATCATTGCTAAAGGCAGAAGTGTGCATCCGCAGAGCTTCTTCAGCCACCTCAAATACACCGATACCACCAACGTTTGATGGAGTGCCCTTGAAATACTGATGAATAATCTCCTGATTCAAGCCAATCGCTTCAAAAATCTGTGAGCCGGTATAAGACATATAGGTAGAGATACCCATCTTGGACATCACTTTTTGCAGGCCCTTACCAACTGCTTTGATATAATTCTTAACCGCTTTTTCACCAGACAAATCGCCCGATAAGCCTTTAGCCATATCGGTTAACGTTTCCAAAGCGAGATATGGGTGAACTGCTTCAGCACCATAGCCAGCCAAGAGCGCAAAGTGGTGTGTTTCACGAGCGCTACCAGTCTCAACCACGAGGCCTACGCTGGTACGCAAACCTTTTTCAACTAAATGTTGGTGAATTGCAGAGGTCGCCAGTAAAGCGGGAATCGCAACATGCTTCTCGTCAACTTGACGATCGCTCACGATCAAGATGTTGTAACCAGAACGTACTGCATCAGCTGCTTCTGCGCACAAAGATGCTAAGCGAGCTTCAATACCAGCTCTGCCCCATACCGCCGGATAGCAAATATCTAATTCATAAGAGCGAAATTTACCATTGGTGTAGTGGCCAATATGACGAATCTTAGTGATGTCATCAAAATCTAAAATTGGCTGACTCACTTCTAAGCGCATTGGCGGGTTGATGTTGTTGGTATCTAATAAGTTAGGTTTTGGCCCAATGAATGACACCAATGACATCACCATATTCTCGCGAATAGGGTCAATTGGAGGATTAGTAACCTGTGCAAATAATTGCTTGAAGTAGTTATATAAGGGCTTGTTCTTGTTGGAAAGAACAGCTAATGGGCTATCGTTACCCATTGAACCAATCGCCTCTTCACCATTCATGGCCATTGGCGCCATCAGGTACTTGATATCTTCTTGGGTATAACCAAACGCCTGTTGACGGTCTAATAATTTAGCCGCTGGACGAATCGTCGTTTTTTCATCAACCAAGTCGGCCTTGCTTGCGTCAACCTCATCTAGCTTGACACGAACTGCATCGATCCAGCTCTTGTATGGCTTAGCATTTGATACGGCATTCTTGAGTTCAACGTCATCAATAATGCGACCTTGCTCCATGTCGATCATAAACATTTTGCCTGGCTGTAGACGCCATTTTTGAATAATCTTGGTTTCTGGAATTGGCAATACGCCAGCCTCAGAAGCCATGATGACCAAGTCATCATCGGTTACGTAATAACGCGCTGGACGCAAACCATTGCGGTCTAAAGTTGCGCCGATTTGACGACCATCGGTAAATGCCATTGCAGCTGGGCCATCCCATGGCTCCATCATGGCTGCGTGATATTCATAGAAAGCACGGCGGTTGTCATCCATTAATGTATGCTGCTCCCATGCCTCAGGAATCATCATCATCATGGCTTGCGCCAATGGATAACCTGACATCACTAAGAGCTCTAGGCAGTTATCAAAACTAGCTGTATCTGACTGGCCTGGGTAAATCAGTGGCCATAATTTTTGCAAGTCATCACCAAGCACTGGGGAGCTGATTGCTCCCTCGCGTGCATTAACCCAATTGACATTACCTTTAACAGTATTAATTTCACCGTTGTGAGCAATCATGCGGTATGGGTGAGCCAACTCCCAAGCAGGAAAAGTATTGGTAGAGAACCGTTGGTGCACTAACGCTAATGCTGATACGGTACGGGGATCTTGCAAGTCCTGGTAATACGCACCCACCTGATTAGCTAGCAGCAAACCCTTGTAAACAATGGTTCGGGCAGACATTGAAGCAACAAAATATTCTTTACCATGCTTCAAATGTAAATCTTGAATTGCATGGCTCGCAGTTTTACGAATGACGTACAGCTTGCGCTCAAGCGCATCAGTCGTCATGATGTCGCGGCCACGGCCAATAAAAATTTGACGAATGAATGGCTCTGTCATTTGCACTGTTGGAGACATTGGCAACTTCACATCTACTGGCACATCTCTCCAACCCAAAACAACCTGGCCCTCTAAGCGGACGGTGCGCTCCAACTCTTGTTCACAAGCTAAACGTGATGCCTGCTCTTTTGGCAAGAAAATCATGCCAACGCCGTACTCGCCTAAAGGCGGCAAGGTGACGGCTTGTTTAGCCATTTCTTCGCGGTACAAAGTATCGGGAATCTGAATCAAGATGCCAGCACCATCACCCATCAATGGGTCAGCACCAACAGCACCCCGGTGATCTAGGTTTTCCAAAATCTGCAAACCTTGGCTAACAATCTCGTGGGATTTCTTGCCTTTAATATGCGCGACAAATCCTACGCCACAGGCATCATGCTCATTTCGAGGGTCGTATAAACCTTGAGCGATTGGGCGAAGATCAGAATTGAATTGTGTAGTCATAGTATTTCCGAGGGGCGACAAAGGCCTGATTACTTTTGGAGGATCAAATATAGGTGAATACCCATACCGATGCAATAGAAATAAAATGAGTCTGTCCCATTTATTGATGTGGCGCACCAAAATAAACTATTTAAATGGGGACAGAGTTGTATACCCTCACCCTAGAAAAATTCTAAGTTACTGAATTTATTAGCTTAATTTTTCTAGGGCGGCCACGATCCCGAATTTGGGTGAGCTCTGGATCATCTTTAAATAGCTTTTTAGCATAAATATCACTAACCCAAGGCTTTGATCGAAGCAAGGCTTCCGTAATTTGCTGGTCCTCCCAGTGGGGCGCCCCATCTTTTACAAAGCTGGCCCAGCTCATTTGTCTTTCAAAAGGGGTATTACCCAACTTCCAAAAGTGCTGGTGGTCAACCAACCAAGACTCTGCATTTCCCCCAATATGGCTTGCAAAGCTAGTCCAACTGGAATCTTGGGGGGTGGATTCATAACCTGCCCTGACTGGATTTAACTCGATATAGCGTTGGCAACGTAAAAAATAATCTGGATCAATTAAGGAGGAGCGATAACGTCCCTCCCAAATGGTTCCAGATCGTTTGTGCTGTTGATTGAAATACTGCACATAACGTCTACCCAAGGACTGCATTGTTTTAGCGAGCGACTCTTTGTTTTGCGGCGTCATCAACAAATGCACATGATTGGGCATTAATGCAAATGCATGGACTGCACAACCAAATTGTTTTGCGGCCTCTCGCAACCAATCTAAATAAGTGCGACGGTCTTCAGAACTAAAGAAAAGAGTTTCTCGATTATTGCCACGAACCATCACATGCATTACTTGGCCAGGTATTACAGTGCGCGCTTGCCGAGCCATTTTGAAAACGAACTACTGAAGTTCGCGGGGGGCGCCACTACGAGAAAACTCAGGGATAAACCAATCGCCGTCAGCTTGTGTCACACCAGTTGGAACTTCACGTGATTCTTGTGGCACATCTTTTAGAGCTACAGACATGTAAGAGATCCACATTGGTAAAGCAAGCCCACCACCCGTTTCGCGATCACCCAAGCTAGCTGGCTTATCAAAACCAATCCAAGCAATCGCCACTATTTTGGGGTTGTAGCCAGCGAACCAAGCATCATGAGATTCATTGGTAGTGCCAGTCTTTCCAGCAATATCACTGCGACCCAATTTAGCTCTAGCGGATGCAGCCGTGCCAGTCTTAGTCACCTCTTGTAGCATGCTATCCATTACGAAAGCAGTGCGTGCATCTAAAACACGTGTAGCACCATCGCCAACACGAACAGGTTTAGCCTCAAATAAAACCTCCCCTTTAGAGTCCATCATCTTATCGATTAGAAAGGGGTCTACACGATAGCCGCCATTTGCAAACACGCTGTAGGCTGAGGCCATCTGCAAAGGCGTTACCGAACCTGCTCCCAAAGCCATCGTCAAATAAGGTGGATGTTTTTCAGGCTCAAAACCAAACCGCTGAATATATTCTTGGGCATATGAAGGGCCGATTGCACGAATCACGCGAACTGAAACTAAATTCTTAGACTTTGCTAATGCTGTACGCAAGCGCATCATGCCTTCATATTTACCATCGTAGTTCTTTGGCTCCCAGGCCTGACTGCCCGTCTCCATGCTACCAATTGATAAAGGCGCATCGTTCACCATAGTGCTTGGTGTAAAACCTTTTTCAATTGCAGCGGCATAAATAAAAGGCTTGAAAGAGGAGCCTGGCTGACGCAAGGCTTGAGTCACGTGGTTGAACTGATTGCGGCGGAAATCGAAGCCGCCAACGAGAGACAAAATTGCGCCCGTATCTGCATTCATAGAGACGAAAGCTGCCTCGACTTGGGGCAACTGCGCTAACTTCCAAGTGCCACCATCCAATAGTAGCCTCACTACCGCGCCCGGGCGTAAACGTTTTTTGGGCTGAGTACTATCGGTAATTGATGCGGAAGCTAATTTCATGCCATCACCTTTTAAAGTGACCGTATCGCCTGTAGCAATCATGACTTGCATTTCTTTTGGCTTCACATCAAGGACAACGCCAGACTGCAAATCATCTAATTGTGGATAAGCAAGCAAAGCCTCATCAATGGCGCGTTGGCGCTTAACGCGATCCTCAGGAAGATCAATAAAACCCTCTGGACCACGATAAGCGTGACGTAAGTCATACTCAAAAATACCGCGACGTACAGCTTTATACGCGGCGTCTTGGTCCGCTTTTAAGATCGTTGTGTAGACATCGATTCCTTGGGAGTAAATAGCCTCACCATATTGGTTAAATAGTAACTGGCGCACCATTTCTGCAGGAAAGTCTGCACGTACCGCAAATTCATTGCCCAAACCGCGAATGCGCAACTCCTCAATCATGGCCTTTTGATACTCCTCTGGGGAGATATATCCAAGGTCACGCATGCGTTGCAATATATATTCCTGACGAATCTTAGCGCGACGAAAATTGCTAACTGGGTTGTACGCCGAGGGGGCCTTAGGCAGGCCAGCTAACATTGCAGACTCTGCAATCGTGATGTCTTTTAATTCTTTACCAAAATAAATCTGGGCTGCACTCGAAAAACCATAAGCCCTCTGACCTAAGAAAATCTGATTCATATAGATTTCGAGAATCTTATCTTTGGTTAGTTGAGACTCGATTTCCCAGGCTAGTAAAACTTCATAAATTTTTCGACTAAAAGTTTTCTCATTGCTCAGGAAAAAGTTTCGAGCCACCTGCATGGTGATGGTGGAGGCGCCTTGAGATAAATGCCCACGCAGATTAGTCAAAGTGGCCCGCAAAATCCCCACATAATCGACCCCGCCATGAGAGTAGAAGCGATCATCCTCGATAGCCAAAACAGCATTGCGCATACTTTGTGGAATTTCATCCAAAGGGATAACCTTACGGCGCTCTTCGCCAAACTCGCCAATCAAAACCTTATCGGCCGTATAAATCCGCAGAGGGGTTTTTGGGTTGTAATCTGTTAAAGCCGAGATTTTCGGTAAATTGGGCTTGGCTACTAAAAATGCGTAGCCCATCAGCAGCATTACCACTAAGGCAAATACCACGCCAATAATCAACATTGCCTTCACCAAAGGATTACTAGAAGATTTACGGGGTGAACCAGGCCCTACTCGGGAATATCGCGGACCTTTATCGAGCTGACGGATTAGTCGTTGGTTTTGCGGCGGCTTGTCTTTTGGGGGGAAGGCCATAAGCTCAAATTATATGGTGCTTAAGTAATTTCCCTAAAAGCTCTAAAAGCCTAGTTTTTGAGCTTTTAGAGGTGTCTTTGCTGACATCAGCTTCAAACTATGCTGATGGCTATTCTTAGGCTAAACCTGAAAAATGTAGGCATGCCATCACGCCATATTTCTCCACAATCTTTTGATGAAATTTTGAGTGAGCTTGGTGATGATCCAGCGATTCCTGATCCCCATGGGATACGTAAAACTGCTTCCTCCAAAAGTCCTCCTCTAGAGCATCCAAAACTGAGCAAAGAGGGCGCCCAGCTAGATGCCTTAAGTAATCCAAATCTTTTGAATCAACTCCAAAAATTGGGAGGATTTTTTGCTTTTGGGGCGTGTTTAATAATTATTGGTATTGCGCTTTTTATTGCCTATGGGGCTCTAAAAACAAGTTTTGAAGCTACCCTCCAAGAGTCCCAGAAGGAAATTTCTGAGCTTAAAAAAGAATTAGCCATACTGCGCACTGAACTACAAAGTGAACAAGATGATCTATATGAAGCCATAGATTCAATAGAAGTGAGTATTCACTCATTAATAGAGAATAAACCAACTAAACAAGTTTTTACGAAGCCTCAAGCGCATCCTCATGAGGCTGAACTGCGTCGCTGGCGTTATTTGGGGGCGAGTGAAATGGGTGGTTCTCGCCAGGCGTTTTTTCATACTGGGAAGAGCAATGTGATGTTTCAAAAAGGGATGCTTGTTTTGGGGGATTGGCGATTGACCCAGCTTGAGAAAGATCTCGCAACCCTAACCCATAGCCAAGGCAAAACCTTACACATTAAACCCTCCAAAACCGAATGAAGCAAAGTCTAAAACCCGCACATCAATACATACAAAAATTTAGCCTTTGTCTTGGCTTTTTATTCATTTTTTGTGTGAGTCCAATTGGTGCCAACACGTCTGGACAAAACTTAATGGAAACGCCTATTAGTTTGCAATTTACCGATATTGAAGTGTCAGAGCTTTTACAAGCTCTTGCAGCACTGGGTAACACCAACTTTTTGTTAAGTGAATCGATTAAGGGGAGGATTACGGTTGATCTCAATAACACGCCATGGCAAACAGCACTCCACTCAATTCTAGCGAGCAGAGGATTGCGCCTAGTTCGCAACGGTGACATTTACTGGATTGGGCCTCATGCGGAAATTGCTGCGTTTCAAAAGCATCGTCGTGAAGATGCGGCCCTACCCTTTGGTGGCGACCATATTAATAGTCCAAGGCAAATACTCATTGAGGCCCGCATTGTAGAGGCTGATGAGCGCTTTGCCCGCGAACTGGGAGTTAAGCTGGGCTACCAAGCAAACTCTTTGGGAGGTAACTCAGATAAAACAATCTCTAGTAATTTTGATTTGGGTG
The DNA here is from genome assembly GCF_018882155.1 of Polynucleobacter nymphae. Classification (GTDB taxonomy): domain Bacteria; phylum Pseudomonadota; class Gammaproteobacteria; order Burkholderiales; family Burkholderiaceae; genus Polynucleobacter; species Polynucleobacter nymphae. Next base: position 1,174,113 of record NZ_JACVPA010000001.1, read on the forward strand.
GATCAGGCTTAAGTGGCTTTAATCCAGCAACCGTGGCTGCAACTTTAGTCTCCCGAAACGGTAGTCGTCTTTTGCAAATGGAACTATCGGCCCTTGAATCGGATGGTCAAGGGAAAATTCTTTCTAATCCGCGCATCATGACAGGGGATCAAGTCAAAGCTACTATCGAACAAGGTACTGAGCTCCCCTATCAAACTACCTCACAAAATGGCAGTAAATTGCAATTTCGGAAAGCCAATTTACGCTTAGAAGTTTTACCAAAAATTCATCCTGACGGAAAAATCTCCATGCTAGTTGGGATTAATAAGGACACCATTGGCATGAAAACAGAGCAGGGATATGCAATTGACACTAAAAGCCTGAGCTCAGAGGTCACCGTTGAAAACGGGGGAACAGCCATCATTGGGGGTATTTTTCAAACAACCGCTAGGGAGGATGAAGTCAAAATCCCCTTACTAGGAGATATTCCTCTAATTGGCCACTTATTTCGCCATAAATCTAAATTACAAGATAAAACTGAACTACTTGTCTTCCTAACCCCTACCGTTCTCGATAAACCCTAATAAAATCGAAGGGTGAACTCCCCGAAAAACAATATCTTTCTGATTGGCCTTATGGGTGCCGGAAAGTCGACCGTCGGAAAAGTGCTAGCCAAAAAATTAGGGCGCCGCTTTCTAGATGCTGATCATGTGATTGAAGAGCGCTGTGGCGTCAAGATTCCAGTTATCTTTGAGATGGAAGGTGAGGCAGGATTTCGCAAACGAGAAGCACAAGTCATTCGAGAAATTACAGCTGAGCACGAGATTGTCCTGGCTACCGGTGGTGGGGCTATTTTATTTCCCGATAACCGTCAAGCGCTAAAGGAGCGCGGCACCGTCATTTATCTACATGCAAATCCAAATGAACTTTGGCATCGCACTAAAGGTGGCGATGGACGTCCCTTGCTTCGTAATGGTGATGCCAAAAAAATTCTGGAAAATTTATACACTATTCGCGATCCCCTTTATCGCGAAATCGCCGATCATGTGATTGAAACTGGCAAACCCAGCGTCAATCAGCTGGTCAACACCTTAATTATGCAACTTGAACTTTCTGCTTAAATACATTGGCGCTATGATGAAAACACTTGAAGTTGATCTTGGTAACCGAAGCTATCCAATACATATTGGCACTGATCTAATTGATCAAGCCAGCTTATTTGGGGCCTGTGAAAAAGCAACTTCAATTTATATCGTTACTAACACTACGGTTGCCCCGCTCTACGCTGCCCGCCTAACTAAGACTCTAGAAGCCTTTGGTAAACCTGTTAGAACCATCACCTTGCCTGACGGCGAATCGTATAAAGACTGGAAAAATCTTCAGCTCATTTTTGATGATCTATTAAAGTTTGGTGCGGATCGCCAAACCATGTTGATTGCCTTAGGTGGCGGCGTGATTGGCGATATGACAGGTTTTGCTGCAGCCAGCTTTATGCGTGGCATTCGTTTCATTCAAGTTCCGACTACCTTATTGGCTCAGGTTGATTCTTCTGTTGGTGGCAAAACTGGCATCAATCATCCTTTGGGTAAAAACATGATTGGGGCATTTCATCAACCTGTTGCTGTGGTTGCTGATCTCAACACGCTGAAGACCTTGCCGCCAAGAGAGCTCTCTGCTGGCCTTGCCGAAGTGGTGAAACATGGCGCTATCGCTGATACCAAATTTTTAGATTGGATCGAAACAAATGCGGTGGCATTGCTAGCCTGCGACACAAGCGCAATGGGGCATGCAGTACTTCGTTCCTGTGAAATTAAATCTGCAGTAGTTTCTGCAGACGAAAGGGAGGGTGGCATTCGTGCAACTCTAAACTTTGGTCATACCTTTGGACATGCGATAGAAGCTGGCATGGGTTACGGCGAATGGCTTCACGGGGAGGCTGTTGGCTGCGGTATGGTGATGGGTGCTGACTTATCTTGTCGTTTAAACCTCATCAGCAAGGCTGAGCTCGAGCGGCTCACTAACATTATCAAATCAATGAATCTGCCTATTGTTCCCCCTAAATTTGGCGCAGAACGCTATTTGGAACTGATGCAGGTTGATAAGAAAACAGAGGGTGGCCAAATTCGCTACGTGATCTTGGAAAGAATGGGCAAGGCTCAAATCAAGAGCGTACCCGATACCCTCGTGATCGAAACTTTAGTTTCTACTGGTGCAGCCTAAAGTTCTTAAGACTTGATCAAAGTGATCTTGACTGCTTGGCCAGCCTGAGTGCTAGCAAACTGCGTCAAATCACTTAATAGCTCTCTACCGGTTTTGGTGTCCAACCACAAAGGCGTAGCCATGGTTCCAGCCCAACGGTAGTGGTAGCCACCAGACTTAGCGGCCACCCAAATTTCATGTAAAGGTGGCTGGGTATTCACCACAATCACACTTTTATCCCTAAAGCGGATATTAATAACATTGCCTCCTTGGCGCTCTACATCCAAATCTAGATCTAATTCGTCATCAGCAGCCTCCAAAGCCGCCTCAATAGACTGTAATAAATTACTACCCAGTTGATGAAACTGCTTGTCATCAATGGCTTCCACGCTCAAATTATTTGGATTCATCCCAGAGTCCTGCATGCTATATTCAATCATTCGTTTTAGAGACATTCATGATAGCGATTCTCAATAGAGCCTTTGGCATTACCCTTGTAATAGCCCTTGCTGGATGTGGGGTTAGGGGTCCACTATTTATGCCAAATACGCCTAATGTGCCGCCAGCACCTACAGAGCCAGAACCTAAAGGCAAGCTCTATCCACCACAAACCCCTCCTAGCACAAGCAATTCATCACCGGCAAAGCAATGACAAGCAAAGCACTTCCTCTTCCTAAATTATCTGGATTTACTGAGCGTGACGGTACTTGGTATGCCGAAGAAATTCCGCTGGCAGATTTAGCAAAAGAATTTGGTACACCACTATATGTCTATAGTAAAAAATCGCTGACTGAGGCCTACCAAGCTTATGACAAGGCTTGTATTGATAACAAAGGTAAACGTCGTGCACGCGTGCATTACGCCATGAAAGCAAATAGTAATTTGGCAGTGATTGATTGCTTCAAAAAACTTGGCGCAGGGTTCGACTTAGTGAGCGGCGGAGAATTAGCTCGCGCATTGGCAATTGGTGCCGATCCTAAAAGCCTCGTCTTCGCTGGTGTAGGTAAATCCGCCTCTGAGATCGCTGCTGCCTTAGATGCTGGGGTTAAGTGCATCAACGTTGAATCGATTGCCGAGCTTCACAACATTAATCGCGTGGCAAGTAAGCTCAGCTGCCGTGCGCCTGTCTCTTTACGCGTTAATCCTGATGTCGATGCACAAACACACCCTTATATTTCTACTGGCTTAAAAGGAAATAAATTTGGTATTGCATATCATGAGGTTTTAAAAACATATCGTGAAGCCAGCCAACTCTCACAGATTGATGTGGTTGGCATTGACTGTCATATCGGCTCACAAATCACTACTACTGCGCCCTACTTAGATGCCTTAGATAAAGTTTTAGATTTAGTTGAGCAGCTCAAGAAGGAAGGCATCGTAATTCACCATCTTGATTTAGGTGGTGGCCTTGGAATTTCCTATAGCGATGAAACACCACCTGATATCACCGAGTTCACGAATACGCTTTTAAACCATGTGGCAGAACGAGGCTTTGCTCATTTAGACATTGTTCTAGAGCCAGGCAGATCTTTGGTTGGTAATGCTGGAGTGCTCCTCACTACTGTTCAATACCTTAAACCTGGTACTGAGAAAAACTTCTGCATAGTTGATGCTGCTATGACAGAGCTGCTACGTCCAGCCTTATATGAAGCACATCATGGCATTGTTCCAGTACAAGCTAAAGAAGTTAATAGCTTGACCTATGATGTTGTTGGGCCTGTTTGTGAGTCTGGAGATTGGTTAGGAAGAGATCGTAATCTTGCTGTGGAGGAAGGCGATCTTCTAGCAATTCTTTCAACTGGCGCTTATGGTTTTGTCATGGCCTCTAACTACAATACTCGCCCCAAACCAGCTGAAATTATGGTTGATGGAAAAAATGCTTACGTCATTCGTGCACGTGAAAAAATATCTGACCTATTTATAAGTGAAACTGTTTTGCCAAAGTAGCTTTCTAAAACATACTGTAAATAAAAACCCCGCTACATGAGCGGGGTTTTTATTTGAAGCTCAGAATAATTTCTTAATGCAAACCTGCCATGTAATCAGCAACTGCTTTCATTTCTTGATCAGAAAGCTTAGTAGCAATCGTAGTCATTTGAATGCTATTTTTACGAACGCCTTCACGGAATGCAAGTAGCTGTGCATTGGTGTAATCAGCCCATTGACCACCTAAGAGTGGATATTGAGCAGGAATGCCAGCACCTGTTGGACTATGGCAAGCAGCGCAGGCTGGAATGCCCTTCGCCGCAATACCGCCGCGGTAAATACTTTGACCCAACTCAATGGTTTCTTTGTTTTGAGCAACGCCTTGCGAAAGGGCTTGCTTACCTAAGTATGCAGATATGTTTTGCATATCTTGCTCAGTCAAAGCTGCAGACATGCCCATCATGATTGGGTTAGCACGAGTGCCCTCTTTGAAATTTTTCAATTGCTTGTTCGTGTATGCAGCATGTTGCGCAGATAACTTAGGCCATGTACTAACAGCGCTTTGACCTTTAGGGCCATGGCAAGTAATACAAGCTACAACGCCGCGGGAAGTATCGCCGCCGTTATAAAGAGATTCACCAGCAGCAACATCAACCTTTGGTTTGCCTGGCACTGTAGCCTTCGCTACAGCTTCAGGAGCCATCGGAGCGGCATCGGCAGCCATAGCAGCCCCAGAAATGCCGATCAGAGTGAAAATAGAGAGAACTGCGAAACCAGCTCGTAAGCTAGTTAATTTGGAGATTTTGGGGCTTTGACGCATTATGTTTACCTTGGCAAAAATTCCTAAAAGTGTTTGGGCCCTGTATTTACAATCCTTTTACCCAACACCGTGAGATATTTCATGATTTTGCGTGATTTTACAATAGCTTCAGGACATGTCTAAACTCTTTCAAGCCCGATTCGCCACCACAGTCAATGACACCCATTGCCTGCCTGCCACACCCTTGCGTGAGGTGGCCTTTGCTGGTCGCTCAAATGCTGGAAAATCCAGTGCCATTAACGTCCTATGCAATCAAAAAAGGCTCGCTTTTGCTAGTAAAACGCCCGGCCGAACCCAGCATATCAACTACTTCGGACTCTTCGCCAAAGATGACCTTTTAGCCTATCTGGTGGACTTACCAGGCTACGGCTATGCGGCAGTGAACCGTGAGACCAAATACCACTGGAATAGCCTCCTGAGCGACTATCTTCAGGAACGTGAGCAGTTGGTGGGTATGGTTCTGATTGTGGATGCCCGGCGCGGTATTACCGACCTAGATGAACAAATGATTCAGTGGTTTGTGCCAACCGGCAAACCGATCCATATTTTGCTCAGCAAATGCGACAAACTCAATAAAAGTGAGTGCAAGCATGCTCTTGAGGCGGTTCAGAAGCAATTACAACAGTACGATCCTGCCTTGCCAGATGGCACGGGCGAGTCTAAGCAACTTACGGCACAATTATTCTCAAGTACAAAACGTATTGGTCTTGAAGAGGCAGATAATTTAGTTATTAAATGGCTATTTGAAACAGAAACCCATGAAGATGAAATCACAAGCTAACTCTTTGCTCAACTTTCCGGGGCACCGCCCTCGCCGCATGCGTCGCGATGATTGGTCGCGCCGTCTGATGCAAGAAAACGGTATTTCTGCGAGTGACTTGATTTACCCCGTATTCCTGCTGGAGGGTAAAGGTAAATCTGAAGCAGTTGCTTCGATGCCGGGTGTTAATCGTGTCTCATTAGACTTACTGTTTAATGTTGCCCAAGAATGTGTGGATCTGGGAATTCCTGTATTAGCTTTGTTCCCAGTGATTGATGCTGCATTAAAAACTCCGGATGGTAAAGAGGCATACAACCCGAAAGGTCTGGTGCCAACAGCTGTTGCTGAATTAAAGAAACGCTTCCCCAATTTGGGCATCATGACTGATGTTGCACTTGATCCCTATACCAGTCATGGTCAAGATGGTGTTCTTGATGATCAAGGCCGCATACTCAATGATGAGACCAGCGCAATTTTAGTTCAGCAAGCCATTGCTCAAGCCCAGGCTGGTGTCGACATCGTTGCGCCATCAGACATGATGGATGGCCGTATCGGAAAAATTCGAGAAGCACTCGAACAAAAGAAATTAATTCACACACGCATCATGGCTTATTCAGCTAAATATGCCTCTGCGTTTTATGGTCCATTTAGAGATGCAGTTGGCTCAGCCAAGAACCTCGGTAAAGCAGATAAAAAAACGTATCAAATGGACTACGCCAATGGGGATGAGGCTTTGCGAGAGGTTGCTCTTGATATCAGCGAGGGGGCTGATATGGTCATGGTCAAGCCTGGAATGCCGTATCTAGATATCGTGCGTCGCGTCAAAGAGGAATTTAATTACCCCACTTATGCCTATCAAGTGAGCGGTGAATATGCCATGCTCAAAGCTGCTGCACAGAATGGTTGGCTCGATCATGACGCCGTGATGATGGAATCTCTTCTGGCATTTAAACGGGCTGGTGCAAATGGTGTATTGACTTACTTTGCAATCGAGGCAGCGCGCTTACTTAAAGCAACCAAGTAAGTCGATAAGCTATTTACCTTGAGAAGCTTTTTTTAAGCGCTCAATGAAACGTTGAGGTGGCATATAACCAATCACGCGTTGATCTGCCTGCTCTTGCGAATCAAGATTGAAAATCAAAATGCCTGGTGGGCCATATAAACCAAAGCGCTTCAGCAATGCTTGATTATCAGGACTATTCGTAGTCACATCCGCTTGCAGCAAAACAAATTGCTTTAATGCTTGACTCACTTCTGCGTTGGCAAAAGTATTGATCTCCATCTCTTTACAGCTGATACACCAATCTGCATAAAAATCGAGTAAGACTAATTTTTGATCGCGCTTTGCTTGGCTAAGCTGTGCATCAAGCTCCGCTGGCGAATGAATCACCACAAAAGACAAATCACCAACTGGATGAATAGTTTGTCCATTCATGATTTTTACGGGCCCGCTTGCATCATTCTGGCCAAGCAAAGGAGATGCAATCCAGGCTGCAGTCGCTACGAGCAAAACACCCAAGGTACGCTGTAACCAGACCATCCAAATGCCGGTAGATGGAATCAAAATACGTGCCTCAATGGCAATAAAGAGGAGCGGCAAACCCATGCCTAAAGCCATAACAAAAAGTAATCCGGCCCCTAAAGACATAGAGCCAGTTTGGGCAATAAATGCCAATACGCCTGCTAAGGGGGCAGTAATACAGGGGCTTGCTACTAAGGTTGAGATACCGCCCAAAGCAAAGGCGCCAAACACGCTACCACCCTTCTGGCGACCTGCTAGACGATCAACCTGCTGATGCCATGAATTTGGCAAACGAAGCTCATACAGCCCAAATAAACTCCCTGAGAGGGCTAGTAGCAATAAGGCAAAGGCAGCCAGTGCAACTGGGCTTTGCAGCGCCCTTTGTACACTACCACCCAGAGCTGCCATCAAGGTTCCAGCCAAGGCATATACCAAGGCCATGCCTAAAACATAAGAGAGTGCTAATAAGCTGGCGCGCCCCTTAGAAATCGTTTTGCCGCCTTGGGAACCAAAGATCACACTAGAAAGAATTGGAAGCATCGGCAACACACAAGGCGTAAATGCCAACGCAAGACCTAAAACAAAGAAAGCTAAGAACAAATAAGCAGTAAAAGTATTCGCTAAAAAGCGACCAATAGCATTAACGTCATCTCGTTCACGCCATAAATCAGCCAGACTAAATTCGGTTTTGGGCTGGCCTGTAACATTTTGTAATCCTTCAAGTTCTTCTGGGATCGGCGCTGCTTTAACGCCGGGCCCTGCCAGCAAAAACTTTAGGGTCGTGGGCGGATAACAAATGCCAGCTTCTGCACATCCTTGAAGACTGACTTGGGCGTAAATAGGTTTTCCAAGTACAGGTTTGATGTCCAATAAAACCATCAAGGGCTGCTTATAAACCTGTAGTTTTTTCTGGAAAGTCTCATCAAACTTTTCAATGCCATTAGGTAATGCAGGCCTTACATTAATTAGCTTTCCAGGCTCAATACCAATCGCAAAATGAAGAGATTCCCGATAGATGTAATACCCCTTAGCAGGAATAAATTCAACCTCAAGCTGCTTAGAATTTTCTAACCAAGTAGCCTCTACGCGGAAAGCTTTTTCTGGTGGCAAAAAATCTGGCGCTGCAAATACTTGCGCCGATAAGAGCAGTAGTAGCCCAAAAATCTTTCCCAGAAAAAAATTGAATTTCATGTCTTTGAATATACCTCCGAGCTAACCCACTGTGCATATTGCTGCTCGTATTGTTCAGGTGAAAAAGCCAAAATCTCCGGAAGATCATAAGGATGGCTTTCTTTTATGAATGCGCAGATCTCTTCCCATTGGTGGGACATCGTTTTTGCAGACAAGAGAATCTCTTGCTCCTCGCAAACCTTCCCTTCCCAGCGATAGACCGAATAAATCCCTTCATTAATCTGAATACAGGCCGCAAGATGTGCCTCAACCAGAGCTTTAGCTAAGGCTGTAGCAGTCTCCATATTCGGCAAACTAGTAACAACCACTAGAAGCTTATTGGGATTGGCTAATGGGCTCACTAAGGGGTTTTGAGGCATACCGTATTTATAAACCTATAAATGAAAAAAGCCAGACCGAAGCCTGGCTTTTGAATAGTTTCGAGACTTAAGCCTCTTCAACTACTGCTGCTGTTTCATCAACTTCTGGACGATCAAGCAACTCAACCAATGCCATTGGCGCATTATCGCCATGACGGAAGCCAAACTTCAAAATTCGAAGGTAGCCGCCTGGACGTGTTGCATAGCGTGGACCAAGCTCTGTGAAGAGTTTAGCAACGATATCGCGATCACGTGTGCGATTAAATGCCAAGCGACGGTTTGCCAAGTTATCTTTTTTACCTAAAGTAATTAAAGGCTCAACAACCATGCGCAATTCTTTTGCTTTTGGCAAAGTGGTTTTAATCACTTCGTGCTCCAAAAGAGAATTGGACATATTGCGCAGCATCGCCAAGCGATGTGAGGATGTTCTGTTTAGTTTGCGTAAGCCGTTTCCGTGACGCATGATGCTTCCTTTCTAATTATTTCTCGAGGTTAGCTGGAGGCCAGCTTTCGAGTTTCATGCCAAGACTTAAGCCACGAGCAGCCAATACGTCTTTAATTTCGTTCAAAGACTTACGACCCAAATTAGGCGTCTTCAACAATTCATTCTCTGTACGTTGAATCAAGTCACCGATGTAGTAAATGTTCTCAGCCTTCAAGCAGTTTGCAGAGCGAACTGTGAGCTCGAGGTCATCAACTGGACGCATCAACATTGGATCAACCATTGAAGAACGGCTTGGTGCAAGATCACCAGAAACTTCGCTGCTCTCAAGAGCTGCGAACACAACCAACTGATCAACCAAGATGCTAGCCGCTTGACGAATTGCTTCTTCAGGAGACAGCACACCGTTTGTTTCGATAGTCATTACGAGACGATCGAGGTCGGTACGTTGCTCAACACGAGCAGATTCAACAGCATAGCTAACACGGCTTACTGGGCTAAACGAGGCATCCAACACGATACGGCCAATAATCTTGGTAGTCTCATCGTTGTATTGACGCACGTTACCAGGTACATAGCCACGACCTTTTTCAACCTTGATCTGCATATCTAGCTTACCGCCAGCGGATAGGTGAGCAATTACGTGATCAGGATTCATGATTTCTACATCATGCGGAAGATCGATATCTTTTGCTGTAACGACGCCTGGGCCTTCTTTACGTAAATTGATAGTGACTTCATCGCGGGACTGCAACTTAAAGACGATACCTTTGAGGTTCAACAAGAGATTTACTACGTCCTCTTGAACTCCGTCCAAAGTGGAGTATTCATGAACAACACCTGCAATTGCTACTTCAGTTGGAGCATAACCAACCATCGAGGACAGAAGTACACGACGTAATGCATTTCCGAGTGTGTGGCCATAGCCACGCTCGAACGGCTCCATAACAACCTTAGCTTGGTTGGTGGTAAGCGCTTCAACAGAAATAATTTTTGGCTTGAGCAAATTTGTTTGCATATTTTTTCCTTGATAGTGCCTAATTAGCGTGAATACAATTCAACGATCAAACTTTCATTAATTTCACCGCTGATTTCTTCGCGGTCAGGCACCTGCTTGAATGTTCCTTCCAGCTTTCCTGCATCAACTGAAACCCAGCTGATAGCAGTCATTTGCTGAACCAAGTTGAGTGATTCTGTAATACGTGTTTGCTTCTTCGCTTTTTCACGAATAGCAACCACATCACCAGGTTTAACCTGAATAGATGGAATATTCACTGGGCTACCATTGAGCAAAATTGCACAATGAGAAACCAACTGACGTGCTTCTGCGCGGGTTGAACCGAAACCCATGCGATAAACCACGTTGTCGAGGCGTGACTCAAGCAACTGGAGCAATGTTTCACCAGTGTTGCCCTTACGACGCTCTGCTTCTGCGAAGTAACGACGGAATTGGCGCTCTAATATGCCGTAGATACGTTTAACCTTTTGCTTTTCACGCAATTGATTACCGTAATCTGATGTTCTTGAGCCAGATGTACGACCATGTTGACCAGGCTTAGTATCTAACTTGCACTTGTCTGACAGGGCGCGACGTGCGCTCTTTAAAAATAAGTCGGTACCTTCCCGACGTGCTAATTTGGCCTTAGGCCCTAAGTAACGTGCCACGATGCTTTCCTTTCTTTGCCGCAGTCTTGCGACCGGCGGTGAGTTCACCCTTTAAATCAGATGAACAGTGGGCTTTTAATAAAAAATACTAAACTTTTACTACTAACTCCGCAGCTTAAATACGACGACGCTTTGGAGGACGGCAACCATTATGTGGAACTGGAGTTACGTCTTGAATCTCAGTGATCTTGATGCCCAAAGAGTTCAAAGCGCGTACTGCTGATTCACGACCTGGGCCTGGACCCTTGATCTGAACTTCCAAGTTCTTGATACCGCATTCAACAGCAGCTTTACCAGCTACTTCTGCAGCTACCTGAGCAGCAAAAGGTGTTGATTTACGTGAGCCTTTGAAGCCCTGGCCGCCAGAAGTTGCCCATGAAAGTGCATTTCCTTGACGATCAGTGATCGTAATAATAGTGTTGTTAAAGGAAGCGTGAACGTGCGCGATACCGTCAGCAACGTTCTTCTTAACCTTCTTACGCGTACGCTGTGAAGCAGTAGAAGCGGATTGTTGTTTTGCCATGTCAATAAACTTTCTTGATTATTTCTTCAGTTGCACGCCAGACTTACGTGGGCCCTTGCGGGTACGCGCATTAGTCTTAGTACGTTGTCCACGCACAGGCAGACCCTTACGATGGCGTACGCCACGATAGCAACCTAAGTCCATCAAACGCTTGATGCTCATAGTTACTTCACGACGAAGGTCACCTTCGGTAATGAACTTACCTACTTCATCACGCAACTTTTCCAAGTCAGCGTCAGTAAGATCTTTGATTTTTTTGGAGATAGCAACACCTGTGGTTTGGCAAATTTTGCGAGCACGAGTTGTGCCAATGCCAAAAATTGCTGTCAAACCAATGACAGTGTGTTGATGATTTGGGATATTTACCCCAGCGATACGTGCCATGAGATTTCCTCTTAATTAACCAGATCAGCCTTGACGCTGCTTATGACGTGCATCTGAAGAACAGATCACACGCACAACGCGTTTGCGCTTAATGATCTTGCAATTTCTGCAAATACACTTAACGGATGCTAAAACTTTCATAACTCACCTCTTAAAAATAGGTACTACTGAATCTTTACTTCGCCCGGAATATGATTCTGGCGCGCGTCAGGTCGTAAGGAGTCATCTCCACCGTTACCTTATCTCCCGGCAAAATACGGATGTAATGCATCCGCATCTTTCCGGAAATGTGCCCTAGAACCACATGTCCGTTTTCCAGCTTCACGCGAAACATCGCGTTCGGCAAATTCTCAACAATCTCTCCCGCCATCTGAATTACATCGTCCTTAGACATTCAGTTAGGCGCCCATATTAAAGTTGGCTTTTTTCATCAAAGAGCCATACTGCTGTTGCATCACGAATGACTGAACCTGAGCCATGAAATCCATTGCAACAACAACAATAATCAACAGCGAAGTACCGCCGAAATAAAACGGCACGTTGTACTTCAATACTAAAAATTCTGGTAACAGACACACTAAAACCATGTAAATCGCACCGGCTAATGTCAAGCGCACCAAGATCTTATCGATATAACGTGCTGTTTGATCGCCTGGGCGAATGCCTGGAACAAATGCGCCGCTCTTCTTAAGGTTCTCAGCAGTATCACGGCTGTTAAATACCAAAGCGGTATAGAAGAAACAGAAGAAGATAATCGCTGCTGCATACAGAATGGTGTACACAGGCTGACCTGGAGCCAAAGTAGCCGCCAAATCCTTAATAATTCTGCTAAACATATTATTCGTTTCGCCTGATGTGAACCAGCCAGCAATGGTTGCAGGGAACAAAATAATTGAAGAAGCAAAAATGGGAGGAATAACACCTGCCATGTTTAACTTCAATGGGAAGTAAGAGGACTGGCCGCCATAGATCTTGTTGCCAACTTGACGCTTAGCGTAATTTACTAAGATACGGCGCTGACCGCGCTCTACAAATACTACGAAATAGGTTACCGCTACGCAAATCACAACGATGAGCAAGGCAGAAATAATATTCATTGAGCCAGTGCGAACTAACTCCAACAAGCTAGCTAATGCGTTTGGCAAACCAGAAACAATGCCACCAAAAATAATGATAGAAATGCCATTGCCAAGACCACGCTCAGTAATTTGCTCGCCAAGCCACATCAGAAACATCGTGCCAGTTACCAAAGTCACTACGGTATTGAGCTCAAACATTAAACCTGGATTAACTACTAGGCCTGGCTGAGCTTGTAAAGCAACTGAAATTCCTAAAGCCTGGAAAGTAGCCAACAGAACAGTGCCATAACGGGTGTACTGAGTAATCTTACGTTGACCAGCTTGGCCCTCTTTTTTTAATGCCTCTAAAGATGGAACAACAATAGTCATTAACTGCATGATGATCGATGCAGAGATGTAAGGCATGATTCCCAAAGCAAAAACTGTGAAGCGTGATAATGCGCCGCCTGAGAACAAGTTAAACATTCCCAAGATACCGTCTTTTTGACCTGCAAATAACTGAGCCAATTGGTCTGGATCAATACCAGGAACTGGAATATGAGCACCCAAACGGAACACGAGCAAAGCCAACACCAAGAAAATCAAGCGTTGGCGTAATTCGCCAAACTTGCCTCCTGCTGATGCAGTGCCTGCGTTATTGGTAGGTGCTAATGCCATATTAAATAAAAGACCTATTAAGCTGCTTCAACCAGTTTGCCGCCAGCTGCTTCGATAGCTGCTTTAGCGCCGGCAGTAGCTGTAACACCCTTGAGGGTTACAGCAATCTTGAGTTCACCAGTTTTAACAACCTTAACGGCATTGATTTGCTCACCAGCAAAACCGTGCGCCTTCAAAACTAATAGGTCTACTTCTGGCAAATTAATTTTTGCTAAGTCGTTCAAAGTGATTTGACCAACGTGACGACGCGTCAAAGAAACGAAACCGCGTTTTGGTAAACGACGATACATCGGCATTTGACCGCCTTCGAATCCAACCTTGTGGAAGCCACCGGAACGGGATTTTTGACCTTTGTGACCACGGCCAGCAGTTTTACCAAGACCAGAACCAATACCGCGACCAACGCGACGACGGTTTTTCTTGGAGCCCTCTGCGGGTTTGAGTGTATTAAGTTGCATATTATTCGCCTATTTACTTGCTAGTTAGCTAACAACTTTAACTAGATAAGAAACTTTATTAATCATGCCGCGGACAGCTGGAGTGTCTTCCAATTCAGAAACTGAATTGATACGACGAAGGCCTAAGCCGCGTACAGTTGCACGATGACTTTCGCGTGTGCCGATCAAACTGCGTACTAATTGCAGTTTGACTTTGGAGTTAGATTTTGTCATTTGTAGATTCCTAATCTTTTAGTCTTAGCCGAGAATCTCTTCAACTGACTTGCCGCGCTTAGCAGCAATCTCAGCAGGAGTACTCATCTTGCTTAAACCATCAATCGTTGCGCGAACTAAGTTGTAAGGGTTTGTAGAGCCGAGAGACTTGGCTACAACGTTGGTTACACCCATGACGTCGAAAATCGCACGCATTGGGCCACCAGCAATAATTCCAGTACCGTCTTTAGCTGGAGAAATCAAAACGCGTGATGCGCCATGTTGACCAGTAACAGTGTGCTGCAAAGTGCCCTTACGCAAGGAAACCTTAATCATCTTACGACGCGCTTCGTCCATTGCCTTTTGAACAGCAACTGGAACTTCTTTTGATTTGCCTTTACCCATGCCGATGCGGCCATCGCCATCGCCAACTACAGTGAGTGCGGCGAAGCCGAGAATACGACCACCCTTAACCACTTTAGTTACACGATTAACAGCGATCATCTTCTCGCGAAGACCATCATCACGCTCTTCGTTTTGCATCTTAGTTTGCATTTTTGCCATGTTTTTTCCTAAACCCTATTAGAACTTCAGGCCGGCTTCACGCGCAGCTTCAGCTAAGGCCTTAATACGGCCGTGATAACGATGACCGGAACGATCAAAAGCAACATCAACAACGCCTGCCTTAACAGCACGCTCGGCAACTAACTTGCCAACTTGTTTTGCAGCTTCAGCGTTGCCGCCGTTTTTGATCGCTTGGCGCAAATCTTTTTCCATTGTTGAAGCAGCTGCTAGTACTTTGGTTCCGCATGGGCTATAAACCTGCGCAGAAATATGTGAATTGCTACGGATAACTGTTAAGCGATTTGCCAATGCTTCGGCAATGCGAATACGAGTCTGCCGAGCACGTCTTTGTCTGGATTCGTCTTTATTCATTTTCTAATCTCGCTTACTTCTTCTTAGTTTCTTTTAGATGCACAACTTCGTCGACGTAGCGAACGCCTTTGCCTTTGTATGGTTCTGGTGAACGGTATGCGCGAACTTCAGCTGCGACCTGGCCAACTTGCTGCTTGTTGAAGCCTTTAATAATGATTTCCGTTTGCGATGGAGTCTCAGCTTTTACACCCTTTGGTAGCGTGTAAATAATGTCGTGTGAGAAACCCAACTGCAACTTCAATGTTTCGCCTTGTGCAGCAGCACGGTAACCAACACCTACCAAGCTGAGCTTGCGCTCAAAGCCAGCAGTTACGCCAATAACCATGTTGTTAACCAAAGCACGTGCCGTACCTGACTGCGCACCAGCTTCTGGTGAGTCATTATTGACAACAACTGTCAATACGCCGTCTGCTTGTTTTAAACCAACTGAAGGGTGCAAGTTATGTGTCAAAGTGCCTAATGGGCCTTTGACAGTAATGTTTGCACCGTTGATGCTGATTTCAGCGCCCTTAGGAACTGTAATTGGTGATTTGCCTACGCGGGACATATTTCTCTCCTTAAGCTACGTAGCAAATAACTTCGCCGCCCACGCCTGTTGCACGTGCTTTACGGTCTGTCATTACGCCTTGAGGGGTTGAAATAATTGCAATGCCCAAGCCATTCATTACTTCTGGAATGTCATGGCGGCCTTTATAGATACGCAGACTTGGTGTTGAAACACGGTCAATACGCTCAATAACAGGACGACCTGCATAGTATTTAAGATCAATATGGAGCACTGGCTTAGCTGCCTCACCTTTGATTTCAAAACTTTCGATATAGCCTTCATCTTGCAACACTTTTGCGATGGCTACTTTAACTTTTGACGACGGCATCAAGACTACGGGCTTCTGCACTGCTTGCGCATTGCGGATCCGGGTCAACATGTCGGCGATTGGATCGCTGATACTCATGAGTTCTCCTAATTCTTTCGCCGCTTACCAGCTGGCCTTGGTTAAACCGGGGATTTCGCCACGGAAGGCGATTTCACGAATCTTGCTACGGGCCAAACCGAATTTACGGAATGTGCCACGTGGTCGACCGGTTAATGAACAACGATTTCTTTGACGAATCGGACTTGCATTACGTGGAAGTGCCTGTAGTTTCAAGCGAGCTTCATAGCGCTCTTCATCGCTGCGTGATTGATCAGCAATGATCGCTTTGAGTTCAGCACGCTTTACAGCGTACTTCTCTACAGTTTTTGCGCGCTTATTCTCGCGCTCAATCAGGGATAGTTTTGCCACGTTAGCCTCTTAATTGCGGAAAGGGAATTTGAATGCTGCCAACAAAGCTTTTGCTTCTTCGTCGGTTTTAGCAGTCGTCGTAATACTGATATTGAGACCACGGAGGGCATCAATTTTGTCGTATTCAATTTCAGGGAAAATAATCTGTTCTTTAACACCAATGTTGTAGTTACCACGGCCGTCAAATGCTTTACCGGAGATTCCACGGAAGTCACGTACGCGCGGCAATGCAACAGTAACGAAACGATCTAAGAATTCGTACATGCGTTGACCACGCAATGTCACCATGGCACCGATTGGGTAGCCTTGACGAATTTTGAAACCTGCAATCGCTTTTTTAGCTTTAGTTACAACTGGCTTTTGGCCTGCAACTTTAGTTAAATCTCCAACTGCATTTTCGATAATTTTCTTATCGTTCACTGCATCGCCTAAGCCCATATTCAGGGTTACTTTGGTGATGCGTGGAACTTGCATTGCAGACTTGTAACCAAATTTGGCAATCAAATCAGCAACAACTTTTTGTTGATAGTGTTCTTGAAAACGTGTGCTCATAATTTCTCCGTGCCCCTTATGCGCTTAATGTTGCGCCAGTGGTTTTGAGGAAACGCTGTTTTTTACCATCAACGAGTTTGATACCAACACGTGATGGTTTGCCGTTACCGTCAACCAAAGCCACATTAGAAATGTGAACAGGCATAGTCTTGTCAATCATGCCGCCGGTTACACCAGCAGCTGGGTTTGGCTTAACGCTCTTTTTATAAATATTTACGCCTTCGATCACTAATTTGTTCTCGAGAACGTCCGTTACAGTTCCTTGCTTGCCTTTATCACGGCCAGTCAACAAAACTACGGAATCACCTTTACGAATTTTTTTCATATCAGCCTCTTAAATCACTTCGGGGGCGAGAGAAACGATCTTCATGAACTTTTCAGTACGCAATTCGCGTGTAACTGGTCCAAAGATACGTGTGCCAATTGGCTCTAACTTAGCGTTGAGCAAAACTGCAGCGTTTGCATCGAACTTAATCAATGAACCGTCTGGACGGCGAACACCCTTAGCTGTTCTGACTACAACAGCGTTATAAATATCGCCTTTTTTTACACGGCCACGTGGAGCAGCTGACTTAACGCTGACTTTGATGACATCACCAATACTGGCGTAACGACGCTTAGAGCCGCCCAATACCTTGATGCACAAAACTTCACTGGCGCCTGTGTTGTCGGCGACCTGCAATCTACTTTCGGTTTGTATCATTTCTAATCCCCAACTTATTGGCCAAAGGCAAACAGTCTTGGTTCCGTCTAGGGGCTTTAACGAAGGCTAAAACCCGGAATTAATGAAAAACACTACTTCTCCAATAAAACCAGAGAAGCCTTCTATTCTACTACGTAAAACAGGGATTTTGGAAGAATCTTCACCAAAATCCCATAAAAATACCTTAAATACCCTTTGAAGCCTCAACTAAACGGGTAACAACCCATGATTTAGTGCGTGAAATTGGCTTAGATTCAGCAATTTCAACGGTATCACCCATCTTGTATGTGCCAGCTTCGTCATGAGCGTGGTACTTCTTGGACTTGCCAACGTACTTACCAATCACTGGATGCTTCACTTGACGCTCAACCAAAACCGTCACAGTTTTTTGCATTTTGTCACTAACAATACGGCCTACGAGGGTGCGGCGTAAGGGTTTAGATAATTCTGTCATATCCCTTTTTCCTTATTTCTGTGCAGTCTTTTGGGTAATAAAAGTCTTTACGCGAGCGATGTCGCGCTTAGTCTTACCCAATTGACTAGTATTAGTGAGTTGCTGAGTGCCCTTTTGCATACGGAGCTTAAAGTTAGTCTTTAAGAGCTCTGTTAATTCTGCGTTCAAGCCAGTCAGATCTTTAATTGCTAATTCTTTATTTTTCATAATCTCTATCCCGATCAACCTAAGTGGCGAATCACGAAAGTAGTCTGTAAAGGTAATTTAGCGGCAGCAAGCTTGAAAGCTTCGCGCGCCAAAGTCTCGTCCACACCATCCATCTCGTAAAGTACTTTGCCTGGTTGAATTTCAGCTACGTAGTACTCTGGGTTACCTTTACCGTTACCCATACGTACTTCAGCAGGTTTTTGTGAAATTGGCTTGTCTGGGAAAATACGGATCCAGATACGGCCACCACGTTTAATGTGACGGGTCATTGCGCGACGTGCTGACTCGATTTGACGAGCAGTTAAACGACCACGGCCAACGGCCTTTAATCCAAAGTCACCAAAGGCTACAGAACTACCGCGTGTTGCCACACCAGTGTTACGGCCTTTTTGTTCCTTACGATACTTGCGACGCTTTGGTTGTAGCATGCTTACTCTCCTGACTTCTGCGTATCTGCGGCCGGCACTTCAACCTTACGCACACGCTTGATTGCTGGCTTAGCAGCAACTAATGGCTTATCGGTTCCAGCAGCTGGTTTACGAGCAGCCGTTTTGCTTGGAGCACGACGAGTTTTCTTTTCTTCAGCGGCTGGCTCAATGGATGGAGAAGCTACTGGAGCGTCAGCACCACGGCCCAATGTGTCACCTTTGTAAACCCAAACTTTTACACCAATGATGCCGTAAGTTGTTTCAGCCTCAGATGTTGCGTAATCAATATCAGCCTTCAATGTATGAAGTGGAACGCGACCTTCACGGTACCATTCACGACGAGCAATCTCAGCGCCATTCAAACGACCAGATGACATGATCTTGATCCCTTGTGCGCCAAGGCGCATTGCGCTTTGCATCGCACGCTTCATCGCACGACGGAACATGATGCGCTTCTCTAACTGCTGGGTAATAGAATCAGCGATCAATTGCGCATCAACTTCAGGCTTACGAATTTCTTCAATGTTCACGTGAACTGGAACACCCATACGCTTTTGTAATTCGCGGCGGAGAACTTCAATGTCTTCGCCTTTTTTACCGATCACTACGCCTGGACGTGAGCTATAAATAGTAATGCGGGCATTCTTTGCTGGACGCTCAATGATTACTTTACTTACGGACGCATTCTTTAACTTCTTCTTCAAATAGATGCGGACATCAACGTCCTCTTTGAGCATCTTTGCAAAGTCAGTGTTATTTGCATACCAGCGTGATGTCCAATTCTTTGTTACCGCGAGTCGGAATCCGGTGGGATTTATCTTTTGGCCCATATCTTTCCTTAGTTACTCAAGGTCACGCTAATGTGACAAGTTTGTTTTTCAATTTGATTACCACGACCCTTAGCGCGTGCAGTGAAACGTTTCAAGGATGTTCCTTTATCAACGATGACCGCTGATACCTTAAGCTCATCAATGTCAGCGCCTTTATTGTGTTCAGCATTTGCAATCGCTGATTCAACTACTTTTTTCACAATGAAGGCAGCTTTTTTGGGGCTGAAATTCAAAATGTTTAATGCGCGGGCAATCGGCAAACCACGAATTTGATCAGCGACCAAACGTGTCTTTTGCGCTGAAATGCGGGCGCTCTTGTGAATAGCTTTAACTTCCATCATCATCCCCTTACTTCTTCACAACTTTCTTGTCAGCAGAGTGACCTTTGAAAGTACGGGTCAAGGCAAATTCGCCTAACTTATGACCCACCATGTTTTCTGATACATAAACCGGAACGTGTTGACGACCGTTATGAACAGCGATTGTCAGACCAATGAAGTCTGGAAGAATCGTTGAACGGCGTGACCAAGTTTTAATCGGCTTTTTGTCTTTGTTAGCCTGTGCGACTTCAACTTTATTTACCAAGCTGGCTTCGCAAAATGGGCCTTTTTTAGCTGAACGTGTCATATCTATTTTTCCTTAATCGCTTAGCGCTTTTGACGGCGTTGAACGATCATCGATGTTGTACGTTTGTTACGACGTGTACGATAACCTTTGGTTGGAGTGCCCCATGGAGATACAGGTACGCGGCCTTCGCCAGTCTTACCTTCACCACCACCATGTGGGTGATCTACTGGGTTCATCGCCACACCGCGAACGGTTGGACGAATACCACGCCAGCGATTTGCACCAGCTTTACCAATGACGCGCAAGCTGTGCTCTTCATTACCAACTTCACCAATAGTGGCGCGGCACTCAATCAGAACGCGGCGAACTTCACCAGAGCGCAAACGCACTTGGGCGTATACACCCTCGCGAGCTAGCAATACTGCAGAACCACCAGCAGAGCGTGCAACTTGTGCACCTTTACCTGGCAGAATTTCAACGCAGTGAATGGTGCTACCAACTGGAATATTGCGAATAGGCAAGTTATTACCAGATTTAATTGCTGCTTCTGAGCCATTCATGATTGCTTGGCCAACAGTCATGCCTTTAGCAGCAAGAATGTAACGACGCTCGCCATCAGCAAACACGATCAATGCAATATTTGCACTGCGGTTTGGATCGTATTCCAAGCGTTCAACTTTTGCTGGAATACCATCTTTATCGTTGCGCTTGAAATCCACAACACGATAGTGATGCTTATGACCACCACCTTTATGACGGGTAGTGATGTGACCATTATTGTTACGACCCGCTTTTTGGAATTGTGGCTCTACCAACGCTGCAAAAGGCTTGCCTTTATGCAGGTCAGGATTGACCACCTTGACCATAGAACGGCGACCTGGTGAGGTCGGTTTTGTCTTCATCAAAGGCATGATTAATTCGCCTCCGCTTCAAAGTTAATTTCTTGACCTGGCTTCAAATTCACATAGGCCTTCTTAGTATGGTCACGACGACCTTCAAAACGGCCATAGCGCTTAGGCTTGCCCTTTTGATTCACGATTTGAACTGAGTCAACTTGCACTTTGAAGAGCAATTCAACAGCTTGTTTCACATCGCTCTTGTTTGCATCGCGAGCTACTTGGAAAACTACTTGTTCGTTTTTCTCTGCAACCATAGTGGCTTTTTCAGAGATAACCGGTCCAAGCAGAACCTTCATGAGGTTGTGATCGTTTTTACGGACTTGGCTCATTTCAGCAACTCCTCAATTTTTGCGATCGCAGCTTTGCTTACCAACACTTTTTTGTATTGAACCAAAGCTAATGGATCAGCGTGCTGTGGCTCACAGACAGCAATCTTATGCAAGTTACGTGATGCCAAGTACAAATTCTCACTAACCTGATCAACGATTATCAAGACTGAATCCAAACCCATTGCCTTAACTTTGTCAGCTAATTCTTTGGTCTTAGGCGCATCGAGATTGAATTGATCAACTACATTCAAACGACCTTCGCGAGCTAACTGAGACAAAATAGATCTCATACCAGCGCGGTACATTTTCTTGTTAACTTTTTGGCTGAAATTCTCTTCAGGAGAATTTGGGAATATACGACCGCCTCCGCGCCACAATGGTGAGGAGCTCATACCAGCACGGGCACGACCAGTACCTTTTTGACGCCAAGGTTTTTTGGTGGTGTGCTTAACTTGCTCACGGTCTTTTTGTGCACGGTTACCGCTACGTGCATTTGCTTGGTAAGCCACTACAACTTGGTGTACCAACGCTTCGTTATATTCGCGTTCGAATACTTCTGGTGAAGCTTGTATGCCTGCACCTAAAGTACCGTTGTCTTGGAGAAGCTTAAGTTCCATATTCGCTCTCCTTATTTCTTCTTCAACGGTGTTTTCACCGCTGGAGTAACAATAACTTTACCGCCTGGAGCGCCTGGAATAGCGCCTTTAACCATGATGAGATTACGTTCTGCATCAATGCGTGCGATGACTAAATTTTGAACTGTTTTGGTAACGTCACCAAGGTGGCCAGTCATGCGCTTACCTGGGAAAACACGACCTGGATCTTGTGCCATACCAATAGAGCCTGGTACGTTATGTGAACGTGAGTTACCGTGGGAAGCGCGACCAGAAGCAAAGTGATAACGCTTGATGGTGCCTGCATAACCCTTACCGATAGACACGCCTTGCACGTCTACTTTTTGGCCAGTAGTAAATGCAGCTTCAGCAGTAATCACTTGTCCTGGTGTCATTTCTGCGATTTTTGCTGCATCTAATTGGAATTCGTTGAGACCGTTACCAGCCATCACACCTGCTTTAGCAAAGTGACCAGCCATTGATTTGGTAACGCGAGTAGCTCTACGTGTGCCATGTGCCAACTGGATAGCATCATAGCCATCAGTTGCCTGGGTCTTGATTTGAGCGATTCTGTTGTCGCTCACGTCGATTACGGTCACAGGAATTGAATCCCCTTCGTCCGTAAATAGACGGGTCATGCCGACCTTGCGGCCGATTAAGCCTAAGCTCATATTCATGCTCCACGCCGACTACGATTGGTCGGCAAAATTAATTTAAGTGATTTACAAGTAAAAGTACTTCTAAATCAATAACTTACAACGTTTTTAATGCTAATAAAATCATCAACTTCGCCCAAATAATCGAGCGAAGCCTTAGATTCTATCCCGAAAGTCCAGTCTTGGCAAGAGCAAAGACTGGAAAAAGTGATTACTGCAGCTTAATTTCGACGTCCACACCAGCTGGGAGGTCTAATTTCATCAAAGCATCTACTGTTTTCTCAGTAGGATCAACGATATCCATCAAACGAAGATGGGTACGAATCTCTAATTGATCACGAGATGTCTTGTTCACGTGTGGTGAACGCAAGATATCAAAACGCTCAATACGGGTTGGCAAAGGTACTGGACCCTTGACAACCGCACCAGTACGCTTAGCTGTGTCAACAATTTCAGCTGCAGACTGGTCAATTAAGCGATAGTCAAATGCTTTAAGACGAATACGAATTTTTTGGTTTTGCATATTAATTCCAAAGAGCGGTGTGGTGCTGCCACGTTATACATCTAAAGAGCACGGTGACATCAGCAGCACTGATGTCACCGGTTAGCAAACCGCTAAATATTATTTACTTCTACTGCGAAATCTATTTGCTACTAAGCCAAAATCTTTGCAACCACACCGGCGCCAACAGTACGGCCACCTTCGCGGATCGCAAAACGTAAACCTTCTTCCATCGCGATTGGTGCAATGAGTTTGACGGTAATCGTGACGTTATCACCAGGCATCACCATTTCTTTATCTTTTGGCAACTCAATTGAACCAGTTACGTCCGTAGTACGGAAGTAAAACTGGGGACGATAGTTGTTAAAAAATGGAGTATGACGACCACCTTCATCTTTACCCAAGATATACACCTCAGCGGTAAAGTGAGTATGGGGAGTGATGGAACCAGGTTTGGCCAATACTTGGCCGCGTTCCACTTCTTCACGTTTTGTGCCGCGTAACAAGATACCAACGTTATCGCCAGCTTGACCTTGGTCGAGCAATTTGCGGAACATTTCAACACCAGTACAGGTGGTTTTTAAGGTTGGCTTGATACCGATGATTTCAATCTCTTCACCGACTTTAACGATCCCGCGCTCAATACGACCGGTCACTACAGTACCGCGACCAGAGATCGAGAACACGTCTTCTACTGGCATCAAGAAGGCACCATCAATGGCGCGCTCTGGTGTAGGGATGTAAGTATCAAGTGCCTCAGCCAATTTCATGATGGCTTCTTTACCCATCGGGCCTTCGTCACCTTCAAGGGCCAACTTAGCAGAACCTTGAATGATGGGTGTGTCATCGCCTGGGAAGTCATATTTAGACAGAAGTTCACGAACTTCCATTTCAACTAACTCGAGCAATTCAGCATCATCAACCATATCGCATTTGTTTAAGAACACGATGATGTAAGGAACACCTACTTGGCGTGCCAAGAGGATGTGCTCACGCGTTTGTGGCATGGGGCCATCAGCAGCAGAGCAAACCAAAATTGCGCCGTCCATCTGGGCAGCACCGGTAATCATGTTCTTCACATAGTCAGCATGTCCTGGGCAATCCACGTGAGCATAGTGACGGTTCGCTGTCTCATACTCTACGTGCGCAGTATTAATCGTAATACCACGGGCCTTTTCTTCTGGTGCAGCATCGATCTGATCGTATGCTTTTGCTTCGCCACCAAATTGCTTTGAGAGCACGGTTGCAATCGCCGCTGTCAAAGTGGTTTTACCGTGGTCAACGTGACCGATGGTGCCTACGTTTACGTGCGGTTTTGTCCGCTCGAACTTTTCTTTTGCCATTTTTGTCTGCCTTCTTTAGCTAGTCAATATTCAAAATAATGTGGATAAATTACTTCGCTTTAGCAGCCATAACTGCTTCAGCAACGTTCTTAGGTGCTTCGGTGTAATGCTTAAATTCCATGGTGTAGGTAGCGCGACCCTGGGTCAACGAGCGTAAGCCGGTTGAATAACCAAACATCTCTGCCAATGGGACTTCAGCGCGCACGATCTTGCCGCCGCCTGGAATGTCATCCATGCCTTGCAAAATTCCGCGACGGGATGAGAGGTCACCCATTACGTTACCCATGAAATCTTCTGGTGTTTCAACTTCAACAGCCATCATCGGCTCAAGTAATACAGGGGCTGCCTTACGCATACCATCTTTGAACGCCATAGAGCCGGCCATCTTAAATGCGTTTTCATTGGAGTCAACGTCATGGTATGAACCAAAGAACAGAGTTGCTTTGATATCCACAACTGGGTAGCCAGCCAAAATACCCGAGTTCAATGTCTCGCGAATACCTTTTTCTACAGCAGGGATGTATTCACGCGGTACTACGCCGCCTTTAATGGCATCAACGAACTCAAAACCTTTGCCTGGGGCTTGTGGCTCAAGCTTCAGAACAACGTGACCGTATTGACCACGACCGCCTGATTGCTTAACAAATTTGCCTTCAATTTCTTCGCAAACTTTACGAATTGTTTCGCGGTAAGCAACCTGTGGCTTACCAACAGTTGCTTCAACACCAAATTCCCGACGCATACGATCAACCAAAATTTCTAAGTGGAGCTCGCCCATTCCAGAAATAATCGTTTGCCCTGATTCTTCGTCAGTCTTCACGCGGAAAGATGGATCTTCTTGTGCCAAGCGATTCAAAGCAAGACCCATTTTTTCTTGGTCTGGCTTGGTCTTTGGCTCAACTGCTTGTGAGATCACCGGCTCTGGGAATACCATGCGCTCCAAAATCACAATGCTGTCTGGATCACACAAGGTTTCACCGGTAGTTGCATCTTTCAGGCCAACTGCTGCAGCGATATCGCCCGCATGAACTTCTTTAATTTCTTCGCGTTGGTTTGCATGCATTTGCAGCAAACGACCAACACGCTCTTTTTTACCCTTGATTGGGTTGTAAATCGTATCGCCAGACTTCATCACACCTGAATAAACACGGAAGAAAATGAGCTGTCCAACGAATGGGTCGGTCATGATCTTAAATGCCAACGCGGAGAATTTCTCATCATCAGCAGCTTTACGAGTAGTAGGTGTTCCATCTTCCAATTCGCAAGGAACTGGCGGAACGTCTAATGGGGATGGCAGCAATTCAATGACTGCGTCCAACATCGCCTGAACACCTTTATTTTTGAAAGCTGTTCCGCATAGCATTGGAACGATTTCATTAGCGATTGTGCGCTGACGCAGTGCGCCTTTAATTTCATCTTCGGTCAAGCTTTCGCCGCCGAGATACTTTTCCATCAATTCTTCTGAGCTCTCTGCAGCAGCTTCGAGCATTTTCTCGCGCCACTCGTCAGCAGAAGCTTGCAACTCAGCAGGAATCTCTGCGTAAGTAAACTTAGTACCCTGTGATTCTTCATCCCAATAGATAGCCTTCATTTTGACCAAATCTACAACGCCTTTGAAGTTTTCTTCGGCGCCAATTGGAATCTGGATCAAAATTGGGTTCGCTTTGAGGCGAGTCTTCATTTGGTCATAGACCTTAAAGAAGTTCGCACCAGTACGGTCCATCTTGTTAACGAATGCCAAACGTGGAACATGGTACTTATTAGCTTGACGCCAGACAGTTTCAGATTGTGGCTGTACACCACCTACCGCACAGTAAACCATGCAAGCACCATCTAAAACGCGCATTGAACGCTCAACTTCAATGGTGAAGTCTACGTGTCCTGGGGTATCAATAATATTGATACGGTGCTCAGGCATTGTTCCTGCCATGCCCTTCCAGAAAGTAGTCGTAGCAGCAGAAGTAATGGTAATACCACGCTCCTGCTCTTGCTCCATCCAGTCCATGGTAGCAGCACCATCATGTACTTCACCAATCTTGTGATTAACACCGGTGTAGAACAGAACGCGTTCTGTAGTTGTCGTTTTACCTGCGTCAATGTGCGCAGAGATACCAATATTGCGATATCTTTCGATTGGGGTTTTACGTGCCACTGTTGGTGCCTTTTCTTTGCTATTTAATTAGAAGCGGAAATGTGAGAAAGCTTTATTAGCTTCTGCCATACGGTGAACTTCTTCACGCTTCTTCATTGCGCCGCCACGACCTTCAGCAGCTTCTAATAATTCATTGGCTAAACGTTGAGCCATCGATTTCTCGCCACGCTTTTTAGCAGCTTCGCGCACCCAGCGCATGGCCAAAGCGGAACGGCGTGATGGACGAACTTCAACAGGAACCTGGTAGTTAGCACCACCAACACGACGGCTCTTTACTTCAACCATTGGCTTAACATTGCCCATGGCTGTAGAAAAAATTTCGAGCGGCTCTTTCTTTGCTTTTTTCTCGATGTGGTCAAAGGCACCGTAAACGATACGCTCTGCAACCGATTTCTTGCCGTCCAACATGAGGACGTTCATAAATTTGGCTACTTCTACATTGCCGAATTTTGGATCCGGCAAAATTTCCCGTTTGGGAACTTCACGACGACGTGGCATAACTATTCCTTCAGTTCAGTTAGGGGCGGCCTTTTTGGATCGCCCACTCCGGTTACCCTACTATCTAGAAAAAATTTCTAGACGGAGCAACCACTTACTTGTCTTTTAAGTCTGACAAAAAAATGACTTACTGCAAAAACTTTGTTGCTTATCTAATAAAAGATTAAGCTGCCTTCTTAGCGCGTTTAGCACCGTACTTGGAACGCGATTGCTTGCGGTCTTTAACGCCTTGCAAGTCAAGTGAACCGCGAACGATGTGGTAACGCACACCTGGCAAATCCTTTACACGACCGCCGCGGATCAACACTACTGAGTGTTCCTGGAGGTTGTGGCCTTCACCACCAATGTATGAAATCACTTCAAAACCATTGGTTAAGCGAACTTTAGCTACTTTACGAAGTGCAGAGTTCGGTTTTTTAGGGGTGGTTGTGTACACACGTGTACAGACACCACGGCGCTGCGGACTGTTTTCCAGTGCAGGGCTTTTGCTTTTAACGGTCAGCCTTGATCTTGGCTTACGTATTAATTGATTAATTGTTGGCATAAAATAGCTCGGTTAGTACTTCTTTGTTGCTTTCTTCAAGAAAATCAATGACTTAGAGAATTTCTAGGTCAAAAAGACCCTCTTCTGAATCAGTAGAACTCAGCATTCTAGCTTGGCCAGCCTTTTCCGTCAACCAAATGGGGAAAAAACTGGCCATATCCAGCCAGAATGACCAAATTAGCTCGGATCAGCCTCCCCAGCAGGAGCAACGACTTCAGCCTCAATTTCTACAGGCATATTGGCCATTGCTTCCTCTTCGGCGGCAATCATTTGGGCGCGATCACGCTCGAATTGCTCTCTGACCTTGCGGGCACGGCGGTAAGACAAGCCGGTACCAGCAGGAATCAGGCGACCAATAATGACGTTTTCCTTGAGTCCACGGAGTGTATCGGTCTTGCCCATAATTGCGGCTTCAGTCAATACGCGGGTAGTTTCTTGGAAAGAAGCCGCTGAAATGAAGCTATCTGTCGACAAGGACGCCTTAGTAATACCCAGTAATACGTTCTCAAACAGAGCTGGGCGCTTACCTTCAGCAATCACTAAATCGTTCGCATCATAGAGCTTTGAACGCTCAACTTGTTCACCGGTGATGTAAGCAGTATCGCCACCATCAGTAATTTGCACGCGACGCAGCATTTGACGCACGATCACTTCAATGTGCTTGTCATTAATCTTCACGCCTTGCAAACGATAAACGTCTTGAACTTCATCAACGATGTAGATAGCCAACTCTTCAATACCTCTGAGCGTCAAGATGTCGTGTGGATCGGCAGGGCCTTCCACAATCATCTCGCCCTTGTTCACAACTTGACCGTCATGAACGAGAACTTGCTTCTCTTTAGGAATTAAGAATTCATTAGCTTCGCCGTCCATATCGGTAATTACCAAACGTTGTTTACCTTTGGTTTCTTTACCGAAGGAGACTGTTCCAGTGACTTTCGCCAATACAGCTGCATCTTTTGGTGAACGTGCTTCGAACAATTCTGCAACGCGTGGCAAACCACCAGTAATGTCGCGAGTCTTCTGTGATTCGATTGGAATACGCGCTAATACCTCGCCAACTTCAACCTTCTGGCCATCTTTAACAGTAATCAAAGCGCCAACTTGCAGGCCAATGTTTACTGGATGATCAGTGCCAGCGATCAATACCTCTTCGCCTTTAGCATCGATCAAGTTAATGAATGGACGAACGCCTTTGCTTGCAGCACTACGACGTTTGCCATCAATCACCACCAAAGTGGAAAGACCAGTGACTTCGTCAACCTGCTTAGCAACGGTTACACCTTCTTCAACGTTGTCGAAGCGAGCGATACCAGCGTACTCAGAAATAATCGGACGTGTTAACGGATCCCATGTTGCCAAGCTTGCGCCAGCCTTAACTGCTGCACCTTCTTTTAACGAAAGGGTTGCACCGTAAGGCACTTTATGACGTTCGCGCTCACGACCATTGTCATCAACGATCAAGGCTTCACCAGAACGTGAAATCACGATCTGCTCACCCTTTGCGTTCTTCACAACACGCATCGTGCCGGAGAACTTCAATGCACCGTTAGACTTGGCTTCAATATTACTTGCAACCAATGCACGTGATGCTGCGCCACCAATGTGGAAGGTACGCATAGTTAACTGTGTGCCTGGCTCACCAATGGATTGAGCAGCAATAACACCCACTGCCTCACCAACGTTTACCAAACCACCGCGACCTAAGTCACGTCCATAGCACTTCGCGCACAAACCAAAGCGAGTTAAGCAAGACAGTACTGTGCGAACTTTAACTTCGTCGATACCCAATGCAACGATTTGATCAACATGATCTTCATCGAGCAAGGTGTCATTAGGAACGATGACTTCTTGCGTATCTGGGTGAACAACATCACCGATACATACACGACCCAAGATGCGGTCACGCAATGCTTCGATAATTTCGCCGCCTTCAACCAGCGCCTTCATAGTTACACCATTCGTTGCGCCACAATCATCTTCGATCACCACGAGATCTTGAGTAACGTCGCATAAACGACGAGTCAAGTAACCAGAGTTCGCTGTCTTCAACGCAGTATCTGCTAGACCTTTACGAGCACCGTGGGTTGAGATGAAGTACTGCAATACATTCAAACCTTCACGGAAGTTTGCAGTAATTGGGGTTTCAATAATGGAGCCATCCGGCTTAGCCATCAAACCACGCATACCGGCTAACTGACGAATCTGCGCTGCAGATCCACGCGCACCAGAATCCGCCATCATGTAGATGGAGTTAAAGGATTCTTGACGCACAGTTTTACCGTGACGGTCGACTACGTCAACATGTGACAACTCATCCATCATCGCTTTACCAACTTGGTCACCTGCAGCACCCCAAATATCAACCACGTTGTTATAACGCTCTTGATTGGTTACAAGACCTGACATGAACTGCTTGTCATATTCCTTAACCTTGGTAGAAGCCTCAGTAATGATGCGCTCTTTAGATGTTGGGATCAGCATATCGTCGATTGCAACCGAGATACCGGCATTAGTCGCCAAGCGGAAACCAGACTGTAGGAGGCGATCGGCAAAAATCACAGTTTCACGAAGACCGCACTTACGGAATGAAGTGTTGATCAAACGTGAGATTTCTTTTTTCTTCAGAGGTTTATTAATTTCCTCAAAAGTCATACCCTTAGGCAAAATCTCAGACAAGATTGCACGGCCAACTGAGGTTTGATAAATCGAAGTTTTTTCAGCAAAACGCGCATCGCCTTCTGCTTTCTTATCCACAATCTCAAACTCGGTAATACGCACGGCAACACGTGAAGCTAATTCAACTTCTCCAGCTTCATATGCACGCACAACTTCAGTGATATTCGCGAAGACCATGCCTTCGCCTTTACCATTGATCTTGTCGCGGGTAGCGTAGTACAGACCCAACACCACGTCCTGTGAAGGAACAATTGATGGCTCACCGTTAGCTGGGAACAACACGTTGTTCGAAGCCAACATCAAGGTGCGTGCTTCCATTTGCGCTTCGAGCGACAAAGGAACGTGAACCGCCATTTGGTCACCGTCAAAGTCAGCGTTAAATGCCGCGCAGACTAATGGGTGCAACTGGATTGCTTTACCTTCAATCAGCATTGGCTCAAAAGCCTGAATACCGAGACGGTGCAATGTAGGCGCACGGTTGAGCATGATTGGATGCTCACGAATCACTTCTTCGAGAATATCCCAAACGATTGGAGTCTGGCTTTCAACTTCCTTCTTCGCAGCCTTAATTGTGGTTGCAATTCCCAAAGTCTCAAGCTTGTTGAAAATAAATGGCTTGAATAATTCTAAGGCCATCAATTTTGGTAAGCCGCACTGATGCAATTTCAAAGTAGGGCCAACCACGATGACTGAACGACCAGAGTAGTCAACGCGTTTACCCAATAAGTTTTGACGGAAACGACCGCTCTTACCTTTAATCATCTCAGCCAAGGACTTGAGAGGGCGCTTGTTAGCGCCAGTCATAGCCTTACCGCGACGACCGTTGTCGAGCAATGAGTCAACCGCTTCTTGCAACATGCGTTTTTCGTTACGAACAATAATCTCTGGTGCGCGCAACTCTAACAAACGCTTCAAACGGTTGTTACGGTTGATCACACGACGATAGAGATCGTTCAAATCGGAAGTAGCAAAGCGACCGCCATCCAATGGCACCAATGGGCGCAATTCGGGTGGCAATACTGGCAACACTTCCATGATCATCCAGTCAGGCTTAATCCCTGAAGTCTGGAACGCCTCGAGCACTTTTAAGCGCTTAGCGTATTTCTTGATCTTGGCATCGCTACCAGTAGCTTTTAATTCAGCACGAATAGTCTCTACTTCACGATCGATATCAATCGAACGTAATAGATCACGAATACCTTCGGCGCCCATGATGGCGGTAAATGCACCATCACCATACTCTTCAGTCTTAGCAATGTATTCATCTTCAGACATGATCTGAGCGCGCTTCATTGCGCCTTCAGGGGTCATGCCAGGATCAACCACGACATATGCTTCAAAGTAGAGAACGCGCTCAATATCACGCAATGTCATATCGAGAACCATGCCCAAGCGGGATGGTAAGGACTTCAAGAACCAAATGTGTGCAACGGGGGCCGCCAACTCAATGTGGCCCATGCGCTCACGACGAACCTTAGCGAGGGTTACTTCAACGCCGCACTTTTCGCAAATAACACCGCGGAACTTTAAGCGCTTGTACTTGCCGCATAAGCACTCGTAGTCTTTGGTTGGTCCAAAAATCTTGGCGCAGAACAAACCATCACGCTCGGGCTTAAAAGTCCGATAGTTGATAGTTTCTGGTTTGCGTACTTCACCAAAAGACCATGAGCGAATTTTCTCAGGAGAAGCGAGACCAATTTTGATGACATCAAACTGTTCTTCGCCCTGTGTTTGCTTAAATAAATCGAGCAATGCTTTCATATCAGTTGCGCTCCATGTCAATGTCAATACCCAACGAACGGATTTCTTTTACCAGCACGTTGAAGGATTCGGGCATGCCAGCATCAATTGTGTGCTCGCCCTTGACGATGTTTTCGTAAACCTTGGTACGGCCTGCGACGTCATCGGACTTCACTGTCAGCATTTCCTGCAAGACATATGAAGCACCGTATGCTTCGAGAGCCCAAACTTCCATCTCACCAAAGCGCTGACCACCAAACTGAGCTTTACCACCCAATGGCTGTTGCGTTACCAATGAGTAAGGTCCGGTTGAACGTGCATGCATCTTGTCGTCGACCAAATGGTGGAGCTTCAAGACGTGCATTACGCCAACAGTGACTGGACGCTCAAATTGATCGCCAGTCCGACCGTCACACAGAATCATTTGCTGACGTGATGGGGTCATCTTCAAAGATTTAGCAACATCTTCTGGATATGCCAACTCGAGCATGCGACTGATTTCTGCTTCAGTAGCACCGTCAAACACTGGTGTAGCAAATGGCAAGCCTTGGCGAAGATTCTCAGCCAACACATTGATTTGCTCATCCGTGAAATTGTCGATGTCTTCGATGCGACCGGTTTCGTTGTAAAGCTGCTTAAAGAACTTACGCATCTCAGTTTGCTTAGCGTGCTCACGAACCATCTCGTCGATACGCTTGCCAATACCTTGAGCTGCCCAACCTAAGTGGGTTTCCAAGATCTGGCCGACGTTCATACGGGAAGGAACACCCAATGGATTCAAGACGATGTCAACAGGGCGTCCGTCAGCCATAAATGGCATGTCTTCCGCAGGGGCAATTTTAGAAACCACACCCTTATTACCGTGACGACCGGCCATCTTGTCACCAGGCTGTAAGCGACGCTTAACAGCTAAGTACACCTTAACCATCTTAGTTACGCCAGGCTGCAAATCATCACCCTGGGTAAGCTTAGTGCGCTTCTCTTCAAAAGCTTCATCAAACTGTTTACGTTTCGCTTCAATGGAAGATTTAATCGCCTCAACTTGAGAAGCAATATCATCATCCGCTGGACGAATATCGAACCAATGGTATTTATCCAAATCAGCAAGGTAATCCTTGTCGATCTTGCTGCCTTTAGCTAATTTCTTAGGGCCACCGTTAACAACTTTGCCAACCAGCAGCTTTTCTAAACGCATGAAAGCATCGCCCTCAACAATACGCAACTGATCGTTTAAGTCCAAGCGATAGCGTTGCAATTCTTCCTGAATAATTGCTTGTGCACGTGCATCGCGCTCAATGCCTTCACGAGTGAAGACCTGAACATCAATGACGGTACCAATCATTCCTGAAGGAACACGCAAAGAGGTATCTTTAACATCAGATGCTTTTTCACCGAAGATCGCACGCAGTAACTTCTCTTCAGGAGTGAGAGTAGTCTCGCCCTTTGGAGTTACCTTACCAACTAATACGTCGCCAGCTTCAACTTCAGCACCGATGTACACAATACCGCTCTCATCCAAACGGGAAAGTTGTGACTCTGCCAAATTGGAAATATCGCGAGTAATTTCTTCTGAACCAAGCTTAGTATCACGCGCAACAATCGACAACTCTTCAATATGAATAGAGGTGTAACGATCGTCAGCAACCACTTTCTCAGAAATCAAGATTGAATCTTCGAAGTTGTAACCGTTCCACGGCATAAATGCCACAGTCATGTTTTGACCCAAAGCCAACTCACCCAAATCGGTAGATGCGCCATCAGCAACAACGTCGCCTCGTACAACACGATCGCCAACCTTCACGATTGGACGTTGGTTGATATTGGTGTTTTGGTTTGAACGGGTGTATTTGATGAGGTTGTAAATATCTACACCAACTTCACCAGCTGCAGTTTCGTCATCGTTCACACGAATCACAACACGGTTTGCATCAACGTAATCCACGATACCGCCACGGTTAGCCAATACAACAGTACCCGAGTCAACTGCAACAATGCGCTCTAAGCCTGTACCAACCAATGGCTTATCTGGACGCAAGCAAGGAACTGCTTGACGCTGCATGTTCGCACCCATCAAGGCACGGTTTGCATCATCGTGCTCCAAAAATGGTACGAGTGAGGCAGCAGCAGAAACGATCTGGCTAGGAGCAACGTCAATAAAATTGATGCGCTCTGGGCTAACCATCATGGTCTCACCAGCTTCACGTGCAGAAACTAACTCATCAGCTAACTTACCATTTTTATCGATCGTCGCGTTAGCCTGAGCAATCACATACTTGGCTTCTTCAATCGCAGAGAGGTAAACCACTTCATCGCTTACCTTGCTATTAGCAACCTTACGGTATGGAGTCTCTAAGAAACCATGCTCATTCAAACGCGCAAAGAGTGCGAGTGAGTTGATTAGACCGATGTTTGGTCCTTCTGGAGTTTCAATTGGGCAAACACGTCCGTAGTGGGTTGGATGCACGTCGCGCACTTCAAAACCTGCGCGCTCGCGGGTCAAACCACCAGGTCCCAATGCAGAAATACGACGCTTGTGCGTAATCTCTGAAAGTGGGTTGGTTTGGTCCATAAATTGGGACAACTGTGAAGAACCGAAGAACTCACGAATCGCAGAAGAGATTGGCTTGCTGTTAATCAAGTCATGCGGCATGAGGTTTTCTGTTTCGGCTTGGCCTAGACGTTCTTTAACCGCACGCTCAACACGTGATAAACCAGCACGGAATTGGTTTTCGGCCAATTCACCAACGCAACGTACACGACGATTACCTAAGTGATCGATATCGTCTACTTCGCCCTTGCCGTTACGTAAATCAACGAGAGACTTAATGGTGTCGAGAATATCTTCGTTCGACAGAACCATTGCACCTTCCATCTCAGCGCGGCTAAGACGGCTATTGACCTTCATACGGCCAACACGAGATAAGTCGTAGGTATCTTCACTGTAGAACAAACGCTGGAACAAAGCTTCAACAGCATCTTCAGTTGGAGGCTCACCAGGACGCATCATGCGATAGATGGCAATACGAGCAGCCATTTGATCAGCAGTTTCATCAGTACGTAATGTCTGAGAAATATACGCGCCAGAATCTAAATCATTGGTGTAAATGGTTTCCAATTGCTTAATGCCTGCATCACGCAATGAAGCCAATAAATCTTCAGTGATTTCATCGTTCGCGTATGCCAAGATTTCACCAGAATCTGGATCAACAATATTGCGTGCAACCACACGACCAACTAAATAGTCATCTGGTACAGCGATTGTTTTGGTCTTTGCAGCTTCGAGTTCACGAATATGCTTTGCATTAATACGCTTGTCTTTTTGAATAACAACCACGCCATTTTTATCAAGCACATCAAAGTTAGCCAACTGTCCACGCAAACGCTCTGGAACAAATTCCATTGAGCCGCCATTGGCGGTTAACGCAAAATGATCAAAGTTAAAGAAGTTTGCAAGAATCTGCTCGTTGTTTAAACCGATTGCTTTAAGCAAAATGGTGACGGGCATCTTACGACGACGGTCAACGCGGAAATACAGAATATCTTTTGGATCAAACTCGAAATCAAGCCATGAGCCACGGTAAGGAATGATGCGCGCTGAGAACAGCAACTTACCAGAACTATGGGTTTTGCCCTTATCGTGCTCAAAGAACACGCCTGGGGAACGATGCAACTGAGAAACAATCACGCGCTCAGTACCGTTGATCACAAAAGAGCCATTTTCTGTCATGAGTGGAATTTCACCCATATAGACTTCGCTCTCTTTTACCTCTTTTACCTTAGTAGGCGCTTCGCGATCATAAATAATCAAGCGAACTTTTGCGCGTAGGGCAGAGTGGTAGGTGTAACCACGCTGTTGACATTCTTTAACGTCAAATGGTGGCTGTGATAACTGGTAAGACACGTATTCCATACGTGCATAGCCGTTGTTAGACACAATAGGGAATGCTGAAGTAAAGGCAGCTTGAAGTCCCTCAGTAAGACGAGACATGGCTGGCTTTTCAGCCTGTAAAAATTTAGCGTAGGATTCCAGCTGCGTTGCGATCAGGTACGGAACCTGGTGGTTATTTACGCGTTTAGCAAAGCTTTTACGGACTCGCTTGCGTTCGGTGAAGCTATAGTTCATTTCATCTCCGAATTCAGCGACTGTACAAAGATTTGGCGATTGGCCACTACCAATCACTGGCGGACAACACTAAATCGATAGACTTAGTGTCCGACCAAACTTGCATTCTGCAGTCGTATCAGAAGGCAAACCCGATTTCAATCAGAAATGAAATCGGGTTTGACCACTAATGGTCAAACCCAACATAGCTAACGCTCCTTTATGAGAAGCGCTAGCCGAGTTTGTATTACTTGAGTTCTGCTTTAGCGCCAGCTTCTTCGAGCTTCTTCTTAGCTTCTTCAGCAGTTTTCTTGTCAACGCCCTCTTTGATTGGCTTTGGTGCGCCATCAACCAAGTCCTTAGCTTCTTTCAAGCCAAGGCCAGTAATTTCGCGTACTGCTTTAATTACTGAAACTTTGTTTGCGCCAGTTTCGAGCAAGTTAACAGTAAATTCTGTTTGCTCTTCAGCAGCAGCACCGCCACCGCCTGCACCAGCAGGACCAGCAACAGCCATCGCTGCAGCTGAAACGCCAAACTTCTCTTCGAACGCTTTAACCAAGTCGTTCAAATCCATTACAGACATGCTACCTACTGCATCAATGATTTCTTCTTTAGTAATCGCCATTTTTAGCTCCTAATACTTAAATAGTTAATCTGTCGCTTATTCAGCGGCAGGGGTTTCTTTTGCTTCTGGATCTGCGGCTGCAGGCTCTGCACTTGCTTCTGGAGCGGCTGTTTCGGCAACCACCTCAGCAACAACTTCTGCTGGGGCTGCTACAACTTCAGCTACAGGTGCTGCAACTGGAGCGGGTGCTCCTGCTGCTTTTTGCGCTGCTACTGCGCCCAATACACGAGCCATCGCAGAAACAGGCGCCAACATCACACCTAACAACTGAGATAACAACTCGTCGCGGCTTGGAATTGACGCAAGGGATTTAACGCCCGCTACGTCTAACAGCTTGCCGTTATATAAGCCAGCTTTAATGACTAGCATGTCTTGAGTCTTAGCAAAGTTCTGCAATACTTTTGCCGAAGCAATCGGATCAGCAGAGATGCCGTAAATCAAGGGGCCAACCATCGAATCAGCAAGAGGCTCAAACTGTGTGCCTTGTGCAGCACGGCGTGCCAATGTGTTCTTCAAAACGCGAAGATATACACCTTGGTCACGTGCGCTAGCACGTAGCTTTGTCAACTGCTCAACTGGAATACCACGGTATTCAGCAAGCACGACGGTTTGGGCTCCAGCCAATTGAGCGCCGACATCAGCAACAATCGCTTTTTTGTCTTCTACATTCAAAGGCACGGTTTAACTCCATAAAAACCAACTGTTTCCAGTTGGGGTTACACACCAGCGTCTGATCATTTGTTCACAAAAACTCTTGTGAAAATCTTTTCAGGGTCGCCATCTGCGCTGGCTCTTACTTTCGTAAGGATTAAGAATTTATTCTTTACAAGCAACTCATTCACCAACGGTCTTTGATGTTCGACTCTCACTCAAAGAGTGGGAGTCGACCCAAAGTTCTTTTTTGTTACAAGCTACTTACTGAGCAGCCTGTAACGATGCCTGGTCTACACGTACGCCTGCACCCATGGTGCTGCTTACGGCAACCTTCTTTAAAAATATTCCTTTTGATGCAGGTGGCTTTGCTTTATTCAAAGCCTCAAGCAATGCGAGCAAGTTTGATTTCAATGCAGTTGGCTCGAATGAACGACGGCCAATACTTGCGTGCACAATGCCGGCCTTGTCGACGCGGAACTGAACTTGACCCGCTTTTGCATTCTTCACCGCAGTAGCAACGTCAGGAGTCACTGTTCCTACTTTTGGATTTGGCATCAAACCACGTGGGCCCAATACTTGACCTAAAGTACCAACAATTTTCATTGTGTCTGGGGATGCGATCAAAACATCAAAATCAATTTTGCCGCCCTTAATTTGTTCGGCAAGTTCTTCCATGCCAACGATTTCTGCACCAGCAGCTTTAGCTTGTTCAGCCTTTTCGCCTTGTGCAAAAACCGCTACACGAACGTGTTTACCTGTACCAGCTGGGAGCACTACTGCGCCACGCACAACTTGGTCAGATTTCTTAGCATCAATACCCAACTGAACAGCAACGTCGATAGATTCATCGAACTTCGCAGTTGCGCACTCTTTAACAAGAGTTAAGGCCTCCTCTAATGAGTAGAACTTGTTGCGATCAACCTTAGATTGAATCGCTTTTACGCGTTTAGATAATTTAGTCATGATTAGAGACCTTCCACAGTGATGCCCATGGAACGGGCGCTACCAGCGATTGTTCTAACAGCTGCATCCATATCAGCTGCTGTCAAATCTGGCATTTTTGCTTTAGCGATTTCTTCCGCTTGAGCACGTGTAATTTTTCCTACCTTATCGGTATGAGGGCGTGGTGATCCTTTTTCGAGCTTCGCAGCCTTCTTAATCAGAATCGTTGCTGGGGGAGTCTTCATCACAAAAGTGAAGCTCTTATCAGCAAATGCTGTAATCACTACTGGAATTGGAAGGCCTGGCTCCATGCTCTGAGTTTGAGCATTGAACGCCTTACAGAATTCCATAATGTTAAGACCGCGTTGACCCAATGCTGGACCTACGGGAGGTGATGGATTTGCTTTACCTGCAGGGATCTGCAGTTTGATAAAGCCAATAATCTTCTTTGCCATGTGTTGCTCCTGAAAGCGCGCCTAACCTCATGAGGAAAGACCGCTGTTGAGTAAACGCTTTGCTAGTTTTTGGCTTTCTAGCGCCGCTCCTCGGTTATTACTAACCACTTAAAACCTACTGCTACTGGAAACTAGGACTAAGTCCTTGTTTTTACATCTTTTCTACCTGACCGAACTCCAGCTCAACTGGGGTACCGCGGCCAAAAATTGTAACAGAAACGCGCAATCTTGACTTCTCATAATTGACTTCTTCAATATTTCCGTTGAAATCAACAAATGGGCCTTCTTTAACGCGCACAATCTCACCCACCTCAAACAAGGTCTTAGGCTTAGGTTTATCAACCCCAGCCTGCATTTGATCCATGATTTTGGCTACTTCAGCAGTAGAAATAGGGCTTGGGCGGTTACGAACCCCGCCAACGAAACCAGTCACTTTTGGCGTATTTTTCACCAAATGCCAGCTTTCGTCGGTCATTTCCATCTCAATGAGGACGTATCCCGGGAAGAAACGACGCTCAGTAACTGATTTTGCGCCACCTTTGATCTCAACAACCTCTTCGGAGGGAACCAAAATGCGACCAAATTTCTCAGGCATGCCAGAACGCGCAATACGCTCCTCGAGACCTTTTTTGACGCTCTTTTCCATACCAGAATAGGCGTGAATAACGTACCAGCGCATATTGCCAGTAGCTTGTGGGTTTACGGCCAACTCAGAATCGATCATTTTTCACTCACTTCCAACCTAAAAAGGCTGAAAAAACTAGCCATTCAATCAATTTGTCTGCAATCCATAAAAACAGGGACATGATCAGAACAAAGCCAAATACGACTAGAGTCATTTGGGTCGTCTCTTTACGAGTTGGCCAAACAACCTTTTTTACTTCATACCAAGAATCTTTCGCATAGGCGATAAAGCGTCGCCCATCCGGTGAAATCGCCACAATCAAAACCGCAGCAGCAATGCCACCAAACAGAACGCCCAAGCGCACCAATAAAGATTGGTCAATGAGCGTGTAATAAAGCACCAACGCTGCAACGACGATTAAAGCAGCGAGTCCGGAGACCCAACTGCTCTTTTCTTCAGAGTGACTTACAGTTTGTTGAGACATATTGCTTTCAGTTCAAATCGTGGCAGGGGCGGAGGGCATCGAACCCCCAACCTTTGGTTTTGGAGACCAACGCTCTGCCAATTGAGCTACACCCCTTTATAAAAACTCATTACTTAAAACTACTAAGCCAAAATCTTTGCAACCACACCGGCGCCAACAGTACGGCCACCTTCGCGGATCGCAAAACGTAAACCTTCTTCCATCGCGATTGGTGCAATGAGTTTGACGGTAATCGTGACGTTATCACCAGGCATCACCATTTCTTTATCTTTTGGCAACTCAATTGAACCGGTTACGTCCGTAGTACGGAAGTAAAACTGGGGACGATAGTTGTTAAAAAATGGAGTATGACGACCACCTTCATCTTTACCCAAGATATACACCTCAGCGGTAAAGTGAGTATGGGGAGTGATGGAACCAGGTTTGGCCAATACTTGGCCGCGTTCCACTTCTTCACGTTTTGTGCCGCGTAACAAGATACCAACGTTATCGCCAGCTTGACCTTGGTCGAGCAATTTGCGGAACATTTCAACACCAGTACAAGTGGTTTTCAAGGTTGGCTTGATACCGATGATTTCAATCTCTTCACCGACTTTAACGATCCCGCGCTCAATACGACCGGTCACTACAGTACCGCGACCAGAGATCGAGAACACGTCTTCTACTGGCATCAAGAAGGCACCATCAATGGCGCGCTCTGGTGTAGGGATGTAAGTATCAAGTGCCTCAGCCAATTTCATGATGGCTTCTTTACCCATCGGGCCTTCGTCACCTTCAAGGGCCAACTTAGCAGAACCTTGAATGATGGGTGTGTCATCGCCTGGGAAGTCATATTTAGACAGAAGTTCACGAACTTCCATTTCAACTAACTCGAGCAATTCAGCATCATCAACCATATCGCATTTGTTTAAGAACACGATGATGTAAGGAACACCTACTTGGCGTGCCAAGAGGATGTGCTCACGCGTTTGTGGCATGGGGCCATCAGCAGCAGAGCAAACCAAAATTGCGCCGTCCATCTGGGCAGCACCGGTAATCATGTTCTTCACATAGTCAGCATGTCCTGGGCAATCCACGTGAGCATAGTGACGGTTCGCTGTCTCATACTCTACGTGCGCAGTATTAATCGTAATACCACGGGCCTTTTCTTCTGGTGCAGCATCGATCTGATCGTATGCTTTTGCTTCGCCACCAAATTGCTTTGAGAGCACGGTTGCAATCGCCGCTGTCAAAGTGGTTTTACCGTGGTCAACGTGACCGATGGTGCCTACGTTTACGTGCGGTTTTGTCCGCTCGAACTTTTCTTTTGCCATTTTTGTCTGCCTTTAGTTAACTCTTAAACCAAAACACGAAATACACAATTAATAAAAAATAATACGAAACCTGGTGCCCATGGGCAGGATCGAACTGCCGACCTCTCCCTTACCAAGGGAGTGCTCTACCACTGAGCCACATGGGCCAATCTTTTTGCTACAAATTCTGGAGCGGGATAAGAGAATCGAACTCTTGACCGAAGATTGGAAATCTGCTGTTTTACCATTAAACTAATCCCGCACATCTGGTGGAGGGGGTAGGATTCGAACCTACGTAGGCATAGCCAACAGATTTACAGTCTGCCTCCTTTAGCCGCTCGGACACCCCTCCGCGAACCCAATATTCTGACTCCAAACGGAGTGTCTGTCAATCTCTCTAAACGCTCTGCACAAGTAAAAACGCCCAGACCTAAAGGGGTCTGGGCGTCGCATTGGTGCCCGGCAGTTACCTACTTTCACACGGGTAATCCGCACTATCATCGGCGTAGAATCGTTTCACTGTCCTGTTCGGGATGGGAAGGAGTGGTTCCAATTCGCTATGGTCACCGGGCGTAGAGGGTCGAGTTGCTGATAAATCAACAACTCTATTTGAGTAAGCATGTAATAAGGATGCAGATTAAATCTGGCAAACATCCAACACAATAGTGCTGGTTATAGGATCAAGCCTAACGGGCAATTAGTATCGGTTAGCTTAACGCATTACTGCGCTTCCACACCCGACCTATCAACGTTGTGGTCTTCAACGACCCTTTATGTAGGTTAAACCTACGGGAGATCTCATCTTCAGGCAAGTTTCCCGCTTAGATGCTTTCAGCGGTTATCTCTTCCATTCATAGCTACCCTGCGATGCTTCTGGCGAAACAACAGGTACACCAGCGGAATGTCCACTCCGGTCCTCTCGTACTAGGAGCAGCCCCCGTCAAATCTCCAACGCCCATGGCAGATAGGGACCAAACTGTCTCACGACGTTTTAAACCCAGCTCACGTACCTCTTTAAATGGCGAACAGCCATACCCTTGGGACCGGCTACAGCCCCAGGATGAGATGAGCCGACATCGAGGTGCCAAACACCGCCGTCGATATGAACTCTTGGGCGGTATCAGCCTGTTATCCCCAGAGTACCTTTTATCCGTTGAGCGATGGCCCTTCCATACAGAACCACCGGATCACTATGACCTGCTTTCGCACCTGCTCGACTTGTCGGTCTCGCAGTTAAGCACGCTTTTGCCATTGCACTTTAGGTACGATGTCCGACCGTACCAAGCGTACCTTCGTACTCCTCCGTTACACTTTGGGAGGAGACCGCCCCAGTCAAACTGCCTACCATGCACTGTTCCCGACCCAGATAATGGGCCAAGGTTAGAACCTCAAATAGATCAGGGTGGTATTTCAAGGTTGGCTCCAACAGGACTAGCATCCTGCTATCAACGCCTCCCACCTATCCTACACAGACCGATTCAAAGTCCAATGCAAAGCTACAGTAAAGGTTCATGGGGTCTTTCCGTCTAGCCACGGGTAGATTGCATCATCACAAACATTTCAACTTCGCTGAGTCTCAGGAGGAGACAGTGTGGCCATCGTTACGCCATTCGTGCAGGTCGGAACTTACCCGACAAGGAATTTCGCTACCTTAGGACCGTTATAGTTACGGCCGCCGTTTACTGGGACTTCAATCAAGAGCTTGCACCCCATCATTTAATCTTCCAGCACCGGGCAGGCGTCACACCCTATACGTCCACTTTCGTGTTTGCAGAGTGCTGTGTTTTTATTAAACAGTCGCAGCCACCTTTTTATTGCAACCCTTTCGTCCTCCCCTTGTACAGGGTCAAACTACCAGGGCGTACCTTATCCCGAAGTTACGGTACAAATTTGCCGAGTTCCTTCTCCTGAGTTCTCTCAAGCGCCTTAGAATACTCATCTCGCCCACCTGTGTCGGTTTGCGGTACGGTCTTGTTAGACTGAAGCTTAGAGGCTTTTCTTGGAACCACTTCCAATTGCTTCGTGAATAAATTCACTCGTCTCACGCCCTTGAATTACGCTACCGGATTTACCTAATAGCCATCTCCAACGCAAGAACCGGGACTTCCAACACCCGGACAACTCTCCGCGATCCGTCCCCCCATCGCATCTAACAATGGTCAAGGAATATTAACCTTGTTCCCATCAGCTACGCATCTCTGCCTCGCCTTAGGGGCCGACTCACCCTGTTCCGATGAACGTTGAACAGGAAACCTTGGGCTTACGGCGAGGGGGCTTTTCACCCCCTTTATCGCTACTCATGTCAGCATTCGCACTTCTGATACCTCCAGCATCCTTTACAAGACACCTTCACAGGCTTACAGAACGCTCTCCTACCATCACATTGCTGTGATCCGCAGCTTCGGTTATATGCTTAGCCCCGTTACATCTTCCGCGCAGGACGACTCGATCAGTGAGCTATTACGCTTTCTTTAAAGGATGGCTGCTTCTAAGCCAACCTCCTGACTGTTTTAGCCTTCCCACTTCGTTTCCCACTTAGCATATATTAGGGACCTTAGCTGGCGGTCTGGGTTGTTTCCCTCTTGACACCGGACGTTAGCACCCGATGTCTGTCTCCCGTGCTTGCACTTGTAGGTATTCGGAGTTTGCTATGGCGCGGTAATCCGCAATGGACCCCACAACCATGACAGTGCTCTACCCCCTACAGTGATACACGAGGCACTACCTAAATAGTTTTCGGAGAGAACCAGCTATTTCCAGTTTTGTTTAGCCTTTCACCCCTATCCACAGCTCATCC
This sequence comes from Polynucleobacter nymphae, assembly GCF_018882155.1. GTDB lineage: Bacteria > Pseudomonadota > Gammaproteobacteria > Burkholderiales > Burkholderiaceae > Polynucleobacter > Polynucleobacter nymphae. Next base: position 1,218,161 of record NZ_JACVPA010000001.1, read on the forward strand.
CCTAACTTTTCAACGTTAGTGGGTTCGGTCCTCCAGTACGTGTTACCGCACCTTCAACCTGGCCATGGATAGATCAACTGGTTTCGGGTCTACACCCAGCAACTAGCGCCCTATTCGGACTCGCTTTCGCTACGCCTTCCCTATTCGGTTAAGCTTGCTACTGAATGTAAGTCGCTGACCCATTATACAAAAGGTACGCAGTCACCCCTTACGAGGCTCCTACTGTTTGTATGCACACAATTTCAGGATCTATTTCACTCCCCTCCCGGGGTTCTTTTCGCCTTTCCCTCACGGTACTTGTTCACTATCGGTCGATTACGAGTATTTAGCCTTGGAGGATGGTCCCCCCATATTCAGACAGGATTTCTCGTGTCCCGCCCTACTTGTCTCTAGCCTAGTACCACTCAATAATTTTCACATACGGGACTATCACCCTTTATTGTTGGACTTTCCATTCCATTCTGTTAATTACTGAGATATCACTAGAAGGCTCTTCCCATTTCGCTCGCCACTACTCTGGGAATCTCGGTTGATGTCTTTTCCTCTTGCTACTTAGATGTTTCAGTTCACAAGGTTCGCTTCTCATACCCTATGTATTCAGGTATGGATACCACAAAAGTGGTGGGTTTCCCCATTCAGAAATCCCCGGATCAAAGCTTATTTACCAGCTCCCCGGGGCTTATCGCAGGTTATAACGTCTTTCGTCGCCTGTAATCGCCAAGGCATCCATCATGTGCACTTATTCACTTGATCCTATAACGAGCACCATTGCTAGTACCTGTTACAGGTTTTACTTCTACTTCTGACATGTTTGCCGTAATCCAAACTGTAAGTACTTGTTAAGAACTTTGTAAAACTCGTTTGTATTACTGATTGATGATTCAATCTTTACCCTTATTACATTGTCAAATGTCCTCTCAAAGAAACATTTGACACTTTGCTTACTCAAATTTTTAAAGAACAGCCATAAATGGCAAAACTAAACAATCGCTAAATTGCTTAGTTTTGACATTTAGATGTTGGTGGAGGATGACGGGATCGAACCGACGACCCCCTGCTTGCAAAGCAGGTGCTCTCCCAGCTGAGCTAATCCCCCAACGTCCACTTAGTCCATATCACTGCTGATTGGTGGGTCTGGTAGGACTTGAACCTACGACCCCTGCGTTATCAACACAGTGCTCTAACCAGCTGAGCTACAGACCCGTGGCTTTTATTGTCAACCGATAAGTGTGGGCACTATAGCTCCAGCATCTTTTCTCTAGAAAGGAGGTGATCCAGCCGCACCTTCCGATACGGCTACCTTGTTACGACTTTACCCCAGTCATGAACCCTGCCGTGGCAGTCGCCCCCCTTGCGGTTAGGCTAACGGCTTCTGGCAAAACCCACTCCCATGGTATGACGGGCGGTGTGTACAAGACCCGGGAACGTATTCACCGCGACATTCTGATCCGCGATTACTAGCGATTCCAGCTTCACGTAGTCGAGTTGCAGACTACGATCCGGACTACGATGCATTTTCTGAGATTAGCTCCCCCTCGCGGGTTGGCAACCCTCTGTATGCACCATTGTATGACGTGTGAAGCCCTACCCATAAGGGCCATGAGGACTTGACGTCATCCCCACCTTCCTCCGGTTTGTCACCGGCAGTCTCTTTAGAGTGCTCTTGCGTAGCAACTAAAGACAAGGGTTGCGCTCGTTGCGGGACTTAACCCAACATCTCACGACACGAGCTGACGACAGCCATGCAGCACCTGTGTTCACTTTCTCTTACGAGCACCTAATGTATCTCTACTTCGTTAGTGACATGTCAAGGGTAGGTAAGGTTTTTCGCGTTGCATCGAATTAATCCACATCATCCACCGCTTGTGCGGGTCCCCGTCAATTCCTTTGAGTTTTAATCTTGCGACCGTACTCCCCAGGCGGCTGACTTCACGCGTTAGCTACGTTACTCAGGATGTAAATCCCGAACAACTAGTCAGCATCGTTTAGGGCGTGGACTACCAGGGTATCTAATCCTGTTTGCTCCCCACGCTTTCGTGCATGAGCGTCAGTGTTATCCCAGGGGGCTGCCTTCGCCATTGGTATTCCTCCACATATCTACGCATTTCACTGCTACACGTGGAATTCTACCCCCCTCTGACACACTCTAGCTATACAGTCACAGGCGCCATTCCCAGGTTAAGCCCGGGGATTTCACGCCTGTCTTGTATAACCGCCTGCGCACGCTTTACGCCCAGTAATTCCGATTAACGCTTGCACCCTACGTATTACCGCGGCTGCTGGCACGTAGTTAGCCGGTGCTTATTCTTCAGGTACCGTCATTCCCGGACTGTGTTAGAGCCGGTGTTTCTTCCCTGACAAAAGAGCTTTACAACCCGAAGGCCTTCTTCACTCACGCGGCATTGCTGGATCAGGGTTGCCCCCATTGTCCAAAATTCCCCACTGCTGCCTCCCGTAGGAGTCTGGGCCGTGTCTCAGTCCCAGTGTGGCTGATCGTCCTCTCAGACCAGCTATTGATCGTCGCCTTGGTGGGCTTTTACCCCACCAACAAGCTAATCAAGCATCGGCCGCTCTAATCGCGCGAGGTCTTTCGATCCCCCGCTTTCCCCCTCAGGGCGTATGCGGTATTAGCACAGCTTTCGCTGCGTTATCCCCCACGATAAGGTACGTTCCGATGTATTACTCACCCGTTCGCCACTCGCCACCAGGTGCAAGCACCCGTGCTGCCGTTCGACTTGCATGTGTAAGGCATGCCGCCAGCGTTCAATCTGAGCCAGGATCAAACTCTTCAGTTTAATTCCTGTGATCCTTGCGGATCGTCGCACTCATTCAAGAAATTGACTTGGTAATAAAACCAAATCTTTTTACTGTCTATGAGTACTATTTGTTTACATCTGTCCCGAAGGACTGGATGCTTTCGCCTAGTACCCACATTTATCGGTTGACTAATTTTTAAAGAGGGCTGAATCGTTTTTCAAAAACATTCAGCGAAGAGGTGAGACTATGACATACCCGAATAGGGTTGTCAACACCTTTTGCAGTCTTTTTCCTAAAATAACGATGTTTTTTCTTACTTCATCAATAGATCGAATCAAATCATAGGGATAAATTTTTAGACTTGAGCATGTAGCAAAACCGCCTTTTTGCACATTTCCTGCATATTAGGGAAAACCCTGAAATTTTCACGTAAGACTGCTAATATATTGCTATGCACAATAAATTAGCGAGCAAACACTTACCCTCTAAGCCTTATTTGAAAAGGCAAGTTATCCCTGTACGAGAGCTCCATTCTGGGCACAGAGAAGAGATACTTCAGCACTTATTGCAGCTCAATGAGGAGGATCGCCGCCTGCGATTTGGCACCCAAACTCCTGACGAAGTGATCCTGCGCTACGTTGAGAACCTCAATTTCAATAAGGACACTATTTTTGGTGTATTTGACTCAATTTTAAAGCTCCTTGGCATGGCGCACTTAGCTTATTTACCTGAAATCAAGGGGCAGGTGCGCGCTGCCGAATTTGGCGTCTCAGTCCTACCGGCAGGGCGCTCGCAAGGTTTTGGTACTGCTCTGTTGCAGCGCTCAGCAGTCCATTCGCGCAATACTCGTATTGAAGCCCTACATGTTCATTGCCTATCAAGTAACAAAGCAATGATGCATTTGGCGCAAAAAGCTGGCATGAGTGTTGAATACGCCTATGGAGATGCAGATGCTTACCTTAAATTAGCGCCAGCAAGTCCATCAACGATTGTTGAAGAGGCTGCTAATGAGCAGTGGGCTGACATGGATTACGCCTTAAAACAAAACCTGAAGCGGTCTAATCAAGCCTGGTGGTGGTTCCTTGGCAGACCAAAGCTCGCACCTTAATTTTTAGTCGGCGCGCCGCGCAATATCCAGCTCGTCAAGAGCGATAAATCTGCGTCACTTAATTTTGCATTGGCAGGCATGGGCACAACGCCCCATGACCCTGCACCACCTTTAGCAATTTTATTTTTCAAAAATATTGATGCATTTGGATCAGATTGATATTTTTGTGCAACGGATTCAAAGCTAGGCCCAACAATTTTTTTATTCTTTGCGTGGCAACCTAAGCATGCGTTTTGTTTTGCAAGCCCATACGCCTTTTGATCTTCGCTACTCGCTTGTACATCTTGAAAATGTAAAAAGAGCAATGCAAATAAAAAAAATATTTTTATAAATTGATACGACGAATACATCAACATCTTTATAAAAAGATTACTGATACTTTGGCGGACTATCTGATTGTGATTGAGTTGCCTTGCCTTCTTTTTCTAAGCGCGTTTTCTCAGCATCGGAAATGATGTCGAAATAGACATAAACATCTTTCACGCCATTGGTATTGCTAGTAATCTTCTTCGCTAAATCCGCCTCATCTTGCGTCAAGATGCCAAGCAGATAAACACTACTACCTTCAGCAACAATGGCCATCGAATTAGAGGGTAACTTTTCTGTGAAGATCATTTGTGTTTTGATCTTAGACTCTAAATAGGCATCGTTTGCGCGGGATGTATAGCTGCTATTTGGGCCAATACGCAGTTCATTAAATACGGAACGCACATTCTTCATGGCTTTTACATAAGCCCCTGCTTCACCCTTGATATCAGCATCTTTTACTTCGCCGGTTAAGAGGACCTTCTGATTAAATGAGGTGACAGTAATATGCGCGTTGTCTCCAAATCTTTTACTTAATGCGCTATTTGCCTCCCACTCAATTCCTTTATCAATTGCTTGGACGCCAGCAGTGCGTCGATCTGCCAATACAGTTACGGTTGCAGCAACACCTCCAACGGCAACCACCGCACAAGATGAAAGTTGAGAAACGGTAATTACTGCAATCACAAGCTTAAGAAGTAAGGAGGTTTGCATTTGTCTATTTTCTAAAATGAATTGGGCTAAAAATTCTAGTCGTATAAAACGTGGTCTACGCCATCACATAATCCGTGCAGCAGAACTAAGTGCGTTTCTTGAATGCGTGCGGTACGCGTAGAAGGAACGCACAGATGGATATCGTCCTTATCTAACAAGGTAGCAATCTTGCCGCCGCCATTGCCGGTGAAAGCAATGATTTTGATGCCCATCTTCTTGGCTGCCTCTATTGCTTTGACTACATTCTTAGAGTTGCCAGATGTTGAAATTCCCAGAAGGATGTCGCCTTTCTTGCCAAGACCGCGAACTTGTTTGCTAAAGATATCGTCATAACTATAGTCATTTCCAACTGCAGTCAAAATGGATGTATCTGTTGTTAATGCAATCGCGGCCAACTCTTCGCGCTCTCGTTCAAAGCGTCCAATTAACTCTGCAGCAAAGTGCTGAGCATCAGCAGCAGAGCCGCCATTGCCGCAAGCCATGACTTTACCGCCAGACTTCAAACAATCTACCATTGCCAATACTCCGCGCGCAACTGCTTCTGGAAGAACTTTTTCAGCTTCTTGCTTTACCGCAATGCTGTCTAAAAAATGCTGTGATGCGCGCTTGCGCAAATGCTCAATAGTGTCTTTATCCATGCCAATATTATGCGCCAAACTAGGGGTAATTTCTAAAGCAACGTATCCTCTTACTTATGACCAATCTTACGCAGAAGATGCCCCCATGGAAATAGGCTCATTTGATTTTTTAAAACAACAGGATTTGCCTGCTGGAGCCCTCTACATGGTTGCTACGCCCATCGGCAATATGGGGGACATCACTTTGCGCGCGCTCCATGTCTTGGGTGCAGTTGATGGTATTGCCTGCGAAGACACAAGACATAGCGCCGCACTATTGCAGCAATTTGGTATTCATAAAAAATGTTTGGCGCTTCACGAACACAATGAAGTTGGGGGCGCGCAAACGGTGATTCAAAGTCTTGCTAAAAACGAGCGCTGGGCATACATTTCTGATGCGGGGACTCCAGGAGTCTCTGACCCTGGCGCTAGGCTGGTAAACGAAGTGCAGAAAGCGGGGTTTCGAGTGATCCCGATTCCTGGTGCTAGCTCAGTGTCTTGCGCAATCTCTGCAGCAGGCTCCGTGATGCTCAATTCAGAAGGGCGCTTTCAGTTTTTAGGATTTTGGCCAAACAAAACTAAAGAGCGCGATGCCTTACTACAAGATATTTGTAGCGGAATAAAAGCCAGCATCTTTTTTGAATCTCCGCATCACATTCGCGAAACACTACTGGTACTCGCAAACGCTTTGGAACCAGAACGACAGGTGTTTATTTGTCGTGAATTAACTAAAAAGTTTGAACAGCTCGTTTCAATTCAGGCAAGTGAAATAGCATCATGGTTAGAAAATGCGGAGAGCTTAAAGGGGGAATTTATTATTTTGGTAGCAGGGCGCCAAGCAAGCTCTAATGAGGCTCCAGAGCATGCGTCACTCTTGCTCTGGGCAAATACTCTGAGTCCTTTTCTCGGCAGTAAAGAAATTGCCACGGTTTTATCTCAAGCCTTAAATATTACAAAAAAAGAAGCGTATCAAATTGCTTTAGATGTAAAAGATAATGATGATGAGAAATAAAAAAGCTGGCATGTAGCCAGCTTTTTTGGAATGCGCTAAATTTTATTTGGCCGCTACAGGAGCCGAGGCCTTAGGATCTGCTGGGACGCTAGCATCCTGAACATTTAACTGAGCTACCGGTTTAATCAATTGTTCTGTCGTAGCGTTAGATTCACCGCGCTTGCCATTATTTACAAATACCATTAGTAATAAAATAATGATCAGAGGCACAAAAAAGCATGCAAACACGATGATGATGAGTTGTTTTGGGGACTTGATTAGATTTCCGTGCTCGTTGCTCATAGGAATTTCTTATTTAACGGGTTTTAGGGTTGTTTGGCGGTGATTATAACTAGTGAGTAGGGCTATAAGGCACTTACAATAGAGGGATATGCAGTTTCGCTGGCGCCCGTAGCTCAGTGGATAGAGTATTGGCCTCCGAAGCCAAGGGTCGCAGGTTCGATTCCTGCCGGGCGCGCCAAAAGGGGGTGTTTTTGACCTGTATCATGCGCAAAGTCCTAAAAGCCACTATCATTTGGGTCTAACTTATTGATTCTTATCGTGTCTACACATCTAAATTCAGCCCTTTCAGAGCCGTCCTTAACCAATCCCTTGCATCCTGAGGCGCCATTACCGCACCGCAAAATTATTCGGAGCTGGTTAATCCCAATGGCACAAGGTGAAACAGGTCGCGCAATCATGCTTCTCATGATTGATGCAGCCTTATGGCTTGGCTGTATTGCCGGCACAATCTTTTTAGAAAATATTTTCCTCAAAGTTGTTTTTGGCCTTGTTGCTGGATTTGTCACTGGTCGCATCTTTATTTTGGGTCACGATGCTTGCCATCAAAGCTTCACCCCTAATCGCGAACTCAACAAAGTTTTAGGACGCATTGCTTTCTTGCCATCGCTCACACCATACAGTTTGTGGGATGTTGGACACAACGTAGTTCACCATGGCCAAACCAATTTAAAAGGCTTTGACTTTGTTTGGGCGCCCCTATCAAAATCTGAATATGACGCGCTACCCTCATGGCGCAAGGCTCTAGAGCACCTCTATCGTAGTGGCTGGGGTCCGGTTTTCTACTACCTCATTGAGATTTGGTGGAGACGCGAGTACTTTCCAAATGCTAAAAATAAGCCTGGTGATCGTCCCATCTTTCTGAAAGACAACTTGCTTGTTACAGGCTTCGCAATTGTGTGGATAGCTTGTCTTGTTGCTGGTGCAATCGCTACCGGTCAATCTATCTGGCTTGGTCTCATCACCGGTTTTGCAATTCCATTCTTATTCTGGAACGGCATGATTGGCTTTGTGGTCTACGTTCACCATACGCATCCCTCTGTCTCTTGGTATGACAAAAAGTCTGAGTGGTTGCGCGCTCAGCCCTTTGTTTCGACCACGGTCCACCTGACATTTAACTGGATTTGGGGCTCTTTAATGCACCACATCATGGAGCACACAGCCCATCACGTGGATATGAGCGTGCCCCTATATCGCCTCCAAGAGGCCCAAAACACCCTGGAGAACATCCTTCCAGAGCGTATTTTTGTTCAAAAGTTCTCCTGGAACTGGTATTTCGATACTGCCCGTAAATGCAAGCTCTATGACTTTGAAAATAAGGCTTGGCTGGATTTTGAGGGCAATAAAACGGCTGATTCAGTCCGAGTGGTCCTAAGCCCAGCCCCAGTGGGACAAAACGGGTAAAATAGATCTTCTGTATAAAGATTGCCTTACCCGGATTGCTCATGACTACTTCGACTCCAGCTGCTACCCAAGATACCTCTCAGAGCCTCAAGTTTTGCTCGTCTTGTAGTCGCGAAAAACGACTTGAGGGTGGCACATGGATTCCGACAAGTAATCGTAAGCAACGCTGGATTTGCGCTAGCTGTTTATACAACCGCACACACCGCACCGGCTCAGCAAAAACTTAATCAGTAGTAATGGTGCGCGCCATTACTCACGGGGGCTTAATTGATGCCCCCAATGAAACGTTAACGTGAATACCCAAGATACATTCCAATTTGCCCAGACTCATGAGTGGGCCGATCTCGAGAGCGATGGCTTAGTGTGGGTTGGTATTAGTCACCATGCTCAAGAAGCTTTAGGTGATGTGATGTTCTTTCAATCTCCCAAGCTTGGGCAACAAGTAAAGCAGGGCGAGGTAGTTGCTGTAATTGAATCAGTCAAGGCGGCGAGCGATATTCATGCGCCAGTAAGCGGGGAGATTGTTGCTCTCAATGAAAAAGTAGATTCATCCCCCGAAGCGGTCAATGAAAATCCTTATGGTGTTTGGCTATTCAAAATCAAACCAAACTCAGAAAGTAATCTTGCGTCCGAGCTTGCCCAATTAATGAGTTTAGAAAAATACAGTGCTACTACAGGTACATAAGTAAAACGTTAGATTGCGATGGGATCGCGCTCAATCAACCAGCGTATACGCCCTGTTTTACTAATGCGCCCTTGAGAGTTTGCGCGTAACTCTCGATCTACAAGCTCTAAAACTTCCTGCAACTGCTTGCGGCCATCTGCCTCAATCAGGAGCTGGGCGCGCTCCGTGCCCGCCACCCGCATCACTGCTTTTGGCACCGGATCATAGACTCTTAGCCCTGAAGATATCCGGCCTTGTGACTTTAATTGCGCTTTTAGGGCGCTTAAAAATTGAATTGCCTTATCCAAACTTTTTGCCTCGGCATGGACTAAAGCCTGATATGAATAAGGTGGCAATCCAGCCTCCTCCCTCTCTCTAGCAGTGTGAGATAAAAATCCATCCACATCATGTCGTAGCAAGTACTGAAATACCGCCGACTCGGGGTATTGAGTCTCAATATAAATATCCCCGCCAGCTTGTCCTTCTTTTCCAGAGCGACCTGCGCGGCCAGCCACTTGTACTAGTTGAGCAAACAACCTTTCGGCAGCTCTAAAGTCTTGAGAAAACAATCTCCCGTCCGCATCCAATACAGCTACGAGTCCGATATTTTGATAATCGTGTCCTTTAGCAATCATTTGCGTGCCAACCACGATGTCTACCTTGCCCTGATGAATTTCTTGAAAGAGCTCTTCTGCGCCCTTACTACTTCTACTAGAATCTGTATCGACCCGCAAGACTCTGGCGCCAGACCACATCTCCTCAATCGCATCTTCAATTTTTTGCGTGCCCTGCCCAAGGGTCTTTAGGTCGGCATTGCCGCAGTCTGGGCAATGACTCGGAATAGGCTTTGCCAGACCGCAATGGTGACAGCTCAACACTGGTTTTTTGGTCAACGCGCCCGCTTTATGCATCACCATATATGAACTGCACTGCTGACATTTGGAGAGCCATGTGCAGGCAGCACAACTTAAGACTGGAGCATACCCCCTGCGGTTAATTAAAATCAGGCTTTGTTTTTTATCTTCTAAATTTTTACTGATCGCCTTCGCTAGTGTCTTGGTTATCAGACTTTTGCCTTGGGGTTTGCCAACATCACCAGGGCTATATTGATTCTGAGGGTCACGCGTATTGACCAGGTGGACTCTGGGTAAGCTGGCCCCCTGAGCCCTCTGATCTAAACGAATGTGCTCATAGCGACCAGCTTTGGCTGCTAACCAAGTCTCTAAAGATGGCGTAGCTGATGAGAGCAAAATCGGTACTTTCACATCATGTGCTCGCCAGACTGCAAGGTCTCGCGCTGAATAGCGGATTCCGTCTTGTTGTTTATAAGATGGGTCATGCTCTTCGTCCACCACAATTGCGCAAAGATTTGGAAGTGGGGTTAATGCCGCCAATCTGGTACCCAAAATAATTTGCGCCTTACCAGTCATTGCCTCATGCCAAGCAATGCCTCTTTCTTTTTCTGTTACGCCACTGTGTAGCACCACCATTTTCTTGTCAGGAAAATAGGCGCGCACCCTTCGCTCCAACTGCGGGGTTAAATTAATTTCAGGGACAAGGAGTAATACTTGCGCACTCGCATCTCCCAAGATCTCACTTAACCAATTCAAAAAGACTGCCGTTTTTCCACTGCCAGTTTGACCTTGCAGAAGGATCGCTTTAAATTCTTTTTTATTGCTGCTGCATTGACGTAATTTCTCTAGAGCCTGCTTTTGCTCTTCATTAAGGTCTGCCTCTTTAATCAAGCCTTCACTTGGCTCTGGCTGAGCATTTTTCTTTTTCTTGTCTTCTGCAGCTATGAGTTTTTGGGGGATCTTTTCCCAGTTTTCTGGCTTTTTCCACATTTGTGGAATCGTTGGAATGATCGTTTCGCCAAGCGCGTGGATGTAGTACTGGCTCGCAAAGTTAATTAGTCTTAGGGCTGCTGGGTCTAAGGGGGGGAGGGGGGCCAAACTGCTTATTGACTTTAGCTTGTCTATCTGAAAATCAGAGTGAGAACCTACTTTGATAATCGCCCCTACCAGGCTGGAGCGCCCAAAAGGTGCCTCAACAAGCCGTCCTATTGCTGGGGGGTGCCCCAGTCTTTCAGAATCCCACAAGTAATCAAAGCCCTGGGCCAAGGGCTTATCAACAACTACCTGAACCACAATTGGTGGGGCCATTTTTTACTTCAGTCTTTCTTTTTACCTGTGGATAAGTCTGTGGATATCATCCAATGATTTTGATTTATAAGCTAATTTACCAGTCGGCCAAGGGCGCACTGTTTTTGAACGTTTTTATTAAAAAACTATATAAATCAATATATTGCAATCAATTTCGGAGGTTAATGTTTACCTTTATTCCGAATCTTCATGAATTTTGAAATTTGCACCAATCTGTGCATAACTTTCATCAAAATTTCAAACCTAAGTTAGCGGCTACTCAGTACTATTACTTCGATCTAAGAGCCTTTGAGCGCTGAATAACTGTTTCTGACAATGCAGTCACGCTTTCAGGCGGGGTAAATTGGGAGATTCCATGGCCCAAATTGAAGATGTGTCCATCAAGCGGGTGCAAGCCTGATTTAAGGGCTGGGGCGCTCGCCAAATCCTCTAGCAGTAGGTTTGCCTGCTCAGCTATCTGTTTTGCATCAGAGAAGAGAATTAGGGGGTCTAGATTGCCTTGTAATGCCAAAGGCTTATTCAATGCAAGTAACTGTTTGCGAGCGCGACTTAGTGACATCGTCCAATCAATAGCAATAACATCAGCACCAACCTGTGCCATATCGTCCAACCAAATTCCGCCGCCTTTGGTAAACATGATGATAGGAACTTTTCTGCCTTCATGTTCGCGCGGCAATAGGGCAATCACTTTTTGCATAGATGCCAAAGACATCCTTTGATACCAACCGTCTGGCAGCATACCGCCCCAAGTGTCAAAAATCATCAGCGCTTGTGCGCCGGCTTTCAACTGTTCAGTTAAGTACGCAGCCACTGATTGGGCATTGATATCCAGAATATGCTGCAACAAATCAGGGCGACTAAACATCATGGTTTTAGCATGACGAAAATCCTCTGAACTCGAGCCATCGATCATGTAGCACGCTAATGTCCACGGGCTTCCAGAGAAACCAATCAAGGGTACGCGTTGCTTGCCATCTTGCATTAGTGCTTTGCGAATCCCTGACACGGCATCGAACACGTATTGCAGCTGACTCATGTCGGCTACGCGTAATTTTTTTACCGCCTCTTCAGTGCGAAGAGGGTGATCAAAGCTTGGGCCTTCACCCGCAGCAAATTTGAGACCCAAGCCCATGGCATCTGGAATGGTCAAAATGTCGGAAAACAAAATCGCAGCGTCCAATGGATAGCGATCCAAAGGCTGAAGGGTGACTTCAGTTGCATAGGCAGGATTTTTAGCGAGCCCTAAAAAACTTCCAGCCTTAGCACGTGTAGCGTTGTATTCGGGGAGATAGCGGCCAGCTTGGCGCATAAGCCAAAGCGGCGTTTGATCAACCGCTTCGCCCAAGCAGGCCTTTAAAAATCGATCATTTAGTAACAAGGAGCTGGCCAACGATTATTTTTTGCGACGGAAACGCGCAATTGCAGCCAATTGTGCAGCCGCCATAGCAAACTCAGATTGGGCCAAAGCCAAATCAAAGTCAGTACCACGGTTTTGCATCGCCTCTTCTGCGCGTCTCTTTGCTTCTAATGCTTTTGCTTCATCAAGATCATGACCACGAATAGCAGTGTCAGCCAATACGGTGACGCGATCTGGCTGAACTTCTAAATAGCCGCCAGCAACAAACACGAACTCTTCATCGCCATCGGCTTTTTCAATGCGAACAGAACCAGGACGAATTCGAGTGATTAATGGGGTGTGGCCATGCAAGATGCCGAGCTCACCACTTTCGCCTGGAAGAGCCACAAACTTGGCCTCTCCGCTGAAAATGGACTTCTCGGCGCTCACTACGTCGACATATATGTTTGACATAATTTCCCTAGATCAAAGCGATTAAAGCTTCTTCGCCTTCTCAATGGCTTCATCAATTGAACCCACCATGTAGAACGCTTGCTCTGGCAAGTGATCCAACTCACCGCTACAAATCATCTTGAAGCCGCGGATAGTTTCTTTCAATGGCACATATTTACCTGGCGAGCCAGTAAATACCTCAGCAACGTGGAAAGGCTGAGACAAGAAACGCTGAATCTTACGAGCGCGTGATACGGCTAATTTATCTTCTGGTGACAATTCATCCATACCCAAAATTGCAATAATGTCGCGCAACTCTTTATAGCGCTGCAATGTCATCTGCACTTCACGTGCTACATCATAGTGCTCTTGACCAACTACTTGAGGATCTAGCTGACGGCTCGTTGAATCCAAGGGATCAACCGCTGGATAAATACCCAAAGCAGCAATGTCGCGTGACAGCACGACAGTGGAGTCTAGGTGCAAGAAGGTTGTCGCTGGGGATGGATCGGTCAAGTCATCCGCAGGAACGTAAACAGCCTGAATAGAGGTAACAGAACCCGTCTTTGTTGAAGTAATACGCTCTTGCAATTTGCCCATCTCTTCAGCCAATGTAGGTTGGTAACCCACAGCAGAAGGCATACGGCCAAGCAAAGCGGAAACTTCGGTACCAGCTAATGTATAGCGATAAATATTGTCAACGAAGAACAAAATATCACGCCCTTCGTCGCGGAATGCTTCAGCCATGGTCAAGCCAGTCAATGCAACACGTAAACGGTTACCGGGTGGCTCGTTCATCTGACCAAACACCATTGCCACTTTATCAACAACGTTAGATTCTTTCATCTCGTGATAGAAGTCATTACCTTCACGAGTACGCTCACCAACACCAGCAAACACAGATAAACCGGAGTGTTGCTTAGCAATGTTGTTAATCAATTCCATCATGTTCACGGTCTTACCAACACCCGCGCCACCGAATAGGCCAACCTTACCGCCCTTAGCAAATGGGCAAACCAAGTCAATAACCTTAATTCCGGTTTCAAGCAAATCAACCGAAGGGGACAGTTCATCAAATTTAGGTGCTGGTTGGTGAATAGCGCGACGCTCTTCAGTCGCAATCGGACCTGCATCATCAATTGGGCGCCCCAAAACGTCCATGATGCGACCCAAAGTTGCTGGACCGACCGGAACAGAAATAGGTTTACCAGTAGATTTCACTTCCATGCCGCGGCGCAAACCATCGCTTGCACCCATGGCGATTGCGCGAACTACGCCGTCACCGATTTGTTGCTGAACTTCAAAGGTCAAACCTTTTTCAGCAAATGATTTTTCGCCACTATCAACCAATGTCAGCGCATCGTAGATGCTTGGCATTTTGTCGCGTGGGAACTGAATGTCCACCACTGGACCGATACATTGCACGATATTTCCGTTACTCATCGCATTTCTCCGCTTTTAATTCCTGAATTCTGTCGTATTTCTAAATGCTGACCGCTTAAACAGCGGCCGCTCCACCAACAATTTCAGACAACTCTTTGGTAATAGCAGCTTGTCGTGTTTTGTTGTAATCCAATTGCAGTTCACCGATTACATTCTTCGCGTTATCTGACGCAGCCTTCATTGAGACCATGCGAGCAGATTGCTCAGAAGCCATATTTTCGGCAACCGCTTGATAAATCATTGCTTCAACGTAACGCTTTAATAAGCCATTCAAAATGGACTCAGCATCAGGTTCGTAAATGTAATCCCAAGACGGCCCTGCTTTATCTTCAGGAGTCAGCTCAGCGGGCTCCAAAGGCAAAAGCTTCTCTAAAACAGGCTCTTGTTTCATTGCATTTACAAAGCGGGTGTATGCCAAATAAACAGCATCAATCTCGCCACGCTCAAACGCCTCTAACTGGGCGGTAATTGCGCCAATCAACACATCCAAATGCGGCGTATCACCAATTTGAATGGTTTGGGAAATCAGTTTTGCTTTTGAGCGATTCAAAAACTGCAGGCCTTTTGAACCAATTGCGGTATACGCAATCTCAATGTTTTTTTCCTGCATATCGCGAACTTGGTTCGTAATCAAACGCAAGACGTTGGTATTTAAACCACCGCATAAGCCTTTGTCAGTTGTAACCAAAATAGTACCGACCTTCTTCACTTCGCGAGTTGCCATATAAGCAGGGCGGAACTCAGGATTTGCTTTAGAAAGGTTGGCAACAATCTCACGAATTTTTTCAGCGTATGGACGCGCATTACGCATGCGCTCCTGGGCGCGACGCATCTTGGATGCGGCGACCATTTCCATTGCCTTCGTGATCTTGCGCGTGTTTTGCACGCTCTTGATCTTGGATCGAATCTCTTTTGTGCTAGCCATGATGTATGCGAGTCCTCTTAGAAAGAGGCTGAGCGCTTGTAATCCTCAATTGCAGCACGCAAAGCAGCTTCATCATCTTTGCTGAGATCTTTAGTTTCTTCAATACGTGCAACTAAATCAGCGTATTTAGATTTCAAATGATCTTGCAAACCTTTTTCAAATGCCAATACATGCTTCACTTCAAGATCATCGAAGTAACCGTTATTCATTGCATAAAGTGAGACGGCCATTTCCCAAACCTGTAAAGGTTTGTACTGAGCCTGTTTGCACAACTCTGTAACACGCTTACCGCGCTCGAGTTGCTTACGGGTTGCATCATCAAGGTCAGATGCAAACTGCGCAAAGGCGGCCAATTCACGATATTGCGCTAAGTCAGTACGAATACCGCCAGACAATTTCTTGATCACTTTAGTTTGCGCTGCGCCACCAACACGAGAAACAGAAATACCCGCATTAATCGCAGGACGTACGCCAGCGTTGAACAAGTCAGTTTCAAGGAAGATTTGGCCGTCAGTAATCGAAATGACGTTCGTTGGAACGAATGCAGAAACGTCACCAGCTTGAGTTTCAATAATGGGCAATGCAGTCAAAGAACCCGTTTTGCCTTTTACTGCACCATTGGTGAACTTCTCAACATACTCAGCATTTACACGAGCAGCGCGCTCAAGTAAGCGTGAGTGGAGGTAAAACACGTCGCCAGGATAAGCTTCGCGGCCTGGTGGGCGACGGAGCAACAAGGAAATTTGACGATATGCAACCGCTTGCTTGGTCAAGTCGTCGTAAACAATCAAGGCGTCTTCGCCACGATCGCGGAAGTATTCGCCCATGGTGCAACCTGCATAGGCAGAGAGGTACTGCATCGCCGCAGACTCAGAAGCACTCGCTGCAACAACCACGGTGTACTCCATCGCGCCCAATTCAGTGAGCTTGCGAACCACGTTAGCAATCGTAGAAGCTTTTTGACCGATCGCAACGTAAACGCAGTAAACGCCTTTACCTTTTTGGTTGATGATTGCATCGACTGCAACAGCAGTCTTACCAGTTTGACGGTCGCCAATGATCAACTCACGCTGACCGCGGCCAATTGGAACCATTGCATCAATCGCCTTCAAACCCGTTTGCAGTGGTTGGCTAACAGATTGACGAGCGATAACACCAGGAGCAACTTTTTCAATAAAGTCAGTTAACTTGGTATTAATTGGACCCTTGCCATCAATGGGTTGACCGAGTGCGTTTACAACGCGACCGAGTAGTTCTGGGCCAACAGGAACTTCCAAAATACGACCAGTACATTTAACTGGGTCACCTTCTTTAATATGGGTATATTCGCCCAAAACCACTGCGCCAACTGAATCACGCTCAAGGTTTAAAGCAAGGCCGATAGTGTTGTTTGGGAATTCCAACATTTCGCCCTGCATCACGCCTGACAAGCCATGTACGCGGCAAATACCGTCGGTCACTGAAATAACAGTGCCTTCGTTGCGAGACTGGGTGTCAACACCCATTTCGCTAATTCGGCTTTTGATCAGCTCGCTGATCTCGGAAGGGTTGAGTTGCATTACTTACTCCTGGGTCTTATTTCGTATGTTCTTAATCGGGATAACTTATGCGCCAAGACTTGCTTGCATTTGAGCTAACCGTGCCTTTACGGAACTATCCATCACCTCATCGCCAACTTGAATGCGAACGCCGCCAATCAATGCTGGATCAATCTGAATAGTTGGGCGCAAATCTTTGCCCCCAAAGCGCTTCTTCAAACTTGACAACAAATCATTTAACGCAGAACCTTCTATAGGAAATGCGCTGGTAATCATTACTTCTGCTGCGCCTTCACTTTTGTTCTTCATCGCCTCAAATTGACTTGCAATTTCAGGGATGGCCGCTAAGCGATGACTTTGATTCACGAGACTTAAAAAGCTTGAGACTTTGCCATCCAACTTTGTCTTCACCATGCCAGATAAAAGCTTGGATAAATCAACTGCGGAAACTTTTGGATTGTTAGACAAACTAGCAACTTCAGGTAGCGCAGCAAGCTGAGCCAACTCATTGAGTTGCTCTAGCATTGAAGCAAGCTCAGTAGGCTTAGCGCTCTGGAAAAGCGCTTCCGCGTAAGGGCGAGCAATCGTAGCTAACTCAGCCATATCAAAGCTCTGCCTTCAGTTGGTCAAGCAATGCGCCATGCGCCTTAGCGTCTACTTCACGACGCAAAATTTGCTCGGCGCCCTTAACAGCCAATACAGCAACTTCCGCACGTAAAACTTCGCGTGCACGTGTTACCTGTTGGTCTGCATCTTCTTTTGCTTGAGAAACAATACGGGTAGCTTCAGCCTGTGCGTTGGCACGAATTTCATCAGCTGACATTTGTGCGCGTTTTTCTGCTTCAGCTACACGCAGCACACCTTCTTGGCGGGCTTTAGAGAGCTCTAATTCAGCAGCGTTGTTAGCAAGCGCCAATTCTTCTTTTCCACGCTCGGCAGCAGCCAAACCATCGGCAATTTTGCTTGAACGCTCGTCCAATGCCTTTACCAGTGGAGGCCACACAAAACGTGCAACCACCCACCATAAGACAAAGAAGACGATCATTTGCGCGAATAGGGTCGCGTTCAGATTCACGATATTCCTTTCAGTATTGTTGAGAACGGTTGGATGACCCGTTGGTCATCCACGCCAAAACAATTACTTAATAACTGCGAGCAGTGGGTTTGCAAAAGCAAACAACATTGCAACACCAACGCCGATCAAAAACGCAGCGTCGATCAAGCCAGCCAAAAGGAACATTTTGGTTTGCAATTCGTTGATCAGCTCTGGTTGACGGGCAGCGCCCTCAATGAACTTGCCGCCCATAAGGCCGATGCCCAAACAGGCTCCTAAAGCGCCGAGGCCGATGATAAGGCCAATACCGATAGCGGTTAGTCCTTGAATGTTGGCTAAGAATGCTTGCATGTTTACTCCTAAGTATTGAAAGTGAGGTTAAAAATAAAAAAGGTTAATGGTGACTATGAGCTTGGCCTATGTAGACCAAAGTCAACATCATGAAAATAAAAGCTTGTAACAAAATGACCAATATATGGAAGATTGCCCAAGCAGAGCCGGCAAGCACATTGCCCACAAAGCCAAGCATGTACAAATCCAAATTAAAGGTCCACATACTTCCTAAGAGAGCGATCAACAAAAAGATCAACTCGCCCGCATACATGTTTCCAAAAAGTCGCATTCCCAAAGAAACGCCTTTAGCAACATATTCAATGATGTTTAAAACAAGATTGAAAGGCATGAGATACCACTTGGCGCCAAATGGAGCAGAAATCAACTCGTGCATAAAGCCGCCAAAACCCTTAACCTTAAAGCTGTAGAAAAAGACTAACAACAATACTGAGAAAGACATGCCAAGCGTGGCATTCAGGTCGGTTGTAGGCACAATTTTGTGGTGCGGAACGTGCACACCAAAACCTTCAATAAAGTGATTTACACCAACGATCCAATCTACTGGGACCAGGTCAAGCGTATTTAAAAGAATGATCCAACAAAAAACGAACAGCGCTAGGGGCGCAATAAAGGATCGGTCGCCATGAACAATTCCCTTTGATTGAGTCTCGACCATTTCAACCAACATTTCAACCAAGCATTGAAAGCGGCCAGGCACACCAGGTGAAGCTCTGCGAGCAGCAATCACCAATAAAAATACTGTAACCAAGCCCATGAGGGTGGTCCAAAAAATAGTGTCGAAATGAATCACGCTAAAGTCAATAATGGATGCCTGTGGCCCCCCAATATTGTTGAGGTTTTGCAGATGCTCTGCAATATATGCGGTTGGTGTAAGCGCTTCTGTGGCCGCGTGGTGGCCTACTTCTGCTGCTGCGTTAACTTCACTAGACATCTCTTACTTGTCCTTGTTTATTTACTTCTTGCTACTTCCAAAACCACGCCAACAAATAACACTTGAGCGTAGCTAAATAAGTAACAAGCAACGGGATCCATTTCAAATCAGGCTGCTTTAGGGCAAAGCCTATGAACAAAACGATAGTTGCTAGGATTTTGATAAATTCACCAGAAACCACTGCCGCCAAAAAGCCGCCGGGGCTGGATTTGACACTCTTTTTTGCCGCCTCTATTCGCATCAAAAACAGCGCGGAAGGCAAAAATCCAATCAAACCGCCTACTAAAGCCGAATAAGTATAAACGCTTTTGTCAGCTAGACTTGAAAATACATAGCAAGAAGCAGCAATTGCCAGGGTTATAGCTACCTGACTTAAGACAATCCACCACGCATTCACTGAGGCAAAGTTGCGTGGCTTTGCTCTCCGCAATGCATCCATCTCCTCTTTACTGAGGGTCTTATAGGAATCGTCCTCGATTTCATCCCATTCGCGTTTATTGATTAGATGCTCTCTATTCACAAAATACTTTTTGAAAGCTAGCAAAAGCTTGCTAGTCAGCTGCAATACCCAACTTTTTTAATAAGGAATCAAGCTCATCAAACTGGCTAAAGCCAATGCGGATCTCGCCGCCCTTGCCTTTAAACTTAAATTCCACATTTAAACCGATTAAATCGGCCATTTCTTGAGAAAGGCGACGCATATCGGGGTCGCGGCTTGGCGCACCAGCACCGGCTTTAGTTTTAGGCTTTTTATCCCCAATGTGGCCTCCCGCAATTGCCAGCGCCGCAGACATTTTTTCCGCTTCACGTACTGATAGGCCTTGAGCAGCAATTCTTTGTGCCAGGGCAACCTGGCTAGCCCCAGGCAATGGCAACAGAGCGCGGGCATGACCCATATCGATATCGCCTGCCAATAACATTGCCTGCACGGGCTTTGCTAGCTGAGCCAAACGCAATAAATTGGTAATAGCGCTACGAGATTTTCCTACCGCCTTTGCAGCCTGTTCATGAGTAAAGCCAAACTCTTCGATTAGCCTTGCTAGGCCCTGTGACTCTTCCAGAGGATTTAAATCCTCCCGCTGCATATTTTCAACCAAGGCCATTGCTGCTGCTGCCTGATCATCCGCACCAGAAACTAAAACTGGGACTTCTTTGAGGCCAGCAATACTGGCTGCCCTAAAACGACGCTCCCCCGCAATGATTTCGTACCTGCCTGGAGCAACAAGTCTTACCAATAAAGGTTGCATCACACCCTGCTCACGAATGCTCTCTGCCAGCTCTTGTAAAGCGCCTGCTTCCATTTTTTGACGGGGTTGATATTTTCCTGCTTGCAGAGCAGTCAATGGCAAACGATTGATTTCTGTAGTTGAGTTTGCTTGTTGCGCCTTCTCGCCAAGAAGCGCCTCTAATCCTCTGCCTAAACCTTTTTTCTTAATTGCAACCATGATGTTTTTGTCTTCCCAAAAATTACATATGTTTGATGCGCTCAATCATCTCAGCGCCAAACTCTAAATACGCCTTCGCACCCCGCGAGGCTCTATCAAAAGCCACCCCAGGAAGCCCATAGGATGGGGCTTCAGCAAGGCGTACATTGCGCGGAATAATGGCCTTAAATACTTTATCGCCGAAGTGTTCTAGCAACTGATCGGATACCTGCTGCTGCAAAGTCATACGTGCATCAAACATCACACGCAGTAAACCAATGATGGCCAGATCGGGGTTCAAATTTGCATGCACTTGCTTAATCGTGTTCACTAAATCTGATAAGCCTTCGAGCGCAAAATATTCACACTGCATTGGAACGATCACGCCATTTGCTGCACACAATCCATTGAGCGTTAAGAGTGACAAGGCAGGGGGGCAATCGATCAAAATAAAATCGTAGTCATTGGCCACCGCTGCTAATGCATCTTTAAGGCGAGATTCGCGCGCATCAATATCCACTAATTCGATTTCTGCTCCGGCCAAATCACGATTTGCTGGCAACACATCGTAAGCAGAACTTTCGCAACGTTGCACACAATTTTTCACTGCGGCCATTCCAATCAAAACCTGATAAACGCTGTTATTTAAATCAGCCTTTTCAACTCCAGAGCCCATGGTGGCATTGCCCTGCGGGTCTAAATCTACTAGTAGCACTCGCTGTTTCAATCCAGCTAAACCAGCAGCCAAATTTACAGCGGTAGTGGTTTTGCCAACACCACCTTTTTGATTTGCGATACAGAATATTTTTGCCATAGCAGCTTTGTTTTTTTCTAAAGGGGAAGGGATGATTTTTTCATGGGGCTCAAGACCAAAATGCGTCTTTCCACCGATAAGTTGGGTATGTGCAAAGGTTCATCGGCTAACAAGCGCCAATCCTTCATGCAAACTTCTTGCATCTCTTCGTCCGCACGCTTGCCTTTCATTGCAAACACCAGGCCATCGGGCTTTAAAAAGGGCAAAGAAAGCTCTAAAAAACGAGCCAAACTAGTAAAGGCTCTTGAAATTACCGCATCAAATTGTGCTTTTTGATGCACTGCAACATATTCAACGCGCTCGCTCAGAATTTCTATGTTTTTTAGCTTCAACTTCCCTCGAACATGCTGCAGAAAAGCGGCCTTCTTTCTAACCGCCTCAATTAAGCTTAAGCGCCATTCTGGCTCAACAATAGCGATTGGGATTGCGGGCAGACCACCCCCCGATCCAAGGTCGGCAATTTTAGGGTTAGGGCTTTTTAAGAACTGCCGTAAAATAGGTAAAACTGTAATAGAATCAATAAGATGCAACCTGATAGAGTCATCTTCATCCTCAATTGCAGTGAGGTTATGGACTTGATTCCAGCGGGCCATTTCTTGCAAAAAAAGCTCTAAATCAGCAATGTTTGCTTCGCTTAAGTTTAAGCCAAGCCCTTCAATTCCGAGAGCAAGCAAACCCTCGGTCATGTCGTTTCTTGGGAACGACCCAAACCTTTTTTAAGGTGCACCAGCAATAAAGAAAGTGCTGCTGGCGTTATCCCAGAAATCCTGCCGGCTTGGCCCAATGTTTCAGGCTTATGCAGGTTCAGCTTTTGTTGAACCTCCTTAGATAGGCCCAGTACGTTTGAGTAGTCTAGTGTTTCAGGCAAGGGGAAGTTCTCGTTATGTTCTTGGCGAGCAATTTCAAGTGCCTGGCGCTCAATATAGCCCTGATATTTCACTGAAATCTCTACTTGATCGCTAATTTGTGCAGCAAGCCCAATATCATCGTCCAAAATTCCAGGGGACCATAAACCATCGCCCAAGCTTGTAATTGCCTCATATGTAATGCCCGGGCGCCTTAAAAGCTCAGTCAAGGTGCACTCATGAGACAAGTCTTGGGCTAAAAGCTCTGAAATTAGTGGGGCCGCCTCATGTTTTGGCCCAACCCAAATATCCTGTAAGCGAGATGTTTCACGTGAAACAGCCTCTTGTTTTCTACAAAATACTTCCCAGCGATAGTCTTCCACCAAACCTAGATCGCGCCCAATTGGGGTTAAACGCATATCTGCGTTATCTTCACGCAAGCTAAGGCGATATTCGGCGCGACTGGTGAACATTCGGTAGGGCTCTTGGACCCCGCGCATGATTAAATCGTCTACTAAAACACCAATGTAAGATTCGCTACGCTTGGGCAACCAGGGCTCTTTGCCCTTAGCGGCAAGCCCCGCATTGATGCCCGCTAGCATTCCTTGGGCTGCGGCCTCTTCATAACCAGTGGTGCCATTAATCTGCCCTGCAAAGTACAGGCCAGCAATGGCTTTAGTTTCCAGGCTATGTCGTAGCTGGCGCGGGTCAAAAAAGTCATACTCAATCGCATAACCCGGGCGAACAATGACTGCAGACTCTAGGCCACGAATGCTTCTGACTAAATCCCACTGGATATCAAAGGGCAGGCTAGTTGAGATTCCGTTAGGATAAAACTCGTTGGTAGTTAAACCCTCGGGCTCTAAAAAGATCTGGTGGCTGTTTTTAGAGGCAAAACGATGAATTTTGTCCTCAATAGAAGGGCAATAGCGCGGGCCAACTCCCTCAATTACACCTGTATACATTGGGGAGCGATCCAAACCGCCCCGAATAATCTCATGCGTTTTTTCATTTGTATGAGAAATCCAGCAAGGCACCTGCTTTGGATGCTGCTCTGGACGACCTAAATATGAAAATACTGGGACTGGGTCCAAATCTCCCGGCTGTTCTTGCATGACAGAGAAATCAATTGTTCTGCCATCAATGCGGGGTGGGGTGCCGGTCTTGAGCCTACCTTGAGGAAGCTTTAACTCTTTTAAGCGAGCAGACAGAGAAACGGCTGCTGGGTCTCCTGCGCGACCGCCAGCATAATTATTTAAGCCAACGTGTATTTTTCCATCCAAGAAGGTTCCAGCAGTTAACACCACCTTTTTAGCCATAAACTCAAGGCCCATTTGCGTAACTACGCCCTGAACCGCGTCTCCATGAACCAATAGATCGTCTACCGCAGCCTGGAAAAGGCTCAAATTAGGCTGGTTTTCTAGACGGCGACGGATAGCTGCCTTGTATAAAATCCGATCGCCCTGGGCACGGGTTGCACGAACAGCAGGCCCCTTGCTGGAATTAAGGATTCGAAACTGGATGCCGGCCTCATCAGTGGCTGCAGCCATGGCTCCACCCATTGCGTCAATCTCTTTAACTAGGTGGCCCTTGCCAATGCCACCGATAGAGGGATTACAGCTCATTGCACCCAAACTCTCAATGCTATGGGTAATTAATAAGGTGTCACAACCCATGCGCGCCGCAGCTAGAGCGGCCTCAGTCCCAGCGTGGCCGCCGCCCACTACGATGACATCGAAACTTTTGGAATAACGCATGATTTGCCTCAGATAGGGCGATGATCATAGCATTTTGTTTGTTTCACGTGAAACAAAAGCAATCAAAGAAGAGTGGGGGAAGGGATCAAATTTCTAAGTATTTGATTTAGCTCAAGAAATAAGCATTCCAAGCAGACTTCAGAATCAACACGCTCACAATTACCAGAAAAGCCTTTCTTACAAAAGTACTGCCATGCTTAATGGCAAGCCGACTACCAAATTGACTGCCGGCAATATTGGCAATCATCATGGCAATACCAAGGGACCAATTAATTTGCCCTAAACTAGCCAGCATCAAAATTGCCGCTAGATTTGTTGCAACGTTCACCAACTTGGTTGCTGCAGATGCATGCAAAAAGTCAAAGGCAAAAAATCGCACGAAACCAAAAAGTAAAAAGCTGCCAGTACCAGGGCCGAAGAAGCCATCATAAAAACCAATGGTTAGGCCAAGAAGCGCCGCCTTAAATTGCTGAAAACGGCTTTTACCTTTTGGCGCATGCTCCACACCAAGCGACGGTTGAAACCAGGTATACAACAAAAGAAATAGTAAAACGAAGGGCAGGGCCTTGCGCAAAGGCTCTGCGGGGAAATTACTGACTGCGTTGGCCCCCAAAAGAGACCCAATAAAACCCGCCATGATTGCGGGCAATACAACAGCCCAAGGCAAAGAAACATGATGTAAATATTTTCGGGCAGCATTTAAGGTTCCACCAACAGCAGACACTTTATTGGTTGAGAGCAATGTTGCAGGATGCTCGTTAGGGTAGGCAGCAAATAGGGCTGGGACCTGGATTAAGCCACCGCCACCAGCCACTGCATCGACTAAGCCAGCAAAAAATGCCGTCGCCAAAAGCAAGGGCCAAATGAAAATTGAAAATTCGATGAGGGACTCAGTCAAAAAATAATCATAAGGTCTTACATGGGGCCTTATTCAAAATGTATTTTAGTCGTAGGAAGTTTAAAGTGTAATTTCGGTTTTCCCTGCCATTACAATTAAACGATGGACTTCTCTTTAACGCCCAAACTAGAAGAGTTGCGGGATCGGACGCGATCATTTATTCGTGATCAAATCATCCCGTTTGAAAAAGACCCGCGGCAAAATCAGCATGGTCCTGCGGAAGATTTGCGTAAAGAATTAATTGCCTTAGCGCGCAAAGCTAGCTTACTAACTCCACATGCCTCTATTGAAATGGGGGGCTTAGGTTTAAGCCATATCGAAAAAGCCATTGTTTTTGAAGAGGCAGGCTATTCCTCATTAGGGCCAACTGCAATGAATATTCATGCGCCCGACGAAGGCAACATTCATTTGCTAGAAGAGATTGCCAGCCCAGAACAAAAAGAGCGCTGGCTTCGCCCCCTAGTCGCCGGAAAAATTCGTTCCTGTTTTGCAATGACAGAGCCTGCGCCTGGTGCCGGCTCCGATCCTTCAATGCTAATGACGTCTGCCACCAAAGACGGCGAAAACTATCTCATCAATGGGAGCAAGTGGTTTATTACTGGGGCCGATGGCGCTGATTTTGTAATCATCATGGCGCGGGGGGAAGACGGGTCTGCGACCATGTTCCTCGCGGACATGAGTGCGCCGGGAATAAAGTTGGTTCGCAATATGAATGCAATGGATAGCTGCTTTACTGGTGGGCACGGGGTACTTGAATTTACTAATCTGCGCATACCCCCGAATCAGATATTGGGCCAGCTGGGCAGAGGGTTTAAGAATGCCCAGGTCCGCTTAGCGCCAGCCCGATTAACCCATTGCATGCGCTGGCTTGGCCAAGCACGACGCGCGCAAGACATTGCGATTGCCTATGCAAGCAAAAGAGAAGCCTTTGGGAAAATTTTAGGTGAGCATGAAGGCGCTGGATTTATGTTGGCAGACAACGATATGGATCTACAAACTTCTCGATTAAATATCTGGCATACGGCATGGCTTTTAGATCAAGGGCAGCCTTGCAATTTTGAGTCAAGCCGCGCCAAGGTAATTTGCTCTGAAGCAGAGTGGCGAGTCATCGATCGCTGCGTACAAATTTTGGGCGGCCAAGGAATCACAGGCGAAACCGCGCTCATGAAAATATTTCAAGATATGCGTGGCTTTCGGATCTATGACGGGCCTAGTGAAGTACACCGCTGGAGTATGGCGCGCAAAATTATTGCAAACAAAGAACTCAAGTGATGGATATCGGTCAGCTGTTTCGCCTAGATAACAAAACAGCCTTTATTACGGGCGCCTCTAGCGGTATTGGCAAACACTGCGCCCTCTTACTGGCTCAAGCGGGCGCTAAAGTAGCCATCGCATCTCGCCGCATAGCCGAGCTGCAAGCTGTCGTAGATCAAATCGCTCAGTTGGGTGGCCAAGCAAAGGCTTTTGAATTAGACGTCACCAACAAAAAAAGTGTAGTGAAATGTTTTGATGAAATGATGGCGTGGTCTTTGCCAACCATTGTTATTAACAATGCGGGTATGAGCATCAATCGCAAACTGCTTGACCAAACCGAAGAAGATTGGGATCGTGTAATTGATACCAACTTAAAAGGTTCTTGGCTGGTTGCTACTGAGGCCGCACGGCGCATGGTTGCCTCTAATACCTCTGGCAGCATTATCAATATTGCCTCTATTTTGGGAGAGCGCGTTATTGGAGGTGTTGCTCCCTATGTCATCTCTAAGGCAGGGGTCATCCAAAGCACCAAAGTCATGGCGCTAGAACTTGCACGCCACCAAATTCGGGTCAACGCACTATTGCCTGGTTATGTCATTACTGACCTCAATCGCGACTTTCTACTGAGTGAGGCTGGTCAAAAAATTTTGGCGCGCATACCTTCACGCCGCTTCAATAATTTAGAGGATTTAAATGGGGCATTATTGCTCTTAGCCTCTGATGCCAGCAGTGCCATGACCGGCGCAACCATTGCGGTAGATAGCGGCCACCTGATTAACGGCTTATAAATACAAATCGGCTATGCAAACCCCCTCTTTTCAAGAGCCGCTTGCTAACTACTTACATGGCTTAGGCCTCAGTAAAGGCCCGATAGAGCTTAGCCCATTTACTGGTGGCCAATCGAATCCGACATTCAAAATTAGTAATGGAAACTCCCATTACGTACTCAGAAAAAAACCGAGCGGCCTACTGTTGCCATCAGCACATGCAGTTGATCGAGAGCATCGCGTCATGAAGGCACTGGCCAATACAGATGTTCCTGTTCCCCAAATGCTGGCGTATTGTGAGGATGAAAGCATTATTGGGACTCCTTTTTTCATCATGGAATATCTGGACGGGCGAGTCTTTGTAGATCAATCTTTGCCTGGCCTCACAGCCAGCGAGCGCCAGCAGATTTACAAAAAAATGAATCAGACTATCTCTGCGATACATCGCCTAGATTATGTGTCGCTTGGATTAGAAACTTTTGGCAAGCCGGGAAATTATTTTGCGCGGCAAATTACGCGCTGGTCCCGGCAAGTGCGCGAAGCCAACATCGCCATTCCTAACTCTCTTAATCAGTTGATGGACTGGTTACCTGAGCACATTCCTCCTGAAGACAAAACCTCGCTGATCCATGGCGACTTTCGCATGGACAATCTGATCTTTCACAAAACTGATTTGCGCATCATTGGTGTTTTAGATTGGGAGCTTTCTACCCTTGGCAATCCTTTGGCAGATTTTGCCTACCAATGTATGGCCTGGAGAATTGCCCCCACCCTTTGGCGCGGGATACAGGGGCTAGACTTGGCTGCCTTAGGAATTCCTAGCGAATCTGAATATATTGCCTTATACGAAAAACAAATAGGTCGATCAATTTCGGAACACTGGCCCTTTCTGATGGCTTACAACTTATTCCGAATCTCGGCAATTTTGCATGGCATTACTAAGCGCGCGATGGATGGCAATGCTAATGCCCCTGATGCCATTGAAAACGGGGCGAAAGCGGGGGCGCTTGCTGATCTCGGTTGGGCCTGTGCCCAACAGTAAGGCTATTGCTTTTTAATAAAGATTCCAACTAAGCCGCGGCGAAAAGCCATCACACAGAAAACAAATATCAAGCCTGTGACAACGGTGACTGACTCACCCAAAGAATTAAACCAAGCTACGCCAGTAATTTGAGCCAAGAAGTCTCCAATTTCACCTACCCGATGCTCAAGTAAAACAATTACTAAAGCGCCTACAAATGGGCCGGCCAAAGTGCCAACACCGCCAACCAAAGTCATCAAAATGACCAGGCCAGACATAGTCCAATGCACATCTGTCAGCGTCTCAAAACCCAAGACCAAAGCTTGAACGGCGCCTGCTAAGCCAGCAAGCGCAGCAGACAAAACAAATACTAAAAACTTAAAACGATTCACGTTATAGCCCAACGAGATTGCACGCGGCTCATTCTCTTTAATCGCCTTGAGGACCTGTCCAAATGGAGAGGAAATGATTCTGGTGATGAACAAGAATCCAATCAGCGTCGTCGCTAAAACAAAGTAGTAAAGATTTAAGTCGCTTTGTAAGTTAATGAAACCAAAGAGCTCGCCCCTTGGAATGCTCTGAAAGCCATCTTCGCCCCCAGAGGCCGGGGCTTGCAGGCAGATAAAGTAAAACATCTGTGCCAAGGCCAAGGTAATCATGGAAAAGTAAATACCTTGCCTTCTAATTGCAAGGCCACCAATTAGCGCACCCAAGGCTGCAGCAAATAAAACTCCAAGAAGAATTCCGCCGGCTGGACCAACACCCATATCGCGCATGAAATATCCCGCACAATAACCAGCGCCACCAAAAAATGCAGCGTGCCCAAAAGATAAAAGGCCTGTATAGCCCAGCAATAAATTAAATGCTGCTGCAAAAAGAGCGAAGCACAAAATCTTCATCAAGAAAATGGGGTAGGCAAAAAATGGCGCAGCTAGTGCGACAGCAAGAATTGCCAAAAAAATCCAAAGTTTGGGTGATTTCATTTTTCCCGCCCAAACAAGCCTGCCGGCCTAAATAACAAAACAATCACCATGATCGCAAACACCACAGTGCTTGAAGCTTCTGGATAAAACACCTTAGTCAGACCCTCAATCAAACCCAAGCCTAGACCAGTAACAATTGACCCCATGATGGATCCCATGCCGCCGATCACCACTACAGCAAAAACAATAATGATGAGGTTAGACCCCATCAACGGAGAAACTTGAATAATGGGTGCAGCGAGCACACCCGAAAAAGCAGCAAGCGCAACCCCAAACCCGTAAGTCAAAGTTGTCATAAGAGGGAAATTCACACCAAACGCCTGCACTAATTTTGGATTTTCTGTACCAGCCCGCAAATAAGCACCGATGCTCGTTTTTTCTATCACATACCAAGTTGCAAAACACACTGTCAATGAAGAAACTATCACCCAAGCGCGGTAGTTTGGCAAAATCATAAAACCTAAATCCGTTGCGCCGCTTAAGGCTTGTGGCGCGCTATAAGACAATCCAGAGGCGCCATAAATAGAGCGTAATACGCCCTCAATAAATAGCGTTAAGCCAAAGGTCAACAAGAGCCCATACAAATGATCAAGTTGATATAAATGCCTTAATAGCAAACGCTCAATCACAATGCCAATCAAGCCAACGATGATCGGCGCTAACAGCAACATTACCCAATAATTAATTCCAAAATATTGTCCTGCCATCCAAGTCACAATGGCGCCCAACATAAACATGGCGCCATGTGAAAAGTTAATAACATTCAAAAGGCCAAAGATTACCGCCAATCCCAAACTGAGGATTGCATAGAAACTGCCGTTAACCAGCCCCAAAAGGAGCTGGCTTAACAGAGCGGAACTAGAAAGGCCAAAAATTTCCAAAGTGGGTCTTATTTATTCAACAAAGCGCACTTGGAATCAGCGGGAATCGAGAATGCTTTTTCCCCTGAAAGAGTGGATACCAGTTTGTAATACTTCCATGGGCTTTCAACCTCGCTTGGGGCCTTCACTTCATAAAGGTACATGTCGTGAACCATAGTTCCATCTTTGCGGATATAACCATTTTTTGTAAACATGTCATTGATTTTGACCTTGCGCATTTGCTGCATGACTTTATCTGAGTCATTAGTGCCGGCTGCTTTAACTGCATTTAAATAGGTCATGGTGGAGGAGTAATTACCAGCCTGCACCATCGTTGGCATGCGCTTCATTTTCTCAAAGTAGCGTTTTGCAAACTGGCGTGTCTGATCATTTTGATCCCAATACCATGCGGTTGTTGCCAAGAGGCCTTGTGCATTTTGAATCCCAATTGCATGCACGTCGGAAATAAAAACTAGCAAGCCAGCAAGCTTCATCGTTTTGGTAATACCAAATTCATTGGCAGCTTTCACGGAGTTAATGGTATCTCCGCCCGCATTGGCTAAACCAAGAACCTGAGCTTTTGACGCTTGTGCTTGTAGTAAGTAAGAAGAAAAGTCACTAGCACTTAAGGGGTGCTTCACGGATCCTAAGACCTTGCCGCCGTTAGCAGTTACCACGCTGGCCGCATCCTTCTCAAGCGCATAACCAAAAGCGTAGTCAGCGGTCAAGAAATACCAAGTCTTAAGGCCCTTGTCCATCATTCCTTTTGCGGACCCGTTGGCTAGCGCAATCGTGTCATAGGTATAGTGAATGGTGTAGGGTGTGCACTGCTCATTGGTTAAGGCTGAAGTGCCGGCGCCGTTATTAATATAAATACGCTTTTTCTCAGCCGCCACTTTTGCTGTTGCAAGAGCAGTTCCTGAGTTGGTTCCACCAAAAACAACGCTTACGCCGTCTTGATCAATCCACTCTCGGGTTTTAGATGCAGCAATGTCTGCTTTGTTTTGGTGGTCTGCTGAAACGATTTCAATTTTCTTGCCCAAAACATTGCCGCCAAAATCCGCTACCGCCATTTTGATGGCCTCTAAACCGCCCTGTCCGTCAATATCTGCATACAAACCAGACATATCAGTAATAAAACCGATCTTTACAGCGGATGGATCCGCCGCATTTGCGCCACTAGAGACTGCGGCTAAAGCCGCCACTGCCATAGAAATTAAAGTCCGCTTCATTGTTTTTCCTTTAAAAGTAAACACTCAACTAAACGCCTAAATACCCGTTTAAGACTTCGGCCTTGGCCTTTAAGTCTGCACGCTCCACCACCTCTACTATCAAACCACTTTCAACTACATAATGTCTGTCTGCCAGTTCCGCCGCAAACCTAAAGTTTTGCTCTACCAGCACAATCGTAAAACCCTTGTTTCTTAATTTAGAAACCACCTCGCCAAGTTTTTCAACGATCACGGGGGCAAGGCCTTCAGTAATCTCATCTAACAACAAAAGTTTGGCGCCAGTTCTTAAAATTCGGGCCATCGCCAACATTTGCTGCTCACCACCAGAAAGCCTGGTGCCAGGGCTGTTTCGCCTCTCATAAAGATTAGGAAACATCTCATAAATTTCTTCTAATTCCATGCCACCAGAAGAAACCTTGGGGGGAAGTAGAAGATTTTCTTGAGCATCTAGGCTGCCAAAAATGCCTCTTTCTTCTGGGCAATACCCAATCCCCAGGCGGGCAATTTGATAGGTTGGCAGCCCAATAGTCTCAATGCCAAAGACGCTGATAGAGCCCGTCCGTTTGCTGGTCAGGCCCAAGATAGTCTTAAGCATGGTGCTTCTACCGGCACCATTTCTACCCAAAAGAGTCACAACCTCTCCATCGCGCACTGCAAAGTTCAGGCCGTGCAAAATATGGGATTCCCCATACCAAGATTCTAAATTTTTTACCTCTAGTGCCATGCCACTCATAAAGCGTCACCCCCATGGCTGCCCATATAGGCCTCAACCACTAATGGGTTTTTAGAAACCTCTTGATAAGAGCCCTCTGCTAAAACAGCCCCACGCTGCAGCACGGTAATCCGGTCCGCAATGGAGGCAACAACTTTCATGTTGTGCTCAACCATCAGAATGGTGCGGCCCTTAGCAACCCGATCAATCAGCTCTGTTACACGCTCCACATCTTCGTGCCCCATGCCTTGAGTCGGCTCATCTAAGAGCATTAACTCTGGCTCCATAGCAAGGGTGGTTGCAATTTCTAGTGCGCGCTTGCGACCATATGCCAAGTTTAAGGTTTGCTCATTGGCAAACTCCTCTAAACCAACCTCATGTAGCAACTCCATAGCGCGCTCATTCAGAACATTGAGGGAGTCACCGGACCTCCAAAAATAAAACTCGGTCCCCAATCCTCGCTGCAGCGCAACACGAACGTTTTCTAAAACAGTTAAATGGGGGAAAACCGCTGAGATTTGAAAAGAGCGAATAATGCCGCGGCGCGCAATTAAGGCTGGGGCCTCGCTTGTAATGTCTAGGCCATTAAATAAGATTTGACCGCTGCTTGGCTCCAAAAACTTGGTGAGCAAGTTAAAGCAAGTAGTTTTCCCTGCTCCATTTGGGCCTATTAATGCGTGAATAGCTCCTCTAGCAACCTTGAGGTTCACGTCATTAACCGCTGAAAACCCCTTAAAGGATTTTCCCAGTCCAATTGTCTCTAATATTGTTTCTTGCAAGCTTGTTTCCTCTGCCCTCTAGCGGGGCAAGACATTGAGGATAACCCAAGATAGCCTTGCTATATATAGCGATAACCCTAAATAAAGGGGGTTGGTTAGGTGGCCTGGTTAATTTTTTGAAAGTTTTGAATTGCTATCCGCGCAGCATCGTCCAAAACATCCATTGGCACACGCTGAGAGCCTTGGATAATCATTAGTGCGTAGGGTTTTGCAAGGGCAGCGGCTTCTGGGCACAAGCGCAGCTCTTCGCCCCCTGCTGGCCTCTGGCTGCGCCAATAGTTGATTGCGGCCTCAAGCTCCTGAATGCTGATGTACAACATAAGATATTGGGCGCCTACTTGCCCTTAAGGGCAAGCATAGTGCCACGACATTTCTTGGCGCCGCATCGACACTCATAGTCTTTTTTCATCTGCTTACTAATGCGACCCTCTATGTCAAGGGAGTAGTCATAAAACAACTCCTCACCAACCTTAAGGTCGCGCTTGGCATAAATAAAGACACGGGGCTCGCCATCATAAACACCCTCTTTTGTCTCACAGATTGGCTTGCACGAATGGTTAATCCAGCGTGCAGCATTGCCGCCATACTTCGCATCAATGACACGACCATCATCCAAAGAAAAGTAAAACGTATGATTCGGGTCCTTCTTATCATGTGGGTGACGCTTAATAGCCAACTTCCAACTAATACGTTCGCCCCTGTATTCAATAATGGCTTGGCCCTTCTTAATTGGCTTTACTACAAAAACACCTTTGCCATGAATGGGTGAGGATTTAACAACAATAGAAGACCGATCCACCTTGGGAGGTGTTAATTTTTTTGATTTCATATTTAGACGTCTAGGTTGCGTGCGATGAGCGCATTTTTTTCAATAAATGCACGACGAGGTTCAACCTCGTCCCCCATCAACGTTGTAAAGACCTGATCTGCTGCAATAGCGTCCTCAATCTTTACTTGTAATAAAGTGCGTGAGTTAGTGTCCATGGTGGTTTCCCACAGCTGTGATGGGTTCATCTCACCCAAACCTTTATATCGCTGACGGCTTAGAACGCGCTCAGCCTCAGATAGCAGCCAAGAAAATGCCGCCCTAAAGTCTCCAATTGTTTGTTCTTTTTGACTCTTGTCTGGATCGCCACGGCGAACTTTAGAGCCAGGTAAAACCTTGCCCGACAAAACGGCAGCGGCATTGGAGAGGCTTTGGTAATCGTCTCCATGCACAAAGTCAGAGTTAATTGAAGAAAGTTTGAGGTTGCCATGAATGCGGCGTGACAACAACAATCTAAAGCGCTCAGTACGATCCTCTTTTTGCACAATGATTTCTGGTAGCAGCGCCAAGGGGTTTAAAGAATCTGATAGCGCCTCTCTTAAGCGGGCAGCAGAATCATTTGCAGATTGCTCTGTGTCTAAGTTGAGTTGAGCGCCGGAGGCAATTGCCCGTAAAGCGTCCTCGTCAATTGTGCGCGACAGACGATCAACAATCGACTGAATTACTTGATAGTGCTTAGCCAGCTCGTTTAGAGAGGCGCCCTCGATAATTTCACCAGTTGGGGTTTGTAAAGACGCTGTTTCTAGGGCGATCTTTAACAACAACTGGTTGAGCTCCACATCATCTTTAATGTATTGCTCATTTTTGCCGAACTTCACCTTGTAAAGCGGTGGCTGTGCGATATAGATGTGGCCGCGCTCAATTAACTCTGGCATCTGTCTATAGAAAAAAGTGAGTAGTAAGGTCCGAATGTGGCTGCCGTCAACGTCCGCATCGGTCATGATGATGATGCGGTGATAGCGCAGCTTGTCTGCTTTATATTCTTCAATACCAATACCCGTGCCAAGAACGGTAATCAAGGTAACAACCTCTTGACTGGCCAACATTTTGTCAAAGCGCGCTTTTTCTACGTTCAGAATTTTTCCCTTTAAAGGAAGGATTGCCTGAAAGCGACGATCGCGCCCTTGCTTGGCAGAGCCGCCCGCAGAGTCACCCTCGACAATAAATAATTCTGATTTGGCGGGGTCTTTTTCTTGGCAATCCGCTAACTTTCCAGGAAGCCCAAGGCCATCTAGCGCGCCTTTGCGCCTTGTCATGTCGCGCGCTTTGCGAGCTGCTTCACGAGCTCGTGCAGCGTCAACAATTTTTCCACAGAGAATTTTTGCGTCTGCCGGGCGCTCTTGTAAATATGCTGAAAGAGCCTCTGCAACAATTTCTTCGATTGGTCCACGAACCTCACTAGAAACCAGCTTATCTTTTGTTTGGCTTGAGAATTTAGGCTCCGGAACCTTGACCGATAAAACACAAGTTAAACCCTCGCGCATATCATCGCCAGAAATTTCTACCTTAGCCCTTTTAGCAACCTCATGCTCGTCAATATATTTATTAATAACGCGCGTCATTGCTGCACGCAAACCTGTTAAGTGTGTGCCTCCGTCGCGCTGAGGAATGTTGTTGGTAAAACAAAGCACCTGCTCGCTAAAGCTGTCGTTCCACTGCATCGATACTTCGGCGGTAATTTGACCACCAAGATCAGAGGGGCGGTTACCTTCTGCATAAAAAATATTAGGGTGTAAAACGTTTTTTGTTTGGTTAATGTACTCAACAAAACCCTTAACGCCGCCAGAAAATGCAAAATCTTCTTCTTGCCCAGTGCGTTGATCAATTAATTTGATGTGTACACCATTATTTAAAAATGAAAGCTCGCGAATACGCTTTACAAGAATTTCATAATGAAACTCTACGTGTCCAAAAATGGTCTCGTCGGCCAAGAAATGCACCTCAGTTCCCGAAAGCTCTGTGTCGCCAGTAACCGTTATTGGGGATGTGGCAACCCCCTTCTCTTCTTGAATATTACGGTTCTTAATGACGCCTCGCTCAAACTCCATGTAGTGAGTTTTTCCGTCGCGACGAATAGTAAGTTTTAGCCATTTTGATAGCGCATTTACGCAGCTAACACCCACACCATGTAAACCCCCAGAAACCTTATAGCTGTTTTGGTCAAACTTACCGCCGGCGTGTAGCTCGGTCATAACAATTTCAGCGGCACTTCGCTTTGGGTCATGCTTGTCGTCGTATTTAATGCCCGTTGGCACACCTCGTCCATTGTCAACAATGGAAATAGAGTTGTCAGTTTGAATGACAACGGTAATTTCTGAACAATAACCGGCTAGCGCCTCATCTATAGAATTATCTAAAACCTCAAAAACCAGATGATGCAAGCCTGTCCCATCAGAGGTGTCTCCAATGTACATGCCAGGACGTTTGCGAACAGCTTCAAGGCCCTCTAAGATTTGAATCGATGCGGCGCCATACTGCTCAACTACTTTTTTTTCTTCAGTCATTTTTTTCTAAGTTAAATACGCATTGGCATCACAACATACTTGAAGCTCTCTGAGCCAGGCAGAGTAATTACAGCGCTGCTGTTTGCATCGCCCAAACTAATTTGGATTTTTTCATTCTTCAAGTTAGATAAAACATCTAATAAATAACTTACGTTAAATCCAATTTCCACTGTATCGCCACTGTATTCGGTTTCGATTTCCTCTTGAGCCTCTTCTTGCTCAGCGTTAGTAGATTGAACGGTGATGCGATTAGGTGATAAAGAAAAGCGGACACCTTTAAATTTATCTGTAGTGAGAATAGCGGCGCGTTGGAGGGCTGCTTGTAAAACATCACGACCAACAACTAAAGTGTTTTTATGTCCTTTAGGAATAACTCTTTGGAAGTCTGGGAATTTACCCTCAACCAATTTCGAAATTAATTCAATATCACCAAACGCAAATTTCACTTGATTTGTTGTAAGGCTGATTTCCAGTGGCTCATCCGAATCCTCTAAGAGATGTTGACATTCCAAAATTGTTTTGCGAGGAATAATGATTTCTTGTCTTTGGCCGGAGCCTGATGGAGCTTCAGCCAGCTCAACCTGAGAGTAGGCAAGTCGATGTCCGTCGGTTGCAACCGCCACCACCTCTTTACCCTCAACAACTAACAACATTCCATTTAAGTAATAACGAATATCTTGTTGCGCCATGGAAAAATGTACTTGGCTAATTAACTGACGAAAGCTTTTTTGTGACATTTTCCATGTAGCCGTGACTTCACCAACGCTTTGCATTACCGGAAACTCTGCAGCAGATAAAGTTTGTAACGAAAAACGACTTTTACCGCTCTGCACAACCATGCGATTGTCTTTTAGATTAAGGGAAACGGGACCCTCTGGTAGTGCACGCAAAATATCTAGTAATTTTCTAGCGGCAACAGTAGTCGTCGCATCTTCTGAACCAACACCAAAATTTGCGTTGGTGGTGATTTGGATTTCAATGTCTGTTGAGATAAAAGAAACTTTCTCACCAGTCTTTTTAAAAAGCAGGTTTGCCAAAATTGGCAGTGTGTGTCTACGTTCAACAATCCCACTAACAACCTGAAGGGGTTTAAGTAAGTTATCGCGTGAAGTGTTAACGAGTTGCATTGCTTTTAAATCCTTGTATATATCTTAGTAGTAATAGTAATAAGGCTTCTTATTTTAGTGGATAAGTCAAAAAAACCATATAAATCAACACACTAGAAGACAAAAAACCTGTGGAAAACCCTTGTATAAACACTGCATAAAAAGTGAATAACTTTTTTTCAACCCCCTATTTTTGCATGAAGCTGGGCTTTTCCACAATTTATCCACACACAATCCCCAAGCTTATCCCTAGCGTTGTCCACATCCTTATCCACAGGCAAAAACTACGCCTTCAAGGTTTGCTCAATGACGTGGATTTCGTGGTTTAACTGGCCGTCGTGGGAGCGTTCGTCCGCTATCTTTCGAACCGCGTGTAAGACCGTTGTGTGGTCCCTGCCACCAAAAAGCTCGCCAATCTCAGGAAGGCTTTTTTGAGTTAATTCTTTAGCCATAAACATTGCAATTTGGCGTGGTCGCGCGATATTCGCAGGTCTCTTTTTTGAGTACATGTCGGCAACCTTGATGCTATAAAAATCAGCCACAGCCTTTTGGATGTTTTCAACGGAAATCTGGCGATTTTGTATTGAGAGAAGGTCTTTAAGCGCAACCCTAGCCACCTCAATCGTTACCTCGCGGCCATGAAAGCGAACAAAAGCCAATATTTTCCTGAGCGCTCCCTCAAGCTCACGGACGTTAGAACGTAAGTGTTTGGCCACAAAAAAAGCCACATCCTCGCTCATTGGGATTCCCTCACTAACCGCTTTTTTCATCAAAATAGCGACTCGCATTTCTAGCTCCGGCGGCTCAATCGCAACCGTTAGGCCAGAATCAAAGCGAGAAATTAGGCGATCGTCAATGCCTGCCATCTCTTTTGGGTAGGTGTCGCTTGTAATGATGACTTGCGCCTTGTTGCTGAGGAGCGCTTCAAAGGCGTAAAAAAACTCTTCTTGCGTTCTAGATTTGCCGCTAAAAAATTGGATGTCATCAATTAATAAAAGGTCTAGCGAGTGGTAGTAGCGCTTAAAGCGATCAAACGCTTTTTGTTGGTATGCGCGCACCACATCTGAGACATATTGTTCGGCATGTATATAACGAATGCGGGCATTGGGCTTTTCTTTTAAGAGGTGATTACCGATTGCGTGGATTAAATGTGTCTTACCAAGACCCACTCCACCATACAAAAACATTGGGTTGTACGAGCTGCCAGGGTTATGTGCAACCTGTATTGAGGCTGCTCTAGCAAGCTGGTTAGCTTTACCAGTAACAAAGGTTTCAAAGGTGAGGTTGGGGTTGAGTTTTGAGTGGTCTTCAATTTCAAACGCGCCCTCCTCGAAAGAGGTGGCCGCTTCAGCGGTACTTGTTTGATTGGGTTCAGGTGTGGCGCTCATTGAAATTGTTGGTGCAGCAACTGATGGCGTGGCCACCTCAACGTCGAGGACAAAATTGACATTAATTGGCAGGCCAAAATACTGTGATGCCAACTCCTGAAACCGATCGGCAAATGTTTTTTTAATCCAGTCAAGCTTAAAGCGGTTTGGAGCACCAATAGTTAGTGAGTGATCACTCTCATCAAATGAGACAAGAGTCAAAGGTTGAATCCAAGTCTTAAACTGTTGGGGCGATAACTCACGGGAAAGCGTGCTAACAGCGCCATCCCAAAAAACCAAGGGGCTGATTGAATTTAATGCGGGGGGATTTTGTAGGTTACTCATATTTTTAGAGGATCCATTGTAGCGATGCTACAAAGTTATCCACAAGCTACAAAAACGTGGAAAAGCTGTGGATAACTTGTGAACAAGGCTAAAAAAACGATATAAATTAACGCCTTAAGATAAAAACTCATAAAAATAGAGAAAAACACCTATATATTCATCAAGATAGATTGACCTTTTGCCTTGCAACAAGGAAAATAGTCGGTTTTCCCGGGATATATCATGAAAAGAACCTACCAACCATCAGTAACACGCCGTAAACGCACGCACGGTTTTCGTATTCGCATGAAAACCAAGAGCGGCCGTGCAGTATTAAACGCACGACGCGCAAAGGGTCGTAAGCGTTTGGCCGTTTGATTTAGCCATTGAACAGCGCCAGGATTTCTGAGTTATTAAAAATACACCCCAAAACAAGTTCGTATTGGGGCCTGTATGCTGCGCCCACCCAAGAGGGCATTAAGCCAGACTTGGGGGTAGCGGTAGCTAAGAAATTAGCAAAAAGAGCAGTTGACCGCAATCGCCTAAAAAGAATGATTCGCGAATTAATTTGGGCTGCCCAAGCAGGCAACTTAGATAAAGATGTAGTGGTAAAGCTCAAAAAACCAATTGGCCGTGAGACGCGGGGTAGGCTTAGAAAAAAAGAAACAGAACTTCTGCGCTCTCAGATCTCGGGATTAATTTAAGGTGAACCTTCTAAACAGTGCCGCAATTAAGTTGGTAAAAATTTATCAACTGGCTTTAAGCCCCTATACGGGAGCGCACTGCAAATATGTACCCAGTTGCTCACAATATGCCTGCGACTGCTTTAATCATTATGGATTTATTAAAAGCTTTGCTTTGGTTGTATGGCGCATTCTGCGCTGTAATCCATGGTCACAAGGCGGTTATGATCCTGCGGTAAAACAAATATCTCATTAATTTAAGTGAATGCAAATGGACTTTAAAAAAACAATTCTTTGGGCAGTGTTCTCGATGTCAGGCCTCATGCTCTACAGCAATTGGCAGGTTCATGAAGGAAAACCTTCTTTGTTTGGCGGCTCACCGGTAAGCGCACCATCCCTTGCTGATAAGACCACCGCAATCAACAAGGCGGATGTACCAACTCAAATATCAGGTGCGCCAACGATTGCTACAACCCCCACAGTTAATTCGGGCGCAATCGAGAGCGCTGAAAAATTCGTATTAAAAAATGATGTATTGGTATTAGAAATTAGCGCCAATGGCGCCAATGTGATTGATGCAAAACTACTTAAAGCATTGACTGCAGAAAATACCCCGGTTGAGTTATTTCAGTACTCACCAAACCACAAATACTTTGCACGTTCCGGCTTGATTTCTCTGAACAACAACGACTTACCAAATCACACAAGTACGTTCAAGCTTATTCAATCTGCCAAAGATGGCTCTGGACGACCTTTTCTAACTCTGGTGAGCGAGCGAAATGGCGTTAAGTTAGAAAAAACTTTCATCCTCAA
Source organism: Polynucleobacter nymphae (assembly GCF_018882155.1). Taxonomy (GTDB): domain Bacteria; phylum Pseudomonadota; class Gammaproteobacteria; order Burkholderiales; family Burkholderiaceae; genus Polynucleobacter; species Polynucleobacter nymphae. The sequence continues at coordinate 1,258,187 of NZ_JACVPA010000001.1, forward strand.
TCCTGGAAGCTATGTGGTTGAAGTCGGCCATCGTGTTACTCAGTCTGGCAACAATTCTTCGCCATTAGTTCTTTATACAGAGTTGGTGAGAGACGGCAGCCAAGAGCAAAAAATTGGCCCATTTGACGGCGCCTTTTCAGCAAGCACTTTTACTGGGCCAGCTGTTTATACCGATAAAGAAAAATTCAACAAACTGGAATTTACGGCGATTGATAAAAATAAAATTACGATCCCAGCCCAAGTAGCCGCTGGAGACCCAGCCTGGATCGCAATGGTTCAACACTATTTTGCTAGCGCCTGGATTCCAGGAGATAAATTTACGCGCGATATCTACGCTGGGAAAATTGATAACGGCCTATATCGCATTGGGATGCAAACGCCGCTAGGTGTTGTTGCTCCAGGCTCAACCGTTGTAGAAAAATCTCGCCTCTTCGTTGGGCCACAAGAGGAAAGTGTTCTAGAAACGATTGCCCCTGGTTTTGAATTGCTGAAAGACTATGGCTACTTAACGATTCTGGCAAAACCTATTTTCTGGCTGCTGGAGAAAATTCATGGTTATGTTGGCAACTGGGGTTGGGCAATTATTCTTCTTACAATTTTGATTAAGTTAGTATTTTTCCCGCTTTCTGCTGCAAGTTATAAATCGATGGCCCGCATGAAAGAGGTGCAGCCACGTTTAATGGCCATGAGGGAGCAATATAAGGGCGATCCACAGAAGTTAAATCAAGCAATGATGGAGATGTACCGCAAGGAGAAAATTAATCCACTAGGCGGATGTTTGCCTGTGGTGGTCCAGATCCCGGTATTTATTGCGCTGTATTGGGTGTTGTTGTCGTCGGTTGAGATGCGTGGCGCCCCTTGGGTTTTGTGGATCCATGACCTATCTATTCCAGACCCTTATTACATTCTGCCAGTCATTATGGCCATCTCGATGTTTGTGCAAACTAAACTTAATCCAACGCCGCCTGATCCTATTCAGGCAAAAGTGATGATGTACATGCCAATCGTATTCTCGGTAATGTTCTTTTTCTTCCCGGCAGGCCTGGTGTTGTACTGGGTGGTTAATAACCTGTTGTCAATTGCACAACAATGGCAGATCAACCAAATGTTTGGAAAAAAAGAAGCCAAGTAATTTTTTGATGGCATAGGGTTTAATGGAAAAGGCACAGCAATGATGACTAGAAAGCTGCCCATCATTGCTGTAGCTACCGCCCCAGGTAAGGCGGGCGTTGGAATTGTGCGCATTAGTGGGGAGAGCCTTGGCTCAATTACAAAGGCGCTTTTTCAAAAAGAGCTATCTTCGCGAAAAACCCATTTAGTCACCTTATGTGACGCCGATGGACAAACCATCGATCAACTCATTGCGATTTATTTTGCAGCCCCAGCTTCATTTACAGGTGAAGATGTATTGGAGTTGCAATGTCATGGAGGACCCCAACTTCTCGAGTTGGTAATGAAGCGCTGCCTTGAGTTAGGCAAAGACGATGAATTAGTAATTGCGGAGCCCGGCGAATTTACTTTGCGCGCTTATCTGAACAACAAAATTGATTTAGCCCAAGCCGAAGCAATTGCAGATTTAATTGATGCTCAGAGTGAGGCCGCTGTTCTTGGCGCCGCTAGATCATTGCAGGGCGGCTTCTCGGAGGGCATTAACGACCTCATCGAAGAAATTACACAGCTGCGTATTTTGGTGGAGTCTACCCTAGACTTTCCCGAAGAAGAGATTGAGTTTTTGGAGAATGCACAAGCACGTCAACGTTTAGCTGCAGTTAAAGAGAAGTTACAGTCTCTTCGCAATGGCGCTAAACAGGGAAAAATTTTGCGCGACGGTATACATCTGGTTTTAGCTGGCGCCCCAAACGTTGGCAAGAGCTCTTTACTGAATAGACTCGCGGGTGAGGAGGTTGCAATCGTGACACCCATTGCAGGCACAACACGTGATCGAGTGAAAGAGAGTATCACCATCGAGGGCGTGCCGTTACACATTATTGATACTGCCGGCTTGCGTGATACAAAGGATCTGGTCGAGGCAAAAGGCATTGAAAGATCTTGGGACGCCATTCGTTTAGCGGATTTAGTGATTTTCCTGACCGACCCTAATTCTGGCGAAGATGGCTTGAAAGAGCGAATTCTTTCTGAGTTGCCACCAAAATGCCCTGTTTTAGCGGCCCTTAATAAATCAGACTTACTACCCTCAGGCTCTGTAAGGACTCAAAAAGAGACTATCTTGATTTCAGCCAAGACCGGTGCTGGAATTGAGGCTCTAAAGCAGAAGATATTAGAAATAGTGGGTTGGAATGGCTCGCAAGAGGGGGCAATTGTCGCCAGAAGAAGACATTTAGACTGCTTAGAGCGAGCATCAGAACATATTGCAAGATCAGAACAATTCGCAGCAAATGGCAACAATTCGCTTGAATTATTCGCTGAAGAGCTATTTTTAGCGCAAAATCACCTAGGGCAAATCACTGGAAAGCTGCTTCCAGACGACCTTTTGGGCAAAATTTTTAGCCAGTTCTGCATTGGCAAGTAGAGGGTTTGTTCCCCCTTATTTAAGGGGTTAAATATCCCCAAAATGATAAAATCATTGGATTAAAAATTAAATCTTCACGGGTAAATATATGACCACAGCAACTGCCGACCAAATTGATGCGAATGCACCAGCTTACGTAAAAAACAAGCAATTAATTGGGTGGGTTGGTGAAATTGCAGCCCTGACTAAGCCAGATGCAATTCATTGGTGTGATGGCTCCCAAGCCGAATATGAGGAACTTTGTGAGCTCTTGGTCAAAGCGGGCGTATTTAAGCGTTTAAACCCAGCCAAACGAAAAAATTCATTTTTAGCCCTTTCAGATCCTGAAGATGTGGCACGAGTTGAAGACCGTACATTCATTTGCTCTGCTAAAAAAGAGGATGCCGGCCCCACAAATAATTGGGTGGAGCCAAGTGAAATGCGCGCAACATTACACCCTTTGTTTGATGGCTGTATGCGTGGCAGAACAATGTATGTAGTGCCATTCTCCATGGGTCCAATAGGATCTCCCATTGCTCACATTGGTGTGGAGCTCTCTGATAGCCCTTATGTTGCAATTAATATGCGCCTCATGACTCGCATGGGCAAGGCTGTGATTGATCAGTTGGGCGCTACTGGCGAGTTTGTTCCTTGCATTCATACTGTTGGCAAGCCCTTAGCTGCTGGTGAAAAAGATGTTGCATGGCCAAACAATAAGAACAAATACATTGTGCACTACCCTGAAACCCGCGAAATCTGGTCATTTGGCTCTGGTTACGGTGGCAATGCATTGTTGGGCAAAAAATGTTTTGCGCTGCGCATTGCATCCAATATGGGCCGTGAACAAGGCTGGCTAGCAGAGCACATGTTGATCTTGGGTGTGACCTCGCCTGAGGGAAAGAAATATCACATTGCAGCTGCTTTCCCATCCGCTTGCGGCAAAACCAACTTCTCCATGATGATTCCACCAAAAGGATTTGATGGTTGGAAGGTCACTACTATTGGCGATGACATTGCATGGATTAAGCCACGCAAAGACCCGGTTACTGGCAAAACCCGTTTGTTTGCAATTAACCCAGAGTCTGGTTACTTCGGCGTTGCGCCTGGTACAAATCGCCAAACCAATCAAAACTGTATTGATTCTTTGAATCAGGATGTAATTTTTACTAACGTTGGTCTGACTGATGATGGCGATGTTTGGTGGGAAGGTTTGACAGAAACTCCACCGGCGCACCTAATTGACTGGCAGGGCAAAGACTGGACTCCAGCGGATGGCGCTGCAGGCCGCAAAGCTGCCCATCCAAATTCACGCTTTACGGTTGCTGCTACCAATAACCCAGCGGTTGATCCTAAGTGGGATGATCCGGAAGGCGTTCCAATTGATGCATTCTTATTTGGTGGCCGCCGTTCAAACACCGTACCCTTGGTTAGCGAGGCGCGCGACTGGGTAGAGGGCGTTTACATGGCCGCAACCCTTGGTTCAGAAACCACCGCAGCGATCACTGGTCAAATTGGTGTCGTGCGTCGCGACCCATTTGCGATGATCGCGTTTGCTGGTTACAACATGAGCGATTACTTTCAGCATTGGCTCAACATCGGCAAGAAGTTAGAATCCGAAGGCGCTGTTTTGCCCAAGATCTACTGCGTTAACTGGTTCCGCAAAGATGAAAACGGCAAGTTTGTTTGGCCAGGCTTTGGTGAAAACATGCGCGTACTCTCTTGGATTTTGGAGCGCGCTGAAGGCAAAGCAAAGGGCAAAGAAACACCATTTGGTATTTGTCCAGAGTACGCTGATATGCATTGGAATGGCCTTGACTATTCGGCTGAGAAATTTGCTCAAGCCATTCGTGTCGCTGTTGATGACTGGAAGAATGAGTTAAAGCTTCACACTGAGTTGTTTGATCACCTTGGTGATCGCTTGCCAAAAGAGTTGAAAGAGACTCGCGCCAAGATTGAACAGCGATTAAACGCTTAAGTATTTCATCTAGATTATTCCAATGACCAACCCCCAACACCATGAAATAGTGGTGATTGGGGCAGGCATTTGCGGCTCAACAATTGCAAACGAGCTGCTCCTGCGCGGCAAAGCTGTATGCATTGTAGATGCCGCATCATCACCCGCCACCGCCTGCTCAAGTCACGCTTATGCCATAGCCCACCCACACATAGGCAAAGGATCTCCACGTTTATTACGCCTAACACGCATTGCTTTTTTGTTGGCTGAGGCGAGATGGGGTAATACTTGGAACAAGCATGGCATTTTTCAGCCTACTAAAAAAGACAAGCATTTCGATCAAGTAGAAGTGGCTAATTATTTAAAGTCATTGGGCCTCGATGAAGACATTGCTATAGCTTTAGATGCTCAGGCGGCCGAAAAAACCTGCGGCATTGGACAAAGCGGAGTATGGCTTTCCCGGGGCGCATCTTTAAATATATTTGAGGCAAGCAATACGCTACTGAAAGAGCATGTGCATTTAACTTGTCTGTGGAACACCCGCGTTGCAAAACTCGAACAAGCCAATGGCCAATGGCTTTTATTGAATCAGGCCAATGAAGCCATTCTTACTGCAGACCAGGTAGTAGTTGCAACAGCTATGGACACCAAGTCCTTAATGGGCAGCATCGGAATACGATTGCCCCTAAAACCGGTGCGCGGTCAACTGAGTATTTTCTCTATTAAAAAAGATGGTCCTTGGGTGCAAAAATTACCGAGCGTTGGGGTATCTGGTGACGGATATTGTCTCCCAGCGCAGCAGCTTGAAGACGGCAGCTATCGTTGGATGGTGGGCTCTAGCTTTGATGAGGGCGAAGATGATTTGGGCTCAAGAGATAGTAGTGATGCATTTAATCGTGAGCAAGCACAAGGTTTGTTAGCCTATTCTGAGGGAGACCCGGCAGCGCTAATCAAGGTCGGTGATTTTGTTGGGGTACGCTGTGTTGCGGGCGACCGTTTACCAATCATTGGCGCGCTTACCCAAAGACCTGGAATCTTTTTAGCTACTGCATTAGGCTCACGAGGTATTTTATGGTCAGCGCTCGCTGCTAAGCTGATTACAGCTCAAGTGCTAGGCGATGACTTTGCTTTGCTTGCGCGCTTAGGTTTTGCTGCAGATTTAGTTGCAGCACTAGCGCCCGCCCGTTTCTTTGCTGGAGCTTTGGCTGCACCGGCAGCCTTAGCCTCAAACTCAAAACCAATTTTTCCATCAGCACCCAAGGCTAAATAGGCCTTAAAGCCACGCCCAGTTCGGTTTGATTTGAAGTTGGTTAAGAGATCAGTCTTGCCTTCTTTCAGCAGCTTTTGCACCTGCTCAGCAGAAATTTCTTGTTGCAAAACAACTTTGCCCGTTTTGAAATCACAGGTTTTGCTTGGCCCTGTATTGTTTTCGCAAAGATAGCGCATACCATCTTCGTATATGGCGCCAGAACATTTTGGACAAACGCCCAAGGCTTGACGACCTGTGAAATCGATTGCCTCAGTTTCTTCATCTTGAGAATTACCAAAATCAAACTCGAGTTTGAAACCTGCATTTGGATAGTCCTTATCATCTTCCGGAATTTCACTTAACTTAATGATGGCTGCAAATGGCCGACCTATTTTGCTGCGGAAGCCCTGTAGTGGGCCGATTGTTTTTTCGCGCAGCAACTCTTCCACTTCAGGATATTCAAATGCGCGTCCACCAGGAGTTTTGCTGATGGTAAAGCCGCATTTTTCACAGGCAAAGCGACGATAGTTTTCTTTCACCGAGCCCTTACAGTGCGGGCATGGCGTGGTCATCGTGGCATAGTCACCCGGAATAGTATCGCTGTCATACTCCTTGGCGCGCTTGACGATGCGCTGCGTCATCTGCGCAATTTCTTGCATGAAGGTGTCGCGATTCATTTTGCCCTGCTCAATCAAAGAGAGCTTGTTTTCCCAATTACCAGTTAAATCAGGGCGCGTTAATTCTTCAACATCTAGCCCACGCAATAAAGTCATTAATTGAAAAGCTTTTGCTGTGGGAATCAGCTCACGTGCTTCGCGCACGATGTATCTTTCGGCGAGTAATCCCTCAATGATGGCCGCGCGCGTTGCAGGCGTTCCTAGACCTTTTTCTGCCATAGCTTCGCGCATATCGTCATCATCAACCCACCTGCCAGCACTTTCCATTGCAGAAAGTAATGTTGCTTCGGTATAGCGCGCAGGCGGTTTAGTTTTTAATGGCACCACAGCAATTGATTCGTTTTGAACGGTTTCGCCCTCTTTCACCGCTACAAGCTCATCGTCAGCTTGATTTGATTTGCCATAGACAGTAAGCCAGCCGGGATTAATGAGGACACGACCCTCGGTTTTGAAGTGGTGGCCCAAAACTTCAGTAATGCGGGTGGTGACTCGGAATTCGGCAGCCGGATAAAAGACGGCCAAGAAACGACGGACTACTAAGTCGTATAACTTTGCTTCTGGCTCACTTAAAGTCTTTGGAGTTTCCAGAGTTGGAATGATTGCAAAGTGATCAGAAATTTTTGAATTATCAAAGATGCGTTTGTTTGGCTTGATCCAGCCATAACCAGCTTTTGCTTTTGGATCCTTCGGGTCACCCTTCAAAATCTGTTTGGCAAAGGCGCGATAGTCTTGTGATTTCTCAGCAAGAATTTCCATGGTTTGTTTAACAGTATCTAGATAGTCCTCTGGAAGCGCTTTTGCATCAGTACGGGGATAAGTTAAAACCTTGTGACGTTCATAAAGTGCCTGTGCAAGACCCAAAGTATTTTTTGCAGAAAAGCCAAAGCGGGCATTTGCTTCACGTTGCAAGCTGGTTAAGTCAAAAAGTTGCGGGGCAAGTTGGGTTGCTGGCTTCGCTTCCTCTGTAACACTTGCTTTTTTATCCCGACATGCTGCAACAATGCTTTGTGCTGCAGCTTCGCTCCAAAGACGGTTTTCACGAGCATCGGGTTCTGTAACATCTTTTTTAAATTTGGGGTCAAACCAGCGGCCCTCATAAACCCCTGCGGCAGCAATAAACTCAGCCTTTACTTCCCAATAATCTTTGGAAATAAACTTACGAATCAGTTCTTCACGCTCCACCACAATTGAGAGCGTCGGTGTTTGAACGCGACCCACAGTGGTCAAGAAGAAGCCGCCACTCTTACTGTTAAATGCGGTCATAGCACGCGTGCCATTAATGCCAACCAACCAGTCAGCCTCTGAGCGGCAACGGGCTGCATCAGCTAGCGGTTGCATATCTTCATCGGCGCGTAAGTTTGCAAAGCCATCACGTATTGCTGATGGAGTCATTGACTGCAGCCATAAACGCTTGATACCTTGTGATGCTTTTGCATGCTGTGTAATTAAACGAAAGATTAGCTCGCCTTCGCGTCCCGCGTCACAGGCATTAATCAAAGAGGTGATGTCTTTGCGTTTAATGAGTTTTTGCAATACTTTCAGGCGCGATTCTGTTTTGACAATTGGTCGCAAATCAAAATAAGGGGGAACTACAGGTAAGTTAGCAAAAGACCATTTGCCACGTTTAACGTCATATTCTTCTGGGGCTGCGATTTCTAAGAGATGGCCAACCGCAGATGAGATTACAAAGTCGTCGTTCTCAAAATAGTCCTCGTGCTTAGTAAAGCCGCCTAGAGCCTTAGCAATGTCATTAGCTACCGAAGGTTTCTCGGCAATGACAAGGGTCTTGGGATGATCCGTAGATGAGGTCTTGGAGCTGCTTTTGGTAGATGCTTTAGCCACGCGTTTGCCTAAATTTGAGCCTGAAATGATGTTTCTAATAAGGAAAAAGGATGAACAATTTAAACCAAATCAGGGTTTGGTCAATTGCTTACCCCTTTTTTATTATTAACCGATAAATTGGGAAAAGTCCAAAAGGGCCGCTTTTTCGATAAGTAAGGGGGCGTTTTTTGGACTGTTTATGGGTAAAAAGTAGCATTTAAACCCTTTTAAATAGGGGTTTTCTCAAAAAACCAACTCTTCTAGAACATCTTGGGGGTTGCGCACCAGTTTTGCGCCCTGCTGAATGAGAAGGTGGCAGCCACTAGAAAATGGGTACTGAATCGATCCTGGCACGGCAAAAACCTCCCTACCCAGCTCTGCCGCAAGCCTTGCGGTAATAAGAGAGCCCGATCTTTCGGCCGCCTCAATCACCACTACACCAATCGATAGCGCTGCAATCAGTCGATTACGCCTAGGGAAGTGACATGCTTGTGGTGGCGCCCCCAAAGGGAGTTCAGAGACTAAAAGCCCTTGCTTTCGAATATTTTTGGCTAAATCGAGATGTTCTTTGGGGTAAATCACATCCACACCAGCCCCACAGACTGCCATCGTGAAGTGCTTGGGGCCAAGCTTGAGGGTTGCTTGATGAGCAGCTCCATCAACGCCTCTCGCAAGCCCTGAGACGATTAGTAAACCTGCTCGTGAGAGCCCTTTGGCAAAAGCAGCCGCATTTTCAAGGCCTTCCATGCTAGCTTTGCGTGAGCCCACGATTGCGACCATGGGAATTTTTAGCAATTTAAGATCCCCGTCTATATAGAGACGCTCGGGCGGATCATATAAGTCATTAAACCGGCAGGGGTAGTTTTTATCACCCTTAGCAAGGCAAGTGATTTGATTTGGTTTTGGGGGTGGGGGCATTCAAAGATTTTGATCTTTAGGGGAATTTCAGCAATCAGGACATACTGATTGCTCTGTTGGATAATTCTTCTATGGCTTTGTTAAACGTCCTTTGTTACCCAGATCCGCGCTTGCATAAGGTTGCTAAACCTGTAGCGCAAGTGGATGCGCGCATTCAAAAAATAGTCGCCGATATGGCCGACACCATGTATGAGGCTCCAGGAGTTGGCTTAGCTGCAACACAGGTTGATATTCATGAGCGAATTGTTGTTATCGATATATCTGATGAGCAAAATAACTTGATGGTTTTCATAAACCCAGAAATTATTTGGTCAAGCCCTGAGAAAAAGTCTTGGCGCGAGGGCTGTCTTTCAGTGCCCGAGTTTTATGATGAAGTTGAAAGAGCTGCACAAGTTCGAGTAAAGGCTTTAGATGCGGATGGTAAAGAGTTCGAGCTTGATGCGGATGGCTTGTTGGCAGTTTGTTTGCAGCATGAGATTGACCATTTACAGGGAAAGGTATTTGTTGCGTATTTATCGATACTCAAACGAACACGAATTTCACAAAAACTTAAAAAGCGTGCCAAAGAGTTAGTGGGTGAGCGCTAGGCGCCGCTGATGAAAATTGTATTTGCTGGAACTCCCGAGTTTGCTGCGCAAGCAATGCGCGCAATTGATGGTGCAGGTCATGAAATTGTTCTGGCGCTTACCCAGCCAGATCGTAGGGCTGGACGGGGGATGCACTTGCAGGCTAGCCCCGTTAAAGAGTTTGCATTGGAAAAAAATATTCCCGTGCTGCAACCAGAAACACTCAAGCGCGATAGTAGCGACCCCCAAAAGCAAATCCAAGCTCAAGAGGCACATGCGCAATTATCTGCAATAGATTTTGATGCTATGGTGGTAGCTGCCTACGGACTCATCTTGCCACAAGACATTTTAGATATTGCACAGCAGCCAGGAAGGCATGGTAGTTTCAATATTCATGCATCCTTATTGCCACGTTGGCGTGGTGCTGCACCGATACAGCGAGCGATCGAAGCGGGCGATTCAAAAACAGGCATTTGTATTATGCAAATGGACGCCGGTCTCGATACGGGCGACACGGTGTTTATTGGTGAGCTTGAAATTACGCCCGAAGAAACAAGCAGCACCTTGAACCATCGATTGGCAAAATTAGGCGCCCAATCAATGATTGAGACGCTAAATCGTTTGCAAGGAGGCAAGGGCTTAGTTCGGACCCCGCAAGAAGCAGAGGGCATAACTTATGCGGAAAAAATATTAAAGAGCGAAGCAGAAATCGACTGGAATCTAAGCGCTCAAGAAATTGATCGAAAGATTCGGGCTTTTAACCCCTTTCCTGGGGCTACTAGCAACGCTGAAGAGGCGTCGATGAAATTTTGGAGCTCTCGCATTCCAAAAGTAGACGCCTGTAGCAAAGCTGGGCGCCCCGGAGAATTATTGGGGCTCAGCGAGGAGGGCATTTATATTCAGTGCGGCAAGGATGCTATAGAAATTTTAGAGATGCAAAAGCCTGGCGGTAAGAAAATGAATGCCAAGCTTTGCTTGCAGTCGCTTGCTTACCGTGAACAAGTATTACGCTTTCAAGCAAAATAAACCAACACTAAATTAATTTGACTGATAAAAAAACGCCGCACAGCTTGCCCCTTTCTGAAGCTATCAGCATTACTGCTCAGGCCGTTGGTGAAGTAATGAGTGGCAGGTCACTGACGGAAGTTCTAGATCAATTAGAGCCGCATGAGCGCCCTATTGTGCAGAGCTTAAGTTTTGACGCTTTGCGCAAATGGGTTCGATCACATGAGTTAATCAAAGAATTTATTCCAAAGAATCCTCCGCCAGAAGTCGATCATTTATTGAGCGTTGCTATTGCTCTGTTTCTAAATGAAAACGCAGATGGCAAAGGCTATGCAGCCCATACCATTGTTGACCAAGCTGTAAGCGCTTGCGCCAACTACGATAAGACAATGTATGCCAAAGGCTTAGTGAATGCAGTACTTCGTAAGGTAAGTCTTATTGTTCAGCCGCCAGAGGGCGAGCCCCGCTTTCCTCCAGACCCCATTCCAATGTTCGTTCCATCTTGGTGGCGCGCCAACTTAAAACGGCATTACTCGAAGGCCTGGCAATCTATTTTATTTGCACAAGCAAAACGGGCGCCATTAATTTTGCGCATCAATCAAAAACAATATTCACGTGATCAATATCAAACTTTATTAAGCGAGCTTGGAATAGCGTCCACTCCAATTGAAGATGTGGCTGGGGTTAAATTGTCATCCGCTTTGTTGTTGTCTAACCCGGTTCCCGTTTCAGATCTACCAGGTTTTTATAGTGGCGCGGCATCGGTTCAAGATGCTGGAGCGCAGATAGCAGCGCTCCTCTTAAACCCTCAGTCAGGCGAACGAATCTTAGATGCTTGTGCGGCTCCCGGCGGCAAGACTGCCCATTTGCTAGAGCTAGCTAATTGTGAGATGGTGGCTTTAGAACTCGACGGTGATCGTCTGAGCAAAATTGGCGGTAATTTAGACCGCTTGCGTTTGCATTCTGACAAAGTGCAGGTACTTCGGGGCGACGCTTCAAAAGCATCTTGGTGGGATGGCATCCCTTTTGACAAAATTTTGCTTGATGCGCCATGTTCCGCCTCAGGTATTGTGGCCAGACACCCAGATATCCCATTTTTAAGGCGTGAGGCCGATATCAAGTCCTTGCAACAGAAGCAACGCGGCATTCTGGAGCAGGCCTGGAAAATGTTGAAAGCTGAAGGACTGCTACTCTACGTCACTTGCTCGGTATTTCCTGAGGAGGGGGAGGAGCAAGCAATTTGGTTTGCTGCCGAGCATGGCAATGCGGTACGATTAGGCGCTCCAGGGCAGATCCTGCCAACAGACGTAAGCGACGGTTTTTACTATGCTTTGTTTAAGAAAAATGGGCCATGAGCCAAAGAATTAAACAATTCATCTTTTTATGCTTGATGGCGTTGAGTGTGTTTTCAACAAGCGCAAGCGCAGAAGGAATTAAGATCAAATCCTTTGAGTTGGAGAGGGTTGATAGCGACTGGCTTTTGAATGCCACTTTTCAGATTGAGCTTTCCCCCGGTCTCGAGGATGCAGTTCAAAAGGGGGTGGTGCTCTACTTTCAAACAGAGTTTGATTTAACGCGCTCGCGTTGGTATTGGTTTGATGAGAAACCCGCGCTTGCCCAGAGACAAACCCGCCTCTCTTATCAACCCCTAACGCAACAATATCGAATTGCTTCAGAGGGCTTCACATTCTCTGCGCAAACGATTTCAGAAGCGTTACAAGCAGTTGGCAGTATTGGTGGTTGGGACGTGATTGATAATCGTCAGCTCGATGCAGGTAAGTCATATACGGCCTCCTTGCGGATGAGTTTAGATTTGAGCAAGCTACCCAAGCCATTCCAGGTGAATGCCTTAAATAATCGTGATTGGAATGTTTCTAGCGATTGGTTGCGCATCCCATTTTCACCAACTGGCCCGACACTCATTAAGCGATGAACGCATTTTCAACACTGTTTCAGGGCACTTTTTTTACATCAAAGACCTGGAGAAAGAAGCTAATCCCCGTCGCCATAGGCGTCATAGGCGCATTTGCTTTAGTCCTCTTAGTCTTGCTATCAATTGCGTCATCCAATACAGAGTTTTTTGACAAATACTTTATCTGGCTTTATGCAGCCAATGTGGTCATTGGAGTTTCTCTCACTCTAGTGATCTTGATTTTAGTAATAGTGATTGGTGTTCGTTGGTATAGGGGACATTTTGGAACTCGCTTGATTGCCAAGCTGGCAATGATTTTTGCCTTAGTTGGCGTTGTTCCTGGCTTAATTTTGTATGGCGTTTCACTCCAGTTCGTATCGCGCAGTATTGAAACTTGGTTTGATGTGAAGGTTGAATCGGCACTTAACTCCGGCTTAGAGTTGGGACGCGTTACTTTGCAAATTGCTCAAGAAGAGATTTTGGCCGAGGGAAATTTTATTGCCGAACAAGTGGTGCAGGTACCTGCAGGCACTAGCTCTGATCAGGTTGGCCCCATGATCATGAAGATTCGTAATCAATTTGGTATTCAAGAAGTAAGCCTCTTTAATATGCAGCGCAATTTGATCCTAACTAGCGAGTTAAGATCAAAAAAATATTTACCTGCGCCTAGCGCTGAAGTGGTGGAGGAGGCTTTTAAAAAGAAAGGCGTTACCTTTTTAGATCAGATCGAAATAGAAGGCGGACAGCGTGGCTATCAAGTAAGGGCAATTGTGCCAATTGTGCGTAAGAAGAGTGCTCTGGGCAAGCAAGGTGAGGATAGATATTTCTTGCAATTGGTGCGACCCATTCCAACCCCATTGGCTAAGAATATTTTTGCGGTTGAGTCAGCCTATAGTGAATATCAAGAGAAGTCTTTAGGGCGCACTGGCTTGCGCAAGATGTTCGTTGGCACGCTAACACTCACTCTATTTTTTGCCCTATTTGTTGCGGTCACCCTGGCCCTGTTATTAGGGCGTCAATTGGCTCGCCCACTATTAATGCTGCTTAAAGGAACCCAAGCAGTTGCACAAGGCGACCTCTCTCCAAAGCCCGAGTTGGAAACGGGAGATGAGCTGGGAATGTTGACGCGTCAATTTAATGTAATGACCCGGCAACTTGCTGATACGCGCAACTCCTTACAAGAATCGAAGGCTTTCCTAGAGAAGGTTCTTGGAAATCTCACTGCTGGCGTATGCATTTTTGATAAGCGCTATAACGTGGTGTCAAGTAACGCCGGCGCAGACCGTATTTTTGGGCAAGACTTAACCCACCTAGATGGTAGGCCATTGAGTAGTATTCCAACTCTTACTGAGTTTGAGGGCGCAGTTAAAGAGGGCTTTGCAACAATGAGGCTTGCGGTTGCCAATGAAGGGGCCGCTTCGCCCCAGACTACTCTTAAGGCTGCACCCGTTTGGCAAAAGCAAATTCAATTACATACTACGAATGAATTTGAAAATGAGTTGGGCGTGACCTTGTTTGTGCGGGGTACAGAGTTAACAGCAGATTTGCGCATGGTGGTGTTTGATGACATCACGGACGTAGTAAGCGCACAAAGATCAATTGCTTGGAGTGAGGTTGCTCGCCGCCTAGCCCATGAAATCAAAAATCCACTCACCCCAATCCAGTTGTCGGCTGAGCGTTTGCAGCAGAAGCTTGCTGGCAAGCTCACCCCCGAGCATGAAGAAATGATCAATCGCAGTACCGAAACCATTATTGGCCAGGTGCAGGCGATGAAAGAAATGGTAAATGACTTTAGGGATTTTGCTAAAACACCGACGCCGCAGCTAAAACCCCTGTCCATTAATGCGCTCACATCAGAAATTTTGGGTTTGTATGAAGGCAGTCCATTGCGTACCCAGCTCGATCCCCATTGCCCAGATATTATGGGCGACCAAACTCAACTTAGACAGGTGATTCATAATCTATTACAAAATGCGCAAGATGCCACCTTAGAGGGGTCTCATCCTGGGGAGGCGGTTGAAGTAAAAACAGAGTTAGTGCCCTATGGAGAGCACAATGGCATAGAGCAAAAGGCAGTGCGCTTAACAATAAGTGATTCTGGAGTAGGATTTCCAGCTAAGATATTGGCAAGAGCCTTTGAGCCTTATGTCACAACAAAGAGCAAAGGCACAGGATTGGGTTTGGCAGTGGTTAAAAAAATTATTGATGATCACTCTGCCAAAATTGAAATACGAAATCGTATGCAGGGAGCAGAAGTGGTTGGTGCGCAGGTATCAATATTATTTATGAATCTAGCAAAAGAGGCGGCCTAAGGATGGCTAGTATTTTGGTTGTTGATGACGAGATGGGAATTCGTGAGCTTCTCAATGAGATTCTGACGGATGAAGGCCATACCGTGTATGCAGCAGAGAGCGCTATTCAGGCTCGAACCATCCGCGAACAAATGCGCCCTGACCTTGTCTTGCTAGATATTTGGATGCCCGATACCGACGGCATTACATTGCTTAAAGAGTGGTCTAAAACAGGCCAACTCACTATGCCTGTTGTGATGATGTCTGGTCATGCAACAATCGATACGGCGGTTGAGGCTACCCGTATTGGCGCATTAAACTTTTTGGAAAAGCCTATTGCTCTACAAAAGCTGTTGAAGACAGTGAGCAAAGCGTTAGAGAGTTCGCCAAAATATGTTGAGCCCGAAGCGGAGAGGACCGCTCAGCCGAACACTCATCAGGCTGTCACCCCAAAGCCAACATCAAATGAACCAGCTCCAGCCCTGCTTGAGGATGAGTACATTAGCGGCATTGCAAAAACATACTTCGATTTGCCGTTAAGAGAGGCAAGAGATCTTTTTGAAAAGGCGTACTTTGAGCATCAAATGCAAATCATGGGCGGCAGTATGACTAAGATTTCTGAGTACACGGGCTTGGAGAGAACTCACTTGTATCGCAAACTTAAGGCTTTAGGAATCGATACATCTCGCAATAAGGGCGAACAATAAGAGCTACATTAAATAACTTGCCATTAGCAGCAAGTTATTTATTCTTTGCGCTAGTGTTTATTGGGTATCGATGCGCAGGATAATAGTGGCGATATCATTTTTCCATCATCTTCTGAACTATTCCCATGGAAATTAAGGTCAACTTTCTCGATAAGCTGCGTCTTGAAGCCAAATTCGACGACTTCACGGTAATTGCTGACCAGCCAATTCGCTATAAGGGCGATGGTTCAGCCCCGGGCCCCTTTGATTATTTCCTGGCCTCATCGGCCTTATGCGCAGCTTATTTTGTGAAGCTATATTGCGAGACTCGCAATATTTCTACTGAAAATATTCGGCTCTCACAAAATAATATTGTTGATCCTGAAAATCGCTATCAACAGATTTTTAAGATTCAAGTGGAATTGCCTGAGGATATTTCTGCAAGTGACCGTAAAGGTATTTTACGCGCTATCGAACGTTGTTCAGTTAAAAAAGTAGTGCAAGCCGGACCTGAGTTTGTCATTGAAGAAGTAAAAAACTTAGATGCAGATGCGCAGAGCTTGTTGACATTGAAATCAACTGCTGACGCTAGCACTTATATTATGGGTAAGGATCTACCGCTTGAGCAAACGATTTCCAATATGACTACTGTGTTGGCGAACCTGGGAATCAAGATTGAAATCGCCTCATGGCGCAACATTATTCCTAATGTATGGTCCTTACATATTCGTGATGCGCATTCACCGATGTGTTTTACGAACGGGAAGGGGTCAACAAAAGAAAGCGCCTTAGCATCAGCCTTAGGTGAGTATATCGAGCGACTGAGCAATAACCATTTTTATGCTGGTACGTTCTGGGGGGAAGATATTGCCAATTCTGCTTTTGTGCATTATCCAAATGAGCGATGGTTTAAGCCAGGCATCGACGATGCACTGCCGACAGAAATTTTGGATGAGCATTGCTTGAAAATTTTTAATCCCGATAATGAATTGCGCGGCTCACATCTCATTGATACCAATTCTGGTAATGTGGCACGTGGCATATGTTCATTGCCATACGTGCGACAGTCAGATGGTGAGACCATCTACTTCCCGTCTAATTTGGTTGAAAATCTTTACGTCAGTAATGGTATGAGTGCCGGGAATACATTGGCTGAGGCGCAGGTGCAATGTCTCTCAGAAATTTTTGAGCGCGCAGTCAAGCGTGAAATTCTCGAAGGTGAAATCGCTTTGCCAGATGTGCCGCAAGAAGTGCTTGAGAAGTATCCTAATATTTTGGCTGGCATTCGGGGCCTAGAAGAGCAAGGCTTTCCAGTATTGGTTAAAGATGCATCGCTAGGTGGTGTTTACCCGGTAATGTGCGTCACTTTGATGAATCCACGAACCGGTGGAGTCTTTGCATCGTTTGGTGCGCACCCAAGCTTAGAAGTTGCGCTGGAACGAAGTTTGACTGAGCTGCTGCAAGGGCGCAGCTTAGAGGGCCTAAATGATTTGCCCCCGCCTACTTTTGCAAGTGAGGCAGTGACTGAGCCAAATAATTTTGTTGAACACTTCATTGATTCGAGCGGGATTGTGTCGTGGCGCTTTTTCAGCGCAAAATCAGACTACGATTTTATGGAATGGGACTTCTCTGGCCTAGGCGAGAACTCCAATGCTCAAGAAGCGGCAACCTTATTTGGCATTCTTAAGGCTATGGGCAAAGAAGCTTACGTGGCGGTATACGATCAGCTAGGTGCGACCGCATGCAGAATTTTAGTGCCTGGCTATTCTGAGGTTTATCCGATAGAAGATCTGATTTGGGATAACACCAATAAGGCCCTGTTATTCCGAAATGATATTTTGAGTTTGAGCCTTTTAAGTGATGCAAGCCTCAGTGCGTTGCTTGAGCGCTTAGAGAATAACGAGCTAGATGAGTACGGTGATATTGCCACGTTGATTGGCATTGAGTTTGATGAGAACACCCCTTGGGGTCAGTTAACGGTTCTGGAGTTAAAGCTGCTGATCCAGTTAGCCTTAAAGCAATATGAAGATGCGCATGCGTTAGTGGGAGCCTTCCTTCAATATAACGACAACACAGTTGAGCGTAGGTTGTTTTATCAGGCTTTAGATGCCGTGTTGGAGATTTTGTTGGCAGATGACCTTGAGCTTGATGACTACATCATCAACTTTCGCAGGATATTTAGCGATGAGAGGATGGATGCAGTAATAGGATCAGTAGATGGCAGCGTTCGCTTCTACGGATTAACTCCAACAAGCCTAAAGCTGGAGGGGCTAGACCGGCACAGCCGCATGATTGATAGCTATAGAAAATTGCATGCAGCTCGGTCTAAGGCTGCAGCCTAGTTAATTTTCAAGCTAAAACACAGTTTCATCTATAATTCCCAGTCTTGGCCTGGTAGCTCAGTCGGTAGAGCAGAGGATTGAAAATCCTTGTGTCGGTGGTTCGATTCCGCCCCGGGCCACCAAGAATGACCAAAACCACCTTCGGGTGGTTTTTTCATTTGGGGCCTTGTAGGGTTAGGCGCCATTTGCCTTGGATATCCCCATCATGAGCTCTCCTTTAAAAGGGCAAGTCAATTAGACATCCCTGTGTTGGTCAAGCATCGGTTTAAGTGAGCCTGATCTAGGGTCGGTGCTCGCAATGTCTTTTAAAACAACATTTTTAATGCTCGATGAGGGTAATCACCAACGCATGCCTCTTTAAAAGTAGCTATTCTTACTTGAACCAAAAATACTATGGAGGAGACATCCATGAATTCAGAAAACTTTACCAATAGACGTAAAGTCATTACAGCGGCCTTGGCTGGTGGAGCCAGTTCTTTATTGCCATCTTGGGCAATGGGGGGAGAGAAAGCGAATTTACCAATAGCCTATGGTGAACGCGAGCTCATGGCCTTTCCTGAAAAGAAGCCCATGATTGTGTTGACCTCTAGGCCTCCTCAATTAGAGACTCCATTTAGGTATTACGACAATCATGTCATTACGCCAAATGATGAATTCTTTGTGCGTTATCACATGGCCGGCATTCCAACATCCATTGACCCCAATACTTATAGACTAAAAGTTGGTGGCAATGTAGAAAAGCCTTTAGAGATTTCTCTAGAGTCGTTAAAGAAAAACTTTCCATCTCAACGTATTGTTGCTGTTAATCAATGCTCTGGTAATAGCCGCGGTTTATTTGAACCTAGAGTTAATGGTGGGCAACTCGGTAATGGTGCGATGGGTAATGCCGCTTGGGTTGGCGTTGCCTTAAAAGATATTTTGAAGGCGGCTAATCCCGGCGGCGGAGCTAAGCAAGTAACTTTCAATGGCTTGGATCAGCCAATTCTCCCAAGCGATTCTGATTTTGTAAAAGGCCTAGATATTGATCACGCCATGGACGGCAATGTGATGGTTGCCTATCAAATGAATGGCACAGATATCCCATTCTTAAACGGCTATCCAATCAAGTTAATTGTTCCCGGCTACTACGGAACATATTGGGTTAAGCACCTTAGTGAAATTAAAGTGGTTGATGATGTATACAACGGCTATTGGATGAATCCTGCTTATCGCATTCCTGATAATGACTGTAACTGTGTTGCGCCTGGAACCGCACCTTCAAAAACGATTCCAATTAATCAATTTACGATTCGCTCATTCATTACGAACTTCACAGACAGTAGCGTTGTCGCTGTTGGTAAGCCGGTTCAAGCCCGAGGCATTGCCTTTGATGCGGGCTATGGAATAAAGAAAGTTTTGTTCTCGCAGGACAATGGACAAAATTGGACAGAGGCGAGATTGGGTCAAGACCTTGGACGTTTCTCATTTAGAGAGTGGCGCATTGAATTTACGCCAAAACAAAAAGGGATATTGGACTTAAGGGTCAGGGCATTTAATCATGCTGGCCAAGTTCAGCCCATGACTGCAAGCTGGATGCCGGCTGGCTATATGCGAAATATTGTTGAGACTGTAAAAGTCACAGCGGTTTAAGGAGAAGAATATGAAAAAAACTATCCTCCTTCTATCTGCTCTTGCTTTGGCACAAATGGCACAAGCTAAAACGATTGAGTTACCAGCTGATACTGTTTTATGGCGACCATCAGATTTGCCTGGCTATCAGCTGACTTTACAGAAATGTTCTACCTGCCACTCTGCCCACTATGCAGAATATCAACCGCCCAATACGGGAGTTGGCTATTGGAATGCTCAAGTTTTAAGGATGAAAAATGTATTTAAGGCGCCCATTACTGATGAGGAGGTTCCGGCGATTGTTGATTATCTTAATAAGACCTACGGGGCCAATAGAAAATAAGGTTCGGTATCTTCAGACCCTGGTAGATTTCGCCCCGGGCCACCAAGAATCTCAATAGCCCACTTGTTGGGCTATTTTCTTTTGGGTTGGTAGGGTTAGGTGCCATTAGTTTGGGATATCTCTATCAAGAGCTGTCCTTTAAAAGGACACGTCAATTATTGATCCTTGCGTTAGTCGATGTCGTTTTAAACGACAAATGTACTAATCGGGTATAGAATTTGATCCATGTTGCTTCGCAGTAAAACACTCGTTCTATTGATATGCCTCTTCTTGTTTGCATTTAAGGCGGCCGCTGGAAGTATTTTTATCCAGTCTGCAATTGAGCGGGCAGAATTCGCTAGTAGCTACAGTAATGCTTCAATGTCACAGCAAGCACACAATAGTTCTGACTCAGCTGATGACAAAGAGCAGGTTCATACCATGTATCTGATGAGTCATGTAACAGCAAATATTAGCGAAACCACCATTGCTGTTTTTGTTCCGCACATGACAAAGCATAAATTTGTTTTAACGAACGAATCTTTGTTTACGCAAAACTTCCCAGACTCAGCATTTAAACCGCCCAAAACTAACACCTAATTTTCTTAGGTAAGAGGCGCCTTTAGGTCGCCCTCTTTTTGTTAGTTGGCTATTGATATAGCCGCATTTGGGGAATTACACCATGTATAAGTTTTTAAAAGTATTACCTTTGGCAATCCTCGTTTTATTTGTCTCTGCCTGTAGTAGTGTGAAGCTAGATGATGCTAATGGCGTTGCTACTGTTAATGCTGGTAGCTCTTTATCGTACGATCCAATCAGCGATCCAAAGTCTAGCGTTTATGGCAAGCGTTCAATCTATTTTGAATTTGATAGCTATACATTAGATCCAAAATACGCCTCTACTATCTCTGCCCATGCTTCTTACTTAAAAGCTTTTCAAAAGCAAAAAGCTTCTGTGATTATCCAAGGTAATACTGATGACCGTGGAACTGCTGAGTACAACTTAGCCTTAGGCCAAAAACGATCTGAAGCCGTAAAGAAAGCTTTGATTGCGCAGGGCGTTAGCGAATCTCAGGTAGAGGCGGTGAGCTTTGGAAAAGAAAAGCCAGCAAATCCAGCTCAGACAGAAGCGGCATATAAAGAAAATCGCCGCGCTGATTTCGTGTATCGCTAAACTAAAAAGGCTTCTTAATGAAAAACATATTTAAACTCAGTTTGATGGGGATTATTTTCCTAGGCGGATGTGCGACTAATGTTGCGCCCAATAACCCAGTGCAAGTTGCAAAAACTCCATCTCCAATGACTGCACCAGCTCCAGCCCCAGTTCATTCTGGTCCTGTGGCTAAACGCCTTAATGACTGTATTGTTAAAAGCAACCAAGGTGCTGATGCTTTATTAGTCGATAGCCAGATCATTGCCGTTACAAGAGGCAACCCACACGCTAAGGCCCTCTTTAGCTCTCCTGATAAGTTAACGGATCAACAAGCTAGGGCATTGGCCAATTACTTGGTTGAAGCGAATTCTTGTCGCCCGATTGCGCTAGAGGGCTTGAGTCCTGAAATGACTTCGGTCTATCAAGAGTTCTTTAAAAAAATAGATGGGGTTTATGCAGATCTCATAGCCAAAAAGATCACTATTGGCGTTGCTAATCAAGAACGGCAACTATTGATTCAAGATGCTCACATGAAGCGTCTAGCCATCCAATCTAAAAAGAATTAGCGGAATTAATTTATGGCTAGATATAAATTTGTTTGTAGTTCCTGCAGGTTTGAATGCATTAGTGGCATAGGCAAAGAGGTTGGACTTCAATCATCTAAGGTAGTCATGGTCTGTAAATCTTGCGCCACTATCGATCCATATACAGTTGCTCATCCGGGCAGTATTAATACTGAAATTAGCATTTCGCCTGCTTGTACAAGTTGTCTTTCTAGTCAGCATTTGGCAGAGTGGGATGGGCTGACTTGCCCGCATTGCCAAATGAAGATGCGAGCTATAGGTGGAGATGTAGATGCTGAGAAGGGACGTTTCAAATACTGGTAAAGGAGAATTCCGATGAGTGTGAATAATAGAACTTTGGAAGAGCTTTTTGAGCAGTTAGGGTTGTCATCGCAAAAAATTCACATGGAGCGATTTATAGAAAGACATCAACTAAAGCCCGGATCCGTTCTTGCGGAGGCTATTTATTGGGCGGCAGATCAAAAAGCTTTTTTGATTGAGGCAAAAGAAGCAAATTCGGAATGGTCAGAGGCTGTAGATCCATTGGCTAATCTGCTTATAAAAAAGTCATCTATTTGATATCTCAAAGATGAAGACCTTGCAAAATAGTATTGCTATGCGTTTTGCTTATATTCCTGCCGGAAGTTTCTTAATGGGCAGTAATGAAACGGAAAATTCATTAAGACAAGGTTTTCCTCAATATGAATTAACTCGGCTGTCTGAATTTCATGATGAAAGCCTACTACACAAGGTAATCATTACTAAGCCATTTTGGATGGGTCAGCATCCCGTCACTATTAAGCAGTTTGAATTGTTTTTGACTAACTCCGGGTATATGCCTGAATCGATCCGAGATGGTACTGGTGGATATGGATTTAATCCACTTGAAACCCATTTAAAGACTATTGATGACGAAGTCTTTGAAGGTCGTAATAATCAGTATGCATGGCATAAAACAGGATTTACTCAAGAAGAGGATTTTCCAGTAGTGAACATTACTTGGAATGACGCTAATGCTATGGCCAGATGGTTAAGTGAGAAAGAGGGCAAAAGGTATCGACTCCCAACCGAAGCCGAGTGGGAATATGCCTGCAGAGCTGGGACGGATAGCAGATATTTTACTGGCGACAATCCCAATACACTTGGCTCATATGCCAAAGTGTTTGATTTAGATACTGCAAGGATTTGGCCGCAGTGGCAACGTTATGCCCTTGACTATCACAGTCATTATGAATTTGCCGCTCCCGTTGGTAGTTTTCTCCCGAACCCATTTGGTTTATATGACATGATCGGAAACGTATGGGAATGGTGCTCTGATTGGTATGCTGAAAACTATTATCAATATTCTCCAACCATTGATCCACAGGGGCCCAATGAGGGTGAGGCGAAAGTCAGGCGCGGCGGCTCATGGCACACATGGCCTTTGTATTGCAGATCTTCTTTTAGAAATGTGAATACACCAGACTCAAGATATATATTGCAAGGTATGCGTTTAGTGTTGGAGGAATGAAACGTCCTTTAAAAGGATGCTTCATGTGTGGGGCACCCCGAACACAACAAGCACATCACATCCTTGTGTCAGTCGAATCCTCACTACGCCACCAAACTTTCTCGTTATCCTTGCGTGGGTCAAAATAACTCAACCAAATCAGTCGCATACAAACACCCAAGAAAGTTTTGTGCACAAAGTTTGTCTATGGTGGGGTGAACCTTTTGAGATCTAGCGGGAGTTTAGTCTGGGGGACAGAGTTGAAAATCCTTGTGTCGGTGGTTCGATTCCGCCCCGGGCCACCAAGAATTCTCAAAACATTAGAGTTGGCCCATAGAATCTCTAGTGTTAGCCGCGGTCTGGCACCATTTCCCCTTGGTTTTCCAAATTCTCCCTGACTAGAGGCGTCCTTTAAAAGGACAGTTTATGAAGTAGGGATTTGTTATCCCTGTGCCAGTCAAGCGTCGCTTAAATCGACGCTTATCTAGGGTTAGTGCTTGGAATGTCGTTTTAAACGACATTAAATAGCTCGTAATCAAGTTGTCATATCTCAGGATAACTATAAGGGTTCAAACTCTTGGTTAAGGGATGGGCATGCTATACCTTTTGCAAAACACAATTGCTTCCAGTATTCGACCAATGCGTCAATCTCTTAGGATTGTGCGGGCTACTTTAAATAGTGCGGCCAACCCATTTATTAATACTGAACTCCATAAATCCAATCTAGCTTGGTTAGATGTTATTGAGCAACTATCTGGCGCCCATCTAAAGCCAGAGTGGGATATCCATGAAACAGTTGTGAATGAAGAGCAGGTTGAGGTTATAGATGAAATTGTACTCAAGCGAACTTATTGTCAATTAGTGCACTTCAAAAAAGTAGCCACAAAATTACATCAACCAAAACTTCTCATTGTTGCTCCCTATTCGGGGCACTTTGCCACCCTTTTGCGAGGTACCGTTGAGGCAATGCTACCAGACCATGATGTTTACATTACTGATTGGTTAGATTGCAAGAACATTCCTACCAATCAAGATCGCTTTAATCTAAATGATTTTATAGACTACTTAATTGATTTCTTGCATTTCTTAGGCCCTAAGACCCATGTGTTAGCTGTGTGTCAGCCTACCGTTGCCGCTCTTGCAACCACTGCCATCATGTCTGATTGGGGTGATCGCTGTCAGCCATGCTCATTAATGCTGATCGCTGGACCGATTGATACTAGAGTAAATCCAACCAAGGTTAATGAGTTTGCAAAATCTCACGATCTAGAGTGGTTTGAGAAAAATTTGATTCAACCTGTTCCACCACCATTTTTAGGCATGGGCAGAAGAGTTTATCCAGGCTTTTTACAGCTCAATAGTTTTATGGCCATGAATTCTGATCGTCATGCCATGTCTATTGATGCGATGCATGAGGCATTGGTTCGAGGTAATGAAGAAGAGGCTCACCGTCGTAAGGCTTTTTATGATGAATATCTCTCGGTGATGGATTTAACTGAGGAGTTTTACTTGCAAACTATTAAAGAAGTCTTTCAAGACCACTCTTTGCCTCAAGGAAAGATGATGAGCCGTTGGCACCAGGTGGATACCAAACATATTCGTAAAAGCTATTTGATGGTCATAGAAGGTGAAGAGGACGATATTTGTGGGGTTGGTCAAACGAAGGCGGCGTTTGATATCACGCCAAATTTACCTGAAAGACATAAACGCTACGAGTTGATTCAAGGAGTAGGGCATTACGGTACTTTTAATGGCGGAGTCTTCCGGCGCTCTATTGCACCAATGATTACCCAATTTATTCAAGATGCTGAAAAGCACCATGAAGTAACAGTTTTACCTTCCCAAGTAACTACAACAGGAGACCAATCATGACCTTAAACCATTTTGGTGGATCAGGACAGACATCAGGGCAAATGAACCCCATGAAAACTATGGAGGGATTTTATAGTTTGCTGATGCCTATTTGGGCTGTGACGAGCAATTCTTTCGAAAATCATAAAAAATTACACGAAGAATTAATTGAGTTAATGCAAGTGGCCAATGAGCGGGTTACTGACAGAGTAGTTGAAGCGGTAGATCATAGTAAGCCTAATGAATTCATGGCCGCTATGACTATTGCCTGTCAAGCGTTTGGACAAACGAATCTAACCATTTATAACGCTATGGCTGAGCAACATCATCAATTTATGGACAGCTTCTTTCAGCTAATGGATAAAGGGCATCAGCAGATTTATAAAGATGCCAGTCAGATATAAAAAGTTGTAAGGACATGTGCTGATCCTTACAACTGCAATACAAACTATCCCTCATCCCTTACAGCGATCCGTCCTTGAGCGTCAAGATCAGACTCATCCACCTCCAAGGAATCATCTTCAATGACTGTTGCGTCCTCTAAATGCTCGATATATTCTCGAATGGCATAGTAAGGCGCAACATGGACATGATCATCATCTTGATGATCCCAGACTTTGTAACGAAAGACGGTTAACTTCATTTAGTGTTTTCCTAAATTAAGCTCATGAACCTAGGCGGTGATTAATATAGCGACTGGCGTAGGCTTTACGAGCTTCAACCCAAGCCAAAGCCGCTTTAATGAACAGGCGTTTTAGTTTTTTCATGATTTATAGCCCCCTAGAATTGGTGTAGTGATACAGGTAGTCACGAGTAAGTTGCTCTACCTGCTGATGGCTATTAGGGTTGCGGCTATTGATGTACTGCTCTAAATCGTTGCCTTTAGTCAGGTTGCCAAAGACTTGATTTAAGAGACTCAATAATTGTGTCATTTAAGGCTCCTATGGTTAAAAATACTAGGGTTATTACCTAGTTAGTATGGGCCTTATTGATGAATACTGCATGACAGCAAAATAACTTTTTAGATTAAAAGACCTTAAGTTCATGACTAAAATAACTATTTGTCGTCAATTGGTCATAAAACCCTAAAATTCCGCAAAACCAATCAAAAGCACACAAACCTTGGTTGAAGATCTCCCTAAATTTCAATCAAAAACTCAATTTCAACAAGAAAAGGCTTCAAGATGAGCGGATTAAAAGAGGCTATAGAGAAACTAAGGCAGACTGGGTCTATTGGACTGGAAGACTTTAGAAATCTCAAGATGAAAGATGTTGAACACCTCACCGAAGAAATCAAACAGTGGTGTCTTTATGGCAATGGCAAGCCTGAGAAATTGGGTAAGAAACATAAAGAGCATTAAGTCAAAAATGTTATTTAGAGAACAAAACTATTTCACATTCGAGCAATCTTCAATGTCGTTTAAAACGACATAATTTGTCATGCCTGTGTCATAAACCACTTATAAATTTGAGCCTATTCTTTATTTTGGTTCATTGTGTCTCTAATCGACATTCGCTCAGCCAAGCAAATTGGTAAATTATTGAGAAGCTCTCGTGAATCTCAGAGAGCTAATCTTCAAAACATATCTAAACAATGTGGGCTTAGCGTTGCCCAGTTAGTTCATATCGAGAATGGCAATCTTTTTGCTTTTGAGAGTAACTTAGAAAAAATCTTGAGTTATTCCAATGTTTATGCTCAGGCATTAAATATCGACATCAATACTCTTAGCGAAGCTCAATCAATGGCGCCAACAAGAGATGTCGAAGCTCTATTAGATCGTCATATACCCAGCTTTTTAATCAAGCGTTCCTAGTTGTCTAAATTTAATGTGGCTCAGACCAGTCTTAAATAAAGATTAATTTGTTATGTATTGGAAGATCCGTTTTAGGGTTAATAAATCAGCTGATAGCCCGATTTCAACAATTCGCATAGATTCTGACACATTAAGAGATGCCTGCTTGGACGTTCTCAGCATATATCGCAATGCAACCATCTTAAGTTATCAAGAAGATGGTGGTGAGGTTAAAGCTTTTGATTTGTCAGATATTGGTGCTAAGACCTACCCAATAGATCCCCTGATATTTTCAGCCGCCAAGGAATGAGAAGTGTATGGCCATTCCAAATATTCTAGGAAAGAATTTTAAAAAAGCTAGAGAGGCACAAGGGCTATCTTTTTCCGAATTAGCAAGTAAGGCCACTCTTTCGCAAAATCAAATTGAACAAATAGAAAATGGTGGCAATAAGAGTTTTTATACGGCGGCAATCAAATTTCAAAGTGCCAAAAAGGTTGCCAAGATATTAGGACTTTCAGATGAAGAGGCTTTTGAAAAGAAAAAAACTAATGACAGCCAACAAATTCCATTTCATTTTCCAGAGACAGCAAAAACAGAATTAATTGAGGACCCCAAAACTGAGTTAGAGCAACCCCCCAAAATCGTTTCTCTTTCTAACGCCGAGCCAAAAAAAGCCTCAAAATTAAAAAAAGAAATGAGTGCGGAATTAGAAAAAGTAAGCTCTATTACTACCCATCTAGAAGAAGTCATTGCTACAGCTAAAACGGATAATGATAAGAATCGGCAAAAGACGATCTCATATTCCAAATTTCTTATATATCTTGGTAGTGCTGTAGCTTTAGTCTTTGTGGTTGTTCAATACAATCATCACTCTAAAGAGACAAAGATCTATCCCTCGGCTACTTCAGCTTTACCAATAGAGCCTTCAGAGCCAAATCAGGTTGAAGATATTAAAGATGCTGAGGAAGTAGAAGTAACCAAGGCGTCACCCTCAGAAGCTATTGCTCCAAAAGAATTACCAAAGCCAACAGCTAAAGCGGTCACCACGATTGCAGAGTGTTCGGGATTGTTTTCTAACCCTGAAAAACATACCCCCACTATAGCAAGCAAGATTGGCAATCAAGTCTATGTACAAAGTAAATCTGAAGCCTCAATATGTTTTGAAGACGCAGACGGTAATCAGCAAAAAAGAGATTTAGCTCAAAATGCTGGTGCCAGTTTTTATGGAAAAGCCCCATTTAAGTTGGCTTCAAATAACCTTGACCAATTTGATATTTTTTACCAAGGATATAAGGTCAAAGCAGATTTATCTAAAAAGGCGATAACACTTGTGGAGCGAAGTGTCGATTAAATAGACGCTGAATAAACTGTCCTTTTAAAGGACACTTCATGTAGCGGTGGCGAGCACTCCAAGGATGTTCCATCCCTGCGCCAGTCAACCCTCATGACCGACGCATTAACTACCGCACTCCTTGTGTCGGTCAAATACCTCTTCCAAATCAACCCCATACAAAGGGCATGTTGATTTTGTGAACAAAGTTTTCACATGGTGGGAGAACCAGATGATTGAAAAGCGAAATCGGTCTAGCTGAACGGGTTGAAAATCCTTGTGTCGGTGGTTCGATTCCGCCCCGGGCCACCAAGAATCTCAATAGCCCACTTGTTGGGCTATTTTCTTTTTGGGCTTGGACCCTCCTAGTCTCAGATATTCCCATCATGAACCGTCCTTTAAAAGGACAAACTAAGTAGACGTCCCTGCGTCAGTTGATGTCGTTTAAAACGACAAGTTTTTTGTTAGTATTTGATTATGAAAAAACTAATCATTTCAGTCTTGGCGGTTTTATCGCCATTTTTATGTGCTTATGCCCAGACCGATAACGGTGCTAAAGACTATTTAATAGAAACAGCCAAATATAAGAATGGTGATGTGGCTCCATATGCCCTCACTACTACAGGCGTAGCTAATCCAAAATATGTGGTGATCTTAATGCCGGGCGGCAATGGGATACTCTCCCCGAAAGCATCATCTGATGGACAGGGCGTATTTTTCTTCACGAATGATAATTTTGCGATTCGTATTCGAAATCTTATCGCTGATAATGAATTCGTCACAGCAGAAACAGACTCAACTGTTTCTATAAGCTCAATAGAGCGGGTCGAGTCGATTGTGGCCGATCTTCAAAATAGATACCCTAAAGCAAAAATTTATTTTTTGAGCACAAGTAAAGGCTCTATCTCTATTCAAGAATTATCAAAGGCAATGGATGGAAAGGTTGCGGGATTTATTAATACATCCTCTCTCTCAAGAGTTAATCGAGAGTTAGATACGCGAGGTCTGAAAAGTCGGTATTTACTGGCTCATCACAAGTTTGATGGCTGTAAGACCACTGGTTATGATGGGGCCCAATTTAACCATGAGACATATGGCACCGAATTGATCACTATGAATGGCGGCACAACGGCTGGAAATGAGTGTGGCCCAATGTCCCATCATGGTTTCTTGGGCGTTGAAAGTGAAACAGTGGCAAAGATTAAAGCGTGGATTAAAGGAGAAAAGTAGGGTTAGGCATCCTAGGCCCTGGTCGACTCCGCTCCGGGCAACCAAGCATCTCAATAGCCCACTTGCTGGGCTATTTTCATATGTGGGTATTATTAAACATACCCATTTCTAGGAATAAAAAAATGCTCAAGCTCTACTACCACCCATCGCCTAATCCAGCAAAAGTAGCTTTGTATTTAGAAGAGACTAATACGCCTTACGAAATTATTGTGACGGATACCCGTAAGGGCGATCAACACAAACCAGAATTTAGAGCAATCAATCCCAATGGAAAGACGCCTGCTTTAGTCGATGGCGACATTAAGGTGTTTGATAGCAATGCCATCATGCTTTACTTGGGCGAGAAGATTGGCAAGTTTATGCCAGCAAATACGCCACAAGCACATGCTGAGCTGTATTCATGGCTCATGTTTGTTGCTACTGGTATTGGCCCTTATTGTGGTCAAGCTGTTCATTTCAAGCACTTTGCTCCAGAGCCAAAAGAATATGCTGTTAATCGCTATGACTTTGAAGCATGGCGTCATTGGTTGTTAATTGAAGAGCGCTTATCTAAACAGCCTTACATGCTTAATGACTACAGCATCGTAGACATGTCTGTTTGGGGCTGGGCTAGGGTGATTCCTTTTGTATTGGGCGAAGGTGCTTGGGTGAGGCTACCTAGTGTTAAGCGCCTATTAGATGAAATCAACGCTAAGCCAAGTGCTCAGGCTGTGGAGGCGATTAAGACTAAGTACACCTTCAAGACTGAGGTGGATGAAGATTCTAGAAAGAATCTCTTTCCAAGCAATGAGCGACTCAAGAAATAAAATTAAAGGAGATATTTAGATGCCATTTGTCAGAATCGATTTAGGTAATAAACACCCAGAAGGCTTTGCTCAGCAAGTAGGCGATATTGTTTATGAAGTGATGATGGCGGATATTAATGTGCCTAAAGATGATAAGTTCCAAGTCATTACTAAGCACGATAGTAAGGATCTGGTTGTGCCTAAAAGTTATTTAGGTATTGAGTATTCGGAAGAGGTCATCTTTATTCAAGTGACTTTAAATGAGGGAAGAACTACTGAGCTGAAGAAAAAGTTCTATAAAGCCATTTGTGAGAGTTTGGTTGAAAAGCTCAAAGTCAGGCCCCAGGACATTTTTATTAATTTAGTTGAAGTGAGCAAAGAAAACTGGTCATTTGGTAATGGTGAGATGCAATATGCACCAAAGGATTAAACATCCTAGGCCTTGGTCGATTCCGCCCCGGGCCACCAAGAAATACCAAAACTACCTTCGGGTGGTTTTGGTGTCTAGTCTGGCGGGTGAGGTTCTGCTGGTCTTTTGCGTTTTCAATAGAACGCCTCATTAGAATTCATACTCAACCTGTAAACGTATTGTGTTTTTTGGGGATGCGGTAGTTGTTCCCCAAAGATAGGCAACGTTATAGGCAAGCGCCTCTTTTCGACCAAGTTTGGTTTTTCCAAATATGGCTGGCCCAACACTGGTTTGCTGTTGTTGGTTAGTATTCCAATTATTTAGTTGTCCAAGCCAAGAATAGAGTTGTGCTCCCAGCTGAATCTCAGGTTGTAATCGATACTTTAACTGCCCCTGGTATCCAAAATAGGTTCCTTGATTTTCGGTACCAGTGTAGTGTCCTTGAAGCAGTAGGTTTAGATTTGCTTGCCACTTATTCCAATCTTTTTGAAGCAAAAATCCATACTTAGCTTCATATCCTTCATTACGATTTTGTGGGCGCTCCATTTCAATTAAGAATCCCACATCTACAAAATATTTTCCAGTCTCGGTCAGCTGGAATTTGTTTTCCCACTCGACAGCATCAAATTGAGAATTATTGCCATTCCATATGTTTTTTCCATAGATCTCAGTAAACCACCACGAGGTCACCCCGTAGCCAAATCCAATGGAAGCGCCTGATTGCCTGGAGTCTTCACCACTTCTTGGTTTTTGAGAGCCAAATTTAGTGTCAATTTCTCGCTCACCTTCTTCTACTCTTGGACTGTAGATATAGTCAGCTGGCCCACTCAAATATTCACCAGCATGGGCATATGGCGTTATTAAAAAAAAGATAAGTAGCGCAAAGTGTTGAATACTTATAGAGATAATCTTCTTCATTTAACGATGACTACGCCCTGAGCGGTTTCAGGGCTAAATTCACCTTCAAATTTGTAGCGGCCTGGTGAGAGTGGGCCAATATAGAAAGAGGCGCTACTGTTTGCTTTAATAAACACTTCTCGATTTAGATCATGACTTTCAAATTCTTCTGGGGTGTCATCCAGGTTTTGAATGACTAGCCTTACTTTGGTATCTGCTGGGATTTCAATTTGGGCGGGTGAGAAGCGTCCCTTTTGAATCTTGATGGTGATTTCTGACTGGTTGGCGCTCACCAAGGTAGCTACTCCAATCATTAGACAAAATAAGGTGTAAGCAATAGTGTTTTTCATAAAATGAGATCTTTATCAAATAAGAATGACTCTCATTGTATACCTTATTGAGAATGACTCTCATTTAATAAAAGTAGACAACCATGCTGTGAGTGTCTGCTTTGGGTATGTTGGCAATCGGATCAAGCATCCTCAGCCCTGGTCGATTCCGCCCCGGGCCACCAAGAATCTAAATAGCCCACTTGTTGGGCTATTTTCTTTAGAAGTCCTCAATGGCGCTTAGACCTTGATCTTAGCGTAGTCGGTCACTTTCCATAGAGTCAATCCGTCAATCAGGATGCTCCTACTCTAGTTCTAGACTGGGGTATCTGGTTCATGACGTGTCCTTTAAAAGGACGCATCAATTAAACATCCCTGTGTCAGTCAAGTGTCGATTTAAGCGACGCTCATTCATGGTCAGTGCTTGCGATGTCGTTTTAAACGACAAATGCGGTACAGTAGTAACAATAATACTTTTCAATATGCAATAAATTACACATGCAAATTCAAGTTCGCCCATCAATCATCACAAGAAATCCTCGTCTAGGTGGCGAAGATTCAGTCGACCTATTGTGGCTATCTGCGATTCTCAAAGATATTAAAGCGGGTAGTTCATTGATTGAGGCCACTAAAAAATCTGGAACTTCATACCGAGGCGCGTGGGAAAAGCTGAACTTGGCAGAAGAGGCTTTGGCAACACCATTAATTATTAGGACAAAAGGGCATGGCTCAAAGCTAACAAGTTTTGGAGAGTTCTTTCTTGAATTTATTGATGAGATGCAAGCGAGCAATCACAAGTATGTAAAAACATATCAAGATATGCTGTCAAAGAAAATTGGTGAGGCTGGGGTAGCCGACAGCAAACGCTGGAGATTTTCTTCTAGTAGCGATGCCGTCATCCAGCAATCAGTAAGTGAGATTAAAGGATTTGACTTAAAAATAGCCGGCTCTGGTGAGGCGCTAGAGAAGTTGCTAAACAATGAAACTGATTTAGCTGGATATCATGTGTCCGATAAGAAAAACTCCAAAGCAATTCATAGTCGCCTATCTAAAAATGATATTCAAATATATCCAGTAATGAAGCGTGTGCAAGGGCTCATGGTTAAAAAAGGCAATCCATTGGGTATTCAATCAATCTTAGACTTAACCAATCCTAAGATTCGGTTTATTAATAGACAAATAGGATCTGGAACAAGGCAACTACTTGATACTTTATTGATGGATGAGGAGATAAGCCCTTCCGATGTGAATGGGTATCTTCACGAAGAATTCACCCACTCGGCTATCTCAAATGCGATCTTAGCTGGCAAGGCAGATGTCGGCATTGGCGTTAAAAATGTAGCGATGGAAAGCGGCCTAAGTTTTATTCCATTGAAAGATGAAATCTTTTTTGTGGCAATGAAAAAAGAAGTAGCGGACCAAAGCATCGCTACAAAGCTCATTAGAAGAATTCGAAGTCACGCAGATACAACTAGGGGCTACAAGGCGGTAAGTCTTAATCGTCAAATTTCAGGTTGGATTTAAAGATATTTTTGTACTAATTTTTAATCAAAGGAAACATCAAATGCGTCGTCTACTATCGATTGGATTACTGGCAATAACCATAGCCATTGCGTCCCCATCATTTGCACAAAAATCGATTGTTGTCTCATCAACAACCTCAACCGAGCAATCTGGATTATTTGGCTTTCTCTTACCAATCTATAAAAGTAAGTCAGGAGTTGACGTCAAGGTTGTTGCTGTAGGTACAGGACAGGCTTTAGATATAGGGCGTCGTGGTGATGCCGATGTCGTTTTTGTCCACGATAAGGTTGGCGAGATGAAATTCTTGGAGGAGGGAAATGCGACCAAGAGATACGATGTTATGTACAACGACTTTGTATTGATTGGGCCTAAGTCTGATCCTGCCAAAATCGCTGGTGGCAAAGACATCAAAGTAGCATTACAAAAAATTGCTAACGCAAAATCAACTTTTGTTTCTAGAGGGGATAAGAGCGGTACACATGCGGCTGAACTTCGCTATTGGAAGACTGCAGGGATTGAGCCTAATAAAGAGATGGGCTGGTACAAGGACACTGGTAGCGGTATGGGCCCAGCGTTAAATTCAGCTTCGGCAATGAATGGCTATATCTTGGCAGACCGCGGTACTTGGTTGGCATTTAAAAACCGTGGAGACTTGGATATTTTGGTTGAGGGTGATCCTCAGCTCTTTAATCAATATGGCGTGATGTTGGTTAATCCAGCAAAGTTCCCACATGTAAAGGCTAAAGAAGGACAGGACTTTATTGATTGGATCATTTCTAAAGATGGGCAAGAAGTCATCTCTCTATACAAGATTGAAGGCAAACAACTCTTTTTCCCGAATGCTAAGAAATAAATTATGTCTAAATCAATTCACGCCATCATTGGCATAACGCTTTGTTTAATAGGATTCAGTTCTATGGCTCAAGCTGAACTAAAGGTAGAGGCTGTCTATGGGTCGGGAGCCAATGTATATAAGTTGGCTACTGGTAGCCCAGGTGAGCTAGGTTTACTTCAGGCTTTAGGAGAGGCATTTGGCAAAAAAGAAAATGCCAAGATGGAGTGGATTAAGGCAGGCAGTGGAGCATCGTTAAATCTACTTAAGACTAAGCAAGTAGACATGATCATGGTTCATGCACCTGAGGCGGTTAATAAAGCGTTAGCAGAGGGATGGGCAACCGATAGAACTCTTATTGGCTCAAATGAGTTTTATATTGTTGGACCCAAGTCTGATCCTGCCAAGATAAAAACAGCCACCAGTGGTGCTGATGCCTATGCCAAGATTGCTGGGGCACAAGCAAACTTCATTTCTCGTGGCGATAAGAGTGGCACTCATGTAAAAGAAATGGATATATGGAAAAAGGCTGGTATCGCTCCATCAGGAAATTGGTACATTATTACTAATGACTTTATGACTGCTTCACTGAAAAGAGCTAACGAAGAGAATGCTTATTTCATGACCGATAGTAGTACTTGGGTAGCAGAAAAAAATATCGCTCCTAAGTTGGAGATTTTGTATCGTGGAGATAAGTTTCTCGTCAATACCTATGACGCATTAGCGGCTCCAGCAGGTGCTACACCGGGCAGAGAGACTGCAGTGAAATTCATTCAGTTTGTAGGATCTGATGCTGGACAAAAGATCATTCGCGACTATGGAAAAAATAAGTACCCTGAAGCTCTCTATAATGATGCTGTGTATGCCAAGCAGTATGTCTATTAAGGAAAATCATGAAACTCAATGTCAGCCTTAGTGCTCGCAATCAATTACCTGGAACTCTTAAAGAAATCAAAATGGGTCAAACCACATCCCATCTAAAGATTGATATTGGCAATGGTCAAATTTTGACAGCTTCAATTACTAATGAAGCCGTTGATGAGTTAGCTCTTAAAGTTGGCGATCAAGTTTGGGGAATTATTAAAGCCTCTGATGTCATGGTGGCGAAATAGTCAGAGATCTTATGCCCTACGTTTAGCGTCCTTTAAAAGGACATTTCATAGTCTGGGCACCCCGAGCAAGACAAGGAGTCGTCATCCTTGTGTCAGTCATATCCTCACTACGCTACCAAAAAGTCTTGTTATCCTTGCGCGGGTCAAAATAACTCAACCAAATCACTCTCTTAGATCACCCCATATAAATTTTGTGCACAAAGTTTGCCTATGGTGGGGTGAACCTTTTGAGATTTAGCGGGAGTTTAGTCTGGGGGACAGAGTCAGGCATCCTAGGCCGTGGTCGATTCCGCCCCGGGCCACCAAGAAACACCAAAACCACCTTCGGGTGGTTTTTTCATTTGTGAAGCATCAATTAAGCGGACGCTTATTGAAACGTCGTTTTAAACGACATTACAAGACACTATGGTAGTTAATTGGCAGGGTGATGTAAGTTTATTGTTTTGGTCCATCCAATTTAAATAATCGTACTGCGTTTCTGTAAGAAATTTTTTCAACTACTTCTGGTTCAAAGTAAGGCAAGAACATAGTACGTATATCGTCAATCATTTCACTGTAACGTGTTTCTAACCCACAGCAAGGGTCTGAACCCAACATAACTCGGTCTGGATGCTTTTTGATTACATCAAGCCAGGCCGGTTTAACTCCATCCTTGCTAAACATCCTTCCGGATTCAAAAGGACCTGCGTGTACTGGCCCATTCTTGCCTGATATTTCACAAACCACATTAGGTAAATCAGTAAAAAACTGGTCAATAACTTTTGGATTGCTTCTTGGCAAACAATGTGCCAGTACTGTAAGAGTGCGAGGATAAGTTTTTGACATGTAATATAAGTCCTCAACAAATTGAGTATCGTATTCTGCGTGGACTTGAACGTAGGCTCCGTACTTATTTGAAATCTCATACATCTTTTCAATTGCTGGAGTGCGGACTCTAATCTGACGACTAATGTCCGGCGAACCGCTTCGGTGATTGGCGCTGTGAATTTCTCCAAACCCTTTTAATGTGCCCGCCTTAAACATTTCTTCGGCTTGAGCAAACATGCTCTTAAAGTGCTCAGGATCTACTAGTGCGCTCTCACTGCGAGTATTCATGAACTCGTCTTGTCCAATTGCGGAAATATATCTATTGCCCAAAGCATTGGCTAGGTAAGTTTGATAATCACCTACACCACCTGCCCATTGCACGTTATTCTTTTCCATTTGATATTTGAAGTCACTGGGACTGGGACTGTAGGATGTATTGTGGACATGCATGTGTACGTCAGCAATGGGAATGGTTTTAGCCAACTCAATAGATTGAGCTGTTGGTTGTGCAAAGGAATGAGAGAAAGCGAACACAAGCGCAAGGAAGAGCTTTTTCACGATTTGTTTCCAAGTAAGCATACGGACAGGATAAGGCATCCTAGGCCCTGGTTCGATTCCGCCCCGGGCCACCAAGAATCACCAAAACCACCTTCGGGTGGTTTTTTCATTTGGTCTGAGACGGGTAATCCCTAGGATAGCGATGTAAACCCCATGTTAGATTACTAGTCGGAGTAAAAAACTTTAATTACAAGAGTTAAATGTGGAGAGACTATGAGCAACCAAAGACGTGAATTCCTAAAAGTATCTGCTTTAGCCGGCGGTGCTGCGCTAACCACCCCATTTATTGCAAACCAGGCTGAGGCGGCTGGACCTGGTGCAGGCGCTGTCAGAATTGCTAATCCTGATATGGCAAAGAACATGACTGTTCTAAATTACAAAGTGGACAATAAATATGTTCTAGGCGTGAAAACAGACAAAGGAATTTTAGATGTTGCTAAAGCAGCAAAGCAGTTTAAGGTTAAGGCGCCAATTAATACTGATGATTTGATTCAAAATGGTGATCAGGGTCTAGGTAAGCTGGTGGGCCTGGCATTGAGCAAGGGTGGCCCAAATTTGTTTTTGAACGAATCTAAAATCGAATATGCACCTGCTATTACTAACCCCGAGAAAATTATCTGCGTGGGATTGAACTATGCAAAGCATGCTAAAGAAACTAATAATCCCATCCCAACATTACCAATTTTATTTAATAAATTCAATAACACACTGAATAGCCATAATGGTGTTGTAAAGGCATCATTAGTCAACGCAGAAAAGTTTGATTACGAAGCAGAGTTAGTTATTGTGATGGGTAAGCGCGCATATAACGTTAGTGAGGCCGATGCGTTGTCATATGTATTTGGCTATGCTACAGGACAAGACTTTACGGCGCGTGATTTACAGCAACGCAGTAGTCAGTGGATGATTGGTAAAACCAATGACGGTTTTGCGCCTATAGGCCCATATATTTTGACATCAGATTTAGTTGGAGATCCAAATCAACTAAAGATAGAGCAATACGTTAATGGTGAGGTTCGTCAGTCATCTAATACTAACGATATGGTTTTTAATTGCGCTCAGATTGTGAGCTACGCCTCCAAAATTTTTACTCTAGAGCCAGGCGATATTATTTTTACCGGCACCCCGGAGGGTGTCATTACAGGGTACCCTAAAGAAAAACAGGTATGGCTTAAGCCAGGCGATAAGCTTGAAACGCGCATTGAGAAACTGGGTAATCTTAAATTTATCGTAGCTTGAGATTGGCGGCATATCAGAATCAAACATCCTCAGCCCTGGTCGGTTCCGCCCCGGCCACCAAGAATCTTGATAGCCCACTTACTGGGCTATTTTCTTTTGGTCAGGCAGGATTATTGGCCATCCATTAGGATGAGATGGCTGACTTACAAAAAGACAAAATTCGTATGAATCGTTTTAATCGCACAATTACTACATGCATTTTTTTACTTAGCGGTCTTTGTATCGCTCAGCAGGTAATGGCTACTTTGGCAAATGATTTGCAAGATGGTCAGCATATATTGCTGATGAGGCATGCCGACGCTCCTGGCATTGGAGATCCTGCTGGGTATGTTATTGCTCAGTGCTCTACTCAGCGTAACTTGGGCGATTACGGCAAAAAGCAAGCCCAGGCAATAGGAATATGGTTAACTGAGCAAGGCATTCAAAAAGCAGAAGTATTTAGTAGTCCGTGGTGTAGATGTTTAGATACTGCAAACCTTCTTAATAAAGGCTCGGTAAAAATTGAACCATCACTTGGATCTTTTTTTGACGAAATGAGTCTAGAGAAAAGGCAAACGAAAGCCTTGGGGGCATTCATTAAAAATGAGATGGGCAAGCAATCTAAGGCGCCACTGATCCTGGTTACGCATCATGTCAATATTCAGGCCTATACCGGAAAGGTGG
This sequence comes from Polynucleobacter nymphae, assembly GCF_018882155.1. Classification (GTDB taxonomy): domain Bacteria; phylum Pseudomonadota; class Gammaproteobacteria; order Burkholderiales; family Burkholderiaceae; genus Polynucleobacter; species Polynucleobacter nymphae. The sequence continues at coordinate 1,296,612 of NZ_JACVPA010000001.1, forward strand.
TTGGTGTAGGCGATATGGTTTTGGTGAGGGTTAATAAAAACGGAGAACATTTTTCCCACACAATTTACCCAAGTCCCAAGCCCTAAGGGCAGAGTTTGGCATCCTCGGTCCTGGTCGATTCCGCTCTGGGCCACCAAAAAAACACTAAAACCACCTTCGGGTGGTTTTTTCATTTGGAGCTGGGTATTATGGGTAGGCTGGCTTTTGCTAAATTGGCAACGCAGCCCTTATAAAAAATCCCTAGGAGAAAACATGAATAAATCAGAATTAGTAGAAAAGATTGCTAATGACACAGATATTTCCAAAGCATCCGCAGACCGGGTCCTTAGCGTGGCAATAGAAACAATCATCAAGGCCGTTACTAAAGGCGATGATGTTCAGTTAATTGGTTTTGGCACTTTTAAATCTGGCAAACGCGCAGCGCGTATCGGCCGTAATCCACAAACCGGCGCCGAGCTTAAGATCCCAGCAGCTAAGACAGTTAAATTTGGCGCTGGCAAAGCATTTAAGGATGCTGTCAATAAGCGTAAGTAATTACTAGATTTGACATCCTCGGCCCTAGTCGATTCTGTCTGGGGCCACCAAGAATCACAATAGCCCACTTGACGGGCTATTTTTATAAGCACTAGGTTAAGATGCAAATATTAGGAAAATTGGCGCCAGCCAGCGTTTGATGATTAGATAATATTACAGCAAGCCCCAAAGCAAAAATCAGGACCTGTAGCTTTGTTTAACTTGAAAAGAGGGCAACTAAGTGAGTTCAACCGTTTTAATTACTACAGCCAATAAGCCGCCAAAGGATATCCCTTATTTGCAGATGACTAATCTAGCTACGCGTTACATAACTGCAAAAGCAGCGATATTTTTTTGGGCTGCCCACGGTATAAAAAAAATTGTTATTGCTGACGCTACTGGAGGCACCCTTCTTAATGATGAAGAGGTAGTGCTTTTAAAACAAATGGGCGTTGATGTTGAGCAAATCTCCTACTGCCAAAACGACGACTCTATAAAGTTAAGGGGCAAAGGATATGGAGAGGGGGAGCTAATAAAATTTGCCCTGAAACACTCAACATTTTTGAAAAACGAAAATAATTTCTTTAAATGCACTGGCAAAATCTATTGTCGAAATTTTGAAACAATAATAGAAATGATTAAGCAAAACAATATCCAAAATATTTTTTGGAGGCACCTTGGCGAGGGAGATTCATTACAGCCATGGGCGGACATGCGCTTTTTTTATACTAGCAAAAAGTTTTGTGAAGAATATTTGATTCCTGCGTATCTAAAGTCTGATGATAGAAAAGAAGAAGCTGTGGAATACTTTAGCTTCAATATTTTTAATGAAAAATTGTCTTCAGCAAAGGCCTTAAGACCTCTACTTTCTGGATTTTCGGGTGGGACTGGAAAACAATATTTTGATTTAGGCTTGGGCATGTTGGATATAAGTTACCCTTGCTGGGTCGGCGCCCAATGAGGATAAAAAAATTAGCCATTGGCGTCACATTTCATTATGTTGAGGACCGAATTAAATACCTAGAGAAAATTGCAACCCAGTTTCCATTGCTTGCAGATGAAGTTCTTATTCATATTTTTACTAATGAAAATGATGTGGATAAGAGTTTAAATATTATGAATGCCATCAAGCAAGGGCGTGAATTAACAGTAGAAATTCATACCCCCACCTATCTTGGCCATCCCTATCTTTTAACTTGGAGCCATTTTTATACTTTTCGGAAGCTCTTCGATGCAGATCAATCAATTACACACTTCATGTATGTGGAAGACGATATTTTTATCACGCCAAAAAATATTGAGTACTGGCTAAGGGGTCTCGAAGATCTAAAGAGTGAGGGCCTAATCCCTTCTTTTTTACGCTACGAGAAAATGGAGGGTTCTACAGAATTATATTCAACAGATTCTTTTACAAGATCTATTTTTCATAAGCTACCTAGAATGAAGGCATCAGAAAACTATTGCTACGTAAATTTGCCAGAACCTTATCAAGGTATGTATTTGCTAGATCGGGAGTTGATGTATGAGCACCTAAATGGCCCATCCTCTATTCCCGAAAAGACTCCTTGGCATATTAGGGAGAAAGCAGCAGCGGGATTAACATTCGTTAATGTCCCCAGGGGCTGTGTCTCCAGAAATTTTATTGGGTATGATTCTAAGAATAAGAAAATTGACCCTAATAGCCTTATTCATCACATTCCAAATAATTATGTCGCCAATCCAGACATAGCTTTAGGAAAAATTAAAATTAATGAATTAATAATTCGTGTCGGTTGAGGTTTAGCCTATATAGGGGTCATACAAGCACGGGCCAAGTGTGATCAAGATGCCGTAAAAGCTCAGTGAGTAAAGCGGAAAAAGCTGGTCAAAATCAACTTGCCAAAGCGACAGTGCCTAAATCCCGCCTAAGCCGCCTAACCCCAGGCGGTTCTATTCTGCCTTGGACTACTAAAAAACACCAAAACCACCTTCGGGTGGTTTTTCATTGAGCTTTAGGATTGATTTAATCAATATATGTTTTAATTATTAGATGTATATCCCTTCTCATTTTCTTGAGACTGATCTAGAGAAGATCTCTCAATTTATTAAGACTCACCCTCTTGGGCTGATGGTTGCCAATGTTGATGGGGAGCTGGTTGGAAATCACCTCCCTTTTATGGCGCCTAATGGAAATATAGCCGTTGGGAGTAAATTAATTTCACATGCAGCCAAAGCAAATCCAATATGGAAAATTGGCGAGAAAAAGCAAAAAGTATTGCTGGCCTTTTCTGGATATGAGGCTTATATCAGCCCATCTTCATACCCCACAAAGAGCGAAACCCACAAAGTTGTTCCTACCTATAACTATTTAAGCGTTCACATCAATGGAATACTATCTGCCATCCAAGACGAAGAGGATAAGCATCAAATTGTGAAGATCCTAACGGAGAAAATGGAGTCAAGTAGAAAAGATCCATGGGCCGTTACAGATGCCCCAAAAGACTACATTGAAACTATGCTTGCAAATATTGTTGGGGTTGAATTGTTGGTTGAAAAAATTGAAGCGAAGTGGAAGATTAGTCAAAATCGTCCTGCCAGAGATCGCCAAGGCGTTATTGATGATCTAAGGGAGAATGTTGAGGACTCTAATAGCTTAGAGATGGCAAGAGAGATTGAAGCGCTGGGTGGACTGAAACAAGATTAGATATTCTAGGCCTTGGTCGATTCTGCGCCGCCAAGAATTACGATAGCCCACTTGTTGGACTATTTTTATTGCACATGCTTCTTTAGAGTCCAGGCACTTGGATGCTGTTCAAAACCAAGAGGCCCATAATATTCTCTTGCTTTTGGGGCAGCCAGTAAAACCAACATACATTCTGGCCCAAGAGCTACTTTAGTTTTCTCAATTAATTGCTTTCCAATGCCCTGCTTTTGGTATTGAACATCTACAGCCAGGTCAGATAGATACGCAACATATGAGAAATCCGTTAATGATCTAGAAATACCAACTAACTTATCCCCATCCCACGCTGAAATAATCAGATTAGCGTGCTTATACATATTCTCAAACGCTTGGCGATTATGAATAGGACGTCTTTCCCCAAGTGTCGACCTAATGTATAAATCAATCGCTTGATCAGCAGAGATTTTGGCTGAACTGGAATAGGCAATGTTCATAGTTTTTCAATTTAATAAAAATACCAGTCTATATGGGCCTTATAAAAAAGTAAAACCAGGAATAGACATCCTCAGCCGTAATCGATTCCGCTCCTAGCTACCAAGAATCACTAAAACCACCTTCGGTCAGTTTTTTATTTTCTGAACTGGCTAGATCATAAAAATCCTATGCTACGATACTTCTTCAAACCATATACATATTGCTTAACTGCAAAAAGAGGATATACATGAAGCGAATATTAAAAACCGCCTTTGCAGCTATGTTTATATTAATGTTAGTAGCATGCAGTGCTACTGGCAGGTCTTCAGGTGGCTATGGCGGCTGCCAGAATCCTAGTGATGAGTCGCGCTGCATAGCCGGTTAATAAGCATAGAACTATCGTTTAATGCCCTCATGTATCACCAAAACCACCTTCGGGTGGTTTTTATTTTCTGAACTTGCTAGATCTTAAAAATCCTATGCTAGGATAGTTCTTCAAAACATCTACATATTGCTTAATTGCAAAAAGAGAATATAAATGAGGCGAATATTAAAAGCCGTTTTTGCAGCTATGTTTTTATTAATGCTAGCGGCCTGCGCTACTAGTAGCACTTCTTCATTTGGCTATACTAGTTGCCAGCTTTCTAATACAGATGGGCGCTGCATGTTTGGGGGATGATTATTCCCCGGATGGCGAAGAAATATAGGCATGCTTCAATGAAGCCCACCTCATTTAGACTGATTTTTAATGATTAAAAAAATCATTATTGCTATCTGCTTATGCTTATCACTGGGTGCGCAAGCCGCCTATCCGGATAGGCCTATTCGGTTAATCGTTCCATTTGCGCCTGGTGGCACTACCGATATTATTGCGCGTAGTATTGCCGATCCTCTTGGGCGTCAATTAGGCCAGACGGTGATTGTTGAGAACCGGGCTGGCGGCGGTGGGAGTGTTGGTGCGCTGGAGCTTGCGCGTGCGCCAAAAGATGGTTACAGCATTGGGGCAGCAACCGTTTCTACTACGGCCGCTAATCCAGCGATTAACCCCAAAATTGGTTACGATCCCGCTAAGGATTTCACCCCCATTACGAATATTGCTGCCACCCCAAACATCATTGCTGTAAATCCCAACTTTCCGGCGAAAGACTTTAAAACTTTTTTAGAAGAGTTGAAAAAAAATCCGGGTAAGTATTCTTATGCTAGTCCGGGGACGGGGAGTGTTGGCCATTTGCAAATGGAGTTATTTAAAAATTTGACTAGCACCTATATTGTGCCTATTCCTTACCGCGGTGCTGGCCCGGCATTAACAGATACTGTAGCGGGGCAGGTGCTGATTGTTTTCGATAACTTACCTTCTGCTTTGCCGTTTATTAGAGACGGTAAATTGCTGCCAATTGTAGTTGCAGCACCAAAGCGTTTAGTAGAGCTACCTAACGTACCAACTTTTACTGAGGTGGGCTTAGCCCCAGTTAATCGTATGGCTTTTTATGGGCTTTATGGCCCAGCGGGTCTACCCCGCGATATCGTCGACAAAATTTATGCAGCGATATATAAAGTAGTTTCGGATCCTGCTGTCCGAAAACGTATTGAAGATACTGGATCTATCATTAATGTGAATGGACCAGAAGAATTTAGCAAAGAAATGAAAGCCGAGCTAACTTTATACAAAGAAGTGGTAAATAAGCAAAAGCTACAGCTCGATTAATTAGTACAGACCGAGCGGCGCCCCATGGATTTAGAAGTCAAAGGAAGCTCCAGTCTCCGAAGCTTCTTCGCCCCAATCTTAACCCTATAATTTCTACACCTTCTCTAAAATACTCACCAAATGATGCCCGCTTCTGGCTTGGTAGACAACAGAAAATTTGCCCTTGAATCCTTAGATGCTGGCCCATTTGGTGTTGTCATCAAAGTATTTTTCAAATGTAGTATTAGTTATTTGATTGACATGCGTTGGATCTACGAAAGCGGGAGCAAATGGATACATTGGGGTAAATGAAAAAAATATTCCCCCAGGCTTTAGTGTCCGATATATTTCATTCATTAACTCAACAAAAGGAAATTTTCTATCAGGAGCATAAATCAGTCTTGGGACATGCTCTAGGAAATCGTATGCAGTTATGTAGTCAAAACTACCATCATCAAAAGGGATTTTTTCAACATTCAAGTCGGCATATTTGATCCCCTTCTCCTTGTTTTCCCTAATATCTATTCCGTATGTGTGATCAGCTTCAAAAGGATTTCTTGGAGAATGGCCGCAGCCAATATCTAAAGAAGACGAATTTGACCTAGACAGAGATTGTGCACAGAACTTTTTATAGCAAAAATCAAGATTTTTAATCTCAGGGAGCCCAATTAGTGAGTCGTAAGAAATATAGGCAAGCCTAAAGGTTTTGTAATAGAGGCCTATTTTTTTGAAAATATTCATGTAAAGATGCTTATGATTGATTAATCTAGACTTTAACTCATATTTATTTCGTGAATAAAACTAAAGCCTGGCAATGACCGCCTAGCTGATTGTGATTGCTAAAAAGATGCTAACTTAAGCCGTCTTATTAATGAAGGTTCAACATGTTGAGTCAAAAAATGAAGATTTTTCTAACGCCATTTTGCGAAGCAACCCCTGCCTGTCTCCTTGTTATGGTCCAGGGCAATATTTGGTTAGCAACTGTAGGGCACCTACTAAAGGCAGTGGAGACTGGATTGATTACTGCTGTTGGTGTTTTTATTCTTTCACTGTTTACTTATCGTTGGTTTAGTAATAAATATGTAGTAGCAGGCATAACCGGTGGCATGTGCTTTATTGCAGATTTTTTGGCACACCCGAGTCACTTTGGTAGCGCCTCTACAGAAGCAATGGTAACGGGCACTTTTACCGCTTTAATTTCTTTAGTTTTGAATATGCTGGGCAAGAAAATTTTCCTACATTTGCGAAAAAATTCATCAAGTATTCATTAGGGGGTCAGACATCCTTTAACCTGTAATCCCATGCCTTGAACCCCGCTTAATATAGGCTCGCACGATAAATTTAAGGAAAAAATGAAATTTTTATATTCAATTTCAATTAGCTGTTTCTTTTTGCTCGGCTCAGCATCTGCTCTAGCGCAAGAGGCTGGTGAACGTTTTGCAAGAATAACAACTGAAAATATGTCGGTAGATCAAAAAAAATATTTTGATCTACTAATGTCGGGGCCAGTTTCCTCTACTGGAAGTGCGGCAGTTGTGAAGGGCTCTAATAGTCTTGGGGCGCCTTTTAATATCTGGTTACGTAGCCCGAAATTAGCAGAATCATTTCGCATTGTTAGCGAGCAGATTCGTTTTAACAGCTCATTACCCCTAAAGTTAAATGAGTTTGCAATTCTGATTACGGCACAAAAATGGAGCTCATCTTATGAGTGGTACGCCCATCAGCGACTTGCTTTAAATGCGGGGCTAGATCCTAAAATAATTGATCAATTAGCTCAAGGAACAAAGCCAGACGGCATGAGCAATGAAGAGGGGGCGATATATGATTTTGTGAATGAGCTATATGAAACCCATCAAGTTAGCGATAGAAACTTTATAAAAGTCAAAAATTTATTTGGCGAACAAGGTGTAGTCGATTTAATTGCAACGACTGGCTACTATGTCCTTGTAGCAATGGCGCTGAACGTAAATCGCACCCCTTTACCTAATGGTGCTCAATATATTATCCAACCGCCAAAAGAAACCCAGTAATAGATGGGTTTATAGACATAAGGCCTTAGCTGATTCAGCCCTAGGTGACCAAGACCCACCAAAACCGATTTCTAGCAGTTTTGATTTGGCCTGTGTTTAAGCAGAAATTAAAGAATCAGTATATAAAAGAGAGACTCTCAACTAAAGATGCCCAAATGAAAAAAATACTTCTAGTAGCTCTATTATTCCTTTTAACGGTAGGGATATCCCAAGCCGCAGATACTGCGCCCCCAATTAAGTCAGATCCAGTTTGGCTAACCCAGACAAGGGCAAGTATTAAGTCTGAAAAATACAATCAAGCAATACAGCAATTACAGGCTGCCAACGAAACAGGTTCGGCTGATTGGAATAACCTAATGGGCTATAGTCTTCGTAAGAAACAGCCACCAGATTTAGTCGGCGCTGAAAAATATTATCAAGCCGCTTTAAAGATCGATCCAAATCATCGCGGGGCTCTTGAATATTACGGACAACTAAAGTTAACCAATAATGATCTGCCGGGGGCGGAGGCCTTATTGGCAAGATTAGATAAAGTATGCACTTTTGGTTGTGAAGAATATTCTGATTTAAAAGAGGCAGTACAAAAATATAAATCTAAAAAGTAGGATATGAATATCCTAAGCCCAAGCCAATTTTGTCTCGGGCCACAAAATTCAAACAATGCCCCGCTTTATGTGGGGCATTTTCTTTTGGTTTAGCCGAAGCGATTTGATTGGCTGGGGCAATCTTGCTCTAGGGTTCGCATTCTCAAGTTTCAGCGCTTACTGCAGACCCCTTTATATCAAAGCTGAACTATGTTTACTTTTAGCCCCAATCGAATATCATGACAAGAGCTTATTAGGGGGTTCTATGGACAAGGAATACAAAAAATTTCGCTGGTTCTTAATTAGGGCAAAGACTCGCCTTTTATATTCGGCTATTGTAGGTATTGCCGCCTTCTTTTTGCTTGAGGGACATCACCCATCTACTCGTTTTTTAATGGCCTGGAGTTGTGCCTCATTAACTTACTTGATCTCAGTATTTGTGATGATGCAGTATTTCAATAGAGGAAAAGTTTCTTACCTTAGCAACCATCAAGATGAAGGACAATCATTTATCTATATTGTTTCTCTGCTTGCAAGTGCCGTGAGTTTGACGGCCATTTTTATTCACGTTGGAGGTATAAGTGATATTCCTCTAAAAGATCGCATACTTGGCGTGATAATGACAGGCGGGACCTTTTTTATTTCTTGGTTAGTGTTGCATACGGCTTATGCCCTTCATTATGCGCGCGCTTATTATGTGAACCTCAAAGAGGGTGCTGAGTGCACACCACTTATTTTCGCCGGCACTAAATACCCAAGCTATGCAGACTTCTTTCATTTTTCAGTCGTGATCGGAATGACTTGTCAGACTGCTGACATTATCATTGCCGATCAAAAAATTAGAAGTCTGGTTACCACGCACAGCCTTTTATCCTTTGTTTTTAATGCAACCTTGCTGGGCCTAACGATGAGTTTAGTGGGCGGCCTATTAGGTTAGCCACCCTTCCCGAGCGATAGTGAAGTAGCTTGGGCAATGGATTATTTAAAGCATCATTAGGCAATATCAACCTCCCATTGGGAACATAAAGCTCCGCTAGAATGGCTTTATCTGTATACATAGGGGCCACCCAGAATGAAAAAAGTCTTATGCCGAGCTGCTGCCCTCTCTATTTGCTTTAGCTTATATTTAGGAGTAGCTCACGCAGAACCATCAACTCCTCCCTTTTATCAAGCTGTGAGCAAAATGAGCCCAGATGGTAAGTTGGGTCAGGTTATTAAAAAAGAGGAAGTACCCACGGCGGTTCCTGGCGCACAAGCATGGCGTATTGCATATATTTCTTCTGATGTGGGAGATAGGAAAACTATTTCTACGGCCTTGGTCGTAGCTCCAACTGGCAAGGCTCCTGCTGAAGGCAGGCCTGTCATGGCATGGGCACATGGCACTACAGGAACAGCGCAAAACTGCGGGCCTTCCCAACAGACTAATCCTGCCGTTTCTTTAAATGAATATTTCTTATTAGATGGAAACTCTTGGACGGACTATGGACTCCCAAGCCTAGAGGCTTTTATTAAAGAGGGTTATGTAGTTGTTGGCACCGACTATCAGGGCCAAGGCGGAGGCGGCAAGCATCAGTATGCAGTTGCGATTACTCAAGCAAAAGATACGATTGATTCAATTAGAGCAGTTGGGTCTATGCAAGAAACGGGAGCTGGTAAGAAAGCAATAGTCTATGGTTGGTCACAAGGCGGCGGAACTGCAATTGCTGCTGCCAGCATGCCAGATTACCTGTCCAAAAAAGGCACTGCATTTGATGATATTCAGCCGGTAGGATTTGTAGCACTAGCCCCCTATGATGTTGCAGTAACAATGCCTGGAGCGAAGCTTGATCAAGCCCTCTCAGAAAAAATGATTAGCCAGTTAACAAGTAGCTTTTCTGACAATGTATTTAACTTTGCCCATTTCTCAATGACCTTATGGGGCACCCAGGCGGCGTTTCCAAATCTTCAGTTGACAGATTTATTAACGGATGATGGCGCCAAAGTGATCGACAAAATTTATTCTAATAAATGTATTCATGTATCAGCTGATACTTTGAGTTATGCCTATGGGTCTGGGTATAAAAATCTTTTAAAGCCACAGGCACAAAATACCTTGGCATGGGCTCAAGCGTTTTTGAAGGGAAGCGTTAATCCAGTGAAGCCTGTAGCCCCCGTAATTATTTACTGGGGAACCAAGGATACGGTTGTGCCCCCTGTGATGGGCGAGCTATATCAAAAGCAGATGTGTAAGCTGGGCGGTAACGTCAGCAGAGTTCAACTGCCGGGAGAGCAAACCCATTTCTCTACGCCAGGTAGTGCCGCATCTTCATATTTGCCCTGGATAAAAGATCGCCTTGCTGGTAAAACTTTGGCGAATACTTGCCCACCAAATTGAAGATAATTTGCATGATTGATCATTTAGACCATCTTGTTTTAACTACAGCAAAAGAGGCTGAGTGTATTGATTTTTATACTCGCGTATTGGGCATGAAATTAGAGGCATTTATTGGTGGCACTCCACCAGAAGAGCGCAAAGCGCTTAAGTTCGGAACCCAAAAGATCAATTTGCATATCAAGGGCAAGGAGTTTGAGCCCAAAGCAAATATCCCAACTCCAGGCGCTCTAGACCTCTGTTTTATTGCTGATAGACCGCTTCTGGAAGTTATTCGTCGGCTAGAGAAAGAAGCTTGGCCAATTATTGATGGCCCTATTGTTCGTACTGGAGCAACTGCAAAAATTAACTCAGTGTACGTTCGAGATCCCGATCAAAATTTGATTGAGATTAGCGAGCTACTCCCTTAATTTTTACGCAATCTAGATAGAATGACTTTCCAGGATCTGCTCATCCAAGCCTTTGTTCTCGGTTTCTTAGGTTTGGGCGCAGGCGTTTTGGGTGGGGTAATTGGGTTTGGAACTACGATTATCTTAATGCCGGCCTTGGTGTATTTTTATGGCCCAATTCAAGCAATTCCAGTGATTGCACTCGTTGCCACTGTTGCAAATCTCTCTCGTATTTTTTTGTGGTGGAGCGTCATTAATTGGAAAGTATGTTTTGTCTATAGCATCACTGCAATACCTGCAGTGATCTTGGGTGTGAACACTTTAGTCACCCTAAACGATCGACTTGTTGAAATTACCCTTGGCCTTTTTCTAATTCTGCTTATTCCAATTCGCCGATGGATGCGTAAACAGAATTTTTATCTTAAGCTATGGCAAATGAGCTTGGTAGGTGCTGGGATTGGCTATCTCACTGGCATAGTGGCCACCACAGGCGCAATTAATACACCATTCTTTTTGGCATTTGGTTTGAGCAAAGGCGCCTTTTTGGGTACTGAGGCTGCTAGCACCTTATCCATTTTATTCACCAAAGGCATTACTTTTCATCAGCTAGGGTTTTTAAATGCTACGGCCATCATTCAGGGCCTATTGATTGGTAGCTGCGTATTATTGGGCTCTATCTTTTCCAAAAGAATTGTTTTAGCCTTGCCTGAAAAGAAGTTTTTATTACTAATGGAGCTAGTGATGCTGATTTCTGGGGCATCCATTCTGATAATGTCTTTTTAAAGCAACTGTAATAAATAATTAAACTGTAATTTAGAGCATCAGGATATAATTTTTTCAAGCAGGAGAGTGAGGGGCAACCCTCCACCGAAGGCGCAAACTCCCATGAACGCTCAGGTATCCCAAAGGAAGGTACTGCTTATCCTAAATAGCCGTCTGGAGAGCCACCATTTTTATGGTGCACCGAAGGAGCAAGTCCTAAGCCAGGCTTAGGGTGAATCTCTCAGGTATCAGGGACAGGGGGAGCGGCATCCATCTGCATGGCAATTGCTATGTAACTGATGGGCCGTTTTTAGGAGAGTCTTTTATGCAAAACCTTTGCAAATAATTCAGTAGCAAGTTGATTGGCATGCCAATGGAGTTCCATTTCTAAATTGCTTAATGGCGATACTGCTTTTGAGCACACACTGAATGAGGTTAATGTATGACAAACAAATTTGTTGAAGAGGCGCCGTATCACCCTGGATATGAGGATGCAGATTTTAAGGGCGGAACTTCACCGCTTGCCGCAGAAATTGATCAATTTAGAAAGAGCAATTCTCGCTATTTGAGTTTTGCAGATGTGATTGTTGACTTCTGTGCATCACAGCAAAATAAATTACATTCAACTAAGTAATGTAATGAAAATAAGCCACCGCTAGGTGGCTTATTTATTAAGGCCTTATTTAAAGCGGTAGGCTAGCGCTAGAAAAACATTGTCTTGGAATGAGCGATTCATCACAGGGCTATTGTTGATTGCATTACCCATCCATTTTCGTTTGCCATAGATATTGACATACCAGCTATCAATCACCGGAATCTCAACCATAACGCCCGCTAGTAAATTATTAGTAGCCGATACCGAGTAAGCGTTGTAGCCTGTGAGCTGTGATTCCCCAGTGTTAATACCATAGTAGTAGTTGGCGTATTGACTTGATTGCCTCTCTACTCCAACTTGAGGATAAACGACGATCTTCTTATAAGTCTCCAGTTCTGCAAAATAGAGAAACTCATAAAGTGCCCCTTTAGATTTGCCGAAGTCATGATAAGCATTTACAAAAAATCCACCAATGGGGGTTTCTTGGAATGTGCCTAAGCCCAGAGGTATGGGATCGCTACGGTTGATAGATGTGCCATTAAATGGCGATTTTACTTTATAGGTATCTAGGTTAATTTTCCCAATCACCTCAAGGTAGCCGTAACCCATCTTGAAAGTTTTAATGCCAACTTCATCAATGCGCACAAAAAAACGCTGATAGTCAAAAAAAGCATAGGGTAGAAAAAGAGATTGCGTACCTTCGGTACCAATATGCAGGTTTGAGGTGTAGACCGCTACGCCAATATCGCCAACAACATGATCTGGTAAGCTATCCGGTACGTCATCCATGGCATACAGAGGTGCTGATAGGAGTGCTATCAGAAGATAGATCGGCACCCTGAGAAATAGTTTCATATTCAGTAGTTTATAGGTCTAAATTATCTAAGGCCAATCCATCGAGATGGCTGGTATCCGCCCAGTTGTCAACTGTCCAGTTAGCCCCAACGCAACTAATCCAGTTAAGTGACGCATTTGGAACGGCTACCGCTCTCTCAGCATCTAGCGCTTGATTACTTGCTATTCGATACATCATGTCCAAGGCCCCACCATGACTGACTACCAAAATCGTTTTGCCAGCATGTTTTTCTTGGATATCTTGAAGCGCAGTTTTAATACGACTCGCAAATTGCAAGATACTTTCTCCACCGCGCAATTCATGATGAATATCTCGGCTGAGGTGAATTTGCCAGAGCTCTGGCTCTACAAGCGGCGCTTCGTTAATGGTAAGCCCCTGGAGGGCGCCAAGATGGCGCTCTTTTAGTGAGCTATGACTAATGGCAGAAACTGCATACAAGCTCTCAATTGCATTGGCAGTTTGTTTTGCTCTCTGCAAATCACTGGTGTAGAGAACATCAAATTGAAAGTTGCTGCTCTTAAGAGTCTTTGCGATCTGGGCCGCCTGAGCAAAGCCGCGGTTATTCAGAGGAATATCGGTATAGCCCTGAAGGCGGCGTGCACTATTCCAATCAGTTTCTCCATGGCGCACTAAGCAAAAGCGAGTTGTAGTCATATGACAATCATAAGGGCTAATGATTTCTCGAGAGCTCATGCTCTGCAATACTTTAGAAGCACCCCTCTGGGTTTGTCAATACAATGGCTTCATATATGCAAAGGGTGATAGTGAATAAAGAAACCAAAGGAATGCTGATCGGTTTTATTGGCATTTTGATTTTTAGTTTAACTTTGCCGGTAAGTAAAATTGCAGTTCTTAGCTTTGACCCATACTTCATTGCATTTGGTCGAGCGACACTTGCAGGCATAGTGGCTTTGGCATATCTACTATTCAAAAAAGGGCGCATACCATCCAAGGCTGATTTTACTAAGTTTGTAGTAATTGCCTTAGGGGTAGTTTTCGGTTTTCCAATTTTTACTACTGTTGCCATGACTGAGGGCTCTTCATCCCACGGAGCAGTGATCCTAGGCATGATGCCTTTGGCTACAACCGTTATTGGTGTTATTCGTTTTAAAGAAAGACCATCATTAGGATTTTGGCTAGTTTCTCTATTGGGCGCAGTCTTGGTAGTCGTTTATGCCCTGTTAAAGAACTTAGGAAGCTTTACTTACATAGACGGCTTATTGGTGCTCGGTGGCATTTGTGCCTGTGTCGGATATGTAGAGGGTGGCGAGCTTTCTAGGAAGATGAACCCACGGATAGTGATTTCTTGGGCGCTCGTAATTTCGCTTCCTGTCAATATTGTGATGAGCTATTTCACATTTGAGATGCATTACCTTAATGCGAGCCTTATAGCTTGGACCAGCTTTATTTATTTAAGCCTATTCTCGATGTTTATTGGCTTCTTTTTTTGGTACGAAGGGCTTGCTATTGGCGGCATTGCGCGAGTGAGCCAAGTTCAGCTGATGCAACCATTTTGTACGCTTGTGGCGGCCAGTGTTTTGCTCGGGGATTCGCTCACAGTCATGAATTTAGTTTTCGCCTTCTTGGTAGTTTCCACCGTCATTCTAGGAAAAAGAATGTTGGTAAAGAGGACTTAAATATTTTTGGCAGACAAGTAAAAAGCCCCGAAATATCGGGGCTTAGTATTTATGCAGCAACAGCATGTTTCTGTATCGCTCGCAAGATCTTGCTTTTTTCTTTTGGCTTAGTGCTAGCCTCCAGCAACTTATTGAGCTGAGTAGCATTTAGTGGCCCAAGGCGCGGTTTACCTGTTTTGGTGAGCATGGGATCGTTTTTTCTGTTTCTTTGATTTTGGCCTGCAGCCATGAGTTTTCCTAGACTAATGAAATGATGAATTCAAGAGGGATACTCAAGAGATCCCCCTATCTAGGGCGCACAATAGTGATCACAGTTCAGAATAACAGCTTAAAAGTCCAGGCGCTATGATTACGACATGATTAATCTTCCAAATATCATCTTCTCTCTAGCAATGGGCTTTCTGATGTCTTCTGCGATCACACTTGCAACCACTTTTGTACGCGTTGGGCTCTCGGTAAATTTCTCTTCAATATGGCTAGAGGTTTGATCGGTGGCCGATCTAGTGATCAAATAACAAGGAATCTTTTTTATGAAGACTTACATTTCCGGGGCGTTGTGTTTAGCTCTATTAAGCGCTTGTGCAGCTGTGTATACGGACGCATCTGATGCAAATCACGTCACTTTTTTGAATAGCAGCGGCGAGTCTATTGAGCAATTAAGCAAGAAGGCAAGCAACTATTGTGCGCAATACGGCAAGGTTGCTACTTTTAAAAGTACGGATACACCACTAGTGGCAGTTTTTGACTGTAAGCTGCCTCAGAGTAAAAGCAAATAATCAACCAGCTAAGTCTGATTGATAAATTAAGCCAGCATGTTCTCTGAGAGCGTGAAACTGAATTGATTCCCAGCGCTGTTGAGCCACATCAAGCTCTGACTTATGAGATGCCAGGAAAACAGATGCCCCTACAACGTCTTCTGCCATCCGATGAATATTTTCTTGGGTAAATTTTTTCAAAGCAACAGGATCATCTGAGCTTACCCAGCGGGCTAAGTTATAGCGTGCTGGCAGCAAGCGCACTTCAGCGCCATACTCCGTTTGTAGGCGATGACTCACGACCTCAAATTGCAGTTGACCAAAGGCTCCTAAGAGCATCGTGCCACCAGCCATAGGGCGGAAGACCTGAATAGCACCCTCCTCGCCAAGTTGCATCAAGCCAGTTCGGAGTTGCTTAGATCGCATGGGATCTGCTGATTCAACCATGCGAAAAATTTCAGGAGCAAAAAATGGCAGGCCCGTAAATTGCAATTGCTCACCTTCAGTAAGCGTATCACCCAGGCGGAGTAAGCCATGGTTAGGCAGGCCAATAATGTCTCCCGGAAATGCCTCATCCAAAATATCGCGTCTTTGTGAAAGAAAAGACAATGCATTATTGGTGCGCACTTCTTTGTTATTACGACAGATCTTTAATTTCATGCCACGCTGAAAATGCCCTGAGCAGATGCGTAAAAATGCCACACGGTCACGATGTGCTGGGTCCATATTTGCTTGAATCTTAAAGACAACGGCAGAGAATTTATTTTCAGCAGGACTTACCTCGCGTTGCAGCGCTTTGCGTGATCCTGGTGATGGCGCAAGTTCAACTAGCGTATTCAAAATTTCTCGTACACCAAAATTATTAATCGCTGAGCCAAAGAATACGGGGGACTGGCGGCCCGCCAAGAAAGCTTCACGATCAAATGCTGGCATTGCTTCTTTAATAAGCGCTACTTCTGTCAAGGCGTTTTCTAAGTCAGTACCCAGGCGCTGTTTAAGTGCTAGGTCATTTACATCAACCACAGCATGTGAGTCTTCAGTAACGCGGTCTTCACCTGCTTTAAACATGCGCATGCGCATATTGGCGATATCAATGACCCCCGCAAAAGATTTGCCCATGCCTACTGGCCAGGTAAATGGAACAACTTCGATACCAAGGGCGGTTTCGATCTCGTCCATTAATTCCATAGGGGGTTTCACTTCGCGATCCATCTTATTAATGAAAGTGACGATAGGTGTATTACGAGCGCGACACACCTCAAGCAAGCGTAAGGTTTGTGATTCGACACCATTCGCTGCATCAATCACCATCAAAGCAGAATCTACGGCTGTTAAAACGCGATAAGTATCTTCAGAGAAATCTTGATGGCCCGGAGTATCGAGTAGATTGATGATGCAGTCGCGATATTCCATTTGCATCACGGAGCTAGCAACAGAGATTCCACGTTGTTTCTCAATCTCCATCCAGTCAGAGGTTGCGTGCCGGCTTGCTTTGCGGGCTTTAACGCTGCCAGCAATTTGAATTGCACCAGCATAAAGCAACAATTTCTCAGTGAGCGTTGTCTTGCCAGCATCGGGGTGAGAGATGATGGCAAAGCTACGACGTCGTAATACTTCTGAGCCCGGAGTGCTGGAGGTGGTGGTATCGATGGTAATTCTGCGCTTATTAATCTAGTTTGGACGCAATTATAAGCGGGTGAGCTTACTTAGAATTGCTCTTCTGGCCTTACAAATCGCCATTGTCCCGGTGGCAGCGGGCCCAGTGAAATTCGACCGATTCTGACGCGTTTAAGTCCAATGACCTTGAGTCCAACCATTTCACACATTCTACGAATCTGACGCTTACGTCCCTCGCGCAATACAAAGCGGAGTTGGTCTTCATTTTGCCAACTCACCTGTGCTGGCTTTAGTACGACTCCATCTAAAGATAGACCATGTTTAAGGCGATCTAAATCTTCGAAAGACAGAGCCCCTTCAACACGGACTAAATATTCTTTTTCAATTGGGCTATTTTCGCCAATCAATAATTTAGCGATTCGACCATCTTGGGTGAGTACCAGCAGCCCAGTAGAGTCAATATCAAGTCTGCCTGCAGGAGCCAAGCCTTTAGTATTAAAGCGGGGGTTGCGACCCTTATCAAGCGGGCTACCAAAGTAGTTATCAGGCGTGATCAATGAGGCAGCCGGCTGATATTCTTGCTCATCATCGAAGTGTGAGATGAAGCCAACGGGTTTATTCAGGATTACCGTAATACGAGAAGCCTGCTGGACTTTGGCTCCAGACTGCAATTCAATTTTTTGATGTCGATAAGCGCGAACGCCAAGCTCGTTGACCACCTCTCCATCTACTGTGACTAAGCCTTGCTCAATATAGGCGTCTGCTTCACGACGTGAACATAGCCCCAACTCAGACAACAGTTTCGAAACGCGTACTTTATCTTCCATGCCCATATTATCGGGCAATTGCCCGAATTAGACGTTATTGCCAATCTTTCTTTAGGTGGAAGACTTATAAGGGTTGGTTTTGTTTCCAGGACGATTTTTAAAGCGCTTATGGACCCAATAGTATTCGGCTGGGCGAAGAAGAATTTCTTTTTCAAAGCATTGGTTTAAGCGAGCAGTATCTGTTTTGGGATCGGGTCCGGGGAAGTCTTTTAGGGGCTCGCTGATTTCACAAAGGTAGCCAGATTCATCCGCTTTTAAAGTGGTAGTCATCATGCAAACATCGGCCCCGGTAATCTTGGCCAGGCGCGACACAGTAGTAATGGTATTAGTTTCAATCCCAAAGAAGGGAACAAACTCAGAATCTTTTGTGCCTAGATCAATATCTGGAGCAATGATAATGAAGTCACCATTACGAATCTCTCGGATGATTTCTTTTGAATTTCCTTGACGATCAATTGAGTTTCCGCCAAAGCGATTACGCCATTCAATAATTTTTTGGTTGAAGAAGGGATTTTTCATCCTCTGAAAAAATCCTGAAGTGCGAGGCCAGTGCCGCTCTTTTGCAAGCGCACTCAAAATAATGCTGCCTTCAATCCCAGTGAAATGCATATTCACCAAAATGCGCGGCTTTCTGCTCGCCAGATCAACGGCAGATTTTACTTCGATCATGTCACCTAACTGTTTCCTACTGCCTAACCAGATAATGCTTTTCTCAACTAGGCTCCGACCAAGTAAGCGCCAGTGTTGCTTATACAGAAGATCAATTTCAGTTGTATTTAATTTGGGGAAACACAAATGCAAGTTTGTTTTTACAACCTGATTTCGGTCTCCGGGAATGCGTGCAGCGATATAGCCTAAGCCATAGCCAATCGACACTAAAAGCCGATAGGGCAGAATAGAAAGGAGCTGAAGAAAAGCAACTACTGCTTGATTAGCAAAGGATTTGAGCAAATGCGATTTACTCAGTGTCGTAACGAGTTAAGGTTTTTTTATAACGCATTTCCATCTCTTCGATTGAGCTACAGGACATTCCTAAATCTTTTACGATCCCTGTATCAAGACGGTATGCCCAGCCATGTACTGTCAGATCTTGGTCGCGAAGCCAAGCATCTTGAACAATGGTGGTCTCACACACATTGACAACCTGCTCAATCACATTTAATTCGCATAAACGATCTTGGCGCTTCGGTGTGGGTAAAACTTCCCCTAAATAGCGCTCATGTTTTTGGTGAACATCTTTAACGTGACGCAACCAATTATCAGCAAGGCCTACACGGCGATCGCTTAATGCAGCATGTACACCCGCACAACCATAATGTCCAACCACGATGATGTGTTTTACTTTCAGTAAGTCAGTCGCAAACTGAATCACAGATAAACAATTTAAGTCAGTATGTACAACAACGTTAGCCACATTGCGGTGAACAAATAGCTCACCTGGTAACAAGTCAACAATTTCATTGGCAGGTACGCGACTATCGGAGCAGCCAATCCAGAGGTATTCTGGGGCTTGTTGATTCACTAAGCGCTTAAAGAAATCAGGATCTTTGGCGATCATGCCTTCAGCCCAGTTGCGATTGCTTGCAAAAAGGTGGTCTAGCGTTTTGGAGCTCTTCATAATCATGGTTTAAGTTTAAAGTACTTTAATGACACCTATTTGGTTAAAACAAACCCCCAACGGAATTACGTTAAATCTACATTGCCAGCCAGGCGCAAAGATCACCAAAGTGGTAGGCTTGCATGATGGTTGTCTTAAGATTTCCCTGCAGGCGCCTGCCATAGAAAATAAGGCCAATGAGCTGTTATTGGCTTGGCTTTCGAAGCAATTAAAAGTCCCCCAAAAACAGATTCAGTTCATTTCTGGGCAAAACACCAGGCATAAGAGGGTTGAAGTCTGGGGGCCTATTAGCCTTGAGCAAATTATTCAGGCTCTCAAACCCTAAATTACCAGAAGATTGCCCACAAAATTCCCAAAATTAAGACCCATTTGCTGACGTAATAAACGCTGCGGTGTTTGGCTTTCAGTTTTTTAGCTTGGGCCCTGAGCTGGTAAAAGTATTTAAATACGACATTCACAAAGCCAACTTTTTCACCTTCAACGTTTTGAGACGCTGCAGCACTCATAACGTGGCGACCGAACCAGCGATTGATCCATTGCATTACTTTTGTATAAACAGGCCGCTCAACATCGCAAAATAGGACAATGCGTTGATGATCGGTTTCATTGGCAGCAAAGTGAATATAGGTTTCATCAAACATGACAGGTTCGCCATCTTTCCAAAAATAACGCTCGCCATCAACCTCAATAAAGCACTTAGGATCATTTGGAGTCACGAGGCCAATGTGATAGCGTAGGGATCCCGCATAGGGGTCACGGTGACGTACTAGAGTCGCGCCGGGGGGTAGGGATGCGAACATAGCTGCTTTGACGGAGGGGATGGATTTAAGCAGTGCCACTGTTTTAGGGCAGCTGGCCTGAGCGGAAGGTAGATCTTTGCCGTACCAGTAGAGGTGAAAACGCTTCCAACCCGTTCTAAAGAAGGAATTAAACCCAATATCGTTATAGCCTGTTGCTACAGCAATAGCACCGTCTGCATTTAATGAAAGCGCCTCTTGGCGGATGATTTCCCAATTATCTTGCAAAGGCTTCATTTCGGGAAATTGGCTTACTGGAATAAAAGCAGTCGCTTTTACTTTAGAAAATAAATATAAAAGTGTATTAATGGGGGCTAAAAGTACTTGATAGTCCATTAGTGATCTCACCAATCCAAAGCGGACCCTACCTCTGAAATAAACATAAAGAGCTGAGGCTACAAAAATAAAAAAGATGATGTGACGAATTTGCATGGAACTTGCCAATGTAAGGTGACTACTAACATTTTAATTTGTCTGCAGGCCCTTGATAGACTATTTCTTACTCAGAGATACACATATACTTAGTCAAGATAGGTTTGGGTGCCCAGTTAGGGTTTATGTGGACATAGATCAAGGATGATCGTATGAATGGGTTTATAAAATGGCTCTTAAGCCTTGTTTTAATTGGGTTAGTGGGTATTTCAGCATATACCTGGATCATGCTTAATTGGAGCTATGGGAACGGCGAACGAGCTGGATATGTACAAAAATTCTCCAATCGTGGCTATATTTGCAAAACCTGGGAGGGAGAAATGGCGATGGTTTCGATGCCTGGAACGATGTCTGAAAAATTCCTCTTTACGGTGCGTGATGATGCTGTGGCGCAAAAAATAAATGCTAATTTAGGCAAAAAAGTAGCCCTAAAATATGATCAGCACATTGGTTTACCAACAAGCTGTTTTGGGGATACTGAATATTTTGTTTCCGATATAGTCGTTTTAGCTGACTAATTTGTAGTGGTTGTAAAAATTAATGTAGCGCAGCTTTATTTTTGTAATTTTTTGTGGTTAAAATCATGTAAGCGTAATGTGCGCTGACATCAATATCTATAAGGAGCTTCACTTGAACAAAGCCGAACTAATCGCAGCAATTGCTGACGACGCCGAGATCTCTAAAGCAAAAGCTGAATTTGCATTGAATTCTGCTATCGACACAATCATCAAAGCTGTTACTAAAGGCGACTCAGTACAACTGATCGGTTTCGGGACATTCTCATCTGGCAAGCGTGCTGCACGTATGGGCCGCAATCCAAAAACTGGTGAGCCACTCAAAATCGCCGCCGCTAAAACTGTTAAGTTTTCTGCTGGTAAAGCATTTAAAGATTCAGTTAACAAGCGTAAGAAGTAATTCTTTCTTTGTTGATCAAAAAGCCCGGCATGCCGGGCTTTTTTATTACCTCAAGAATTTGAAGAATTTCAGAATCTGTTATGAATTAACTTTGCACTAGGCGTCGATGACGATGAATGCTCATCAATATCCCCGCACCAAACCCAAGAGTAACCAAAGCTGTACCACCGTAGCTAATAAATGGTAACGGAACACCAACGACTGGCAGTAAGCCGCTCACCATGCCAATGTTCACAAACGCATAAGTAAAGAAAATCAGCGTTACTGCAGCGCCCAGTAAACGCGTAAATAGGTTCGGCGCACTTGCTGAGATTGCTAGGCCTCTTTTAATAAGGGCAAAGAACAAGGCAATCAATATTAGATTACCAAGCAAGCCAAACTCTTCTGAGAAAACTGCAAATACAAAGTCGGTATGTTTTTCTGGAATAAATTCTAAATGTGCCTGCGTACCTTGAAACCAGCCCTTACCAAAAAATCCACCAGAGCCAATAGCAATCATGGATTGAATTGTGTGAAAACCCTTTCCAAGCGGATCACTAGTAGGGTCTAGCAAAGTACAGATGCGATGTTTTTGGTAGTTGTGTATGAATGGCCAGGCAACATCATGCGCGCAAATCGTGCTGCCAAAAATAATAATAAGCAGAATACCAATAACACCAAGACCTACAAAAGGCAGAATCCATTTCCATGGCAAGCCAGCTAAGATGATGACGTAGAGACCAGCTGCAAAAACAAGGAGTGCTGTGCCTAGATCTGGTTGGCGCGCTATTAGGAAAACTGGAATAGCCAAAATAATTGCTGCTACTGCGTAGTCCCAGCCCTTCTGAATGCCTTCGCGCTTCTGAAAGTACCACGCAAGCATAAGGGGCATTGCAATTTTCATGATTTCAGATGGCTGAATAACAAAGCCAATATTGAGCCAGCGACGCGCGCCTTTTTTAATCAATCCAAATACAGCTACCGCAATCAATAGCGCAATACCAATACCGTAAATCCAAACAGCACCCGTCTCTAACCACTTGGGTGGAATGCGAGAAACAATCCACATCACGATAAATGACAGTGCAAGGTTGCGTAACTCATCTATGATTTGAACAGGTGTATTTTGACTTGCAGATAAAAATGTAAAAAAGCCAATGGCCGCTAATCCAAGTAAAATAAGGCCTAGCTCGCGATCTAGTCCAGCGAATATGCCGAAGAATAAACTTTTAATTTTGATTAAGGGGCTCTTTTCCACTCAGGAATCTCCTTAGGCCACTTGCCCTCAATGTAATAGTCCAATGCCTTGCGAGCAATTGGCGCTGCGTATTGCGCACCAAAGCCTGCGTTTTCAACCACCATTGCAATCACGATAGTAGGTTTATCTGCGGGGGCAAATGCAATATATAAAGCATGATCTCTTAAGAATTCTGCAGTAGCGCTATGTTTATATTCTTTCGAATTCAAACTAAAGACTTGGGCAGTACCAGTTTTACCTCCAACTTGATATCCCGTGCCCTTAAATGCTGCAGCAGAAGTGCCAGAGTTATTCACTTCGACCATTGCTTTTTTGATGACCTCAATATTTTCCTGGTTCAGATCGATGCGATAACTTTCTTTTGGGGTTGTTAATACTCGGTTACGAGTAAATGGATCTTCAATGGCTTTTACCAAGTGCGGTTTCATCACAATGCCATTGTTTGCTACGTTTGCCATTGCGTGCGCTAATTGCAAAATGGTGAAAGCGTTATAGCCCTGGCCAATACCCAAAGAGATCGTTTCACCTTCGTACCATTTTTGCTGCTCAGGTTTCTTGAAGGTATTTTTCTTCCACTCAGTTGACGGGAGAACGCCCCTAGTTTCGCCTTCCAAATCAATGCCGGTGATTTGACCAAAGCCAAGAGGCTTCATAAAGTCATGCATCATATTGACACCCATATCACGAGCGAGCGTGTAGTAATAGGTATCACAGGATTCAACAATTGACTTTTGCATATCAACGATTCCGTGACCACCCTTCTTATCATCGCGGAAGGTGTGGTTACCGAAATTAAAATAACCAGGATCAGAAATTGTTTGTGAAGGTGTACGTTTCTTATTCTCCAAAGCAGCAAGCGCCATGAAAGGTTTATAGGTTGACCCTGGCGGATAAATTCCCTTTAGTGGACGGTTATAGAGCGGTTTTTGTGGAGAGTCATTGAGCTCTTTCCATGTTACGGAGTCAATCCCTTCAACGAAATCATTTGGATTGAAGTTAGGCTTAGATACAAAAGCCAAGACATCACCCGTTTCAGGTTCGATAGCTACAAATGCGCCGCGGAAATTTCCATAGAGCTGCTCAACTAAGTACTGCAATTTAATATCAACCGAGAGCACCACATTTTTACCGGGCACGGAAGGTGAGCTAGACAGTGTGCGCACTGGTTTTCCGCCTGCAGTGATTTCTACTTGATCATATCCGGGCACACCACGGAGAACAGTTTCGTAGCTTTGCTCCAAGCCAATCTTGCCAACATATTGAATGCCTGGCAAAAAAGAGGCCTGCAAAGCATCTGGGTCATCAGTTTTAGCACCCTCGATTTCGGCTTGCATGCGCTCCTTATCCCTTTGAGAAACTCGACCGATATAGCCGATCAGGTGAGAGGCTAACTCGTTATACGGATACTCCCGAAAGCTTCTGGCACGGATCTCAACCCCCGGAAAACGGTAGCGATTGGCCATAAAGCGTGCAGTTTCAGCTTCATTGAGCATGGATCGCAGGGGAAATGTGCCCATATTTCGGGAATCTTCCAAGGAGCGTTTGAAATTACGACGATCTTTGGGTGAAATATCAACAATTTCAGAAAGGTTGTTAATGAGTTGGTCAACATTGCCCTTAAGCTCTTCGGCATTGACATCTAAGGTAAGGGCTGAGTAGTTTCTGCCAATCACAATGCCATTGCGATCAATGAGAAGTCCACGATTAGCTGGTGCCGGCACTAAAGCGATACGATTACTTTCAGCTAACAAAGCATACTTACCATGGCTGAAAAGTTGTAACCACACCAAGCGAGTTATTAAAAGTAAAAAACAAAATGTGACAAATAAAGTCGCAATATGAATGCGTTCTTGAAATGAGTCAAGGTTCGGTTTTTTAAATGAAACCATACAACCTCTTACAGTGGCCGATTATGATCAACGTCAATCGGGCGACGTTGAGGTGCTAACAGTATGCGAGTTGCTAATGGCCAAAGCATTGCCTCAATGATGGCTTGAATGGCGCCTGTTAAGGCCCACCAATACAGTTCACCACTGAGCAGCCAATGCACTAAGACTGGAAATAAAGAAACCAGCAAGAAGATGGGCAGTAGATGGAGGGCTTGCGATAGAACCGTGAGCGCCACAATCCGCCTATGCCAAGAGATGGCTACATAGGCTACTAGGGAATAGCTAAAGGCATGGAGGCCCAAAAGATCAGAGTTATGCACATCAATCAATAATCCAAGAATGAAAGCCGAAATCACGCTAACGTAACGATGTTGATGGATATTCCAAAACACAATACACAGAATGAGCCAGTCTGGCACCCATCCATAATTACCAATTGGTAAAAGATTTAATAGCAGCGCACAAAATAAGCTGAAATAAATAAAGACCGGGTTGACCGGGCGCAATATATAGCCGCTTTGGAAGTCAATCATTGCATTCCTCGCGCACGAGTTTGGCGACGGCCTGGAGTATTGCTTAACGGTGTAGTGGCGCTCGATTTGTTATTGATAGTTGGTGCCTTAGCGTCAAACTGCGGATCATATAAAAAAGCTAAGGCTTGGCGATAGCGATTGACTGCAGCGACTGGAACACAAAATACATTAGAAGAGTTTTTATCGGCATTGCGCTCAATTTTGCTAATGACTGCAACCGCAAATCCTGGTGGGTAAATACCATCAATGCCGGAGGTAAGCAAAATATCGCCAACTTCTAAGTCACTGGCGACAGGCAAATAGCGTAATTCCAAAGGATTTCCACGCCCCGCCCCAAAAATAGCGGCACGCAGGCCGTTGCGGGCGACCTGCACTGGAACGGCAAAATCACGATCTTCTAGTAAGGAGACCTCAGCGGAGCGTTCATAGAGGCGGACCACTTGGCCAAGGATGCCGGAGTCGTTGGCGATGGGGTTACCGAGCTTTAAACCATCATTACTGCCACGGTTGATCACAATACGCTGCGAGATTGGGTTGGGCGGGTTAAAGAGAATTTCTACTGGTAAGGTTTTGAAGGCAACTTGTTTTTGCAGTGCCATCAGCTCACGCAAATTTTGATTCTCTACCATCAAGAATTCAGATTGATTTGCTAATAAAGAGAGTTCTGCTTGGCGTACCTTCATTACTTGATTTTCTTGATCAAGCGTTGACCGAGTAGTGAAATACTCTGATGTCGTCTCAAAAATATTGCGGGGGGCCATCATGACATATTCAAGCGGCCGCAAGATCCAATTCACATTATTGCGAATCGGGTCGAGAGCTTTAAAACGGAAATCAATCAGCATCAGAGCGATGCTGATTGACAGACAGACAATCAGTTTGAGTAAGGCCGGAATGCCCTGTCTGAAAAGTGGTGGAGCGCTATGTCGCAATTCCCTGATCGACGTGTATGTCGCTTACTCGTGCGAGAACACTCCGCCTAACTTATCCATGCGCTCAAGAGCAATGCCACAACCACGAGCGACGCAAGTTAAAGGATCTTCTGCTACATGAATCGGCAAACCAGTCTCTTCAAGAAAGAGACGGTCAAGGTCACGTAATAGCGCGCCGCCGCCAGTTAGCATCATGCCGCGCTCGGCAATATCAGAGGCCAACTCAGGTGGAATCTGCTCAAGGGCCGCTTTTACTGCTGTCACGATTTGATTCAGTGGATCTGTTAATGCTTCGAGAATTTCATTGCTGGTAACAGTGAAGCTACGTGGAATACCTTCCGAAAGGTTGCGGCCCTTAACTTCCATTTCGCGCACTTCTGCCCCAGGGAATGCAGAGCCGATTGTTTTCTTGATCATCTCGGCAGTTTGCTCACCAATTAACATTCCGTAGTTACGACGAATGTAATTGGTAATAGCTTCATCAAACTTATCGCCACCAACACGAACAGATCCTTTGTAGACCATGCCACCTAGCGACATCACGCCAACTTCAGTCGTGCCGCCGCCAATATCCACAACCATCGAACCTGCTGCTTCAGAAACTGGTAGGCCAGATCCGATTGCAGCAGCCATTGGCTCTTCAATCAAAAATACTTGTGACGCACCAGCACCTAATGCAGATTCACGAATGGCGCGACGCTCAACTTGAGTAGAGCCACAAGGAACGCAAATGATGATGCGTGGACTAGGCTTCAATAATTTACTTTCATGCACAAGCTTGATGAATTGCTTGAGCATTTGTTCGGTAATGGTGAAGTCGGCAATAACACCATCCTTCATAGGGCGAATTGCTTCAATATTTCCTGGAACACGCCCCAACATCGCTTTTGCCTCTTTCCCGACAGCTAGAATGGTTTTTTTACCATTTGGACCACCTTCTTGGCGAATTGCCACAACCGAGGGCTCATCGAGGACAATACCCCGCTCACGCATATAAATTAAGGTGTTGGCGGTTCCTAGGTCGATGGCTAGGTCATTGGAAAAGTAGCTGCGGAAAAAACCAAACATGATGTAGTGGGAAAATAGAAGTTGTTAATAAAAAATATATAGGAATGATACTCTAGCGCCCCATGAATCTTGATGATGTCCAGCGCATTGCGCACCTCTCTAGGCTTGAGTTAAGTCAGGCAGAAGCCGAGGCAGTTTTGCCTCAATTGCAGGCTATTTTTTCTCTGGTTGAGGAAATGCAGGCTGTCGATACCACTGGCTTGGAGCCGCTTGCTCACCCAATCCTATTTTTGCGTGATTTGGCTCAACCACTGCGCATTGACCAAGTCAGTGAGTCTGATCACCGTTCGGAGAATATGAAGTCTGCCCCCGCGCAGCTAGAGGGGTATTTTTTGGTTCCGAGGGTGATTGAATGAGTTGGCATAACACCCCCATCTCACTTATGGCGAAAGCCTTGACTGCCAAAGAGGTCTCCAGCGCTGAATTAACCCAATACTTTTTAGATCGAATTGAAGCTGGAAAGCAGTGGAATGCCTACTTAGATGTGAATGCTCACTTAAGCTTAGAACAAGCATCTAAAGCAGATAAGTTAATCTCTACTGGTAAGGCTGGCAAGTTGACTGGTATTCCAATTGCCCATAAAGATGTCTTCGTCACTCGGGGCTGGAAGTCGACTGCCGCCTCCAAAATCCTAGCTGGTTACCAGAGCCCCTTTGACGCTACGGTGGTTGCCAATCTCGGAATTCCCGATGAAAACAATCCGCATGGTGCTGGCATGGTTTGTCTTGGCAAGACCAATATGGATGAATTTGCCATGGGGTCTTCTAATGAAAATTCTGCCTATGGGCCAGTATTAAATCCCTGGAATGTGGCCTATGTTGCTGGCGGATCTTCAGGCGGCTCCGCTGCTGCGGTTGCCGCTGGCTTAGCTCCGATTGCAACAGGCACTGATACTGGTGGCTCAATCCGTCAACCTGCTGCATTTTGTGGCTTGACTGGCATTAAGCCAAGTTATGGGCGCGTTTCTCGATATGGAATGATTGCTTATGCCTCTTCATTGGATCAGGCAGGCCCCATGGGTAAATCGGCTGAAGATTGCGCTTTAGTTCTTTCTGCAATGTCATCACATGATCAGCGCGACTCCACTTCACTAGCGGATTCTGGCGAGGACTATGGCCGTTATCTCAATCAGAGTTGGCAAGAAGGCAATACAAACTCTGCTAAACCGCTAGAAGGTTTGCGAATTGGCTTGCCCAAAGAATTTTTTGCTGAAGGATTGGCCGCTGATGTTGCAAAGTCAGTAGGTGAAGCTGCAAAGACTTTAGAAAGCTTAGGCGCAAAATTAGTTGAAGTGAGTTTGCCTAAAACGAAACTATCCATTCCCGTGTATTACGTATTAGCACCTGCAGAAGCCTCTAGTAATTTGAGTCGTTTTGATGGCGTCCGTTACGGTCATCGAGCCACTGAATATAAAGATCTTGGTGATATGTACCAGAAATCTCGCACCGAAGGCTTTGGTGCGGAAGTCAGGCGCCGCATCTTGATTGGTACTTATGTTCTGTGTCACGGTTACTACGATGCTTACTACCTGCAAGCACAAAAAATTCGCCGGATTATTGCGGCAGATTTTCAGGCGGCATTTAAAGAGTGTGATGTGATTCTTGGGCCAGTTGCGCCTGATGTGGCATGGCGCCTGGGGGAGAAGTCAAAAGATCCAGTGCAAATGTATTTAGAAGATATTTATACGCTCTCAACGAATTTAGCTGGACTACCCGCAATGAGCGCCCCCTGCGGATTTAATGCAAATGATTTACCTATCGGCATGCAGCTCATTGGCAATTACTTTTCTGAGGCACGCTTATTACAAGTGGCGCATCAGTATCAGCAAGCCACAGATTGGCATTTGCGACAAGCTAGTGGGGTGGCATGATGCAATGGGAAGTCGTTATTGGTCTAGAGACCCACGCTCAGCTACAAACTCAATCAAAAATATTTAGTGGTGCAAGCACCCGCTTTGGTGCGGAACCCAATACGCAAGCATGCGCAGTGGATTTAGCTCTACCAGGAGTATTACCAGTGCTCAATCGCCAAGCGGTTGAGCATGCTATTCGTTTTGGATTGGCAGTTGGCGCCAAAATTTCGCCTGCAAGTATTTTCGCCCGCAAGAATTATTTTTATCCAGATCTACCTAAGGGCTATCAAATTAGTCAGATGGATCTTCCAGTAGTCATTGGCGGCCATCTTGAGATCTTGGTTGGCGATGAAGTGAAGGTCGTTGAATTAACCCGCGCCCACATGGAAGAAGATGCTGGTAAATCGGTTCACGAAGAGGGTTTTATGGGGCCGCATGGCGAGCCCTCTAGCGGCATTGACTTAAATCGTGCTGGTACCCCGCTTTTAGAGATTGTTACTGAGCCTGTCATGCGCAGTGCCGCAGAGGCAGTGGCATATGCAAAAGCTTTGCATACCCTCGTAGTGTGGTTAGGAGTGTGTGATGGCAATATGCAAGAAGGATCTTTCCGCTGTGATGCGAACGTGTCTGTTCGCCCAATGGGGCAAAAAGAGTTCGGTACCCGTTGCGAGATCAAGAACCTGAATTCATTCCGCTTTCTAGAAGAAGCTATTCAATATGAAGTGCGTCGCCAAATTGAATTAATCGAAGACGGCGGAACAGTTGTTCAAGAGACCCGTTTATACGACCCCGATCAAGGCGAAACTCGCAGTATGCGTAGCAAAGAAGATGCTAACGACTATCGCTATTTCCCAGATCCCGACTTATTGCCAGTTGTAATTGATGATGCGTGGATTGCGCAGGTGCGCAATCAGATGCCGATACTTCCAGCACAACTTCGCCAGCAATGGCAGGCAGACTATGGCTTGAGCGCTTACGATGCACAATTGTTGACGCAAGATCGTGATACTGCAAAAGTCTTTGAGGAGTTATTGGCAATTGTTGGCAAGCCTTTAGCAAAAGCTGCTGCGAATTTAATTGCTGGTGAATTTGCTTCTTCTTTAAACCGCGCTGGCATTGCAATGGCGAATGCGCCACTGAAAGCATCTCATTTAGCTCCCTTGCTGACTCGTGTAGCTGATGGCACTATCTCTCATAAGATCGCTAAGGAAATCTTTGCGATTTTGTGGGAAGAGGCTATTGCTGGTAAGGCGACTAGCACTGTCGACCAAGTGATTGATGCCAAAGGCCTTAAGCAGATTAGCGATAGCGGAGCTATTGAAGCAATCATTGATCAAGTGCTAGCGGCAAACCAGAAGTCGGTGGAAGAGTTCCGCTCTGGCAAAGAAAAGGCGTTTAATGCGCTTGTGGGTCAGATAATGAAAGCCTCTCAAGGCAAGGCCAATCCGGGCCAAGTAAATGAACTCTTACGTAAAAAACTGAGTTAACCCAAAGCAAGCTAAGAAAGAATTAAATGAGCGCAATAGATCCAAAGCTAGCCGAACAAGAGGAGTTGGTTGCCGAGTGGCTGCGTGCAACCCCAGGCTTTTTTGATCGCTATGCCGACCTCTTTAATGAGATTCGCCTCAAGCATCCGCATGAGGATCGTGCCATCTCATTGCAGGAGCGTCAGATGACGGTGTTGCGTACTCAAAATCAAGAGCTCAATCGTCGTTTAAGTGAGATGCTACATTTTGGGAGTCGTAACGATAAAACCCAACAAAGCTTAGTTGCTTGGTTGTTACGTTTAATGAAGGCAAATAATCAAGCTGACATTGAAGGTGCAATTACTTCTGGATTGGCTGAGGTATTCGAGGTTGAGTCTGCGCAGTTGCTAGCCCCAAATTCTGCATTTGGCCCTTGGGTAGATACACCACTATGTGGCTCGACTAAAGAGTTGGCTGCGGCAAGCATCAATCTATTGGCAAGCCAAACTACGCTGAGCCCAGACTGGCAAAGTATGGTGGCTATTGGTTTGCCGCTGGGTAAGAGTATTGGCGCTACCCAATCCCCCGCAGTTTTATTACTAGCAAGCAAAGATGAAACCCGCTTTACCGCAGATATGGGCGCCTTCTATTTACGTCAGATCGCGGAACTCACTGCAGCAGCTTTGGATCGCATCCAGGCTTATGAAATTACCAGCGACTGATCTTCATCCTCTCGTACAAGAGTATTTGCACGAGTTACATGTATTGCGTCAACTCTCGCCGCA
Source organism: Polynucleobacter nymphae (assembly GCF_018882155.1). Classification (GTDB taxonomy): domain Bacteria; phylum Pseudomonadota; class Gammaproteobacteria; order Burkholderiales; family Burkholderiaceae; genus Polynucleobacter; species Polynucleobacter nymphae. The sequence continues at coordinate 1,327,892 of NZ_JACVPA010000001.1, forward strand.
TACACTCAAAGCGTATGGCATGGATCTTGGGGAGCTGCAAAATTTTGCTCTTGAAGACTCTATTGATTTATTAAAAGTTAGCAATGGTCATGTGCGCCGTTGGGCCGGTCGTTTGCATTCCAAGGGAAAGTCTTCGAGAAGTATTGCTAGGGCACTTTCAGCTTGGCGTGGCTGGTATCACTGGCTCACTGAGAAAGATGCGAGGCGGGATGCGCGCGCTGGCAAACTGACTAGCAACCTAGTAGCCAACCCAGTCGATGATGTCAAGGCCCCTAAGCGCTTGAAGTCTTTGCCTAAAGCCCTATCAGTTGAGCAAGCACTTTCCTTAGTTAATCAAGCCATCCAAGAGGCGCAAGAGAAAAAAGACTTGGAATCGATTCGGGATGCAGCAATTATTGATTTGCTTTACTCCTCAGGCTTACGTCTTTCTGAGTTATTGGGTATCGATGTGATGCAGAGTAAAGACCGCCAAAATGAATCTGCGGGATGGCTAGATTGGGATGCTGCTGAAGTTACTGTTTTAGGCAAGGGCGGTAAAAGGCGCTCAGTACCGGTTGGAGCTCCAGCCATGCAGTCGCTCAACATATGGCGGCAGATTCGGGATGCCAGTAGTTATGCTGAGCAATCAAATGCACTTTTTTTATCAGCAACTGGCAAACGTTTATCACCACGTACGGTTCAGGCGCGCCTACGCACTTTAGCGATGCGTGCAGGACTCCCTACCCATGTACACCCGCACATGATGCGCCACAGCTTTGCTAGCCATGTTCTGCAATCCTCCCAAGATTTACGGGCTGTTCAAGAAATGCTGGGGCATGCCAGCATTGCTAGTACGCAGATTTATACGTCTTTAGATTTTCAACACCTTGCTCAGGCATACGATAAAGCACATCCACGTGCCAAGGCTGGTAAAGGCTGAGGAACTCAGTAAGATAGTGGGTTTCCCGCTTGGGGATGCATTACTTCTAGATTTTGATTGGATTATTCATGGCACTAATTCCGGTAACTATTTTGACCGGCTTCTTAGGAAGCGGTAAAACAACTTTGCTCAAACATATTTTGACCGAGCAACATGGCAAAAAAATTGCTGTGATTGAGAATGAGTTTGGCGAAGAGAATATCGATAACGATATCTTGGTTCAAGACAACCAAGAAAATATTGTGCAGATGAGTAACGGCTGTATTTGCTGCACCATTCGCGGCGATCTCGTTGATGCTTTAAATGAGCTTTGGGAGCAACGCAAGGATAAGAAGATTAGTTTTGATCGGGTTGTGATTGAAACGACTGGCGTGGCTAATCCTGGCCCAGTGGCTCAAACTTTTTTTATGGACGATGACGTTGCCGACCATTACGTCTTAGATGCTGTTGTAACCTTGGTAGATGCCAAGCATGGACCACACCAGTTAACTGAGCACGAAGAGGCGCAGCGCCAAGTGGGCTTTGCAGACCAGATCTTCATTACCAAAACCGATCTAGTTACACCTGCTGAAGTTGAGGCTCTGCGTAATCGCTTGATGCACATGAACCCAAGAGCACCGATTACTGGGATCTCTAAAGGAGTTGTGCCTCTTGATGCAGTGTTAGATCTCAAGGGATTCAATCTCAATGCCAAGCTCGACATTGATCCGCATTTTTTAGAGCAAGAGGATCATGATCACAGTCACGATCATGACCACAACACTTGTGGACATGACCATAGCCATGAGCACCATCATGGTCACGCAGGGCATACAGACCGCATTCAGTCCTTTGTTTTTCGTAGTGATAAACCCTTTGATCATAAAAAGTTAGAAGACTTCCTAGGGGGCATTTTGGAGGTTTTTGGTGAAAAGATGCTGCGCTATAAAGGCGTGCTCTATGTGAAGGGCAGCAACCGAAAAGTAGTGTTTCAGGGGGTTCATCAAATGATGGGCAGTGATTTGGCCGGCCCATGGGGTGCTGAACCCAAGCAAACCCGGATGGTCTTTATAGGTATTGATTTGCCTAAGGACACCCTACTGGCTGGGCTCGAGGGATGTTTGGTATAGGAAGTTTCGGGTACAATCCGCCGCCACGGTCAATATTAAAAAATATTGATTAAAGCACTGTAAAAGTTTGGCAGAATGAGGCAATAATGCTTCAAATCTAGGAAAGAATGAGATGACGGTAAAAACAGCAACAAAACCAGCAACTGCTGCAAAAGCTACTAGTAAGGCTGCGAGCGCCAAGACTGTAAAAGGTGCGCCCCTAACTGAAGCAGAATTGCTCAAGATGTCCGAAAAGGACTATATGAATGCTGCGCAGTTAGATTTTTTCCGTCAAAAATTACAAACTCTTAAAGAAGACATCTTGAAGAATGCTTCAGAGACTACTGAACATCTTCGTGAAAATATTTTGGTGCCAGATCCAGCCGATCGCGCAACGATCGAAGAAGAGCATGCTTTGGAATTGCGCACGCGCGATCGTGAGCGTAAGTTGCTTAAAAAAGTTGAGCAGGCTTTGGCTCGCATCGAGTCTGGTGACTATGGTTGGTGTGAAGAAACTGGTGAGCCAATCGGCTTGAACCGTTTAATTGCTAGGCCTACAGCCAATTTATCGCTTGAAGCTCAAGAGCGTCGTGAACTACGTCAAAAATTATTTGGCGAATAAATTTTATTTGCGATGACTAAGCATTTACCTACCCTTAGCGATATCTCACCTTTGTTAAAGGCGCAGATTTTGGCTGAAGCTTTGCCGTATATCCGCGCATATCACGGTAAAACCATTGTGATTAAGTATGGTGGAAACGCCATGATTGAAGAGCGCCTCAAAGAAAGTTTTGCGCGTGATGTGATTTTGCTGAAATTAGTTGGCATGAATCCAGTTGTTGTTCATGGCGGCGGTCCGCAAATTGATGAGGCCTTAAAAAAGGTGGGTAAGACCGGAAGCTTTATTCAGGGTATGCGGGTTACCGATGAAGAAACCATGGAAGTGGTGGAGTGGGTTCTCGGCGGCGAAGTACAACAAGATATCGTAATGTTGATCAATCAATTTGGTGGTCAGGCGGTCGGCTTGACTGGTAAAGATGGTGGCTTAATTCATGCTAGAAAAATGCTGGTGCCTAGCGATAAAGAGCCTGGCAAAAAAATTGATTTAGGTTTTGTGGGCGAGATTGAGGCCATTAATCCTGCGGTTGTAAAAGCCTTGCAAGATGATGCCTTTATTCCTGTGATCTCTCCGATTGGCTTTAGCGAAGAGGGTCAGGCCTATAACATCAATGCCGACTTGGTAGCCGGCAAGATGGCTGAAATTTTGCATGCAGAGAAATTGGTCATGATGACCAATACTCCTGGGGTAATGGACAAAGATGGCAAGCTCCTTACTGACCTCACTGCAAAAGAGATTGATGCTTTATTTGCCGATGGCACGATCTCTGGAGGCATGTTGCCTAAGATTTCTTCGGCCTTGGATGCTGCGAAAAGCGGAGTAAATTCAGTCCATATTATTGATGGCCGTATTGAGCACTCCTTGCTACTAGAAATTTTGACCGAGCAAGCATTCGGTACGATGATTCGCTCGAGGTAAGCTAATACATGCGCCAATCTATAGAGCCGACAAATACCGAGGACAGCAGCGCTGATGCTGGTAAGGCGCGCAAGCGTCCGCGTCCTGGTGAGCGTCGCCTGCAGATCTTGCAAGTACTTGCAGAGATGTTGCAAAACCCTAAGGGCGAGCGTGTAACAACAGCAGCATTAGCAGCAAAAATTCAAGTATCAGAAGCTGCGCTTTATCGTCATTTTGCTAGTAAGGCCCAGATGTTCGAAGGCCTGATTTCCTTTATCGAGCAAACCGTTTTTGGTTTGATTAATCAGATTAATCAAAAAGAAGAATCTGGTCTTGCCCAGGCACGTGGAATATTGCAAATGCTTTTGTTTTTTGCTGAGAAGAATCCTGGCATGACCAGAGTTCTTTTAGGCGACGCATTACTGCAGGAGGATGACCGTTTACAAGAGCGTATTTCTCAGGTTTTGGATCGCGTTGAAGCATCCTTAAAGCAAGCGCTACGCATTGCTCAAACCCAAGGCGGAGCCTGGGCTGGGGTAGGTCAAGAAGAAGTGAGTATTCGTGCTGCGATGTTGATGAGTTTCGTTTTGGGGCGTTGGCATCGATTTGCCCGCAGTGGCTTTAAGAAATTACCAACTGAAGCTTCTGATATTAGTTTGCGTATCCTCCTCTCAGAATGAGCGAGCTACATCTCTCTAGAAATACTATCCACTTTGCCGAGCCCTTGCCTTTGCAAAGTGGCGCCATCTTATCTGGCTATGATTTAGTCATTGAGACTTACGGCAAGCTTAATGCAGATAAAAGTAATGCAGTATTAGTTTGCCATGCGCTTAATGCATCACATCACGTAGCCGGCCCCAGTCCTGACGATCCAAAAGATATTGGCTGGTGGGACAACATGATTGGTCCAGGTAAGCCAGTAGATACCAATCAATTTTTTGTTATTGGCGTGAATAATTTGGGCTCTTGTTTTGGTTCTACTGGGCCTATGAGCATCCATCCAGCAACCGGCAAGCCCTATGGCGCTGACTTTCCTGTGGTCACGGTTGAAGATTGGGTAAATACTCAAGCGCGCCTTGCAGATAAATTAGGTATTCGGAAGTTTGCTGCAGTCATGGGCGGCAGCCTAGGGGGTATGCAGGCAATGGCTTGGGCGATTCAGTTTCCAAAGCGCTTGGATCACTGCGTAGTGGTTGCATCGACACCAAAACTGAGCGCGCAAAATATTGCGTTTAATGAAGTGGCGCGCAATGCCATTTTATCGGACCCTGATTTTTATGGGGGGAATTATTACGAGCATGGCGTGGTTCCAAAACGTGGCTTACGTTTAGCCCGAATGGTTGGCCATATCACCTATTTATCTGACGATGATATGGCTGAAAAATTTGGGCGCGAGTTACAGCGTCCTAATGGAGAATCGAATGACTATCGCTTTAGCTTTGATGTGGAATTTGAGGTAGAGAGTTACCTGCGCCACCAAGGCGATAAGTTTTCAACTTACTTTGATGCCAACACTTATCTTCTGATCACTCGTGCCTTGGATTACTTTGATCCATCACGTCGCTATGATGGTAGCTTGAACCGCGCCTTAGCAGAAGTACAAGCCAAATTTCTGGTAGTAAGCTTTTCAACGGACTGGCGCTTTCCGCCCAATCGAAGTCGTGAGATTGTGCAGTCTTTGTTGAGCAATAAGAGCGAAGTCAGTTATGCAGAGATTGATGCTCCTCACGGGCATGACGCATTCTTATTGGATGATGAGCGTTATCACAATTTAGTCAGAGCTTATTTTGCGCAAATGCTGGAGGCTCAAGTATGAGTACCCTGAATATGCGCGCAGACTTCGAGGCAATCGCCAAATGGATTGCTCCTAATAGCCAGGTGCTAGATTTAGGTTGTGGTGACGGTAGTTTCTTGGAGTTTTTGCAAAAACAAAAACCTGTACACGCCTATGGGGTAGAGATTGATGATGCAGGCGTTCTGTCTTGTGTACACAAGGGTCTCAATGTTATCCAACAAGACTTAGAGGGTGGCTTAGCACTTTTTGGAGACGATAGCTTTGATACTGTAGTGCTATCCCAAACATTGCAAACCATTCATCAGACTGAAAAGATTTTGCGGGAAGTGGTGCGCGTGGGCAAAGAGTCGATTGTGTCCTTTCCGAACTTTGGCCACTGGTCGCATCGTTTGGCGGTAGGGCTGGGTCGCATGCCAGTATCAAAGAGCTTGCCGTACCAGTGGTACAACACGCCCAATGTCCGCGTACTTACTGTGGACGACTTTGAGAAGTTGGCTTCTAGTCTTGGGCTCAAAGTAATTGATCAATGCATCTTGCATGATGGTCAGCAAGTGACCCTGATGCCTAATTTCTTTGGTAGTTTGGCGCTCTTCCGCGTCCGTAGCGCATAGAGCCGTGCTGAAAGCGACTCAGTCGTGGCTTGCTGATTTTCGGGTTTACCTCGAATGGCCATGCCTGAGGATGCTCTTCCTCGGCTTTTCTGCTGGCCTTCCGCTGCTACTCATCTTGGGAACATTAAGTTTTTGGTTACGTGAAGCCGGCATTGATCGCAGCACTATTGGCTACTTAACTTGGGTTGGACTGATTTATGCATTCAAGTGGATGTGGGCTCCCTTAGTCGATCGTTTACAAATCCCCCTGTTAACAAAATTATTTGGTCGTCGTCGCAGCTGGCTGCTATTTGCACAAGCACTCATTATTTTGGGCCTTATTGGGATGTCTACTCTTGATCCTAAACTTGCGCTGGACTCAGTAGTTTGGTGCGCGCTGCTAGTTGCGTTTGGCTCGGCCACACAAGACATTGCATTAGATGCATTTCGGATTGAATCTGCTAATAGCGATCATCAGGCTGCCTTGGCTGCGACTTATCAAACAGGCTATCGTCTTGCCTTGATCTGGTCTGGTGCAGGTGTTCTCTGGTTAGCTGCTCGGGCGGAGACGGGCAGTGGTTATGATGCAAGCGCTTGGCAGTTTGCTTATTTATGTATGGCCGCATCTATTAGCGTGGGTGTGATTACGACTTTATTAAGTAAAGAGCCAGTGAAAATTGACTTGCCAAAAGCGCGTAATGTTAAAGCGTGGCTGCATCAAACTTTGATTGAGCCTTTTGCTGAGTTTCTGACACGCTATCGCTGGCATGCAGTATTAATTTTGTCCTTGATCGCTATTTATCGCATTAGTGATGTGGTGATGGGCATTATGGCCAATCCTTTTTATGTGGACATGGGTTACACCAAAGATGAAGTTGCAGCAGTGAGCAAGGTATTCGGTGTGGTGATGACTTTGGTCGGCGCTTTTGTTGGGGGTATTCTCACACTGCGATTTGGCGTTTTACGTATTTTGTTCTTGGGCGCAGTGTTATCGGCAGTTAGCAACCTCTTGTTTGCTTGGTTGGCAACCCAAGGCCATGATTTACATGGCTTGATTTGGGTAATCTCTGCTGATAATTTAAGTTCAGGTATTGCCAGCGCTGCATTTATCGCCTTCTTATCCGCGCTAACAAATATTCGTTATTCGGCAACTCAGTACGCTCTATTTAGTTCGATGATGTTGTTGTTGCCAAAATGGTTGGCAGGCTTTTCTGGAGTATTTGTTGATCACTTTGGTTACCAGACCTTCTTCTATGGCACGGCGATTATTGGCGCACCAGTCTTATTCTTAATTTGGGCAACCATTCATTTCCAGATCGTTCAGATCAAGAAGGACGGAGAGTAACTCTTCTTAAAGCTTCCAGTCATAGTCCACGATGAGTGGCGCATGATCCGAGAAGCGCTCATCTTTGAAGACCGAAGTTTTTTTGGCAGAAGCAGCAATGCCTGGTGTGCTGATGTGATAGTCAATACGCCAACCAACGTTCTTAGCATAGGCTTGTCCACGGTTGCTCCACCAGGTGTAACAAGATTCACCGGCTTTAGGTTCTAACTTGCGGTAAACGTCTACGTAGCCAAGCTTATCAAATAAGTTAGTGAGCCATACGCGCTCTTCTGGCAAGAAACCAGAGTTTTTCAGATTGCCTTTCCAGTTCTTGAGATCGATTTCATGATGGGCAATATTGACATCTCCACAGAGGACGATTTCACGGCCTGATTTTTTCAACTTAATCAGGTGGGGTAAGAAGCTATCAAGATAACGATATTTAGCTTCTTGGCGCTCAGGTGAACTTGAGCCTGAGGGCATGTAAACCGAAATGATTGAAAGCCCTTTGAAGCGTGCTTCAACATAGCGCCCCTCAGCATCAAATTCTTCATTGCCATAGCCGTATAAGACTTCATCTGGCTGGTGGGGGGTGTAGATACCGCAGCCGCTATATCCTTTTTTCTGCGCATGGTGAAAAAAGCCATACATACCATCGGGGTTCAGGATAGAGTCTTCCAGGTCATCGCGTTGCGCCTTGAGCTCTTGCATGCAGATAAAGTCAGCTTTTTGCTTGATAGCCCATGGCAGAAAGCCTTTTTTGACTGCAGAACGGATACCGTTGAGGTTCGCGGAAATGATGCGTAACATGTAGGCCTATGAGCTCAAATAATTCAAATCAAGATAACTTCATTCGTTTTGCCTTGGAGGCAAAGGTTTTGTCCTTCGGGGAGTTTAAAACTAAAGCGGGAAGACTCTCACCTTATTTCTTTAATGCAGGCGGATTTAACGATGGCGCACGCTTGAGTGCTCTAGGCCGTTACTATGCAAAAGCCTTGCAAGAATCCAAGATTTCCTTTGACATGCTTTATGGCCCTGCCTATAAGGGTATTACTTTAGCCGCTGCAACTGCTATTGCTCTGGCTGATAACGGCTTAAATGTTCCCTTTGCCTATAACCGCAAAGAAGCTAAAGATCATGGAGAGGGCGGGACATTGGTTGGCGCACCCGTCAAAGGTAAAGTAGTCATTATTGATGATGTGATTTCTGCTGGTACTTCAGTTCGAGAGTCAGTGGATCTTATTCGAAGTGCTGGAGCAGAGCCAGCCGCGGTATTGATTGCCTTGGATCGCATGGAGCGTTCTGGTAATGCCATTGAAATTGGAGAGAAGTCTGCAGTACAAGCTGTTGAGCAAGAGTTTGGCTTGCCAGTGATTGCCATTGCGAACTTGGCTGACTTGATGACCTTCTTAACGACATCTAGCAATACTGAGCTCACCAATTATTTGCCTGCAGTAAAGGCGTACCGCGATCAATACGGCATCTAAGAAAATTTGATTTAGATTTCCGTTTCGCCTTCAAACGCAGTTGCTGCCGGCCCAGTCATGATGACTGGCTGAGCAACATTATTGACGATACCACCCCAGGCTATCTGGAGATCGCCGCCACGAGTATGAACTTTTACCGGGGAATTCAGCAAGCCTCGACGAATGCCAGAGACCACGGCTGCGCACGCGCCAGTCCCACATGCCAAAGTTTCTCCTGCACCGCGTTCGTATACACGCAATTTAATTTCACCGCGATTAAGCACTTGCATATAGCCAGCATTCACTCTGTTTGGAAATGCTGAGTACTTTTCAATTTCAGGGCCTTCTTCAAGAACAGGTGCGCTCTCAATATCTGCAACGACTTGAACGGCATGTGGATTACCCATTGAAAGCACAGCAACAAAACTATCATGCGAGGCGGGATGATCTAGAGGAAGTGCATAAAGCATCTCTTGAAACTCTTGTATGCTTGCTAATCCGCTTGCATTAAATGGAATTTGGCTATGCTCAAAAATAGGTGCGCCCATATCGACTTCTACTTGACCATCCGGATGAGACTTGAGAGTCAGAATAGTGTGAGCAACTTCAACCCGCAGTGGATTTTTGTTAGACAGGCCTTGATCTAACACAAAGCGTACAAAGCAGCGAGAGCCATTGCCGCATTGCTCTACTTCGCCACCATCAGCATTGAAAATTCGATAACGAAAATCAGCATCCGGACGAGTCGCTTTTTCAACGATGAGAATTTGATCAGCCCCAATGCCAAATTGACGATGGGCCAAGGCTTGCCATTGCTCACGTGTAATGGCACTCAGATCTTGATCAATGCCATTGAGCACAATGAAATCATTGCCAGCACCATGCATTTTGGTGAAGCGCAATTTGCGTAGTGGTGGATTAGTACTCAAAATATCTCTGCTTAATCATAAAGACTGGCTTGCCCAGGGGGTCTGTGTTTAAAACGCTTATGTAACCAATAGTACTCTGCCGGCCTTTCACGAACAAGTTCTTCAATATATTGATTCAAGCGGGCGGTATCTTTTTCGACATCATCACTTGGAAAGTTTGGCAAGGGCTTGCTGATATGGCAGGTGTAGCCTTTGCGGTCTTCGTTTAATGTGGTGGTCATCAAGCAGACCTCTGCACCACTAAGCCTTGCTAGTCGGGAGACGGAGGTGATGGTATTGGTTTGAATGCCAAAGAAAGGAACGAAGACAGAGTCACGGGGGCCTAAATCAATATCGGGGGCGATAAAAATAAAGTTGCCGGTTTGAATTTCACGAATGAGATCTCGCAAACGACTTTGTCTCTCGATAGATTTGCCACCAAAGCGATTTCTCCACTCAATCATCTTTTGATTGAAAAATGGGTTCTTCATATTTTGATATAGGCCTGCACCGCGGGGCCAGTCATGTTGACTGGCTAAAACAGATAAGGCCATAAAGCCGCCCTCGAGACCGACGAAATGTGGATTAATCAGTAAGCGTGGCTTGCGATCGCCTAAAGTAATGGCTGAGTCAATCGCAACGATATCGGTGATTTGTTTCCCACTACCAAGCCAAATACGACTTCTTTCTAAAACGCTACGACCAAATAATTGCCAATGCTCCAGTGCTAGCGTATCAATTTGTTGTTCACTTAGATTGGGAAAACATAAACGCAGATTCGTTTTGATTACATGCGTACGACTATTGGGTATGTGGGCTGCAAGCCAGCCAAGACCATAGCCTACATAGACAGTGATGGTATAGGGGAGGAAGGCAAAGAGGCGCAAGAGATTGAGCGCCAGGAAATTGAAGAGGTTGTGTAACCAGGTCATTTCAAAAGTTTATAACTAATTACTTGGGGGGTAAATCTGCACCAGTTGGATGTTTGTAGCGGTTGTAAGACCAAATAAATTGTTCAGGGGCAATTAAGACCGCAGCCTCGATTGCACTATTTAATTCTGCTGCTGCAATAGCAGGATCATCTGAAAACGGTTTCAAACGTTTAGCATTTACTATCCAACCAGAGCCTAAGCCCTTACGCTTTGCTGTAAACATTACCGCAGGGGTGTTGTGTCGATTAGCAAGTCGAACTGGAAGCGTAGTAGTGTAGGCTGGACGACCAAAAAAATTACACCAAACACCATCGCCGCCACTGGGGACTTGATCCGGAAGAATGGCGATAGCTTCACCTTTTGCAAGCGCTCGCGTCATATGGCGAACGCCATGAAGATTGGTTGGCACAAAGTGCATATTTGGATAAGCGCGCCCCTCTTCTACCACTTCATTCAACCATTCTTGTCGGGATGGGCGATACATGATGGTTGCGGGGAAATGTTGTGCCAGAAAGCGAGGAATGATTTCAAATCCCCCAAGGTGCGGACATAGAATAATCATGCCCTTGCCTTCAGACATTGCAGCTTGAATGACATCCCAGTCCGGCACCTCTGCCTTTACGAGTGCCTTTTGAGGGTTGCGCCATATCCACAGGCTATCTGCAAATAGCATTCCAGACGCCCTAATGGCTTCCCAGAGCTTGAATCGGAGTTTGTGAGTACTAACTACTGCCTCATATTGTGGGCGAAAAAGAGAGCGATATTGCTTTGAGCCTATATAGGCCAAGATGCCCAAAGAAGCCCCAATGATTTGTACTAAGGCAAGGGGAAGCGCAGCAACAGCATTGAGGCTAAGTTTGAGGATTAATTTTCGCACCCCTCAATGATATTCAATACAGCCATTAGGGCCAAATTTAAGTCTACCTCGCTGGGTTCAGCCCTTTTCAGATAGAATTGAACCATCGCCGAGTTAAGACAACTTGCAGGGCGATTCATAAATTCTGCTAAAGCGTCGCCGTTGTGGTTCCTGGCACGTCGAGTTGTCCCAAAGAACGTGTTAATTTTTTTAAAGGAATATGCAATGGCAAATGATTACTTCTTTACCTCAGAGTCCGTCTCTGAAGGTCACCCCGATAAAGTAGCAGACCAAATTTCTGATGCTATCTTGGATGCTATTTTGGCCCAAGATCCCACGGCACGTGTTGCTGCAGAAACTTTATGTAACACCGGCTTAGTAGTACTAGCTGGTGAGATCACCACAAACGCAAACGTTGACTACATTCAAGTTGCCCGCAATACTTTGCGCGAAATTGGTTATGACAACACTGCTTACGGCATTGACTACAAAGGTTGTGCAGTACTCGTTGCTTATGACAAGCAAAGTCCAGATATTGCACAAGGCGTTGATAAGGCTCACGATGATGGCTTAGATCAAGGCGCTGGCGACCAAGGTCTGATGTTTGGTTATGCTTGTGATGAGACTTCTGAACTCATGCCTTTGCCAATTCACCTGTCACATCGCTTGGTAGAGCGTCAATCGCAATTGCGCCGTGATGGCCGTTTGACATGGTTGCGTCCCGATGCAAAGTCACAAGTGACCTTGCGTTACGTGGATGGCAAGCCTGATTCGATTGACACAGTGGTGTTATCGACTCAGCATGATGAAGATATTTCTCTGGAAAAATTGCGTGAAGCAGTGATCGAAGAAATTATTAAACCAGTTTTGCCTAAGCATTTAGTGAAGGGGGCAATTAACTTCCTGGTAAATCCAACTGGCCGTTTCGTTATTGGCGGTCCACAGGGCGATTGTGGTTTAACTGGCCGCAAAATTATTGTTGATACCTACGGTGGTGCAGCGCCTCATGGTGGCGGTGCTTTCTCAGGGAAAGACCCATCCAAGGTTGATCGCTCTGCTGCCTACGCAGGTCGCTACGTTGCTAAGAACGTCGTTGCTGCTGGCTTAGCAAGCAAGTGTTTGATACAAATCTCTTACGCTATTGGAGTTGCAAAACCAACTTCAGTGATGGTGAGCACGTTTGGTACAGGCAAGGTTTCTGATGAGAAGATCTCGCAATTGGTATCTGAGCACTTTGACTTGCGTCCAAAAGGGATTGTGAAGATGCTTAATTTATTGCGCCCAATTTATCGTAAGACAGCTGCTTATGGCCACTTTGGTCGTGAGGAGCCAGAATTTACTTGGGAGCAGACAGATAAGGCTGCGACATTACGTGCCGCAGCTGGCTTATAAGCATCTAAAGGTATTAAAAAGCAGTTTAAAGATGTATTGAGGCGAAATATGGCGAAATTGATTACAATTTCGCCATACCTTCAAGGAGCGTTGCAAGGAGTGCTGAGAACCAGCTCTTCCCCAGGCTTGAAGGGAGCAGATTCTTAAGTAGAGTTTGCTAATTGCAACCGCGCTCGCTAACCCATGATTCAATGGCTAGCGAGTTTCTACTCCAGCATTGGATCGTATTTAGCTGGAGCATTAATGAATACCGTTTCTGACTTAAACAACTTTGTTGCAACTCGTTGCGCGATTGCTGATATTTCTTTGGCTAACTTTGGCCGTAAAGAAATTGCTATTGCCGAAACTGAGATGCCTGGCTTAATCGCTATCCGCGATGAATTTTCTGCACAACAGCCATTGCGTGGTGCACGTATCACCGGTTCTTTGCACATGACCATTCAAACTGCAGTGTTGATCGAGACCCTTGAGGCGCTCGGTGCAGATGTGCAATGGGCTTCTTGTAACATTTTCTCAACTCAAGATCACGCTGCTGCAGCGATTGCTGCCAATGGCACACCTGTTTATGCGATTAAGGGCGAGACTCTTGAGCAGTACTGGGATTTCACCCATCGTATTTTTGAGTGGGCTGATGGCGGCTATACCAATATGATTTTGGACGATGGTGGTGACGCCACTTTGTTATTGCATCTGGGTGCCCGTGCTGAAAAAGACCAAGCTTGCTTGAATCACCCCACTAGTGAAGAAGAAACTATTTTATTTTCTGCGATTAAGAAAAAATTAACGCAAGATCCTACTTGGTATTCCACACGTTTAGAAAAAGTAAAAGGCGTTACAGAAGAAACGACCACCGGCGTTCATCGTTTGTATCAAATGTTTGCTAAGGGCGAATTGAAGTTCCCAGCAATTAACGTAAACGACTCAGTAACAAAGAGTAAGTTCGACAACCTCTATGGTTGCCGCGAGTCCTTAGTTGATGCAATCAAGCGTGCTACCGATGTTATGGTGGCCGGTAAGGTGGCTGTGGTTTGTGGTTATGGCGATGTGGGTAAGGGCTCAGCTCAAGCATTGCGGGCCTTGTCTGCTCAAGTATGGGTTACTGAAGTAGATCCAATTTGTGCGTTACAGGCAGCAATGGAAGGCTACCGTGTTGTCACAATGGATTACGCCGCTGATAAAGCAGATATTTTTGTTTCTGCAACGGGCAACTACCATGTCATCACGCATGACCACATGGCTAAGATGAAGAACCAAGCCATCGTTTGTAACATTGGCCACTTTGATAATGAGATCGATGTTGCTGGTATTGAAAAATATCAGTGGGAAGAGATCAAGCCGCAAGTTGACCATGTTATTTTCCCAGCTGCCAATGGCAAGCCTGAGAAGCGCATCATTATTTTGGCTAAGGGCCGCTTGGTTAATCTTGGCTGCGGTACAGGCCATCCTTCCTATGTGATGAGCTCTTCATTTGCAAACCAAGTGATTGCGCAGATTGAATTGTGGAATGCGGTTGGTACAGATAAGTACCCAGTTGGCGTTTACACATTACCTAAGCATCTGGATGAGAAAGTTGCACGTTTGCAGCTTAAAACTCTCAATGCAGAGTTAACTGTGTTGTCAGATCAGCAGGCTTCTTATATTGGCGTTACGAAGCAAGGGCCATACAAGGCCAACCACTACCGTTATTGATCCAATTTGTTAAATAGATACCTAGGCCCAAAATCATGGAATTAAGCGTTGAATTCTTTCCTCCAAAAACACCTGAAGGTGAGAAGAAGCTACAACTTGTGCGCGAGCGTTTCAGCGAAACACTTAAGCCCTCGTTTTATTCCGTGACTTTTGGCGCTGGAGGTTCTACTCAGTCGGGCACATTAAAGGTGGTGAGTAATATTCATGCTGCTGGTGCAGCGGTTGCCCCCCACTTATCTTGTGTTGGTAGCTCACGTGAAAGTGTGCGCGAGATGTTGAAGCAATATCAAGCTTTAGGTATTAAGCGCATCGTGGCTTTACGTGGTGACTTGCCTTCGGGTATGGGTCAGTACGGCGAGTTTCATCACGCCAACGAGTTAGTGGAATTTATTCGTGCAGAAACTGGCGACTGGTTTCATATTGATGTAGCTGCTTATCCAGAATGTCATCCCCAGGCAAAGTCTCCTGCAAGTGATGTCCATTTCTTTGTAAAAAAAATGAAGGCAGGCGCTAATTCTGCTATTACTCAGTACTTCTATAACAGCGATGCTTACTTTCGCTTTGTAGATGAAGCATATGACTTAGGCGTAGAGCAACCGATTGTTGCAGGCATCATGCCGATTACTAATAGCAGTCAGTTGCTGCGTTTTTCGGATGCCTGTGGCGCAGAAATTCCACGTTGGATTCGTTTGCGTCTTCAGTCCTATGGCGATGATATTGCTTCTATTCGCGCCTTTGGTGAAGAGGTAGTGACAGATCTATGCGATCAATTATTGACTGCTGGCGCACCAGGCTTACATTTTTATTCTTTAAATCAGGCAGATGCTGTTTTAGCGATTGCTGATAACTTAGACTTAGCAAAGTAAATCAGCGCAATAAGCCAGATTCCGTAAGCAGTATATCTAGAGGCTCATCATGTGTTTGAGCGACCCACTGAAGATCGTTGAGCTTTTGCCAATCAAATCCAATCCCTAAACAAATGAGCTTGGGATTATTTTTTCTGAGCGTTGCTAAGGTGCGATCAAAGTACCCCCCACCATAACCTAGGCGCCAATAATGGGTTTTGCCATTCTTAGTAGAGCTAGACCAGCCTACGCAGGGAATGAGAATGCAATCAGGGGCAATTGCTGGTCTTGAAGGATTGCTCGGACTTGGTTCTGGCACACCATGTTGACTGGGGATTAAAGCATCGCCATCTTGCCATTCATAGAAGTCAAGGTGCTTATCAGGCCTAGCATATGGCAGTGCCAGGCACCGCTCAGGGCTTTGCTTGGCCCAGGTAATTAATGCTGGACGTAAATCGAGCTCATCTTGGATGGGCCAATACACGGCTATAGCTTGAAGTGAATTACCATCTTTTGCTAAAAACTGATTTAGAGCAGCAATGAGCCGATCTTTAGTTTGAGCGTAAGTTTGACCAGCAGCAAATTCTTTACGTTGCTTTAACAAATCTTGACGAAGAGTTTTTGGCGAATTACCGTGCATATCGTCCATTATCAGGCGAAAATTAGAAGATATGGTAAACAAGTTAATGTCCGGTGAATGCTGGCGAATATGTACAGGGCTAGATAGTGAAAAAGAAGTCTGAAATTCTCAAAATGAATCAGTTCCGCTGGACCAAGATTTTGATCCTCGGGCTAGCCTTAGCTATGCCCAGTGCTTTTGCTGAAAAGTCTAAAAAACCAAGCCTGCCTAAATCCTATGAAAGCAAGGCCGCCCCCGCTGAAATCACTGATACAGATCGAATGTTTATTGATTTACGTGAAGCAGCCCGAAAAAATGATGTTTTCAGAACACAACAGCTTTCAGCCAATCTAGCGGCTTATCCGTTTGATGACTATGTGACCTACTTTCGAATTAAGCCGCAACTATTTGATAGCAGTGGCACGCCACGTGGTGATTACAGCGCCGATTCCCAGGTCGTTGCATTCTTAAATCAGTATCAAGGAACGGCTTTAGCTGATCGGATGCGTAACGATTGGCTATTGGTATTGGGCAAGCGAAAAGACTGGGCGCGATTTGATTTGGAGTATGCCAAGTTTGCTTTAGATGATGACACTCAGGTGAAGTGTTATTCCTTGCTGTCAAAATTATCTCAAGGCGAGAATCCAACTAAATTGGCGATTGACTCTCGATCAGTTTTATTAGACCCAAGTTACTTCGGATTTGCCTGCCAAGAGCTGGTTCCCTCTTTGGTGGCAGCGGGCGGTATGACGCCTAGTGAAGCAAAAGCAATTGGTCGCGCTGCTAGCGAACGAGGTTTTGACACCATGGCACGTCGCTTAGGTGGCGACGACCCCATCGCAGAAATCGTCAAGGCTGCAAAAGCAGACCCCTCCAAAGCATATCGAGATTTCTTACAAAGCTCATCACGTTATAGCAAAGAAAATCAAGCAGTAGCTTGGGGTGTCATTGGTCAATTTCTGGCAAAGAAATTAGATCCTAATGCAGATGATGCTTATCGCTTGCAGCAGGAGCTTGGATATAACGAGTTGCTCTCAGTTGAGTCGCAGGAGTGGAAGGTGCGAGCAGGCTTGCGCGCTAAAGATTGGGTATTGGTAAAAAATGCCATTGAGGGTATGAATCCCATAGTACGGAGCAAGGACCCTGCTTGGACTTATTGGTATGGCCGCGCCTTAAAAGCTGAAGGTCAGGATGCAAAAGCTAAAGAGAGTTTTGAGTTGATTGATGAGCAATACAATTTTTATGGACAACTCGCACGAGAAGAGATGGGTAAATCTAATCAAGCGCCAGCACGCACGAAAGTGCCCGAGCAAGAGATTGATGCGATGGCTAGTCGCAAGGGCTTTGTGAGGGGTGAGCGTTTGTATGCCATGAATTTGCGCTTTGAAGGTAATCGCGAGTGGAACTGGGAGCTACGTAATATGACTGATAAGCAGTTGCTGGCTGCTGCTGAATACGCTAAGCGTATTAATTTATATGACCGTGTAGTGAATACTGCTGATCGCACAAAGCAAGAGCATGACTTTAGTTTGCGTTATCCCACTCCATTTAGAGACGAACTTTCACCAATTGCCAGACAAATTGATTTGAATCTTGCATGGGCTTATGGATTAATTCGTCAAGAATCACGCTTCATCATGAATGCGTCATCATCAGTGGGCGCCTCTGGCCTGATGCAGGTGATGCCAAACACAGCAAAGTACGTTGCTAAAAAGATTGGCATGCTGAACTATACCAACGACAAGCTAAGCGATACCAATACCAATTTAACTTTAGGTAGCAACTACCTCAATATGGTTTTGATTGACTTGGATGGCTCCTGGGTATTGGCTTCTGCTGCTTATAATGCTGGCCCCTCTCGCTCAAAAGCATGGCGCGAGAAATTAACTAGCCCAACTGAAGGTGCGATATTTGTAGAGACTATTCCATTTAATGAGACGCGTACTTATGTTAAAAATGTACTCTCAAATGCAAATTACTATTCATCAGTTATGAATGGACAAACCCAATCTTTGAAGCAACGCTTAGGAGTAATTGCTCCAAAGGCAGCTACTCAATCTGAATTACCTTAATTAGCATTCATTAATACGAGAGCCTATGAAATACGACATTCTTCTGATTGGTGGCAATGGATTTGTTGGACGAGTTTTAGCCGCGCAATTGCATGCTGAGGGGTACTCAGTTCTTTTGCCTACGAGCCATCTAGCCGCAGGTCGTGACTTACGCATGTTGCCTAAAGTGTATTTAGAAGATGCTGATATTCATGAATTTGATGAGCTGCAATCCTTGTGTGCACGCATCAAGTCAAATGGCGCTGTGATTAATTTAGTTGGCGTCTTACACGACAAGCCAGCAATGCCTTATGGAAAAGTATTTAAAGCAGCGCATGTGGACTTGCCAAAAAATATAATTACCGCAATGCAATTACATGGCCTTAAACGTTACCTTCATATGAGTGCTCTAGGAGCTGATTCCAATGGGCCATCTATGTATCAACGTAGCAAGGGTGATGGTGAAGCGGCAGTGAAGGCGGGTAATTTAGATTGGACTATTTTTAGGCCTTCAGTCATCTTTGGCGCCGGAGATCAATTCATTAATTTATTTGCTAAGTTAACGAAACTATCCCCAGCGCTACCTTTAGCAAACCATCAGGCAAAGTTTCAGCCAGTAAGCGTAGACGACGTAGCAACTGCTTTTGTAATGGCATTAAAGATGCCCCAGACTATTCATCAGTCCTATGATTTAGTTGGACCTACGATCTATTCTATGAAAGAGATTGTAGAGTTTGCTGCGCGTAAGGCTAAAACGTCTTGCGCCATTATTCCAGTGCCAGCCTTTGTAGGCTATCTACAGGCTCTAGCGTTTGAATTCTTACCAATCCCTACTTTGATGTCACGAGATAATATTGCTTCAATGCAATTGCCTAATGTACTTCCAGTCAATGGGCGGGATGCATTAACTGAAGTATTTGGAGTGAGTCGACGAAGCTTAGAGGGTATGAAGTAATGAAGATTTATGCAGTCGGTGGTGCAATACGCGATACCTTAATGGGTTTGCCTGTACACGATATCGATTATGTAGTCGTTGGTTCTAGCGTTGAGGAAATGATTGCTAAAGGCTTTCGTCCAGTAGGTAAGGATTTCCCAGTCTTTTTACATCCAGAAACGCAAGCCGAGTATGCGCTAGCTCGGACTGAACGAAAAACAGGCCAAGGCTATAAAGGCTTTCATTTTTATGCTGACCCTTCAGTTACCTTGGAGCAAGATTTAGAGCGGCGTGATTTAACGATCAATGCCATGGCACAGGAAGTGAGTGCTGATGAAAAACAGCTTGGACCGATCATCGATCCCTATAACGGTCAAGAAGATTTGGCTGCAAAAGTATTTCGTCATGTGTCCAGCGCTTTTTATGAAGACCCGCTACGCTTATTGCGAATTGCTCGCTTTGCTGCACGTTTTCCGGAATTTAGGATTGCTGATGAAACGATGACAGCATTAAAGGCAATCGTTCAGTCAGGAGAGTTAAATGCACTTTCAGCTGAGCGGATTTGGCAAGAGCTAGCTAGAGGCTTTGTTGCTTCAAAACCAATGCATATGTTTCAGGTATTACTTAATACCGGCGCTGCCAAAACTTTGCTGCCAAACTTGCTCACCACAAAACTCGGAGAAGAATCATTTCGCGAAGAATTAATTGCCCATTTCAATGATGCCGGCAACAGTCTAGAAGAACGTTGCGCTATTACTTTGGTGGATTTACCTGCCAGTGACATCCGCTCTTGGGCTGAATGTATACGTATGCCCATTGAGGTGCGTGACTTTAGCGAGATCTTTAGTGAGTTGGTCTTATTACTTCGTCGGCATGCAAAAGTTGCTTATCAATCTGTTGATGTCTTGGCTTGGTTTAATCGCGCTGATATTTGGCGTAAACCAGATCGCGGCCAAGTGCTGCTAAATCTTGCTGACAAAATTGGATTCAATGTTTCGGTATTGGTAGCTGCAATGCGTAATGCTCAAGCATTAAATACAGCTGAGATCATTGCTGGCGTTGAAGCGCAGGACCGCTCGAATGGCGAGCGTATTGGTAGTGCATTTGAAGCTGCCAGGCTCGCTGCAATTACTGCTGCACTTCAGTCTTAGACTTTAGAGTCTATTTCTGCCACGAAGTCCGGGTAGATCTTCTAGAGAGTATCCAGGTAACACAGCATCTAATTTCTTTGAGAAAGCAAACGCCTTAAAGAGCTCACCCATTTCAGCTTCTGAGAGCAATTTTTGCAGTGCGTTTGAAATCGGAAGGAAAGATTCAGGATCACTAGGATCGCCAATCTCTAGCGCAATATCCCCAATACCAGCATCTAATAAGTAAGCGGCTTGATTGGTGAGATAAACGTCGTCGGCATTTTCTGCGAGCGCGCTACGAGCAATTTGTGACCACTCAACATGTGCTGTTAAGTCACAAAGACCGGGCAGATAAAATGGATCTTGAATCGCATGATGACGATGATGCGCCATCAATGTTCCCTCTAGTCTTTGTGGATGGTAATACTCCTCCTCTGGAAAGCCATAGTCGAAAGTTAAAAATAGGCCTATAGCTAAGTGCTTGGCTACTTGATGCATCCAAGCATTGGCAGGTATATGCAATTCAGTGACATAGCCTTCAGAAAAATCTCCACTTAAGAAACTTTCAGGTAAGAGCCCTTGTTCTACTGGCGAACCTATTTTCCAGATAAGCTTTTCATTCTCAAAGCTAACACCATGCCAATACCAAAAGCCGTTTTGATAGATGATGGCATCGCAAGGAATTGCATCGATCACTTCGTTAGCTAAAATAATGCCCTTGAAGGCTTTTGGTAGTTCATCGAGCCAACTAGATTGCGTTGATAGCTTTAATTCTTTAAGAGCGTCACCAATCTGTTTTTGCTGCCGTTGCGCCAAGTCTGGAGAAATCTCAATGATGTCGTAGCGATCTAAGGCAAACCCGAGATCATTTAAGCGATTCAGAATAGAGGTGGCAAGTTTTCCGCTGCCGGCACCAAATTCGAGGATCTGGGTAGGCAACCCTTTTTCTTTAAGACCTTCAAGAACTGGTAATAGGGTGGAGCAAATTGCAGCTCCAAAAAGGGGGCTTAACTCAGGGGCCGTCGTGAAGTCGCCGCCAGCGCCTAATTTATGGGCCCCAGCACTGTAATAACCCATACCTGGCTCATATAGAGCCATCTCCATATACCTAGAAAATGGTAGCCAGCCGCCCTGAGAGGCTATCTGAGACGCTATTTTGCCCTTGAGGAGCTCGCTATGCTCCGTTTCTAGGCTGGTCAAGGTAATATCCATAGCTCGCTAGTCTAAGAGAATTTAATTGAACTCACCCTTATCCCGGCAACAAAAAGCAGTTTTAGTGACCGGCGCTGCCAAGCGCCTAGGTCGGGAAATTGCTTTGCAGTTTGGACTCCAGGGATGGGATGTTGCTGTTCATTATGGGCGATCCGAGCAAGAGGCCATAGAAACTGTCAGAGAAATCGAGATGATGGGGGTTAAATCCCAAGCTTTCCAGGCAGATTTAGCAGACGAGGCCGCTGTCAAAAAGCTCTTTGCCACCGTCAGTCATCAATTTATCAATCTACATTGCTTGGTGAATAGCGCATCTATTTTTGAATACGATCGGGCTAATTCCAGTGCACCCCTCAGTGCTAGAAGTTTACAAAATCATATGCAGGTCAATTTAACGGCGCCGATTTTGCTCTCTCAGTTGATGTTTGAATATCAAAAAAATAATGTAAACAAAACAGCTGATTTGGATCTTCCATCCGTCATTCAATTACTCGATCAAAAGTTGATTAATCTCAATCCAGATTATTTGTCATACACCTTATCAAAAGCTGCGCTAGCAACTTCAGTAGAAGTATTGGCCCTCGATTTTGCGCCTTACCTTAGAGTAGTTGGCTTGGCGCCTGGAATTTCTTTGCCCTCTGGGGATCAAACTAATGATGGCTTTTCGAAAGCACATCAAATGACACCATTAGGAAAGTCTTCAACCCCAGACGACGTTGCTAAAGCAGCTATATTTTTGGCGCAAGCTAACGCC
Organism: Polynucleobacter nymphae; assembly: GCF_018882155.1. GTDB lineage: Bacteria > Pseudomonadota > Gammaproteobacteria > Burkholderiales > Burkholderiaceae > Polynucleobacter > Polynucleobacter nymphae. Next base: position 1,349,909 of record NZ_JACVPA010000001.1, read on the forward strand.
ATTACCGGAACCACTTTATATGTTGATGGTGGACAACATTTATTACCTTCATCACGCGATGTGATGTTTAAGACAAACTAAGTAGACTATTTATGCACGCTATTCTTTCCTATCCCGCCCTAGCTGATTGCCGCCGTTTATTTTTACGAGACTACGAAATCTATATCAACATCGGCGTTCATGATTTTGAGAAAAAAGCAGAACAACGCGTCATTCTCAATGTAGATCTCTACATTCCGTTAGCTATGAATACGCCAACAAGCGACCAATTAGATGAAGTGGTTGATTATGACTTTATGCGGGAAACGATTAAGGAGCGGGCTTCTAAAGGGCATATTCACCTTCAAGAAACATTTTGTGACGATATTGTTGCTGTAATGCTAGCCCATCCTAAGGTATTGGCAGCACGCGTTAGCACTGCAAAGCCAGACGTCTATCCAGACTGTCATTCTGTTGGCGTTGAAGTATTTCGGATTAAGCAAGCGTAAGTGATTTGTTATGGGTGATATTCGTAAAGTGATCTTCGAAGAAAACAAGCTAGAGAAAAAACTCTGTCGCTTAGTTGGCCAAGCTATTGGCGACTTTGGCATGATTGAAGACGGAGATAAGGTGATGGTATGTGTTTCTGGTGGCAAAGATAGTTATGCCATGCTAGATATCTTGATGAAATTACGCGAACGCGCGCCGATCAACTTTGAGATCGTAGCCGTTAATCTTGATCAGAAGCAGCCTAATTTTCCAGCAGAAATACTTCCCAATTATTTAAAAAGTCTGGGCGTCCAGTTTCACATTGAAGAGCAAGATACCTATAGCATTGTGAAGCGTGTTATTCCAGAGGGTAAGACGACTTGTGGTTTGTGCTCCCGTTTGCGTCGGGGTATTTTGTATCGCGTAGCAGATGAGCTGGGTGCTACCAAGATTGCCTTGGGGCATCACCGCGATGACATCTTAGAAACTTTGATGCTCAATATGTTCTATGCAGGCAAGTTAAAAGGTATGCCGCCTAAGCTACGCTCTGATGATGGTAAACATATTGTCATACGTCCTTTGGCTTATGTTCCTGAGAAATTATTAGAGCGTTATGCAGTAGATATGAACTTCCCAATTATTCCTTGTGATCTGTGTGGCAGTCAGCCTAATCTTCAGCGCCAAGTGATGAAGGAAATGTTACGTGACTGGGAGAAAAAGCACCCTGGTCGAGTAGAAAATCTTTTTCGTTCAATGCACCATATCGTCCCATCCCATTTGATGGATGGGGAGGCTTTTGATTTCCAAAACTTAGAGATTTCTACAGAGCTATCTGGCATCGCCGCTAGATCCTCTGGTGATAAGGCGATTGATGAGGCTGAATTAGACGAATTGGCTTGCGGAACCCTTATTCAAGGGACTTATAATCCCCCTTTATGAATATCGTCATATTGGCTGCGGGGCAAGGAAAGCGGATGAAATCCGCCTTGCCCAAGGTCCTGCAAACTTTAGCAGGTAAACCACTACTTCAGCATGTCCTTAGTACAGCACTATCCTTACAAAATAAACAGACTAAAACTGGCCCAATTGTGGTGGTTGGACATGGAGCTTCCGACGTTAAAGCTTTCCTGGAGAATACGAGTAAAGCCGATCCCAGTTTTAGTAAAGTGAGCACGGTTCTCCAGGCTGAGCAAAAAGGTACAGGGCATGCACTCTTGCAGGCACTTCCAAAACTAGATTTGCAAGAACCTACTTTGGTTCTGTATGGCGATGTCCCGCTGACTACTAAAAAGACTTTGAGTAAGTTGGTTAAATTAGCTGACGGTGTGCGTGGCGAAGATTCTGCTTTGGCATTACTAACCCAAAACCTTAGCAATCCAAAAGGGTACGGTCGTATCGTGCGTGATGCAGACGGATCCGTTAGAGAGATCGTTGAAGAAAAAGACGCAAGTGCTGCACAAAAAGCGCTACAAGAAATTAATACCGGCATCATGGTGTTACCAACGAATGCATTAAAGAAGTGGCTCAAAGCATTGCGTGCTAGCAATGCACAGGGTGAGTACTATTTAACTGATGTGATTGCGATGGCAGTTAAAGATGGTGTGCCTATTCGTACTACACAAGCAGATGAAGAATTTGAAACTATCGGCATCAATAGTCGTGATCAACTAGCCTCCCTCGAGCGTACACACCAATTGAGCATTGCGAATCAATTAATGGATGCGGGCGTATCACTTGCTGATCCTGCGCGTATTGACGTGCGCGGTATCCTTGAGTGTGGGACTGATGTTTTCATTGACGTGGGCTGTGTCTTTGAGGGTTGTGTTTCTTTGGCTTCCGGTACAAAGGTTGGCCCTTACTGTGTGATTCGCAATAGCGTGATTGGCAAATCTGTAGCAGTGCACGCATACAGCCATATTGACGGCGCTAAAGTAGGCAATCAATCAGTGATTGGCCCATATGCACGTTTACGCCCAGGCGCTGACTTATCCAATGACGTTCACATTGGTAACTTTGTTGAAGTCAAGAACAGCAAGATTGCGGCCAATAGTAAGGCAAATCATTTGTCCTACGTAGGCGATTCCATTGTTGGATCCAGAGTCAATATTGGTGCTGGCACGATTACTTGTAATTACGATGGCGTGAACAAGCACCAGACCATTATTGAAGATGATGTCTTTATTGGTTCAGATACGCAGTTGGTTGCTCCGGTGCGCGTTGGACGTGGCGCTACATTAGGTGCAGGCACAACTCTGACAAAAGATGCGCCTGCAAATCAGTTGACTGTATCAAGAGCTCGGCAAGTTTCTTTGCAGTGGAAGCGACCTGTGAAGCAAGCAATAAAACCTGTTGCAAAGAAGGCAGCGAATAAGAAGGCAGCTGTTAAAAAAACCGCAAAGGGTAAAAAATAATGTGCGGTATTGTTGGCGCAGCATCCCATCAAAATATTGTTGATATTCTGGTTGAGGGCTTACGCCGTCTTGAGTACCGTGGTTATGACTCCTGTGGTTTTGCAGTCATTAATGGCAATGACGCCAAGCACCCAATTGAAAGAGCTCGTACTACGGCCCGTGTTTCTGAATTAGCTGATCAGGGAAAAGAGTTTATTGGCACCATTGGTATTGCCCATACACGTTGGGCCACACATGGCAAGCCAGATACGCAAAATGCACATCCTCATATTTCTAATGGATTAGTTGCAGTGGTGCATAACGGCATTATTGAGAACTATGAAAATTTACGTACAGAGTTGATAGCCGCTGGTTATATTTTCACCTCTGAGACCGATACTGAAGTGATTGCTCATTTGATTCATCAGCAATATGTTGCTGGCGGTCAAGAGGATCTTGCTCAATCTGTCAGAGCAGTCTTGCCTAAATTGCAAGGCGCATATGCGATTGGTGTAATCGCTCAAGATAAGCCAACTAAGCTCATAGGTGCTCGCGCTGGCTCGCCTTTAGTAGTAGCGTTGGGTGAGCATGAAAACTTTTTAGCCTCAGATGCTCTTGCCTTAGCTGGGCGCGCTAGTTCAATGATGTATTTAGAGGAAGGTGATATTGCTATCTTGCAGGCAGATAGTGCGCAAGTAATCGACCAATCTGGAAAGTCTGTACAAAGAGATCGTAAGCCGATGCCTGCGCAGGCTGACTCTGTGGATCTTGGCCCCTATCAGCATTACATGCAAAAAGAGATCTTTGAGCAACCTAGGGCAATTGGCGATACTTTGGCCAATATTACTTCTTTTGGTCCAGAGTTATTTGGCGCAAGCGCCCAAGATTGGAAGGCGTTTGATCAAATCCTGATCTTGGCATGCGGGACAAGTTACTACTCTGCATGCGTTGCTAAATATTGGTTAGAAGATATCGCAGGTATTCCAACTCAAGTAGAGATTGCTAGTGAGTATCGTTATCGCAGCACAGTGCCTAATCCAAAGACGCTGATTGTAGTGGTTTCTCAATCAGGCGAGACAGCAGATACTTTGGCAGCATTGCGCCACGCCAAGTCTCTTGGTCATCGTTATACATTAGCAATTTGTAACGTTGCTAGCAGTGCAATGGTTCGTGAAACCAATTGGCATTTTTTAACCAAAGCTGGCACTGAGATTGGTGTTGCATCTACCAAGGCATTTACAACACAGTTACTGGCCTTATATCTCTTAGCAGTCTCTATCGCAAAACGTGCAGGAAAAATTTCTGCGGAGAATGAAAAAGAGCTTCTTCGAGAATTACGCCATCTTCCCAAAGCCTTGAATGCGGTATTGGCTCTTGAGCCACAAATCATTGCTTGGAGTGAAGCGTTTTCTAAATGTGAAAATGCTCTGTTCTTGGGTCGCGGTTTGCATTACCCAATCGCACTTGAGGGTGCATTGAAGTTAAAAGAGATTTCATATATTCATGCTGAGGCCTATCCTGCTGGCGAGTTAAAGCACGGCCCATTAGCACTAGTAACCGATAAGATGCCCGTAGTGACTGTTGCGCCTAATGATGTTCTATTGGAAAAACTCAAGTCCAATATGCAAGAAGTTAAAGCGCGTGGCGGGAAGTTATATGTTTTTGCTGATCAAGATACGCATATTGTTAGTGCTGAGGGAATTAATGTCATCCGCTTGCCTGAGCATTACGGCAATCTCTCCCCAATTTTGCATGTGGTGCCCCTGCAGTTATTGGCATATCACACAGCTTGCGCACGCGGCACTGATGTTGATAAGCCAAGAAACTTAGCTAAGAGCGTCACGGTCGAATAATTTTTAAGTTTGTCTTTAGCTCAATTCGAATAATAAATTTAAGTAGTTAAATCAGGACTTTACGAGGTCGTGACAGTATTTTTGTGTTCAAATAGACCTTATAAAAAGGATATTTGTTGCAATTCATGTTTCTGTCGAAATTGGTATCACCCTTACGTTTAAATTTACTTCTGTTGATTTGCACAGGAGTGCTATCTGCGTGTGCGGTTGGCCCAGACTTTAAGCAACCCGATCCTCCGAAGACTTCAGGCTATACCGATAGACCACTTCCCCAAAAATTAACAACAGCGCCTGGCGTACCCGGTGGAACTACGCAAGAATTCGCAGAGGGTGCTGACATAGAGGCTGAATGGTGGCAGCTGTATCAGTCTCCAGAGCTAGATGCACTCATTAAAAAAGCCCTCCAGCAAAGCCCAAACTTAGGCGCTGCTGATGCAGCACTACGCGCTGCACAAGAAAACGTCAATGCCCAAATTGGAGGGCAATATTTTCCAGCAGTAGGTTTAGGTGGTGCTGCTACGCGTCAGCTACAACCATCAGCAATTTATGGTCTTCCATACGGCTCTGATACTTACAATCTTTTGAATACCTCTGTCAATGTAACTTATAAGTTAGATGTCTTTGGTGGCGCACGACGAGCTGTAGAGGGTGCTAGAGCCAAAGCAGAGGTTGCGCAATTTCAGTTAGAAGGGGCTTACCTTTCATTAACTGCCAATGTTGTAACTGGCGCAGTCAAAGAGGCGTCGCTACGTGCACAAATGCAGGCAACTGAAGAAATCTTAAAGGCTCAAATCAATTTTGCAGAGATGACAGAAAAGCAATTAAATATTGGAACAGTGAATAAAGTTGACCTCACCTCTCAACTAACATTAGTGGCAAGTTCACAAGTTGATTTATTTAATTACGAGCGTAATTTAGCATTTGCTCGTAATCAGTTAGCAGTGCTAGTTGGTGAGCTACCTAGTAATGCCAATATTTCGAAGTTCGATCTTTCTAATTTACATTTACCCGAGAAACTACCGCTTTCAGTACCATCAAGCTTGGTACGTCAGCGTCCTGATGTACGTGCAGCAGAAGCAATGATTAAATCAACTAATGCCTTGGTAGGCGTTGCTACCGCAAATTTGTTGCCACAATTTAATATCACGGGTGCAATTGGATCTGCAGCTCTGTCTTCAGCAAATCTATTCGGGCCTAATGCCGCATTGTGGTCAATTGCCGGTGGAATATTTCAGCCCTTGTTTCAGGGTGGTCAACTCTTAGCTCAGCGTCGAGGCGCAATTGCTAATTATGAACAAGCGGTTTATCAGTATCAAGCCACAGTGTTAAAGGCCTTTCAGGAAGTTGCGGATGCATTGCGCGCACTTGAAACTGGAGCGCAAGCACTCAAGGCAGCATCAGATGCAGAGCGTTATGCCTATGAGACCTTAGACCTAGTTGAGCAACAATATAAATTGGGTACTGCCAGTTATTTAGCAGTTCTGTATTACCAAAATCAGTATCAACAAGCTAAAGTGAAATCAGTCGCGGCCCAAGCAACTCGTTTTTCTGATACTGCAGCATTATTTACAGCATTGGGCGGCGGCTGGTGGAATCGTGAAGGCCCTGCCTTTAAACCAAAAGACATAGCGAACAAAGACCAAAATGAAACTTCTGGAAAAAATTAAAAACAAACTCATTTCCCTGGTTCTGGCCTTATGGACATGGCTTAAGTTGCGGGCAGTAGAGTGGAAGTTGCGCGAGAAAGCGCTTGCTCTCTGGGAAAAGATAAAAGCCTTTTGGAGTCGCATGGGTCAAAAATGGCGCGCTACAAAGGCTTATAAAAAGCTCATGGCAATGGAGCCCTTGCAGCGTCGTATGACCATCATGTTGTGCGGTGTTTTTTTATTGCTAGGTTTGATTTTTGCCATCAATCAATTAAAGACTGCTATGTTTAACTATTTTGTCTCTGGAAGGGGTTTGCCTCCAGCGACTGTTTCAACGATGGTTATCTCTACTTCTGAATGGCAGCCCAAACTGAGTAGTGTTGGTAACGTTCGTGCGTTTAGAGGTGTTGAGTTAAGTACTGAAATTAGCGGACTGGTGGTCGCTGTACCAATTAAGTCTGGTCAGGATGTTAAAGAAGGCAATTTATTAATTAAATTAAATGACGCATCTGATGTTGCACAACTGAAGTCTTTGAAAGCAATGGCTGATCTTGCGAAAGTCATTAATGAGCGCGATAGACAGCAGCTAGCAATTCAGGCAATTAGTAAAAACGTATTTGATACCAGCGCTGCAGATGCTAAGTCTAAGCAGGCTCAGGTTGAGTCACAGATCGCATTAGTGGCAAAGAAGAATCTAACGGCCCCATTCAGTGGGCGGGTTGGTATCGTATCGATTAATCCCGGTCAGTACATTAATCCAGGCGACAAGCTTTTAACATTACAAACTTTAGATCCTATATTTGTTGATTTCAACTTACCCCAAAGTAATGCTGAGCAAATTCAGGTGGGTCAAGAAGTCTTTGTGACAACGGATGCATTTAAAGATGCAAGCTTTACAGGCAAGATTACGGCTGTTAGTCCAAAAGTTGATACTAACACTCGAAATATTCAAGTTGAGGCACAGCTTGCGAATCCGGATAAAAAAATTCTTCCGGGGATGTTTGCTAATGTAAACATCAAGCTAGGTGATCAAGTGAAATTGCTCACCTTGCCACAAACAGCGGTAACTTATAACCCTTACGGTTCAACGGTGTTTATTGCCAAGCCTACCGGTAAGAAAGATAAGCAAGGTAATCCAGTATTAGAGGCCCAACAGGTATTCGTTACTACTGGGACCACTCGTGGTGATCAAGTAGCAATTCTAAAAGGGGTTGAAGAGGGTGCAACTGTAGTTACCAGCGGCCAGTTAAAGCTTAAGAACGGTACACCGCTCATTATCAATAATAAGGTGCAACCTGCAAATTCGCCTGATCCCAAGCCGCAGGAATAATTAGCCCATGAATTGGACTGATATCTTTATTCGCAGGCCAGTACTTTCACTGGTAGTGAGCGCACTTGTGCTCGTATTTGGTTTGAAAGCAATCGGTTCCTTGCCAGTCAACCAGTATCCACAAACTCAGAACGCAGTTGTCACGATCAGTACTGCTTACTATGGCGCGGATCCAGAAACGATTGCTGGTTTTATTACGCAGCCACTTGAAGCCTCTATTGCACAGGCACAAGGCATTGATTACTTATCCTCAACTAGCGTAAGTGGTATATCCACAATTACCGCTACCTTGAAGTTGAACTACGACTCAAACTCAGCATTAACTCAGATTCAAACGCAAATTAGCGCAGTTAAAAATCAACTACCACCCCAGGCTCAGCAGCCAATACTGACAGTTCAGATTGGGCAGTCGACTGCAGCGATGTATATGGGTTTCTATAGTGACCAGCTTCCTAATAATGCGATCACTGATTATTTATTGCGGGTTGTAAAGCCAAAACTGGATTCAGTTGAGGGCGTCCAAAATGCCGAAATTATTGGGGGTAGAAAATTTGCACTGCGTGCATGGCTAGACCGCGAGAAGATGGCTGGACTTGGGATTGGTGCTGATGATGTATTTTCTGCGATGTCTGCAAATAACTATTTGTCAGCAGTGGGGAGTACCAAGGGTGATATGGTTGCCGTTGATCTAGTTGCTGGAACGGACTTACATACCCTAGAGGAATTTCGTAAGCTAGTTGTTAAAAAAGATGGCGTCAATATCGTCTACTTAGATCAAGTAGCAACAGTCTCATTGGGCTCTGAAGATTACAACACTAATGTAGCTTTTAGTGGCAAGAGGTCTGTATTTATTGGCATTAAGGTTGCCCCTCAGGCTAATTTATTGGATGTTGCACAGCGCGTAAGAGACGCGGTCCCCCCTATTCAGCAGCAGCTACCAATCGGCATGACTGGCAAGATCGTTTATGACTCTACTAAATTCATTACTAGCTCTATTGACGAAGTAGTTTTGACATTAATCGAGGCCTTAGTAATTGTTACGGCTGTGATTTATCTTTTCTTGGGTAGCGTGCGTGCGGTTGCTGTACCAGTGATTGCTATGCCACTCTCTCTGATTGGCACATTTTTTTTAATGCAGATTCTGGGCTACTCAATTAATTTATTGACACTCTTAGCCTTAGTTTTAGCGATTGGCCTGGTAGTTGACGATGCCATCATCGTAGTTGAAAACGTCGATCGTCATATGAAGGAAGGCAAATCTCCGCTAGAGGCCTCGTTGATTGCTGCTCGCGAGCTAGGCAGCCCTATTTTGGCAATGACGGTTGTCCTGATTGCGGTGTATATCCCAATTGGTTTCCAGGGTGGATTAACTGGCGCACTTTTCACAGAATTTGCTTTTACTTTAGCCAGTGCAGTTGCTGTCTCTGGCTTGATTGCATTAACACTTTCGCCGATGATGTGTTCACGCATCTTTACGGAAAAGCAAGAGACATCTTCTTTTGTGCAAAAGATTGATCGGGTTTTTGACAGGATTCATCATGGTTACCAAAGCACTTTGCGAGATTTATTAAGCACATGGCAGGTCATTATTGTGATGGGCGTAATTTTACTGGGTGGTGTTGCTTACCTCTATGCTACTGCGCGCACGGAGCTAGCCCCAACCGAAGATCAAGGGATTGTTTTGATGCAGGCATCTGGTCCGCCTAATAGTACGGTTAATCAAATGCAAACCTATGCCGATCAAATTTATGCGATTGCAAGTGCAGAGCCAGACTATGAGCAGGCCTTTCAAATCACTAGTCCAACTTCAAGCTTTGGCGGCATCATATTAAAAGATTGGATGGAGCGGAGTCGTAATGCCACGAAGTTCCAACAAGATATGCAGCAGAAGTGGAATACGATTGCTGGTGTACGCGTAGCAGCCTTTCAGTTTCCCGCTTTGCCTGGAGCACAGGGCTTGCCAGTACAAGTGGTTATTAATACTACGGAATCATACGATCAGCTTAACGAGGTCTCTCAGGCGGTATTAGATAAAGCCCGTCGTTCTGGGCACTTCTTCTTTGTGGATTCAGATTTAAAGATTGATAAGCCTCAAGATGTTCTAGTCATTGATCGCGAGAAAGTGGCTGCCTTGGGCATGACCCAGCAACAAGTGGGCTCCGCATTATCTGCTGCCTTGGGTGGTGGGTATGTGAATTACTTCTCAGTAGCAGGAAGATCATATCGGGTGATCCCACAAGTAAAACAGACTGATCGCTTAAACCCAGATCAGATATTGGATTACTACATTCGTACGCCAAGTGGCGCCATGATTCAGGCGCGGACGATTGCCAGCATTAAGCAGCGCGTTGTTCCTCAATCAATCAATCACTTTCAGCAATTAAATTCTGCCACGATTTCAGGTGTCAGCACACCCTTTATCTCCCAGGCTGACTTATTAGAGTTTATGCGTCAAACCTTAAAAGAGGTTGCACCTAGTGGTTACAACATGGACTATGCTGGCCCATCACGCCAGTTCATGAATGAGTCCGGTGGCTTCTTAGTCACCATGTTCTTTGCAATCTTGATAGTCTTCTTAGTACTTGCTGCGCAGTTCGAAAGCTTTCGTGACCCAATCGTGATTTTGGTGTCGGTGCCGCTTGCTTTATTTGGTGCGTTGATCTTTATCAATTTAGGATTTACTACTTTGAATGTCTATACCCAAGTGGGCTTAGTCACACTCATGGGGCTCATCAGTAAGCATGGTATTTTGATTGTCCAATTTGCTAATGAGTTACAAGCAGCAGGCCGAAGTAAGTTAGATGCCATTGTTGAGGCAAGCAGCGTTCGTTTAAGGCCAATTTTGATGACAACGGCAGCAATGGTATTGGGCGTCTTGCCACTAGTGATTGCCTCTGGAGCGGGCGCCGCAGGCCGTCAATCCATGGGTATTGTGATCTTCACTGGTTTATCAATCGGCACATTATTTACTTTATTCGTGGTGCCTGCAATGTACCTCTTTATTGGCGCAGATCACCACGCGAAGAAGTTTAAGCAAGAGTAATGGTAAAAATTGATTGCCACTCAATATCACTTATTAATGATATTGAGTTCTTTCTCCGCAAATTCTTGAAAGTAAGTTTCGGCCTCAAGCTGTTTTAGCCAGCGATTAATATTTTTGAGATTGGCGCGTTCACCGGTTTGTTTCGGGAAAGCCTCGTTTAGCAAAATCCAACGATGAACACATAGGGCGAGGACAATATCGCCAATATGAAATCGTTCTCCTGAGCAATATGCTTGAGACTCTAGTGTTTGATTAAGCGAGCCAAATAATTGGTTTGTATCTTGATACGCTTTTTGAATACCAGCATGATCTTGCTCTGCTTCTGGAACCCTAGTAAGACCAATAAAGGTGGGGCGAAGCGCTGGCCAAAGAGTGCCAACTTGCCAATCCATCCACTTTTCGGAGTTGAACTGAGGGGCAGTGCCCGATGGGAAACGTTTGTTTTTATCGTACTGTGAAGCCAAGTAGCGCATGATGGTATTGGATTCCCAGAGCACGAGATCACCGTCTTCTAGGGTAGGCACCAAGCCATTCGGATTTAGTTTTAGGAATTCTGGCGAGCGAACTATGCCAAATTGCATCCCTGCGTCAATCCGCTCAAAGTCTTTACCTTCTTTCAGTCCCAATTCAGCAAGACACCACAATACTTTTTGAACATTGATAGAACTTTTACGACCCCATAAACGCATCATGGCATTTCCTTGAAAGGCTATTTAAATAGTTTTTATTTCTGCAAAATCAAGGCCAACAAATTTGCTACGAGCAAAAATGAGAGGCTCTTTTTCTGGATGATTTTTTAAGTTAATGACTTTAGCAAGAATGATGTTGTGGTCTCCACCAGTATGCACAGAAATAGTCTCACATTCATAGTAAGCAACACAGTGCTCAATTTGGGTTAAACCGCTTTCAGCAAGTTTATGCTCAACCCCAATAAATTGATCCTGCTTCACGGTAGCAAAATGCATAGCCAAATTTTCTTGAGAGCGTTCAAGTACATGAATGAGATGTTTCTTACCCAGCTCCACCCAGGGCATTAAACGAGAATGTTTCTTAAGATTCCAAAGAATCAGCGGGGGCTCAAGAGATACTGTATTAAATGAGCTAATAGTGATGCCATGATGACCATTACTTTCATCAAGACAGGTAATCACTGTGACCCCAGTTGCAAATGATGCGAATCCTTTGCGTAGCTCTTGTGAGGTAAATGGGGCCATCAAACTTGACTTACTTTGCTTCTGCTTTTACCGCAGGACCAAGAGTTGTTCCTGGAATAGGAATCAATATTTCATTTTCTTCAGCTTTCACGCATTTAAAGCGATACTCATTGCCTGCCTTGGATAGGAAGCTGGCGCCTTCATAAAAGTCACTTTTACAGGTGCTCGTTGCAAAGTCCATTACATCCTGTGGATCTGCGGTAGAAGTGATTAGCCGCATATTGCCCATAGACATGCTGATTCGAGTGGAATAGCACCCAGTGAGCATCAAACCAGAAATCACGGTTAATAGTAGAATTTTTTTCATGGAAGCCTCCATAATTAGCAATGCTCGTTAGGATAAACCTATTAGGGTTTTGTTGCGGGAAAACGGTCAGTTATAAAAGGAAGAGATATGTTTAGAGCAATTTTGGTAAATAAGGATGATCAAGGCTATCGTGCCGAGTTGGGCCAGGCAGATGAGGCTAGCCTTCCGGCAGGGGAGGTTCGGGTCAAGGTGCTCTACTCCACCCTCAATTACAAAGATGGCCTAGCCATTACAGGCAAAGGGCCTGTAGTTAGAAGTTTTCCAATGATTCCCGGGATTGATTTTGCAGGTGAAGTAATTGAAAGTACTAGTCCAGATTTCAAGACGGGCGATATGGTGCTCTTGAATGGCTGGGGTGTGGGTGAAGGACATTGGGGTGGTTTGGCAGAGCAAGCCAGAGTAAAGGCAGATTGGTTAATTCCCCTTCCCAAGGGATTTACAGCAAAGCAAGCATTGGCAATAGGTACGGCTGGTTACACAGCGATGCTCTGTGTGATGGCTTTGCAAAAGCACGGGCTTAAGCCAAGCGATGGTGAGGTATTGGTGACCGGTGCTGCGGGCGGTGTGGGAAGTTTTGCTATTACCTTGTTAAGCAAGCTGGGCTTTACGGTTGTTGCGAGTACGGGTCGAGTAACTGAAACCGATTATTTGAAGAAACTGGGTGCGGCAGAAGTAATTGATCGCGTTACTTTATCTTTGCCAGGTAAGCCTTTGGCAAAAGAGCGCTGGGCTGCGGTAGTGGATAGCGTTGGTAGTCATACTTTAGCTAATGCGTGTGCCCAAACTAAGAGTGACGGTGCGGTAGCTGCTTGTGGGCTTGCGCAGGGAATGGACTTCCCCTCTAGCGTGGCACCATTTATTTTGCGTGGCGTCACTTTGTATGGAATCAATAGCGTAACTGTACCGCGTGCAAAACGGATCGCTGCTTATGAGCAATTAAGTAAATTACTTGACCTTAAAACCCTAGATGAGATCTCTCACGAAATTACCTTAGAAGAATCTTTGAAGTATGCACAAGAGTTGATGGCGGGAAATGTGCGTGGTCGCTTAATTGTTGATGTGAATAAGTAAGAGAGAAATAAGAGATTATTCTGCAGCTTGTGGTTTGCGTATTTTTAGTTTTGACCAAACCTCAAGCTTCGCAGAATTAGAAAGATCAGACCAATCCGTAATTTCATTAAGAGTGCGATAGCATCCCCGACAGTAACCATTCTCGGGATTGATATCGCACCAATTGGTACAAGGTGATGGAATAGTTGTCAAAATAAACCTAATGCAATAGCCATTAAAAGAAAATAAATTTAAATTATGAGCACACAAAATCAGGCAAAAACTGAAGGCGCTATTCATTATCCATTAGGGGAGGCACTTCCTGATCTTGGCAGCACTATTGAGATCGCGCCAGGTGTTCGTTGGCTAAGAATGAAGCTACCATTTGCTTTGGACCACATTAATCTCTGGCTTTTGCGCGATGAAATTGATGGTATTTCTGGATGGACGATTGTGGATTGTGGCATTGCGAATGATGAGACCAAGGCAGCATGGGAGAAGATTTTTGCTACCCAGCTAGAAGGCTTGCCTGTTCTCAGAGTTCTGGTAACGCATATGCATCCAGATCACGTTGGCTTATCTCAATGGTTGTGTGAGAGATGGAATGCGCCTATGTGGATTTCGATGACAGATTATTTAACTGCCCAATGGTTAAGCTGCAAAGAAGGCGGCGCTGCAATTGGGGCGCGCGCTGGCGGCGGTGGATCTGCAGACCATTTTCAGAGACATGGCTTAACCACACCAGAAGATTTAGAAAAAATTCGGGCACGCTCTAATTACTACAGCAATATGGTTCCGGGCGTTCCGCGACAATATCGCCGCATTATGGATGGTGAAAATATTTTGATTGGTGGTAAACGGTGGCAGGTCATCATGGGATATGGCCACGCACCTGAACATGCATCACTATTTTGTAAAGACTTGGGGATCTTAATTTCTGGGGACATGCTGTTACCTCGCATCTCCACGAATGTCAGTGTGTTCGATACCGATCCAGATGCGGACCCATTAGGCCTTTATTTAGGTTCGCTGGACTACTACTTACCTTTACCTGATGAGACTTTAGTATTGCCTTCACATGGCAAACCATTTACGGGTATGAAGCCACGTATTGCGCAATTAAAAGCCCATCATGACGATCGTTTAGCTGACACGCTTGGCGCATGTAAAAAACCGGCACATGCTAGAGAGATAGTGCCGGTTTTATTTAAGCGTGAATTAGATATTCATCAACTTACTTTTGCTATGGGTGAGGCTATTGCCCATCTGAATTACCTACTTCGTCGAGGTAAGTTGCATCGCCAGCTTTGCGAGGACGGCGTGTTGCGGTTTTCCGTGGCTTCGCTTTGACGCTACCTGATTTAGTGCTTGACTCTTCTTTTGGCGCAGTTCCTGCCGTACTTGCTGCAGATACCGCATCGCCAAATGATTTCAGGGCCATCATCGTAGCGTGCTGCACTTCTAAGCCTTGAATGGTCGATTTGAGGATGTTGAGGTTCAGATTTAGCCAGCTCTCAACACTTTTGAGGTCCTTGATACGCTTTTCTAGCTCATCAACATCTAGGCCTGGGAATGCTGATCCAAAGCCACCAGCAGCCTTAGAGGCATCCGTAGTGAAGGGAAATTGGCCCGCTTGACCTGCAGCACCTTGGCCCCACATGGTTTTAAACATTTCAAGGCTTTGATTAAATTCTGGAATTGTTCCAAACATACCTGCTCCGGGTTAAATTAAAAGTGGCTTTTCCAATAGAATAAGGGATTCTAGAGATTTATCCCGGTTAATCAATGCAATCTAATGGTATGTCCCAGCCTTACACCCGTGGTCAGGCGCTTCCCGAGCTGCTGAAGCAGCGCATCCTGATTTTAGATGGCGCAATGGGCACAATGATTCAGCAGCATAAATTGACTGAGGCTGATTACCGTGGCTTGCCTGGCAATAGTCGCTTTGCCGATCATCCCGGAGATATCAAGGGCAATAACGAGCTCTTGGTCTTGACCCAGCCACAAATTATTAGCAAGATACATGAGCAGTATTTAGATGCGGGCGCCGACATTATTGAAACAAACACTTTTGGCGCAACTTCAGTTGCTCAAGAAGACTACAAAATGGCTGGGCTTGCGCGTGAGATGAATGAAGTTTCTGCAAAGCTTGCTCGCGCAGCTTGTGAAAAATATAGTACACCTGACAAGCCCCGTTTTGCAGCTGGAGCAATTGGCCCCACACCAAAGACAGCCAGTATTTCTCCGGATGTAAATGATCCGGGTGCGCGTAATGTCTCCTTTGATACTCTGCGCGCTTCTTATCGCGAGCAGATTGAAGGTTTGTTTGCGGGCGGTGTAGATTTGTTTTTGGTTGAAACTATTTTTGATACGCTCAATGCCAAAGCTGCGCTATTTGCGCTAGATGAATTCTTTGAAGAGACTGGTGAGCGTTTGCCAGTAATGATCTCAGGAACAGTAACAGATGCATCCGGGCGAATTTTATCTGGACAAACCGTTGAGGCATTTTGGAATAGCTTGCGCCATATCAAGCCGCTGACATTTGGTTTGAACTGCGCCTTGGGCGCCGCTTTGATGCGTCCTTATATTGCAGAGCTTGCACGTATTTGTGATGCCGCAGTTTCTTGCTATCCAAATGCTGGCCTTCCTAATCCGATGAGCGACACTGGTTTTGATGAGACCCCAGAAATTACTTCTAGCTTAGTAGATGGTTTTGCTAAAGATGGCTTAGTGAACTTAGTTGGCGGTTGCTGTGGCACTACGCCTGATCATATTCGCGCCATTGCTAACGCAGTTGCAAAGCGCAAGCCACGTGCTTTTTACAAAGAAAGTGCTGAGGCGTCAGCATGAGTAAGCTAGATAAACAAATCATTCCAGCAATGAAGCTCTCTGGGCTAGAGCCGTTTAATGTCACTGCAGTAATTGGTTTCGTGAATATTGGTGAGCGCACTAATGTCACTGGATCCAAAGCCTTTTCCCGCATGATTCTGAATAATCAATTTGATGAGGCGCTTGTAGTTGCTCGTCAGCAGGTTGAGAATGGCGCGCAAATCATCGATATCAATATGGATGAGGCGATGTTAGATTCTGAGGCAGCGATGACGCGCTTCTTAAATCTAATCGCTTCTGAGCCTGATATTGCTCGAGTTCCAATCATGATCGACTCCTCTAAATGGAGTGTGATTGAGGCAGGCTTGAAATGTATTCAAGGTAAACCAATCGTTAATTCCATCTCCTTAAAAGAGGGCGAAGAGCCCTTTAAAAAGCAGGCGCGATTGATTCGTCGTTATGGTGCTGCTTCTGTAGTGATGGCTTTTGATGAAGTTGGTCAAGCAGACACATTCAAACGAAAAACAGAAATCTGTCAACGTTGTTATGAAATCTTAGTGAATGAAATTGGCTTTCCTGCAGAAGATATTATTTTTGACCCGAATATTTTTGCAATTGCTACGGGTATTGAAGAGCACGATAACTACGCGGTCGACTTTATCAATGCTACCCGTTGGATAAAAGAAAATCTCCCTGGCGCTAAAGTGAGCGGCGGCGTCTCTAATGTGAGCTTCTCCTTCCGCGGCAATGATCGTGTTCGTGAAGCGATTCATACGGTATTTTTGTATCACGCGATTCAGGCTGGCATGGATATGGGCATTGTGAATGCCGGTCAGTTAGGTGTCTATGCAGATTTAGACCCAGAGCTACGCGAGCGGGTTGAAGATGTGGTTCTGAACCGTTTTAAAGAGAAAGATGGCAAAACACCCACAGAGCGCTTGCTAGATATTGCCGATCAATTTAAAGGTGGTGGCGCTAAGCAGGTTGAGAATTTAGTATGGCGTGAGGACCCCGTACGCGAACGTTTAACTCATGCACTAGTGCATGGAATTACCACTTTCATTGAAGAAGATACAGAAGAGTTGCGCGCTGAAATTATGGGTGGGGGCGGCAGACCAATCGAAGTGATTGAAGGTCCGCTGATGGATGGCATGAATGTCGTCGGTGATTTGTTTGGCGAGGGCAAGATGTTCTTGCCGCAAGTGGTAAAAAGTGCTCGCGTAATGAAGCAAGCGGTTGCTATTCTAATTCCTTACATCGAGGAAGAAAAGCGCCTACATATTGCTGGTGGCGGTGAAGCCAAAGCTAAAGGCAAAATTGTGATGGCTACTGTCAAAGGTGATGTGCACGATATTGGAAAAAATATTGTGACTGTCGTTTTGCAATGCAATAACTTTGAAGTCGCCAATATGGGTGTGATGGTTCCTTGTGCCGAGATTCTAAAACGTGCCAAAGAAGAGAATGCGGATATTGTTGGACTCTCTGGTTTGATAACACCATCGCTTGAAGAAATGACTTATGTTGCTCAAGAGATGCAGCGTGATGATTATTTCCGTGAGCGTCAAATTCCATTAATGATTGGTGGTGCTACAACCTCACGTGTGCATACAGCCGTTAAGATTGCTCCGCATTATGATGGCCCAGTAGTTTACGTACCAGACGCTTCTCGCTCAGTATCGGTTGCCTCCAGTTTGCTTTCTGATGAGAGCGCCAAGAAGTTTATTCAAGATTTGCGTGACGATTATGTGCGTATTCGTGAGCAGCATGCTAATAAGAAAGCAGCACCCACAATTTCATTAGAGGCGGCCCGAAAAAATCGCGAGCTGATTGATTGGTCTTCTTATGTTCCAGAAAAGCCAAAATTTATTGGGCGCCGTATTTTTAAAAACTTTGCAATGAGCGACATTGCAAAATATATTGACTGGACACCCTTCTTTCAGACCTGGGATCTGGCTGGTAAGTATCCGGCCATTTTGGATGATGAGGTTGTGGGCATTGAGGCACGCAAGGTATATGAAGACGCTAAGGTATTACTTGATAAATTAATCAAGGGTCAGTGGCTGCAGGCTGATGCAGTAGTTGCCTTTTATCCTGCCAACACGATTGGTGACGATATTGTTTTATATAGTGATGAAGCGCGTGAGCATCCACTGTTTGTGTGGCATAGCCTGCGTCAACAGGCTGAGCGACCAGTGGTTGATGGCGTTCGCCGACCAAATCGTTGCTTAGCAGATTATGTTGCTCCAAAAGATTCTGGTGTAGCTGACTATCTTGGCTGTTTTGCGGTAACAACTGGCCATGGCGTAGAGAAGAAAGTTGCAGAGTTCCAAGCAAAACATGATGACTACAGCGCGATTATGTTGAAGGCTTTGGCTGATCGCTTAGCAGAAGCATTTGCTGAACTCATGCACCACCGTGTTCGAACTGATTTGTGGGGCTATGCCACAGACGAGATTTTGACAAATGATCAAATGATCAATGAAGAGTATCGCGGTATTCGTCCTGCGCCTGGATATCCTGCTTGTCCAGCTCACGAAGTCAAAAAAGATTTACTGAGAGTGATCGGCTCTGAAGATATTGGCATGACCTTGACTGAGTCGATGGCGATGAACCCAGCTTCAAGCGTGAGCGGTTTTTATCTTGCTCATCCAGATGCTCGTTATTTCAACGTTGGAAAAGTTTCAATTGACCAGCTTGAGGACTTGGCTAAACGCCGTGGCGAACCCATTGAAGACGTGCGCCGCCAATTAGCAAGCCTAATAGACTAAACACCCCACATGATGGGCTCATGTTTGCCATTGGCCTGCTTCATGAGTTCTAGAAAAGGATAGGCTCGTTGTCCAAGGCGATCAGCCAGCTTAACCTTTTCGCCACCATCTTTACCGCCCCCTTGAACTTTGGAGCGCTCTTCTAGATCTTTGAGGATGGCAGTTTCTAGAGTAGTAATGAGAGTAGGAAGATGCTCAACTGTCAAAATTCCGCGGGGCTCTAATGGGCGACCTAAAATACCAAAGATCCGCATCGTTAGATCAGCCAGCATAATGACATCTGGACCGGCTTTTGAGCGAAATTGATAGATCATTTTGATAGCTTACCACCTGATAAACTCACTCTTCTATGTTGTCGACCAATAAAAATCGTTTAATTGAGATGCTTGGCAGTGCCCTTGGAAGCCTTGCTCAAGAGCGTGGCTTAGAGAAGCCTTCTGCGCCCCGTTTGGAGCGTCCTAAGGCTGTTGATCATGGTGATGTCGCCTGTAATATTGCACTTCAGTTATCCAAGGCTTGGAAGCTCAATCCTAGAGAGTTGGCTCAGGCCTTAGTTGAGCGTCTGCAAAAAGAGTCGGGTTATGACAAGCTCATCGCCTCTTGTGAAATAGCGGGCCCTGGGTTCATTAACTTCCGCCTAAGTAATGCTGCTAAAACAGCGGTAGTCAATGAGGTTCTCACTGAAGGCTCTCATTTTGGCGAGCTTGCGAAAGAGCAGGCTCCGGTTGCAAGCGCCATGATTGAGTTTGTTTCAGCAAATCCTACCGGCCCCTTGCATGTAGGTCACGGTAGGCAAGCGGCGCTTGGTGATGCCCTGGCAAATTTATTAGCCACCCAAGGAATCAAAGTACATCGTGAGTTTTATTACAACGATGCTGGTGTGCAAATTGCCAATTTGGCTTTATCTGTTCAAGCCCGTTTACATGGCTTAAAGCCTGGCGAAGCAGCTTGGCCAGAGCAGGCTTATAACGGTGAATACATTGCTGAGATTGCGGCTGCTTTTAAGGCCTCTCCAGAATATCAAGATGATCTTGAGGCTATTCGGCAATTTGCAGTTGCTTATTTACGTCATGAGCAAGACATCGATTTAAAAACCTTTGGCGTTCAATTCGATTGCTACTATTTAGAATCCTCTTTGTATACCGATGGCAGTGTTGCAAAAATTGTGAGTGATTTGCAAAGCATTAATAAGACTTATGAATCTGAAGGTGCATTGTGGTTAAAAACGACAGATGATGGCGATGATAAAGATCGCGTGATGCGCAAGTCTGATGGGACCTTTACCTACTTCGTGCCTGATGTGGCGTATCACACTAGCAAGTGGAGTCGTGGTTTCCATAAAGTGATTAATGTTCAAGGTAGTGACCACCATGGCACGATAGCCCGTGTCCGCTCTGGCTTGCAGGGTGTAGCACAAAAGCGTGGCTGGGATATTCCGAAGACTTATCCAGATTATGTTTTGCATAAGATGGTGACCGTCATGCGCAATGGTGAAGAGGTCAAAATTTCTAAGCGCGCTGGTTCATACGTCACCGTACGTGATTTGGTTGAGTGGTCTGGCGGTGTGACTCCTGAGATGAGCCCAGCAGAAAGAGAATTGGCACTACAACGTGGTCGAGATGCAGTGCGCTTTTTCTTGATCTCACGCAAAGCAGATACTGAATTCGTTTTCGATATCGATTTAGCTCTACAGCAAAATGATGAAAACCCAGTGTTCTATGTTCAGTATGCGCATGCGCGCATTAACTCAATCTTGCAGCAATGGGGTGGACAAATTTCTGACTTACCCTCTGCCGACTTGTCTTTATTACAGAGTAAAGCTTCAGATCATTTATTGCGCCGTTTAGCTGAGTATCCCGAGGTACTGACAGATGCTGCGGCCGAGTTGGCTCCCCATGCTCTCGCTTTCTATTTGCGAGATCTTGCAGGGGATTTTCATACCTTCTATAACGCAGACCGCGTGCTGGTGGATGATCAAAACCTTAAGGTAGCTCGCTTAGCGCTACTATTGGCTACGCGCCAAGTGCTGCAAAATGGTTTAAAAGTATTAGGGGTATCTGCGCCCGCTAAGATGTAGTAGCAGGGTATGCAGTGAAAAGGTAAGATGAGGCAATCATGAAAAAACCGAATCAACAAACTGGTTTCATAAAGATCGAAGATAAAAACGCCCAATACGGCGGTACTATCTTAGGTTTTGTTTTGGGCTTAGGAGTAGGTTTAGGCATTGCATTTGTAATTGCCTTTTACCTTTCTAAAAACACGCCTCAAGAAAGACCTGGGGTTCGTGCACCCAATTTACCCTTAACAATCAAACCCTTTAGCACGCCTACTGAAGGTGAGACTACAGCCCCTGTTGAGCAATTAGATTTGAATAAACCCCTACAAGGCAAGTCGCCTGCCGCTGCCCCATCTGATCCGATTACGGATTTGGTAAACAGCAAGAAGTCAGTTGAAACCACGCCCGCTCCAAAATCGGATGCAATTTATTTCTTGCAAGTAGGCGCATTTGTAAAACGTGCTGATGCTGATGCACAAAAAGCAAATTTAGCCATTCAAGGAATTCAGACGCAATTAAGTGAAGTTACCGCCGATGGAAATACCCTATGGCGTGTCCGTGTTGGGCCCTATAACAGCCCTGAAGAAAGCAATCCTGTGCGCGATAAGTTGAACGGCATAGGCATTAAACCAACCTTAATTAAGTCTAGCAAATCATGATCTCATTTAGCAAAAGAGTATTTACATTACTGACATTGTTTTGTCTTAGCGCAACTGTGGCTGCACAAGGTCAAAAGATTGAAGAAGGGTTTGATTACCGCATCCTGCCGATTGCGCAGCCCCTTGAGTCAAAGGGCAAAGTAGAGGTTATTGAGTTCTTTTGGTATGGCTGTCCTCATTGCTATGACTTTGAACCAGAGCTTAGTAGCTGGGTAAAGCGTCAGCCCAAGGATGTCGTTTTCAGTAGAGTGCCAGTTGCATTTCGTGAGGACCTTATGCCACATAGCCAATTATTCTATGCACTTGAGGCAATGGGGAAGGGCGATGCTCTGAATGAAAAAGTCATGTATGCCATACATAAAGAGAACAAGCGTTTATTGACTGAGCCAGAGATTGTGGATTGGGTTGCATCTCAAGGTGTGGATCGCAATACTTTCTTAGCTACTTATCGCTCTTTTGCTGTAGTTTCTAAGGCGCGAGCATCAAAACAATTGGCAGAGGCCTATCGTATTGATGGCGTACCAACGATTGTGATGCAAGGCAGGTACGTGACTTCCCCTTCAATTGCCGGGACTAAGGCAAAGGCAATAGCGGTAATGGACTATCTTGAAGAAAAAATCCGTAAAGATAAATACAAGCAGTAATTGCTTTAGATTTTGACGAAGCGGCGCACTATCCAAAAGTAAACTGGATAAGGGAGGATTCTCAGAAATTTTAGGAACCTCGAAAATCTCTTGGGGAAGTGGATGTCAAACTCACCATTCTCAATGCCGCTTAAAATTTCAGTAGCAGCTTCTTGCGCACTTATTAAGGCAGGCATTTCAAAATCATTTTGAGCCGTTGCCTCGGTAGCCACAAAGCCTGGAGAAATCATATGAACGCTAATCCCCTGAGGGAGTAGATCATAGTAAAGGGTCTCGCAGAAATTGATGATCGCTGCCTTACTGGGCCCATATGCCAAAGCCTTGGGAAGGCCGCTGTAGCCTGCAACACTACCGACTATAGCAATGTGACCTGCATGCGCTTTGAGCATCTCAGGTAGCACTAGCGCAACAGCCCTCATTGGACCTAGTAAGTTTGCATCAATGATTTGTTCTGCAACATCAATATCAAAGTTGTCTGCGCGCAGCGGCGAATAAACACCAGATGAAAAGAGTAATAAATCAATTCCACCCCAGCTGCTTAGAATTGACTGGTAACTATTTTTGAGTTGAGAGTCATCGGTTACATCTAGTGGCAATACCAATGTTTGCCCTGGATTTCCAAGTGCTGCTAGTGGGTTTAGGCGTTCAACTCTTCGGCTAGAAAGAGCTACTTTAGCCCCGGCTTTAATTAATGCTTGAGCACAAGCCTCACCAATTCCACTGGAGGCGCCGATTAGCCAGACACGTTTTCCTGAGAAGCTTTCAATTCCTCTTTGCTTCATATCCTAAGAGCATTTGATGATGAATTGGTAGGATGATGGCTCAGCGTGAATTGCACAACATCAATATTGCGCTCTGCAAATCCAGCAGCACAATACATGAGATAGAAATTCCAGAGCCGGATAAAGGTTTCATCAAAACCTAGGCGTTGAACTTCATCAAGCTTCTGATTGAAATTGTCTCGCCACAGGCAAAGTGTTTTGGCGTAGTCAGCGCCAAAAGCAAATTCACCTTCAATTTGAAGCCCAGCCTTGGCAGCGCTTTCTTTAAAGCTAGTTCGCGAAGGTAGCATGCCCCCGGGGAAGACGTACTGCTGAATAAAATCAGTATTGTGACGGTAACGGTCAAAGAGCTCTTCGGCAATCACAATGGTTTGAATACATGCTTTGCCGCCAGCCTTAAGACATTTGGCAATCGTTTGAAAATACTCTGGCCAATGCTTTTCGCCAACTGCTTCAAACATTTCTACAGAGGCAATGCCCTCAAATTGTTCTTGGCAATCGCGATAGTCCTGAAGTCGAACTTCAAAAGGCTTCACTTGCTCGATTTGAGACTGAATCTTTTGCAGTCTATCTTCAGCGAATACTTTTTGCTCTGTGGAAAGAGTTAGTCCAGTAATTGCAATATTGTTACGCAGAGCTTCTTCCATAACGCCACCCCAACCACAACCGATTTCTAAAACATGGTCCCCAGGCTTAGTATCGAGTGACTGCAGTATGCGTGCGATTTTGGCACGTTGCGCATCAGCGAGAGATTGTTTCTCACCCTCCGAAAACCAAGCGCTAGAGTAACTCATGGTGGGGTCTAGCCATAAAGTATAAAAAGCATTCCCTAAGTCATAGTGCGCATGAATATTCTTGCGACTGCCGTTTTTGCTGTTATCACGCAACCAATGCCTGATACGGTAAAGAATAGAGCCATACCAGCTGCCATAAATTACTTTTTCTAGAATTGTGCGATTTCGAATTGCAAGCTCTAAAATAGTTTTGAGGTCTGGGGTGTTCCATTCTCCGCGGATATAGCTTTCAGCAAAGCCAATATCTCCATGAGACAGTACCTGTTTAAATACAGACCAATCTAAGATCTGAATCTCAGCATGCAATGCATCTGATTTATTGCCAAACTCTCGGATATTGCCGTCAGGCAGAGTCATCTTAAGGTGGCCGCTACTCAGTTGAGATAGGAGGCTTAATAGGGTTTCTGTTCCAAGGCGAGATTTACGTGCTTGAGCGCGGCTTTGTGGCCTTGCAAAATTCAGGCGTGAGAGTAAGGATTGTCCAGGACGATTCATTTGCTAACTTCAAATTCAGGTGGATTAGGTTTTGAGTGAAAGGGTACACCTTTTATCCATAATTTCAATGCTTGCCAATGAATTCGGAAGATTACCCCAAGACTCATTAGTGGGTAGCGCAAAAATGCTAGCCAAAGCATGGATTGACTTAAGGGGTGGCTAGTGCCGCTAATGCTGGTATTAATCAGCGGCCGCCCATCTTCGTGTAGCTCAATCCGATAAACAGAGTTCTTACCGCTATTACTATCTTGCGGGAATAGGAAACGAAAATGGTAGTCGCCACGTACTTCACAAAATGGCGAAACATAGAATACTTTTTGACTACGAAGAGTTTCGCCAGAGCGTAATACCTCGCCAGAATTTTTATGCAATAGATAGCAGTGACGCTCTCCAAAGGTATTGTTCACTTCAGCCAATACTGCTTGAACTTGGCCGTTTGCGCGTGTACATACCCAAAAACTGACCGGATTAAATACATAAGCCAAGACCCTGGGAAATGTGTGTAACCAAATTTCTCCATCAATATTTTGAATCTGATTTTCTTGCAGAATGTTTTCAATCCACTGCAGACTATCTGCTTGCCCTAAGCCGTGGTCTTTATCAAAGAATGAAAATAGTCCTAGGCGATTGTCATTTAACCCATATTGGCTTAGGAGATCAGGCTTTTGCTTTCGAGCCCGCATAGGAATCGACAATGTGAAAACGCCATAGCCAAAGGCATTTTTAGCAGGTCTGAGTCGCCGATGTTTTACAACTCCAAAGTTAATCTTTGGCTGATTCATTTATTGTGCGTCTTGCTTGGGATGGGTATTTTGTGGCGAATGGATGCCTTCTATTAAGGCTTCTGCGACCAATTCACCAGAGCGTAAACCATCTTCATGAAAGCCAAATCCAGTCCAGGCACCGCAATACCAGATTGATGCTACACCTTGAATGAGTGGTAATTCTTTCTGAGCTTGGATAGCGCTCATATCAAATACGGGGTGCGAATAATGAATTTCTTGATGTACTAGCTTTGGGTCCGGCTCTGAAGCAGGGTTTAGGCTGACAATAATTTGCGTGTCTTTTAATTGAGTGGGTAGCGGTTGCAGGCGATTAATGAGGTAGTTCACGCTCACATGCTGTTTTGATGAGGGCTTCATGCCAGATTTAGCAGTGTAATTCCAGGCAGCCCAGCAACGTTTAGCCTCTGGCAGAAAACGGACGTCTGTATGGAGGATGGCACGATTTTTTTGGTAAGGTATTGCTGCCAAAATATTTCTAGCCTGTTGATGAATGCCATGAAGTAGATCAAGGCTTTGGTCACTGTGGCACGCCATCACAATCTCATCAAAAAAAACAGACCCAGACTGAGTGACTACTTCAACTTGAGACGCGTTATCTTGCTTTGCATTTACCCGCACAACGCCTTCGCGCACAATCTTCACTTTAGACTCTTCTAGAGCTGCAATAATCCGCTTAACGTACTCTCGAGAACCGCCTTGAATAGTTAGCCACTGTGGACGGTTCTGAATTTGTAGCAAACCATGGTTATGGCAAAAGCGCACCATCGTTTGAATCGGAAACTCAAGCATCTGCCCAACAGAGCATGACCAGATGGCGCCAATCATTGGTAGAAAATAATTCTCTCTGAAGCTTTGACTAAATCGGTTGCGATCTAAAAAATTGGCAATGGTTTCATCAGGCTCTTTGTAAAGATGACCCGCTTCAATTTGCTGATGAGCTAGCCGGGAAGCTAGGCGGTTAAAGCGCAAGATGT
This sequence comes from Polynucleobacter nymphae, assembly GCF_018882155.1. Classification (GTDB taxonomy): domain Bacteria; phylum Pseudomonadota; class Gammaproteobacteria; order Burkholderiales; family Burkholderiaceae; genus Polynucleobacter; species Polynucleobacter nymphae. Next base: position 1,375,996 of record NZ_JACVPA010000001.1, read on the forward strand.
CATAAGCCATCCTCCAGAAGGAGGGAGATAAAAGATTCGATCTTTGCCCAAAAAAAGAGTTCAGGTCGTTGCCTGCCCATTCAATATTTTGATGGGCATGTTTTTTATCGGATGTATCAATTGATACAGAAAAGGACATTTCAGAAGGCGCTACTGGCGCTTGAATTTCTTCAAAGAGACGTAGTAGGCGCGGATAGGTTTTGCGGTTGAAGACCAAGAACCCAGTGTCAACACCATGACTGATTTCCTGGCCATCAATCTTGCATTTGAAGTCGACTGTGTTGCTATGCCCCCCGATATGATTGCCACCCTCATATAAGGTCAGATCAAATTCAGGATGTTGCCTTAGAGCATAAGCGCACCCAAGGCCAGAGATACCAGCACCAACAATGGCAATTCTTTTTTTAATCACTGAGATTTTTCTCCTAAGAGTTTTTCAATCTCTGCAGTGATGGTGCTGCTTGTCGGTTTGGTCATGCTGCCATACGAATCAACGACATTCCCATTTCGGTCGATTAAATATTTATAGAAATTCCATTTTGGAGTTGTGCCGGTTTTAGCAATCAACATTTTGAAGAGAGGGTTCGCATTACTTCCCGTAACTGAGCTTTTTGCAAACATCGGAAATTTTACGTCGTACGTATTTTTACAAAAGTCAGCAATCTCTTTATTGCTCCCCGGCTCTTGTTGGCCAAAGTCGTTAGACGGAAAGCCTAAAACGACAAGGCCCCGATCTTTGTATTTGGCATAGACCTTTTCTAGACCTTCATATTGGCTTGTAAACCCACAAAAGCTAGCAGTATTTACAGCCAAAATTACTTTACCCTGGTACTGGCAAAGATTTTGAGGCGCCTCATCCTGTAGGCGAAGAAAGGTCTGGGATAGAAGAGGGCTGCAGTTAGGTGCAGCATTTGCAAGTTGGGCGCCCGATAAAAAGGCAAGTAGGGTAAAAACCCAGGTAGAAACTAGGCGGATTGTCTCGGGGGGCATGTAGCAACTTTTTTTATCGGGTTATTAGTCCTCAAGTCTAAGACATTCTGGGTAATATCGCTCGAAGTTAGCCAAAGCCATTAATATTGAGCCATGACTTCTTTGCCCCCACCTTCTTTTGAGTCCAAGGTTTGTCCTTTAGACCAGCTGACTGCTCGCATTGCAAAGCTTCCAAGACCTCTGGTCTTTACCAATGGGGTGTTTGACATTCTTCATCGTGGACATGCTAGCTATCTGGCTCAGGCCCGCGCCTTAGGAGCAAGCTTAGTAGTTGGCGTGAATTCAGATGCTTCAGTCAAGATGCTGGGCAAAGGTGAGGATAGGCCAATTAATTCTGAGGCAGATCGTCAGGCTTTATTAGCAGCTCTTGAAAGTGTGGACATGGCTGTACTATTTGCTGAGCAAACACCAGTGAGCTTGATTGAGAAAATCCGTCCTGATATTTACGTTAAGGGCGGTGATTATGAAATTGATACTCTTGAGGAAACGCGTTTGGTAAAGACTTGGGGTGGGAAAGCGATCGCTATTCCATTTCTATACGAGCGTTCTACCACTAGCTTGCTAGGTAAGATCCGCTCTTAAAGATTATGTAGTAACCAAGCCCAAATACCCCGTAGCACCAAGCCATCAATCACTTCAGTTGCCTCTACAGCTAAAGTAGATTGCGTTTGAGATTGACTCATCTCAGCTGCCAAGATCTTGGCATTGCCACCATCGATCCAAACTCTTGCAACCGGATGATTCATTTCTTTTGCCAATTGAATAGCATATTGAATAGCGCCGATTTGCGCAGCATCGCAACCACCAATGATTGCGTTATTTGTTGATAAGCCAAAACTATAGCTAGTCTCGTTACGCACTGCTAGTGGTAATTGAGCAGTATTGCCTTCTAGGCTTTTTTGCATCAACTCAAGTCCAGGTAATATCCATCCGCCATAGTGAACACCATTAGCGCCAAGTAAATCAATGGTTGTGGCTGTGCCAGCATTAATGATGAGTGTGTTGGCCTTAGATAGGGAGCGTGCCCCGATAACCGCAGCCCAGCGGTCCGCACCAAGTTTGCTTGGGTCTTGGTAGAGAGTGCGTACACCATTGTATTGGCTATTACCCCTGAGCTGTTTCCAGGAAACATCATTCCATTGTGGAAATAGTGATTGGAGGTTTTCAATTGCATCTTTACCAGCAACACAAGTAAACCCAATGGCATCTGGTTTGGGTAAGGTTTTAGCAATGTAATCTGCTAGCTCGGCCCTATGTTCAGACGAGGCTAGAGATTTACTGCTGATGGATCCAGAATAAGCCCACATTTTTTTTTGTCGATCTGATGGCTGTTGTGTTGATTCAACGGCAGCCCATTTAAGACGCGTATTGCCAACATCAAATAGTAAGTAAAGACTCATGTTTGTACTCTTAAGGAAACATCGCCTGCATGTATGGCAATCATTCGATTATCTTGTTGTAATAGTAATGCGCCGGCTTGATCTATGCCCTGAGCAATCCCATAGATAGGCTCCTTACCTGCGCCAGATATGCATACCGCCTGGCCTAGATAGGCATCCCATTTTTTCCATTGCTCTTGGCACATCCCAAAACCATGCTGATCAAATTCACTCAGATGATGTTCTAGAGAGGCAATGAGTTTTAACCAAAGGTATTCGACATCAGGTAGGTAAGATTGTGATGGAAGAAGTTGATCAAGGGCACTAACCTTTAAACCAGATTTGTTTCCTAAACTATTTTCAATTTCCTGAGCATTGTGTAAGTTCATACCAATACCAATAATCATCCACGTGAGATCACTTGCTTTTGCTTGACCACCTTCTATTAAGATGCCACCAAGTTTCGCGTTGTTCATTAGTAAATCATTTGGCCATTTCAATCGGAGGCCAGCTTGATAAAGAGCGGCTTCAGTCAAATCACATGCTTGTGCAATTCCAGAAATCACTGCTAATCCAACTAAAAGACTCAGACCGGTGAGTTCAGTTGGCTTTCTCTTAAATGGAAAGGCCAAGGAAAAGCAGATCGAATCTTCTGGTTTGGCTACCCAAGTGCGCCCGGCCCTACCTTTTCCGGCAGTTTGTTTGTGAGCAATGCGAGCTATCGGATCGATCAGCTCTCCAGCCCGCCAGCGCTCCAAAAGATCGTCATTGGTAGATTTAGTTTGCGCAACGCGTTCAAGGATGCAATTAGCAGTCATTTCGCCATTGTAGAAAGGTCTGACCTAGAATTGTGGGATGGATCAAAAAGACCAGCGCCCCTATAAGCTTGTATGGCCTCTACAGGCCATGCCGTTGGCTAGGGCAATGAGCCTAAGTTATGCGCTATTGATTGTCTATGTGAGCCTTAATCCTTTTGATTTTGATTTCCGCAACGGCATTGACGCTTGGGCTTGGGTACAGGCGCCGCTACCCCGTTTTATCACTCTATTCGATGTTTCCATCAATATCTTGGCATACATCCCTTTTGGATTTCTGCTGGTTTTTGCTGCCTATCCCCGTTGGCGTAACTTTGTGGCATTAAGTATTGCCTTAGTCCTTAGTGCTCTACTGGCATTGAGTGTGGAAACCCTGCAGTCCTGGGTTCCAACCCGCATCCCTAGCCAGATGGATTGGTGGGCAAATATATTGGGGGGTTTATTGGGCGGCTTATTGGCTATTCCCCTTGGACCGCAATGGTTGTCAGGTAGTGTAATTCGTCGTCGTTTTGATCAATGGTTTGGTCTTAACTGGGCTGCATGTGCGCTCTTCTTATTATTTCCCTGGTCACAAATTTATCCCCAAAGTTCATGGCTAGGTACGGGGGTTTGGGGTCATGCTATTTTTGGTTCGATTGATTGGGGAACTTTGGTCATTAATCAGATAGCGCAAGAAACTCTGATTACAGCGCTCTGTTGGCTTGGCGTTGCTTTATTGCTTTCGTCAGGCCTACGCACTAATGCTCCCCAGTGGCGCATTCTAAATGGCTTACTTTGTTTAACCGTGGTGATGAAAACTTTTTTTACTGCTCTTCAGTTTGGCGGAGAATTTAGCCTCATATGGCTAACAGCTGGTGCTCTGTGGGGAATGGTATTAGCAAGCGGTTTATTAAGTTGGGCTTTACGCCTAAATCAAAAAAGAAGACTTTGCATGGCGTTATTTTGTTTGTTCACTGCCACTATTGCTATTAATGTATTGCCCGATAATCCATATTTCATCATGAACCTGCGGCATTGGCATCAAGGGCGCTTATTGCACTTTAATGAGCTAATGCAATGGGTATCAGTGGTATGGTTACCCATTGCCTTAGTTTGGATGATCCGTAACGCGGCAGCACTGAAACTAAAACACTGACGAATATAATTTTCTTATGAGCTTTTCACACCACCTGTTTTTTTGTTTGAACCAACGCAGTAATGGCGAAGATTGCTGCGATCGCCATAATGCATTTGCATTGTTTGAGTATGCAAAAAGTAGAGTCAAAGAACTTGGACTCTCCGGGCCTGGAAAGATCCGCGTGAATAAAGCGGGATGCTTGGATCGCTGTGCTGATGGCCCTGTGATGGTGGTCTATCCAGAAGGTATTTGGTATACCTTAATCGATCAGGATGATGTTGAAGAAATTATCCAATCTCATTTAATTGCTGGGCGCCCAGTAAAGCGCCTAGAGTTGTCATAGTTCAGTTGAAAGTTTTCCCATGAATAGCCGTACAAAAGTAATCCATATTGAAGGTATTGTTGGTGCGATGGAAATGTCCATCGATTTACCAGATGAATTAAAAAGTGATCCCTCCTTTAGTATTCGTGGTTTGGCATTAGTTGCTCACCCTCATCCACTGATGGGCGGCACGATGGATAACAAAGTGGCACAGACCATGGCGCGCGCTTTCAATCAATTAGGTTATGTCAGCGTGCGTCCTAATTTTCGGGGTGTAGGTGGTACTGCTGGTGTGCATGATGAAGGTGTGGGTGAGTTAGAAGATTTATTACACGTCACTGATTGGATGTGCACCCCTTCAAGTTGGACACAATTTGAGGCTACTACCAACCAAACTTGGGTTGCAAGTTCAAATACTTTGCCGCTGGTAGTTTCCGGATTTTCATTCGGTAGCTTTGTTGGTAGTCACTTGGTCCAAAGACTTGCTGATCTAGGCCGTCCTGCTGAACGTTTGGTGATGGTGGGCAGTGCAGCTGGTAAATGGACATTAGCCCCCGTGCCTGCAGATACTATTCTGATCCATGGTGAGCTAGATGAAACCATTCCCTTGACTAATGTTTTTGATTGGGCTCGTCCGCAAGAGCTCACTGTGCAAGTAGTTCCTGGCGCAGATCACTTCTTTCACCGCAGATTGCATTGCATTCGCAACATCATTACAGGCGCCTGGCTAGGCATGCCAGACCATCGTAAACAATAAGAGAAATTGAAGAAAACTATGGCCGAAGAAAAATCACTCATTGAATACCCTTCCCAATTTCCAATTAAGGTGATGGGCAAGGCCAACCCAGAATATCTACCAGCGATCATTCATATTGCTAAACAATTTGACCCCACCTTTGATGAGACTAAAGTTGAGCAGCGACCCTCTAAGGATGGTAATTACTTGGGCATCACTTTGCCTATTACAGCTACCAGTCGTGAACAGTTAGATGAGCTATATAGAACTTTGTCGACGCATCCGCTAGTTAGCATTGTTTTGTAATTCATTTTTATGCCTGCTTTAGTAAAACATCTCGGTTTAGCAGATTACGTCTCTACTTATGAGGCGATGCGATTGTTTACTAAAGAGCGTAATAGTGCAACACCTGATGAGATTTGGGTTGTAGAGCATCCCCCCGTGTTTACTTTAGGACTTGCGGGTGATGCGAGCAATTTACATTCACCTAGTGGGCAAATTCCACTAGTGCAAGTTGATCGAGGCGGCGAGATTACGTATCACGGGCCCGGTCAGATTGTTGTCTATCTCTTACTTGACCTTAAACGTTTAGGAATCTTTGTAAAAGAATTGGTCTCTCGTATTGAGCAGGCAGTGATTAACACCTTGGCAGATTTTGGGATTCAGGCAGAAAGACATCCAGGAGCTCCTGGGATTTATGTTTTAGACCAGCCTGGGGTGCCAGTAGAGTGGGTTGGAGCCAAGGTGGCTGCCTTGGGCCTCAAAGTCTCTAAAAGCTGCTCCTATCATGGTCTAGCACTCAATGTGGCAACAGATCTTGAGGCTTTTAGTCGCATCCACCCTTGTGGCTATGAGGGCTTAAAGACAGTTGATATGCAAACTCTTGGGATCAAGGACAATGTAGACACTATTAGCCAAAGGCTTTTAGAGCATTTACAAAAGCAACTGATGCCATCATGACCACCAATAAGACCGATACCAAGACTACTGTAGAGCTACGTCAAGACCTCAATTACGACGCATCACGTAAGCAAAAGTCGAGTGAGAAGACTGCGCGTATTCCGATCAAGATTATTCCTCTAGAGCAAGTCCTCAAAAAACCAGAGTGGATTCGGGTAAAGGCCGCTTCTGGCAATTCTCGCTTTAATGAGATTAAAAAGATCCTCCGCGAGAATGAGCTCGTCACTGTTTGTGAGGAAGCAAGTTGCCCCAATATTGGTGAGTGCTTTGGTAAAGGCACTGCTACCTTCATGATCATGGGAGATAAGTGCACCCGTCGTTGCCCTTTCTGCGATGTTGGCCATGGTAGACCAGATCCACTTGATCAAAAAGAGCCAGCTAACCTGGCCCGCACCATTGCGGCACTGAAATTAAATTATGTGGTGATTACCAGCGTAGATCGAGATGATTTACGTGATGGTGGCGCAATGCATTTCGTCGATTGTATTTCTCAATCGCGTGACCTCTCTCCTTCCACGCGGATTGAAGTCCTAGTTCCAGACTTCCGTGGTCGCTTAGATAAGGCCTTGGATATTTTTTCAGAGTATGCCCACAATGGTTTGCCAGATGTGATGAACCATAATCTAGAAACTGTGCCACGTCTCTACAAAGAAGCAAGACCAGGCGCTGACTATCTGCACTCCCTAAAGTTATTGAAAGACTTCAAAGAGCGCTTTCCCCATATTCCGACCAAGAGTGGTTTGATGGTTGGCCTGGGCGAAACAGATGAAGAAATTCTAGAGGTCATGCGCGATATGCGTGAGCACAATATCGACATGCTCACTATTGGTCAGTACCTGGCGCCATCAGGTCACCACCTCCCGGTCCGCCGTTATGTTCACCCTGACGTTTTCAAGATGTTTGAAAAGGAAGCCTATGCAATGGGCTTCTCTCATGCAGCAGTCGGTGCAATGGTGCGCTCTAGCTATCATGCTGACCAACAAGCTCACGGGGCAGGCATTGTTTAAAGGCGGCATCAAAGCTGTTGTATTAATAGTAGTGACAATTCTTCTCATGGCCTGTAGCCCAAAGTTAGATTGGCGTACAGTGCAATCTCCCCAAGAGGGATATATCGCCTTATTTCCTGCTAAGCCAGATAAGATTGAGCGAAAAGTTTCTTATCAAGCTCAAGAGTTACTGCAAACACTTGAGGCAGCAAAAATTGACGAAGATATTTATTCTATTAGCTCTATTTATTTAAGTAAGCAACAGGCTGATTTGCTGGCAACATTATCAGAACAATTAAAAGATAATCTTTTTCGGAGTGCAGGTGTAGATCAGTCAACAGTACTCAGCTCAGATGGCGTTTATCAAACAGCCAATCATCAACGTATAACAACAAAAGATTATTTTTTAGAATTTAAGTCGACTAATACTGCGCAGCAGGCTATGCGTGTGCGCTGGATCACAAACCCAACTGCGAAAGGCGGTATTTGGCTTTATCAAGTATCTATTTTGCATACAGGGCCAGCACAATCCGATATTAGAACCTTTTTCCTTGCAGAAGATCGTGCCAATTTCTTTGATGAATTTCATCCGAACTAACAATGTCATCACACTGGCACTCTAACCCTCACATTGCCATTGAGTTGCCACTCAAGAATAGAGCAGCTATAAGAGTTTTTCTAAGTTTTGCTTGCGCATATTTTATTTCATATGCATTTCGGTCGATTAATGCTGTCATTGCGCCTGATTTAATCAGTGATTTAGATCTGAGTAATGCACAGCTCGGATTTTTATCGGCAGCGTACTTTTTTGGTTTTGGGGTTACGCAGATTCCAGTCGGTTTAGGTTTGGATCGCTTTGGTCCACGACTGACTGAGATGGCGTTAATGATGTTTGCAATCGCGGGGGCCTTAATTTTTTCTTTGGCTGATGGTTTTACTAGTCTAGTGATTGGTAGAGTTCTGATTGGAGTGGGTGTTTCAGCTTGCTTGATGGCATCATTTTCTGGCTTTCGTTATTGGTTTCCATCGGATAGACAGGCTCAGTTAGCTTCAGGCATGCTGATTTTTGGGACCTCAGGCGCTTTAGTTACTTCTTGGCCAGCACACGCTGTATTGCCTTATTTAGGCTGGCGCGGTGTTTTTATGGTGATGGCGGTATTTACTGGCTTAGCTATTATTACTTTGTATTTTGGTTTGCCAGTAAAGGCTAAGACTCCTAAATCCAGTGCCACTAATAATGAAGCACAAAGTAGCACTGTTAGTCTTTCATGGGCTAGCTACAGACCCATTCTGACAAATGCTTTTTTTTGGAGAATGTTTCCGATCGGTGCATTTTGTTATGGTGGGTTTATTGCGATTCAAACTCTCTGGCTGGGGCCATGGCTCACGAGTGTGATGGAGTATTCATCCAGTAGTGCTGCTCAAATCATATTTTGGTTTAACGGAGTTCTATTACTTACGTATGTTCTTAATACCGCCTTACTACCAAAGTTAGCTAAACGTGGCATTACTACTTTACGTTACTTAAGTTGGATGGTTGCAGCCGCATTAATATTTCAGGCTTGTGCTTTTTATCTACGTAACTCTTGGGTTTTAGTCTGGTGGTTTTTATTCGCAATAACCTGTGCTTCTTTTGTTCTTGCGCAAAGTTTAATTGTCACTAACTTTCCAAAAGCGTTTTCTGGGCGCGTCAGCACTACTTATAACTTGGCACTTTTTATTGGTGCTTTTTTAGTGCAATGGGGAATTGGATATCTGCTAGATATTGGTATTGAGGCTGGTTGGTCACCCGCAAGTGCGTTTGATTTAGCCTTAGGAATTTATTTAGCCTTGCAGATACTTGGGTACATTTGGTTTTTATTTGCGCCGAAATTTTTCCCCGGCACAGCCATTACTGAAGGTTAGGGATTAGAAAAATATTAAGTAGTACTTTTTTCTAACGCTGTAACTTTTGCTTCCAGCGCCTCTAATTTTTCTCTCGTCTTGGCGAGAACTTTAGTTTGCAACTCAAACTCTTCACGAGTAACCAAATCCATTTTCTGAAAACCTTGGTTCATCATCGCACGCACATTCTTTTCAATCTCTTGTGCTGGTGAATTCCGAATGGCGTCACCGACCTTGTTTTGCATATCGCTAGCAATTCGTTGAATTTGTTCGAGGATTTCACCGGGTTTTTGCATGATAGGGTTTCGCAGTTCTATGAAAAGTTGCATAAAAGATACATATTCATATTTTATGTTGGGCAGCCAAAAATAGGCAAAAAGGCTAAAAAGGGCCTAAAAGGGCCAAAATTCACATGGATGGTGCAATATGGGGCACTAAAAAAGTGCAAATGCCTTAATAAGGGGAATGGCTCTCTAACGCAAAAGAGGTCGACCTTCATGATCACTCCATGCATTAAGCATTCAACCCTTTTTTATTACAACCAGTAAGGAGTAACACATGAAAACATTACGTAAGAAGGCAATCTCTGCGGCAGCAGTTGCATTATTGACTGGTTTAGCCAGTGCATCTGCCTTTGCAGCTGATACCCCAACAAATCCAGAGGACACATCAGCAACTAGTCCTATTGCTGCTAACGTCACCGTTACCAGCAACTACATTTATCGTGGCTTGACACAATCGAATAACAAACCAGCCATTCAGGGCGGCTTTGACTATGCGCATGAAAGTGGTTTCTATGTAGGTAACTGGAACTCATCCATTTCATGGCTTAGTGACAGCTATGGTGGGAATGGCTACCAAAATATGAAATCTGGTAATGGATCTGTCGGCTCTGTAACAGCGCCTGTTGAGATGGACTTTTACGCAGGCTTTAAAAAGGAACTAATCGGCGAAGGTTTTGCATCTGACTTTGGCGTTTTGCAGTACTACTATCCAACCTCTGGCTTACCAAGCTGGACCTCTGCTGCTACAAATGCAGGCGGACTCAACCAGGCTGGCGCAGTATCTCAACGTCAATTTTTAGGTTTTAGCCCAAATACAACTGAGGTCTACGCTGCACAAAACTTTACTGCTGGCCCAGTTACTGGCTTTTTAAAGCTGTCTTATTCCTTGACAAACTTATTTGGCATCTATAACAGTGCTGGCTCTATGTATCCAGATTTAACTGCGAACTACGACACTGGTTGGAACGGCATCACTTTAAATGCACATGCTGGCTATCAATATGTTCCGAACAGTATTAATCAGTCACAGCAATATGCCAATACTAATTCGTCCTTTGTTAGCCCTGCTGGCACATACAACATGAGCTATGCCGACTGGAAGTTGGGTGTAACTAAGGACTTTGGTGGTGGCTTATCTGGTTCTGTCGCTTACACCGGTACAACAGCTGGAAAAGTAAATACTACTTACATCTACGCTACACCGCTTAATGGCAATCAAGGCCGTGGCAATGCTGTAGTTTCTTTGACTAAAACTTTCTAATTTCCACCTCTGAACGGAGAAACACATGAAATTAATTACCGCAATCATCAAGCCCTTCAAGCTTGACGAAGTGCGCGAAGCTCTCTCGGAAGTGGGAGTTTCGGGCATTACCGTCACTGAAGTTAAAGGCTTTGGCCGTCAAAAAGGTCACACCGAGTTATATCGTGGTGCTGAGTATGTAGTCGACTTTTTGCCGAAGGTAAAAATCGAAGCTGCTGTTGAAGATGGCATTTTGGAGCGTGCGATTGAAGCAATTGAAAAATCTGCACGTACAGGCAAGATTGGTGATGGCAAGATTTTTGTCTCTTCAGTTGAGCACGTCATTCGTATTCGCACCGGTGAAACCGGCGCGTCAGCACTTTAAAGAGAGGTTCAAAATGTTAACTTGGATGAAACGACTCGTTGCTGGTGGTGCTATGGCCTTGGCCATTGGCGTTACTGGTGTGATTGTGACTTCGCCAGCGTATGCTGATGAAGTTAAAAAGCCAGCAGTCACTGCTCCAGCCGCAACTCCAGCTGCTGCAGAACCTGCGCCCGTTCTTTGCTCTGAAAAGTGCAATAAAGCCGATACCGTTTGGATGATGGTATGTACAGCATTAGTGCTGTTAATGACACTTCCTGGCTTGGCTTTGTTCTACGGTGGTTTAACACGTAGCAAAAATATTCTGTCAATCTGCATGCAGTGTTTCATGGTCTTCTCCTTGATTACTGTGCTCTGGGCAATCTACGGCTATAGCTTTGCATTCACGGAAGGTAGTCCATTTATTGGCGGACTTGATCGCTTGTTCTTGGGTGGTATGACACCAGATTCAGTAGCGGCTACCTTTAGTAAAGGTGTTGTGATTCCTGAATTTGTATTCATGGCTTTCCAAGCAGTGTTTGCAACCATTACTTGCTGCTTGATCATTGGTTCCTTTGCTGAGCGCGCTAAGTTCTCTGCAATCTTGGTATTCATGGTCCTTTGGTTCACCTTTAGCTACTTGCCAATCGCGCACATGGTTTGGTTCTGGCCTGGTCCTGATGACATCAAAGATGTTGCATCACTCGAGGCTATTACAGCTCGTGCTGGTTGGTTATGGCAAAAAGGTGTGCTCGACTTTGCTGGTGGTACCGTTGTTCACATCAATGCTGCTATTGCTGGCTTGGTAGGTTCCTACGTTATCGGCAAGCGTGTTGGTTACGGTAAGGAAGCAATGAAGCCACATAACTTAGTTTATGTAATGGCCGGTGCCGCTCTTTTGTGGTTTGGTTGGTTTGGTTTCAACGCTGGTTCAGCACTCGAAGCAAACGGTAGCGCAGCATTGGCTTTCGTGAATACTTATTTAGCAACTGCTGCTGCTGTATTGAGCTGGTCTGTTGCTGAGTGGATTCTGAAAGGTAAGCCTTCTATGTTGGGCGCTGCTTCTGGTTGCGTAGCCGGTTTGGTTGCTATTACTCCTGCCGCTGGTTTTGCTGGCCCAATGGGTTCGATCGCAATCGGTCTATTTGCTGGCGTAGCTTGCCTCTGGGGTGTTACAGGTCTCAAGAAACTCTTGGGCTCTGATGACAGCTTAGATGTATTCGGTGTGCACGGCGTGGGCGGTATTTCTGGTGCTTTGTTGACCGGTGTATTCGCTGATCCAGCATTGGGTGGTTCTGGTATTTGGGACTACGTAGCAAATGCTGTTGCTCCTGATTACTCAATTGCTAGCCAGTTGTGGATTCAGGCTCAAGGTGTGATTACTACCCTGATCTGGTCTGGCGTGGTCTCTTACATTGCATTCAAATTGATCGATATGGTGATTGGTTTACGCGTCAAGGAAGAGGAAGAGCGCGAAGGCTTGGATATTAGCTCACATGGTGAGGCTGCTTACGAGTCTTAATCTGTAGATTTACCCCTCACTGGGCGGCATTCATTCGCTGCCTGGTTTTTAAGCGCGGGATCCAAGGATCCCGCGTCTTTCTTTTAATAATCTTACAATGGTGGGATGGTTCCACATCTCATTACTGCCTTAAGCGGCCCTTTACTCGAATTAGAGTCCAAGGTTCTAGAAGCGACCCCAACCATTGAGCGTTGGTTCAGGCTCGAATGGCAAGAGCATACCCCGCCGTTCTATTGCTCAGTTGATTTACGTAACTCAGGCTTTAAGCTAGCTCCGGTTGATACCAATCTATTTCCAGGTGGGTTTAATAATCTTTCCCCACAAATGTTACCTTTGGCTGTTCAGGCCGCAATGGCTGCAATTGAGAAGATTTGTCCAGAAGCTAAAAATTTATTATTAGTTCCAGAACGCCACACCCGCAACACTTTCTATTTACAAAATATTGCACGTTTGTCATCTATCTTGCGGCAAGCTGGTCTGAATGTTCGCTTGGGTACTTTTTCAGAAGAGATTAAAAAGCCAACTTGGATTGAGTTGCCAGATGGTAATCGTCTATTGATGGAGCCTCTTTCTCGCTTGGGTTTAAAAAAGCAACGCTTGGGCTTGAAAGATTTTGATCCATGCTCCATTCTGTTAAATAACGATTTATCTGCTGGCATTCCACCGATTTTAGAAAACCTGCATGAGCAATATCTATTACCTGGTTTGCATGCTGGTTGGCATGTGCGTCGCAAGTCTAATCACTTTGCTGCTTATGAAGAGGTGGCTAAGAAGTTCGCTAAGGTGGTGGATATCGATCCTTGGATGATTAATCCTTACTTTACAAGTTGCTCTAATGTAAATTTCCATGAGCGTAAAGGCGAGGAAGAGCTTCAGACAGCAGTAGAACAAATCCTGAAAAAGACAGCTAAAAAATATCGTGAATACGGCATTAAAGACAAGCCATATGTTGTTGTAAAGGCAGATGCTGGCACCTATGGCATGGGCATTATGGTGGTCAATGATCCTTCCCAGCTTAAGGATTTAAACCGTAAAGACCGCAATAAGATGAGTGTGGTTAAAGAAGGTTTGGCGGTAAGCGATGTATTGATTCAAGAGGGTGTGTATACCTTTGAGAAGGTCAATGAAGCAGTAGCAGAGCCAGTCGTATACATGATTGATCGCTACGTTATTGGCGGCTTCTATCGCGTTCACACTGATCGTGGTCATGATGAAAACCTGAACGCACCTGGCATGCATTTTGTACCCCTCGCTTTTGAGCAAAATTCAATGCCAGATATGAGTGCCAAGCCAGGTAGTGCAGCCCCCAATCGCTTCTATTTGTATGGGGTAGTTGCGCGCTTAGCACTGCTGGCGGCTTCATTAGAACTCGAGCGTACTGATCCTGATGCTGAAGCGGCTTAATTAATCTAAAAGAATATGGACTTACTGTTTATTGCCGACCCCCTTGAATCTTTTAAAGTGAAAAAAGATTCCACTTTAGCGATGATGCGCGTGGCTCAGCAAGCAGGACATCATTTATGGTTTTGTCAGAGTCGTAATGTTTTGTGGAAAGATGATCTCGTTGTTGCAGACTGTCAAACTCTGGCAGTTAAACCAAGCTCTGGCTCTTGGTTTGAGCTGGGCGCCCTGGAGTCTCGCACCCTAAAGTCATTTTCTGCAGTATTGATGCGCACCGATCCACCATTTGATATTGAGTATCTCAATACAACTTGGTTATTATCTGCTGCAGTCCGTCAGGGTGCAAAAGTATTGAATGATCCTACAGCCATCCGCGATCATTCAGAAAAACTTTCCATTACTGAATTTCCAGAGCTCATTCCACCTACATTAGTCACTCGTGAATTAAGCGCAGTGGAGGAGTTTCATCAAACGCATCGCGATATCGTTATCAAGCCTTTAGATGGCATGGGCGGGATGGGCATTTTCCGGGTTGGATCAGATGGCTTAAATCTAGCCAGCATTGTTGAGACGCTTGGCGAGAATGGCTCTAGAACCCTTATGGTGCAGCGCTTTTTACCAGAAATAGCCCAAGGCGATAAAAGAGTTTTGCTGATTGGTGGAGAGGTGGTGCCCTTCAGTTTGGCGCGCATTCCTCAGGGTAATGAGATCCGCGGCAATTTAGCTGCTGGAGGCAAAGGTGTGGCAATGCCATTGACTGATGCTGAAAAAAGGATTGCAGAAAGACTCGCGCCTATCCTGAATCAGCGTGGTTTATTCTTGGTTGGACTAGACTTAATCGGTGGTCACCTTACAGAAATTAATGTTACCAGTCCCACTTGTTTTGTTGAAATTACTGAGCAAAGTGGGTTTGATGTTTCACAGTTTTTCTTAAAAGCGCTTGAGAAGGCATTGTCATAACATGACTGGAATCGTAATTGTTGCTCATACACCTGTTGCCAGTGCAATGCTGGGATTTGCTGAGCATGCCTTTGGGGTATTGCCAGAACGAGTCAGAGCAGTTGATATTCCGCCTTATGAGGATACTAAGGTGAGTTTTGATCGGCTTTTAAAAGCCGCCTATGGAGTGAATAGGGGCAATGGTGTTTTGATTCTGACGGATGTTATGGGCGCAACGCCAGCAAATGTAGCATCAAAACTAGAAGCCCTTGGCCCCTTGTCAGGATTAAATACACCTGTGGTTGTACTTGCCGGCTTAAACCTACCAATGCTCATGCGTTGCATCAATCACCGTGAAGAAAATTTAGAAGAATTGGCTGAGAAGGCGCTTGCTGGAGGACAGCACGGCATCTTGCGCCTAGGTACAAAAGTTGCAGAACAATAATTAAGGAGTGCTACACGTAATGCCAGTCGCTGAAATTGAGATCATCAACAAACTAGGCTTACATGCCCGGGCCTCTGCCAAGCTTTCTCAATTGGCTGCTCAATTTCCATGTGAAATACTGTTGTCACGCAATGGGCGTCAAATTAACGCTAAGAGCATTATGGGCGTCATGATGTTAGCTGCTGGGATTGGAAGCACGGTAACGCTCGAGACTGTTGGGGATCAAGCTGATGAAGCGATACACGCCTTGACAGAATTAATCAATAACCGCTTCGGTGAAAGCGAATAAGCATGACTTTTGCATTGCACGGAATTCCAGTATCGAAAGGCATTGCTATTGGCAAGGCGGTACTGATTTCGCGTGCAGCATTAGAGGTTAGTCACTATTTAGTTGAGCCTGGCAAAGAAGAAGCTGAAGTGCAAAAGTTATTAGATGCTTTTGATCAGGTTCGCCAAGAGCTCAAGCAACTTCGCCAAGGTTTACCTAAAGATGCGCCCCAAGAAATGGCTGCCTTCTTGGATGTGCATGGCATGATCCTTGCCGATCCTGCTTTGGCTCAGAAGCCAATGAAATTGATTCGTTCTCAGCGCATGAATGCCGCCTGGGCTCTAACAACGGAATTAAATGATTTGTTAGAGCAGTTTTCTGAAATCGAAGACCCGTATTTAAAAGAGCGTGCTAACGATATTCGACAAGTAGCCGAGCGGGTCATTAAAGCCTTAAATGCTCAAAAAAAGGATTCGCTAGATAGCGCTGACATCATGTCACCCGGCGATCTTGGTGTTGATTCTATTATCGTGGCACACGATATTGCTCCTCACGATATGCTGCGCTTCAAGGAGTCTGCTTTCACAGGCTTTGTAACAGACCTCGGTGGTAAGACCTCTCATACTGCGATTGTGGCGCGCAGTATGGAGATTCCTGCGGTGGTAGGGATCCGTCACGCTAGTGAAATGATTCGACATGGTGATTGGTTAGTCTTGGATGGCGAGCAAGGCGTTGTCGTCGTTGCTCCGGATGAGAAGTTGCTTGAGGAATATCGAAAGTTACAAACTCAGGATTTAAAAGAGGCTCGCAAGTTAAAGCAACTCAAACATTCCAAAACTGAAACCGCGGATCGCGTTGAGATTGAGTTGTTTGCCAATATTGAATTGCCTGAGGATGCTGTTCAGGCCCTGAAATTGGGAGCCGTAGGTGTCGGTTTATTCCGCTCCGAGTTTCTATTTATGGATCGTAAGCAAGCATTGCCAGATGAAGAGCAACAATTTTTAGAGTACCGCCGTGTAGTGGACTTGATGCATGGCTTGCCTGTCAATATCAGAACAATTGACGTGGGTGCCGATAAAGCATTGGGCGGAGGCGGTAGCGATGTCTCTCAAACTGGCACATCACCATTAGGTTTGAGGGCGATTCGTTGGTCTTTAACAGAACCAGAAATCTTTTTAACTCAACTGCGGGCAATTCTGCGGGCTTCTGCACATGGTCAGGCTCGCATCATGATCCCGATGTTGGCTCACGCCAAAGAAATTGATGAAACTTTCCGCCTAATTGAAAAAGCCAAGCAACAGTTGCATCAACGTGGCCAGGCATTTAATCCCAATATTCAAGTGGGCGCCATGATTGAAATCCCGGCCGCCGCATTAGTCTTACCCTTGTTTATCAATCGCTTTGATTTTTTATCGATTGGCACGAATGATTTAATTCAGTACACCTTAGCAATTGATCGAGCTGATCATGCTGTGGCTCATCTATACGACCCCTTGCATCCAGCAATTTTGCATTTGCTGGCAAATATTATTGAGCAAGCGAAACGCGCCAATGTTCCAATTGCAGTATGTGGCGAGATGGCGGGTGATCCTTCCTTGACAAGATTATTGCTTGGCATGGGGTTGACTGATTTCTCGATGCACTTTAGTCAGCTCTTATTGGTCAAGCGCGAGATATTAAAAGCGAACGTAGGCTTATTAAAGTCCCGTGTTCCAAGAGTCCTCAAGGCATATGAGCCTGAGGATCAGGCTAAGGCCTTAGAGCGTTTAATGGCTTAATGCGCCTTACCGCAAACCGAACACTCAGGATTGCGGGAGATTTTGAATTCATCGATTTGGGTTGTGCGCGCATTCCAGAGCAGCATCCGACCCACTAAGGTTTCCCCAAAACCAAGCAGTACCTGTATTGCTTGTGCTGCTTGCATCGCACCAATAATGCCTACTAGCGGTGAAAAAATTCCCATTGAAGAGCAACTGACTTCTTCAAAATTCTCATCCGGTGAGAAGATGCAGGCATAGCAAGGCGATACGGCATTACGGGAATCAAAGACACTAATCTGGCCATCAAAGCGAAGCGCCGATCCAGAAACCAAGGGCGTGTGATGTTTTAGGCAACTGGCGTTAATTAAATGACGACTTGCAAAGTTATCGGTGCAATCCAAAACAATATCAACACTTGGCAATAAGTCATCCAGAAGCGCTGTCGTTGCTTTCGCTTCAATAGTTTCAATCTGAATGCTTGCATTGAGCTGTTGTAAAAATTGCTTTCCAGAATTGACTTTGCTTTGACCAACACTGTTTTCAGTGTGCATGATTTGGCGCTGTAGATTGGTGAGCTCAACTTGGTCGTGGTCCATCAGTGTGATGTGGCCAATGCCGGCAGCAGCTAAGTAAGGCGCTGCTGCGCTTCCCAGGCCACCGGCGCCGATTACTAGAGCGTGAGATCTTAATAGCTTTTCTTGCCCAGCAACATCGATTTCCTCAAGGAGCAAGTGCCTTGAGTAGCGAAGTAACTGCTCATCATTCATGTGCAGACCAGTAAATTACTCAAGCTTAGATGAAGAGCGCTTCACCGGCTGACCATTAAGAAATGCAACAGCCTGCGAAAGCATGAAGTCATCTGCGCTACCAAGCTCAGGTGGCTTCTTGTTCTTATCTTTTTCTTTTTCCTCAGGAGTTTTCTTCGCATTCTTTTCCTCAATGCGCTGCAACTCTTCGAGGCGACGTTGCTCTCGATCTTTAATTAGCTTATCTTCGGCAGATTGCTTATTACGTAGATGTTTTTCACTATCGATTTCACGAGTAATTAATACGTCATCTGGATCACCATCTTTATTTTGATCAACTGGGATGTCTGGCTTAACACCGAATGCCTGAATTGACTTTCCGCTTGGCGTGTAATAGTAGGCCGTGGTGATCTTTAGCGCGGAATCATTTGTCAGTGGGCGCACGGTTTGTACGGAACCTTTACCAAAGGTTGTCTTACCAATAATGGTTGCGCGTTTGTAGTCTTGCAATGCGCCAGCAACGATCTCTGAAGCAGAAGCGGAATAGGCATTGACCAATACAACCATCGGTAATTTTTTAAAAATTGCTGGCACACCCGCCAAGGGATCACCGGGCTCGCTCAGGCGGTACATGGCTGGTGAGGCATTGAATACTTGCTTTGAGTCTGGCGCTTGGCCTTTTGTAGAAACCACTACAACATCGGCAGGTAAGAAGGCTGCAGCAATGCCTACTGCACCTTGAAGGAGGCCGCCACCATTGTTTCGTAGGTCAAGAATGATGCCCTTGAGTTTTGGATCCTGATTAGCAAGTTCTGTCAATTTTTTAGCAAGGTCTGGAACAGTACGTTCTTGAAAGCTAGTGACCCGAACCCACGCGATATCGTTATCTAAGATCTTTGCTTTAACCGACTGCACTTTAATTTCTGCGCGAGTAATCGTAACTGGAAAACTACGCTCCTCACTCTTACGATATACGGTTAAGGTAATTTTGGTACCAGGTGTGCCACGCATAGTACGCACCGCTTTATCTAGTGACATCCCGCGAACTGGCTTGTCGTCTAAGCGAGTAATTAAATCGCCCGCTTGTAAACCAGCACGTGCAGCAGGACTATCTTCAATCGGGTTGAGTACTTTAACAACGCCATCTTCAGAGGTGATCTCAATTCCAAGACCGGCAAATTTTCCCGACGTTGCTTCTTGCATCTCAGTAAAATCTTTTTTATCGAGAAAGGTAGAATGCGGATCAAGACTGCTGACCATGCCTTTGACAGCATCGGTTAAGAGCTGCTTATCTTCGATTGGTTCAACGTATTCACGCTTGATTTGCGCAAAGACATTAGAGAGTGTTCGTAGTTCATCGAGTGGCAGCTGAGCGCCTTGCTGGGCGGTCGCTGACAGTTGAATAGTTGCTGCTATTCCAGCAATCAAACCAACTGCGATGAGAGCGAAATTTTTCAGAAATTGGCGCATGTTTCTATTTGATCCTAGTTCAGATAAAAGTGTTGAATGGGTTTGAGATTGTCATCAAGCTCATACACAAGTGGTACGCCATTAGGGACGTTTACATCCATAATGGCTTTGTCAGACATTTGATCCAAGTATTTAATTAAAGAGCGAATACTATTACCGTGTGCAACTAAGAGTACACGTTTGCCAGCTTTAAGTGCCGGCGCAATAGATTCATTCCACAAAGGAAGTACGCGCTCGACATTGTCTTTGAGACACTCGCCCAAAGGAATATCAGTGGCATTAAGTTTTAAATAGCGTTGATCATTTTTAGGATTGAGCTCATCGCTAGGTTCTAGCAATGGCGGTCGAACATCATATGAGCGACGCCAGATGTGGACTTGTTCATCACCATACTTAGCAGCAGTTTCTGCTTTATTAAGACCAGTAAGGGCGCCGTAGTGACGCTCATTCAATCGCCAGCTATGAACCACTGGGAGCCACATTAAATCCATAGAGTCTTGAATGTGCCAAAGTGTGCGAATAGCACGTCTTAAGACTGAGGTGTAGGCCACATCAAACTCATAGCCAGCTTTTTTGAGGTTTTCACCGGCTGACAGGGCTTGCTCTATGCCTTTTGGGGTTAAGTCAACGTCTGCCCAGCCAGTGAAGCGGTTTTCAAGGTTCCAGGTAGATTCGCCATGACGAATAAGGACAAGTTGTTTCATAGAGCCATTCTATAATCCGATGATGAACTTTCTTACTCAAATTGATAATTTAGCGCTTATTGCCCTCCTTTTGGTGTCAGGCACCGCGCTTTTCCTACCCACATTATCTACGCTTATTGGCGGAAAAGGCTTGTCGCCTACCGAGGCCACGATTTGGATTAATCGTCGTAAGGCTCACGTTTTGGATTTACGAGCTGAAGAGGCATTTAAAGTAGGCCGACTGCCCGGGGCAAAATCTATTAAGCCATCTGAGATTTCAGCTGCGATTGAGAAGCTAAAACTAGATCGCAAGCACCCAGTAGTGTTGGTATGCGAAACCGGCTCCCACTCTCGTAAAGCTATTGCTGAGGTTAAAAAACTCGGTTTTGCGGAAGTTGGAACCCTGGAAGGTGGCGTACAGGCTTGGAAACAAGCTGCCCTTCCATTGGTGAAGTCATAGAACTATGCCTCAAGTACTGATGTACAGCACCCAAGTTTGTCCATATTGTGTAATGGCTGAAAAGCTATTACACAAAAAAGGTGTCAGTAATTTAGAAAAGATTTTGATTGATCGTGATCCTGCGCAGCGTGAGCTCATGATGACTCGTACTGGCCGTCGCACGGTCCCGCAAATTTATATTGGCGAGACCCACGTTGGTGGATACGATGATCTTGTAGCTTTAGATCGCGCAGGCAAGCTCGATCCTTTATTGGTTTAATGTATTAATTCGTCAAGAAAGATAGCAATGACTGAACAAACTTCCGCACCTCAAGCAGATGCTGATAACTCAAAAGAGCCTGGATTTGGGATTCAGCGCATCTACCTTAAAGATCTCTCGCTAGAACAGCCTAATGCACCACAAATTTTGTTGGTTGCTGCTGAGCCTCAAGTGCAAGTGGAGCTTGATATTGCAGTCACCCCCTTAAGTGAAAGTGTTTTTGAGGTAGCGATTATTTCGACTGTTACCTCAAAAGTTGATTCAAAAGTTTTGTTTTTAGTTGAGGCTAAGCAAGCCGGTATTTTTGAGTTCAATAATATTCCACCGCAACAACTTGATCCAATGTTAGGCATCACTTGCCCAACTATCTTGTATCCATATCTTCGTTCGAATATTGCTGACATTATTGGTCGTGCAGGCTTCCAGCCAATTCATTTGAATGAGATCAATTTCCACGGCATGTATGAGCATCGACTCATGCAAGCTCAACAGGCAGCTGGCAAAGAGACTGAAGCCACTGATGAGAGCAAAATAATTCTTCCGCATTAGGCCGAAACAGCGAGCCCACAGATCATGAAAGTGACCCTGATTGGTGCTGGAGCTTGGGGAACAGCGATGGCCGCGCAAGCGGCACGCTACCTCAAGGATGGAGATGTTTGTTTGTGGTCGCGCAGTAAAGATCAGTTGGCAGATATTGAAAAGAGCGGTGAGAATCACTCTTATTTGCCCGGCATTCAGTTGCCTAAAAATATTTCATTAGAGAGCAACTTTTCAGTCGCAATTAAAAGACTGGCTGCTGATGATCTATTGGTGATTGCAACGCCAATGGCTGCGCTTTCAGAAACAATTTCTCAGGTATTGGAAATTACAGAGCATCCTCTAAATATTATTTGGCTATGCAAAGGTTTAGAGCCAGCTACTGCATTGCTACCCCATCAAGTGGTTGAGCGTGAAGATAGCTTACATAGTCATGGGATTTCACATTCCTATGGCGCATTGTCTGGCCCTAGCTTTGCCTCTGAGGTCGGCTCTGGAATGCCATGCGCATTAACGATTGCCAGTACCTCTGCAAATTTATGTGCAGTAGCTCAAGCAGCCTTTCATCATGGCAATATGCGCGTTTATTCAAGCGATGATTTGGTTGGCGTGGAATTGGGCGGCGCTGTTAAAAACGTTTTAGCAATTGCTGCTGGTATTGGCGACGGCTTAGATTTGGGTTTAAATGCCCGTGCTGCAGTCCTGACACGTGGTCTTGCCGAAATGATGCGATTAGTCAAAGCAGCAGGCGGTAGATCAGAAACCTGTATGGGCCTTACTGGTGTTGGCGACTTAATATTGACAGCCACTGGCGACCTCTCTCGCAACCGACGAGTGGGTCTTGAGCTTGCTGCTGGTAAGTCATTGCCTGAGATATTGTCTGGTTTAGGACATGTTGCTGAAGGCGTGCTCTGTGCCGCTGCGGTTACTGATTTGTCGAGGCGCTTGGGTGTAGAGATGCCCATTACTGCAATGATGGGTGAGGTGCTAGCTGGCAGACTCTCTCCACAGGAGGCGCTGAAGAAGTTAATGGCGCGCGACCCAAAAATAGAAACGTAGTAATCCCCCAGTTTTAATTGAGCGCCTACTTACCGCCTACAAGATCATTCTGGCGCCAGGCTTCATAGACCACAATCGCTACAGTATTAGATAAGTTCAAGCTGCGGCTGCTATCTTGCATTGCCAAGCGCATACGATTGTTTTCTGGGATGGAGTTACGAACCTCATCAGTAATCCCTTTAGTTTCTGAGCCAAAAATAAAGTAATCGTTACGAGCATATTTTCCCTCATGAAACTTGCCACGTCCTTTGGTTGTTAAGGCAAAAAGATGTTGTGGCTCTGGTTGTTCATCTTTCAGAAATTGCGCCCAATTGGCATGAACTTTTACTTTTGCGAACTCGTGATAATCAAGCCCTGCTCTTCGAAGCTTGGCATCTTCCATGGGAAAACCCAAGGGCTCAATCAAATGCAGCTTTGCCCCAGTATTAGCGCAAAGTCGAATGATATTGCCTGTATTTGGCGGGATTTCTGGTTCGAATAAAACAATATTAAACATGCGGTGCTTTTGCTGTTCTCAGCAAAACCCAGTTAGTGACGTGTGATGCACCATTGTCCTTCAGAATGCGGGCAATTTCATTAAGAGTGGCTCCGCTCGTCATAACGTCATCAAAAATGATGATGCTTTGATCTCCTAAAAGGTCAATAAAGTGATCATCAATATAAAAGACCCCCTGAATTGCTAAATGCCGCGCAGCAAGTCTGCCTCCTACCTGTTGAAATTCATGGTGATGACGTTTGAGTGCCCAAGGTAATTTCTGAATGCTTGGATTACAAGTTATTCTGCGTGCAATTTCCCAGCTTTGATTAAAGCCCCTCGCAGATAATTTTTGAGTACTTAGCGGTACAGGAAGAAGATAGTTTGCCAGGACATTTTTGAGTTGTATTGAAAAAATATGATTCCATGCATTTGCAAGTCCATGCGCATAGGCTAGACGCTTTTGATATTTCAGTTGATGGATCGCATGCTGTAGGGCTCCTTCATAACGATCTAGGCAATATGTCACATCAAAATATGGGGGATGAATACTGCATTGTTTGCAGCGCTGTTTCGCGAGCTCTAAGGTGTTTAAGGTGATGCCGCATTGATAGCAACATTCATAATTCAAAAGGCTATCAGCATCTAAAGATTGCAAACAGTCTGTACATATGGAGTCCTGCTGGAAGCGCTCGCATACGATGCAAGCGCTCGGTAAAATTTGTCTTCTAAGGGATTGGAAAAACTGGTCTAGAAATCGCATGGGGCGCTGAGTATACTGAGCGAATGACCCAGCCAATCAGATGGTTACAGGACGAAATTGCAGACCGTATGTTGCAAAAACTCGATATCGTGAAACTCGATGTAAAAGATGTATTAATCGTTCCAGATTTTCCTGGGAAGCATTTGGCATCTTTTGCAAAACGCTACCCCTATGCAAATATTCATAGCCTGACGGAGCCAGGAATTGCTACTTTTGAA
This sequence comes from Polynucleobacter nymphae, assembly GCF_018882155.1. Lineage (GTDB taxonomy): Bacteria > Pseudomonadota > Gammaproteobacteria > Burkholderiales > Burkholderiaceae > Polynucleobacter > Polynucleobacter nymphae. The sequence continues at coordinate 1,400,075 of NZ_JACVPA010000001.1, forward strand.
ATGTGGCGCTCAAAAGTGATGGTCAATTGGCGCTCTCTATTTCGTGGGAATTCAAGCTCCTTGGCTGATTACTTAGCAAAAGGTAAATTCAATCTTCCTGATAATTCTGTTGATTTGGTATTTAGTGATCTGTTATTACAGGACTTACCTGATCCACAATATTTTCTTCAGGAGTGCTGGCGTGTTTTGCGAGAGGGCGGCCTGGTCACTTTTACATACCTGGGTCCTGATACTGGAAAAGAGCTCCGCGCACTTGAGACCAGCCTGATTACATTAAAGGCTTTATTAAGTCCTTGGGATATGCACGATATGGGAGATGCTTTACTAGGAGAGCGTTTTTCTGATCCCGTAATGGATATGGAATTTATAAGCCTTGACTACCAGTCAGATGAACTATTGCTGATTGATGCAGAGGCACTGAAATTATTGGAAATACCTGCATCTGAGGGCATTAAAAATGCTGTTTTACCGAAAAAAATGACTTTAGAGGTGATTTATGGGCATGCGTGGGCGGTTGGAAAGCACCTCGCAAAGTCTCAGGATAATGTTGCCTATATTGACGTAAATCAAATTGGGCGCAAGACTAGGTCAGATTCTGCTTAAGTGTAAGTGCTTACTATCATTTTAAGCTTTGTTAAGATTGGATGAGGCTGGCTTATTCCAATTTGTTGTTGTGCACAATTAACCCTATAATCAGCGCTGTACGTATTGGCTTAAAACCGCTTTTTTGGGCATTTTGTGGCGTTTTAAGAACTTTGCTCGCGACAATAAACAGAGAATAAGATGAATTTATTTGGAAAAGTCACTAGGGCTTCGCTCTACTTAGTAGCAGCCTTTGGTACTGCTTTTGCACAGGCAACGGAAAACATGCCTGGTGGCCCGGCTGTATACCAGCTTAACTTTCCTGCGCCGGCCACCAAAATCATGCAAGAAATCCACTGGTTACATTGGATGATGTTGGTGATCTGTGCAGTGATTTTCGTCGGCGTATTTGGGGTGATGTTTTATTCCATTCTGAAACACCGCAAATCATTGGGTCACAAATCAGCCTCTTTCCATGAGAGCACAACAGTTGAAATTATTTGGACAGTCATTCCACTGCTGATCGTAATCGGTATGGCATTACCCGCAACTAAAACAGTTGTGGCAATGAAAGATACAACCAATTCAGATATCACCATTAAAACTACTGGCTATCAGTGGAAATGGGGTTACGACTACATCAAAGGTGAAGGTGAGGGCATCAGCTTCTTATCTACTTTGTCAACATCACGTGAAGCAATTAACAACCTCGCACCAAAATCAAATACTTACTTGATGGAAGTGGATAACGAAATGGTTGTGCCTGTTGGCAAGAAAATTCGTTTGATTACTACTGCTAATGACGTAATTCATGCCTGGACTATTCCAGCGTTCGGCGTAAAGCAAGATGCGATTCCAGGATTTGTGCGTGACACCTGGTTTAGGGCTGAAACGATTGGCACATTCCGCGGCCAATGTTCTGAGTTGTGCGGCGCGCAGCATGCCTTTATGCCTATCGTTGTGAGAGTTGTTTCACAAGAGGACTACACGGCTTGGGTTGCTGAAAAGAAAAAAGAAATGGGCGGCGCTGGCGAAGATCCATCTAAGGTTTACACCATGGACGAGCAAAAAGAGCGCGGCGCAAAAGTATATGCAGCTAATTGTGCCGCTTGTCACCAAGCAACCGGTAAGGGCGCTGGCGCATTCCCAGCTTTAGATGGTAGCAAAGTCGTGTTGGGTCCAAAGGCGGGTCAATACGACATTCTTATCAACGGTAAAAATGCAATGCCGAAATGGGCTGGCGTGATTTCTGATGGCGATATTGCTGCAGTAATGACCTATACCCGTAACTCATGGGGTAATAAGACGGGCGAAATTATTCAGACCCAAGAAATTATTACCGCACGTGGCGGCAAGTAACTCATTCATTAATACAGATAAAACGAAACCGGAGTAATCCATGAGCACAGTCTCTACCACCATAGACCACGCAGACGATCATGCGCATGAAGATCACACGCCACATGGTTTTCGCCGTTGGTTGTTCGCAACCAACCACAAAGACATCGGCACGATGTATTTGATTTTCTCTTTTGTTAGCCTATTAGCTGGTGGAGTGATGGCTTTAGGAATTCGTTTGGAATTGTTCCAGCCAGGTTTGCAATTCTTCCGCCCAGAATTTTTTAATCAGTTAACTACCATGCATGGCTTGGTGATGGTGTTCGGTGCGATCATGCCAGCCTTCGTTGGTTTTGCTAACTGGATGGTGCCCTTACAAATCGGCGCAGCCGATATGGCATTTGCTCGGATGAATAACTTTAGCTTCTGGATTTTGCCAGTGGCTGCAATGCTCTTATTTGGCTCATTCCTTGTTCCTGGCGGCGCTCCATCAGGTGGCTGGACAATCTACGCTCCATTGAGTTTGCAGATGGGTCCTGGAATGGACATGGCAATTTTTGCCCTCCATTTATTAGGCGCCTCTTCCATCATGGGTTCGATCAATATCATCGTGACTATCTTGAACATGCGTGCTCCTGGTATGACTTTGATGAAGATGCCAATGTTCTGCTGGACTTGGTTAATTACTGCCTACCTGTTAATCGCAGTGATGCCAGTATTGGCTGGTGCAATCACCATGGTCTTGACCGATCGTCACTTTGGTACCTCATTCTTCTCTGCTGTAGGTGGCGGTGACCCAGTGATGTTCCAGCATATTTTCTGGTTCTTTGGTCACCCAGAGGTTTACATCATGATTCTTCCTGCATTTGGAATCGTCAGTGAAATCGTTCCCGTCTTCTCTAGAAAAACGTTGTTTGGTTATAGCTCCATGGTTTATGCAACATCGTCTATTGCGATCTTGTCATTTATCGTTTGGGCTCACCATATGTTCGCAACTGGTATGCCTGTGACTGGTCAGCTGTTTTTCATGTATGCAACGATGTTGATTGCTGTGCCAACTGGCGTGAAGATTTTTAACTGGGTTGCAACGATGTGGAAAGGTTCCCTGACCTTTGAAACTCCAATGTTGTGGGCCATCGGTTTTATTTTTGTCTTTACGATGGGCGGCTTTACTGGATTAATCTTAGCGCTGGCGCCAATTGATATTGGTGTTCAAGACACTTACTACGTTGTAGCGCACTTTCATTATGTTTTGGTAGCAGGCTCATTGTTTGCAATGTTTGCTGGTTTTTACTACTGGTGTCCTAAGTGGACCGGCTATATGGCTAGTGAAGCTCGTGGCAAGATCCACTTCTGGACTTCCATGATTTTCTTTAACCTGACATTCTTCCCAATGCACTTCTTAGGCTTGGCTGGTATGCCGCGTCGTTATGCGGACTACCCAACCCAGTTTGCCGACTTCAATATGGTTGCCTCTATTGGCGCCTTAGGCTTTGGCTTGTCACAAGTGTATTTCTTGATTTTTGTAGTAATGCCTGCTTATCGTGGTCAGGGCCAAAAAGCAGCAAAGAACCCATGGGAGGGCGCTAAAGGTTTAGAGTGGACAATACCTTCACCAGCGCCACATCATACTTTTGAGACTCCGCCGAGTGCAGAGCAGATGCGTGAAGCAGGAATTTAATTCTTCAGCAAAGCAAGCTCTGGTTGCGAGTAATCGTAGATTGGGGTTTGTTCTTCTGAGTGTTGCCCTAGTCTTTTTTATTGGAATTGTGATTAAACGGAGCTGGTTGGGTTGATCCCGTATATTGCGATGGTTACTACTCAAACTCTAAATCGTCAGATTCTATTAAAGCTCTTAATTGCAGCTGTGATGATGTTTGGTTTTGGTTATGCTTTAGTGCCAATGTATAAGGCCTTGTGTGAGGTCACTGGAATTAATGTCGTCACCAGTAAGAATGATTACGGTGTCCGAGCCTTTAGCCCTAATCGAGTGGGTAATACGCAAGTGAACTATGCTCGTACGGTGACCATTGAATTTGACTCCAATAGCCGCGGGCCATTTACTTTTAAGCCGGTGAAGAATTTTATGGAAGTCCATCCCGGTGAAATGACTGAAATTGTGTATGAAGTGACAAACAATCTTGGCCGTACGGTGCGGGCTCAAGCAATCCCGAGTTATGCACCTAAAAGTGCAACGGAGTTTTTTACTAAGTTAGAGTGTTTTTGTTTCCAGGAACAAACGCTAGTGGTAAATGAAACGAAGAAGATGCCGGTAGTGTTTGTGATTGATGCAGGCTTGCCTGATGATGTGAAGACAATCACCTTGTCGTATACCTTCTTTGAGTTAGGATTGGGTGGTACACCGCCTGCGCCTAAATCGAAGGTACTGTTATGAAGAAGAAAAAAAGTAGCTTTATGCAGTCTATGAAAGCCGTCATGTGGGGCTTCTTGGGAGTGCGTAAAAAAGCAGGTTTGCAGGAAGATGTAGCTTCACTCAGTTTTGTGCACATTATCATTGCGGGTATTGTTGGTGCCTTGATTTTCATGGCTGTCCTGCTGTTGATAGTGAAAGCAGTTGTTTCCCATTGATTATTTTTTTGATTGAATAGAGAGAATCAGATGTCATCCAATTCAACCCCATACTATTTTGTCCCAGCATTATCTAGACATCCTGCTATGGCAGCAGCTGGCTTAATCGCCTTTGGTGTTGGTATGTCTGGCTGGGTAAATCAGACCTCTTGGGGCGGCGCCCTGAGCTTAGCTGGTGTGGCATGGATTTTGTTCGTGCTCTACAACTGGTTTGGCGATACGATTGCCGAGTCAAATTCTGGCAAGAATGGTGTCAACGTAGATGTTTCTTATCGTTGGTCGATGGCTTGGTTCATCTTCTCTGAAATTATGTTCTTTGCCGCTTTCTTTTCTGCATTGTTCTATGCACGCAATATTGCGATGCCTTGGTTGGGTGATGTAGAAAGCAAATTACTCTGGCCTAACTTCTCAGCAGCTTGGCCTAACGATGGACCTGCTGGTTTGGTTGAAAAATTTACCACTATGGGCCCATGGCCAATTCCAACTATCAACACTTTACTGTTGCTGAGCTCTGGTGTGACGATCACGATTTCACATCATGCGTTAGTTGAAAACCACATGAAGAAGGCGATCGTTGCCTTGGCTGCAACTGTTGGTTTAGGCTTTATCTTCTTGGGCTTCCAGGTTTATGAGTACTACCATGCTTACCATGAGCTCAACTTGAAATTGACCTCTGGTATCTACGGCTCAACCTTTTTCATGCTGACTGGCTTCCATGGCTTCCACGTATTTTTGGGTGGCACCATGTTGGCAATTGTGCTGCGTCGAATGATTCGTGGCGACTTTACCTCTAAACATCACTTTGCCTTTGAAGGCGCCGCTTGGTATTGGCACTTCGTAGACGTTGTCTGGCTGGGTCTTTATATTGCTGTGTACTGGATGTAAGTTGCATAAAAAATCGGGGCCTTAAGCCCCGATTGATTTTTAGCCGCCCCGTTCTACAAAATAAGCTTTAGTTTGTGCCCACTTTGATACCAGTAGCTTCAATCAGGCCAAAGTAATAGGCTAATAGAATCCCGAAGAATAGTGCAAGCGATAGCCCAATCCGTAGCATGAGCGAGCGAACCATTCTGGAACTATTGCCCCTATCTTTCATCATGTAATACAGGGCTGATCCTAAGCTGCCAACAATCATTAGTAGGACAATCGGAATAATCCACTTCATCTTAAATCCTTATTTTTAAATCTCTTGAATAACCTTTTTACTGCCCTCATTGCTAGGCGCATAGTTGCTACTGTATCAGCCTTCCTGGTTGTTGCAATCGCTTGTACCGCTGGTATTTGGCAGCTGAACAGGGCTGAAAGCAAGATTGCATTAGCTGCCAATTTATTGGCTCGGCAACAGCTGCCAATTTTGAGTGCGAATATTAGCCCTTTAACCTTGGAGGATGCGACTGAGCGTCGCATGATTGCTCGTGGGCAATACATTCCGGAGGCAGCTATTTGGTTGGATAACCGGCCAAGACCGATTCCTCCTGCTGGTAGCAATACCTCACAGTCTGGCTTTTATCTCATGATGCCTTTGCAGCTTGCAGGGCGCGATGAGATTCTTTGGGTCAATCGTGGTTGGGCGCCTCGTAATAATGAGAACCGAGAGTCTTTACCACCGGTGAAAACACCAAGCAAGGTTGCCACTATTGAAGGCATTGTGTTCGCTCATCCCGGCAAGGTTTATGCCCTAGGAGAAGGCCAAGCCGTCATAGATGCTGGCAAGCCAAGAATTGAGCAGAATTTTGATTTACGAGCTGAGGGTAAGTTACGTGCTTGGGCACAAAGCCCTTTTATTTTGCGAGAGGTTGATACTGGTATCGACGATGGCTTGCTGCGTGAGTGGGCTCCGCTGACGACCGGAGTCGATCGCCATTATGCTTATGCATTCCAGTGGTTTGCTTTAGCGGTTTGCGGTTTCTTATTTTGGTTAATTACTGGCCTGCGGCAGTATCGGCGGCAGGATATGAATGGGGATCAAGGGTGAGTGATAAAGAGTTATTAATTCCGGCATCGCAAACTGATTTAGTGGCAATCAATGCGCAGACTCGTCGCGGTCGCATTCAAATGCTTTTGCTTTTGCTGGCGTGTGCTACGCCTGTGATTGCCTCTTATTTGACGTACTACGTGATTAAGTCTGATTGGGGCAAGACAAACTTTGGAACTTTGATTTACCCAGCTCAAGAATTCAATTCTGCATGGCTAGATGTTCCGCTACAAGGCAAATGGACTTTATTAATTGCGCGGCCTGCAGGCGAATGCCAAATCAAAGATGAAAAATGTATTGAGGCTTTTTTTCTGATGCGTCAAGTGAAGGTTGCCATGGGCAGAGAAAATAAGCGCGTTCAGCTGCTATGGATCAATACCGATGGTGCGCCTGTTGACCCTGAAGTCGCAAAGGCTTATGACGAGCAAGTTGCTGGGTTCAAGATTGTTGCACTACCAAGGGACCCTAAACTGAGGACTGAGTTTGAAACTTGGCTTAATAAAGAGGGTGCCGGTCAACAAATTCAGTTGATTGACCCAAGCCCAGCGAAGATGATGTATTTTCCAGTCACGAATTCTCCAAAAGAATTTGCTTTCATCAAAAAAGACTTAGAAAAACTCTTGAAGCTCAATCACAAGGGTGAGAACCTGTAATGCCCACTTTTGTTTTGTTCTTGGAGTTAGCTGCCATCGCAATAGTTTTTGCTGGCCTGCCATTAGCCTATCTTTGGACAAGACCGGGATATAGCTTTTTCCAAAAGCTCAATTGGGTATTAGTCTTTATGACTTTCGATCTGATTGTGTTTGGGGCGTTTACCCGTCTTACAGACTCAGGCCTTGGCTGCCCTGATTGGCCGGGGTGCTATGGAGTCTCCAATCCTTTTCATGCTATTGGAGAAATACAGCAAGCTGAAACTGCCATGCCTAGTGGGCCCGTTACAGTGATCAAGGCTTGGATAGAAATGATTCATCGCTATCTTGCAATGACAGTGGGCGCCTTAATTTTGGTGCAAGTAGGCATGGCTTTCAGCAAGCTGAAGTCCTTAGGAAAATTCCCCTTGTTTTGTAGCTTAGGCTTGCTCTTACTGGTATGTATTCAGGGCGCTTTTGGTGCTTGGACCGTAACACTGAAATTACAACCCATTATTGTGACGATGCATTTGATGCTCGCTTTGCTTTTACTGGCCTGCTTAACTGTCTATGCTCAGCAAGCTTGGGAAAAAAGTTCTTCAGTGCATACTCTCCGCATTCGTCCTTTATCGGCCCAATTATTGCTGATTGCTTTTGTAGTACTTTCCATTCAGATTTTTTTAGGCGCTTGGGTTAGCACTAATTACGCCGTATTAGCTTGTCCTGATTTTCCAACTTGTCTAGGAAGTATGTGGCCAGAAACCAATTGGGGGGAGGGCTTTACGCTTTGGCGTCAATTGGGGCTCAATGCTCAAGGTGAATTCATTTCGCCAACAGCATTACAAACAATTCATTGGGCACATCGTCTATTTGCTGTTGTGGTTTTGATTATCTTGGGTATATTTGGTTGGAAAGCTTTGCAATTGACAACCCCAGCCTTAACTAGCCTTGGGCGCTTTGCAAAACTTTTACTAGCGATACTTTTGCTACAAGTTGTTACCGGAATATCAAATGTCGTATTTCAGTGGCCATTGTTGGCTGCTTTATTACATACCGCTGGCTCAGCGGCTCTAGTATTCTGTTTAGTCAGAATGGGTTATTGGGCATCTTGGTCTTCATCTGCTCAAAAGAAGATGGCAAAGTTATGAGTACTCCAACCTTTACTCCTGCGGCAATGCCGCGTTGGCGTCAATACTGGGTTTTAACCAAGCCCAGAGTGACTCAGCTTGCCGTTTTTTGTGCTTTGATTGGCATGTTTCTCGCTACCCCCGGAATGGTTCCTTATCCCGTTCTCATTGGTGGAGTAATTGGAATTTGGTTGTTAGCGGGCGCAGCGTTTGCTGTGAACTGTTTAATTGAACAAGCAGTCGATGCAAAGATGCGGCGCACTTCTTGGCGTCCATCAGCAACCGGTGAGGTGACCCCGTTTCAGATTATTGTTTTCTCAATCATTCTGGGCTCACTCGGCATGATTATTTTGTGGAACTTTTGTAACCCATTAACCATGTGGCTGACTTTAGCAACTTTTGTGGGTTACGCAGTGATTTATACCTGGCTGCTAAAGCCAGCTACACCACAAAATATTGTAATCGGTGGCCTTTCTGGAGCAATGCCTCCAGCACTGGGATGGGCAGCTGTAACCAATACAGTGCCTGCTGAAGCCTGGCTCTTAGTATTGATTATTTTTGCGTGGACGCCCCCACATTTTTGGGCCCTAGCTTTGTATCGTCGCGAGGACTACGTGCAGTCTGGCTTGCCGATGCTGCCAGTCACCCATGGTGAGCGCTTTACCTTACTCAATATTCTTTTGTATACCCTGATATTGATTGCAGCAACGCTACTACCTTATATCTACGGTATGAGTGGCATGGTGTATTTAGTTTCCGCCACTATTCTTGGATTCATTTTCTTGGGCTATGCCATTGCTTTATTTATTTCCTATAGCGATGCCTTGGCTAAAAAAACTTTCCGCTTTTCAATTACCTATTTGTCTTTGCTGTTTGCAGCCCTGCTCATAGATCATTACTTCCTCTAAGATGAATACCACCCTTTTACGCACTTGTTGCATTGCTGCTCTATTCTTGATTTTGACAGCGTGTAGTCCAAAGCCAGAATTTAAGAATATTGATATCACTGGTAGTACCGCTTTTGGCAAAGACTTTAGTTTGCTAGATCCAGATGGCAAGGTGAGAACGCTGGCAGACTTTAAGGGCAAAGTAGTGCTGATGTTCTTTGGTTACACACAGTGTCCTGATGTTTGCCCAACTACCTTGACTGAAATGCAGCAAGTGATGACCATCTTAGGGCCTCAATCAGATAAGGTACAGGTGCTTTTTGTGACTGTTGATCCTGGGCGAGATACCGCTACGATTTTGAAGCAGTATGTTCCCGCATTTGATCCGCGCTTCTTAGGACTACGTCCGACAGATGACGCTGCTTTAGAAAAGGTTGCCAAGGACTTTAAGATTTATTACAAGAAGGTGCCAGGTACAAGTCCCGGTTCCTACACCATAGATCACACAGCAGGCAGCTATGCATTTGATCCAGACGGTCGATTGCGTTTGTATATCAAGCATGCTCAAGGCCCTGAGACCTTGGCACATGACTTGAAAGAGCTCTTAAAGTAAGAGAATGCTAGTTAGGCTGCTTCAGATTGCAGCATGCCGCGCATCTTTTTGAGGGCAGCTGTCTCAATTTGACGCACGCGTTCAGCTGAGATACCGTATTCATGGGCAAGGTCATGTAAGGTTTTGGTACCCTTACCATCAGCATCCATTGCTAACCAACGTGACTGCACAATGTTGCGGCTACGCTCATCTAAAGCCATCAAAGCTTGGTCTAACTTAGGGCCTTGCAGCGCATCAGCTTCATTGCTAGCAATACGTTCTGTCGGCTCTTGGCTGTTATCGGCAAGCCATTGAATCGGTGCATAGGCTACATCTTCATTAGTATCATCGCCTTCAAGAGCAACATCACCACCGGCAAGACGCATTTCCATTTCTTTCACATCAGAACCTTTGACATCAAGAGCTTTAGCTAAAGCATTGATTTCACCGGGAGTGAGGGCGCTTAAAGTGGGTTTATTACTGCGTAAGTTAAAGAACAACTTGCGTTGTGCTTTCGTGGTTGCCATCTTGACTAGGCGCCAATTCTTGAGAATGTACTCATGAATCTCCGCTTTGATCCAATGGATGGCATAAGACACTAAACGGGCGCCATTATTTGGGTCATAACGTTTAACAGCTTTCATCAAACCGATATTGCCTTCTTGAATTAAGTCTGCATGTGGAATGCCATAACCAAGATATTGGCGAGCGACAGAAACAACGAGACGTAAATGTGAGAGCACTAAAGTTTTAGCTGCATCGACATTTTCAGAGCGACGAAATTCCTGCGCAAGATGTAACTCTTCTGCAGCACTTAGCATGGGCACGCGATTAACGTACGCGATGTAAGAATCAAGAGTGCCAACCCCTAGGGATGGCAGCATCGGAAATGTGGATGCAGATGCAGACGCAGTCTGCATGATAGGCAGTCTTTGCATGTTCGAATTGTCAGATTTCTGTTGAAACATTTTTTATCAATAGGTGGTGTTAATAGAAGTCTATTTTAGCACTCCTGTCAAGAGAGTGCTAAGGGTTTATATAGTCTATAAGTAGCTGATTTAATTGAATAATTCTGCTGAATATTGCCCCGCTGTGAATGGGGCTAAATCATCAATTCCTTCACCTTTGCCAAGGGCCAATATGACCGGTTTTGGTTCATCTTGGAGGGTATGTGCCAGGGCGCAGATAACACCGCCCTTAGCGGTGCCATCAAGCTTAGTAACAATGATTCCAGTAAGACCTAAGGCCGTATGAAACGCCTTTACTTGGCTTAAGCCATTTTGACCAGTATTGCCATCAAGTACTAGCAAAGTGTGGTGAGGCGCTCCAGGAAGGGCCTTGGCGATGACACGTTTGACCTTCTTGAGCTCTTCCATGAGGTGGTCTTGGGTCGCAAGGCGACCGGCGGTATCAATGATCAAGATGTCACTTTTACGTGAGATCGCGGAATGGATAGCATCGTGAGCAACCGCAGCGGCATCACCACCTTCTTGCGAAATGACATCTACTTGATTGCGACCCCCCCATTCTTGCAATTGATTGCGCGCAGCAGCTCTAAAGGTATCACCTGCAGCTAAGAGGACTGATTTGCCCTGAGACTGAAAGAGCCGACAAAGCTTTCCAATCGTAGTTGTCTTGCCGGCTCCATTAACCCCTACTACTAACCATACCTCTGGGATATTCGCTTTACTAGATTCAAAAAGTGGATTTGGTGAGGGTTCTAAGACCTTTAATAGAGCGCTGACTTCTCCAATGAGAAGCGCTTGAAGCTCTTGTACGCTAGAGGCTTTTTCAGATTTAGCAGCTTTACGTAGCTTGCCAATCAATTGTTCGGTCGTGGGCAGACCCACATCACTTTGAATGAGTGATTCTTCTAATGCATCAAACCAAGCTTCATCTGTTTTGCTTGATTTAAAAAGGGATCCGAGGGTTTTACGTAAGCCGAACATAATCGCTACAATTTAAACCTTGCATCTTATCAATTTAATTCTTGGGATATGGTGATTTAGCAGATGCGTTCCAATTTACTCCGAATTTGCTTTTTATTCTTGCTCTGTGCCCCCATATCTTGGGCTGCCAGTAGCGATTCTGTGGATACTCACGAATTCTTGCTCAGCAATGGATTGAAACTCATTATTCGCGAGGATCATCGCGCCCCTACTGTTGCTCATATGGCTTGGTATCGCGCAGGCTCAATGGATGAAGTAAATGGCCGCACTGGTGTTGCACATGTTCTTGAACACATGATGTTTAAGGGGACCCATAAAGTGAAGTCTGGAGAGTTCTCTCGATTAGTGGCCGCCGTTGGTGGGCGCGAGAATGCGTTTACATCTCGCGATTACACCGCCTACTTTCAGCAAGTTGAAAAATCTAAGCTAGATGAAGTGATTAAGCTTGAAGCAGATCGCATGTCTAATCTCAATTTTGACGATGCTGAATTTTTAAAAGAGATTCAGGTGGTAATGGAGGAGCGCCGCTTGCGTACAGAAGATAATCCGAGCAGCCTCTTAAATGAATCACTGATGGCGACTGCTTATATGAGTTCGCCTTATCGTCATCCGGTGGTTGGTTGGATGAATGATTTACAAAATATGAAGGCTGCCGATGCGCGTGACTGGTATCGTAGTTGGTATGCGCCAAATAATGCAACTGTAGTCATTAGTGGCGATGTAGACCCTCAGCAAATTCTGCAGGTGGTTGAAAAGTATTACGGTGTAATTGCTATGAAAGAGTTGCCAGTCCGCAAGCCGCAAATTGAGCCACCCCAAAAAGGAATCAAGCAAGTACAGGTGAGGGCACCCGCCGATAGCGCCCAATTGGCTATGGCTTGGAAAGTACCACGCTTAGAGCCTGGCAAGCTTGATGATCCTGAGCCTTATGCACTTGAGCTACTAACGGCTGTACTGGATGGTTATGACAATGCCCGTCTTAATAGAACGCTAGTTAAACAAGAAAAAGTAGTTAATGATGTTGGCGTTGCTTATGACATGATTTCTCGTGGACCAGAATTATTTTTAATCAGCGTTTCTATGGCAAAGGGCAAGACGATTGCTCAAGCCCAAGCAAGTATTCGTAAGGCCTTGGACGATTTAAAGCAAAAAGGGATTTTAGAGTCTGAGCTAAAGCGTATCAAGGTTCGAATACTTTCCGATCAAATTTATAAGCGCGATAGTATTTTTGGCCAAGCAATGGAAATTGGTACTACCGAGATGGCAGGTATTTCTTGGAAAGATATCGATTACATATTAAAAAAAATGCAAACAATTACGCCTGAACAGGTTCAAGCAGTTGCTAAGAAATATTTAGTGGATGAAGGTTTAACGATTGCTGTACTCGATCCCCAGGCTCGGAAATCTGAAGTCAGCAAGGAGGGTAAATGATGAAAGCTCTCAAAAATAGTATTCTGGTTTGCTTGATTACATTGGGTTGCTTTGCTACTGCACACGCTATTTTACCAATTGAGAGGCTTGATAGTTTTAAGGGTAGTAAAGGATATTTAGTTCAAACCAAAGCACTACCTATGGTCGATATTGAAGTCAGTATTGACGCTGGCCATCGCTTCGACCCTATCGGTAAGAGCGGTTTGGCTGATATGACAGCAGGCCTTATGAATTATGGGGTCAAGAGTGATCAAGGCATGCTTAGCGAAGCTCAAATCGCGGATGAGATCGCAGATTTAGGCGCCAATATTAGCTTATCTGTTGGTGGCGAGCGTACCATTTTGCGCATACGCAGCTTAAGCAGAAAAGATTTGCGTGATCGAGCAGTCAAATTAACTGCTGCAATGTTAAGTTCACCGACTTATGAAACAAAAATAGTGGAGCGGGAAAAGCAAAGAACGATTACTAATTTGCTTGAGGCTGAAACAAAGCCCGAGTTTATTCTTGAGCGGCGCTTTAAAAAATCTGTGTATGGCAACTACCCACTTGGAACTACTCCAACCATCAAGTCAGTAGCTGCGGTCAGCGCGAATGATTTAATGCAATTTCATAAACAGTTTTATCGTAGTGATCGCATGATTGTGAGTATTGTGGGTGATGTTGATCAAGCTCAGGCTAATGAAATCGTACAGATCCTACTACAAAAAATTCCTCAATCTGGCGCTTCTATTGCTCAGTTGCCAGAGTTGCAACGTTCACCAGTAGAGCCCTTAGCGCAGCGTGAGATTCAGATCCCTTTTGATTCTCAGCAGGCGCATATTACGATGGGAATGACTGCTGTAACTCGCAGCAATCCAGATTACTTCCCTCTTCTAGTAGGTAATTACGTGTTAGGTGGCGGCGGCTTCGTGTCTCGACTAATGGCAGAGGTACGCGAGAAACGTGGGCTTGCCTATAGTGTCTTTAGTTACTTTGCTCCTGGTAAAGATACCGGTATTTTCCAGGCTGGTCTTCAGACCAAGAGTGATCAGGCTGCAATGGCGCTTGAAGTCATGAGCTCAACCATTGCAAAATTTATTGCTGACGGCCCAACGCCATCCGAGTTGCTTGCTGCTAAATCTAATTTGGTAAATGGCTATCCATTGCGCATTGATAACAATCGCAAATTATTGGATAACGTTTCATCGATTGCCTGGAACGATTTACCACTAGACACAATGGAGATCTGGACTAAGCAAGTAGAGGCAGTTACTTTGGAGCAAGTGAGTGCTGCTTTCCAAAAATATCTAGCGATGGATCGTATGAAAATTGTGGTGTTGGGAGCAAAAAATAAATAAGTCTACAAAGGCTTCAAGGACAGAACCGCCCAAGAAGGTACGAATCATTGGCGGCGTTTGGAGAAGTCGTTTATTGACTGTTTTAGAGTTACCTGGATTGCGCCCCACTACCGATCGAATCAGAGAAAATTTGTTTAATTGGCTTGGTCAGGATCTAACAGGATTGCATTGTCTAGATCTATTTGCTGGCACCGGAGCTTTGGGTTTTGAGGCAGCTTCTCGCGGCGCTGATGTTGTAGTGTTGTTGGAAAAAGATAAAAAAGCCCACGCAAATCTATTGAGAAATTTTTCTTTACTACAGTCTTCGCCTCTGAGCAGTAAGGTAGCAATTTTGCATCGAGATAGCCTCGAATATCTCAAGCAGCAGGCTGACGGTTCAAGCAATTTAATTTTCATAGACCCCCCTTTTCAAGAATCGGCCTTATTGGAACAAAGCGTCATCGAGGCCGGTCGGGTTTGTGATGATTCTCGTGGGGGTGGTATTTATGTCGAATTTCCCTCGAATCGGGCTCGCGAGGAGATAGAGGCCCTCCTGCCAGACTGGCATTGTGGAAAATACTTAGAGGCGGGCCAGGTAAAAGCTTTTCTATTTCGCAGTGGAAGAGGCTAAACTCTTGCCTGTAGCTGATAAAGCCTTAGGAGAGTTATGACTGTCGCTGTATACCCAGGAACATTTGATCCCTTTACTCGTGGTCACGAGGATTTGGTGCGCCGCGCATCGAGCATTTTTGATGAGCTCATCGTGGGTATTGCCTTTAGTCGCAGTAAGCACCCTTTCTTTTCATTGGAAGAGCGCATTGATATTGCGACAGAAGTTCTTAGCCACTACTCTAATGTCAAAGTGGTTGGCTTTGATGGTTTATTGAAAGATTTTGCACGCGCTCACAATGCTCGTGTGATTGTCCGCGGTTTACGCGCAGTTTCTGACTTTGAATATGAATTTCAGATGGCTGGTATGAATCGCTATCTTTTGCCTGATGTTGAAACTCTCTTCTTAACCCCTTCCGATCAATATCAATTTATTTCCGGTACCTTTGTCCGTGAAATTGCATCAATGGGTGGCGATGTAAGCAAGTTTGTTTTCCCATCGGTTGAGAAATGGTTAGTTAAAAAAATGGCAAGCAATAGCCAGGCTAAAAAGTAAGGTTAGCGAGTAACACATGGCCTTAATGATTACGGACGAATGCATCAACTGTGATGTGTGTGAGCCCGAGTGTCCCAACGATGCTATTTATATGGGACTTGAGATTTACGAGATCAATCCCGATAAATGCACAGAATGCGTTGGACACTACGATGCACCCCAGTGCCGCCAAGTTTGCCCAGTAGACTGTATTCCATTCAATCCCCAATACACCGAATCTCAAGAGCAGTTAATGGCTAAATACAAGTTATTAACTATCAGTAAAAAAGTAAATGCTGCCTAGCCTTTGGAGTGCAGCTCTAGCATCGCAGTTTGGGTATCGCCCCTCATAAATAACGGTAAGATTTGCAGGCCATTTTCAATACTGCTATCAATCAACTTTTGTTCTACCAGTTGCGGTCTTCGCAATACATAGTCAGCTACATCCATGACACGACCATCGCCAGCCACATCTCGTGGATGGCCGATGCCTAAGCGAAGACGCCAGTAGTCTGGCGTTCCTAAGTGCGCTTGAATATCTTTTAAGCCATTGTGGCCGCCATTGCCGCCGCCCAATTTAATCCGCGCAGTACCAGGTTTTAGATCTAACTCATCCTGAACGACCAAAATATCTGCAGGAGCAATTTTATGAAAGCGACAAAGTGCACCCACTGCTTGACCACTGAGGTTCATATAGGTACTTGGCTTAAGTAGAAAGAGGTCTTCAGCTTCCCATTTTGCTTTCGCAACTTTTCCATGAAAGCGTTTTTCAGACTCAAAGCGAACCTTCAATTGTTTTGCAAGAGCGTCTACAAACCAGAAGCCAGCATTGTGCCGATCTTCTTCGTGCTCGTCTCCAGGGTTGCCAAGGCCAACAATTAATTTAGTCATGATGGGAGTTTAAAGACTTAAAAGCTTTTCTACAAAAAAGTAAAAAGAAAGCCCGCTTGCGCGGGCCTTCTTAATGCAAGGGATAGAGCTTAAGTGAATTAAGACTTATCTTTCTCTTTACCTGCAGCAGCTGCAGGGGCAGCAGCATCAGCAGCAGGGGCTGCAGCAGCTGCAGGAGCAGCTTCTTCAGTCTCAGCAGCTTTAACAGCCGGAATACGTGCGTTTGCAATAACTGGGTTCTCTTGTTCAATGTGCAATACCAAGCTAACACCTTTTGGCAACACAACGTCTTTAGCATGAATGGAGTGACCCACTTCAATTTTGCTCAAGTCCACTTCAAGGAAGCCTGGTAAGTCTGCTGGTAAGCAAGAAATTTCCAGATCATTGAGGATATGGCTAACAACAGCGCCTTGTAATTTCACGGCAGTTGAAATCTCAGCATTGGTAAAGTGCAATGGAACGCGCATATGAACTTTCTCAGTCGCAGATACGCGCTGGAAGTCAATGTGCAATACCAATGGCTTAAATGGATGCATTTGGTAATCACGCAACAACACTTTTTGTGTTTTTCCGCCGATTTCCAAATCCAAAATGGATGAGTGAAATGCTTCTTTACGGAGAGCATGAAACAGTGCGTTGTGGTCTAACTCGATAACAGCGGCTGCATCTTTACTACCGTAAACGATTCCCGGAGTTTTTCCGGAATTGCGCAGACGGCGGCTCGCACCCGTTCCCTGTACGCTTCTTTCAAAGGCTACTACTTTCATAATGAATTCCCTAGTTAAGGTTAATTTCCGTTCGCGACCAAACAGAAAAGCCTTCGATTATATCGTGGGAAGGAGGGTTTTTGCCTACAAATGCTTAAAAAACGCCTAAGAACTAGCAAAAAACGGGGTAAAGCAGGGATTTTTCGCCTATTCAGCAAACATCGACATCACCGAGTCACCTTTGCTAATCCGGGAGAGGGTTTCAGCGAGAAGGGGGGCAACAGTCAATTGACGAATTTTAGCCACTTTCATGGCCTCAGGAGTCAAGGGAATGGTATCGGTAACGACTAATTCATCGAGTTCAGAGGCAGCAATACGGGCGACTGCGCCGCCGGATAGGACCGCATGGGTACAGTAGGCAGTAACACCCTTAGCACCGCGCTCTTTAAGTGCTTCAGCCGCCTTACAGAGGGTTCCACCAGTATCAATGATGTCATCCATGATGACGCAATGGCGACCTTCAACTTCACCAATCAGATGCATGACTTCAGAGACATTTGCTTTAGGGCGGCGTTTATCAATAATTGCCAAATCAGTGCCGAGTTGTTTAGCCATAGCGCGAGCACGAACTACACCGCCGATATCTGGCGAGACGATGATGAGGTCTTTTTGGGTCTTCTGCGCTTCTAAGTCTGCCAAGAGTACTGGTGAGGCATAAATATTGTCTACCGGAATATCAAAGAAACCTTGGATTTGATCAGCGTGCAGATCCATTGTGAGTACGCGCTCAATACCAGCTACCGACTGAAGCATATTGGCAATGATGCGGGCCGAGATTGCAACGCGGGCAGAGCGAGGGCGACGGTCTTGGCGGGCATAGCCAAAGTAAGGGATTACGGCAGTGATCCGACCAGCTGACGCACGCTTAAGAGCATCAATCATGATCATGAGCTCCATTAAGTTGTCGTTAGTTGGGGCGCAGGTTGATTGAATCACGACAACATTTTTACCGCGAACATTTTCTTGAATTTCGACTTGGATCTCGCCATCTGAGAATCGGCCTACAAAGGCTTTGCCCATGGTGAGCTTAAGCTCTTTGGCAACAGCCTCTGCCAAAATGGGATTTGCGTTACCTGTGAATAGGGTCAGTAAATCTGAGTGGGTAGGGGCAGTCATAGGGTCAAGGGCTTTGTCGGGTCAAAAGGTTATCTTTATCATTTCTTCAGTATTTGGCAGGGGAAGAAGGATTCGAACCTTCGCATGCTGGAATCAAAATCCAGTGCCTTAACCAGCTTGGCGATTCCCCTACAGGTCATTCTGAAGAAATCAAATTGTAAGCGGGATTTTTATTTAAGCCCCGAACAATCCGACCTACCCACCCCTTTGGAAGAGTTTGCAAAAGATTTTCTAGTTTTGCGGTATCTGTCTTAGGGTCTAAGACAGTAAAAACGCTACTTCCAGAGCCCGACATACGGGGCTCTGAGCCCGGTACTGCATGGCCAATCCAATCCAAAGCTTGCTTCACTTGAGGACAAATCCGCATCGCTACTGCCTGACAATCGTTTGATAAGTCTGACCATGGCGATGCAAGAAAGCCATCAATTGTAATCTGAGCATGATTTCGGGTCAATTCTGGAGCTTGAAAAATACTCGCTGTGGCAATTCCTTGTTGGGGAAAAATCACCAAAAAATCACTATTTTCGAGCTCAATGCCTTGGATTTTTTCGCCTATTCCTTCCACAAAAGCATTTTGGCCATAGATAAAAAAGGGCACATCAGCGCCAAGTTGCAAACCTAAACTTGCTAAAGATTCTTTGTCTAATTTGAGATTCCAGAGTGTATTAAGTCCAATCAAAGTGCTTGCTGCATCTGAGGATCCGCCACCTAATCCAGCGCCCATCGGAATTTCTTTTTGAAGGCTGATTTCAACCCCGCCCTCAAAATTGCAAAAATCTTTTAATAATTTTGCCGCGCGTACTACTAAATCTTGTTCTAGTGGTACGCCGGGTATTGGGTTGATTCGGCGTACTTCATTTTCTGGAATTGCTTTTAAGGAAACAATGTCGCACCAGTCAATTAACTGGAAAACAGACTGGAGTAAGTGGTAGCCATCGGCCCGGCGTCCGACGATGTGTAGAAAAAGATTGAGCTTTGCTGGTGAGCGCAGCACCAAGGTAGGTTTAGTCATTAGGGCGATCAAAAACTAAACGAATATCAATCGACCCAATGTTAGAGCTCCGGGTCATCGTGAGTTTATCTAGGCGCATATTATTTCCCCAGGTATAGACCAATTCCCAGCCATCCTGATTAATTTTGCTCACTTGTCCTTTGGCATTTCTTTCGATGCTAGCTTCGCTCCCAGGTCTCACTTCACCCCTTAGCCAATTTGATAGACCACGCGCGGGCAATGGTAAGCCTAGAGTGTTTTGTACTAATGTGTCTGCATCAATTGCGGTAACGACTTGACCATCACGCTCTAGAGTCGCCTCACCAGGAGTAATTATAATTTTGGCGATAGAGCCACCAACAGGATTTCGAATTTCCAAGATGTCTTTGAGCGCATCTTGAGTCAAGGTAAAGCCGCCTGAGCCCCCTTGATTTTGGGATTCAGTAATGCCAATTATTTTTACCGCAAAACGTCCATCCCACGAGCCCTGAGGAGCTTGCTCTGGGGTAGACCAGTCTGGCATGAGGCGTTTCAAAGTTTCTTTAAGAGTCGAATTATTAGCGTCTAATTTTTGCCCTTGTCGCCACATCTCTTCAGCCTCGGGACGACGATTCATGACCCATAAGAGTTCACCAGTATGAGCAGCAATATCAGCCTCAGGCTTCATCGTAAATGCCTGCTGCAGTTGCTCTAATGCCAAAGTATTTTTACCAAGCCTAAAGTTCACCCAACCTAAGCTATCTAAGATGAAGGCGTCTCTCGGTGATAGCTGATGTGCTTTACTAATAAGCGCAAATGCCTCAGGAAGTTTGATGCTGCGATCAGCTAAGGAGTAACCCAAGGCATTTAGAGAGTTCGCATCATTTGGATGTTTGCGTAATATCTCACGCAAAGTTTTTTCCATCACATCGATGCGGCCCGCTTTTTCTGCGGACATGGCATAGGTGTAAAGCAGCCCCGGGTCTTTTAACGGCACCTTGACGGCTGATGCAATTTCATAGAAAGCACGCAAAGCCCCCGTCTCATCTTTTGACTTGGCAAGCAATGCCTGTAGCTGCAATAAAGTATTTTCTTGTTGCGCGGGAGTTTGTTGCCGAAGTAAAGAAATTGCTGGTTTGACAGCATCAGGCCAACGATTACTTAAAACGAGGAGAGTAATGAGCACCTCCTTGGGTTTGGTTTCGGAAGTTGGTGATAGTTCATCCCAAGTTTTTGCAGCTTGAAGTGCTAAATCAGGCGAGCCTCCGCTAATAGCAATTTCCATTGCTCTTTGCGCGAGACGAGGATCTTTGTATTGCCGGGCCATTTCCAGATAGGTGTTGAAAGCAAGCCCTGCCTCACCTCTTTGCAGGGCAATCTCTGAGGCAAGTACTTCAAATACGCCTTCGCCAGTCTTTAAGCCATCCATTTGCGCCTGGGCTTGACTCGCAAAGACTAGGCCGCTAGACAGGGCTAAAAGGAATAAGCCCTGTAAAAGGGGCTTGCTGATGAATTTGCTCATAAGCACATTCTAATCTGCGAATCTACAATCCATTTATGCCAGAGCTTCCAGAAGTAGAAGTCACCAGACTAGGAATTGCCCCCCATCTCGAGGGGCGGAAGGTCAGCGCCGTCAAAGTTCTGGATGGGCGCTTGCGGTGGCCTGTGCCTAGTAATTTGCCAAAGATTCTGCCAGGCCAAAAGGTGCGCTCTATAGCAAGGCGTGGGAAGTACTTATTACTTGAAATGGATACGGGTCACCTGCTCATCCATTTGGGCATGACTGGAACTTTACGGGTCTTGCCAAGCACTGATTCTTTGAAGCCACATGATCGAGTTACCTTTGAATTTGGCAAGCTCAGCTTACGATTACATGACCCCAGAAAATTTGGCGCAGTGTTATGGCACGCCAATACGAAGGGCCCACTTGAGAAAAATACGCTTTTGCAAAAGTTAGGAGTTGAGCCTTTTTCGGCTGAGTTCGCAGCTCAACTTGGCGCCGATATTCTTTACAAAGCCTCACGTAAGCGCAGCGTAGCGGTCAAGCAATTTTTACTAGCTGGTCAGGCGGTTGTAGGTGTCGGTAATATTTATTGCTCAGAAAGTTTATTTGAGGCGGGCATTCATCCTGCAAAAGCTGCTGGTAAGTTAAGCAAACCGCAATGTGCTCGCTTGGCAAATGCAGTCAGACTTATTCTGAAGAAGGCGATAGCTGCTGGCGGTAGTAGCTTAAAAGATTTTGTAAATAGTGAAGGTGATCCCGGCCACTTCATGGTGCAAACCAAGGTTTATGACCGCAAAGGCTTGCCGTGTAAGGTTTGCAAAGCGCCAATTGTACAAATTGTCCAGGGTCAGCGCTCCACCTATTTCTGTCCCCAATGTCAAAAACGCTAATCAATACTTTTTCAAAAAAGCTGATTGCTTGGCATGGAGTCAGTGGCCGCTCAGGTTTGCCGTGGCAAGGTAATCGTGATCCATATGCAGTTTGGGTTTCTGAAATCATGCTCCAACAAACTCAAGTCGCTACAGTCTTAGAGCGTTATCCACGCTTTATGAAACGTTTTCCTACTGTGAAAAAATTAGCGGCAGTTGATATCGATGAAGTATTGGCTGAATGGGCAGGTTTAGGTTATTACTCTCGCGCTAGGAATTTGCATGCATGTGCAAAACAAGTCATGCAAGAATTTTCTGGAAAGTTTCCGAATGATCCAATCATACTTGAGCAGCTAAAGGGTATTGGTCGATCAACAGCGGGCGCGATTGCCGCTTTTGCCTTTCATGAAAGAGCGCCAATACTCGATGCAAATGTCAAAAGAATTTTGGCACGTTTGTTTGCCATAGATGGTGCAATACAAGAGAAAACAGTAAATGATCGCCTATGGCAATTAGCAAGTGATTTATTGCCAACTCAGCCAGAAAATATGCCGGTATATACGCAGGCCTTAATGGACTTTGGCGCTACTTGGTGTACTGCGCGCAAGCCAGTATGCATAAGTTTGGAGAAAAAATGCCCATTTGCAAAAGAATGCCAAGCAAACTTAAGTGATCAGGTACTTACTTTGCCAAAGAAGGTAGCCAAAGCAAAGTCACCCGAATTTGATTGCGATATGTTGTTGGTTAGAGCAGGTAATTTTATTCTTTTGCAAAAGCGACCTAGCAAGGCAATCTGGGGTGGGCTATGGTCTTTACCAGAGTCAGCATGGAGACCAAAAACTGAAAAGAGTCACAAGAGAGCCCCCGCTCTCAAAGAGCTACTGACGATGACTTTGCCCAAGGAAAATATTCTGGGTTTAGCAAAATCTATCAAAGAATTAAAGCAGGGCAATCAAATTAAGCATATCTTTACCCATCGTCGTTTATGGATGCAGATTTGGGAAGGCAGATCTTCAAAAGCTTTGGAGTTTTTAGGCCCTGATCTGAAATGGGTACCTCTCAGTCAATTAGGCCGATATGGCTTGCCGCAGCCGATTAAGATTTTGCTACAGGGATTGAGTCTAGCTCGCGGTGACGATCTAAAAAATTAAGTTGTAGCGCAATTAAATCTTTTTGCGCGCGAAAATGTTCGCCGATGCGATTGACTAGGTAGACTGAGCGATGCTGTCCGCCAGTGCATCCAATCGCCACCGTTAAATAGCTGCGACCATCGGCAATATAGTGTGGTAACCATTTCTCAATGAATTGAATAATGTCACTTTCCATGCTGACTACTTCAGGAATTTTTTCTAAAAACTCTTTAACAGGCTTATCGTTGCCAGTTAAAGGCTTCAGGTCTATGTTGTAATGGGGATTAGGCAAGCAGCGTACATCAAATACGAGATCTGCTTCACTAGGAACTCCCTTTTTGAAACCAAAGGATTCAAAAATAACGGACAGCCCTAAAGGCTTATCTTTGAGAAAATCTTGAATCCAAGAGCGTAGTGCATGCGCAGGTAGATTACTAGTATCGATACTATGCGCTTGGGCACGCAGCGGTTCAAGTAGGCTGCGCTCTTTATTGATTGCCTCAATCAGTGTTGCTGATTGTGATTGTTGCGCATTGGTAGATAAGGGGTGGCGTCTGCGGGTTTCTGAAAAACGCTGCACTAAGGTATTGGTATCAGCATTTAAGAAAACAATTCTGACTTGATGATCTCGACGCAAGTTCTCAAGAATTGATGGCAGGTCAGCAATGGATTGGCCACGACGCGCATCAATCGCAACCGCTACACGTTCACTCTTTTCTTTTTCGAGGGTAGTGATCAGACTCTCAAGGAGGGAGACTGGGAGGTTATCTACGCAGTCGTAGCCGGCATCTTCAAAAGCTCTCAAGGCAACTGATTTACCTGAGCCAGAGATTCCGGTAATCAGATTAATTTGCATGGCTTAAAGTAAGCGACCCTGAGCTTTGACTGAATCAGCCTCAGTATTCATTTGAATACGTTGACGTTCCATGAATTCTTTTAAGGTATCAATGCCGCGTAATTGCAAAATAGTATTGCGTACAGCGGCCTCAACTAGTACTGCTAAGTTCCGTCCTGCGGCAACCTGAATTTTTACAGTACGAATAGGAATCCCCAAGACATCGATATGTTGAGCTTCAAGAGGCAGCCTTTCAAACTCTCCATCGGTTCTACGAACGAGTTGAACAATGAGTCGTAGCTTGAGTTTGCGACGTACTGCAGTTTCACCAAAGATGGTGCGGATATCGAGTAAACCTAGGCCACGAACCTCAAGTAAGTTGCGTAATATAACTGGGCACCGTCCTTCAATATAGTCTGGGCCAAGGCGAGCAAAATCAACTGCATCATCTGCTACTAAGCCATGGCCACGAGAAATCAGCTCTAGACCTAATTCACTTTTCCCTAAACCAGATTCACCAGTAAGCAATACACCTAAGCCTAAGATATCCATAAATACACCATGCATCGTGATTTTTGGTGCGCCAATTTTAGTCAGGTAGGTACGCAGATGATCAATGACTTCTGCTGCGGAAATAGAGGTTGTAAATAAAGGGGTAGAAGTACGCTGGCAAAAGAGTTGCAAATCAGCATCGGCTGCTTTGCCATCCGCTACGATGACACAAGGTGGTGTTTTAGAAATTAAGTTAGCGATCTGCTCTTGTTTTTGTTCAGGCTCTAGCGCTGCATGATAGTCAACTTCTTGTTCGCCAAAGATTTGGATACGACTTGGATGAATAAGATTTAAGTGCCCCACCAAGTCTGAGCTAGCTGCAGCTGCTTTGACTGCCTCAGTTGGGAAAGTGCGGTCTGCGCCTTCTAATCCACCAATCCAAGACAGTTTTAGATCTGAAACATTGTCATCAAAAATCTGCTGTGCAGTTACTCCTTCAAGGAGCAATGGCTGTGTCATTTTGTTGCATCCCACTGTTGTAATAATTCACATACCTTAGCTGGATCACTGGCGGACGATAAGAATTGACGAGTATCTGCATTAGATAGTAGCTGTGCAATAGAAGACAGAATTTCTAAATGCTGTTGAGTTGCTTTTTCAGGGACCAGCAAAAAAATCAGAATGGATACTGGCTCACCATCGGGAGCAGCAAACTCAATCGGGCTTTTGAGTTTCATGAAAGCGGCGCTTGGCTGTTTAAGACCCTTAACGCGCCCATGGGGAATTGCAACGCCGGCACCGAGTGCAGTGGATCCTAAATCTTCGCGTGCGTTCAAAAATTCCACTACGGAAGTTGCTTCAATACCTACTTTTTTGAAGAAGAGGTCTCCCGCTGCTGCAAATGCATCAGCTCTGCTGGTAGCAGGGTTATCTAATGCAATGCATTCAGGGGTGAAAAGATTGGTCAGGGCATTCATGAGAATTGATTATAGGTGTCCTGACTACAGAGATCACTCAAAGTGCTTATCGTGATGATGATCCTGGATTTTTTCTTTGTGTTTTACAACTTGACGTTCTAGTTTTTCGACCACGGCATCCATCGCATGGTATAGGTCGGCATTATGAGCCTCGGCAAATAATTCTTTACCCTTAAGGTGAATGGTAATTTCAGCGCTTTGACGAAGTTCCTTTTCCTTAGCGTTATCAATTACAAGAAAGGCGGAAGCATCAATGACATGGTCAAAGTGCTTACGAATTTTGGCCATTCCAGCTTCAAGGTGCGTGCGCATGGCAGGGGTTACTTCCAGATGGCGGCTATTAATTTTCAAATTCATCAGCATCTCCTCATATATACGCGTGCGCATGCTAATGCCCGGGGTGCGCAGCAGGCCCCTGAAATTGTTTGAGTAGTATTTTTGGAAAGGAACTTCATGAACCTCCAGCGTATCAGCGAATTTGCTGAAAACCAAGAGGGAAAAGCATTTTTATTAGTTAAACGGCCCAGAATGCCCCCAGCTTACATCCTGAAGTTTTCGCCTAGGTAGACTCTACGGACGGCATCATTTTGGATAATTTGGTCTGGTTTACCTTCGGCCAGCACACTGCCTTCACTAATAATGTAGGCATGGTCGCAAATACCCAGGGTTTCCCGAACGTTATGGTCAGTAATCAGAACGCCAATTTGACGATCTCGTAAGAAACGGACGATCCGCTGAATTTCCCCAACGGCAATAGGGTCAACGCCAGCAAATGGTTCGTCTAGCAAGATAAATTTGGGTTGGGAGGCTAAAGCCCTAGCAATCTCAACTCGGCGACGCTCACCACCAGACAGGGAGAGAGCTGGGTTGTTACGCAGATGACTAATTTGTAGCTCACCCAAGAGCTCATCTAGTCGATTAGCAATTTCAACTTTCGTTAGCGGCTTACCACCCTGCGCTTGAAGTTCAAGGACAGCTTGGATATTCTCGGCAACATTCAGTTTTCTAAAAACGGAAGCTTCTTGCGGAAGATAAGACAAACCCATGCGAGCACGTTCATGGATGGGTAAATGCGTGATGTCAGTACCATCTAGAACAATATTGCCCCCATCGAGCGGCACTAAGCCAACAATCATATAAAACGATGTTGTTTTGCCTGCACCATTGGGCCCAAGCAAGCCGACCACTTCACCACACTTTACTTCTATGGAAACATCTCGAACAACTGTTCTAGAGCCGTAACGTTTTTGTAGATGATGCGCGCTCAGAGTTGCTGCGCTATTAGTTTGAGCTAAATCCGTTGTCATTTCTCTAATGTGGCTTTTCGTCTTGGTGAAAGGATTGCTCTAGCCAAGGGCAGATCATCCGGCTTTGCATCTTTAGGTGGTGTAACACGATAGTACTGCTTTACATCATCGTATTCAATTTTCCAACCGCGCAGTTGGTCTAGCATTTGCATATTGAGGAGGCGTTTGAGACTGGCATCGCCAGTTAATGTGAGAACTTCAGTTTTAGCGTTGTAGGCTACCTGAGTTGCCAAGCCTTGCATGAACTCATCTGCAGGTCCTTCGCGACGCTGTCTAAAGCTGGCTGTCACATCTGGCGTGCCCTTGATATCAACAAATTCATAGCCCTCAGGATTTACTTCAATATGTCCATCCTCGCCAGTAACGATGATGCTTCCTTTGATGAGTAATACCTGCCCCTTCAGATCATAGATTTGCTTGACATCGTTTACAGAAACCTTTTCGGCTTCGAGTATGACAGGCTTATCTTGATCAGCCTTCTCAGCGTATGCAAGTTCCGCTAGGCTGAGTGATAGCAAAAACAATGCAGTAATGAAGCGAAGTATCAAACCAGTTTTCATGATCTTTATTGAGTGCTCCGTGGTGCTCGCTCAATGCGTCCTTTAACTTGACCTAAAAGGGTCATGCTTTGCTCAACGTTATTAAATTTTCCACCTTCGGTGGAGTGCATGATTGACATGCCTTGCTCAAGCGTTATAGGCCTATCCGTTTCAATGATGTCATCATTAATGAGTACTTTGAAATAAGTAGAAGAGGCAAGCATTCTCAAGGTTGCAGATTGTGTTGCTGTTGCTGCTTGGGCTGGTCGAAAGATGGATGCATTATCAATCAGATCCAAAATAGTGAGATCACCATCAAGATGACCTGTATCAGATTTGACGGTTACTGGCGTCTTATCAAGCTGGAAGAGGCGCATGCGGGGGGTCAAAATATCAATCGAAGCATCATCATCATAGTGAGTCACTTTTTTACCTAGAATTCGATATTTGGTATTACCTATTTCATTGAGGGCTGAGAGCGCTCCATTAGTGATTGTGTAATCAGGCTCATGAAGTCTTACACGCTCTAGAGTAGATTTTTCAGCTGGAGCCCCTTTTTGTACTAGCCAAAAGGTGACTAGCGTTAGAGCCCCCATCAAAAGCAATGGCATCAGACGCAATAGAGTGCGCCCAATACCGAGTTTGATTTTTTGAGAATTGAAGTGCATTACTTAGTTGCGCGCTTTATTGAGCAATTCTTCGTAGTGGTTTTGCGCCTTCAGAATCAGATCGCACACTTCTCGTACAGCCCTATTCCCGCCGCTATGATTACATACGAAATGTGCAAATTCTTTTACTGCTTCATGAGCTTGTGCAGGACAAATCCGAAAGCCGGCGTTCTTCATCATTTGCAAATCTGGCCAGTCATCGCCCATGACGGCACAGTCTGATGGGGCAAGGCCCAAGGATTTGATTACTTGGGTTAAGGCAATAGCTTTGTTTTCAACGCCCATGTGGACATGTTTAATACCTAGCTCTTCGCAACGGGCTAGAACCATCTTTGAATTTCTGCCGGTGATGATCGCGGTCGGTATTCCACACTGCTCTAATAATTTAATACCCAAACCATCTTGAATATCAAATGCTTTCAGCGACTCCTTACCGTCAGCGCCAATCCATACTTGCCCATTAGTTAAAACACCATCAACATCTAGAACCAAGAGTTTTACTTTGCTTGCACGCTCCCAAGCTTGTGGGTAGCTAGCAAGAGGATTGGTATTGTGGGTGTTAAAAGCGCTCGACATTAAAATTAAATTACTTTTGCTGCAAATAGATCATGCAGATTGAGTGCGCCTAATAGTTGCCCATTGCTATCAGTCACAACCAAATGATTAATACGATGTTTCTCCATCATCTCAATTGCCTCTTCTGCAAGTAGCTCAGGTGGAATAGTGCGTGGGCCGGGGGTAGTGGCACTTTTCAGGGTGATGTCATCCAGATTAGTTTTCTTTTCCAATAAGCGACGTAGGTCACCATCGGTCAAAATACCAAATACCTTTTTGTCTTTATCTAAGGCAACAACCATGCCCATGCGCTTGGCAGTCATCTCCAGCAGTGCCTCTTGTAATGAGGCTTCAACGGAAATTTTAGGAGTGTCATCAAGGCTGCGCATCACTTCACTGACATGCGTGAGTTGTTTACGGCCAAGTCTGCCACCTGGATGTGAGCGGATAAAATCTTCTGCCTCAAATCCTCTTGCATCTAACAATGCAACTGCCAATGCATCACCCATTGCCAATGCAGCAGTGGTACTTGTAGTTGGCGCCAGATTAAGTGGGCACGCTTCTTTTTCAACGCTAGTATCAAGGTGTGCATCTGCTAATTTTGCAAGCGATGAATTCGGAGCACCAGTCAATGCAATGAGTTTTGCTCCAGTGCGTTTGATAATGGGAACAATAGTTAACAATTCATCGGTTTCGCCGGAATTGGAGAGGGCTACAAATACATCCTCTCTTGTGACCATTCCTAAGTCACCATGACTAGCTTCAGCAGGGTGAACAAAAAAAGCGGGGGAACCAGTGGAAGCGAAAGTAGCAGCAATTTTGCGTGCAATGTGACCGGATTTACCGATGCCAGAAACCACAATTCTGCCTTTACAACCATGGAGTAGTTCAACCGCGAGTACTAGGGCATCGGCATTAGCCCCTTCAAGGCGATCGCGCATCGTTTGCAGTGCAGCAGCCTCAATAGTGAGGGTGTCACGCGCAAGCTTTAGGGTTCGTTCACGAGTCTTAGCTATCATCGAGTAAGTATATGCCGTCAGTCCTTCAGTTAACTCTCATTCTCTTGGCCTCTGGTGTGGCCGGAGTCCTTATTTTCCGCTATTTTGGCTTACCCCCTATTTTGGGCTATTTGGCCATTGGCGTGTTGATTGGCCCCCATGCCCTAGGCCTAGCTAGCGACTCAGCCACAGTCAAATATCTGGCTGAATTTGGGGTTGTTTTCTTAATGTTCTCGATTGGCCTGGAATTTAACCTCCATAAGCTGCGAGCCATGCGCAAGATCGTATTTGGCCTTGGTGCTAGTCAGGTAATTTTGACCATGCTCTTGGCGGTTCCAGCCAGCCTTCTCATGAACTGGATTTACCCGATCTCTTGGAGTGCAGCGATTGCCTTGGGCGGTGCCCTGGCAATGTCTTCTACCGCCATTGTGAGCAAGCTCATTTCTGATCGAGCTGAATTAGAAACAGAGCACGGTCGTAATGTTGTTGGCATTTTGTTATTCCAAGACTTGGCAGTGGTTTTCCTGTTGATTTTGTTGCCAGCACTCGGAAAAAATTCTACAGACTTATTTGTTGCTCTAACAGCTGCATCAATCAAAATCACTGTGGCATTAATACTGATTTTCTTTATCGGCCAATCACTCATGAGTCATTGGTTCAAGTTGGTAGCTAAGTTTCGCTCCCAAGAATTATTCATGCTCAATCTTTTGTTAATTGTATTGGGTATGGCGGGACTGACTGAGTATTTGGGGTTATCTTTAGCGCTCGGCGCATTCTTAGCCGGTATGTTGATCTCTGAAACACCATACCGCCATCAGGTAGAGGAGGACGTTAAGCCATTCCGCGATGTTTTGCTTGGACTTTTCTTCATTACGATTGGCATGCTACTGGATTTCAATGTTATTCGAGAGCAATGGGTATTGGTTTTAGCTTTGCTAATAGGCCCATTGGTGTTTAAGTTCAGCTTGATTGCTTTGCTCTCTAAAGTTTTTGGCTCAAGCACTGGTATCTCCATCAGAACTGGCCTATGTCTCGCTCAAGCAGGTGAATTCGGCTTTGTTTTGCTGACTCAAATCGATGGCTTGGATTTAATTGATCCAATCTTGAGTCAAGCAGTATTAGCGGCAATGCTGATCTCGATGTTCTGTGCACCTTTCTTAATTGAATACAGCGATCGTATTGCAATGCGCTTCTCTAGTAATGAATGGTTATTGCAATCACTTGCTTTGACGCGGGTGGCAGCAAAAAGTGTGCGCAACGAAAATCATGTAGTGATTTGTGGATTTGGCCGATCAGGCCAAAGCTTGGCACGCATGCTAGATCAAGAAAAAATTCCTTATATTGCTTTGGATTTAGACCCTGATCGCGTCAAAGAGGCAGCTGCTGCTGGTGATAACGTTGTCTACGGCGATGCTAGTCGTGAGAACTATTTGATTGCTGCCGGTCTCTCTAGAGCAAAAGCGGTGGTCATTACGTATGCAGATACTGCAGCAAGCATGCGCGTATTAAGACAAGTAGAGCATTTGCGACCAGGAATGACAGTATTAGTGCGCACTAGAGATGATGCGGATATTGCGAAACTGCAAGCCGCGGGCGCCACTGAAGTAATTCCAGAGCTCATTGAGGGCAGCCTCATGATTGCTTCTCACGTCTTACTAATCATGGGTGTGCCAATGCGCAAGGTAGTAAGAAGAATTACTTCTGCTCGTGAAGAGCGTTATAGCTTATTGAGGGGTTATTTCCGTGGCTCAGCAGATGATGACTTTGGATCGAATGAGTCTTGGCGTCTGCATGCGATTACGCTATTGCCCCACTCCCAGGCAGTTGGCAAAACCCTGGGTGAACTTGATCTTGAAAATGAGGGTGTCAGTGTTCAGGCTGTCCGTCGTAAAACAGCAAGTGCTGATTATGTGCAGCTGCCACTGACTTCAGAGCTTACGCTCGAGGCAAATGATATTTTGGTGATCTCAGGCAACTCAGAAGCAACTGATTTAGCTGAGGCTAAATTACTCTAATTCTGGATTGATTTCTTTTTCTTACTGACGACGCTCTTACGAGTCAGTAATGGGGCTAAGTAATGACCAGTAAAGCTCGCTGCATTTTTAGCAACATCTTCTGGTGTTCCGGTGGCGATGATTTCTCCACCACCAGCGCCACCTTTAGGCCCTAAATCAATAATCCAGTCAGCAGTCTTGATTACATCTAAGTTGTGCTCAATGATGACAATCGTATTGCCCTGCTTCTTCAATGTTTGAATCACAGTAAGTAATAGCTGGATGTCATGGAAATGTAAGCCCGTAGTCGGCTCATCCAAGATGTACAAGGTTCTACCGGTATCCCGTTTGGATAGCTCAAGAGAAAGCTTTACGCGTTGTGCTTCACCGCCAGATAGAGTGGTGGCACTCTGCCCAAGCTTGACATAACCCAAGCCAACATCAAGGAGTGTTTTGAGTTTACGTTTAACAATAGGTACAGCCTCAAAGAATTCATGTGCTTGCTCGATTGTCATCGACAGAACTTCATGAATGTTCTTGCCCTTGTAACGAATGTCTAAAGTTTCGCGGTTATAACGCTTGCCATGACAAACATCGCAAGGCACATAAACATCAGGCAAGAAGTGCATTTCTACTTTCAGTACGCCATCACCTTCACAAGAGTCGCAGCGACCACCCTTCACGTTAAAAGAGAAGCGACCAGCTTCATAGCCGCGCTCACGTGATGCTGGAACGCCAGCAAATAGTTCACGAATTGGTGTAAACAGACCTGTGTAGGTAGCGGGGTTAGAGCGCGGGGTTCTACCAATCGGTGACTGATCTACGCTAATGACTTTGTCAAAATGCTCTAAGCCTTTCATTGAATCATGGGCTGCTGGTTCCGCAATCGAGCCATAGAGATGCTGAGCCACCGCATGATGCAAGGTGTCATTAATTAATGTAGATTTACCAGATCCTGAAACACCGGTTACGCAAGTGAGTAAGCCCACTGGAATTTTGGCGTGGACTGATTGCAAGTTATTACCACGGGCACCGAGAATTTCTAAGAATCGATCATTGACTGGAATACGCTTTTCGGGAACCGCAATGGCTTCGCGACCAGCAAGGTAGGCGCCAGTTAAAGAGTTTGGGTTTGCTTCAACTTCTGCAGGAGTTCCTTGGGCAACAATCTCTCCACCATGGATACCCGCACCAGGACCAATATCAATTACCCAGTCAGAGGCACGAATCATATCTTCATCATGCTCAACAACTAAGACACTATTACCCAGATCACGTAAGTGCTTGAGTGTGCCAATTAAGCGATCATTATCGCGTTGATGCAGACCAATGGATGGTTCATCAAGAACATACATGACTCCGGTTAGCCCAGAGCCAATCTGGCTTGCAAGACGAATACGCTGCGCTTCTCCACCAGACAGGGTATCTGCACTACGCTCGAGAGAAAGATAGTCAAGACCTACATCATTTAAGAAGCGTAGACGCGCGCTGATCTCCTTAACAATCTTATCGGCAATTTCTCGTTTAGCACCCTTGAGATCCAAAGCTTCGAAATACTCTTTTGCTTCTTTCAGTGGTAATGCACTGATCTCGTAGATAGCGCGCGATTGTTTTTTCTCGCCGACTTTGACAAAGCGTGCCTCTTTGCGCAAGCGACTGCCATTACATTCAGGACAAGTTTGTACATTTTGATAGCGTGATAATTCTTCACGCACTGTCATCGAGTCAGTTTCGCGATAGCGACGCTCAAAGTTGGCAATAATGCCTTCAAAGGCGTGTTCTCGAGTCGTGTTTTTACCGCGCTCGTTGATGTACTCAAAAGGAATGGTTACCTCTCCTGAGCCCAACAGGATCAAGTCTTGCTGTTTCTTAGAGAGCGTTTCAAATGGCTTCTCGACATCAAAGCCGCCATGCTTAGCTAGGGTCTGCAGTAACTTAAAGTAAAACTGATTGCGACGATCCCAGCCTTTAATCGCACCCGAGGCTAGTGATAAATCGGGATGGGCAACGATCCGCTTTGGATCAAAGAAGGATTGATGACCAAGGCCATCGCAAGAGGGGCAAGCACCCATGGGATTATTAAATGAGAACAGGCGCGGCTCTAGCTCTTGTAAAGAGTATGAGCAAACTGGGCAAGCAAACTTACTTGAGAAAATCATTTCTTTACCACTATCCATGTTGACAATCATGGCCTTGCCATCAGCTAGTCGCAGGACTGTCTCAAAAGATTCTGCAAGACGTTGTTGAATATCAGGACGCACTTTAATGCGATCAACTACAACTTCAATAGAGTGCTTATCGTTTTTCTTAAGCGTTGGTAGTTGATCTACTTCAAAGATCTCTGCTTTAGCGGCATTGGCTGTGCCACCCCCAGAGCGGACACGAAAGCGTACGAAGCCTTGTGCCTGCAGGTCTTGAAAGAGATCAACAAACTCACCTTTGCGCTCACTGACAACTGGCGCAAGAATCATTAACTTCGTATCTTCTGGCATTGATAGCACGGTATCTACCATCTGCGAAACGCTTTGTGCTTCTAATGGAAGATCATGATCAGGGCAATGTGGCGTACCTGCGCGTGCAAATAGCAGACGTAAGTAATCATGAATTTCAGTAACGGTGCCGACAGTTGAGCGCGGGTTATGACTAGTTGCTTTTTGTTCAATTGAGATTGCTGGTGAAAGACCCTCGATGGTATCGACATCTGGCTTTTCCATGAGCTGCAAAAACTGTCGCGCATAGGCAGAAAGTGATTCAACATAGCGCCGCTGACCTTCGGCGTAGAGGGTATCGAACGCTAATGAGCTTTTGCCAGAACCAGATAATCCAGTGAGGACGACTAATTTCTCTCTAGGAATATCTAAATTGATGTTTTTGAGGTTGTGGGTGCGGGCACCACGGATCTTAATTTCGTTATTCATGATTTTTTAGCGTAACTTGTTAATATAGCTCTTTCCGATGAATCCTTCTGAACTCCGCTCCGCTCTGGCCTTAGCAGGCATCTTTGGCCTTCGTATGCTGGGCCTTTTCTTGCTTTTGCCCGTCTTTAGTATTCATGCCAAAGACTTACCTGGAGGTGAGCAAGCCCTCTTGATAGGGCTAGCATTGGGAATTTTCAATATTGTTCAGGCCTGCTTCCATATTCCCTTGGGCAGGCTTTCTGACCGAATTGGTAGAAAAACGGTCGTTTTATGGGGGTTGTCCTTGTTTGTTGTGGGAGCCTTAATTTGTGCTGCCAAGGATGATTTGCTATGGATCTCCATTGGTAGGGGGGTGATGGGTGCCGGAGCCATTTCTGCGGCTGTTTCTGCGTGGGTTGCCGATCTGACTCGAGAGCAAGTACGCAGTCAAGCCATGGCCATAGTCGGCGCCAGCATTTCTCTTTCATTTGCTATTTCGCTGGTTGCTGCTGCTCCGCTTTATCGCACGATTACCTTAAGCGGCATGTTCGTGGTATTAGCAATCTTAGGTGTTGTAGCGATGGTAGTGGCCTATTTTGTATTACCAGATAACAAACCTGAAGTTCCTGCGCAACAAGATTCAATCAAAGTGGTGTTTTTGCGTCCAGAGCTTATGCGTCTAAATATAGGCGTATTTGTATTAAATGCTACCCAAGTCGCAATGTTCTTAGTAGTTCCACGTTTACTAGAACAAGCAGGATTTCCGCTTGCTTCACATTGGCAAATTTATCTCTCCGTCGTTTTGCTCTCTTTTGTGTTTATGGTTCCGCTATTAATTTATGGCGAGAAAAAACAGCGCATACGACTTATCCTATTAATTGCCATCATTCTTCTGATTATTGCTGAAACAATCTTCACGCAAGCTTCAACTGTGACGCTCATCACGGTGGCATTACTAATTTACTTTATAGGCTTTAACCTACTAGAGGCCCTACAACCCTCTTTGGTTACTCGCTATGCAAAAGAGTCCAAAGGAACTGCTTTAGGGGTTTACAACACCACGCAATCCATTGGCCTATTTTCTGGTGCATTGTTAGGTGGTTGGCTAATGGATAGCCATGGTGATTTATCGGTCTTTGCAGCCGGTACGGCGCTCTTAGTTTGCTGGCTTATAATTGCTTGGTCGATGGGTGAAATGCCAGTGAGAGCAACAGATTCAAAGGATGTAGCCACAAAGACAGCGCCGTAGCATCATCGATTTAATTAAAGAGAGCAGTTTATTTTTAGCAGCAATAACAGCAGTATTTTTCTTCGGGAGACAACATGGCTTCGGTAAATAAAGTCATCATCGTAGGTAACGTAGGTCGCGATCCAGAAACACGTTACATGCCAAGCGGCGACGCCGTTACAAATATTTCAGTAGCAACATCTGATCGCTATAAAGATAAGCAAACTGGTGAAATGAAAGAAACCACAGAATGGCATCGTGTTGCATTCTTTGGCAAGCTTGCAGAAATCGCTGGACAGTACCTTAAAAAAGGTTCCCAGGTTTACTGTGAAGGCCGTTTACGTACACGCAAATGGACTGATGCTAGTGGTCAAGAAAAATATTCCACTGAAATCGTTGCAGAAACAATGCAAATGCTTGGCGGCAAGCCAGTAAGCGGAAGTGGTGACGGTGGCGAAAGCTATGCTCGCTCAAAGCCGGCTGAGCAGTCTGCTCCAGCAGCATCTAATGCCGCATCACTGGGCGCAATGGATGACGATATTCCGTTTTAAATAGTAGTACCTTAATAGCAAAAACCCCTTCTAGGAATTCCTACAAGGGGTTTTTATTTGCCTAGGTATTTTATTGACGTGCATGCCGAATATTCTCAGGCCACGGTGAGTTGTGATCAGTTCTAAATGGATTGATATCGAGTCCGCCCCGTCTGGTGTAGCGCGCATAGACAGAGAGTTTTTCAGGTTTACATTGGCGCTTGATATCCATAAAGATAGTTTCTACACAATGCTCATGAAATTCGCCAAGCTGTCTAAAGCCAATGAGATAGCGTAATAAACCTTCTTCGAGAATTGGACGTCCTTGATACCGAATCTGCACACTAGCCCAGTCTGGCTGACCTGTAACGGGGCAGTTTGATTTCAGCAAATGAGAGACTAGGCACTGTTCAATTGGACCAAAGGATTCATTTACACCGAGCAAGCTTGGGTCTGCAGGCAGATTCGGATCTATTTCAATATCGAGACGATCCATCAGGATGCCACCCATTTCTTGCATCCCCTTTTTTGAAATGGATTCTGTTGGATTAATCCGAGCGGTGATCTTGCTGCCAGCAACGGCTGATAAATCAGTGATAAGTCTCTCTTTGACTGCGCTCTCATCTTTAAAGCGAACATTATTTAAGCTATTGAGATAGAGCTTGAAGGACTTGGACTCAATCATGTTGGGTGAGTCTGCAGGGATCTGAAATTCAGCTAGTGCAATTTGCGGCTTACCCTTTTGATTAAGCCAACTGAGCTCAAAGGCATTCCAAATATCAATACCTACGAATGGTAAGGCTTGACCTTCTTGAAAGCCGAGCTTTGCACGATTCTGGGACCTTGGAATGGGAAATAGCAAACTGGGATCATATTGATCTGGATATTGCGTAGATTGCCCAAGCGGAAGTATTGCCATGATGCTTATTTTGCTTTGGGTCTGTTTGATACACCAGATACAACATGACCAGTAGGTGCAACAGATGCTGCAGATTGGCAATGACCGGTTTGATCATCGAAGAAGAAGTCCGGTTCGAATTCTCGCAAGAACTCGCTCTTGGATAAGCCGCCTAAGAACATCGCTTCATCAACATCAATACCCCATGCCATCAAAGTGCGAATGGCGCGTTCATGCGCAGGCGCAGAGCGCGCAGTAACTAATGCAGTACGAATACGCATACCATTTTCACTAGTGGAGCGTTGCAGTCTATGCAGTGCCTCAAGCAAGGGTTTAAAGGGCCCAGGTGGTAATGGAATATCAACCTTCTTACTTTCATGATCCACAAAAGCCTCGAGGCCTTTTTTCTGAAAGACTTGCTCTGCTTCATCTGAAAAGAGTACGGCGTCTCCGTCAAATGCAATCCGAATTTCATTTGGATGGGATTCTGCTGTTTTGCTTGATTCTGGATAGACGCGTGCAGCTGGAAAGCCAGCATCAATCGTAGCTCGCACGTCATCTTCATTCGCTGACAAGAAAAGGTTGGCGTGTAATGAGCGTAGGTAATGATATGGAGGGCGACCTCTTGTAAAAACACCGCGCTCGAGATGTAAGCCATGATGTTCTGCAGAACGGAACACCCTTAGGCCGCTGACTGGATCGTTGCGCGAGAGGATTACTACTTCAACGCGTTGCTCACCTTCTTCATTAAAGGCTAAGAGTTTTTTAACTAAGGGAAATGCCACACCTTTTTGAGCTGCCTCACTAAGACGCTCAAGCTGTAATTTCATATAAGCACTGTCATCAGTCGATTCGAAGATGCGATTCTCTTCTTCAAAATCAAACAGGGCGCGCGAAGAAATCGCGACGACAAGTTTTCCGGTGAGTGTGTATGACATGGATGTATTACGTCTTACGTATTTAATTTTATTTCAGGAAAAGGTGATAAGCAGGATTATTACTTTCATCCCAATGCGGATAAGCTAATTTCTCTAAAAATACTTGGAATTTTTTTTGTTCATTCTTGGGAACTTGGATGCCCACCAGGATACGGCCGTAGTCCGCACCATGGTTACGGTAGTGGAACAAGCTGATATTCCAGTTAGGTGCCATGCTGGTTAAGAACTTCATCAACGCCCCTGGACGCTCTGGGAACTCAAAGCGGTAGAGTAATTCATCTTTAGCTAGTGCAGAGTGACCGCCCACCATATGGCGGAGGTGAGACTTTGCCAGTTCGTCATGCGTTAAGTCGATGGTTGCAAACTTGGCTTTGCGGAAGTGCTTTGCAATTGCCTCACTGTCACCTGCTTTTTGAGTACTCACACCAACAAAGATATGCGCTTCGCTTTGATCGCCAATGCGATAGTTAAATTCTGTCACGTTACGCTTGCCAAGTAATTGGCAGAAACGCTTGAAGGATCCGCGCTCTTCAGGAATGGTAACTGCAAATACAGCCTCACGGAACTCACCAACGTCTGCACGTTCTGCTACAAAGCGCAGGCGGCTAAAGTTCATATTTGCGCCACAGGCAACCGCCACTAAAGTTTTCTTTTGGATCCGTTTTTTCTCAACATATTTCTTCATACCCGCAATAGCTAAGGCGCCAGCAGGTTCAAGGATACTGCGGGTATCGGTAAAGACATCGTTAATTGCCGCACAGATTTCATCGGTATCAACGGTCACGATTTCGTCAACCACTTTTTGACAAATACGGAAAGTCTCTTTGCCAACTAATTTGACAGCAGTACCATCAGAGAAAAGGCCAACATCTTTCATCTCAATCCGTTTGCCTGCTTTAAGTGATTGATTCATGGCATCGGAATCGGAAGACTGAACGCCGATGACTTTCGTCTTTGGGCTCACCGCTTTGATATATTCACCAATACCAGCAATCAAGCCACCGCCACCAATTGCTACAAACACTGCATCGATAGGCTTTTCATACTGAGTAAAAATTTCATGAGCAATAGTTCCTTGACCAGCGATCACATCGGGATCATCAAATGGATGGACAAAAGTTAGACCCCTTTTTTTACCTAAAAGCTCTGAGTGCAAGAAGGCATCGCTATAGGACTCACCATGCAGAATGATTTCTACCCAAGAACCACCCCTGGCCTTTACTGCATCAATTTTGACGCTCGGTGTGGTCACAGGCATCACGATGACTGCCTTACATTTCATTTTGGCTGCTGACAGGGCTACCCCTTGGGCATGGTTTCCTGCAGAAGCTGCAATCACACCGCGCTTTAAGGCCTCTGGGGATAGATGGGCCATCTTGTTATAGGCACCTCGGAGTTTGAATGAGAAAACTGGCTGGTTATCCTCTCTTTTGAGGAGGACCTGATTACCCAAACGTTTAGTGAGTTCGGGGGCGAGCTGTAGCTCAGTTTCTCTGGCTACGTCATAGACGCGAGCCGATAAAATTTTCTTTAAATAGTTCGTTGCCATCCAATGAGCGTACCACGGATGGCCCCTAAGCCCTTAGATTTGCAAGGGTTTATCGCTTTAGGGAGCAACTTTCCCGGTTTCCTGCCACTATCAGGTTCGCTCTATTAAAATGCTTATTTATCAAATATGTCGCTATGAATGCCCCATTAGCTTTGAACCAGTTGTTGGACGCTGAGGCAGACTCTCCCCGTCTTCGTGAAATTCCCTACAACTACACCTCCTTTTCAGATCGAGAGATTGTTATTCGCTTGCTGGGCGAGGAGTCATGGCGTGTTCTCAATGACTTGCGTGGCGTCCGTCGTACTGGCCGCTCTGCGCGAATGTTATTTGAAATCTTGGGTGATATTTGGGTAGTACAACGCAATCCATTTTTGCAGGACGATTTATTAGATAGCCCTGATCGTCGTAAACAATTGATCGACGCTTTATGGCATCGCTTGGGCGAAGTCAAAAAACGGAACAGTGGCGATTCTGCTGATCAAGTAGAAGTTTTATTAAACGCCGCTGACCGCGCTATTGAAAGTTTTGAAAAAGGCTTTAAAGAAGTTGAGCAAATCCGCAAGCGCGCGAACAAGGAGTTAGGTCGTCATACCGCTAGTGACAATATTTGTTTTGATGGCGTATCTCGTGCAGCACACGTAACAGATGCAACTGACTGGCGTGTTGAATTCCCATTGGTTGTTCTGAAGCCTGATTACGAATCTGAGATTCCTGGTTTGGTTAAAGCTTGTGTTGAATTAGGTCTCACGATCATTCCTCGTGGAGGCGGTACTGGCTATACCGGTGGCGCTATTCCTCTGTATGCCATGTCTGCGGTGATTAATACTGAGAAGCTTGAGCAAATTGATGGCGTGAAGAGCAAACGCTTACCGGGCCTTGATCATGAAGTGCCTACAATTTTTACTGGTGCTGGAGTGGTAACCCGTCGTGTATCCGATGCTGCAGAGCATGCTGGACTGGTGTTTGCAGTTGATCCTACTTCTGCTGATGCAAGCTGTATTGGTGGCAATATCGCCATGAATGCTGGTGGCAAGAAAGCTGTTTTATGGGGTACCGCCCTCGATAATCTTGCAAGCTGGCGCATGGTTGATCCGCAAGGTAATTGGTTGGATGTGGAGCGTCTTGAGCACAACCTTGGCAAGATTCATGATGTTGCTACTGTCCGCTTTCAGCTGACATGGTCTGATGGAAATAGTGAGCCTGGCCAACGTATTTTAAAAACAGAATTATTAGAAGTTGAAGGCAAACGTTTCCGCAAAGAAGGTTTAGGTAAAGACGTCACGGATAAATTTTTATCTGGTTTGCCTGGCGTTCAAAAAGAAGGTTGTGACGGACTCATTACCAGCGCCACTTGGATATTGCATCGCATGCCCAAGTTTATGCGTACTGTTTGCCTCGAGTTTTTTGGTCAAGCACGCGAAGCTATTCCGAGTATTGTGGAGATCAAAGCCTATTTAGACGGCTTAAGCAAACAGGGCGGCCCGATTTTGGCCGGTCTTGAGCATTTGGACGACCGTTACTTAAAGGCAGTTGGTTACTCCACAAAATCCAAGCGCAATAGTTTGCCTAAGATGGTGTTGATTGGGGATATTGCTGGCGATAATGAAGAAGCAGTTGCAGCAGCCACTAGCGAAGTTGTCCGCATGGCAAACTTACGTGTTGGCGAAGGCTTTGTTGCAGTCAGTGCAGAGGCTCGTAAAAAGTTTTGGTTAGATCGTGCCCGCACAGCAGCTATTGCTCGGCATACCAATGCATTCAAAATTAATGAAGACGTGGTCATTCCCTTGCCGCGGATGGGCGAGTATACCGATGGCATTGAGCGCATCAATATTGAGCTATCTCTAAAAAATAAATTACAAGTACTCGATGGTCTAGAGTTATTTCTGAAAAAGAGTGCTCTGCCATTAGGTAAGAGCGATGAAGAGTATGAGATTCCAACTGCAGAAATCTTAGGAGATCGCGTTCAGCAGGCTCTAGAGCTCATTACTAAGGTACGAACTCGCTGGGCTGATTGGCTTACGCAGATGGATGCCTATTTCCCGCAACTACAAAATTACAGTTTGCGTGCCTCATGGAAAGAAGAAGTCCGCTCTGAATTGCGCATTATCTTTGGGGGTTTAGCATTCGAACCCATTCTTACTAAGCTTGAAGCGATTCATAAAAATATTTTGCGCAAACGGGTATTTATCGCTTTGCATATGCATGCTGGTGACGGTAATGTTCATACAAATATTCCAGTGAACTCTGATGACTATGAGATGTTGCAAGACGCCCATCACTCAGTCGATCGCATCATGAAGTTGGCCCGCTCTTTAGATGGTGTAATTTCTGGAGAGCACGGTATTGGTATTACCAAGCTTGAGTATTTAACTGAAGCGGAACTCAAAGATTTCCGCAGTTATAAGAATCGTGTAGACCCTGAGGGGCGCTTCAACAAAGGTAAGCTCATGCCGCATGCGGATCTGAGCATGGCCTATACGCCGAGCTTTGGCTTGATGGGGCACGAGTCCATCATCATGCAGCAAAGTGATATTGGAGCGATTGCCGATAGCGTGAAAGATTGCTTACGTTGCGGTAAGTGCAAACCAGTTTGTGCGACCCATGTACCTCGCGCTAATTTGCTATATAGCCCACGCGACAAAATTTTGGCTACCTCATTATTAATAGAAGCCTTCCTGTACGAAGAGCAAACCCGCCGCGGTGTTTCTATTCGCCATTGGGAAATGTTTGATGACGTGGCAGCACACTGTACTGTGTGCCATAAGTGCTTGACGCCTTGTCCAGTCAATATTGACTTTGGCGATGTGACAATGAATATGCGTAACCTCATGCGTAAGATGGGTCAGCAACGTTTTAACCCAGGCACAGCAGCATCAATGCTTTTCTTGAATGCAACCAGTCCAGAGACCATTAATTTGGTTCGTAAGGCCATGATTGGTTGGGGTTATAAGCTACAACGTCTGGGCAATGACGTTCTGCGTAAATTTGCTAAAAAGCAAACTGCTCATCCCCCTGCAACCGTTGGTAAGCCGACCATCACTGAGCAGGTAATTTTCTTTGTAAACAAAAAAATGCCCGGTAATTTACCTAAAAAAACTGCCCGTG
Source organism: Polynucleobacter nymphae (assembly GCF_018882155.1). Classification (GTDB taxonomy): domain Bacteria; phylum Pseudomonadota; class Gammaproteobacteria; order Burkholderiales; family Burkholderiaceae; genus Polynucleobacter; species Polynucleobacter nymphae. The sequence goes on from NZ_JACVPA010000001.1 coordinate 1,442,391, forward strand.
CTTTGTTGGATATTGAAGATGCAAACTATGTGCCGATTATTCGCGATCCGAAAACAACTTCTGCTGATACCGAAGCGGTATTTTATTTCCCGGGCTGTGGATCTGAGCGCCTTTTCTCACAAGTGGGTTTAGCAACCCAAGCAATGCTGTGGAATGTTGGCGTGCAAACAGTGCTACCCCCAGGTTATTTATGCTGCGGTTATCCACAGCGGGGTAATGGTGATTTTGATAAAGCTGAGAAGATGATTACGGATAACCGCGTGTTATTTCACCGGGTTGCCAATACTCTGAATTACTTGGATATCAAGACCGTAGTAGTTTCTTGCGGAACTTGCTATGACCAGTTAGCTGGCTACCAGTTTGAACAGATTTTCCCAGGTTGCCGCATTATTGATATTCACGAGTACTTAGCAGAAAAAGGCGTTAAGCTCTCTGGAGTTACGGGTGTGAAGTATATGTATCACGACCCTTGTCATTCTCCAATGAAACTGCAGGATCCTTTGAAAACCGTAAATGAATTGATTCAATTGGAAGATGGTAAAGCGATTTTAAAGAATGATCGTTGCTGCGGCGAGTCTGGAACCTTAGCGGTTACTAGGCCAGATATCTCTACTCAAGTTCGCTTTCGTAAGCAAATTGAGATGGAAAAAGCTGCGAATGATTTACGCAAGGACAGCTTTAATGGTGATGTCAAAGTATTAACAAGTTGCCCATCTTGCTTGCAAGGTCTAACCCGTTTCGATGCAGATAGTGCTACTACTGCTGATTACATTGTGGTTGAGATGGCCCAAAAATTACTTGGTGAAAACTGGATGCAAGATTATGTTGCTAAAGCAAATCAGGGTGGCATTGAAAGGGTTCTCGTCTAATGATTCCTAACAATATCGTGGTACATCAGCAATCTAAGGTGCTTGAGCTCTCATATGAGAACGGTAATACCTATCGGCTGCCCTTTGAGCTTTTGAGAGTGCTCTCACCTTCCGCAGAAGTTCAAGGTCATGGTCCAGGGCAAGAGACTTTACAAACTGGAAAGCGTGATGTTTTGATTGCTAATCTTGAGCCTGTTGGCCATTACGCATTAAAGCCTAGCTTTTCTGACGGCCATGATTCAGGCTTATATTCTTGGGATTACTTGCAGTACCTGTGCGAGAACCAAGAGCAGTTGTGGAAAGAGCATTTAGATAGGTTGACAGCTGCAGGCCTTGATCGTGATGCACCGATGGTAGTTGCTGGCCATTCTTGTGGAAGTCACTAATGAGTAAAACTCATTTTGGTTATCAAAGTGTTGATGAGGCTGAAAAAGCTGGCAAGGTTGCCGAGATATTTCATTCAGTAGCAAGTAAATATGATGTGATGAATGACTTAATGTCATTTGGCTTGCATCGCATGTGGAAAAAAATCACTATTGCGCGTGCAAATGTTCGGCCAGGGCAAAAGGTTTTAGATATCGCTGGAGGCACTGGGGATCTTGCGGCAGCATTTGCTAAAGCAACAGATTGGGGTCACAATCCTGATGCGCAAGTTTGGTTAAGTGATATTAATGCCTCGATGTTGGGTGTTGGTCGCGATCGTTTATTGGATCGTGGTATGGCTTTACCTTGTGTGCAGTTTGATGCTGAAAAAATTCCGTTTCCGAATCAGCATTTTGATGTTGTCACTGTGGCATTTGGCTTACGCAATATGACTCATAAAGATGTAGCATTGGGCGAAATGTGTCGTGTGATTAAGCCAGGTGGCCGGGTATTGGTTTTGGAGTTTTCTAAACCCGATGCATTTTTACAGCCCATTTACGATACTTATTCATTCAAGGTCTTGCCTTGGTTGGGTGAGAAGATTGCACAAGATTCAGAAAGTTATCGTTATTTAGCGGAATCTATCCGTATGCACCCAGATGCCCAAACCCTCAAAGAAATGATGTTAGGAGTAGGTTTTGATGAAGTGGAAACCCATAGGATAACTGGGGGTATCGTTGCCTTACATATTGGTATTAAATACTGATAGTTGTATAGTTTTTAAGCTATTAAAAACTAATGCAGTTCGAAAGTTATAACAAGGGATAAATAAAAATGAATCAGCATTTTTTTAAAGCAGTTCTTTTAAGTCTCACATTAATGTTTGCATCTGTAGCTCATGTTGATGCTGCGCGTTTGGGTGGCGGTAAAAGTATTGGACGCGCGCCTAGTGCACCAATGCAAAAGCAAGCTGCTCCAGTGCAAAAGCCAGCACAACAAGCGCAACCTGCTGCGCCAGCTCCAGCCCCTCAAGCCCCTGCGCCTAGTCGTTTTGGCGGCATGGGTGGCCTCTTAGGTGGCTTAGCTGCCGGTTTGGGTATTGGCTATCTTTTATCCCATTTTGGCATGGGTGAAGCAGCATCCTCCATGATTACTGGACTCTTAATTGCTGTGTTGGCAGGCTTTGCCATCATGTTTGTGATTCGTAGATTGCTGCCAGCGATGTCTGGTGCAGGTGCTAATGCTCCAAAAGGTCTGCAGAGAACTAATATCGAGCAAGCTCCTAGACAAGAACCTGCCTTTACTCCCGCAGCAAATGCCTTCGGTGGTATGAGTACTGAGTCTGAAGTGTTTCAATCGACATTGCCCCCCGGTTTTGATGAGCGCTCTTTCCTTGAGAATGCAAAGCAGTACTTTGCTACTTTGCAAAAAGCCTGGGATCAAGGCGATCTTGTTGCTTTGCGTGAATTTACGACGCCTGACATGTTTGCCACAATTCAGCAGGATTTAGCAGGCAGGACCGATACCACCAATCAAACAGATGTCGTCACTATCAATGCCAAGCTTATTGGCATTGAGACTATAGATGCGCATTATTTCTGTAGCATTCAGTTTAGCGGCATGATTCGGGAACAAGTAGGCGCTCCAGCAAGCGACTTCTCCGAAATCTGGAATTTAAGTAAGCCGGTAGAGGGCCCTGGAGGCTGGGTACTAGCAGGTATCTCGCAGTTGGTTTAAGCTTTAGGTACTTTCCATTGGAAAACCCGCACTAGTGCGGGTTTTTTACACTCATGAATACGCATTTATCTTCTACCCATACGATAGCCGCCGGCGCCACTTGCCGCGGGATCAACCATGTATTGGGTAGTGAGCCATGGGCATCTACAGCACTAGCTAAGCATGCTGGCAAAACTATTTTGCTTGAACTGCCCTTGGGCAATCTTTGCTTTGAGATTTCTTCTGCTGGTTTATTAAATGTTTTAAAAGAAGCGCAGAACCCCTCTTTGACTTTAGAGGTATCAAGCAAAGCATTAGGCGAATTAGCGGCGAGCTCAGGTAGTTTGCGTGAGCAAGCCTTTAAAGCGGTGAAGCTCACTGGCGATGCAGACTTAGCTCAATTAATAGGCCGCTTAGCAGGACAGCTGCGCTGGGAATATGAAGAAGATTTGGCCCGTTTAGTTGGTGATGCACCTGCAAATTTTGCTGTGAGACAAGGTAAGAAATTTATTTCTGCCTCTCGTTCTGCAGCATCTGATTTGCTGGACAATGTCGTGGAGTATGTCAGTGAAGAAAGAAAAGTCCTTTTGAACAAGCGAGACTTTATAGCGCATAAATCCGAATTAAATGACTTGCGCGAATCTGTGGATCGAATCGAAAAGCGCATTCAACTCTTAGAGCAAAAGGTTAGATAAATCGTGCGTCGAATTGCTCGTCTCTGTTTTATTTTCTTCACTGCTTGGCGTTATGGCTTGTTACCGCTCTTACGCGATATTCTGAAGCCAGGAGTTGGTAGGGGCATTCTCACTGTTATCTGCTGGAGCTCGCCTGGCCTCAACTTACCTAGGGGCGAGCGTATTCGTTTGACACTAGAGGCGCTCGGCCCCATCTTTGTGAAATTTGGACAAGTACTTTCAACACGACGAGATTTATTGCCAGAAGATATTGCAGATGAGCTGGCAAAGCTACAAGATCAAGTTCCTCCATTTTCGAATGAAGAGTCACGTCGCTTAATTGAGAAAGCACTTGACCAGCCGATCGAAGAAGTATTTATGAGTTTTGATGCCACACCTGTAGCGAGCGCCTCTGTCGCACAAGTCCATTTTGGAGTTTTGCGCGCTACTGAAAAACATCCTGAATGGGATGGTCAAGCAGCTGCTATTAAAGTATTGCGCCCCGGCATTCTGCCAGTGATTGAAGGCGACATCGCCTTGATGTATGACTTAGCAAAGATTATTGAAAAAAGCTCTGAAGACGGACGTCGTTTAAAGCCACGTGAGAACGTTGCTGAGTTCGATACTTATCTACACGATGAATTGGATTTAATGCGTGAAGCTGCTAATGCAAGTCAGTTACGTAGAAATTTTGTTGATTCACAGCAATTAATGATTCCTGAGATGTATTGGGATCTATGCCATACCAACGTAATTGTGATGGAGAGAATGTATGGTATTTCCATTGGGCGAATTGCAGAGCTAGGCGCTGCTGGTGTAGATCTTAAAAAGTTAGCTGCTGATGGTGTGGAGATATTTTTTACTCAAGTGTTTGAGCATGGATTTTTTCACGCAGATATGCACCCTGGAAACATCATGATCAGCCTTGAGCCAGAAACATTTGGCCGCTTTATTTCTTTAGACTTTGGTATTGTTGGCGCACTGAGCGAATCTGATAAAAATTATTTAGCACTTAATTTCTTAGCATTCTTTAATCGTGATTACCGACGCGTTGCAGAATTGCATGTTGAATCTGGCTGGGTACCTGCTGATACGCGGGTTGAAGAATTAGAGGGCGCTGTACGTTCAGTTTGCGAACCCTATTTTGATCGTCCGCTCAAAGAAATTTCTCTTGGACTAGTTTTGTTGCGTTTATTCCAAACATCGCGCCGCTTTAAAGTGGAAATTCAGCCACAGTTAACACTCTTACAAAAAACACTCTTGAATGTCGAAGGTCTGGCACGCCAACTAGACCCCGATCTTGATCTATGGAAAACTGCCAAGCCTATTTTGGAAAAATGGATCAGTAAACAATTGGGTTGGCGCGGCTTAATTGAGGGCTTAAAAGCAGAAGCGCCTTCTTGGGCTAAGATTTTGCCAACTTTGCCCCGTTTGATTGCTGATGCCTTGGTGCAAGGACGCAATCAGACAAAAGACCAAAATGGCGAGCTAGAGGCCCTAAAAGCACTTTTGCTTGAAGAAAGGCGTACTCACCGACTAGTGGCGGGAGGCCTTCTCTTTACGGCTGGCTTTTTAGCTGGAATTTTGATTATCAGCCTAGGCATTTACTAGTCTAAAGCTGCTTACTCTCTAAACCGCTAAAATAGCCGGCTAGGCAGAACACATGAAAAAATACTTTATCGCAGGCATCCTTGTTTGGGTACCACTGGCAGTCACCGTTTGGGTGATTGGGTGGGGCTTGGGTTTGCTCGACGGCGTTTTTGGCTCAGTGATGCATGCCATCATTGTGGTTCTTCCAAGCGATACCGCATTAGATCTCCAGCATTTCCGTGACCTTCCGGGTGTTGGAATATTGATTGTGATTGCAGTCATTATGTTCACTGGATTACTGGCGATTAGTTTTGCTGGTCAATGGTGGTTAAAGATTTGGGATAAGTTTGTCAATCGCATTCCGATTGTGCGTTCGATCTACTCGAGTGTTCAGCAGGTTTCATCTACTCTATTTTCTGGAAGTGGTCAGGCCTTTAGCAAAGCCTTATTGATTCGTTATCCACATGCTGATTCTTGGGTAATTGCATTTCAAACAGGCATTCCCGCAAGAGAGGTAACAGCTAAACTCGGCGAGGACTATGTAAATGTATTCTTGCCAACCACTCCAAATCCTACCTCTGGTTTTTTCATGATTGTGCCGCGTGCACAAACGATTGAACTGGAGATGAGCGTAGAGGAAGCGTTGAAACACATTGTTTCCATGGGCTCTGTACCCCCTAATAGTTCTAGTGGATTGACTGCACCTCAGTCACCACGCCACCTTTGATTTATAGGAAATTGTTATGTCGATGCGAAGCCATACCTGTGGACAGGTAACCGATTCACTGATTGGTAAAGAAGTTACCCTTGCTGGATGGGTTAATCGCCGTCGTGACCACGGGGGTGTGATCTTTATTGACCTACGTGACCGCGAAGGTTTTGTCCAGATAGTCTGCGATCCGGATCGTCCGGAGATGTTTGCTTTGGCTGAGCAAGTACGCAGTGAGTTCTGTATTCAGATTAAAGGGCTCGTGCGTGCACGTCCTGCTGGAACTGAAAATAATGATCTAGTTAGTGGAAAAGTGGAAATCCTTTGTCATAGCCTGGTGATTTTGAATGCATCTGTGACTCCACCGTTTCAGATTGATGATGAGAATTTATCCGAGACAACTCGTCTTACGCATCGAGTGTTAGATTTACGTCGCCCGCAGATGCAAAAGAACTTACGTTTGCGTTACAACGTTGCAATGGAGTGCCGTCGTTATTTAGATGAAGCTGGCTTTATTGATATCGAAACTCCGATGCTCACCAAGAGTACACCAGAGGGGGCCCGCGATTACTTGGTTCCTTCACGTGTGCATGATGGTCAATTCTTTGCATTGCCACAATCTCCACAATTATTTAAGCAGTTATTGATGGTGGCTGGTTTTGATCGTTATTACCAAATTACCAAATGCTTCCGTGATGAAGATTTGCGCGCAGATCGCCAACCTGAATTTACTCAGATTGACTGTGAAACTGCTTTCTTAAGCGAGCTAGAGATTCGCGAGCTCTTTGAAAACATGATTCGTCATATTTTCAAGAAGACGATGAATGTTGAATTGCCTAATCCATTCCCAACCATGCCTTATTCAGAAGGTATGGCGCGTTTTGGATCTGATAAGCCAGATTTGCGTGTGAACTTCGAGTTCACTGAATTGACTGATTTAATGAAAGATGTTGACTTCAAGGTCTTCTCTGGCGCTGCCAATCAAGAAGGTGGCCGCGTAGTAGGCTTATGTGTCCCTGGTGGGGCTGGAATTAGTCGTAGCGAGATTGATGACTACACCCAGTTTGTCAGCATCTATGGCGCTAAAGGTTTGGCATGGATTAAGGTGAACTCTGTGGCTGAAGGCCGCAATGGCTTGCAATCTCCAATTGTCAAGAATTTGCATGACGCAGCCATCGAAGGTATCTTAAAACGCACTGGCGCTAAAGATGGCGACATTATTTTCTTTGGAGCCGATAAAGAAAAAGTGGCGAATGATGCAATCGGTAATTTACGCCTGCGCATTGGCCATTCTGCTTGGGGTAAAGAGCATGGTCTCTTTACTGAAGGGTGGAAGCCACTGTGGGTAGTTGATTTCCCAATGTTTGATTACGACGAAGGTGAAGCGCGTTGGGTTGCTTGCCATCATCCGTTTACAAGCCCGAAAGACGAGCACATGAAGTATCTGGAGTCTGATCCAGGTAAGTGCTTGGCAAAAGCTTATGACATGGTGCTCAACGGTAGTGAAATTGGTGGTGGTTCAGTCCGCATTCACCAAGAGGCAGTGCAAAGTCAGGTATTTCGTGCTTTGAAGATTGGCCCTGAAGAAGCCCAATCCAAGTTTGGCTTCTTATTGGATGCTCTTCAATATGGTGCACCTCCACACGGTGGCATTGCATTCGGCTTAGATCGCATTGTGACTATGATGACTGGTGCTGAATCAATTCGTGATGTGATTGCCTTCCCTAAAACGCAACGTGCACAGTGCTTATTGACTCAAGCTCCTAGCCCAGTAGATGAGCGTCAACTTCGTGAATTGCACATTCGCTTACGCCAAGCTACTCCAGTTGCTTAAATCAGCAAAGCAGCATCTAATCTATCTTGAAAATCCCTATTTCGGTTTTAGTTGTTATTTATAAATCGAATGGGGAGGTTTTATTAATAGAGCGTGCGGATAGAGAAAATTTCTGGCAATCTGTCACCGGTAGTCTTGATGCTCTAGATGAAGATCTTGCATTAGCGGCTACACGTGAGGTATTTGAAGAAACAGGTATTGCCGTTGATCGGTTGTCTGCTGGCGCATTGCACAATCTGCATCATCAGATTGAGTACGAAATTTACCCAGATTGGCGCTTTCGTTATGCGCCTGGTGTTACTAGAAATACTGAACATTGGTTTGCGTTAGAAGTTCCGGACAACACATCTATCAAACTGTCCCCAAGAGAGCATGTGGCATATGAATGGTTGCCCTTCGCAGAGGCGGCCGAGAAATGCTTCTCTCGCAGCAATGGTGAAGCCATTCTGAAGTTGTTCTCAAAGACTAAGGAATAAGATAGAGCAATGAGACCATCATCTGGGCAGCATCATTCACGAGTAGATTCCAAGCCTTCACAGGGAAGCGATTGGAAGGTCATTCGTGATTTAATTCCCTATCTACTGGAATATAAATTTAGAGTAACGATTGCCCTAGCTTGCTTGGTTGCTGCTAAGGTTACCAATCTAGGCATCCCTATTTTACTAAAGCGTTTAATTGATAATTTAAACGTCAGGGCAGATTCTCCACAAGCCTTGCTCGTGGTTCCAGTGGGGCTCATTTTGGCTTATGGGCTTCTACGAATGTCTGCTTCCTTATTTGCCGAGTTGCGCGAGTTTCTATTTGCTCGTGTGACCCAAAACGCTGTCCGTAAAGTGGCTCTCCAAGTCTTTGAGCATTTGCATTCTTTAGCGCTGAGCTTTCACTTGGCTCGCCAAACCGGAGGTGTCAGTCGCGATATTGAACGCGGCACCCGTGGGATTCAGTCTCTGATTGCTTACTCTTTATATAGCATCCTGCCAACACTTGTTGAGTTCATTTTGGTGTTGGGTTATTTAGCCTACTCATACGATATTTGGTTTGCTGCAATTACCTTATGCGCTTTGGTTTTCTATATTGTTTTTACTGTAGTGGTAACAGAGTGGCGCACTCATTTTCGTAAGACCATGAATGACATGGATTCCAAGGCAAATCAGAAAGCAATTGACTCTTTATTAAACTTTGAGACTGTGAAGTATTTTGGTAACGAAGCTTTTGAAGCAAGTCGTTATGACAAAAATTTAGTGCACTATCAGGCCGCCGCTGTTAAGTCACAAAAATCTTTAGCAATTCTTAATTTTGGTCAGCAAACAATCATTGCAGTTGGCTTAGTCTTAATTTTGTGGCGCGCTACGCTCGGTGTAGTAGACGGCACCATGACTCTTGGCGACCTCGTACTCGTTAATACCCTAATGATTCAGCTGTATATTCCACTCAATTTCCTGGGTGTGATTTACCGCGAGATCAAACAATCCCTAACGGATATGGAGCGCATGTTTTCTTTACTGAACACCGATAAAGAGATTGCAGACTCACCAAATGCTAAGCCGCTACATATTGAAAATTATGGTCATGGGCCTGATGTCCGTTTTGAGAACGTATCATTTCACTATGACGCTAAACGAGAAATCCTCCATGATGTGAGCTTTAAGATTCCAGCGGGAACAATCACTGCCGTGGTTGGACAAAGTGGGGCAGGTAAGAGTACTTTAGCTAGATTATTGTTTCGTTTTTATGATGTGCAGTCTGGAAAGATCTTGATTGATGGACAAAATATTCAAGATGTGACACAGGCCTCTCTGCGTAAAGCGATTGGTATCGTTCCGCAAGATACGGTCTTATTTAATGACACGATTGGCTATAACATTGCTTATGGCGATCCTTCAGCATCCATTGAAGAGGTGCAAGAGGCAGCTAGAGCAGCTCAAATTGATGCCTTTATCAAGCGCTTACCAGATGGCTACGATACCCAGGTAGGTGAGAGGGGTTTGAAGCTTTCTGGTGGCGAGAAACAACGTGTTGCGATTGCGCGAACTTTGTTGAAAAAGCCAGCAATGCTCATTTTTGATGAGGCTACCTCCGCCCTGGATTCCAAAACCGAAAGGGCTTTTCAAGAAGAATTACTGAGTTTGGCTAAAAATCGTACTACGCTCATCATTGCCCATCGGCTATCAACCATTACTCATGCCGATCAAATTTTAGTGATGGAACATGGGCAAATTGTGGAGCGGGGCACCCATCTGGAGCTGCTGGCGGCCCAAGGTAAATATGCCGAGATGTGGCAAATGCAAGAACGTGCTGCTCTTGATTAGAATAGCTTGATGACTCAACAAAATACTCAGCTAACTTCTACGGAAGATATTTTAAAAAATGCCTTTGCCGCAGCTGTTGCTGTGGCCGATCCTCAAGTCATCGTTCCACAATATTTAGCCAAGATATTTCCTGCTGGGCAAGAGCCTAAAGGGAGATGCTTGATAGTGGGCGCTGGTAAGGCTAGTGCTTCCATGGCTAGCGCACTAGAGATATATGCAAAAGCTCACTGGCCCCAAGTAAAACTAGAGGGCGTAGTGTTGACTCGTTACGGGCATGCATCGCCCACTAGTCATATTCAAATTATTGAAGCTGGTCATCCGGTGCCAGATCAAGCCGGCATGAATGGTGCCAAGGCAATATATGCATTAACCCAGCAATTGAAGCCAGGCGATGTATTGATTGCCCTCGTTTCTGGTGGCGGTTCAAGCCTGCTGACATTGCCTCAAGAGGGCATCTCCATTGATGACATACGTCAAACTACTGAAGCACTCTTGCGAAGTGGCGCTCCGATTGAAGAAATGAATATTGTTCGTAAACATTTATCTGCAATTTTGGGTGGTAACTTAGCAAGAGTTGCCATTGCTCATGGGGCACGCGTAGAGGCATTACTTATCTCCGATGTGACTGGTGACTCACCAGCAGATATCGCGAGTGGGCCGTGTGCAGCCGATTATTCAACATATCAAGATGCTTTAGCTATCTTTGAAAAATATCATTTGGGTAAAGATGAGATTCCCGCATCTGTCCTCAGTCATTTAAAGCAAGGCCTTGCAGGAGAAAAGCCAGAGACCTTAAAAGATGCTGATTTAGTCAGTGCTCAAGTAGCCAATCATGTCATTGCAACGGCCTATAAAAGCTTGGAGGCTGCTGCAGATTATGTGCGTAGCCAAGGTTATGAGCCCATTATTCTGGGCGATACGATTACTGGTGAAGCGCAGACTGTCGGCATTAGTCAAGCGCAATTAGCTAAAGAGCATTTATCTAAGAAAGCTGATAAATCGCTTGCGCTGATTTCTGGTGGCGAATGTACCGTTACTATTCCTACTGGTATTAAAGGTCGCGGGGGTCGTTGCAGTGAATACCTACTCTCGCTCTTTGCTGCCTCGAAAGATTTACCTCATTTAGCAGCTTTAGCTGCAGATACTGATGGTATAGATGGTAGTGAAAAAAATGCTGGCGCATGGTTTACGGGCGATATTCGTAAGGGCAGTCTAGCTAAAGGAATTGCTCCTGAGCCATTCTTGGCTGCCCATGATTGCTATGGCTTCTTTGCAGAATTAGGCGCTTTGGTAGAAACTGGCCCTACACTTACGAATGTGAATGATTTCCGCATCATTTTGCTTAATAAATAATTATGTCTAATAGCCCTTTACACATTGAACTGATCCAGCCTGATGACTGGCATTTACATATTCGTGATGGTGAGGTGATGAAAGATGTATTAGCGGATACTGCTCAACAATTTGCACGTGCGATCATCATGCCTAACTTAAAACCGCCAGTTACTACTGCCGACTTAGCTAAAGCCTATCGCACACGTATTGAATCGAACTTAAAGTCTTTAGGTATTAGTAGTTTTACGCCGCTGATGACTTTATATCTCACTGACAATACGTCTGCCGATGAAGTACATAAAGCTAAAGCGGAAGGTATTGTTGCGTTTAAGTTATATCCCGCTGGTGCCACTACCAATAGCGATGCGGGCGTTAGTGATATTAAGCGCTGCTATAAAGTTTTAGAGGCAATGCAGTCAGTAGGCATGCCACTCTTGGTCCACGGAGAGGTCACTACTGCCCAGATTGATATCTTTGATCGTGAAGCAGTATTCATTGATACCGTACTTGAGCCATTGCGTAAAGATTTTCCAGGGCTTAAGATTGTGTTCGAACACATCACTACTAAACAAGCAGCACACTACGTTCGTGATGCTGCAACTCCTAGTAATACTTTGGCGGCCACGATTACCCCCCAGCATTTACTGATGAATCGTAATGCGATTTTTTCTGGCGGTATTCGTCCACATCATTACTGCTTGCCAGTGTTAAAGCGTGAAGAGCATCGTGTTGCTCTCTTAGAGGCGGCTACCAGCGGGAATCCTCGTTTCTTCTTAGGTACGGATAGTGCGCCCCATGCTAAGGGAGATAAAGAGACAGCCTGTGGTTGCGCTGGTTGCTACAGTGCATTCAATGCTTTAGGTTTATATGCTGAAGCATTTGAGAGCGTTGGTAAGTTAGATAAATTGGAAGGATTCGCCAGTTTCTTTGGCCCCGATTTTTATTCTTTGCCGCGTAATACTAAAAAAATTACCCTCGCCAAACAGGCACAAAAGATCCCGGCTGAATTACCGCTGGGTAATGACACGATTGTTCCGCTGCGTGCTGGTGAAACAATCGCCTGGTCACTGATTTAAATACACACCTACCTTTTTACAAGCCAATTTGCCCTGACTGCGTTAGACTGCAGGCGCAGAGTCAATTGGGCAATCGCCGCCTCTTTATTGAGGGGGAGGAAAGTCCGGACTCCATAGGGAAGGGTGATGGCTAACGGCCATCCACGGCGACGTGAGGAATAGGGCCACAGAGACGAGCGTATTTAGTTACGGTGAAACGCGGCAACCTCCACCTGGAGCAATCCCAAGTAAGCAGGCGATGAGGCGTCCCGCTGAGTCTGCGGGTAGGGAGCTTGAGCCGTCAGGTAACTGCCGGCCTAGAGGAATGATTGCCCCTAGATTGAAAAGTCTAGGCGACAGAATCCGGCTTATCGATTGACTCTGCACTTATTCCGAAATGACTTCGATGCTGTAAGTCAGTTCAGCTGTTTTGGCGAGCATGGTAGTGGCTGAACAGTATTTTTCATGTGAAAGTTTGACCGCACGATCTACCTTGGTTTGATCAAGGTCTTTGCCTTTGACCGTGAAATGTAAATTGATCTTAGTAAAGACTTTAGGGTCTTCTGTAGCCCGCTCAGCCTGCAGGGTGACATCACATCCGCTAATGGCTTGACGAGCCTTCTGTAGGATTAAAACCACATCAAATGCAGAGCAGCCCCCTGCACCGGCTAAAAGCAGCTCCATTGGTCTAGGAGCTAGGTTTCTACCCCCAGCCTCAGGAGCGCCGTCCATATTGACGAGGTGGCCGCTGCCTGTTTCGGCTGAAAAGGCCATTCCACTATTGCCCAACCAAGATACTCGGCATTCCATATTAGTGATCCCTAACTTACTAAATTAATCAATATTATCAATAGTTTACCAATATTCACCTATCTTAGCGAGAGACTAGTATTAGTCCGAAAACTTGATTTTGGTCAATTTTCTTGCATCGCACCATAGTTCTCGATACAATAACCATATTGGTAGTCAGTCTTGTATAAGACTGCGACTTACCTCCCAGTGTCTCCTCCACCCAAACAAAGGTGGATTCCAGCCCAGGACTCGTTCCTGGGCTTTTTTTAGGATACAATTCAAGGCTTTACTGAATTACCGAACTAGTCAGCGGTAATTGTTTTACCAGTTCAATTGCAGAATCTGCGAGCTTGCAAACATAAGCAGGGCCAAGGTGGACGTAGTTTGGTTGGAGTAATTTTTTGTTGACTATAACAATTTGAGAAATCATGAAAACTTTTTCTGCAAAATCCCATGAGGTAGTGCATGAATGGTTCGTGATTGACGCTACGGACAAAGTCCTCGGTCGTGTCGCCAGTGAAGTGGCACACCGTCTACGCGGCAAGCACAAGCCTGAATACACACCACACGTTGATACCGGCGACTTTATTGTTGTCATCAATTCTTCTAAGCTGCGTGTCACAGGCACCAAAGGCTTGAATAAGATCTATTACCGTCACAGCGGATACCCAGGTGGTATTAGCTCGACCAACTTCGACAAGATGCAAGATCGTTTTCCAGGTCGTGCTTTGGAGAAGGCTGTGAAGGGTATGTTGCCAAAAGGCCCACTAGGCTATGCCATGATTAAGAAATTAAAAGTCTATGGCGACGCCAATCATCCGCATGCGGCTCAACAGCCAAAAGCGTTAGAGATTTAAGGAAACCAAATGGCTATTAATTACGGAAATTGGAATTACGGTACGGGTCGTCGCAAGAGTTCTGTTGCGCGCGTGTTTATTAAATCTGGCAAGGGCGAAATTATCGTTAACGGTAAGCCTATCGATACGTATTTTGCTCGTGAAACATCGCGCATGATCGCTCGTCAGCCTTTGGCTCTCACAGCCCACTTAACGACCTTTGACATCAAAGTAAACGTTTCTGGTGGCGGTGAAACTGGGCAAGCTGGTGCGGTGCGCCATGGTGTTACTCGTGCCTTGATTGACTATGACAATACCTTGAAACCAACCCTGTCTAAAGCAGGTTTGGTGACTCGTGATGCTCGTGAAGTTGAGCGTAAGAAGGTTGGTCTGCACGGCGCGCGTCGTCGTAAGCAGTTCAGCAAGCGCTAATTTCTTTCGGTCAGTGAAGTTTTTCGAAAGGGTCGCGCAAGCGGCCCTTTTTGTTTCTACAATTGAGGTATTGTGAAGTTTGTTTCAGAACTTCGCTTAGTTGGCATCTTGGAGAAAGACATGATTAAGGTTGGCATCGTTGGTGGCACAGGATATACCGGGGTGGAATTGTTGCGTTTGTTAGCGCAGCACCCTGAGGTAAAGATTGTTGCTATTACATCTCGGACTGAAGCTGGTACGCCAGTTGCTGAGATGTTCCCATCTTTGCGCGGTTATGTTGATCTTAAATTTACGACCCCAGATGAAGCCAAACTTAATGAATGTGATGCAGTGTTCTTTGCAACCCCACATGGTGTTGCTATGGCACAAGCAAAAGAATTGCTTGCTAATAATGTCAAGATTTTGGATTTAGCTGCTGACTTCAGATTGAAGGATGTGAAAGAGTTCGCCAAGTGGTATGGCATGGAACATAGCTGCCCAGAGATTCTGGCAGAAGCGGTGTATGGTTTGCCAGAAATTAACCGTGAAGCTATTAAGAAAGCTCGTGTAGTAGGTTTAGCAGGTTGCTATCCAACCTCTATACAGCTTGGCCTTGCGCCATTACTCTCCCCCAAATCCATTGGTGGTAAGCAGTTAATTGATAGCACTCATATTATTTCTGACTCTAAGTCTGGTACTTCGGGTGCTGGACGTAAGGCTGAGATTAGCACCTTACTAGCTGAAGCAAGCGATAACTTTAAAGCTTATGGCGTTAAAGGCCATCGTCACCTTCCGGAGATTGTGCAGGGCTTAAAAGCCATTGCTGATCACGATCAAATTGGGCTGACATTTGTGCCGCACCTCACGCCAATGGTGAGGGGGATTCATTCGACCTTGTATGTACGTTTGACCGAAGCTGGCAAAGAGGTTGATTATCAAAAGCTGTATGAAAGCTTCTACAAAGATGAACCATTTGTGGATATCATGCCCTCGGGCAGTCATCCAGAGACTCGTTCTGTGCGGGGTAGCAATGGCATTCGAATTGCTATTCATCGTCCTGGCGGCGGCGATACCCTGGTCATTTTGGTGGTGGAAGACAATTTGGTGAAGGGTGCCTCTGGGCAAGGTGTTCAGTGTATGAACCTGATGTTTGGCCTGCCTGAGACGACTGGCCTCACCCAGATTGCGGTTTCCCCGTAACTAAGGGGTACTTTTGTCCATTAATACCCCTTCAGCAAACTAAGCATTAAAAGCCTAGAATATAAGTATTGCCTTTTGAATTAGGAGTAAATCATGACCCAATTAGCCACGCAACCCACACAAGATTTAGCTGAGCCACCAACCCCATTGGTGTTTACGGATAGTGCTGCTGCAAAAGTAGCTGACCTGATTGCTGAAGAAGGCAACCCAGAATTGAAACTGCGTGTATTCGTTCAAGGCGGTGGGTGCTCTGGTTTTCAGTACGGTTTCACATTTGATGATGCTGTAAATGAAGATGACACACTCTTTGAAAAGAATGGCGTTACTTTGTTAGTAGATTCAATGAGCTTCCAATATTTAGTTGGTGCTGAGATTGACTACAAAGAAGACATCAACGGTTCACAGTTTGTAATTAAGAATCCAAATGCAACGACTACTTGTGGTTGCGGATCTTCTTTCTCCGCTTAAATAAATAGAGAATTTAAGCAGCGCCCTTAAGCAGGGTAGTAAGCGCCTAAAATTCTAGGACCCTTCGCTCCCGTAACGGCTGGCAAATTTGCTGGCCGTTTCTCTTTATGAGCCCAAGCAAGCCATGCAAAGGCCAGACCTTCAACGAGTTGTGGGTCAATACCAGCAGCATCACTTGTAATAATTTCCAAAGGCTGTTGAAAGAGGTGCTGCGCTTTAACTTTAAGTAGGTTCATCAATGCATTATTTCTGGCGCCACCGCCACAGACAATGAGCTTCTGGGTTTGCGGGGCATGACTAACTAAAGCCTCTAATGCTGAATGCGCAGTTAAGTGCAGCAGCGTTGCTTGGACATCTTCGGCTTGATGATGATCTTTACCCATTTTTTCTTGCAACCAATTGAGATGAAAGTCATCTCTGCCTGTACTTTTCGGTGGTATTTTTATGAAAAAGGAATCTGACAACATCACCTTTAGAAGCGCTTCATTCACTTTGCCTTGTAGTGCCCAATTGCCACTTTCATCAAAGGTATTGCCTTGATGCTTTGCAATCCAAGCATCCATCAATATATTGCCAGGGCCACAATCAAAACCTGTAACTGCACCACTTGTGGGTAATAGCGTGAGGTTAGCAATGCCGCCAATATTGAGAATCGCTAAATTTTCAGAGGAAGTAAATTGTTGCGCATGAAAAGCGGGTACTAAAGGAGCCCCATGTCCGCCAGCCGCTAGATCGCGACTTCTAAAATCAGCAACGACATCGATACCTGTCTTTTCTGCCAAGAGGGCAGGATTAAGTGTTTGGTGGGAATAGGCCATATCACCAAGGTGTGGTTGATGACGAATAGTCTGACCATGGGCACCGATAGCAGTAATGTCAGATGGTTTTAAATTCTCTTTTTTGAGTAATTGGCTCACTACCTCAGCATAGGCTAGAGCTAAGGCAATTCCAGCCTGCCTTTCTCGGTGAAGCTCATTTGCCCCAGGGGTTTGTAAGTCAAATAGCGTTTGACGTAGTTCTGGCGAGAAAGGGGCACTCACAGCCGCTTGGGCACTCGTTTCGCCATTGGGTCCGATCTTGGCCAAAACAGCATCAATCCCATCTAGGCTGGTGCCAGACATGAGGCCAATATAGAGGGAGTGCGGTTTGTTCATCTGGTTCTCAGGAATGCGACAATTATGCTTAACAATTGAAATACTCAATAACTGTATCAGTAACCGAATCGGTATGACGGCCAAACCAGAACAAAAATATCCATTGACCCCTGAAGTCTTTGCAGCGCTTGAAGTCACTAAACGCGGTTGTGATGAGCTATTGGTTGAGGCGGATTGGGTTCAAAAATTAGCCCGCAGCCAAGCTACCAAGACTCCTTTGCGTATTAAATTGGGTTTAGACCCTACTGCACCCGATATTCATCTGGGACATACCGTTGTTCTGAACAAATTGCGGCAGTTGCAAGATTTAGGGCATACCGTAATTTTCTTGATTGGTGACTTCACCAGCATGATTGGTGATCCATCTGGTCGCAATGCTACACGTCCGCCATTGACCGCAGAAGAGATCGCTGTGAATGCAGAGACCTACTATCGTCAAGCAAGTATGGTGCTAGATCCTGCTAAAACAGAAGTGCGCTACAACAGTGAGTGGTGTGATCCATTGGGTGCACGAGGGATGATTCAACTTGCTGCGAAACATACTGTTGCCAGAATGCTCGAGCGTGATGACTTTACGAAGCGCTATCGTAATGGTGTACCAATCTCCATTCATGAATTTTTATACCCCCTTATGCAGGGTTATGACTCTGTAGCTTTGAAGAGTGACTTAGAGCTTGGTGGCACGGATCAAAAATTCAATCTTTTAGTTGGACGTGAACTCCAGCGTGAATATGGCCAAGAGCCTCAATGTATTTTGACTATGCCTTTGTTGGTTGGTTTAGATGGTGTTGAGAAAATGAGTAAGTCCAAGGGAAATTACATTGGCATTAGCGAGCCTGCTGGCGAGATGTTTGGAAAGCTCCTAAGCATCTCTGATGACTTGATGTGGGATTACTTTACTTTATTGTCATTCCGCCCAATGTCCGAAATTGATTTGATGAAACAAGAAGTTGCTGCTGGGCGCAATCCAAAAGACTGCAAAGTGCTTCTCGCACAAGAAATCGTGGCACGCTTTCATTCGCAAGCTGCTGCTGAAAAAGCCTTAGAAGACTTTAATCATCGGGCCAAGGGTGGCGTACCCGATGAGATTCCAGAGGTCAATCTTTCTGGCGCCCCGATGGTGATCGCCAACCTCCTAAAGGCTGCAGGACTAGCCCCATCTACATCAGAAGCCAACCGCAACATCGAGCAAAACGGTGTGAAGATTAATGGTGAAACTATTGCTGATAAACAGGCAAAGATTGAGGCTGGAACGTATGTTGTGCAAGTAGGCAAGCGCAAGTTTGCGAAAGTAATACTTACTTAAAGCACAGCTGATATGAGCGATAAAAAAAGTATTGAAATAGAGGCCGAAAATTTAGAGCGACTTTCAGTAAAGTTGATTCAAGATAAAAACTGGGAAGCTTTAGAAAAAATGCTTGCCCCGGGTTGCCAGTTTGTCAGTTCCCAAGGCTCATGTGATAAAGAAAGCGCCATGCGCCTCATGAAAGAAATGCACCTTGGACCAGTTCAGTTTAAGGATTTCAAGGTAACGCAGGCCGATGACAATCTGATAGTAAGTTTTTGGATTGCGGCTTTAGAGTATCGCGATGGCAAAGAGTTATCACCAGAGTTTTCCCCGCGCCTGAGTGTTTGGAAAAAACTCGATACCCAGTGGAAATGTATTGCCTACGCTGATCTGATTGCTAGCTAATTTATAAGTCTAAGTTGTTATTGCCGCTTGGTGGCGTCAAACCAAAATGCTCATAGGCTTGACGGGTTGCTATGCGGCCTCTTGAGGTTCTTTGTAAGTAACCCTGTTGAATGAGGTAAGGCTCTATGACATCCTCAATGGTGTCTCGTTCTTCGCCAATGGCAGCAGCCAAGTTATCAATTCCAACCGGGCCACCACCAAATTTGTGCAAGATGGCTTCAAGCAATTTTCTATCCATCACATCAAAGCCACTTGGATCCACATCTAACATCTTCAATGCGGCATCAGCCATGGCTTTGGTAATCGTGCCAGTGCCTTTCACTTCTGCATAGTCACGTACACGACGTAATAAGCGGTTTGCAATCCGCGGGGTGCCACGTGCACGCTTTGCAATTTCTACTGAGCCTTCAGGATCAATATCTGCTTTTAATAGACTTGCCGAGCGATTGATAATTTTGGTGAGCTCTTCAGTGGTGTAGAACTCCAGTCTTGCCACAATACCAAAGCGGTCACGCAATGGATTAGTCAGCATGCCAGCACGCGTTGTTGCGCCAATTAGAGTAAATGGTTTGAGGTCAATCTTGACACTGCGGGCTGCAGGCCCTTCACCAATCATGATGTCAAGACTGTAGTCCTCTAAGGCAGGATAGAGAATTTCTTCTACAACTGGAGAAAGGCGATGGATCTCATCAATGAAGAGCACATCATTAGTCTCTAAATTAGTCAGTAATGCAGCGAGGTCACCGGGCCTATCAAGAACAGGACCGCTAGTTTGACGTAAGTTCACACCAAGCTCTCGCGCAATAATGTGCGCCAGCGTAGTCTTTCCAAGTCCAGGAGGCCCAAAAAGCAGAACATGATCTAGCGCTTCTTGGCGAGCTCTGGTGGCGCTGATGAATATCTCTAGTTGTGCCCTTGCCTTCGTTTGACCAACATACTCATCGAGCTGTTTAGGGCGAAGTGCTCTTTCAAAGATGGCTTCAGAATTACCTGCTCCACCACTCACAATACGGTCATTACCTTCCGGTAAATCTTCAGGAATAGCGCTTAGGTCGTCGGTATGAATTGCCATACTGCAAGTGTAGTGGTGTTTATCTACTTAGGGCTTAGATAGATACTTCAAGCCCATTCGTATGCCATCAGAGACCGAGGTGTCTGGAGGGATTTGTTTGAGTGCCAAGAGTGCCTCTTTTTCTGAATAGCCTAGAGCCAAGAGTGCTTGTAATACCTCACTACTGGCTTCAATAGCTTGAGGCTTGCCCCCGGCAGTAATACCAAGATCCGGGGCTAACTTCCCTTTAAGCTCTAGACAGAGACGCTCAGCAGTTTTCTTACCAATGCCAGGAACTTGGGTCAGGCGACTCGCTTCCTGCAGGGCAATCGCTTGAGCTAGTTCGTTCACACTCATGCCGGATAGAACGGCTAACGCTGTTCGAGAGCCAACACCACTGATCTTAATCAGTTGCCTAAATGCTTCGCGCTCAGTCTCAGTAGCGAAGCCAAAAAGCTGTTGCGCATCCTCGCGCACTTGGAAGTGGGTGAGGAGAGTAATTTTTTCACCTGCTTGGGGTAGTTGGTATAAGGTACTCATTGGAACATCCACCTCATATCCAATGCCTTGGCAATCAACCAAGAGCCTTGGAGGGTGAACTGAAACGAGGATTCCTTGAATGCGACCAATCATATAAAGATCTTAACCTGTGATGTGTATTTTTACTTGCTACGTTTCTTGGGAGCCAATGCTGCAGTGATAGCTTTCGGAACTTGTACATGATGAGCGGCGCAGATAGCGACACCTAAAGCATCTGAGGCATCTGGCCCTGGGGCGCGATTCAGTTTTAGTAAGCGTTTAACCATTTCTTGCACTTGGGGCTTGGCAGCGCGGCCCGTACCCACAATGGCTTGCTTCACCCTTAAAGCACTATATTCGGCAACCGGTAGTTTTGCAGATACTAGTGCAGCAATCACCGCACCCCTAGCTTGACCGAGCATTAAGGTTGAGCGTGGATTGACATTCAAGAACACTTCTTCAATCGCAGCAGACTCTGGTTTGTAGGTATCTAGTACTTCCTTTACGCCGGCATAGAGGGCGCCCAAGCGCTCTGGTAAACCTTTAGCTGGATCTCCACTCTCAATTGTCCCAGAGGCGACGTAAGTGAGTTTTTGGCCATCAACATCAATGACACCAAAGCCAGTAGTACGTAAACCTGGGTCGATTCCAATCCAGCGCATGGGAGCTTAATATTTCCTAATCTTTTTTCTGTTGCTTAGTGACGGAAGTGACGCGTGCCAGTAAAGACCATTGCAATACCATGTTCATTAGCTGCTGCGATGATTTCTTCATCACGCATGCTGCCGCCGGGTTGAATTGCACAGCTTGCACCACCATTGACGACAACATCTAAGCCATCACGAAATGGGAAGAAGGCATCACTTGCAACTGCTGAGCCCTTCAGGCTTAAGCCAGCATTTTCAGCTTTAATGCTAGCCATACGGGCAGAGTCGACTCGACTCATTTGGCCAGCACCAATACCTAAGGTCATACCATTAGCACAATATACGATCGCATTGGATTTCACAAACTTGGCAACACGCCAAGCGAACATCATATCGTTCATTTCGCCAGGAGTAGGCTGTCTTTGACTCACAACACGAATCTCGTTTTGGAGAACATTCTTCGCATCGGGTGACTGCACAAGCAAGCCACCACCAACACGTTTGAAATCAAAAGCATTAAACGCGGTACCTAATGGGATCTCCAAAAGGCGCACATTTTGTTTTGTCGCAAAAATGGCTTTTGCTTCGTCACTAAAGCTAGGAGCAATTAATACTTCCACGAATTGTTTGGAGATCTCTTGGGCAGCAACGCCATCGCACGGTACATTGAAGGCAATGATGCCGCCAAAGGCTGAACTTGGATCGGTTTTGAAAGCCTTCTGGTACGCTTCCAGCGGATTGGCGCCAACAGCTACACCACAAGGGTTAGCATGCTTGATGATGACGCAGGCTGCAGCTCCACCAGTATTGCCAGTAAAACTCTTAACGCATTCCCAAGCAGAGTCAGCATCAGCAATGTTGTTATAGGAGAGCTCTTTACCTTGCAGTTGTTTGTAATTAGCGAGTGCACCATCTACTGGGCAGATGTCTTTGTAGAATGCTGCAGATTGATGTGGATTCTCACCATAACGCATCTCTTGGACTTTTTCAAAGGCAAGGTGCAGAGTCTCTGGATAAACAGAGCGGGTTTTGTGATCCAAGTCATTACCTAATGCAGAGAGATAGTTGGCGATTGCACCATCGTATTGCGCAGTATGTGCAAAAACTTTTTTAGCTAAAGCTAAGTTGGTTTTGTATGAAACAGTATTTTTATTGGCTTTCATTTCCGCCAATACTGGCCCGTAATCATCAGGAGAGATTAACACGGTTACATCTTGATGATTTTTGGCAGCAGCACGCAACATGGCTGGGCCACCGATGTCAATGTTCTCCACCGCATCTTCAAATGAACATTTTTCCTTGGCAACCGTTTCATTAAAAGGGTAAAGATTGATTACCAACATATCGATCGTATCGATGCCATGCTCTTTAAGCGCTGCCATATGTTCAGGGAAGTCTCTGCGCGCCAATAATCCACCATGAACCATCGGGTGAAGTGTCTTCACTCGTCCATCTAACATCTCAGGAAACTTAGTCAAAGAAGAAACTTCTACTACAGGCAGATTATTTTCAGCCAAAAGTTTTGCGGTGCCGCCGGTAGAAATTAACTGAATGCCTTGCTCATGAAGGGCTTTAGCAAACGACACAATGCCATTTTTATCGGAGACGGAGAGTAGGGCTGTACGGATCATAGTTTTACTTATTTAAGTAGTTTGTGTTCTACGAGTTTTTTGTGCAAGGTATTGCGATTAATGCCGAGATATTGAGCCGCCAAAGATTGATTCTGCTTGGCATGTTGCATGACCAGCTCCAGCATGGGTTTCTCAACCACAGCCAATACCATTTGGTAGATATCTGTCGGAGGTGTGCCTTTGAGGTCATTTAGGTAACCTTGCAATTGTGTTTCAATGCATTCAGTAATAGGGTGCTTATTAGTCATAAATGTTCAAATTTAAAAAACAAAATAATTAAGATGCAACTAAGCTGCTTCTAAGAAAAGTAAACGGTCTGAATGAGATTTCATCTCATCAAAATAATCATTGACCATTTGTAATTGAGTTTTGCAATCATCGGCAGTATTCATGCGTTGACGAAATGCATGCGAATCACGTAAACCCTTGCAATACCAGCCAATATGTTTGCGGGCTGTACGTAGGCCAATGTATTCACCATAAAACTCGAAGTGGTCAAGAAGGTGAGCATTCATGATGGCCTGAATCTCATTGATTTCAGGGGTGGGTAACTTACCACCAGTTTCCAGGTAGTGATTAATTTCTCGGAATATCCATGGGCGTCCTTGAGCAGCGCGACCAATCATGATGGCATCAGCACTAGTAATTTTTAGTATGGCTTTTGCTTTTTCTGGGCTGTTGATATCACCATTGGCAACTACTGGTATACGCACACTATTTTTTACGGCAGTAATCGTTTCATATTCAGCTTCGCCGTGATATAGATCAGCTTTAGTGCGGCCATGAACGGTAAGCATGGAGATGCCAGAGTTTTCTGCAAGATGTGCAATTTCGATTGCATTCTTATGTTCTCGATCCCAACCCGTCCGAATTTTCAATGTCACTGGAACAGCATCAGGACCAACCCCTACAGCCTGTACTACCGCCTCGAGAATGCGTTGGACGAGAGGTTCATCGCGTAACAGAGCTGATCCTGCAGCGACGTTACACACTTTTTTCGCTGGGCAGCCCATATTGATATCAATAATTTGCGCACCGTGGTCTACATTCATTTTTGCCGCTGCAGCCATCGTGACAGGATCTGCACCTGCAATTTGCACAGCGATCGGTTTAAATTCACCAACATGGTTGGCGCGACGTTGAGTCTTTTCGCTATTCCAAAGCAAGGCATTGGAGGCCACCATTTCTGAGACGGCATAGCCAGCACCTAATTTCTTGCAAAGTTGCCTAAATGGACGGTCAGTAACTCCAGCCATAGGAGCCACAAATAGTCTATTTGCAAGGAGGTGAGGACCGATCTTCATTTGTTTTGCTTGGTGTAGTCAGAGTCTTGCGGGAAGCATGACACTTTAGCACAAAGAGATCTAAATATGCCTATTTTTTAGGCAGATTATTTACTTCAACCCAAATTACTTGGGCATCAATTGAGGGACTTATTAGAGACCCTTAGCGCCTGCCAAACATCATCTGGCGTGCCAAGGCTGTCTTTATCGGTGGAAACCACTGTAGCGCTGATAAAGCCAATCCACGGGCTACAACAATGGGAGTTAGATTGGAGGTAAATACTCTTGCCATGAAGTCTGTTAGACCAATAGTAGTCGTGCGATCTACTTTACGACTTTGAGCATAACCTTCCAATGCACTTTGAATATTTGCTGTAGTTTGGTTTTCTGGCGCTCCTGAAAATACCCCAACCAATTTTTCAGCAAGTAAGAAAGCATCACGCAATCCTAGGTTCAGTCCTTGCCCCGCCACTGGGTGCAAAGTTTGCGCAGCATTACCAATCCATACTTCATTATCTTTAGTAATTTCTTTTCGATAGTTAAGGCCTAGCTCATATAAGCGACGATCTTGAATTTTCAAAAAGCGCCCGATACGTGAGCCAAACTCACTTTGCAATGATTTTAGAAAATCAGCATCACTTAATTGGAGACGATATTGCGAAGACTCAGGTGATCCACACCACACCATGTTCAAAATATGAGGACCGTAATGACTTGGTAAAACTGCCAATGGCCCTTCAGACGTAAAGCGTTCCCAAGCCTGGTGGGGGGCTGCGTTCTCTACTTCAATTAAACCTACTAAGGCTGATTGTCCATAGTCGCGACCAGATTCAACCCAATCCTGTTTTGTGAATAGACCGCCCTCGGCATGCACGATACATTGAGAATGGCTGCTGATTGGCGCCCCTTCTTTATTGACGTGCTGCCAAACAAAATGAGGACTCTTAGCCTGGATTACTCTTAGCGCTTTGCGTAATGTGACATGAATATCGCGATAGCGAATGATGTGCCCCAAGGCATCTTGCTTGAGCTCTTCCCGTGTCATTAATGCACGACCAAAACGACCGGCTTGTGAAACATGCACACGATGAATATCAGCACAATCTTTTGGCCACGCGTTAATAGTGTCTAGTAAGAGTTTGCTGCCATGAGACAGGGCGATACCCCGACTATCAGCTGCAGCTAGATCAGCATCATCGACAGGATTGCGATCAATCAGTAATAGTTTTGCATCTGGAAACTTTTGGAGAGTCCAGGCAGCGCAAGCAAGGCCAACTGGCCCGCCCCCATGAATCAAGATGTCACAACTAAGTTCACTCATGATTGGAATTTAGGCATTCTTCATAGTTGCTTCGATTTCATCGGCTTTCACTGGCACGCCACGAGAGATTAATTCGCAGCCAGATTCATTAATGACTGCATCATCCTCAATTCGAATGCCAATATTCCAGAAGGCCTCATCAACATCAGCAGCAGGCCTTACATAAAGGCCTGGCTCAACCGTAATAACCATGCCGCTTTTCAAGATTCGCCAAGGCTTTTCTTCTTTCAGGAGGCTTTCACTGTCTTCACGATAAGAGCCAACGTCATGGACATCCATGCCTAACCAGTGTGAAGTGCGGTGCATATAAAAGCGACGATAAGCACCAGTTTCGATGGCATTCTCTAACGAACCCAGCTCAGAAAGTTTGAGTAGTTTTTCATCAAGTAATCCTTGGGTAAGCACTTTGAGCGCCGCATCGTGAGGCTGTATAAAAGTATTACCTGGCTTGGTCATTGCAATTGCTGCCTCTTGGGCAGCCAGAGTGATGTCGTAGAGCGCGCGCTGAGGACCTGTAAATTTTCCATTGACTGGAAAAGTACGTGTGATATCGGATGCATATCCATCTAGCTCGCAACCTGCATCAATTAAGCACAGTTCACCACTGCGTAATTCTGTTGAACCGGCGCGGTAGTGCAAGATGCAAGAGTTGGCACCACCTGCAACAATGCTGTTATAGGCAACACTTTGCGCGCCACTATTGCGGAACTCATGTAGTAATTCTGCTTCAAGTTGATATTCTCGAATACCAGGTTTGCACATATGCATCGCCCGAATATGGGCGCGCGCAGAGATGGCTGCAGCACGACGCATCGTATCAATTTCATTCGTGTCCTTAAAGAGACGCATCTCATGAATGAGTGTTTCAACATCATGGAGTTCTGATGGTGGGTTAATACCAGAACGTGCCTGAACTCGGACTTGCTTCATCCAATGACGTAAGCGACGATCTGCTTCTGCACTCTCAGCCAAGCGGATATAAATAGCATCTTGATCAGCTAGTAGCTCGCCTAGTTTGCGATCAAGTTCATGATTACTGTATGCGTATTCAATACCAAGCGCTGTTGGTGCTGCCTCAGGCCCAAGACGAATACCATCCCAAATTTCACGTTCAGGATCTTTTGGTCTGCAAAATAAATGGGATTGAAGTTCATAGTTTTTGCCGCCGCTTTTTATTTCCATTACCAAGGTTGCACCCGGCTCTTCAAAGCCAGTTAAGTAAAAGAAATCACTGTCATGGCGATAGGGAAATTCGCTATCACGATTACGGGCTAGCTCAGGCGCAGTAGATATGACTGCAATACCGCCACCAGATTTGGCGTAGATTTTTTTTGCTAGTGTATTTCTGCGTTCTTGATAGATCTTGTTATTCATAAGCTGCATTGAGCTCTTGTAAGCGTTGTGGAGTCCCTACATCGTGCCATGGACCGGTATATTTTTCACCAGACACTTTATTTTGCGTCATAGCTTCCTTTAGCAGGGGTGCCAGTTTGGCAGAGACGCCTATTTCTAGCCCTCTAAAGAGATCCTTGTGATAGATGCCGATCCCCGAAAAAGTGAGTTTTTCTGCGCCCATTGATGATTCATCGCTAACTATGAAGTCTTTAAGATAGAAGTCTCCATTGAGGTGTTGGACTGGGTTTGGGACCATTAAAAGGTGGGCCAATGGTCTACCAGGGTCATTTTGCAGTTTCGAAACAACTTCTAAAAGTATTTTGATAGGTAGGTTTGGGGTAAAAACATCGCCATTAATTGCTAAAAAATAATCTTCGGGGCAAAGTAAGGGGAGAGCTTTACAGATACCCCCAGCAGTTTCTAGGGCAGTAGCCTCAGGCGAGTATTGAATATCTAAACCAAATTGATGGCCATCTCCTAGACTCTGTTCAATTTTTTCTCCAAGCCATGCATGGTTAATGACAACCTTTTGGATGCCTGACTTGGCAATACCCTCAAGATGCCATGCTAATAATGATTTATTTTGAATAGTTAATAGGGGCTTAGGTAAGCTATCAGTGAGTGGACGCATCCTCTCACCTCTACCGGCTGCAAGTAGGAAACAAGGAATAGGATTGATCTTGTTCATCATTCTTTGCTTTGGCGGGTTGACTCCAAAATGCGTGCCAATGGTTTCAGTTCAATATAGCGATTAGCGGTAGCAATAGCATATTCCAATACTAAGGGGATATCTTTGAGGTAGCCATCTTTACCGTCACGATGAAATAGCCTTGAAAAAATACCTAGAACTTTTAGATGGCGCTGTAAGCCCATCCACTCAAAATCACGATAGAACTGACCAAAATCATCTGGCATTGGTAGCTTAGCTTTACGACCCTCTTCCCAGAATTTAACAACCCAATCAATCACGCGGTCTTCAGGCCATGCGATATAGGCATCGCGCCATAAAGAGGCAGCATCGTAAGTAATTGGGCCATAAACAGCATCTTGAAAATCGATCACGCCCGGATTATTTTTTTCAGTCACCATTAAGTTGCGCGAATGGTAATCCCGATGAACATAGACCTTTGCTTGCGCTAGATTGTTTTCAATAATGAATTTAAAAGATTGATTGAGCTGGGATTGCTGCAGGTCACTTAGTTGAATATTCAGATGTTTCTTCAAATACCATTCGGGGAACAGATCTAATTCTCTTTGCAATAGGGTTTGATCATAGTTTGGTAATACATTCGGTTTACTAGCTAATTGCATTTGCACTAAGGCACGGGTCGCATCTTGATATAGATGATCTGCGCTTTCACTATTGAGTTCCGCAAGATAGGTTTTAGTACCTAAATCATTTAATAAAAGAAAGCCATCTGTAATATTTTGTTCGAGTATTTTTGGAACATTTAATCCGGCAGCAGATAGTAATAAATCAACCCGAATAAACGCATCTAAAGGTTCGTACTGAGGGGGTGCATCCATCACAACAAGAGTCCCAAAATTAGGCTTTTGGGACGCAATACGGAAATAGCGTCTAAAGCTCGCATCTGCTGAGGCTGAAGCCAAAGTGTCTAGATCTAATTGCCAGCTAGGCTCTAGGGCTTGTAGCCAGCTACGAAGGTTGTTTAAGCGAGAGTCAGTCATGGTCGATTCGTATAATAAGGCTGGTCTGGATCCATGAGTCATTATCGCCGTCGCGCCGGCCTTTGCGCCCCTCTTTTTTTAGCTATAACCCCGCGCGTAATTATGGGGGTGATATTGCTTCAGCTCGCACTCCCGATTCGGGCGCAGGCCCCAGCTCCATTGCCCGCAGTCTCGCAGTCGAATCCCAATACTGTTTTATTGCCAGACCGTGGAAATGTCACCATTTTAAGGTTGGATGATCAGCTTCGCGTAGGAAAGCCAATTGAAGATGGTAAAGCGTTGACCTTTACATCCAGCGACTCAATTGATGGTGTGGTCGACCGTGATATGCACTTGAAAGGACGCGCTCAAATTCGCCGCAATGGAGCAGTCCTTAAAGCTGACGAAATCACTTACAACCCAGATACCGATGTGGCAGATTTACTTGGGAATGCTGAGCTCTCAAAAGGGAATGTGACCTTCAGGGGTCCCAAGGGGCAATTTAAAGTAGATGCGCGTGAAGGCGCCATGGAAACGCCAACTTTTGAGATTCGTGACACCCGTGGAAGTGGGTCTGCAAAAAAACTAACAGTTGAGGGTCCAGACGTATTTGTTTTCGACAAGGCAACCTACACCACCTGTACCCCAGAAAACATGGATTGGTATTTCACTGTGGGTAGCTTGGAAATTGATAACGAGCAAAAAGAGATGATTGGTACCCATGGAGTGATGCGATTCTTTGATGTGCCGATTGCCTATGTCCCTTATTTCACCGCGCCTACAGGTGGGCAACGCCGAACAGGTATTTTGGCACCAGTTGTGGGATACAACTCAAATAACGGCCTGGATATTACGCAGCCCTACTACGTCAATATTGCACCGAATCGTGACCTGTTATTAATGCCGCGTTATATGAATCATCGTGGAACGATGTTAGGTGCGCAGTATCGTTTTTTGGACACAAAATATTCTGGAACTTTGGCCGGCGATTATTTGCCCTACGATAAACAGACTGGCACTGATCGATGGAGATATGACTGGCAGCAACGACAAATATTTGGTGGTGGGGTTGGGCCTGGCGGGGTGCCGCTACCTGGCTCATGGTCGGGTTATGCGAACGTCGCTAGGGTTTCAGATAATCTGTATCCAACACAGTTTTCACAAAGTATTGCTGGGGCAATAACCAATCAGTTTCGACAGGAAGTTGGAACAAGCAAGTCGCTTACAGGAAGTTTAAGTAACTGGAATGTCACTGCAAGAGCTCTGACATTTCAAACGCTACAGCCAGATCCTACCGTTACCGTGCAGGCGCCATATAACGTTTTACCAAACGTTACTGCTACCTACAATAATCGCTTAACTCCAGCTGCTTCAGACGCTAGTGGAAAGTATGTAACCATACCAACTGGTCCAGCAACTTCATTTTCTACAGACTTCACGCGTTTTGCATACAACATTCAAGGGAACTTGGCCGCTACTGCTCCTGGTGTTTACAGTCAGGCGGATAGAACGGTAGTTAAAGGGGCAATGTCTCTCCCACAGGTTACCCCTGGTTATTACTTAACCCCTAAGGTAAGTTTTCAATCCAATAACTACAACGCTACTCCATTTAATAATGTTGGAGCAGCACCAGTACAAGGTTTCACCATTCCAACATTTAGCTTAGATTCTGGGATGGCATTTGAACGAGAAGCAGCTGAGCTAAAAGGCTTCTTTGGGCGTGACATGTTGCTCACAATGGAGCCAAGAGCTTTTTATGTATATACCCCTTATCAAAGTCAAGCACAGACACCCACTTTCGATACGGCTGATGCTGGCTTTGGTGTATCACAGATATTTGCTGAAAATACATTTATTGGAAATGATCGGATTGCCGA
This sequence comes from Polynucleobacter nymphae, assembly GCF_018882155.1. Classification (GTDB taxonomy): domain Bacteria; phylum Pseudomonadota; class Gammaproteobacteria; order Burkholderiales; family Burkholderiaceae; genus Polynucleobacter; species Polynucleobacter nymphae. Next base: position 1,472,791 of record NZ_JACVPA010000001.1, read on the forward strand.
CAGAAATGCAGCAACTTTGGGTATGACAAGCAGAATGATCGAGGCAAATACTGGTGCTGAACGAGCCAATGTCACGCTGGCACAACAACAACAATTCACCGGACAAAAGGTTGGCTTAAACGGTAATATCGTTAATCCCACAACTTATTCTGATACTTTGGGTTCAGGCTCTGTTCGCTTACTTGGAAACTTTAGCGCTGACATGTTTGGGCAGTACAACACCCAGCTCAATCGTTTTGTACAAACTACAGTAGGCGGAAGTTGGCGCCCAACTCCTGGCAGAAGTCTGAATTTTGGCTGGCGCAATGTCTGGTCGCCACCTGTTCAAGCATCAGTTCAAAATAATCAGGCTTTTGTTCCATCTGCAACCACAACCGATCAGTACAATATTTCTGGCCAATGGCCTTTGACTCGCGAGATCTCGGTATTGGGTCGCTACGGTTACGATGCATTAACTACCAAAACATTAAATACTTTGGTTGGCTTAGAATGGACAAGAGATTGCTGGACGTTCCGCAGCGTATATTCACAAATGCTGAATACCTCCCAAATAACTACGACTCAAATACTCTTCCAAATAGAATTTAGGGGCTTTGCTAGTGCTGGGAGTAGTCCAGTTGATATCATGAGATTAAATGTACCCGGATATATGCCTACTTCAAAGCCAATTCCCCCTTCAATATATGAGAACTATCAATGATGTTTTATAGGAGTCGTTTGAAGCCGATTTTGATCGCTACCTTTATTTTGGGTGCTATTCCCTTTGCCGGTGTTGTCTGCTCTCAAGATTTGCCAAAAGCTAGCAATCCAACAGATAGCAAGATTCGAAATATCGATGGCGTTGCAGCAGTAGTCAATACGGGCTATATCACGCGCAAAGAAATTGATGACCGAATTTTAAGTCTGCAGAAGCAGGGTGCTAAATTACCAGACGCTGCTAATTTACGACAACTAGTTTTAGACCGTTTAATTATTGAAAAAATTCAATTACAAAATGCTGAGCAAGAAGGCATGGTAATCACCAATAAAGAGTTAGATAAAATTATTGCTGATATTGCTGCTAAAAATAAATTAAGTTATGCTGAATTAAAAGAAAAAATCATCGCTACAGGCACAACATTTGAACGTTATAAAGAGACATTGCGCGATGAAGTTGTTGTGAGTCGGTATCGAGAATACTCAGTAGATTCAAAGATGAAGATTTCAGATGCAGAAGTAGATAATTTTATTGGTGATCGTATGCGCGCTATTGCTGTTGGTAGTACACCACGCTCTGCACCTCCAGAAAAAGGAGCGCCTGAAGAAATTGATATCGCGCAGATTTTCATTCCAGTGGAGGCTGGAGCTGGAGCTGGTGCTCAGGCTGAAGGAAAAAAACAGGCTGAGATTTTATTGGCTAGTGCAAGAGGTGATGTGGATTTTTTGCAGCTTGGGGCCGCTACTGTAAAGGAAAATCCTAAAATCAAGTTTCAACAATTAGGTTATCGTACGCCTGATCGTTTGCCACAATTATTTTATGAGGCCATTCGGAATACTGGTGGTGGACAAGTTGCAAATGCTGTTGTAAAGAGCCCCGCTGGATATCATGTCCTCAAGGTTTTAGATCGTCGCGCAATCAGCGCAGCCCCTGTCCAGCAACAGGCTGCACCACAAGAGCCCGTATCTACTACACCCCAAAATATTGCTATTACACAAACTATGGCTCGCCATATTTTATTGAAAAATAGAGTGGGTTTAACTGATCAAGATGCTGAGAGGCGCTTGCAAGGATATCGCGACCAAGTGCGGGCTAAGACTTCTGATTTTGGTGAATTAGCTAAAAAATATTCGGAGGATGGGTCGGCACAAAATGGCGGGAATTTGGGTTGGATGGGTCCTGGAGACTTAGTGCCTGAGTTTGAGCAGGCAATGAATCGACTTCAGATTGGCGAGGTAAGCAATCCAGTTAAATCAGAGTTTGGTTGGCACTTGATACAGGTCTTAGAGCGTCGTGAAGCGCAGTTGACAGTAGAAAAGCAGCGGGAGTTTGCCCGCGCAGCAATTCGTGAAAGAAAAATGGATCAGGCCTATCAGGATTGGTTGCGTCAATTACGCGATACAGCAACTGTCAAAATCTTGAACGTAGATGATGCAGCTAGTGCCGCACCCCGTTAAGCTGATCATCAGCACCGGTGAACCAGCCGGAGTAGGACCTGAAGTCTGTCTGGCTGCAGCAAAGGATTTTTTAGGTGAGCAACCCAATGCGCAGATCACTTTGTTGGGTAATGAAGACTTATTCAAGCATTCTTCAGAAAATAATCTCAGCACATTTGATCGACTAAAGATTGAGTCAATGCCATTAGCTTCGCCTGTAGATCCAGGAGTGTTAAATCCCGCTAATGCTCAATATGTCCTCAATCTTCTTGATCGAGCTAGCGATGCCTGCATTCAAGGAGAATGCGATGCAATGGTTACGGCACCTATTCAAAAGAGTTTGATTAATAGTGCAGGCATTCCTTTTACTGGCCATACAGAGTATTTAGCGCAGCGCTCAAATACCCCACATGTTGTTATGATGCTCTGCGCTCCATTGCCAGCCGGGTTTCTAGGGATTAAATCCCGCAGAAATTTAAGAGTTGCCCTAGTAAGTACTCATCTTCCCCTAAATGAAGTATCCGCGTCTTTAAGTTATGAGCTCTTACTGGAAACGATTCAGATAGTGAACCAAGATTTGCGCACAAAATTTGGCATAGCCAAGCCAGTAATTCGGGTCGCCGGCTTAAATCCGCATGCTGGCGAGTCTGGTTATTTAGGGCGCGAGGAGATTGACATGATTGCACCTGCAATTGAGGCCGCTAAACAGCAAGGAATACAGGTTTCTGGGCCTTATCCTGGGGACACTATGTTTGATGTTGCAGCACTTGAGCATGTTGATGCATTTATAGCGATGTATCACGATCAGGGCTTGGCTCCATTTAAATTTGTAACCTTTGGTGGTGGCGTGAACGTGACTTTAGGCCTGCCAATTATCCGGACCTCTGTGGATCATGGAACCGCTCTGGATATTGCTGGAAAAGGAATTGCCGATTCTGGAAGCATGCTAGAAGCGCTACGTTTAGCCTATGAACTCGCCTTAAATAAAAGAAAATTAAGTTAAGTAATGCATCGTGCACGTAAACGTTTTGGGCAAAATTTTTTGCAAGATGACGGGATTATTTATTCCATCGTAGCCTTAATTAACCCTGGCCCAGATATGCACGTGATTGAGATTGGTCCTGGACTTGGTGCTTTAACTAGGCCTCTACTCAGAAATCTCGATCAACTTGATCTTCTTGAGATTGACCGCGACCTAGTCGCTTATTGGAATCAGCAAAATCTCGATGGCTTAACAGTCATTGAAGGTGACGCCTTACAGTTTAATTTTCTAGAGTGGGCTAATAATCGTTCTGGCAAAAAAGGATTTTGTAAGGTGGTGGGTAATTTGCCTTACAACATTTCTTCACCATTACTGTTTCATCTTGTTTCAGCTGCTACACAGATTGATGAGCAAATATTTATGCTGCAAGCTGAGGTTGTTGAGCGGATGGTAGCAAAGGCAGGAAGCTCTGATTTCAGCAGGCTGTCTGTGATGCTCCAGGCTCGTTACGATATGGAGCTTGTCCTAGAGGTTCCTCCCGAAGCCTTTGAACCTCAGCCGAAAGTGAACTCATCAGTAGTACGTATGATTCCACGCAAAGATTTCAATTTAAATGATGCTCAGTGGAGCGCTCTAGAGCAGGTTGTTGCGGCAGCCTTCTCGCAGAGAAGAAAAATGCTACGTACTAATTTACAAGTATTTGCAGAGAGATTGAGCTTGACTGAGATTGAATTAAAAGCCAGAGCTCAGGATATTGCAGTGGAGCGCTATCTTGAGTGGGCTAAAGTGTTAGCCTCTTAAGCATTCTTATTTATAAGCGCTGGGATCAATTATCCGCATTTCGGATTCGATCCAGCCTTCAACCTCTTGTTGTAATTCTTCACCGGATTTGCCTTCTGAAGCAATTGCTGGGCCAATAGAAAAGATTACTGTGCCAGGTTGTTTTAAAAAGCTGTTCTTAGGCCAGAAATTACCTGCGTTATGTGCAATCGGAATGACTAATGCACCGGTAGCACTTGCAAGGCGTGCGCCACCTTTGCGATAAGGTTTAGTTGAGCCTCTCGGTGTCCTAGTGCCCTCGGGGAATAGCATGATCCACTTGCCTTCGCCTAAGCGTTTGCGACCCTGGCTGGCAACTGAAAGCGCTGCTGTTTGCTTATTAGCTCGATTAATGTGAATCATCTTGAGTAAAGCTAAAGCCCAGCCAAAAAATGGAATCCAAAGTAACTCGCGTTTAAAAACAAAGCAAAGTTGTTTTGGAAGAAGCGCAATATATGCAATCGTTTCATAAGCAGACTGATGTTTGCTAAGAATAATCACCGGTTGATCAAGTACAGTATGCATATGCTCCATCCCGCGAATTTCATAGCGGATATTGCACAGATGCCACAAGAGCCAAATAACTACCTTGTTCCAAAGCCCAATGAAGCTGTAACGGTTTTCTGGGCTCAGGAAAGGAAATGCCAGCATACACAGCACTGACCAAATCGGCGTAAAGATCAGAAGAAATACAGCAAAGAGAGTGGAGCGCACATAAATCATATTTTCTCTAGGCCTTGTTTTCTAGAAGGGCATTTGCAAATGCCATGAGATCAGCGTGAATTTGCGTACCCTCAGGCAAGTTACCCTGATCTAAAGTCTTTTGACCTTTGCCAGTGAGTACTAAGTGGGGTGAAGCGCCTAGGGCAATGCCAGCCTGTAGATCACGTAAGGAATCACCAACAATCGGTACGCCTAAAAGGGGCTGAGCCTTATCAGATTTTTTATAGCGTAAGGCAATCTCTTTTATGAGGCCGGGTGCAGGCTTGCGGCAATCACAGCCGTGAGAATCTACATGGGGGCAAAAAAAGATGCTGTCAATACGACCGCCTAATGGCTGCAGGAGTTTATCCATTTTGCTGTGCATAGCATGCAGGTCATTAATCGCAAAATAACCCCTGGATAGACCAGATTGATTAGTAGCAATTGCGATTTGATAGCCTGCTTGATTCAGTAAGGCTATTGCCTCTAAGCTTCTTGGTAGCGGCACCCATTCATCAACAGATTTCACATAGTCATCACGGTCTTCGTTGATCACGCCATCGCGATCAAGAATGATGAGTTTAGAAGAGCTAATGCTCATGCCAATTTGCCGAGATCGGCAACAAGATTCATTTTCTGGTGAAGTTGTTGCAGGAGAGCTAGGCGGTTATCGCGTAACTCAGGATTGGGATCCATCACCATGACATCAGCAAAGAACTGGTCAATTGGTGTACTCAAGGCAACCAATGTTTTGAGGAGTTCAACAAATTGACGTTTTTCATAAGCGGTATTGAGGGTAGGAGTAATGCTCTCTAAAGCTTTATAAAGAGCGGCTTCTGCAGGAATTTGTAATAATTTACTAGAGCATTTCGCTGGAATAGCAGTCGTTGTTTTTTTGAGTATGTTGCTAATTCGTTTATTTGCGGCAGCAAGTTGAGTAGCTTCAGCCAGAGCATTAAATTCACGTAAAGCAGTTAAACGTAGGATCAAGTCATTAATTTGTGCTGGCTCTTGGCTGAGTACGGCATCGATTTCAGCGCTGGTAAATGGCTTTCCGGCAACTGATTGATCACGCAGGTAAGTGCGCAAGCGATCGATGATGAATTCATAAATAGCAGCAGGATTTGCTTTTTCTTGAATATCTTTTTGTGAGAACTGCGCGTGAGCTAATTCAATTAAGTCAGGCAAGCTTAAGGAAAAATTCTTTTCCAGGAGTAGGCGACAAATTCCTAGTGCATGACGACGTAATGCATAGGGATCCTTATCGCCGGTTGGTGCAAGGCCAACCCCCCATATACCTACTAAGGTTTCTAGCTTATCGGCAATGGCTAGAATCGTACCAGTCTGTGTTTGTGGCAACGTGTCCCCTGCAAAGCGGGGCATATAGTGTTCACTGCATGCGCTAGCTACTTCAGGATTTTCACCATCGTGCGTTGCATAGTAGCGGCCCATGATGCCTTGCAACTCAGGGAATTCACCGACCATATCAGTTAGCAAATCAGTCTTGGCAATTTCTGCAGCACGGCTTGCCAGTTTTTCATCAGCATTGAGCTTTTTTGCAATACCAATAGCAAGACTTTGAACACGCTTGGCCCGCTCTAGTTGGCTGCCTAATTGATTGTGATAAACCACTTTTCCAAGATCAGCAACACGAGAGGCTAAAGAACGTTTTTGATCTTGTTGGAAGAAAAAACGTGCATCCGCAAGGCGTGGACGTACAACACGTTCATTACCAGAGATGATGGCGTCTGGCTTAATAGTTTCAATGTTGGAAACGATTAAAAAGCGATTACGTAACTTGCCTTGCTGATCAGTCAATGCAAAGTATTTCTGATTAGTTTGCATTGTCAAAATTAAGCATTCTTGGGGTACTTCTAAGAATTCTTGATCAAAATGACATTCATAGATGGCTGGCCATTCAACGAGAGCAGTCACTTCATCTAATAAGCTATCTGGCATTAAGACTAAATCCTTGCCAGCAGCCTTTAGTAGGGCAGATTCAATTTGATCTCTACGCTGATTAAAACTAGGTACTACTTTGGCTTTGGTTTTAAGATCATTTTCATATTGGTCTGCAGTAGCGATAATGACATTACCTGGCGCTAGGAAGCGATGCCCCTCAGTTTGGTTGCCTGCATGAATTCCTAAGCTGCTGATATTTAAAGCTTGATGACCATGCAAGGCAATAATCCGATGGGCTGGGCGTGCAAATTGAACATCTTCTAATTGCCCATCTTTTTGTAGCACTTGATAGTGCATCATTTTAGCGATTGGCAATTTACTAAGTGTTTGTTCAAGTGCTGCTTGTGCAGTTTCTTCTAATGCAGCACCCTTGGCAATCACATTCAGGTACAGCGTTTCATTTTTACCTTCGCCTGATTTTTCAAGAGTGGCGATGTCGGTATCAGCATAACCAAGCGCGCCTAATTTTTTCAGTAATGGCGGCGTAGCTTTACCAGCGGCATCAAAGGCGATGCTAGTTGGTAATAATTTTTCACGAACAGGATAGTCAGGCGCAAGATTGAGAACGTTACTTATTTGAACTGCAAGGCGACGTGGCGTAGCAAAGCTGGTGACTACTGATGATTCGCTAGCTAGGCTAGCAGCTTTTAGAGCGTCAAAGATGCCTGCACTAAAAGCATCGCCTAAGCGACGTAGTGATTTCGGTGGCAATTCTTCAGTCAATACCTCAATTAATAAAGTGGCTGACTGTATCGGTGTATTGCTTTTGCTCATAAATAAATTGTTTGGATCTCAATACCTAAGCTTTAGCTTGACGTTGACACATTGGGAAGCCCAGCTTCTCACGAGACTCATAATAAGCTTGAGCTACTGAGCGAGAAAGGTTCCTAATGCGGCCAATGTAGGCTGCGCGTTCGGTTACTGAAATGGCGCCGCGTGCATCAAGTAAATTAAAGGTATGGGCTGCCTTGAGAACCATCTCATAAGCGGGTAAAGCAAGTGGCACTTCCATCAAGCGTATTGCTTCACTCTCGTAATTTATAAAGTTTGCAAACAGAAATTCAGTATTTGAGTGCTCAAAGTTGTAGCAAGATTGCTCTACTTCATTTTGGTGATACACGTCACCATAAGAAATACCATCTGTCCAAACAAGGTCATAAACATTGGAGCAATTTTGGATGTACATTGCCAAACGTTCAATGCCGTAAGTAATTTCACCAAGAACAGGCTTGCAATCTAAACCGCCCACTTGCTGAAAATAGGTGAACTGAGTCACTTCCATGCCATTTAACCAAACCTCCCAACCTAACCCCCAAGCTCCAAGCGTAGGGTTCTCCCAGTCATCCTCTACAAAGCGCACATCGTTTTCTTTGAGATCAAGGCCTAGTGCTGCTAGTGATCCAAGATAGAGTTCAAGAATATTTTCTGGAGCTGGCTTTAGAACCACTTGATACTGGTAGTAGTGTTGCAGGCGATTTGGATTTTCACCGTAGCGACCATCTTTAGGACGACGAGATGGTTGCACGTAAGCTGCCTTCCAAGGCTCTGGACCAATAGCACGTAAGAAGGTCGCGGTATGAGACGTACCTGCACCGACCTCAAGATCGATGGGCTGCAGTAGGGCACAACCTTGTTGGCCCCAATAATCCTGAAGTTTGAGAATGATTTGCTGAAAAGTAAGCATGATTAACCTGGCTAAGCCGTTGATTTTACATGGCTAACAGGGGGTAGAGTCAAGAATGACTAAAAATGTCGATGCCGAATCAGACCCCAGATCAGCAGAAGGCAGGAAATGCTCAAAATTGGGAAATTGCCCCAAATGACATAGGGAGTTTTGCCTGTATAAGGTTGCACCTGAGCGCTTAAGCTTGCTTGGGTAAATTCGGGCAGAGCCGCAAGTATCTTTCCGTCGGCGCCTAAGACTGCCGTAATACCAGTGTTGGTAGCGCGCAAGGCTGGTAAACCTGTTTCAAGAGAACGTAATTGGGATAGACGCAATTGTTGAGTTGGTGCTTGTGATTGCCCAAACCAGGCAAGGTTGGTCATATTAATCAGCAGGTTAACTGGCGCCTCACTATTCTGAATGCGAGAAGCTAACTCTCCACCAAATACATCCTCGTAGCATATCGTTATGGCAGCATAAATTGCAGGCTGATCCTTACGCGCAATATTAAAAGGCGCTTGTTTGAGGCTTCCTCTAGCAAAGTCACTCATAGGTACATAAAGGGCTTGAACAAACCATTGAAAGCCTGATGGAATAAATTCACCAAATGGCACTAAGTGAGATTTGTCGTATTGGTATGGAGGAACATACGGAGATAAGCCCGTAGCCCGGTTTGTATATTGCAAGCCTTTATCGGTAGCAACTTCACCAACTAAACCTAGGAGGAGATTACTTGAGCTGGTATTTGAAAAGTCTTGCAGGTATGTGATTAATCCAGCTGGAAGATTATTTTGAGGCCATGGAAATGCAGTTTCAGGAATGATGACAAGATCAGCAGCTTCTCTCTTGATTTCACTTACGTAAAAATCGATTTGCCTATTGCTTGCTAGTGGATTGAATTTAATACTTTGCTCAAAATTTCCTTGTATCAGCCGAATGCTAATCGGCTCGCCAAAAGGTTTTGTAAAAGAAGTCAATCCTGCTAACTGAGAAATCGTAATGAGAGCTGCAATGCTAACAATGCTAAATTTGAAGTGCTGCTTGAGTTGGAAAATTTCCCAAGAAGTCCAGATCACCAAAAAAGTACAAGCAGGTCCACCCAGGAATGGCGCTATAGATGCAAATGGCCCGTTAACTTGTGTTTCAGCCAAACCCATCCATGGAAATCCTGTGAATAATTCTCCACGCAGATATTCGCCAAGGACCCAACTCGAGGCTAAAAGTAGGCCTGACCAGCAAGAAGTTTTAAAGAGTCGAATTGATAAGCACGCGATAGCGAAATAGAAAGCAACATAAGTAGAAAGCAAAAAAACTGCGATGCTGGCGAGTGAGGCATTCATGCCACCTACGTTATGTAAGCTGATATAGAGCCACCAAATGCCCACAACAAAATAACCAATTCCAAATGCCAGGCTCGAGAAAAGATACTGTTTGAGAGACGAATCTTTTAGCAGTCTTAGACGCCACCAAACGACACTCAGTAGGGGAATCTGAACCCAGCCACCAAAAGGAAGTTCAGCGGATAGAGCGAGTAAGGCGCCTAGAAACAATAGTGTGATTGGCGCTAAGGAATTAACACTTCGATAGGTCTTACCAGAATGCAGATCAACCAAGATATTTCTCAGTCAAGGGCTTTGGCTATTTGGCGTGCCAGCAGAATGTGAATTTGCCTTGGATCGGCACGCTGTACTTCAAACTCAATACCATCGATTGTGATGAGTTCGCCAATTTTTGGAACACGACCTAGGTGCTGGACGACAAGACCAGCCACAGTTTCAATATCTTCTACTGCAAATTTAGTGCCGAGCGCTTCATTTAATTGTTCGAGTTCGGTTATACCTTTTACTCTGATATCGCCGTTATCAAGAGAAATGATATTGTCAGCCTCTTCATCGATATCGTGCTCATCCTCAATATCGCCAACAATTTGTTCAAGCACATCTTCGATAGTAATGATCCCTGCGATGCCGCTATATTCATCAACTACCACGGCTAAATGATTGCGATTATCTTTAAAATCACGTAAGAGAACGCTTAAGCGTTTTGATTCAGGAATGAAAACTGCTGGACGAAGCCAGTCACGCACTTGAAAATCTTTTTCTGTTACGTGGCGGAGTAAATCTTTGGCTAATAAGATGCCTATTACGTTATCGCGACTACCCTCAAATACTGGAAAGCGAGAGTGCGCTGCTTGAATGACGGTTTTGATCAACTCAGCAAGAGGCAAGTTGATATCGATCCAATCGATTTGGGCGCGTGGTACCAAGATATCTCGTGCACAAAGTTGACCAACTTGAAATACACCTTCAATCATCGAAAGTGCATCAGCATCAATTAAACCTTCAGCCTGCGCCTCACGCAGCGTGGCAATTAATTCTTGACGGCGCTCACTAGGCTTAGTTGGTAGCGGTGTTAAAAAATCAGTCAAGCGATTTAAAAGGGATTTATTGGGGTCAGGCATGTTCTAAGAATAGCGTAGAAATAAGTTAAATCGATGAATACATATCAGATCGTGAATTACTGGTCTAGATAGGGGTTTGCAAAGCCTAGTCGATGCAAAATTTTGAGCTCCAGCGCTTCCATTTTCCCGGCATCTTTTTTTGTCTCATGATCATAAGCCTGGGCATGGAGGCAGCCGTGCACAATGAGGTGAGCTAAATGTGCTTTTAAAGACTTATTTTGCTCTTTTGCTTCTTTTTGAATAATGGGTAGACAAAAAATAATATCTGCAGCTAAAGTAGTTTTTGAAAGCTCGTATGGGAAAGTTAAGACATTAGTAGCGTAATCTTTTTTTCGAAAAGAAAAATTTAGCTTCTTTCCCTCCGCCGTATTCACAAAACGCAGTGTTAATAAACCACCATAGCTTGTAGCAGCCTTCGCCCATTTTTTGATTAAGGTGATTGAGGCCGCCTTAGCTACAGAAGCCTCAATAGCTGGACTTGCATATTGAATATCAATGGTGAGTTTAGTGAGCATGGGCTTCGACTAATTCGCCTCTTAAGGTGTAATTGAGTACTTCGGTTATACGAATATCAACCATTTGCCCGATAAGTGATTCAATTTCTTGATCGGGTACTGTGAAATGTACAACGCGATTGTTTTCAGCGCGACCTTGCAGGTTGACACCATCTTTTGCTAAGCCTTCAATCAAGACTCTCTCAGTATTGCCCAACATTTTTTGGCTAATCCGATTGGCCTGCTCTTCAACAAGACTTAAGAGCGTTTGCAAGCGCTTGAGTTTGGTTTCATATGGAGTGTCATCACTGAGGTTGGCTGCAGGTGTGCCTGGGCGAGGACTGAAGATAAAGCAGAAACTATTATCAAACTCGAGATCGCGAACCATCTTCAATAGTTTTTCAAAGTCGGCTTCAGTTTCACCCGGAAAGCCCACAATAAAATCGCTCGATAAGGTTAAATCAGGTCGTACAACTCGCATCTTTCGAATGATGCTTTTGTATTCCAGTACGGTATAGCCTCGTTTCATGGCGGACAGTATGGAATCAGATCCATGCTGAACGGGTAGATGTAAATGGCTTACTAACTTAGGAACTTTGGCATACACATCAATCAGGCGTTGGGTGAATTCTTTAGGGTGACTTGTGGTGAAACGAATACGTTCGACCCCAGGAATGTCTGCAATGTATTCAATCAGTAAAGCAAAGTCGGCAATTTCTTCAGTGCCTCCCATTTTTCCAAGATAGGCATTGACGTTCTGACCAAGCAAGACAATCTCCTTAACTCCTTTGCTAGCGAGTCCTGCAACCTCGGTAAGCACATCATCAAATGGCCTTGATACTTCTTCACCTCGTGTATAGGGAACTACACAATAGCTACAGTATTTAGAGCAGCCTTCCATAATTGATACATAAGCAGACCCGCGTGTTTGGCGGGATGCGGGAAGATGATCAAACTTTTCAATTTCAGGAAAAGAGATATCTATCTGAGGGATGCCAGTCTTACGACGTTGTGCAAGCAGATCTGATAGGCGATGCAATGTTTGCGGGCCAAAGACAACATCAACATAGGGCGCTCGACTCACAATCTGCTGGCCCTCTTGGCTAGCTACGCAACCACCGACACCGATTAATAAATTAGGTTTAGTTTTCTTGAGTTCGCGCAAGCGCCCTAAATCAGAGTAGACCTTATCTTCTGCTTTTTCTCGAATAGAACACGTATTCAGAAGAACAACATCTGCATCTTCTGGCGTATCAGTCATGACCATGCCTTCATTGGCATGTAGGAGGTCAGCCATCTTGCCCGAGTCGTACTCGTTCATTTGACAGCCAAAGGTTTTGATATAGAGCTTTTTCATATGCCGTTCTCAGGTTTATAACTGGGGGCGAAGCTCAGATTTTACTGTTTATAGGAGTCGATAAGCCAGAATTGCCACTATTGTGGGTGGAAGTGCCGCTATTAGTAGGTATAGGGCCGAGACGGTTCCATTTGGAAAGTGGTGCCGCAAGATAGCGATCCCCGCTGGGTTGGGGGCATTGGCGATGACGGTTAATCCGCCACCAGCAACCGCGCCGCCCACTAAGGCTAGCTTGAAGTCCAAGGAAGTACCTGTAACCAAGGATCCCAAATACGTCAGCGCTGCATTATCTGTAATTGCTGTTAGTGCCAGGCTGCCATAAAAGACCGCAGTTGGACTCATCATTTGAAGAATGGGTTGTAACCACCATCCTTGAAGTGAGCCTAAGACTACCAACCCACCTAAGAAAAATCCCACTAACAAAGCTTCTTTTAGGATAAGCGGGCTTTGATGTTTGGGGTAAGCAGTAGTGTAGCCAATAAAGAACAACAATATCCACGTAAAGATAACGGGGTCATGAGCAAATACCACCACACCGATTAAAAATAGTAAATGCATCAAGATCACTGCGAGTGGAATTTTGACTTTTTTCGTAGTGCTACTCGGCTCGATGAGCTGACGATGAAATAGTAATGTTGCCCCAAGCGCATTAATAAAAATTGCAATACAAGATTCAATACCGAAGTTAGCAAACATGAATGCTGAGCTCCACTCCCAAGTTGAGGCCACCATCAGTACTGGTGGTGCAGCGAAGTTGGTTAAGGTTCCGCCAATGGAGACGTTGACAAAGAGCACACCCAGCGTTCCAAACATTAAGTTCTTTGAACATTGGTGTCGATATACCAGGTCACGTAATAGAAACGCAGCCAATGTCATGGCAGCAGGCTCGGTTATGAGTGAGCCTAATAATGGCGTAATTGCTAGTGCTAAGAAATATAGGGTCGGAGCACTTCTAATGCGCAAAACAAATTGCAGGCCTTTTGCAAGGAGGTGCAAAATTTCAGTAGAGACAAACAGAATGGGTTTACTGCCTGCCACAATCATGATGGCAAATACGAATAAAGGCTCTGTAAAGTTACGCTTTTCTAAAAAAGCTTTTGCGGTATCTAAATCATTCATAAAACACATGAAAATGATCAAAACTGCAGCCCAAAGGCCAAAAACAATTTCAACTTCACCTAGAAGGTGCCAAAGGCCTGCATGGGCCTTAGAATTTTTAGCCAGCGACTCAAAATAACCAGTGCAAAAAGTATGTAAAACTGCAATAGCAAAAATAATGCTGGCACCAAGTTCTGTGGGGGTAAAGTTCATTGCAGAATGGTAGCAGGTGATTCACTACTTTAAGAAATTATCACTTTAGGAGATTTTAGTGAAATTAAAAATTGGCTATGAAGAGCTTATTGCTTGCGCAATGGCCCAAATTGAAACCATTCCCCTAGAAAAAGCACAAGACTTACTAGGAGATCCCGATACCGTTTTTGTCGATATTCGTGATATTCGAGAACTAGAGCGCGAAGGCATGATTCCAAATGCGATCCATGCTCCTAGAGGAATGTTGGAATTTTGGGTCGATCCAGATAGCCCTTATTACAAGCCAATTTTTGGTGAAGGCAAACGTTTAGTTCTTTATTGCGCTTCTGCTTGGCGTTCTGCCTTAGCCACTGAGACGCTACAAAGAATGGGAGTCCCAAAAGTGGCGCATCTAGAGGGTGGGTTTAGTGCCTGGAAAAAAGCTCACTTACCCACTGTCGCTAAAGTGAGCAAACCCCATTCAGCATAACTCGGAGTTTAGATCAATAATCAGAATGGTTTAATTCATTTGAGGTCACCATGAGAAAAGTAGAGTCGCAGTTTGGCGAAGGCCCGCTCCAGCAAAAGTTGAGCGTAGGTGATTTGCATTTTTTATCTGATGCAGAGGTGAGTAAGGGCGGTGGCGGAACTGGGCCAAGTCCACATGAATATTTAGGCGCCGCCTTAGCGGCCTGCACAAGCATGACCTTAAAAATGTATGCCAGCCGTAAAGCAATGAGTTTAGAGAACGCTATTGTGACTGTTGATATTGAGCGGGCAGATGATGTTGAGATATTTACACGCGAGATTCAGTTAATTGGCAATCTCAATGCAGAAGAAAAAGAGCGCTTGCTGGAGATTGCAAATAAGTGCCCTATTCATAAAGCTTTGGCGGGGCAGATTCAAATAAAAACCCAGCTTATCAATTAATACAAGCTGGGTTTTTATTGCGATGAAGCCAGTTTTAGTTAGGCGCTTTAGCCGGCTGATTATTTTTACCAGCGTTATAGCCAGACTTATATTCTGACGCTTGCTCTTTCTTGTAAGCATCGTATACATAACCAGAAGCCGCACCAACAGCCGCGCCACCAACCGCACCCCAAAGAGGGTTGCCGTGGAAAATGGCTGTACCGACCGCGCCAGCAGCTGCGCCAATACCTGCACCTGAAAGCGTGCGTTGTTCTGTATTGCTCATATTTGAGCAGCCAGCAATAGCTAGAGTTGCTACGGTAATTGCAATAATTTTTTTCATATCAACTGATCCTTTGAATATATTTTAGATTTGATAAGTTCCGTGAATTATTTGCCGGCACATGGAAAGCGTGTAGCCATGAATCCTAAGAACACGCCGGCAGCTGGCTTATCAGCTACTTGTTGATTTGATTGTGCAAACTTTACAAAATCACCGATCACTTCATCGCGTGGTGGGGCAGGTTGCTTAACGCAAATAAAAGGTTTGGCGCTTTTGGGGTGGCGGGTAGCTAAATAGGTTTCATAAATCGCAGTAGTAAAGCCGATACAAAAACTACGGGATTCTGGGCTTGCAGGGAGCTTGCAATCGTTCACTAATTCTTGAGTGCTAAGGACTTTGATCTTTTCTTGTGCCTGGGCTAGGCTAGAAAATGCTGCCAGAGCAGCCAAAACAACGAGAACTTTCTTCATGAGTTACCCCTTAGGTATATGAAAATTCATCATAAACCATATATTGGGCTAGTTAGTGCACTAAATAAGTGCATTCCGCACTTATTTGGGATTATTTTTTCCCCATAATGATGCAAAAAACAAGAGGGGGAATTTGATGGAAATTTTGAAAACAGGTAGCGATACTTTATTTATCTTGCTCGGTGCCATCATGGTTCTGGCGATGCATGCCGGTTTTGCATTCCTAGAATTGGGAACGGTTCGTAAAAAGAACCAAGTGAATGCATTGGTCAAAATCTTGGTCGACTTTGCAGTTTCAACGATTGCGTATTTCTTTATTGGCTATAGCATCGCTTATGGCGTGAGTTTTTTCTCTGGCGCGGAATTGCTGGCCGAGAAAAACGGTTATGAGTTAGTGAAATTTTTCTTCTTACTCACTTTTGCTGCTGCTATTCCTGCAATTGTTTCTGGCGGTATAGCAGAGCGCGCTAAATTTAATCCACAGTTGATTGCCACATTTGTGCTAGTGGGTTTTATTTACCCCTTCTTTGAAGGAATTGCATGGAATCAGCACTATGGTATTCAAGCATGGATCAAGGGTTTGACTGGTGAAGAATTTCATGATTTTGCTGGCTCAATAGTTGTTCATGCTGTAGGCGGTTGGATTGCCCTGCCAGCAGTGATTCTCTTAGGAGCTCGTCGTGGCCGCTATACCAAAGAGGGTCAAATTTCTGCACATCCACCTTCAAGCATTCCATTTTTAGCCTTAGGTGCGTGGATTCTGGCAGTAGGTTGGTTTGGTTTTAATGTAATGAGCGCGCAGACAATCGATAAGATCAGCGGCTTGGTTGCCATGAATTCATTAATGGCAATGGCTGGCGGCACACTCGCTGCTTGGATTGTTGGTCGCAACGATCCAGGATTCGTATATAACGGCCCTCTTGCAGGCTTGGTTGCTGTTTGTGCGGGATCTGATTTAATGCATCCAGTTGGCGCATTATTCGTTGGCTTAGTTGCAGGCGCATTGTTTGTGTACATGTTTACCTTGGTGCAAAACCGCTGGAAGATTGATGATGTTCTGGGTGTTTGGCCTTTGCATGGTCTATGTGGACTCTGGGGTGGATTGGCTGCTGGTATTTTTGGAACGAAAGCACTGGGTGGTATTGGTGGCGTCACCTTTACAGGCCAACTGATTGGTAGCGCACTGGGTGTGAGCATTGCCCTGCTTGGTGGATTTTTGGTCTACGGAGCGCTGAAGGCAGTGCTCGGTATTCGGATGTCTCAAGAGGAGGAATATGAAGGCGCTGATTTAAGTATCCACCGCATTTCGTCCACTCCAGATCGTGAGCCTAATTGGTAGTTTTGCAGTCTTTATCTATGGCCTGATTCATACCTATAATGAGTCATGGCTATATTTGAACTAGACGGAATGACTCCTCAGCTATCTGAGGGCGCTTGGGTTGCTCAGAGTGCTGAAGTAATTGGGAGGGTAGAACTCCATAAAAATGTGAGCATCTGGCCTAAAGTCGTGATCCGTGCTGATAACGATCTTATTCAAATCGGTGAAGGCAGCAATATCCAAGACGCATCAGTCCTGCATGCTGATCCTGGCTACCCACTCATTATTGGTAAGAACGCTACAGTGGGACATCAAGTCATGCTGCACGGTTGTCATATTGGAGATGGCAGTCTGATTGGTATCGGTGCCGTGATTTTGAACGGTGCAAAGATTGGCAAGAACTGTTTGGTTGGTGCCGGAGCTCTGGTTACTGAAGGTAAGGAGTTTCCGGATGGCTCAATGATTATTGGCTCACCCGCCAAAGCAGTAAAGACATTAAGCCCAGAGCAGATTGCTGGCATTCTTGATATTGCTGGACGCTATGTCAAAAATGCACAGCGTTATATCAAGACACTTAAAAAGATTGCTTAGGTTTTAAACTAATCAACGCTGAGTTTGAGTTCTTTAGCCAAATTACTGTAGTCAACAATTTCCTTATTGATACGCACCTTTAGTTCTCCGGGCGTACTTGGCATTGGTTCAATACCAAGCGCTTGCAGTTGTTTGCGCATCTCAGGATCGTTCAGCACGGTCACAATCGCACGATTGAGTTTATCAATGATGGCTTGATCGGTGCCTGCAGGCGCCATCAAACCATTCCAGGTGCCTACGTCTATTGCAACTCCAGATTCAATCAAAGTGGGTACGTTTGGTAGAACGCTAGAGCGTTTTGCAGTAGTAACTGCAAGCGCTTTTATTTTTCCATCTTTAATATGTGGAAGAGCGGAAGGAATTGTGTCAAACATCACTGATACTTGACCTCCAAGTAAATCCACAACAGCAGGCCCACTTCCGCGATAGGGAATATGGGTTAAGTTGGCCCCAGTTTTGATTTTGAACATTTCCCCGATCAGGTGGTGAGCTGAGCCCGGCCCCACTGAGGCGTAGTCATATTTATCAGGATTGGCTTTAGTGAGCGCAACTAATTCTTTGATGTTATTAACGGGAATAGAAGCATTTACCACTACAACATTCGGAATCATGCCTACGGTTCCAATAGGCACTAAATCTTTATCGATACGGTAATTCAGTTTTGGGAAAACAGATTGGGCGATCGTGAGATGCAAGGTTCCCATCAATATGGTGTAACCATCCGGAGTTGCCTTTGCAACAAAGTCTGCGCCTACCGTGCCAGATGCTCCAGACTTATTCTCAATCAGAATCGATTGGCCAAGAACTTTGCCGAGCGCTGGGCCAAGATTGCGGGCCATGGCATCGGTACTACCTCCAGCAGGAAAAGGAATCACAATTTTGATTGGACGGTTTGGGTAATCATTCTCTGGGGCAGAGATTGCATTAAAGCTTGGCAATAATGCAGCACAAATTGCAAGGCTGAGCCATTTGCGACGATATAAATTTTTCATGAGCTACCCCAGTGATACTGAATTAAAAATTAGCCTCTACCCACAAAAGGCATCTTGGTCGCCATGATAGTCATCGACAGAATATTGGTTTCTAGTGGCAGTTGGGCCATATGCAATACTGCCTCTCCTACGTGATCTACATCCATGCGTGGTTCAACCTTGATAGATTGATCAGCCTGCATGATGCCAGCAGCCATACGCTGAGTCATTTCGGTTGCCGCATTACCGATATCAATTTGACCGCAAGCAATATTAAATGGACGACCATCTAGCGCAATCGTTTTTGTTAAGCCACTAATTCCATGTTTAGTGGCGGTATAAGGCGCTGACATAGGCCTTGGAGCATGTGCAGAGATAGAGCCGTTATTAATAATTCTGCCGCCTTGTGGAGATTGCGCTTTCATCATACGAATTGCTTCTTGTGAGCATAAGAAGGCGCCACAGAGATTTGAATTCACAACATTCATCCACTGTTCGTATGTCAAGTCTTCCATCGGAATCGCTGGCGCACCAACGCCTGCATTATTAAACAATACGTCGATCCGCCCAAAGCGTTCTTTTAAGGCTGCAAATAATTTCCTGACTTGCTCAGGCTTACCGACATCGCAAGTTACGGCTAGACAGTTTTCATTGCTGCCGCCAATATCGATAATTGCTTTCTCTAGCTTTTCTAGATTGCGTCCAGTGAGCACAACTTGATAGCCGCCTTTCAGAAGTGCTTTAGCTGCCGCTCTTCCAATGCCTACGCCAGCTCCAGTGACGAGTGCTACTTTATTATTTGTTTGTGGCATCGCTTTCTTTCTAATCAATGTCTTAGATAAATTCTATATTTACTTGGGTAATGGTAAAGCAGTTTTATAGCGCACTTGTTTTAAGGCAAAGCTAGACCGAATTTTTTCAATTCCAGGTATTGGCGTTAGCTGTTCTAGGATAAATTTTTCCAGTGCACCCATATCAGCTACTGCCACACGGATCAGATAGTCGCTATCGCCAGTCATGAGATAGCATTCCATGACTTCATCGTGCTCAGAGATACGTTGTTCAAATTGCGCCAAAGCCTCTTTGGATTGCTCTTTAAGACTAATCGAGATAAAGACATTTAAGCCAAGCCCCAAAATCTTAGGGTCTGCTAGGGCAACATAGTTTCGGATAACGCCTTTATCTTTCAGCGCCTTAACGCGCATTAAGCAGGGCGAGGGCGATAGATGAACCCGCTTGGCTAGCTCCACATTGCTATGGGAGCTATCATTTTGTAATTCATTCAATATTCTGATATCTATGGGATCTAGTTTCATAAAATTCTATAAATAGTTAATTACACGATATATTATGCTGAAAAATATGATTTTTAGCCAATAAATAGCATCCTATTTTGTTTGTAATCCAACACAATAAAGCTATAAAGACACCCCTTAATTCTTGGAGGAGCTGTGGGTATTGAGATGACGTTTCCTGGGGTCCAAAAAGATCAAGCCATGACTGCACCTCAGTACTGGGCTGGCCCCTCGGCCAGAAAATTTGCCCGTGAATTTGGCGTCGATATTGCGCAGGTTTTGGGCAGTGGTCAAAGAGGCCGAATTACTAAAGAAGACATTGGGCAATTTATCAAGCGCTCAATGTTGGCAAGAGAAAGTTCATCTGCCCAAGTAAGTCATCCTAGTTTAGATTTTGACCTGCTGCCTTGGCCTAAGGTCGACTTTACCAAGTTTGGAGAAATTGAGCGCCAAGCTCGCAGCCGAATTCAAAAAGTTTCAGCTGCTAATTTAGCGCGTAATTGGGTAATGATTCCGGCGGTGACCTATCACGATGATGCGGATATCACGGAACTAGAGGAGTTTCGTGCTGCATTAAATAAAGAAAATAAAAAAGATGAAGTGAAGATTACTTTATTGGCATTCTTAATTAAGGCGGCAGTGGCTGCGCTCAAGAAGTATCCAACGTTTAACTCCTCTCTTGATGGCGAAGATCTCATCTTAAAAAAATACTTCCATATTGGATTTGCGGTAGACACCATAGGTGGCTTGGTAGTTCCGGTAATTCGGAATGTGGATCAGAAGGGCATTGTGGAGATCGCACAGGAGACTGCTGCTCTAGCAAAGTTAGCACGCGAAGCTAAGTTAAAGCCAGACCAGATGCAAGGCGCTTCTTTTACGATATCTTCATTAGGTGGAATTGGCGGCACTTACTGCGCCCCGATTGTGAATGCGCCAGAAGTAGCAATTCTGGCGGTCAATACATCTGCCATAAAGCCATTTTGGGATGGGGCGCAATTTGTTCCGCGCCTCATTTGCCCGCTTTCCATGACTGCAGATCATCGCGTGATTGATGGTGCTCTAGCAACCCACTTCACTGGCTACCTTACCCAGCTATTGGGCGATTTTCGTAAAGTTACCTTGTGAATTTAAAGTATAAAAAGTTAAAGAGGAATTTTTCATGAATGCTCCCGACATAAAAAAATATTTAAATCTTGAGCACGTTGATAACGATCCAGCAGAAACTGCGGAGTGGAATGAGGCGTTTATGGATTTGCTAGCCTCAGGCGATAGTGCGCGGGCTAAATTCATTTTGGATAATTTGCTAAAGCTAGCCAATAAAAATCAAATCAATTGGGTACCTGATTTAGTGACCCCTTATGTCAATTCCATCCCCGTGGATGAGCAACCCCCATTCCCTGGAGATCTTGCAATTGAAGAAAAACTCGCTTCTTTGATGAGGTGGAATGCGCTCGCAATGGTTGCAAAAGCAAATGAAGCGTATGGGGAGTTGGGCGGTCATATTGCTAGCTATGCGAGTGCAGCAGATTTATTTGAAGTTGGGTTTAATCATTTTTTCCGTGCAAGAACCGAAGGTGGAGACGCCAAAGAGCGCGGAGACTTGGTTTTCTTTCAACCTCATAGCGCCCCCGGAGTCTATGCACGTGCTTATCTAGAGGGAAGGTTGACCAAAAATGATCTTGCTCATTACAGACGCGAGATTACTGCACCCGAATCTGGAGCAAGGGGTTTATCAAGCTATCCACATCCTTGGTTAATGCCTGATTTTTGGCAGTTCCCAACAGGCTCAATGGGGATAGGACCTATTAGTTCGATTTACCATGCGCGCTTTATGCGCTATCTTAGCGATCGAAAATTATTAGATTGTTCTACTAGAAAAGTCTGGGGTGTATTTGGTGATGGCGAGATGGATGAGCCAGAAAGCATGAGCGCCCTGACCTTAGCTTCTAGAGAAAAACTGGATAACTTAGTTTGGGTAGTCAATTGCAACTTACAGCGCTTAGATGGCCCTGTTCGTGGCAATGGCAGAATTATTGATGAGCTTGAAAAGCTATTCAGAGGTTCTGGCTGGAACGTAATTAAATTAGTTTGGGGCAGCGATTGGGATGGACTGTTTGCCAGAGACACTACTGGAGCACTAGTAAAAGCTTTTGCTCAAACCGTTGATGGACAAATGCAAACCTTTGCTGCAAAAGACGGCAGCTTCAATCGTAAAAATTTCTTTGGTCAAAATGAAGAGTTAGCTCGTCTGGCTCAGGGTATGACTGATGAGCAAATTGATCGGCTCAAAAGAGGCGGCCATGATTTAGTCAAAATCCACGCTGCCTATCAAGCTGCTGCTGATCATGTAGGTCAGCCAACGGTGATCTTGGCGCATACCAAAAAAGGCTATGGCATGGGTAACGCAGGTCAAGGAAAAATGACCACCCATAGTCAGAAGAAATTAGATGATGAAGCATTGATTGCATATCGCAATCGTTTTAATTTGCCATTAACGGATGAGCAGGCTACTAGCCTCACCTTCTTTAGGCCTGATGAGAATAGTGAAGAACTGAAATATCTAAAAAATCAGAGAAATAAGCTTGGCGGTCAGCTGCCTAAGCGCTATTCAGAATGCGGGCAATTAAATATCCCAGATATTACTTCTTATGCAGCTTTTGCAATCAAGGCTGAGTCAAAAGAGATGTCAACGACGATGGCTTTCGTGCGCATGCTTGGAAACTTGCTGAAAGATAAAGAACTTGGCCCTAGAGTAGTTCCAATTGTTGCAGATGAGGCACGCACATTTGGCATGGCCAATTTATTTAAACAGGTTGGTATTTATTCTAGCGTTGGCCAACACTATGAACCAGAAGACATTGGCTCAGTGCTGAGCTATCGCGAAGCATTAGATGGACAGATTCTGGAAGAGGGCATTAGTGAGGCTGGTGCGATTGCAAGCTGGACTGCTGCAGCAACTAGCTATAGCGTACATGGCATCGCAATGTTGCCTTTCTATATCTATTATTCGATGTTTGGTTTTCAGCGTATTGGTGATGCTATCTGGGCTGCTGCTGATCA
The DNA here is from genome assembly GCF_018882155.1 of Polynucleobacter nymphae. Lineage (GTDB taxonomy): Bacteria > Pseudomonadota > Gammaproteobacteria > Burkholderiales > Burkholderiaceae > Polynucleobacter > Polynucleobacter nymphae. Next base: position 1,495,551 of record NZ_JACVPA010000001.1, read on the forward strand.
ACGTGCCAGAGGATTTTTATTGGGCGCAACCTCTGGTAGAACAACATTGGGTGGTGAAGGTTTGCAGCATCAAGATGGCAGTAGCCAGCTCGTTGCAGCAACCATCCCTAATTGCAAGGCATATGACCCCGCTTTTGCAGGCGAGTTAGCAGTAATTATGGAACAAGGTATGCGCGACATGCTGGTCGATCAAAAAGATTTGTTCTATTACATTACTCTCATGAATGAAAACTATGCTCAGCCTGATCTGCCTGAGAACGTAAATGAGGGCGTGATTCGTGGTTGCTACAAATTCAAGACGGTTAAGGCTAGTAATGGCGATACCAAGTCTAGTGTCACTTTGCTTGGTTCTGGCGCAATCATGACTGAAGTATTAAAGGCAGCAGAGATGCTTGCCAATGATGGCATCAATGTCGATATCTTTAGCGTGACCAGCTGGAGTGAATTATCTAGAGATGGCAAGGCAAAAGAGCAAGCAAGGCTGTCTGGTGAGTCTGATGTTGAGCAGGCATTTATTAGCCAAGCACTTACCGAAGGGCGTGGCCCGATTGTGGCTGCTACAGATTATGTGCACGCGCTCCCCGAAAGTATTCGTGCCTATATTCCTGAAGGCAGGGGGTATATTACGCTCGGTACTGATGGTTTTGGTAGAAGTGATACGAGGGCTGCATTGCGCGAATATTTTGGCGTTAATGCAGACAGCATTTATAGGGTAGCGAAAGAATCTTTGAAAAATAATCTTTTGTCTTGATGCCTTATGATGGCTTCACTATTGCCCATTACTGAATTGACTGGAGATTTTTAGATGTCCCTTATTCAAAAGCTCAAGGCACGTGCTGCGAACAATAACCCCGTGCGTGTGGGCATTATTGGCGCAGGCAAATTTGGTTCTATGTATCTCTCGCAGGTGCCGCGGACTCCAGGTATTCATTTAGTTGCAGTTGCTGATTTATCTCCCGCACATGCCAAAGAGTCTCTTGCTCGTGTAGGTTGGGATACATCTCGTTATAGCGCTACCTCATTACAGGATGCAGCTAAGACTGGCGCCACTTTTGTGACTGATGATGCAGAAAAAATGATTGCTAGCGAGCACATAGATATTGTGATTGACTCTACTGGCAGCCCAGCAGCCGGTATTCGTCATGCCCTGCTCTGCTTTGATCATCGCAAACATATCATTATGGTTAACGTCGAGGCAGATGTTTTGGCTGGTCCTTTGCTTGCGCGTAAAGCAGCAGAGGCTGGTGTCATTTACTCAATGGCTTCAGGTGATCAGCCGGCCCTCATTGCAGAATTAGTAGATTGGGCAAGAACGATTGGCTTAGAAGTAGTGTGTGCAGGCAAAGGCACTAAATATTTACCGATCTATCACCAGTCCACACCCGATACGGTTTGGGGTCATTATGGTTTTTCTGAGGAGCAAGTTGCCGGTGGCGACTTTAATGCGCAAATGTTCAATTCATTTTTGGACGGAACTAAATCGGCTCTTGAAATGGCCGCAGTATCGAATGCTTGTGACTTAATTCCCCCTAGCAATGGCTTGGAGTTCCCTCCTTGTGGAGTAGATGACTTGCCGCATATCTTCCGTCCAGTAAATGAAGGCGGCATTCTGAAACAAAAGGGAACTGTTGAAGTAGTGTCTTCAGTTGAGCGAGATGGACGTCCGGTATTTAGAGATTTACGTTGGGGTGTATTTGCAGTGTTTGAAGCACCGAGCCAATATGTGATTGATTGCTTTTCACAATATGGCCTGAAAACAGATAGCACTGGTAAATATGCAGCGATGTATAAGCCTTACCACTTGATCGGTTTAGAGCTAGGCATCTCGGTGGCAAGTATTGCTGTGCGAGGAGAAGCCACTGGAGCGACTGGTGACTGGAAGGGGGATGTGGTGGCTACTGCTAAGCGCGCGCTCAAGTCAGGCGAGAAACTCGATGGAGAGGGTGGCTTTACTGTTTACGGAAAACTCATGACTACTGCTGACTCTCTCAAGCTGGGTGCTTTACCTATTGGTTTAGCGCACAACATGGTACTCAATAAAGATATTCCAGCCGGCAAACCAGTGTGCTGGAGTGATGTAAATTATGACGCTACACAGCAAGCTATTCAATTTCGACGCGAAATGGAAAAAGTGTTTAGCTAATTAATGGGCACTTGTTTTAGCTTGTGGCAACTCCCGCTTTTAAGCATAGCCACTCTTTAAACAGTTTAATTTTTTGACTGTTTTTAGCGTTCGATCGATAGGATAAAAAATGAGTCCTATCGGTAGTGGGTAAAAAGATCCCTTTACCAAGTTCTACCAGCTCACCGCGCGAAATTTCTCTTTCCGCAAAGCGTGCGCTCTCCAGTACGGCGCCGATGCCATCTACGGCGGCAGATACTGAGAGGGCTGCGCGATCAAATGACATCTTGCGGGTTGATGGGTTTTTTAGATGATTGATCTCAAACCATTTCTCCCAGGTATGGAGATTTAAGGAAGACTCAATGAGCATTAGTCTGCTCATCAGCTCTTTTACTGGAATGCTGGCGTCAATGAGTTCAGGTGCGCATAGGGGAATAATCTTTTCTTCACCTAAAGACAGAGAGGTGATACCAGGCCCTTCATGGGTAGATTGATAGGAGATGGCAATATCAATTTCTTGGTTACGCAAGAGATCAATTGGCTCTGCTCCAGAAGTGAGGCGAATAGTGATGTCAGGATTATTTTTAATGAACTCAGGAAGTCTGGGACTAAGCCACTTTGCAGCAAAACTGGGTGAGCAGTGCAGAGCAAGAACTTGTGAACTTGGGGCGAGAGTTACTTCATTACATGCCGCCTCAATGACATCAAATACTCGGGAAAGAGAATCTAATAAACGCCGCCCTTCTGAGGTTGGCTCTACTTTGCGGTTTTTTCGTAAAAATAGCGACTTAGCAAAATAATCTTCAAGTTCTCTAATTTGATGGCTAATCGCCGACTGAGTGAGGTGTAGCTCTTGAGCCGCCAAGGTAAAGCTTTCGAGGCGGGCAGCAGCCTCAAAAGCCCGTAAAAGAACATAACTTGGCATTTTTCTCATGTAAATATAATATACATGATTTATATTCATCTATCTATGAATAGTTATCGTTTGTCAAAAGCTTCGGGAAAGCCGATGATTACGGCTTAGTTATCTTTTGAGTTTTCTCAAAACACCAAATTCGCATCAATTTTAGAAAAAGGAATTTACATGGCTGCAGTAATCGAGAAAGAACGTAAGTTAGATTTGGGCGGAAGAGAGTCCATTTATCAACCTGAAGATAAATCCCAGATTTTTCCTTACCAGCCAAAATTCAATAGTTTTGCAGAGGAACGTCAGCATCTTAAGGAGCGCTTAGTTGCAGCATGTAGAGCATTTGCTCTTGAAAAGTTTGACTATGGATTTGCCGGACATTTAACTGTGCGTGATCCAGAGCATCCAAATCTGTATTGGACTAATCCAATGGCGGTGCATTTTGATCAAGTTAAAGTTTCTAACTTAATTTTGGCAGATCATGAGGGCAATATTTTGGAAGGCAAGCATGCATTAAATCGCGCTGGATTTGTGTTGCATGCAGCAGTTCATGAAAAGCACCCAGACATCGTTGCGATGTGTCATGCACATACAGTCTATGGAACAGCATTTGCAGCCCTTGGTAAGCCACTAGATCCAATTTCTCAGGATGCCGCAGCATTTTTTGAGGACCATATGGTTTTGGCAGAGCAGGCTGGACAAGTAGCGGTTGAAGATAATTCTGGCTACAACATAGCAGGCTCACTCAAAAAAGTGAAAGCCATTATTCACCGCAATCATGGCCTGTTAACCGTCAGCCGTCATAGTATTGAGGCTGCTGCGTTCTGGTTTATCGCTTTAGAGCGTTGCTGCAAACAGCAGATGATGGTTGAAGCTACAGGCATTAAGCCTGTGTTGTTGTCACCAGAAACCGCGCGCTATAGCCGTGAACACGTAGGCAGTGAGTACATTGGCTGGTTGCATTTCCAACCTATCTGGGGTTATTTAAAAGAAAACCAGCCAGATATGTTTACGTGATTTTGAGATTTTTGCTTCTGAAAAGTATTGTTTGAGACATCTAGAATATTTAATCTCAAATAGAGCGATTTGGAGTTTGATGGCTTAGGGAATAGAAATTGAAAATTTTGGTCGAGTTAGTATTTTAGATCTCATTAAGCTTTCTATTGCAGCATCAACAGCCTTGGACCAATTAAATTCAGACCTAACAATTGTGCTGGCTTTAAGAGCGCACTCGTTCCATTTTGATTGGTTTTTAACCATGCCAAGCATTTGGTCGGCTAAGTCGTTGTCATCAGCTTCAGCCCAATTTCCATAGTTCCCGCTATCTGAAGGCCAGCACCTTTCAAATATGAGATCAGAAATCGGAATAATTTTGTACTTAATTGGCAGATATAAATTGTCAATTCTTGATAAGTATTCAGTTTGGCCAGAATAATTAACTGCTGCACACGGTAGACCACAGGCTATTGCCTCCAGCAAGGTTAGCCCCCAGCCCTCAGCACGCGATGGGAGAACGAAGCCATCGGCATAACTATAAAGAGCCAACAAATCATTTGTGTCTATGGCGCCCTCAATTATTTTTATATTCTTAAGCCCTATTCCTTCGACTTGATTTTTAAGTTCATTCCTAGCCCTTTCCTCGTCTGCAAAAAAATCAGCTTTGATTAATAACTCGACCTCGGGAGTTGTGCTAAATGCTTTTCTAAATGCTTGAAATAATTGATCATATCCTTTTCGCTGCTCATATTTTCCTAGCGCAAGAAAACGATAGAAACCGCTGTCATTAACATTTTTTTCGAAGGGGTGAAAAATATATTGATTTACACCCTCTGGCACTACATCAATTTTTTCTTGTGGCAAACCATTCGCAACTAGTATCTTCTTTCCCCAATTACTTGGGGTCCAAACTAGGTCTCCTTTTGAAAGTGCCTCAATATATTTACGAGGCAATAGATCAGATTCAAATATTGCCCACAAAATATTTTTTCCTTTAAAAAAAGGCATGCTGGAGTTGGAAGCAGTAAACCATATATTTATATCCTCTTCGGTGGTTTGGGAAACCGCTTCAATTAGACTGGATTGATTAGTAATATCCCACTCTTTAATCGTTTTATTGAAGACCGAATATCGTCTAAGAGCATCAGCAAAAGATGAGAAATGTACCCCACCTCCTAAAATATTACGCTGACCGAAGAGGTTTATTTTCATTTTTTATAAAGTTCAGTATTCACTAAAATAGGGTGCTAGTTTACTAATTCCATTATGTATCATTAATACTTTGTATAGCCATATGCTTGAAATTATGCTACTAATGTGGGGTGGTGATTTATATGACTTACCAAGGCATTACACCAAAACGATTTACAAGACTCTCACACTCTTCTTCTGAAATATCTGAGTATTCGCTATTAGCCGCTATTTGCGCCATTCCTGAGTTTGAATGTACAAGCCGCCTTACCAGAGGATACGGAGATACATGTCGAGCGAGATTAGAAAAACTTAATACATTCATAAGCCACGGCCTTACTTCTTGCACATATCTCTTTTTTACGGGAGCTGTTGACTCAATCATATGAATTCTTTTTAACTTTGCTTCAGATAGCCTTCCCAGCCACTCATTATCAAGATGGAATCTATAGCTTTCGTTAAACTCACCAACTATTTTTAGAGTTGATGCAGGCATAAACCATCCAGACGGCGTTGGAAAATCATTTACTCTAATGAACTCGCCAGTTTCATCAAACTCTGCTTGGGTCGAGGAGACAAAATCACAAAGAGCTATTGCTTGCATTGCAAAATTTAGATAATCAGGCATCCATTGGTCATCATCTTCAAGAAAAGCGACAAATCCTTCGTGAACTTGTCTTATTGCTGCATTTAAGGCTTTTGCTTGCGAAGTTCCATCAGATTCAATGCATTGCACTCCGAGAAGATCCGAAATGGCAGGTTCTAACCCACAGCCCTTATCGACTCCGATCAAAAAAGTAATTGCAAACTGATCTGCAATAGTCTGCTTCCGCGCTGATTCGGTTGCTCGTTGTATAAAAGAAATTTGTTTTTCTTGTTTTCGTGAGGGGATAATTATGGTGAGTTTATTCAAGCAAGCCTTTCAGTCTCCATCGTTGTAGTCACTTATGTACTTAGAGAGTCTGTTTATGCGTTTTTGCTGAGAGCTCAAATGTAGCATATGTCTGATGCAAAGACATTAGGTATTTCTGCTGCCAGATTTTATGCCGCAAACGTGATGATGCTCTTGGTTTTACATAGGTCGGGGGCGGTCTAAAGTGAACAGCGGAATCTAACTATCAGCCCAAATGAAAATGCCCCACATAAAACAGAGGAGTTTTTAATTGCTCGAGAGTGCTTGCTCCAGCTGGTGGATCAGATTTTTCCTAGCGCGTATTGCATGTAACTCAGAAAGCTCAGCAGCTTTATGCTCGTCGCCGTTTTTGATTGCATTCGCAATAGCTTGATGTTCATCCCAAATCGCTGAGCGCTGCGAAGATTGCAAGACGGCACCCATTACTCGGCGTAGATGAACCCAATGTAAATGAGCACTCTTGGCTATTAATGGATTTTCAGATGCTTCATAGATTGCACTATGAAAAGCCATATCTGCATCGATCAATGCTCTGACATCGGCTTTTTCAGAAACTGCTCGGCCATGTTTAATCAACGCAGGGTCAATCACAGACTTCTTTTGTGCAGCAAGTTTGGCTGCTAAAGAATCTAGTGCACCTCGTACCTCATATAATTTATCGATCCACTCAATATTTAAAGCAGTGACTTGCAGTCCTCGTCCGGGCGCATCTTCCACAAAGCCATCATTTTTTAACATGCGCAAAGCCTGCAGGACTGGCAAGCGAGAAATATTCATTTGCTCGGCAATGTCTTCCTGAGTAATACGGGTGCCTGGCGGCAAAGAGCCGTCGCTAATGGCATCCAGTAAAGCCTTGTAAACCGCTTGAACATAATCGGTTCTTGCTGGGAGTTTATTTAGTTGAGAAAGCATCTTTTTAGCGTTCTGGGTGCCTGAAATGGGTATTTTTGGCCTGCGCCCCTGTCAAAAATATTATATACTCTGTATACAGTATACAAAGTATATATCAACAGTCAATCATCAGGAGCCCCAGTAATGACAGGCAAACAGGAGCAGGCGGAGAAAAAGGTCGGAGCATCTGCGGGATCTGCAACGCCAAAGAAATTAGTTCCCTATGGTGGCTATTACACCAATAAAGTTCCTGGGCACGATCCTGAGCTCACAGAAGTTGGCCCCGGCACACCAACAGGCGAGTACATGCGCAGCTTTTGGCATCCAGTTTGTATGTCAATTGAATTAACCGATACTCCCAAATTTTTAACTATCTTAGGTGAAGAGTTGGTAGCGTTCCGTGATGGCAGCGGCAGGATTGGTGTATTGCACGCGCATTGCGTTCATCGTGGCGCATCACTCGAGTATGGTTTGATTCAAGAGCGCGGTATTAAGTGTTGTTATCACGGCATGCACTTTGATGTAGATGGTACTTGTTTGAATGCACCATTCCCCAAGGGTGAAGAAGCAGAGGCAAAAAAATATGCATGCTCAATTCAGCAGGGTGCTTATAAAGCTTTCGAAAGAAACGGCCTAGTGTTTGCTTATATGGGCGCGCCCGATAAGGAGCCGCCATTTCCAGAGTGGGAGTCTGATTTCACAGTAGCCCCTGGTGATGAACTTGTACCCTATAGCAATTTCCAACACTGTAATTGGTTACAAGTTCAAGATAATGCTGCAGACAATTTCCATACAGCTGAACTACATTCAGCAAAAAATGTGGTGGGCGGTCATTTTCAAGGGACAACGTTTGATGAAGTAGGTTCTCCTACAATGGAAGTGCATCCAGATATGCAGTTTGTGCCAATCCATGGCGGTCGAGGTTTAGCCTGCTCTGGCGCGCGTCGCGTCAATAACGATAAATTGTTTATTCGTGTTCAGCATCAAGTGCTGCCAAACCTGAGTTTGCATGCCTATACTTCTGAAGATGGTTCTAATAAGAAATTATTTAGCCGCTTTCATATCATCCGCTGGACAGTTCCAGTCGATGATGTAAATAGCAAGATGATTGGCTGGCGTGTCATGGGCCCCGGTATCGATACTCGCGGCATCGGGCAAAAAGAGCTAGTTGGCTATGAATCAATCGACTTTTTGGATGGCCAAGTTGCCTTGAGAAGAGCAGAGCGTTTTGGTAAGCATACGATTAACGACATTGTTGATATTCCTACTGATCATAGGGCGCGCTCTAATTACAAGATGGCTCAGTATGCACCCGGTGATTACGAAGCCATCATTAGTCAAAGACCAATTGCAATTCATGCCCTCGAGAACCCTACTAAATTTGATGCCGGCCCTTACTTATTTAGAAAGATGTTACGTGATGCCGTTCGTGGCTCCAATCCAGCGGCAAGCGCAGAAGCCTTTGTTGAGTGGTTAAAGGAATTTGATGGCGCCCCTAATAGTTATTGCTCTGGCACTGTATTTGAACTACCAATTGGTGCTACTACTGAAGAAGAAGTAGCACAAAGACGCTTTGTGGCTAAAGGTGTGATTGCTATTCTCACGGAAAGCGAGCAGTACAAAGGTAAAGAGCGAACTGACTTTGTGAAGCAAAAAATGGAAGAGCTTGAGCAAACTGCAAAAGCACAATTTAAGCATTAATCTATCAATCAGAAGAGATGGGCTGCTATTGCAGCCCATTCTTTTTGTGGGGTGAGACAAAAAAGTGAATAAAATTTCAAGTGCAGACTCTGAAGAGTTAGTGATCGAGGTTCAGAGTACTGGCCAAAAAATAAGCCTCACAAGAGCCGAGTCAATCATTGATGCTTTAGCAAGATCAGGCATTGAGGTGCCTACTTCATGCCAATCAGGCTTATGTGGCACATGCAAGACAAGATACATCAGTGGTGATGTAGAGCATGGAGATTGTATTTTGAGTGATGCCGAGCATCATGAGTACTTAACGCCCTGCGTCTCTCATATCAAGAGTGGAACATTGGTCCTTGATTTATAAAACACAACGCTATCAAAAAATATATGTATTAGGTGCAGGCGCAGTAGGCTGCTTTTTTGGTGGCATGTTGGCTCGTGCTGGTCATGAGGTAACTTTTATCGCAAGACCTGAGCGTGCAGAGGCTTTGAATAGTTTGGGCTTGGAGATGGATTGCAAAGCATTTCATGAGACGATTCAAGTTAAGGCCAGCTCTGATCTATCTGATTTGAGGGATGCTGATTTAGTTTTGCTGAGTGTGAAGTCTTTAGATACAGAAGGCACGCTGACACAAATTAAATCAGTTTTACCAAGCAAAGCGGTCATCTTAAGTTTGCAAAATGGCGTGGCAAATGTAGAGATTGCCTCAAAAATTATTACTAATCCAGTTTATGCAGCAGTAGTTTATGTTGCTGCAGGGATGATTGGTCAAAGTACTATGAAGCATCATGGCCGCGGTGAGCTCCTAGTTGGCAGCATTAGCGCTTCATCGCCTACTGATGATGAAAATCTCCAAGAAATTTGTAAGCTCTTTGAAGGCGCAACTGTTCCATGTTCGATTGCTCCACAAATTCAAAGAGATATGTGGCTCAAGTTTTTGGTGAACTGTTCTTTTAATGCGATTTCAGGGATTGGTCAGATTTCTTATGGGGAGATGGTTAAGTCCCCCGGCATTGTCAAATTGATTAAAGAAATTACCAAAGAATTTCTTGCTATCGCTGCATTTGAGGATGTCAAGATTAGTATGTCAGAGGCGCTTGCAGCCAATGATTCGATTGCAACTACGATGGTTACGCAGATTTCCTCAACTGCTCAGGATTTGGCCAAAGGAAAAATGACAGAGATTAATTTCTTAAATGGATACATTGTGGAATTGGGTAAACGCTATGGAGTACCAACACCATATAACCAATCTGTATATGCTTTAGTCAAAATGATGGAATCCAAAATTAAATAGTGGGGTTTGCTCCTTCGGCATCTATTTGCTTTTCCCAAGATGCATCTATAAAAGCAGGTAGCTTCATACTCTCATTTAAGATTTTCATGAGAGTAGGGTAGGGACTCATATCCAGTTTGCTACTTAAAGCATTAAAAAGTTGTGGCACCAAGCAAACGTCAATTAGGCCAGGCTGATCGCCAAAGGCAAAACGGCCACGACGTGAATCAGTACTGAGCTGCTTTTCAACGCTCGCTAGCCCTAACTTGATCCAATGCTGATACCAAGCATCCTTCACCTCATTATTTGCTCCAACTTCTTTGATCAAGTGGCGCAGTACCCGCAAGTTACTAATGGGGTGAATATCAATGGCCATATCCATGGCTATTGAGCGTACCCAAGCACGATCTATTGGTGAGCTTGGGAGTAAAGCCGGCTCAGCTTGAATTTCATCTAAGTATTCAATAATAGCGAGCGATTGGTGAATCCTATTTTTTCCATCATCAAATAGTGGCACCAGACGATTGGGATTTTTATTCTCATAAGACTCGGACATTTGTTCGCCACCATTTTTGCCGAGGTGCACCGGAATGACTTCATAGCCCATGCCTTTGAGATTGAGTGCAATCCGAACACGAAAGGCCGCTGAGCTGCGCCAGTAGCTATAAAGCTTAGGTTTCATAGACCTAAAACGCGCTAACCGCCCCGTCACTACGAGGATCCCACCCGCCACGTAATGTGCCTGATGGATCGCGAATGATGCAACCAGCATGACCTACTGTCTCATCAAAAGAGTCCAGCATCTCAATTTCATGACCCATAGCATGCAATTCTTTTGCAACCCATGGACTAAAGCGAGATTCTAATTTGAGACTATCGCTGGTTTGACCCCAAGTACGACCGAGCAACCACCGTGGACGACTAATCGCATCTTGTGGGTCAAGTCCATAAGTGGCAGTGCGGGTAAATAGAGCACATTGTGTTTGAGGTTGACCATCGCCCCCCATCGTTCCGTAAACCATTGAGCGACCGTCTTTGAATAAAGCCATGGCGGGATTGAGTGTGTGGAAAGGTTTTCGATAGGGCTCGAGATGGTTCAGTGTCTTAGGGTCTAAAGAGAAGCTGCACCCACGGTTCTGCCAATTGACGCCCGACTTTGGGAGCACAATGCCAGCGCCAAACTCGTGATAAATACTTTGAATGAAAGAGACACAGTTACCATCGCCATCAATCACGCCCATCCAGATGGTATCTGCCGGACCTTTACCCTGACCCCAAGGTAAGGCTTTTTTAGGATTAATGTTCTTAGCCAGTTTTTTCAGAAATGCAGGCGATAAAAATGACTGCGCATTTTTTGTCATGTAAGCAGGGTCGGTTACGAACTGGTCGCGAATCTTAAATGCTTGCTTCGTTGCCTCAACGCAGTGGTGGACATACTCAGTGCTGTCTACCTTAAAGCGTTTTAAATTTAATTGGTCCAAGATGCCAATGATCATCAATGACACTACGCCTTGGGTAGGGGGAACCATGTTGTACACCTTACCCATGCTGTGCTTGAGCTCCAGTGGATCAATGAGTTTTGCATGATGTCGTTGAAGATCGCTTAAGCGTAATGGACTACCAATATCAGTGAGCTCTTTTGCCAGTAAATTAGCAAGATCACCACGATAAAAATCATCCGTACCTTTGCTTGCAATCTGACTTAATGTTTTAGCTAGACGTTCTTGCTTAAAGATGCTGCCAACAGCTGGCGCTTTGCCATTGACTAAGAAGGTTTTAGAAAAACCTGGAATAGAGCTAAGCTCCACACGCTTCTTAGCGGTTAAGCTAGATTGACTATAGGTAACTGGCACACCAGTTTCTGCGTAATGAATAGCATCAGCTAACAAGCGAGATAAGGGGATCTTGCCACCTAGACCTTGTTTAGAAAGTTTGTGTGCAGCACCCCAGCCAGAGATTGTGCCGGCAACAGTATTGGCTGCAACTGGTCCGCGAAACGGAATGGCTTTAGTAATGCCGCGCTCTGCATACCATTGCTTGCTAGCTAAGCCAGCAGCGGCACCGCAGGCATCAATACCACCCATCGCCTTACCAGGAGAGTGTATGACCCAGAAAGAGTCTCCACCAATCGAATTCATATGGGGATAAACGACAGCGATGGTTGCTGCTGCTGCCACCATTGCTTCTAATGCGTTACCGCCTTCTCTTAGAACCGCTAGTGCTGATTCAGAAGCAAGGGAGTGCGGTGCAACCGCCATCCCTTGAATACCCCACTTTGCCTGCATTGCAAAACCCCTCTATTTGTTCTACTGTTTTTATATTATTTATTTTCACGCAATTGCCGTTCGATCTCTGAACTAGAGTCTACCGTGATCTCATTTTGCTCGACGCCAGCCAATGGATCCACTGAGATTGCGTTAGCATCAACTGCAATAGCAGGTTTATCAATAAAGTAGGTCACTGTTTCTGGCACGAAGATGATGATCGCTACCAGAATCAGCTGTAGACCAACCCATGGTAGGGCTCCATAGTAAATATCGGAGCTCTTCACGGATTTTGGTGCTACCCCTCTTAGATAAAATAGAGCAAATCCAAATGGCGGATGCATGAAGGAGGTTTGCATATTGGCACCGAGAAGTACGCCAAACCAAATCAAGTCGATTCCCAATTTTTGCGCCACTGGAGCAAGTAGTGGAATGATGATGAAGGCAATCTCAAAGTAATCTAAGAAGAAAGCTAGGAAGAAGACAAATAAGTTCACCACAATTAAGAAGCCTACTTGGCCACCAGGTAGACCTGAGAGCAGATGCTCAATCCAGAGGTCACCATCAACACCGCGGAAGGCTAAGCCAAATACAGTAGAGCCAATCAGAATGAAGATCACCATCGCGTTGATACGCATCGTGGAAGTCATTGCATCCCAAACTAAAGTCTTTTGTAAGCGCCCATTCATAGCGGCGAGAACTAGGGCTCCTACGGAACCCATAGCACCACCTTCAGTTGGTGTTGCTAGACCCATCAAAATAGTTCCGAGCACTAAGAAGATGAGGGCAATCGAAGGAACAATACCCCAGAGGATTTTCTTGAATAACTTCCAATCAATTTTTGGGCGTGCTTCAGGTGGTAGTGCCGGTACGTCTTGCGGTCTAAAAATCGACAAGAACAAAATAAATAAACAGAACAGAATGATTTGAATGATGGAAGGCCCAATAGCGCCTGCATACATATCACCCACAGACTTCCCTAACTGGTCAGCCAACACAATTAAGACCAGGGATGGTGGAATCAGTTGGGTAATCGTTCCTGAGGCAGCAATCACACCAGTTGCCACACGCGGGTTATAGCCATAGCGCAGCATGATTGGCAAAGAGATTAAGCCCATTGCAATCACGGATGCGGCAACGGTTCCGGTAATCGCTCCGAGAATTGCGCCAACAATAATGACGGCATAGGCTAAGCCTCCACGGATTGGACCAAATAGTTGACCCAAACCTTCGAGCATGTCTTCTGCTAATCCGCATTTCTCAAGAATCGCACCCATAAAGGTGAAGAAGGGAATCGAGAGCAATAAGTCGTTCGAAAGAATGCCAAAGACTCGGTCTGGAAGTGCTTGCAAGAAAGTGGGCTGGAACATGCCCATCTCGATACCGATAAATGAAAAGAATAGGCCAACAGCACCAAGCGAAAATGCAGCTGGATAGCCAATTAATAAAAATACAATCAAGCCCCCAAACATGATGGGGGCCATCAAATCTTGGCTAATCATTGGAGAGGTCTTTCGTACTTAGGATCGATTTGAATCATGCCAATAATGGCGGCATAGCGCTTGATGATTTCTGAAATTCCCTGGAGTGTTAATAAGAAAAAGCCCAGGGTAATTACGCCACGTACCGGCCAACGAATTAGGCCGCCAGGGTTGCTCGAGGTTTCATTTTGAATGACCGAAGTAATAAAAAATTCCCAAGAATAGTACCCAATGATGATGGTCATTGGTAAGAAGAAAATAATGCCGCCCAAAAAGTCTAACCACAGGCGAACTTTGTTAGGGTACATCGCATAGAGCACATCTACACGCACGTGTTCATTGAGGCGGAAGGTGGTGGCAGCACCAAGCATCACCATGCCAGCAAATAAATACCACTGCGCTTCAAGCCAGCCGTTGGAACTGACATTAAAGCCGTACCGAATCAGCGCATTTGCTGTGCTGACCAGTACGGCAATCAATACCATCCAACTTGCTAATACACCAAAACGGTCGTTTAAGCGATCAACAAAACTTGCAAAAACTAAAAATTGTTTTGGCATATCAGACTCTCAATAAGATTTTATTTGACTGGATTAGTCAACATGAAACTCATGAGAGTTTGCTCAGCAACTTTATTCCACAGCATTTGATCGTTGCGGAATTTTTTCCATGGTTCGTAAATCTTCTTGAACGATGGGTTCTTCGCCGCCTCTTCTTCATACATATCAAAGGCAGCGGTAGAAGCTGCTTTCATAATGTCTGTGGAGTAAGACTGCAACTTAACACCATTTTTAATTAAGCTTTGCAAAGCGATTGGGTTTTTATAGTCGTACTCAGCCATCATGTCGATGTTGCATTCTGCGCAAGCTGAAATCAAAGCCTCTTGGTATTGCTTAGGCAGCTTTTCCCATTCTTTAATGTTCACATACATGGAGTACATCGAACAAGCCTCCCACCATCCTGGGTAGTAGTAGTAAGGGGCGATTTTGTAAAAGCCCAATTTTTCATCATCGTATGGACCGACCCATTCAGCGGCATCAATCACGCCTTTTTCAAGCGCAGGATAAATATCACCACCAGCGATTTGTTGTGGAATTGCGCCCAGACGAGACATCACTTCACCGCCAAGTCCAGCAATTCGCATTTTGAGACCCTTGAGGTCTGCAACAGTTTTCACTGGCTTTTTAAACCAACCACCCATCTGTGTTCCAGTGTTGCCGGCTGGGAAAGAAATAATGTTGTAGTCACGCAAGAACTCGCGTTGTAGTTTCAAGCCACCACCCCAATACATCCAGGCATTTTGTTGGCGTTGATTCATACCAAATGGAACAGTTGTATCAAAAGCAAAAGTTTTATTTTTACCGACAAAGTAATAGCCAGCAGTGTGTGTGCACTCTACAGTTCCTTGCTGTACTGCATCTACAGTGCCAAAGGCTGGAACAATCTCACCCGCGCCAAAAATACGGATTTGAAATTTCCCGTCTGTTAAAGCGGCCACCCTTTTAGAGATAAATTCACCACCACCATAAATCGTATCCAAGCTCTTTGGGAAGCTAGAGGCACAGCGCCACTTCACTTCGGGCATAGATTGGGCAATTGCCGGTGCAGCCAATACTCCAGCAGCAGCGCCAAGTGCGGTCTTGCCTAGAAAGTCACGTCTTTTCATTTGAATTGCTCCTTATTGAATTTTGATGAGAGGGCATTTTTTGATACTGCCTTTTTCTTAACTTCTGGGTCTATTAAAGCGAATTACGGTCTGATTCCTCAAGGTAGTTTGCACCCGGATGCGCGAATATGCACTCTGATTGTGCATATTGCCATAAAGGCGGGCTAATCCTTACTTTTATTATGGTTTAAGCGTGTTGTAGCCAATCCACATTCATCGGGAAAACCCCGAGCTAAATCGATGAGTAATTACCCTAAGTAATGAATTTCTTTGATTTTTTTCAAAGCATAATCAGCGGGTTGTTTTTTATTTAATAAAAATTTTAGGAGCTACTGATGTCAACATCAACTAAAGCAGCCCCAATGACCGCCGCTGAGCGCAAAGTTATTTTTGCTTCCTCATTAGGTACGGTTTTTGAGTGGTACGATTTTTACCTGTACGGCTCTTTGGCTGCGGTTATTGCCAAGCAGTTTTTCTCAGGCTTAGATGCTGGCTCTGCCTTCATTTTTGCTTTACTAGCTTTTGCGGCTGGTTTCATCGTGCGTCCATTTGGTGCATTGGTGTTCGGACGTTTAGGCGATTTGATTGGTCGTAAGTACACCTTCTTAGTTACCATTGTCATCATGGGTGGATCTACATTTATTGTAGGTATTTTGCCTAGCTACGCAGCGATTGGCGTTGCTGCCCCAGTTCTCTTGATTGCATTGCGCATGCTGCAAGGTTTGGCTTTGGGTGGTGAGTACGGTGGTGCTGCTACTTATGTTGCAGAACATGCTCCTCACGGTAAGCGTGGTGCATACACAGCTTGGATTCAGACAACTGCCACTCTTGGCTTGTTCCTTTCCTTGCTCGTGATTTTGTTCACACGTGAATTGACTGGTCCAGACTTTGATGTTTGGGGTTGGCGCGTTCCTTTCATTGCTTCCATTGTTCTGTTGGGCATCTCAGTCTGGATTCGTTTGTCCATGGCTGAATCACCAGCATTTACAAAAATGAAGAATGAAGGCAAATTGACTAAGGCGCCTTTAACAGAGTCATTCGGTCAGTGGAAAAACCTAAAGATCGTGATCTTAGCCTTGTTTGGTCTGGTTGCAGGTCAAGCGGTTGTTTGGTACACAGGTCAGTTCTATGCTTTGTTCTATCTCACTCAGGTATTGAAGGTAGATCCTAAGACTGCAAACTTATTGATTGCCGCTTCATTGGTCATCGGCACACCATTCTTTATTGTGTTTGGTAGCTTGTCCGACAAGATTGGTCGTAAAGTGATCATCATGGGTGGTTTGCTGTTAGCGATCATTCTGTACATCCCGAATACACCAGTGTCCTTGTTTAATGGCTTAACCCACTTTGCTAACCCAGCGTTAGAAAAAGCGATGGCAACTGCTCCAGCAAGCGTTACTGCTGATGTGAGCGAATGTACTTTCCAGTTCAACCCAACCGGTACTGCGAAGTTCACTAGCTCATGTGATATTGCTAAGCAAGTGATGGCCTCTAACTCTGCAAGCTACACAACCATCCCTGGCCCAGCCGGTGGAGTTGCTGTTGTGAAGATTGGCGATACAGAGGTTCAAGGTTACACAGCCAAGGGTATGGCCCCTGCTGATTTGAAAGCAAAAGATGCAGAGTTCAAGAAAGCCATTCGTGATGCATTGAATGCTGCTGATTATCCTGCAAAGGCTGACCCTGCTGCCATGAACTTGCCAGCAATTCTTGGTATCTTGGTCATTTTGGTGATCTTGGTAACCATGGTTTATGGCCCAATCGCGGCGATGCTCGTGGAGATGTTCCCAACCCGCATTCGTTACACCTCAATGTCATTGCCATACCATATCGGTAACGGTTGGTTCGGCGGCTTGTTGCCAACGATCTCCTTTGCCTTGGTAGCGCAAAACGGTAATATTTACTACGGTCTCTGGTATCCAATCATCATCGCAGCGATGTCATTGGTAATCGGTATGCTGTTTGTTAAAGAAACTAAAGACGTAGATATCTATGCAAATGACTAAGCATCTTTAGTCAGCAGTAAATAAGAAACCCGACCACAAAATGGTCGGGTTTTTTTATTCCCATAAATCTTGTTGATTACGATGTTGAAGTAGATTGCGATTTTGTTGGGCAATTGAAATTTCTCTTGCTCCAGGGACAACAGTGATTTGCGCACCTGCGGCTAAGACACCAGTTTTAGTCACTCGCAGATACCATCCACAAAAGCCCGATTGCACCATTGCCTTGGAGGCGCCTTTGTAGCCCACAGTAGCATTGAACTTAAAGCAGGGTTCACGGAGTTTGACAACCACAAATTCGAGATCGCCAATAAATAGTTTGTCACCAACAAAGACTTCGGTTTCTAGTAGACCTTCAATGGTGAAGTTCTCCCCAATTGCACCGTGTTTTAGCAAAGTGGGTTTTTTCGTTTCACGAGAGAGCAGCTCATTCCAAAAAGCATAGTGCTCTGCTGGATAAACATAGATTGCTTTTTCGATTCCACCATGCACACTCAGATCAGCTTGCTCATCGCCTTTGACACCTAAAGAATGAATTTCCACGGAGAGTGGATTTTCTAAATTGCTGACACACTTTTTATGGATTGCTGAAGCAACCGATTTGTAGTCTGGGTGGTGATTACCAAACAGCGGTACAACCTTACCTGTGGAAATCGAGAGTAGTCTCATGAATATAAATTCCGCTAGTAGCGACAGCGCGCATCACTTTTGTATTTGGTGAAATAGACGATTAAGTCAGCGTCTGATTTGTATTGGGTGTAGTAGATCACTGCACGCGCATCACTTTTATATTTTGTATAGAACCATACGCCTGGCTCATTATCACTAGAGTATTGGGTTTCATACACAATGCAGTTAGCCTCAGACGGATATTTGGTGACAAATACCTTGGCATTGGCTTCCGAGGGATAGTTGGTGATGAAAATTTGCGCTGCGGATGCGTTTGAGGCAAAAAAACTACTCAAAATGGTCAAAATCAGGAATTGTGGGAGATGTTTTCTCATGACTCTATATTACGGTTTCTGGCTTAGGCCATTACAGAATGGGGCAGATTTGCTACAATCACACCTTCGGCGATTTAGCTCAGTTGGTTAGAGCGATGGAATCATAATCCACAGGTCCGGGGTTCGAATCCCTGAATCGCCACCAAATCTCAAGGCCATTGCCCGCCGGCAGTGGCCTTTTTCTTAGGTTGGCTAGAATCGTCTTATGGCTAAATTTTGGAACTTTGTTCTTTTTCAGGCAGGTTGGTTTGCTTGTATCTTGGGCGCTGCTCATCAGCAGGTCCTCTGGGCCGTGATCGGAAGCCTGACTTATATTGTTTTTCATGTCTGGCGCTCCCAGACCCCAAAACTGGAGCTGAGCTTGCTACTCAAAGTCCTATCTTTTGGGATCCTGACCGATAGCCTTTTGATGTATTTTGGAATTCTCGACTTTAAGGGCGCCTGGCCCTCTCCTTATCTATCACCAGCATGGATGTGGGCGCTCTGGCTTTTAGTAGCCAGCACCCTCAATAACTCCTTATCTTGGCTAAAGGACAAGCCTGTTCTAGGGGTAGTTTTAGGGGCGGTCTCTGGGCCTCTATCTTATGAGGCTGGGATTAGATTGGGAGCCGCAAACTGGGGTTCTGGGTCCCAAATCCTAGGTTTAGGGCTTATTAGTGTGGTTTGGGCAGTAGCGATGCCCCTTTTTTTCTATTGGGATCGCACCTCTATCAAACCTAGCCTAGTAAAAAATCTGTAAATTCCTTTAAAAAGTCGCTTGCAAATACTACTGTTTTTATATACAGTAACTTCTAAGTTGTGAAACAGTAGATAAAACTTCGGGAAAAAGCCCAACATAAAGCGAAAAGGAAGAAAACATGGCCTTAGATGAAAAAAGAAAATCAGCCTCCTCAGAATTTGAGGGAATGAGCGGAGACAAACAAAAAGCATTAACAGCAGCTTTGGCACAAATTGAGAAGCAATTTGGCAAGGGCTCGATCATGAGATTGGGCGATGCTGAAATCAGTCAAGATGTTCAGGTGGTATCAAGCGGTTCACTAGGCCTTGATATTGCTTTAGGAGTTGGTGGTATTGCACGTGGTCGTGTGATCGAAGTGTATGGGCCAGAGTCATCTGGTAAGACGACTTTAACTTTGCATGCCATTGCAGAAATGCAAAAGCTTGGCGGCACTTGTGCATTTATTGATGCAGAGCATGCCTTAGATGTGCAGTACGCGTCGCGTCTTGGTGTTGATGTAAACAATCTGTTGATTTCTCAACCAGACACTGGTGAACAAGCTTTAGAAATTGCTGATGCCTTAGTGCGCTCAGGCTCGATTGATTTGATCGTCATTGACTCAGTTGCTGCTTTAGTTCCAAGAGCTGAAATTGAAGGCGATATGGGAGATTCTTTGCCAGGCCTACAGGCCCGCTTGATGAGTCAGGCTTTACGTAAGTTAACTGGTGCAATTAAGCGTACCAATACAACAGTGATCTTTATTAACCAAATTCGTATGAAGATTGGCGTGATGTTTGGATCCCCAGAAACGACTACTGGCGGTAATGCACTGAAGTTTTACGCATCCATGCGTTTAGATATTCGCCGTATTGGCAGCATCAAAAAAGGCGATGAGATTGTGGGTAATGAAACCCGGGTGAAGGTTGTTAAGAACAAGGTTTCTCCGCCATTCCGCGAAGCTATTTTTGACATCATGTATGGCGCTGGTATTTCTAGAGAAGGTGAAATCATTGATATGGGTGTTGAAGCTGATATCGTTGAAAAGTCTGGCTCTTGGTATAGCTATAACGGCGATCGAATTGGGCAAGGTAAAGATAATGTGCGCGAATTCTTGAAAGAGAATCCGGAGATTGCTAAAGACATCGAAGCAAAAATTCGTGCAAAGTTGGGTGTTAAGTCTGGTTCAGCAGTAGTAACTGATGTGCTGAGCGAAGAAGAGGAAGTTGAATAGTTCGATGTCAGAGCTAGCTAGTAAAAGCAAAGAAAGAACTACGCAAAGCCCGAGTCTCAAAGCTCGGGCTTTGCGTCTTTTATCGCTCCGAGAATACAGTCGCAAAGGCTTGGCAGCAAAGCTGGCAGAGTCAGAGGCGAGATGGGCCAAGCTAGGGGGCGAGCAGGCTGATGAAAGCTCAGAATCCACCGCAGTACAAATTACAGCAGTGCTAGATGACTTTGAAGCGAGAGGATGGCTTTCAGATGAGCGTTTTGCTGAGGCCTTGGTGCGCAGACGGGGTGAACGCTATGGGACGCGCAAAATTGCCGATGAACTGCAAAGGGCAGGGGTTGACGGGGCTCAGTCAGCGGCTCTCCTGCACTCCTTGCGGGAGAGTGAATACCAACGGGCTTATGAGCTTTGGAACCGAAAGTATGGCCTAGTAGCTCAGGATCAGAAGGAGCGTGCCAGGCAATACCGCTTCTTGGCCTCTAAGGGTTTTAGCTCCGATGTCGTTGGAAAGGTGATTGGTGGGCAAAAGCCTGATTAGGGCAATTACGGATCGCGAATAGGCAATTGCCGCGTTGCAGCATGATAGACTTATGGAGTCGGTCAAGCCGTTCGCATTTATTCAAATTTGGCTAATTTCGCTATTTCTAGAGTAAGTATGGGATCAAGGCAGTATCGGTTTAACTAATCCTCATTGCCTACTAAAAAAGATACCGTTTCGGAGTAATTATGAAAATTCACGAGTACCAAGGCAAAGAACTTCTGCGCCAATTTAATGTGCCTGTTCCAAACGGCATCCCCGCATTTAGTATTGATGAGGCAATGAAAGCTGCTGAAAAACTCGGCGGACCAGTATGGGTTGTTAAGGCGCAGATTCATGCAGGCGGTCGCGGTAAAGGTGGTGGCGTGAAGTTAGCAAGAAGTATGGACGACGTAAAAAAATATGCTTCTGAAATTTTGGGCATGCAACTCAAGACTCATCAGACAGGACCAGCAGGTCAAAAAGTTAATCGCCTCTTAATTGAAGATGGCGCAGATATCAAAAAAGAGTACTACTTCAGTATCGTTACAGATCGTGGCACACAAAAGAATGTGATCATGGCTTCGAGCGAAGGCGGCATGGATATTGAAGAAGTTGCTGAATCCCACCCAGAAAAAATTATCAAAGTATTTGTTGATCTATTGATTGGCCTAACAGATGCTGACTGCGACATTGTTGCAAAAGGCATTGGCGTTCCCGAAGCTTCTATTCCAATGGCACGCGACGTATTTAAGAATTTATATAAGACCTATTGGGATACAGATGCATCCTTGGTAGAGATCAACCCATTAATCCTTGAAGGTAATGGCAAGATCAAGGCACTTGATGCTAAATTTAACTTTGATCCAAATGCATTATTCCGTCATCCAGAAATCGTTGCTTACCGCGATATCGATGAAGAAGATCCAGCGGAGATTGAAGCTTCTAAATTTGACCTTGCTTATATTTCTTTGGATGGCAATATTGGTTGTTTGGTGAATGGCGCTGGTTTGGCCATGGCAACCATGGATACTATTAAGTTATTCGGCGGTGAGCCAGCCAACTTCTTAGACGTTGGTGGTGGTGCGACAGCTGAAAAAGTCACTGAAGCATTCAAGATCATGCTGAAGAACAAAAGTGTTGAAGCGATTTTAGTGAATATCTTCGGCGGCATTATGCGTTGTGATGTGATCGCTGATGGCGTGGTTACAGCATGTAAGGCTGTAAACCTCACAGTGCCTTTGGTTGTGCGCATGAAAGGTACAAATGAAGAGCTAGGCAGGAAGATTCTTGCAGACTCTGGTTTACCAATCATTAGTGCTGATTCAATGGCCGAGGCTGCTACCAAGGTAGTTGCTGCTGTTGCCAAAAACAAATAATTCAGGAATTTCAATATGTCTATTTTGATTAATAAAAACACTAAGGTCATTACTCAAGGCATTACTGGTAAGACTGGTCAGTTCCATACTGAAAAGTGTCAAGAGTATGCAAACGGCAAAAATTGTTTTGTTGCTGGCGTGAATCCTAAAAAAGCTGGCGAGTCTATTTTTAATATTCCCATTTATGGAACTGTTAAAGAAGCTGCAGCGCAAACTGGTGCTACGACTTCCGTCATTTATGTGCCGCCTCCAGGTGCTGCTGCTGCAATTTGGGAGGCGGTTGAGGCTGACCTTGATTTCGTGATCTGT
Organism: Polynucleobacter nymphae; assembly: GCF_018882155.1. Lineage (GTDB taxonomy): Bacteria > Pseudomonadota > Gammaproteobacteria > Burkholderiales > Burkholderiaceae > Polynucleobacter > Polynucleobacter nymphae. The sequence continues at coordinate 1,518,103 of NZ_JACVPA010000001.1, forward strand.
ATTACTGAAGGTATTCCTGTGCGCGATATGCTCGAAGTGCGCAACAAGATGAAAGCTAAAGAAGCTAAAGGCGGCAAGAAAACTTTATTACTAGGCCCTAACTGTCCAGGAATTATCACTCCTGATGAAATTAAGATTGGCATCATGCCTGGGCATATTCATAAGAAGGGTCGTATTGGTGTTGTAAGCCGCTCTGGAACCTTGACTTATGAAGCAGTTGGTCAATTGACTGCAATTGGTTTAGGGCAATCTACGGCTGTTGGTATTGGTGGCGATCCAATCAATGGTTTGAAGCACATCGACATCATGAGAATGTTTAACGAAGATCCAGAAACTGACGCCGTCATCATGATTGGTGAAATCGGTGGTCCAGATGAGGCTGAAGCTGCTCGTTGGTGTAAGGACAATATGAAAAAGCCAGTAGTAGGCTTTATTGCTGGCGTAACAGCGCCTCCAGGAAAACGGATGGGCCATGCTGGCGCATTGATTTCTGGTGGAGCAGATACTGCCGATGCCAAACTTGCCGTCATGGAAGAGTGTGGCTTCACAGTAACAAAGAATCCATCAGAAATGGCAGCTTTGTTAAAAGCTATGTTGTAATTAACAGTTCAGAATAAGTAGTTAAAACATAAAAACCTAGGGAGACAATATGGATTTTTCAGCTTTTTCAGATGCCACCTTTTGGGCGGCACTTTTATCAATCATCGTAGCCAATATCCTGTTATCAGGCGATAACGCAGTAGTAATCGCGTTGGCGTCACGTAACTTGCCGCCTGCTCAGCAAAAGAAGGCCATTTTTTGGGGTAGTGCAGCAGCGATTATTTTGCGCGTTGTACTAACAATAACAGCTGTGCATTTACTAGCCTTGCCCTACCTTAAGATTGTTGGCGCCATTTTGCTGCTCTACATTGGCGTGCAACTACTGGCAGATAGCGGTGAAGAAGAAGAGATGAAAGGTCATTCGAATATCTGGGGCGCCATTCGTACCATATTGATAGCGGATTTAGTGATGAGTTTAGATAACGTTCTTGCTGTTGCTGCTGCAGCACAAAAGGGTCCAGAAGAAACTCGTTTGCTTCTCTTAATTATTGGCCTTGGACTTTCTATTCCTTTAATCATCTTTGGCAGTACTTTGCTCCTTAAGGTAATGGATCGTTTTCCAGTCATTATCACTTTAGGCGCTGGCTTATTGGGTCTCTTGGCTGGTGGGATGCTAGTTGAGGATCCGGCGATCAAAGAATCAATGCAAGCAGCTTTTGAAGATGCTCATATGATCTTTGAAGGTATTGGGGTTGCTATTGTGATCTTATTGGGCACATACCTTAAGAAAAAGAATGCTCATAAAGAGGCGTAAGTTTCTTTCCAAAAAATCAGAATTAGCCGGCCCCCAAAGCCGGCTTTTTTACGTGTAGTGCTCTTGAGAAGAAGAGGTTTAGACTGGATGATGAGGCATTTCACCTCAGGAGTCAGAAGATATGCAAAACTTAAGTAAAGAAATTCAGAATCAAGGTAAAAGCCAGGAGGCAGGATTTACCTTAATTGAAGTTATGGTTGTGGTGGCCATCATTGGCATATTAGTTGCTGTAGCAGTCCCTCAGTATCAAGATTACATTGCCCGTAGTCGTATTGTTGAGGGTATGAATTTATCCTCCAGCGCAAAGCTTGCTGTTACAGAAGCATTTGCAAGTCGTGGCACTATTCCTATGGATGAGGCTACAAATGGATCATTTACCTTTGGACCAACCCGTAGCGTCAAGTTAATAGAAATTACACCATCAGGAGCCATTGCGATTGACTATCAGGTGAGCGTAGCGCCGGCAGGCAAGAATACATTGCATCTCATTCCAACAAATGAGCCAGATGCTAATGCCCCTAAACCACTTGATTTATCAAAACCAGAGGGGTCCACTTGGTCTGGCGGCTGGTCATGCAGATCTACAGAAACAAACCTGCTATCTCAGTTGCTGCCATCTGAGTGCAGGATTAGTAAATAATAGTTTCTTATAAATAGGCAAAGATTGTTTAGTCAACTAAGGTTATTGAACAATCTTTGCAGTAACCGCAATCATTCAAAACTGCAATAGCATTTGACTAGTGCTCAGAGAAATTTAATTTTTTAGATGAAATTACTATAATGTCTTCCTATGAATCCTCAAATTGGCTTTCTTCTAAATAAAACGCTGGAATCTCTTAGGGTTTCCAATTTAGATTTAGCTGAGCTCTATTTAAAGCAGGCTATGAGGATAGAATCGAATAACCCCCATGTATATAGGCTGCTTGGTGTTCTGTCTACAAATAGAAAAAAATATCCAGAAGCTTTAGATTATTTCAATAAATCTCTTAAATTTCTTCCAAAAAATTCATTAGCTTTGTGTAATTTAGGGAATGTTTTTTATGATTTAAAAAATTATGAAAAGGCATTAGATATTTATGACAAATCGATCAAGCTTGATCCAAACTTTGAAGAAGTTTGGTCAAATAGGGGAAACGTTTTATTTGAGATGAATCGTTATGAAGAGGCTTTAGTAAATTATGATAAAGCAATCAACTTAAAACCCAGCTATGCTGATGCATGGTCTAATAAAGGCAACACCATACGCCAGCTTGGATTGCCTGAAGACTCTATCATTTACTATGATAGGGCTCTTAGTTTGAAACCAGATCACCACGAAGCAGCATGGAACAAAAGCTTAGCGCTGCTTTTGCTAGGGGATTATCAGCATGGATTACCACTATACGAGAGTAGGTGGAGATCAAAGAGCATTAGTGAGATTGCAGAAAAACGCTCTTTTGATAAGCCTACTTGGCTTGGAATGGAGTCCCTGAATGGCAAAACAATTTTGCTTTATGGGGAGCAGGGTTTAGGGGACTTTATCCAGTTTTGCCGCTACGCTAAATTGGTTGCTGATTTAGGTGCTAAGGTGATTTTGGAGGTGCCCCAATCCCTTGCAATAGTATTGACTGACTTGGCAGGAGTTTCAGAGTTAGTAATTAAGGGTCAGGAGCTACCCCCTTTTGATTTTTGCTGCCCACTTCTCAGTCTGCCCCTGGCATTTAATACCAATGTTGCTAGCATTCCCGCAGAAAATGCTTATATTGCGAGTGATTCAAATAAGGTATCTGAATGGGGTTCTAAATTAGGGCCAAAAACGAAAAAAAGAGTGGGTTTAGTTTGGAGCAGTATCTCTAGCTTTCAGCATGATTCAAAAAGAAGTTTGCTACTGTCAGATTTTGTAAAGGCGCTTCCTACCGAAGGGTATGAATATATCTGTTTACAAAAAGAAATCAAAGATTGCGATAAAGAATTTTTTAGAGAATATAAAAATATTCAATATTATGGCGACCAACTCAATGATTTTAGTGATACTGCCGCTTTAATTGAATGCGTTGATTTAGTTATCAGTAGTTGTACTAGCGTTCCTCACTTAAGTGCAGCGATGGGTAAAGAAACTTGGGTTATCGTACCTTATGTACCAGATTGGCGATGGCTGTTAGATAGGGAAGATAGTCCATGGTACCCATCAGTGAAGTTGTACAGACAGTCAGCTATAAATGATTGGAGTGGTGTGCTGGAGAGAGTGCGAAAAGATTTGGCTGGTACCCTCTTAGGATAGTTAGCTTAATTGAGCTGATTGATCGGCCCACTAGACTGGAGGCGATATCGTTTAAGGCCGATTGGGTAATTTTCATTAATCTTAAGTTGTGATCTTATTTCAGTGATAAGTATTTTGGCTTTAAAATGCGTGCTATGAGTCCTCAACTTCAAAAACTTCTTCAGCAAGTTATTCAAGCTTTTCAGCGTGGAAATTTTACTGAGGCTGACTCAATTCTGAATGAGCTTCTGCAAAATGATCTCAATAGTGCCGATACTATTTTTCAATTTGGCATTTCATGTTTAAAAACGAATAGATTAGCTGAAGCATTAACTATCTTTCAATGCTTACAGCCCTATAAAAGTGGTGATGTAAGAATTCCATATAACTTGGGCTTTATTCATTCTCTGCAAGGTATGCATCAACTAGCATTGGATGCTTATGATTTAGCTCTTAAAATTCAGCCCAATGATGCTGAGACGCTAATTAATAAAGGCTCAACTTATATCGATATCAAAAATTATATTTTGGCGCTAGATGCCCTTGATAAGGCAATTCAAATAAAGCCTAATATCCCAGAAGCTTGGTCTAATAAGGGTATTGCACTAAGTAATTTAAATTTATATGAGGAGTCCATTCACGCCTATAACGAGGCTATTAAACTTAGTCCAAGATATCACGAGGCATGGTCAAATAAAAGTGTGCCTCTTAATAAGTTAAAGCGATTCTTAGAGTCTTCAGAGACATGTGATAAAGCCTTAAGCCTGAAGCCTGACTATGCCGAGGCTTGGTTCAATAAAGGCAATACTCTGCACGAACTAAAGCATTATGACGAGGCGCTTACTCATTATGATAAAGCCTTAAGCCTGAAGCCTGACTATGCCGAGGCTTGGTTCAATAAAGGCAATACTCTGCACGAACTAAAGCATTATGACCAGGCGCTTGATCACTACGATAAAGTGCTCAGCCTAAAGTCTGACTATCACGGCGTTTGGCACAATAAAGGGGAAGTGCTCAACTTTCTTAAAAAGCATGCTGAATCAGCCTATGCCGAGGTTTGGTTTAATAAAGGCGCTACCTTACAGGAGCTCAAGCGTTATGACGAGGCTATAACTCATTATGATAAAGCACTGAGCCTAAAGACAGACTATATTGAGGCTTTGTTTAATAGAGGTGCCGCATTAAATGAACTGAAGCGTTATGACGAGGCGCTTGATCACTTCGATAAAGTACTTAGCCTAAAGCCTGACTATCACGATGCCTGGCACAATAAAGGGGAAGCACTCAATTTTCTTAAGAGGCATTCTGAATCAGCTAAATCTTACCTCAAAGCTCTAGAAATTAAGGGCGGAGACTCTTATTTATTGGGTAAAGCTCATCACCAAATGATGCTTGGATGTGATTGGACAAATTATAAAAAGAATATTAACGATATTTTTCATTTAATTAATGAAGGAAAAATGTCCGAGCCTTTTGGTTTTCAAGGAATTTCAAATTCAGAGGCGCTGACACAAAAATGTGCTGAAATTTATTCAAATGATAGGTTTCCTGCGCTGGGTAATACGTCTGAATTTTCACAATATAAACATCATAAAATACGTATCGGTTATTTGTGTGGCGAGTTTAGGAATCAAGCCACCTCAATCTTAATGACTCGTATTTGGGAGCTACATGACAAATCCAAATTTGAAATTTTTGCTTTTGATAATGGCTGGGATGATGGCTCAGACTATCGCCAAAGAATTGTAGGCGCCTTTGGTAATATATTTGATATATCGAAATTATCTGATTTAGATGCAGTCAAACTGGTTCAATCCAATGAGATTGATATCCTTATCAATTTGAACGGATTTTTTGGTCTTTCAAGACAGGAGATATTTTCTTATAAACCTGCCCCAATACAAGTGAACTATCTTGGCTTTCCTGGAACTATTGGCGCTAAATATATGGATTACATCATTGCCGATAAAGTAGTCATACCAGAAGAGTCAAAAAAATATTATGTTGAAAAGCTTGTGTATCTCCCCAATAGTTATCAAGCAAATGACGACCAAAGAAAAATCTCTGATAGGAAATTTACGAGGAGGCAATTAGGTCTTCCAGAAGATGCTTTTGTTTTTGCTTGCTTTAATAACAATTACAAAATAACCCCATCTACCTTCGATTCTTGGATGAGAATTATGTTTCACGTTCGAGGAAGTATTTTATGGCTTTTAGCCGACAATCCAATTGCTAAGGAGAATTTGATAAAGGAAGCTGCTGCTCGAGGGATAGAATCTAATAGGTTGATATTTGCTGAGCGCCTATCAATTGAAGATCATTTGGCCCGCCATGATTTAGCAGACTTATTTCTGGATACTCTGCCGTATAACGCTCATACAACCTGCAGCGATGCTTTATGGGCTGGATTACCGGTGCTGACAATAGTGGGTGACACTTTCCCAGGAAGAGTTTCTGCTAGCCTTCTGACTTCCGTAGGATTAGATGAGCTAATTACCTCTGGCGAAGAACAATATGAAGCTTTGGCGATTGAGCTGGCCATGAACCCCAAGAAACTTGCAGATATTAAATTGAAGTTGGCGAATAATCGTTTGACTACTCCTCTATTTAACGCATCTCTTTTTGCTAAGCATCTTGAGGCTGCTTATATCAAAATGTATGAGCGCTACCAAAATGATATGCACCCAGATCATATACTTGTTGGTTGTGAGGTAGGCTAACTAAATTAATAGACTTTTAAACTTAGCCATAGTTTTTTATTCTTCTAATTTCTTGACCAGTCTTTACTCTCCCAGCTTCCACTCTCCAGACTTACCACCACTCTTCTCTAAGAGTTTGACATCGCCTATAACCATGCCTCGGTCTACTGCTTTACACATATCGTAGATCGTGAGGAGGGCAACTTGGACTGCAGTGAGGGCTTCCATTTCGACGCCAGTGGGCCCCGTGGTTTCTGCCCTGACTTGACAGGCGATGCTGCTATCTTTTGAATTTGTTTGAAACTCAAGACTCACATGGCTTAAGGCTAGTGGATGGCAGAGTGGAATAAGATCGGCAGTTTTCTTTGATGCCTGTATGCCTGCGATTCTGGCAATACCTAGTACATCCCCTTTTTTATGGGTACCTGCTTCGACCATTTTAAAGGTCTCGGAAAGCATGCTGATCTTGCCCGTTGCAATAGCAATTCTGTGCGTCGAGGCTTTATCACCCACATTTACCATATGGGCTTGGCCACTTTCATCAAAATGAGTTAGTTTGTTCATGGGATAAGTTTTACCATATAGGGATGCAGGATATAAAGCTCATTAGAAAAACCTCGTTTTTGCAGCGCTTTTTGGCTGCTCAGCTGATGTTGGCCTTGTCATGTTCAGGGATTACACCTGCTTATGCTGCTACCCCTGTTGGGGATGTTTCAGTAGATGGCAACTCTGCAGCTGCCCAAAATATTGGTCGGGTGATGCAGTCTCCGGAGGCCAAATCTTCTAAGCTGCCCAATCGTAATGCCTTACAAAGCCAGCCCAATATTATTTTGCCTGATATGGGTGATCCTGGCGGGGACTCGCTCAGTCGTATTGATGAGCGGAAATATGGCGAGATGATCATGCGTCAGATTCGTCCTGATCCAGATTATTCAAATGATTTACCAATTTATGATTTTTTAAATCAAATGGAGCGCCGCTTACTGCAGGCTGCTAAACAATTGCAACTTGGTGGTGCGAATGAACAAGGAAGTGGGGCATATAACTTTGAAGTATTTGCAGTAAAAGACAGTAGCATCAACGCATTTGCTTTGCCAGGTGGATTTATTGGTTTTCATACGGGCTTACTTGTGAGCGCAGAAACAGATTCAGAAGTGGCATCTGTAATGGGCCATGAAACTGGACACGTATTACAGCGCCACCTTGCTCGCCAAATGGACAAACAATCTACTAATACCATGATTGCTATAGCGGGCATGGTACTTGGTGCTTTAGCAATGTCTCGCAATCCCTCTGCAGGCGCTGGGTTAATGCAAGGTGGCCAGGCAGTTGCTATCGACAATCAACTTTCTTACTCCAGAGATGCTGAGCGTGAGGCTGATCGTGTTGGCTTTCAGATTTTGGATGCGAGTGGGTATGACGTAAATGGTGCCCCAGGTTTCTTCCAGCGCCTACAAAGAGCTACAGGCGTTATGGACAAAGGCGTCCCTGCTTATGTTCGAACCCACCCTTTAACGACAGACCGTATCGCTGATATGCAAGATAGAGCAAGAAGGGTTGCTACGCGTAATGTTCCAACCTCAGTTGAGTTTTATTTCATAAAAGCTAGAGCACGTATGGAACAGTCAGGGACTTCAAGTGGTTTATACGATCTTAAAAATACCTTTGAAAGCTTGAGTAAGCAGCCTCAGGCTGGCAAGCAAATGGAGGGCTTTTATGGCTTGGCTCTCATTGCTCAACGTCAGGGTAAGGTAGATCAAGCAGAATCTTATCTACAGCAAGCACGCAATTTGGCACAAGCCGCTAGTGCTCCAGGCTCACCGATTCAGAGACAAAGTTTATCTTTGGATATCACCGCATCTGAATTGGCTTTAGCTAAAGGTAAGGGTGATGAAGCTTTGCAGGTTGCACAAGCTACTTTCCGCGCTTACCCTCAGTCTTATGCCGCTGGTGCTGCGATGATCAATGCAGACTTAGCACTTGGCCGTACCAATGATGCGATTACTTGGCTCAAAGCCCGTACCCGTCTTCAGCCTAATGAAGTTGTCTGGTGGAATCTGCTATCAAAAGCGTACGATCAGGCCAAGAATGTGCCAATGCGTCACTACGCTCTTGGAGAAAAATACGCTCTTGAAGGTGCTTGGCCATCAGCAATCGAGCAATTGAAGATTGCCCGCTCTGCCAGCGGCTCTGACTACTATCAAGGTTCTAGTATTGATGCGCGTTTGCGCGAGATGCAAAGACAGTACCAAGATGAGCTAAAAGAGCAAGGGAAGATCCCCAGTTAGGAGAGAAGTTGATCGCTTGGAGTTGCAATGAACCTAAAGCGAGGAGCTATCTCTCCTGAATGGATTGGATCTAAAGGCAATTGCTTACCTTGCCAAGTCCAGGATCCGCCAAAGCTACAAGCCTCTTCACGTAACTGGGCTAATTGGGAAAAATGATCTAAGTCGTGATCATGCAAAAGCGCTAGGGTCTGACAATCTTCCTTGAAAAATTGATTTTCATTTTTATAAATGAGCTGATTAACTTTTCCGACAATATAAATATTGCCGCTTTCATCGCTTAATGCACCGCTGGGTTTAATTGAGCTGTCACATTGAGTGATGAGTTGCAAGCCATCAGTACTCGGTGTAATACGGACGATCCAGGGCGTGGCATCGAGCGTGATGAATACGCGCTGCGGCCCATTTTGAAAAAAGTATCTGCCCAAATGATCACAGACATAGTTTCTGGAGATAAATTCATTTAAAGCGATATGAGTAATAACTTGCCCAGGTAATTTATTCTGCTGTGCAAACGCATCACGCATGCGCCATTGACCGCGCCGATCTAAAGCAAGCCAACCAAAGCAGTCAGGTAGATTAGGCCACTTGATGAGCGACCGCAATACTCGCTCATCCATATCGATATTTAATGCAAGCCGTGTGGTGTGGAGGGAGCATCAAAAGTTTCTTCGGTAGAGCGACTCGCATGTAGATGAGCAATACGCCAGCCTTGACTATCTTGTAAAAGCACTAGAGTGATATTCAGGAAGAATTCAGCCTCAATTTGATCGGGTCTTAGATGCACTGCTTCCGTAGTATCGTAAATAGCTGCGCCTGGGATGGAGTGGCTGATGCAGGCAATGGGTTCTAAAAATAAGGGTTGTTTGAATAAAAGCCTTTCTAAGCCTTTACGAATTTCGGCATGACCACTGAGGCGATGTCCCTCAGGAAGTACGCAAGTGATGGAGTCATCATCAAGCCAAATATCCAAAGCGCCTTTGACATCACGATTTCTTAGTGCTTCTCGCCAAGCATCTACGACTTCATCAGCATTGTGAAAGAGTCTTGCAAGTTTGGTCATAACTTACTTTTCCGAGTAATTATTTCAATCTATTGAGTGTAGCTAATACTTGTTCTGGCAGGATATCTTTTAGGCATCGTAAATGGCCTAAAGGGCACGCTCTTTTATGGCATGGGCTACAAGACATATTTAGCCAGATAATCTCAGCCCTGTCGGATAAAGGGGGAGTATGGGCGGGATCGCTAGAGCCAAAGATAGCAACCTGAGGGATCTGGAGAGCTGCTGCAACATGCATCAACCCTGAATCATTACTTACTACCGCCTTGCTCATTCCAATCAAAGCAATGGCCTCATCTAAGGAAGTATTGCCACACCAGTTATGAATATTGGCGGCATGCTTTGCATGGGCAGTAATTTCTTGGGCAAGAGCATGATCACTTTTGCTGCCTAAAAGAATAATTTGATGATTTGAGTTTTGCGTGATGAGCTTCTGTGCCAAAACTGCAAAGTGTTCGGTAGGCCATCTTTTAGAGGGCCCATACTCTGCACCTGGGCACATTACATAAATAGAGTCAGGATTGATATTGTTGTTTTGTAATTTGCGCTCTACCGATTGCTTTGCAGTATTGGAAACATGCAGTTTAGGGATTAGCTCAATAGATGAAAGAGGAGAGTCATCTTTTAGAAGTTGGCTTAATGCTAGATAGTGCCCCACCATTTGTGGACGATTGATTTTGCTGGGGTTATCTAGGGCTAAATTAATCAGACCAAAACGCAACTCGCCACGGTAACCAATCCGAAAAGGAATATTAGCTAACCAGGGAATGAGGGCAGATTTAAAACTATTCGGCAATACAAAACATGCTTGATAGTTTTTAGCTGCAATCTCTCTGGCCAATTGCTTGCGTAAGCCCCATTGCAGTTTTTTGTGCTCAAATTTCGCCTCAATGACTTCATGTACTTCGGAGCACGCACGATAGATAGGCGATACCCAATTACTGGCAAGGACATCTATTTTAGAATCTGGATAAAGTGCTTTGAGATTGGCTAGCAAAGGTTGCGTTGTTACGGCATCTCCGATCCAGTTTGGAGTAATGATCAGAATACTTTGCATGGGTCGTATCCCGAGTCAGCGCCCCATGGCGAGGCGCTGATAAGGCCTAGTGTCCGTGGGGCTCAGTGCCAGGAATGAGATTGTACTCGGCGCCACAATACGGACACTTCGCTTCCCCGGTTTTGGTAATGTCTAAAAAAACCCGTGGATGAGAGTTCCAGGCTGGAGTTTGATTGGTTGGGCAATGCAATGGCAGATCTTTGCCATCCACCATCACAACTTGAGCTTGCGTCATATTTCTCTTCCTGATTATTTCACGTAAGTGAGCCAAGATTTATATTTATCGCTTCTGCCATATACCGCATCAAAATACGTCTTCTGTATTTTTTCAGTGATTGGACCACGCTTACCATCACCAACGGTGCGATCATCAAGCTCACGAATCGGAGTTACTTCAGCAGCAGTACCAGTAAAGAAGGCTTCATCTGCAGAGTAGATCTCATCACGGGTAATCCGTTTTTCGCGCAACTCAAGTCCAAGGTCTTTTACGATATCGATAATGGAATCGCGAGTGATACCGTCTAAGCATGAAGCTAAATCTGGTGTGTATACGATGCCATCACTAATCATGAAAATATTTTCGCCAGAACCTTCCGAAACATAGCCTTCGGTATCTAGTAGTAAAGCTTCGTCATATCCATTGGCGGTCACTTCTTGATTAGCCAAAATCGAATTGATGTAATAGCCAGAAGCCTTAGCGCGCACGAGTGAGGAGTTCACAAAGTGGCGAGTAAATGAGGAGGTCTTGACTCGAATACCTTTATTTAAGCCATCTTCACCTAAATAAGCACCCCATTCCCAGGCAGCGATTGCCGTATGAATAGTGTTTCCTTTAGGAGAAATACCTAGTTTTTCGGAACCAATAAAAATAATTGGGCGAATGTAGCAAGCCTCAAGCTTATTGCTGTTGACCACATCAATAATTGCCTTAGTAATCACTTCTGGGCTGTATGGCATGCTCATTTGAAAAATCTTGGTGCCATTAAAGAGCCGTTTGACATGCTCTGGGAGGCGGAAAATTGCTGTGCCCTGGGGGGTTTTGTAGGCTCGGATGCCTTCAAATACGCCCATACCGTAGTGCAGACTATGGGTTAGGACATGAATATTGGCCTCACGCCAGGGAACAAGCTTCCCATCGGACCAAATAAAGCCATCGCGGTCGGACATCGACATTTTTTCTACCTTTTTGTATCTGGTTAATCGAGGCGCCAAGGGAGGGTTTATGGCCCAAGACCCAAAATGCGTCCAAGTCCCTATTGTAGAGCAGGCAGGGGACTACGTTGCCTGAGATCCTTTAGGGGATTTGGGCTAGACGATTTAGAATAGAGTATTCCCAATAAACCATTACATTTGCCCAATCCCATGCCGGAACCCTTATTTAAAGTTAAACGTTTAAGTGAATTAGCCCAATCCGGCCAACTCAAGGGAAAGCGGGTTCTGATTCGCGCCGATCTCAATGTGCCCCAAGATGAAGCGGGCAATATCACTGAAGACACTCGTATTCGGGCTTCGATGCCTGCGGTGCAGATGTGCCTAGATGCTGGCGCAGCAGTAATGGTGACCTCTCACTTGGGTCGTCCTACCGAAGGCCAATTCAAATCTGAAGATAGCTTAGCCCCAGTAGCAGATCGCATAGCTACTTTGCTACATCGCAAAGTTCCACTGATTAGTAATTGGGTTGATGGAGGATTTCAGGTGCATCCTGGCGAAGTGGTTCTTTTGGAAAACTGCCGCTTAAATGTGGGCGAGAAAAAGAATACTGATGAGTTGGCTAAAAAGATTGCTGCTCTGTGTGATATTTACGTAAACGATGCATTTGGAACTGCACATCGCGCTGAAGCAACTACCAATGGTGTTGCTAAGTTTGCACCGGTTGCTTGTGCTGGCCCATTAATGGCAGCTGAGTTAGATGCATTAAGTCGTGCATTAGCAAATCCAAAGCGGCCATTAATAGCGATCGTTGCTGGCTCTAAAGTTTCCTCTAAGCTCACTATTCTTAAGGCTCTCTCTGAGAAGGTCGATGAGTTGATCGTTGGCGGCGGTATTGCAAATACCTTCATGCTTGCCAAAGGCTTACCAATTGGTAAATCGCTTGCTGAGCCAGACTTAGTCAATGAAGCTAGAGAAATTATGGATCTTATGGAAAAACGTGGCGCGCATGTGCCCATTCCTGAGGATGTCGTAGTTGCGAATGAACTCTCCCCCTTGGCTCGTGCAAATCGCGTGCCTGCTGATCAAGTTGCCGAAGATGACATGATTTTGGATATTGGCCCTAAGACTGCTGCTCGTCTTTCCACCATGCTTGCGCACGCAGGCACGATTGTTTGGAATGGCCCATTAGGCGTATTCGAAATTGATCAATTTGGCGGAGGCACAAAAATGCTGGCTGCAGCAATCGCCCACTCACCTGCATTCTCGATTGCTGGCGGCGGCGATACATTGGCAGCGATTGCTAAATATGGTATTGAAAATCAAGTGGATTACATTTCAACTGGCGGTGGCGCTTTCTTAGAATTCTTAGAAGGCAAAACTTTGCCAGCCTTTGCAGTACTAGCCGAAAGAGCGAAAGACTAAATATGCTACGAGCAACAAAAATTATTGCAACTCTAGGACCAGCATCTGAAAAGCCTGAGGTACTCCGCGACATGATTCGCGCAGGTGTTGATGTGGTGCGGATGAACTTTTCACATGGCACTGTGGCTGATCATAAAGCGCGTCATGATTTAGTCAGAAGTATTTCTGCGGAAGTTGGCAAAGAGGTTGGCATCATGGCCGATCTGCAGGGTCCTAAGATTCGTGTGGGTAAATTTGCAAACAGCAAAATTCTTCTCAAAGAGGGCGAAAAGTTTATTCTGGATGTCACTTGCGAGCTCGGTGATCAAGGACGTGTAGGACTTGACTACAAAGAGTTGCCTAATGATGTGAAGCCGGGTGACCGCCTCTTATTGAATGATGGCTTGGTTGTACTACGCGTTGAGAGTGTTAAGGGTGGAGAAATTTTTACGCTCGTGGAGCAAGGCGGCCCACTTTCCAACAACAAAGGCATCAATCGTGCCGGTGGCGGTTTGACAGCACCAGCACTTACCGAAAAAGATATTGCTGATTTAGATGCTGCAATTGCGATGGGCGTTGATTTCTTGGCTATTAGCTTTCCAAAAGATGGCGCTGATATGGCGTATGCCCGTAAGTTAGCTGATGCAGCTAGTGCTAAATATGGTGTTGGCAAAGTGAGAACCATTGCTAAAGTCGAGCGTGCTGAAGCTATTGAACCTAAGGCACTCAAAAGCATTATTGCGCAAAGTGATGGCATTATGGTTGCCCGCGGTGACCTTGCTATTGAGGTTGGAAACGCCGCAGTACCGGCATTACAAAAGCGCATGATTGATTGGGCGCGTAAGGCTGATAAATTTACGATTACTGCAACGCAAATGATGGAGTCCATGATTAATGCTCCAGTGCCTACGCGTGCTGAAGTCAGTGACGTAGCCAATGCCGTATTAGATGGTACAGACGCTGTGATGCTTTCCGCAGAATCTGCTGCTGGCTCATATCCAGTGCAAACGATTAAAGCAATGGCAGAGATTTGTGTCGAGGCCGAGAAATCAGATCCAGTGAAATTAGATACCGATTTTTTAGATCAAACCTTTGCCCGCATTGATCAAACAATTGCCTTAGGTGCTTTATTTACTGCGCATCATTTGCATGCAAATGCGATTGCTGCCCTGACAGACTCTGGCTCAACTCCAATTTGGATGAGTCGTCATAATATTCATGTGCCTATCTTTGCATTGACTTCAAAGATTGCGACCCAAAGAGCCTTAAGCACTTATCGAAATGTCACACCAATTGGCTTGGATTACACCAAGGACCGCGATACTGCCCTGCAAGAAGTAGAAGCTTGCTTGAAGAAGGCTGGTGCAGTTAAAAAGGGTGATACCGTAGTGTTGACCTCGGGTGAGCCGATGGGTGAACCTGGTGGCACGAATACTCTTAAGATTGTTCACGTGAAGTGACTTGTACATTGATTAACTATTTATTTATATCTATTAAGAGAACATCATGGCTTTAGTATCATTACGACAACTTTTGGATCATGCTGCTGAAAACGGTTATGGCTTGCCGGCATTTAACGTCAATAACCTTGAACAGGTCACGGCAATTATGGAAGCAGCCAATGAGGCTGACTCGCCGGTCATCATGCAGGCATCTGCTGGCGCGCGTAAATATGCTGGCGAAGCATTTTTACGTCACTTGATCTCTGCTGCTGTCGAAGCATACCCACATATTCCAGTTGTAATGCATCAAGATCATGGCCAAAGTCCGGCTGTCTGTATGGCGGCAATTAAGAGCGGCTTTACTAGCGTGATGATGGATGGCTCGCTTGAAGCTGATGGCAAAACGGTTGCCAGTTACGAGTACAACTTAGCCGTCTCCCAGGAAGTTGTGAAGTTTTCTCACTCCATTGGAGTTACTGTGGAAGCAGAGCTTGGAGTCTTGGGCTCTTTAGAAACGATGCAGGGCGACAAAGAAGATGGTCATGGCGCTGACGGCAAGATGACTCGTGAACAGTTATTGACAGATGTTGAGCAGGCCGCTGACTTTGTGAAAGCAACTCAGTGCGATGCTTTAGCGATTGCAATTGGGACTAGCCACGGCGCTTATAAATTTACTAAAAAGCCTACTGGTGATATTTTAGCGATTGACCGCATTAAAGAAATTCATGCGCGTATTCCGAATACGCACTTAGTAATGCATGGTTCGTCTAGCGTCCCTCAAGAGTTACTTGCGGAGATTCGTGAGTTTGGTGGTGATATGAAAGAAACTTACGGTGTGCCTGTTGAGGAGATTCAAGAAGGTATTAAGAACGGTGTTCGTAAGATCAATATTGATACCGACATTCGCTTAGCAATGACTGGCGCTGTCCGCCGTTATCTCATGGAGAACCCCGGTAAGTTTGATCCCCGTGACTATCTGAAGCCAGCCCGTGAAGCTGCTAAGAAGATTTGCATTGCCCGCTTTCAGGCCTTTGGATCTGCTGGCCAGGCATCTAAAATCAAACCTATTCCTCTAGAGAAAATGGCTGAACTCTATAAGAGCGGCAAGCTCACTCAGATCGTGAAGTGAATTAAAGATGCCAGCTTTGTATGCCACCTCTATTAAGTCATTACCTTTACTTTCTAAAGGTAAGGTACGTGATGTTTACGCCCTGGATCACGATAAATTATTGATGATTACCACTGATCGCTTATCTGCATTTGATGTAGTAATGGGCGAGCCGATTCCTGAGAAGGGTATCGTTCTTAATCAGATGGCTAATTTTTGGTTTGATAAATTAGCGTCAGTCATTCCAAATCATTTAACTGGAATTGATCCTACTAGTGTTGTGACTTCTGATGAAGTTTCTCAGGTGAAGGGCCGTGCCGTAGTCGCTAAGCGCTTAAAGCCAATTTTGGTAGAGGCGGTAGTGCGTGGTTATTTGGCTGGTAGCGGCTGGAAAGACTATAAAGAAAGTGGCAAGGTTTGCGGAATTACATTGCCTGCTGGCTTAGAGAATGCTCAAAAATTACCTGAGCCGATTTTTACGCCTGCCGCTAAAGCAGAAGCAGGTGATCATGACGAAAACATTTCATTTGAGAAAGTTGTTGAACTCATTGGTGAGAAATTAGCCAATCAAATTCGTGAAATCAGTATTCGTTTATATAAAGAAGCCTCTGAATACGCTGCGACTCGTGGAATTATTATTGCCGATACCAAATTTGAATTTGGCCTAGATGATTCTGGTCAATTGGTTTTAATGGATGAGATCCTTACTGCGGACTCTTCTCGCTTCTGGCCATCAGAAACCTATTATGTGGGCTCAAATCCACCATCTTATGACAAGCAATTTGTACGCGATTGGCTAGAAACCGCCCAAGTAAATGGCAAGTTATGGCCTAAGACTGCCCCCGCACCGCAGTTACCAGCGGATATTATCGAAAAGACAGCCCAAAAGTATCGTGAAGCTCTGAATCGTTTAACTCAGGGATAATGGAGTACTCAGTAAATATTTAGGGTATTTGGAGAGGTAAATGAGCAAGAAGCCAATAGTCGGAATAGTAATGGGCTCCAATTCAGATTGGGACACTATGCAGCACGCCGCTCAGATGCTGGAGCAATTTGACATTGCTCACGAGGCTAAAGTACTCTCAGCGCATCGTATGCCAGATGATATGTTTCAGTATGCAGAAGATGCTCAGGCCAATGGCTTGCAGGCCATCATAGCTGGTGCAGGTGGTGCAGCGCACTTACCAGGCATGCTTGCTTCTAAAACCATTGTTCCGGTTTATGGTGTTCCAGTTGCCAGCAAATACTTGCGCGGTGAAGATTCTTTATATTCCATCGTGCAAATGCCAAAAGGTGTTCCAGTTGCTACTTTTGCGATTGGTGAGGCTGGTGCAGCTAATGCTGCCCTACATGTCATTGCTAGTCTCGCATTACATGATGCAGATCTTGCCAAACGTCTTACAGAGTTTCGAGCAAAGCAATCTGATACTTCACGATCTATGAATTTGCCGGGATATTAATTACATGGCAGATCGTCTGGAGCCCATCTTGCCGGGCTCGTATTTAGGAATATTGGGTGGCGGTCAACTGGGGCGTATGTTTACTCAGGCTGCACAAGCAATGGGATATAAAGTTTGTGTTTTAGATCCTGACTCTGATAGCCCTGCTGGTTCAATTGCAGAAAAATTTATTCAAGCGGATTACACCAACTCAATTGCTCTAAAAGAAATGGCAGCTTTATGTGCGGCCGTCAGTACTGAATTTGAAAATGTGCCAGCACAAGCTCTAGACGATCTAGAATCTCTGGGAGTTTTTGTAGCACCTCGCAGTAGTTGCGTCTCTTTGGCGCAAAATCGGATTGCTGAGAAGAAATTCCTAGCTACCTGGAAGTCTGAAACCAATATTGGTCCTGTACCCTATTTTGTAATCGAACATGATGCTGATATTGCGCATGTTCCTACAGATCTTTTTCCTGGAATCTTAAAGACTGCTCGCATGGGTTATGACGGCAAAGGCCAGGTAACTATTGACGATACTGAAGGTTTGATTGCTGCATGGAACCATTTTGAGCGTGTGCCGTGTGTTCTTGAAAAGCGTATGGAGTTAGATTTTGAGGTTTCTGCTTTAGTAGTGCGCGGTCATGATGATGTAGTTGTAGCTTATCCAGTTTCTCAAAACATTCATCGTAGCGGTATCTTACATACCTCTACCGTACCAGCTCCATCGCTAAAGCCCGCGCAAGAGAAAAAGATTGTTGATGCAGCGAAAGCACTGATTCGGAAGATTGATTATGTCGGTGTTCTCTGCATTGAATTTTTTGTTCTTAAGAATGGCGAGATTGTTGCCAATGAAATCGCACCTCGTCCACATAACTCCGGGCACTACACTATGGATGCTTGTGTCAGTAGCCAGTTTGAGCAGCAAGTAAGAGCAATGGCTCGTTTGCCTTTAGGAGATACACGACAATTAGCACCAGTTTCGATGTTAAATTTGTTAGGCGATCTTTGGTTTGAAGGCAGTGAAGATAAAGCAAGAGAACCCGCTTGGAATAAAGTACTTGCACATCCTGATGCAAAATTACATCTTTACGGTAAATCCGCTCCTCGCATCGGCAGAAAGATGGGCCACATCAACTGCTTGGGCGAAGCATTGAATGAGGCTCGCCAAAATTGTGCTGCTGTAGCTACTGAATTAGGCATCGAGCCCTAGAATGTCCACCGATAGTACGCCACTGCAATCTTCTGCAGTGATCAATGAAGCAGTTCAGACTTTGCGTGATGGCGGTTTGGTTGCGTTTCCAACAGAGACTGTATATGGACTAGGAGCAGATGCAAGAAATCCAGAGGCCATTAACAAAATCTTCAGCACCAAAGGTAGACCAGCGAATCATCCACTGATTGTGCATTTAGCTGCGCCTGATAAATTTGATCAAACCCAAGTAGATTGGGTGCCATTAGTAGCGCCCTGGGTAAGAGATTTATCTGAAGATGCGTTAAAGCTGGTTAATGCATTTTGGCCAGGACCTCTAACCTTAGTCTTTAAAAAAGATAAGAGCGTTCTCAATAAATTAACTGGTGGTCAGGATACTGTTGCTATTCGTGCACCCGCACATCCAATGGCTCAGGAGTTATTAAGGAAATTTAAGGGTGGCGTTGTCGCACCATCTGCTAATCGTTTTGGCAAAGTATCTCCAACTAGTGCTGCTGATGTACGTAATGAATTTGAGGATATTCTTGATCTGATGATCTTGGACGGCGGTGACTGTGAGCTTGGGATTGAATCAACCATTATTGATATGTCTTCTGGTGATAAAGCTATTCTGCTTCGTCCAGGCGTAATAACTCCAAAAGAGATCTTTGCTAAGACTGGCATTAAGGTATACCAAGCTGGCGAGACAAAGCATGAGCGCCATGAGCTTGCATTGCCAAGAGTTTCAGGAAGCTTAAGGGCGCATTACGCACCAAATACCCCATTGCGGCTCTATGCACCCGGTCGCGTTTTGGATGCGCTAAGCGAATTTCCGGATACGAAGTCTCGTGTGGCAGTTGCAGTTTGGGATTCAGAATCCTCTTTGAGTGAGGATGGTCATCCATCTGTTCATTTTGAAGAAGTGGAAGTACCAAGTGACAGCAGTGGTTTTGCTAATCGCCTGTATCGTTCATTACGCGATTTAGATCAACAAGGTTGGGATTTAATTTTATTTCCTGAGCCACCCCCTGGTGAAGAATGGGATGGCGTTAGAGATCGACTTCAGCGTGCGTGTTTTGGCTCTGGACCATCTTCAAGCAGCCAAGATAGCAATTGATCATGCGCCTCTAAACCTCTCCAAGCGTTTGGGTGATTGATAAATGAAGTCACTGCATATAGCTTTCCAGATTTACTTATTACATAGCCTGAGATAGCGCGTACATCAGCAAGTGAACCCGTCTTAATCCTGGCCTCAGGCTTTTTCTTAAGATGTAAAAATTTACGCAGTTGTGTCATCAGACGACTTCTCATCGTGCCATCAGTGCCAGCAATCGGAAGACTGTTATAGAAAGCCTCTCCGACTGGCAAATTACGTGCAGTAAATAAAAGTTGATTCATTTGCTCTGCTGAAATAGCCTCATTGCGTGATAAGCCTGAACCGTTTTCAATCACCAAGCCAGGAAAATCCAAGCCATTTTGCTTGAGCCAACCCTGAATAACTAATTCTCCATTAAAAGTGGTGGCGGGCTTACCCATTTTTTCTAGGGCTAATGTCAAAAGAAGTTGGCGTGCCATGACATTATTTGAATACTTATTAATATCAATCACATCATCGGCAAGATTGATCCCTTCAAACTGTAGAAGGAGTCGTGCAGCAAGAGGTACATTCCCATTTTTTCCAATAGGTGCTTTTGTCCATGTGCCACCTGATAGTTCCCAGGCAGCAGCAAAGCCTTGTGTCAAAAAAGTATTGGCATCCAGGGCAACTACATTGTAGTTAACACCTTTACAGGTACTAGGAAATGCCCCTGAAAACTGTGCCACCACTAATTGATCAGTTTTAGTTGTGCCCTCAGGATCTAAATTAAAACGAATATCACTTTTCCAGTTATCACAAGTACGATCAACTAACTGCATTTGATTATCAATTTTGAGTTGCGAAAGCGTTGGCGTATAGCTAATGTCGATAAATTCAGCCGAGCGTGATTTACTTAGCTGAAAAGAGAGAGTACGAAATGAATACAGCAATGGATCAGGTGGCACATTGTATGCACGTAGGGCCTCTCCATCGATAGTGTTGTGCTCCATAACGCTAGGGGCATAAGCGCTTCGATCAAAGAATAAGTTGCCGTCAATCTTTTGAATGCCAAGTCCTTTCAAGGACTTCATCAGTTTAGCCAGCTCTTCGGGAATGAGTTTTGGATCGCCAGTACCCTGTAAATATAAATTTCCTTTGAGAACACCCTGACGAATCAGACCGTCAGTGTAGATATTGGTTCGCCAGCGATATTGGGGCCCCAAAATATCTAAACCTGCAAGTGTTGTCAGCAGCTTCATGGTTGATGCTGGGTTCATGGCTTCGGCAGCTCGCCAATCTAAGATATTTTTTGCAGTATTTTTTCCTAGTCGATCAGCTCCAATTTCTATTACTGAAATACTTACAGTGTCTTTTGGAATTTGATTGCGCTCTAGGCTACTTATAACTGCCTGCGGTAGGGTTATACGTGCTTCCTCAGCCTTCGCTGGTAACACGAAAAGGCAAAACCCAGTCCAGAGGACAGTTAGCATTAGAGAAATGAGATGAGGTATGGGCCGCTGCATTCCCAATAGGATAAACCCAGGGAGGCAGAAGGCAAAGCCATGTCCTTAATTAATGGCTGGTATGCTTTGCCATATAGGACTCAATGATCTGATTTTGCTCTTCCAGTAATTGAATGAATGCACTCACTCTGTCTGGCAAAGAGCCCTCAGTTGCTAAGCTTTCGCAGCACTGAACAAAGCGCTGAGCGCTCAGAAGTTGGGCGCCACCCTTAACCTTATGAATCATGCTTGCCAAGGTAGCTTCATCAACACTCTTAGTTGCAAGTATGGCAAGGGTTTCAATATGAACTTTTTTAATCTCTTCTAATATGACCAGAATATGGCTTGGATTTTTTTTCAAGAGATTGGAAAAGCACTCAAATGAGTATTCTCCAGGCACATCTACTACATTTTTAGCATCAACTATTTCTTGAGAAGTGAAATAACGAGTTAGCTCATTCTCTAATGTCATTAAGTTTAAAGGCTTGATAAGCACCCCATTCATGCCAGCAGCAAGAAATTGGTGTCGAGAATCTAAGGCATAAATATCTGCAGTAATGCCAATGATGACAATCTCATGATGGCCCAAAGAGCGAACGTGTTTTGCTAATTCTGAGCCCTGCATACCTGGGATAGATTGATCGGTAAGCAGAAGGTCGAAATGTTTCTTGGATAAGAGTTCAAGTGCCGTGTTTGCGCTTTCGCAAACCTGCACCTCGAGACCTAGGGCTTGCAATTGCAAGGAAAGAATTTGTCGACTCGCGGGGTGATCTTCAACTACCAATGCCTGAAGTAGGCGATTTTCATTCTGAGCCTGTTTAGAGACTAACCTCCGAGGAAATGAGTCTTCATCTGTAAGATTATTTTTGGATGCAGCAATACTGGTTCTGGGGAGCGCCACACAAAAATGAATATTGCTACCAAAGCCGGGCGCGCTTTCAAAATAGAGCTGACTGTTCATGGAGGTGATTAAATGATTGGTAATGGTGAGTCCTAAACCAGTACCATTTTGCTGATCTGTTTTACCTGAAACTTGTTCAAAAGCTTGAAGAGCGAGCTTAATTTCCTTAGTACCCATGCCAATTCCGGTATCAATGACTCTAAATTCAACCAACTGTCCCGCATGATCATCTGCTAGCACGCTGATTGAGAAATAGATCTCACCGTGATCGGTAAATTTAATGGCATTACTTAGTAAGTTTTGCAGAATTTGACGTAGTCGTAAGGTATCAATCATTAAGACAGCAGCAATTCGGGGGTCTTTGGAGGTATGTAGGGTCAGGTTCCGCTGGTTTGCCATGGTTGAGAATGCAGAATGAATGTCATCAATCAGAGTATTGAGACAGCAAGGCTCTAAATTTAAGGCGAGCTTGCCAGCCTCAATCTTGGAAAGGTCTAGCACTTGATTCAGAATGCCTAGCAATGATTGAGCCGAGGAATGGGCGCTCTTCAATAATGATTTTTCGTTTTCCGGAAATTGCCGACTACTCAGCAATAACTCTTGTACCCCCAAGATGGCATTCATCGGGGTGCGAATCTCATGGCTCATAGTCGCCAGAAAGGCAGATTTAGCGGCATTCGCCTTTTCGGCTAAATCTTTCGATGCAATTAAGCTTGCCGCCTCTTCTTCCTGAAGAGATTGCTTTTTTTGTAGACGCCACATTAAGAGACTGCCAAGCATCAATATAGAGAAGGTCGATAACCACGGAAGAGTGCTCCAATGAGAGTCTTTATTTGATGTGGAGTTGAAATCGCCAAATGCAACTAGTTGACCTGATTCAATGGGATCCAATCCATTTAAAAAATAACTTAAGAGATTATGTAAGGGGGCGTCTTCATGAGAAATCATCCACCGATATGCAAAAGGCTCACGGCTGTATAAGCCATCTAGTCGAAGCTCTGGCTTATCGATTTTTTGGATTAGCTGATTAGCTAGTCGAATGGGCAATACTAAGGCCTCAATATCATTCTTGAGTAAATCGAAAATAAGTTTCTCGGCGTGGGAAGAAACACCGGCTTGAGATTGACGAGGTATTGGAGGACTTTCAAACCCGCGATCAAAATAGGCAATATTGGCAGGCGAAATGGATTCAATTTTTTTAGGCCCCGTTGTCAGAATGGCATCATGCCCCCAAAAGATTGCCTCTGATAAAGAGCCAAACCTGAGGTATTCATCATTCATGGTTGGGGGATCAATAATGAAATCGACTTCACCACTCGCTAGCTGATGAAGTCCTTCTTGCTCAGTTTTTCTCCACTTTGGTGAAAATTCTTGTCCCGTAAATTTCCCAAGTCGCTTGAGGAGACCGTAAAAGACCCCAGAATTCTTGTTATTCTTCTCAGCCTCTAAATAAGGCGCATATTTCTCATGAATGCTGAAGTTCACTATGGGATGTTGATCGATCCATCGCTGTTCTGCTGGGCTCAGAGAATTGGCATAAACCATTCCATTGGCCTTATTCAACAACGGGCAAATGAGCAGTGACACACAGACGATGAATCGATACATGCTTCTTTTAGCTTTCAATAATCTTATTCATGCGGCAAAACAAGATTAAGTCAGCAATATTATTGATGCCAAGCTTGTCAAAAACTCTAGTCTTATAAGTTGCTACAGTCTTATTGCTGATATGTAGTATGTCTGAAATTTGCTGATTGGTATTCCCTTTTCCAAGGTACTTCATGACTTGTAACTCGCGATCAGAAATCAGCGCTAATTTATCGTTGTCACTTAATGAGCTATTACCGTTTTTTCCATGAGTAAAAAAGTTATAACCCTGTGAGATGGCAACGCAGGCAGCTAAGATAACATCCGCCCCAGCAGTTTTATTGACAAAGCCGTGTCCGCCAAGCGATCGAACTCTGCCGCCATATACAGCTTCATCCATGCTGGATAGGACTAGAACCCTGACATCTGGATACATCAAGCCAATACGCCGAATGACATCAAAGCCATCAGTCTTAGGCATATCGAGATCCAGAATCACCATATTGGGATTTACCTCTTTCATGGACCGAAGACATTCTTCCCCATTCTGGGCTTGTCCTGCTATTTCAAATAACAGCTGATCTTGCAACATACTTTTAAGAGCCATCAGCATAGCCGGATGGTCATCTACCAACATCACGCGTTTTCTCATTACTTGTCTCCATTTTGGTTTGGTTGTGGATGAGGGTGCAGCGAAAAAATAGCCTTAGCGATACGGCTATCATTAATCTGGAGCATCTGATGGCGACTGAGTGGAGACATCATCAAGCCTCCATAGCAATGATCTATTTGGAGAGCAGCTACGTGCTCTAGGTCTTTTACAAGGCCGACATTACTTGCATAAATTTGTGTGGGTGAATAGGGCGACTGTCTTAGTTGGTTAATCACGCTAGTCGACAACGTCTTATCACGAAGCTGACTCATGTCGATGTGAATTCCTTCCATTTGCATTTCAGAAATCCAGTGCAACTGCTCTATGCTTCCTGAGAAACTCATGAAGTGGAGCAAGACACCTAGTCTTCGCATCCGCAACAAGCCCTCCTTGTAAGCATCGGCAATATCCGGTTCGGGAAGTGATGGAACTCCCAATGCAATAAGACCTACTGGCAGTCTTGAGTTCAGTATCAGATCACTCAGAGCATCGATATAAGCACTTGAGGCTATTGCATGTGTTGGTACCGTGAGAATGCCGGTAATAAAGCGACCGCTACGATGCCAGTAAGAAATCGTATCTAGGCCTTCCATGAATAAGCGCAGTAATTGCATATCAGAGGCTGTCAGTAATGGTCTAAATAAAGAGCTGGTCAGTTTTGTTCCCTTGCAGTTAAAAATGGGTTCATGGCTAATCGCTTGTCGCTTGGACCAGGATTGGTGTTCTTCTAGAGCCTGGCTACTAATGCCAAGCCAGGGTGCGCCACAGGTGTCGCGTACTTCTTGGAAGGGTTTGTTCTTCCATGCCTTTACAAGCGTGTACAGCCGGGATTTCGGGCTCATCAGCAATCTCCAATCGGTGACTGTCCAGTCTAGGCAGGACGGATTGGAGCGGTAAGGGCTTAAAGCTGATTTATCTGTAGGAAACGACTTACCAGCCTGTCCAAATTATAAATAGGGCCTAAATCCCTAGTAATTTATGGGCTTTACCCTTGAAATCTCGTGATTTGCACCTATATAATCAGCACTCCCTACACGCGAGTGCTAAAAATGGCTCATTTTTAAGTGAATCTACCTTAGTTTTCGTGTGAAGAGATTATAAAGCATTGATTTATATAGAAATTTAATTAGTTAACACTTACTAACATAGGAGAAGAGATGAATTTGCGTCCCTTACATGATCGCGTAATCATTAAGCGTTTAGATCAAGAATCAAAAACTGCATCCGGAATCATCATTCCTGACGCTGCAGCAGAGAAGCCTGATCAAGGTGAAGTTTTAGCAGTGGGCCCTGGTAAACGCGATGACAGCGGTAAATTAAATGCACCCGATCTCAAAATTGGCGATCGCGTGTTGTTCGGTAAATATGCAGGTCAAACAGTTAAGGTCGACGGCGATGAGCTTCTTGTCATGCGCGAAGAAGACATCATGGCTGTTGTGCAGAAGTAATTTCAGTATTTAAGAGAGGAATTCAATCATGGCAGCAAAAGACGTTGTATTTGGAGATAGCGCCCGTACCAAGATGGTAGAAGGCGTCAATATTCTCGCGAACGCAGTTAAAACTACTTTAGGACCAAAAGGTCGTAACGTGGTGATGGAGCGCTCATTCGGCGGTCCAACTATTACTAAAGATGGTGTATCTGTAGCAAAAGAAATCGAACTCAAAGACAGGCTTCAAAACATGGGTGCGCAGATGGTGAAGGAAGTTGCTTCTAAAACTGCTGACATCGCTGGTGACGGTACTACTACTGCTACTGTTTTGGCGCAATCGATCGTACGTGAAGGCATGAAATATGTTGTTTCAGGCCATAACCCAATGGATCTTAAGCGTGGAATTGATAAAGCAGTTACAGCTGCTCTTGAAGAACTCAAGAAAATCAGCAAGCCCTGCACAACTACCAAAGAAATCGCTCAAGTTGGTTCTATTTCAGCTAATAGTGATCACAGTATTGGTCAACGTATTGCTGAAGCAATGGAAAAAGTAGGTAAAGAAGGTGTTATTACTGTTGAAGATGGCAAGTCTTTAGAAGATGAGCTTGAAGTGGTTGAAGGTATGCAATTTGATCGTGGCTATCTCTCTCCATACTTTATTAACCAACCTGAAAAACAAGTGGCTGTATTGGAAAGCCCATACGTTCTCTTGTTTGATAAGAAAGTTAGCAACATTCGTGACTTACTCCCAGTACTTGAGCAAGTAGCGAAGTCTGGACGTCCATTGCTCATCATTGCAGAAGATGTTGAAGGCGAGGCCTTGGCAACTTTGGTTGTCAATAACATCCGCGGCATTATCAAGACTTGTGCTGTTAAGGCTCCAGGCTTTGGCGATCGTCGCAAAGCCATGTTGGAAGACATCGCAATTTTGACTGGCGGCACAGTGATCGCTGAAGAAATTGGTCTTACTTTAGAGAAAACGACTCTGGAACATTTAGGTCAAGCGAAGCGTATCGAAATAGGTAAAGAAAACACTATCATTATTGATGGTGCTGGCGATGCTAAAGCGATCGAAGCGCGCGTGAAGAACATTCGTGTTCAGATCGACGAAGCAACTAGCGACTACGATAAAGAAAAATTGCAAGAGCGCGTTGCCAAGTTGGCCGGCGGTGTTGCAGTGATTCGTGTTGGCGCTGCTACTGAAGTAGAAATGAAAGAGAAGAAAGCCCGCGTTGACGACGCATTGCATGCAACTCGTGCTGCCGTTGAAGAGGGTATTGTTCCTGGCGGTGGCGTAGCGCTGATTCGTGCAATGCAAGGTATCAAGGGCTTGAAAGGCGATAACCCAGATCAAGATGCTGGTATTAGTATCGTTTTGCGCGCTATGGAAGAGCCGTTACGTATCATCGTATCTAACGCTGGTGACGAAGCAAGCGTAGTTGTGAACGCAGTATTGGCTAGCAAGGGCAATAACGGTTACAACGCTGCTACTGGCGAATATGGTGATCTCGTAGCCCAAGGTGTGATTGACCCAACTAAGGTGACTAAAACCGCATTAGTAAATGCAGCTTCTGTTGCAGCCTTGTTGCTGACCACTGATTGCGCTATCTGCGAAGCACCAAAAGACGAATCTGCTGGCGGCGGTATGCCTGATATGGGTGGTATGGGCGGTATGGGCGGTATGGGCGGAATGATGTAATAGCTTTACCTCCTTAGCTTCCCGCTGAAGAAACGAGAGCGCCTGGTTCAAAAGACCGGGCGCTTTTTTGTTTGAGACGTACAATTTATTAAACACGAATTACCCTTAAATTGAGCATGTCAGAATTCGAAGATTTTAATGGCAAATATTGTATGAATAAAAATTTCTCCTCACAAATGCTAGAGATTATTAATCATATTAAAAATAACAAACTAAAAGAAAATTCTGATCTTATTCTGTTATCAGTAAAAG
The DNA here is from genome assembly GCF_018882155.1 of Polynucleobacter nymphae. Taxonomy (GTDB): domain Bacteria; phylum Pseudomonadota; class Gammaproteobacteria; order Burkholderiales; family Burkholderiaceae; genus Polynucleobacter; species Polynucleobacter nymphae. Next base: position 1,545,629 of record NZ_JACVPA010000001.1, read on the forward strand.
AAGATCCCAGAAATCTAAATAATCTTTTCGAGCTTGGGGTCGATTGCGCTGAAAGCGGTAAGGTGAATGATGCATTAATAATCTTTGATTTATTAAAGGCATGCAATATTAATGACGCAAGAATTCCCTACAATTTGGGTTTTTTGTATACATTAAAAAATGACTATCAAAGTGCATTAAGGAATTTTCATGATGCATATAAAATTTCCCCAAATGATTTAGATATACTGGTGAATTATGCTAGCACTCTCCATGAGCTCAAGCAATACGATGATGCCATCCTCATCTTCGATAAAGCGCTAACGCTAGATCCAAATTGTGCTCAAGCTTTAACAAATAAAGGGGTTACCTTATTTGAACTGAAGCATTTTGATGAAGCACTCTTTATTCATGATAAAGCGCTTAGTGTGGAGCCTCACAATTATGTGGCGTGGTCAAACAAAGGGAATGCGCTAAGTAAACTAAAGTATTTTGATGAAGCTATTATTTGCTTTGACAAAGCATTAATTTTAAAGCCTGATTACTATGATGCATGGATGCATAAAGGGTCAACCCTTTTTGAACTCCAGCGTCTGGATGAGGCTATTGCCAACTTCAATAATGCATTAAGAGCAAAACCAGATCACCACGAAGCAGCATGGAACAAAAGCTTAGCGCTGCTTTTGCTAGGGGATTATCAGCATGGATTACCACTATACGAGAGTAGGTGGAGATCAAAGAGCATTAGTGAGATTGCAGAAAAACGCTCTTTTGATAAGCCTACTTGGCTTGGAATGGAGTCCCTGAATGGCAAAACAATTTTGCTTTATGGGGAGCAGGGTTTAGGGGACTTTATCCAGTTTTGCCGCTACGCTAAATTGGTTGCTGATTTAGGTGCTAAGGTGATTTTGGAGGTGCCCCAATCCCTTGCAATAGTATTGACTGACTTGGCAGGAGTTTCAGAGTTAGTAATTAAGGGTCAGGAGCTACCCCCTTTTGATTTTTGCTGCCCACTTCTCAGTCTGCCCCTGGCATTTAATACCAATGTTGCTAGCATTCCCGCAGAAAATGCTTATATTGCGAGTGATTCAAATAAGGTATCTGAATGGGGTTCTAAATTAGGGCCAAAAACGAAAAAAAGAGTGGGTTTAGTTTGGAGCAGTATCTCTAGCTTTCAGCATGATTCAAAAAGAAGTTTGCTACTGTCAGATTTTGTAAAGGCGCTTCCTACCGAAGGGTATGAATATATCTGTTTACAAAAAGAAATCAAAGATTGCGATAAAGAATTTTTTAGAGAATATAAAAATATTCAATATTATGGCGACCAACTCAATGATTTTAGTGATACTGCCGCTTTAATTGAATGCGTTGATTTAGTTATCAGTAGTTGTACTAGCGTTCCTCACTTAAGTGCAGCGATGGGTAAAGAAACTTGGGTTATCGTACCTTATGTACCAGATTGGCGATGGCTGTTAGATAGGGAAGATAGTCCATGGTACCCATCAGTGAAGTTGTACAGACAGTCAGCTATAAATGATTGGAGTGGTGTGCTGGAGAGAGTGCGAAAAGATTTGGCTGGTACCCTCTTAGGATAGTTAGCTTAATTGAGCTGATTGATCGGCCCACTAGACTGGAGGCGATAATTTAAATGGTTTTTAAAACCTTAAATGTCTTTTAGCGAAGACCAATCAAACAAGGGCGATAGCCAAGCCGTCTCTGTGTGAGTGGCAAGTCCGGGTATAGGTGTCGCAATTCTTCTGCCACGCTGCTGAAGTGCCATAAAGGCTTGGTAGTCATGTGGATGATTTCCACCGCAGTACTCCAACCAAATTGGAAGATCTTCTAAAATTGTTTTAGCCTTAGCTGCAAAAGTAAGGGTTGTAGAGTTTGTATATTTCCAATGAGAGTTTGGGGTCAGGAAAATCCCTGTTTTTTCAACCCCTTCATCCGTAATTGCAGGATTGCCTCCATTAGCTGGCGGCATATATTTATCAGGATGATCATAAAGACTAATGTAATCAGCGCGGTTTAATCCTTCTAGCGTGACGATATTATTCATTTTCTGAGTATCAGTATCTAAGGCATTACTCTTAAATAAATAGTCATCTTCTTGAAAAACAACAATATCTTCCACCGATATTTGTTTTAAAAGTTGCAGTTGGAGTTTAAAACTTGCTCCATTAGAGCCAGTATTTACCTCAAGTAAGTGCGCATTCTTAGGTAAATTTCCTATTAAAAACTTTTTAAGTTGGGCGTTAACATTGTCAGCAATTACGAAGACAGTATCAGAAGGGGTTGGGAAATTTTTGCAAAAATTTAGAAAGCAAAATTCTTTTGTAGCGATATCCAGCCGTTTCTTTTGATAGGAATTATCGCTAATTCTATAGAAAAAATTCATATTAATAATGTATGGTTTTAATTATCCGAAACAAGAGGCTAACATTTTTATGCTGTGGGCTTGCCACTGCCATGGCGATTTCGTATTGAAACCATGTTTTTCTATCCTAGCTTTACAGCAATTTGACAAGCCCTAATTTATTTCCCTAGAAAGCCTTACTAGCCAAGACACCTACGTCTCACGAAACAGCCTTGACCATATCCTCAACAACCTTCTTCGCATCACCGAAGACCATCATAGTTTTATCCATGTAGAAGAGCTCGTTATCTAAGCCAGCGTAACCAGCAGCCATAGAGCGTTTATTGACGATAATGGTTTTGGCTTTGAAGGCCTCTAAGATTGGCATCCCAAAGATCGGGCTGCCTGGAGTGCGCGCAGCTGGGTTAACGACGTCGTTTGCACCAAGCACTAACACTACGTCAGCCTGACCAAAGTCACTATTGATATCTTCCATCTCAAACACTTGGTCATAGGGTACTTCAGCTTCAGCTAAGAGTACGTTCATATGTCCAGGCATGCGACCAGCTACGGGGTGAATTGCATACTTCACAGTAACGCCATGATGAGTCAATTTTTCAGTTAACTCTTTAAGAGCATGCTGTGCGCGGGCAACTGCTAATCCATATCCAGGAACAATAATGACGGTGTCAGCATTTTCCATGAGGAATGCCGCATCTTCTGGCGATCCAGTTTTATAGTTCTTAGGGGAGCCATCGTCAGCCCCGCCAGTAGCAGCCTCAGCACCGAAGCCGCCGAGCAATACGGCAACGATCGAGCGATTCATCGCCTTACACATGATGTAAGACAGAATCGCACCTGAAGAACCCACGCAAGCGCCAGCAATAATCAAAACTGGGTTGTTCAAAGTGAAACCAATGCCTGCTGCAGCCCAACCAGAATAGCTGTTAAGCATAGATACTACAACCGGCATATCAGCGCCGCCGATAGGAATAATTAAGGTCACACCCAACACCAAGGCAATCGCACACATCGCCAAGAAAGCAGCGTGGCTATCACCCATGTAATAAGCAATGCCTGCACCAACCATAGAAATAGCTAGGATCAAGTTAAGCAAGTGTTGGCCAGAGAAGGTGACTGGTTTACCGCTTACCTTGCCAGACAATTTGCCGAAAGCAATCACAGAAGCAGTAAAGGTAATCGCACCAATAAATGCGCCAATAAAGAGCTCAATTTTTTGGGCGCCAGTATGGGCTTGCGCGGGATTGAATACGGCAGCAATGGCAATCAAGACTGCTGACAAGCCTACGAATGAGTGCATCAATGCCACGAGCTCAGGCATCTTGGTCATTTGCACTTGTTTAGCTGCAATCATGCCGATAATTGCGCCGCCGACAACAGCACCAATGATGAGGCTAAAGACTGGCTTAAAGTCAGGAATAAAGAATGTCGTAATGACAGCCAGCAGCATACCAATCATGCCAAACATATTGCCTTGGCGAGAGGTAGTAGGCGAGGAGAGTCCACGCAATGCGAGGATGAACAGCACCGAGGAAATGAGATATGAAATTGCAGTTATGTTTGACATAAGTTTGGTCTCTATGTAGATCTTGTTCTAGTTTTATTTAGTTCCAGCCGCATCTGCTTTGGGTGTTTTCTTCTTAAACATCTCGAGCATGCGTCGGGTGACCATAAAGCCACCAAAAATATTGATTGAAGCTAGGAATACTGCAACTGCACCAATGATGCTAGTGAGGGTTATTTCATCGCCACCAATGACTTCAGTTTGCAGAAGCGCGCCAACAATAATAATTCCGGAGATGGCATTAGTAACGGCCATCAATGGAGTATGTAATGCAGGAGTAACGTTCCAAACCACGTGGTAACCAACAAAAATGGCCAATACAAACACAGTGATGTTTTGGACTGTGAGGATGCTTTGAAAAGCAGCGAGATCCATGATATTTCCTTAATCTAAATTTGTTCTATTAGTTTTTACGGACAGCTTGACCATCACGACACATTAAGCAGGCAGTAACGATATCGTCAGCAGCAGGAATAACCAACTTTGCGTCTTTATCAACAATGAGTTTCATGAAGTCGATCAAGTTACGTGCATAGAGTGCTGATGCATCTGCTGCAACCATGCTTGCAAGATTGGTATAGCCAACAATTTTTACGCCATTCACTTCAACAATTTTGTCAGCTTGAGTGAGTGGGCAGTTACCGGAACCATTTTCACCTTTACCTGCTGCAATATCAATCACGATAGAGCCGGGCTTCATATTGGCGACGGTATCACTGTGCAATAAGACTGGTGGCTTACGGCCTGGGATTAATGCGGTAGTAATCACAATGTCAGCTTGTTGAGCGCGCTCTGCAACTAAAGTGGCTTGACGTTTCATCCAAGCTTCTGGCATCGGGCGAGCATAGCCACCGACGCCTTTAGCGATTTCACGCTCCTCATCAGTTTCATAGGGAACATCAACAAATTTACCGCCCAAGGATTCGATTTGCTCTTTAGCGGCAGGGCGCACATCAGATGCTTCAATAACAGCACCTAAACGTTTAGCAGTTGCGATAGCCTGCAAGCCAGCAACTCCGGCACCTAAAATGAGTACGCGAGCCGCTTTAACGGTGCCAGCGGCTGTCATTAACATTGGCATAAAGCGTTGATATTCATTTGCAGCAATCATCACTGCTTTATATCCAGCAATATTTGCTTGTGAAGACAAGACATCCATACTCTGTGCGCGAGTAGTACGAGGCGCTGCTTCTAATGAGAATGCTGTTACACCTTGTGCAGCCATTGCAGCAATGTTGTCGTTATCAAACGGATCAAGCATGCCGATCAGCACACTGCCAGATTGAATTTGCTTAAGCTCAGCCGCTTCAGGAGCGCGTACCTTTAAAACAATTTCTGCACCAAATGCATCAGCAGCACTGCCAATGGTGGCACCTACAGCTTCATATGCGGAGTCTGGTTGACTGGCCTGAACGCCGGCACCCTTCTGCATAAGGACGCTATGACCTTGGCCGATCAGTTTTTTTACGGTTTCTGGCGTGGCGGCTACTCGAGTTTCCCCAGGCCTTGTTTCTAGCGGCACTCCTATGCGCATGGCATGTCTCCAAAAGCAAAATTTTTAAAAGTCTATTTTATAGATAAACAGGGTAGGTTTTACCTATTTACTGAGTCCCCAGGTCTGCCGGCTATGGTTTTGCCTAAAATCCTGTGAAGTCTGGTTGAGACTTCTACAATGGGGTTTATCTGTCTATGAAGTATTCTCGCATTTTTTTGATGAACTCCCTCAATTCTTCATCAATCCCGTCTGCAAGGCCCCGGAAAGTCGTTATTGGCATGTCTGGAGGGGTAGATTCGTCAGTAGCTGCCTGGATGCTCAAAGAGCAAGGTTATGAGGTTGTTGGCCTCTTTATGAAAAATTGGGAAGATGACGATAACGACGAATATTGCTCTTCCCGCCAGGATTGGCTCGATGTTGTTTCGGTAGCAGATTTGATCGGAATCGATGTTGAGGCGGTCAATTTCGCTGCTGAATACCGGGAGCGTGTATTTGCCGAGTTTTTACGCGAATATGCTGCAGGGCGAACTCCCAATCCTGATGTTCTCTGCAATGCCGAAATTAAATTTAAAGCCTTTTTAGATCATGCTATGAGTTTGGGTGCGGATGCAATTGCAACTGGACACTACGCCAGAGTTCGTCATGAAGGCGGCAAAGTTCAGTTATTAAAAGCGATTGATGCGAGTAAAGACCAAAGTTATTTTTTGCATCGCTTAACGCAGCAACAACTAGCGAATGTTTTATTCCCGTTGGGAGAAATTCCAAAAACGGAAGTGCGTAAGATTGCTGAAAAAATTGGCTTACATAATGCGCGTAAAAAAGATAGCACTGGAATTTGCTTTATTGGTGAGCGCCCGTTTAGAGAATTCTTGAACCGTTACTTGCCTCGCACACCAGGACTAATAAAAACGCCCGATGGTAAGACTGTTGGCGAGCATATGGGATTGGCTTTTTTCACCTTAGGTCAGCGCAAAGGGATTGGCTTGGGCGGTAGTCAGGATGGTAATGGCGATGCCTGGTACGTAGCGCGGAAGGATATGGCAAATAACATCTTATATGTAGCGCAGGGCCATGAACACCCTTGGTTATTAGCTAATAAGCTAGAGGCTATTGATGCGAGTTGGATTGCGGGCAGCACTCCAATTTCTGGAAACTATTCTGCTAAGACTCGCTATCGCCAAACTGATTCAACTTGTATGTTGAATACAGGTGAGGCGCCCTTGAATTTCAGTTTAAATTTTCCAGAGGCGCAGTGGGCAGTAACGCCAGGACAATCTGCTGTTTTATACGATGGCGATATCTGTTTGGGAGGCGGAATTATCTCTGCCTAATCCCAATATGCAATTGAAACTGAATTACGCTGCTGGCGGCTCAGTTTCAATAAAAGAAGGCCGCTGCAATAACTTTTGGTAGAGGCGATCTAAGTTTGGATATTGCGCCTGCCATTTGACATCTGGAAAGCGAAGTAATAACCAACCCAGTGCGCAACCTGTTGCAATATCAGCAAGCGTTATTTGATTGCTATGGCACCAGGCATTCTCACCCAAGATCTCAGACATTTGACGTAGGGAGTTTTGAATCTTGCCCATTTGGCGATCGACCCAAGCTGAGCTCTGTTGTTCGGCAGGGCGCCAAGTGCGCTCCAGTCGAGCCAAAATACCAGCATCCATAATTCCGTCAGCCAGGGCTTCCCAAGTTTTCACGCTTGCGCGCTCGCGGCTATCAGTTGGAATAAGCCTGCTCACTGGGCTTAGGGCATCAGCATATTCAGCGATGACGCGAGAGTCGTAGAGAGCCTCACCGTCGTCCAGAACGAGGCAAGGAACCTTCCCTAGGGGGTTGAAATTGGCTATTTTGGTGTCTGCCGCCCAAACGCTCTCTAATTCAAGGTCAACATCAACCTTTTTCTCTGAAAAAACGATACGTGCTTTACGAACGTAGGGGCTGGTAAGGGATCCGATTAGTTTCATAGGGCACATTATAGCGATCCTAATGGGGGCGCGCTTTAACCTGGAACGCATTAAAATAGGTTTTATTGACATATTCAATGCAAAGGCAATATTCGTGAGTCAGCCGCTTTCTACCCTTAATGCCCTTTCCCCCTTAGATGGCCGTTACGCTGGGAAATTAGATGCTTTGCGTCCCTGGCTTTCTGAGGCGGCTTTTATGCGTCAGCGCGTCTTTGTGGAAATTCATTGGTTACTGGCATTGGCAGCTGCCGGCCTTCCTGATGTACCAAAAATCAGTGCTGCTGATGAAGCTTTCTTGCTATCGCTTCCCGAAAGCTTTTCTGACGTGGATGCGCAGCGTATTAAAGATATCGAAGCTGTCACTAATCATGATGTCAAAGCAGTTGAGTACTTCTTAAAAGAAAAAGTTGCTGGTCGTCCAGATTTACTCAAGGCCAGTGAGTTCATCCACTTTGCTTGCACATCTGAAGATATCAATAACACCTCACATGGCTTAATGTTGCGCGGTGCACGTGATGAAGTACTTTTGCCGCAGCTCAGAAAAGTGCTTTCAGTATTAACTGAGCTTGCCCTTGAGAATGCTAAGGTACCCTTGTTATCACGTACGCATGGTCAACCTGCGTCACCAAGCACACTTGGTAAAGAAATTGCCAACATCGCAAAACGTTTAGAACGTGCGATTGATTCAATTGTTGCAGTTCCATTGTTAGGTAAGATGAATGGTGCAGTGGGTAACTACAACGCGCATCTATCTGCTTACCCAGATTTTGATTGGGAAAATTTTTCGAAGAATGTGGTTGAGCAGCGTCTCGGCCTCACTTTTAATCCCTACACCATTCAGATTGAGCCCCACGATGGCATGGCACAGTTATTTGATGCAATTGCCCGTGCGAATACCATCCTATTAGATATGGATCGGGATTTCTGGGCTTATATTTCTATAGGTTATTTCAAGCAGCGTACTAAGGCTGGTGAGATTGGCTCATCCACAATGCCGCATAAAGTGAATCCGATTGATTTCGAAAACTCAGAAGGTAACTTGGGCGTTGCAAATGCACTGCTTCGCCACCTTGCAGAAAAATTACCGATTTCTCGTTGGCAGCGCGATCTGACTGATTCAACGGTCTTGCGTAATTTAGGCCCAGCATTTGGTCATAGTGTCTTGGCTTATGACAGCGCTTTGCGTGGCCTCGGTAAGTTGGAAGTCAATCACGCAGCGATTGCAGCAGATTTAGATTCATGTTGGGAAGTATTGGCTGAGCCAGTTCAAACTGTCATGCGTCGCTACGGCATTGAGAATCCCTATGAACAGTTAAAAGAATTGACTCGTGGCAAGGGGATTAATAAAGCAGATTTACAAAATTTCATACGCGGTTTAAAGATTCCAGAAGATGCAAAGGCGCGTTTGCTGGAAATGACCCCATCTTCTTATTTAGGTAAGGCGGTTGAATTGACCGAACGTCTCAAAAAGTGACTGTGAACTCCGATTCAGAATACGGGGCACGTCCTCGAGTCTGGTTTGCTGTTTATCAATTGCTATGGCATCTCCTATTGCCATTAGCTTTTGTCCGTCTAGCATGGCGCGCTCGCCATTCTTTTGCATATCTGCACCACATTCCAGAGCGCCTTGGCTTTGGCTATGACAAGCCCATTACCCAAGGAGCTATTTGGATTCATGCAGTATCAGTTGGTGAGACCCGTGCCGCTCAGCCATTAATTGAAGCGTATCTTGCCCGTGGCGAAACTATCTTGCTGACGCATATGACTTTAAATGGCCGTCGTACAGGCAAAAAACTATTTGCTAAGCAAATTGCTTCTGAACAGATACGTCAGGTGTATTTGCCTTATGACCTATGTTGGTCAGTCGAACATTTTCTAAACACTTTTAAGCCTAAGCTTGGCCTCTTCATGGAGACTGAGGCGTGGCCAACGGTTATTTTTCGTTGTGCAGAAATTGGCCCACCGCTGTTCTTAGTAAATGCTCGTCTCTCCGAAAGAAGTGCGCGCCGCATAAACCGATTTGGTAAAGCGGGCCGCTCATTATTTCAAGCCTTTAAAGGCATCTTGGCACAAACTGATTTTGACGCACAGCGTTACCGTAGACTTGGTGTGAACAATATCGGTATCGTCGGCAATCTCAAGTTTGATGTAGCTCTAGATGCACAGCTAGTGCAACAAGGCGAGCTATGGCAACAGGAGTTGCATGCTAGTAAGCGTTTGATGGTCTGCGCTGCCAGCACTCGCGATGGTGAAGAGGAAATCATTCTGAAGGCTTGGAAAGAATTGCTATTGAGCAATTATTTTGTAGTTCAGCCTCTACTTTGTTTGGTACCTCGCCACCCCGAGCGATTTACAGAAGTTGCCGATGCGATTCATTCAACTGGTTTAAAGTTTCGCCGTCGAACTGAATGGTCAGGAGTTCCTAAGGACTGTAATGGAATAGAAGTAGTCTTAGGCGATTCTATGGGCGAGATGCCGATGTATTACAGCGCTGCTGATTTAGTTGTGATGGGTGGTAGCCTCTTGCCGTTTGGCGGTCAAAACTTAATAGAGGCTTGTGCAGCTGGTTGTCCAGTTTTATTGGGTGCGCACACCTATAACTTTCAGCAAGCTTCCCTAGATGCAATTCAAGCTGGTGCTGCTAAGCGTATTGAAGGCGACTTATTGTTAGGCGAATCAAGCACCTTAATGGACGCTTTAAAGGAGTTGCTTTCAAATGCTACTGAACTCAGCAAAATGGGCGAAGCAGCCAAGACTTACTCCATCGAACATCAAGGCGCTACCAAGAAAATCGTCGCCGCCCTTGATCAACAGAACCGTTCTTTCAGTTAAGCCCAATTTGATTTAAACGCGTGCCCCAAAATTAGGATCATCATTGCGTGTATTGTCATCAGGCTTTTTGTCGCCCTTCACTAAATCTTCACGAGTTACGCCAAGCCACATTGCCAAGGCTGCAGCTACGAATACTGAAGAGTAAATACCAAACAAAATACCAATGGTCAGAGCTAGAGCAAAGTAGAACAGTGTTGGGCCACCAAAGATGAGCATAGCCAGAACCATCATCTCAGTGCTACCGTGAGTAATCACGGTACGACTGATTGTGCTGGTAATCGCGTTGTCAATAATCTCACGGGTATTCATCTTGCGATATTTGCGGAAGTTTTCACGAATACGATCAAAGATCACCACAGATTCGTTTACGGAGTAACCCAGAACTGCAAGCACTGCTGCCAAGACAGAGAGCGAGAACTCCCATTGAAAGAAAGCAAAGAAGCCCAAGATGATGATGACGTCATGCAAGTTCGCGATGATGCCAGCTACCGCAAATTTCCACTCAAAGCGGAAAGAGAGGTACAGCACAATACCAATAATCACAAAGATCAGAGCCTTCAAGCCATCCATGGCCAACTCTTGGCCAACTTGTGGTCCAACGAACTCAACGCGCTGTAGCTTGGCTCCACTGCTGGCTGGCTCAAGCGCTTGCATCACGGCTGTACTTTGATCTGCAGAAGAAATGAGTTTTCCTGCGGCATCCTTTTGTAAAGGGAGGCGAATCATGATGTCGCGTGAGCTGCCAAAGTTCTGAATCTGGGTATCTGCGTAACCTAACTTCTCAACTTTGGCGCGAATAGAATCTAAAGGAGCAGTTTGAGGATAGCTCACCTCCATGACGGTACCACCAGTAAATTCAATGGAGAGATGAAGGCCGTTGTGCCATAAGAAGAAGACAGCTGCTAAGAAGGTAATTAAAGAAATCGCGTTGAGCACCAAGGCATGGCGCATGAAAGGGATATCTTTTTTGATCCGGAAAAATTCCATGGCTTATTTCTCCTGTGGGCGCCAAACTTGGCCAATAGCAAGTTTTTGAACCTTCTTGTGTCTGCCATACCAAAGATTGACAAGACCGCGCGAGAAGAAGACAGCCGAGAACATAGAGGTCAAAATACCTAAGCAGTGAACCACCGCAAAGCCTTTGATTGGTCCAGAGCCAAATGCTAAGAGGGCAAGACCAGCAATCAAGGTAGTCACGTTCGAGTCCAAAATAGTTGCCCATGCTTTATCAAAGCCAACTGCAATGGCAGTTTGAGGAGCGGCGCCATTACGGAGCTCTTCCCGAATACGCTCGTTAATCAATACATTGGAGTCAATTGCCATACCGAGCGCTAAGGCCATCGCGGCGATGCCAGGCAAAGTGAGAGTAGCTTGCAACATTGACAGCACAGAGATTAGTAGGAGTAAGTTCACTGCCAAAGCAATCACTGAGAATGTACCAAACAGTAAGTAGTAAGCCATCATGAAAATGGCAATTGCGCCAAAGCCGATTAAGAGGGATTTAAATCCTTTTTCAATATTCTCTGCGCCCAAACTTGGTCCAATAGTGCGCTCTTCGATGATCTCCATCGGCGCAGCTAAGGAGCCAGCTCGGAGTAAGAGTGCCAAGTCATTAGCGCTGGCAGTAGTAGGTTGACCGGTGATCTGGAACTTAGAGCCAAATTCACCTTGAATAGTCGCAATCGTAAGAACTTCACCCTTACCCTTTTCAAATAAAATCATGCCCATTGGCTTACCAATATTCTCGCGAGTGACTTCTTGCATCACGCGGCCGCCGGCTGCATCAAGAGAGATGTTTACTGCAGGACGTTGGTTCTGATCAAAGCCAGCGCTCGCGTCAGTAATGCGATCGCCACTGAAAATAACCGACTTCTTAAATACACCTAATCGGTTTTCTCCAAAGCGGAAGGTATCCGTGCCTGGAGGCGGAGTTTCACCAAAGCCAATACTGGAAACTGATGGGTCGGCTAAGCGAGACTCTAAAGTCGCTGTTCGACCGATAATATCTTTGGCGCGCGCGGTATCTTGAACGCCTGGCAACTGCACCACGATACGTTCAGCACCTTGTTGTTGAATAACTGGTTCTTTAACTGCTAACTCATTCACGCGTTTATTTAAAGTAATGATATTTTGTTTAACTGCGCTATCTTGAATTTCTTTTAATGCCGTTGGTTTAAATTCACCAACTAACTTTGGTGACAGACCAGTAGGCTTTACTTGCCAAATGAGCTCTGGTTGAGCAGATAACATCACTGTGCGCGCAGCATCTGCATCAGTAGTGCTACCAAAGTTAATAGTGATACTGTCAGCACCACGCTCAATACCCTGGTGGCGAATATTTTTATCGCGTAATTGAGTGCGAATGTCGGTTGCTAAAGAAGTTACCTTCTTTTGTACAGCGCCTTTCATGTCCACCTGTAGCAAGAAATACACGCCACCTCGTAAATCAAGACCTAAAGGCATGGGCAGTGCATTGATAGCATGTAGCCAATCTGGTGTATTTGAAAGAAGATTTAATGCAACGGTAAAGTTCGGATCACTTTGATCAATATTGATTTTCTGCTGTAAGAGGTCGCGTGCGCGCAGTTGGATGTCGGTGTTATTAAAGCGAATTTTGATGGAACCTACATTGGTAGCATTCTCAAAGAAAATACCAGTGTTACTGATATCAGCTTCAGACAAAATCTTTTCAACACGAGCTTGTGTCGCCAAATCAACCTTGATAGTTGGTTTGGCGGACGAGATCTGAACCGCAGGAGCCTCACCATAGAAGTTTGGTAATGAATATAGTCCGCCGATCAACAAGGCAACAGCGATAACTAAGTATTTCCAGAGAGGGTAGCGATTCATATTGAGATACTTTTAAACAAGCGCATTAAGCAGACTTCAGCGTGCCTTTTGGCAATACAGTGGTGATAGCACCTTTTTGTAATTGCACTTCAGTACCGGCTGAAATTTCAACAGTAACTACAGCATCTTTCAATGCAGTCACTTTGCCCATGATGCCGCCAACAGTAACTACTTCATCGCCAACTGATAATGCTTCGAGCATAGCTTTAGTTTCTTTTTGACGCTTCATTTGTGGACGAATCATGATGAAGTACAGCACTGCAAACATCAAAACCAAAGGAAGAAAGCTCATTAAGCCACCAGAATCTGCGCCCGCAGCTGGAGCTTGGGCAAAAGCGTTACTAATCCACATATAAAACCTCCGTTAAAGACTATTTGGAAACTACTTCAGTTCTAGACTTTTAAGTAAAGCCGTAAACCCGCAATTCTAAACTGTGTGGGGGTTTAGAGGGGTTTTGGGGCTGTGTATCCCAGTAGGACTGTTAATCCTGCCCTGGTTCTACGCCACGCTGGCGATTATTGTGGAACTCTTCGCGGTAGGCGCTAAAACGGTCATGACTCAAGGCCTCCCTGACTTCGGCCATTAATTGGAGGTAATAGGACAGGTTATGAATAGTGTTGAGCTGTGACCCTAGAATCTCATTCGCCTTTTGAAGGTGATTTAAGTAGGATCTAGTGAAGTTTTGACAGGTGTAGCAGGCGCAAGTAGGGTCTAGTGGCCGATCATCATCCTTGTACCCAGAATTGCGTAATTTGAGGTCACCAAAGCGGGTAAAAAGCCATCCATTGCGTGCATTACGGGTAGGCATCACACAATCAAACATATCAATGCCAAGGCTAACACCCAACATCAGATCCTCAGGTGTGCCAACGCCCATAAGGTAGTGCGGCATATGTTCTGGCAGCTTGGGTGCCGTGAAATTCAAAATACGTTCAAACTCTGGTTTAGGTTCGCCAACGGATAAGCCGCCAATCGCAATACCATCGAATCCCTGTTGACTTACAGCCTCTAAAGAAAATTCCCGTAGATTCTCAAACATCCCGCCCTGGACAATGCCAAAGAGGCCATTACCAGTATTGAGTTCTCGAAAACGTTTGAGTGAGCGGTCACCCCAGCGGAGCGACATTTCGAGTGATGCGCGAACCGTTTTTTCAGAGGTGGGTTGGCCTTTGATTTCATAGGGGGTGCATTCATCAAACTGCATCGCGATATCACTGTTTAATACAGCCTGAATTTCCATAGATACTTCAGGGGACATAAAAAGTTTGTCACCATTAATCGGGGATGCAAAGGTCACACCTTCTTCGGAGATCTTGCGTAGCGCTCCCAAACTAAAGACCTGAAAGCCACCAGAGTCGGTCAGTATTGGTTTGTCCCAAGCCATGAAGCGATGCAAGCCACCATGTTTTTTGATGACATCTAAACCAGGACGCAACCAGAGATGAAAAGTGTTACCTAAAATAATTTGTGCTTTTGCTTCATGTAAATCGCGCGGTGTCATCGCCTTGACGGTGCCATAAGTTCCCACCGGCATAAAAATGGGAGTTTGTACGCTACCATGTGGAAGATTAAGCTGACCAAGGCGAGCAGGACTTTGCGAGTCGCGCGCCAAAATATTAAAGTGAACAGGTTTGGTCATAGATTTGTATTCTTAAGTTTGCAAAGAAACATCGCATCTCCATAGCTGAAGAAGCGATATTTCTGGTCAATAGCATGTTGGTAGGCGGCGCGAATATTACCCATGCCCGCAAAAGCACTCACCAACATCAATAGGGTAGATTTTGGCAGATGAAAGTTTGTTAGCAAACAATCTACCGTTTTGAACTCAAACCCCGGGGTAATAAAGAGGTTGGTCTCACCACTGCTCTGCTGGCTAAGAGCCTGGCTCTCTAAGGCTCTGAGGCTGGTTGTGCCTACTGCAATTACTCTTCCACCCTGTTTCTTAGTTTCCTCAATTACTTGCAAGCAAGCTTTTGGAATCGAGTACCACTCATGATGCATTTTATGTTTCGAGAGATCTTCCTCCCGAACGGGAGTAAAGGTGCCTGCTCCTACATGTAGCGTGATAGTTGCCAGGCTCACTCCTAAATCTTTTAATTGCTGCAGAATATTTTCATCGAAGTGAAGTCCTGCAGTAGGGGCTGCTACTGCGCCTGGATTTTTAGCAACTACAGTTTGGTAGCGCTGCGCATCTTCACTATCAGGTTGATGCTCAATATAAGGTGGCAGTGGCAATTCACCAAAGCGCTCTAGTAGCCCAAATACATTTTCTGGAAAACGCACTTCGTAAAAACGGCCGTCATATCCCATCATCTCCACTGAAAAAGTTTCTCCAGTCTGGTTGTAGATTTGAACAATAGAGCCAGTCTTGGGAACTTTAGATGCCCTAATTTGTACCCAAGCTTGTTTGTCACCGCTAATGCGTTCGATGAGCAACTCCACATTACCGCCAGTCTCTTTTTTGCCATGAAGACGGGCAGGGATCACCTTGGTGTCATTAAAGACTAATAAATCCCCTGGCTTAATAAGGCTTAGGATTTCCTTAAACTGACGGTCTATTAGCTGGGCGTGATTCCCCCCTTCAGCCTTGACCTCTAGGAGGCGGCTGTCGGTTCTATTCGCCAAAGGGTATTGGGCAATTAGGTCGGCAGGAAGTTCGTAATTGAAGTCGGAGAGTTGCATAGCATTACCATCAGGTATTGGATTTTAACGATGACTACCAAACAAGCGCCAAGCACACTCCAAAAAATGGGTTTAGACAGCCCTATGGCCCTTGCTTTGCATCTTCCATCTCGTTATGAAGATGAGACTGAGTTATTCACTATTGAAGAGGCCCTCAATCAGGGCAGATTTAGCTCGATCCAGACCCAAGGGATCGTCATTCGGAATCAGGTCTTATTTAGACCCAGAAGACAGATGCTAGTCACTATTGAAGATGAGACTGCTACTTTGCAATTGCGATTTCTCAATTTCTATCCTAGTCAGCAAAAGCAAATGGCAGTGGGCGCGCATATCCGAGTCCGTGGTGAGGTGCGGGAAGGATTTCAGGGTCCAGAAATAGTTCATCCAACTGTCAGAGGGGTGGCTGCAGATGCCCCATTGCCAACAAGCCTTACTCCAGTCTATCCAGCGAGCGCTGGAGTTTCACAAGCTGTCATTCGCAAAGCAGTTGTACAAGCACTACGCGATCCTAGTTTGCAAGATAGTTTGGCTGAGTTCTTGCCCAAAAAGTTAATGACAGAACTTCTTCCAGGTAATAATTGGCTCAGTTTGCAATCTGCCATTAGCTACTTACATCAACCACCTTCTGATGCTAATACTCAAGCATTGTTGGAGCGTACTGATCCGGCATGGCGCCGTGTGCAATTTGAAGAATTACTGGCGCAACAGATTTCCTTGAAACGTGCCCATGCCATTCGAAGAGAGCGGCATGCTCCAAGCTTTGCCAAGCCCTCAAAAGAAAAAAGTCTTGAGGCAAACCTAATAAAAGCACTACCTTTTACACTAACTGGCGCGCAAGCTCGTGTTTGGTCAGAGATTAGCCATGATCTAGAAAAATCATTTCCTATGAATCGTCTCTTACAGGGTGATGTGGGGAGTGGCAAGACAGTAGTCGCAGCCTTAGCAGCAGCACGTGTGATAGATCATGGTTATCAGGCCGCTGTGATGGCACCTACAGAAATCTTGGCTGAGCAACATTACTTAAAAATGAAAGAGTGGTTTGAGCCATTAGGCGTCCGCATTGCTTGGCTCTCAGGCAGTTTGAAAGCAAAAGAAAAAAGATTGTCCCAAGAGATGATTGAGAGTGGTCAGGCCCAACTGATCATTGGTACCCATGCTCTGATTCAGGAGAGTGTCAGTTTTTCTAAATTAGGCTTGGCAGTCATTGATGAGCAACATCGTTTTGGAGTGAGACAGCGTTTAGAAATTCAGCAAAGACTTGGATCCGAGTTGTTCTATTGCCATCAACTGATGATGTCAGCCACACCAATTCCCCGTACTTTAGCGATGACGTATTACGCAGACCTCGATGTATCCGTGATTGATGAACTCCCTCCCGGTCGAAAACCTATTACCACCAAGGTGGTGAAAGCTTCACGTCGTGATGAGGTCATTGGTGGTCTACAAAGTTGGTTGTCGAAAGGACTGCAAGCCTATTGGGTCTGCCCTTTGATTGAAGAGTCTGAGGCCTTGCAATTACAAACTGCTGTTGAAAGTTATGAGCAGCTGACACAGGCTTTGCCTAATTTTAAAGTTGGCTTAGTGCATGGCCGCTTAAAAGCAGAAGAAAAGGCAGCAGTGATGGCAGCCTTCAAAGCAAATGAAATTCAATTATTAGTTGCTACGACAGTGATTGAGGTAGGGGTAGATGTGCCGAATGCTGCGCTCATGGTTATTGAGCATGCAGAGCGTTTTGGTTATGCTCAGATTCATCAATTGCGTGGGCGTGTGGGGCGCGGTTCTGCTGACTCTGTTTGTATCCTGATGTATGCAGAGCCTCTATCGATGGCTGCTAAAGAACGCTTGCAGACTCTACGAGAGGTGTCGGATGGCTTTGTGATTGCAGAGAGGGATCTTTCCCTGCGTGGCCCCGGCGAACTACTCGGAGCGAAGCAGTCCGGCGATGGCATGTTGCGTTTTGTAGATTTGCAGCGCGATGCTTGGTTAATTGAGCTGGCTCAACAAGCAGCTGAACGATTGCTAGCAGAGCATGCTGATTTAGTAGAGCGGCATTTAGAGCGCTGGTTAGGATCGCGCGCTGAATTTCTAAAGGCGTGATAATTACTCTATGTCCTTGAATGATCGCCTTATCTCATATGCTTATCTGATTCGCTTAGATAAGCCGATTGGTACTCTACTGCTTTTATGGCCAACCCTTTGGGCCTTATGGCTCGCCAGTGCTGGAGTACCCGATCTCAATATCTTATTGATATTCGTAGCTGGTACATTCTTGATGCGTAGCGCAGGTTGCGCGATGAATGATTATGCTGATCGCGACTTTGATCGTCATGTACAGAGAACGCAAGCGCGTCCTGTAACAAGCGGTAAGATTTCAGGGAAAGAAGCGCTACTAGTTGCTGCGATGCTAGCCTTACTTGCCTTCTGGTTGATTCAGCCACTGAATAGGTATACCAAGTTACTATCAGTTTTTGCATTGGCAGTCGCTTTTATTTACCCCTTTACTAAACGTTTCTTTGCGATGCCTCAAGCTGTTTTAGGTGTCGCTTTTGGTTTTGGCATCCCAATGGCTTATGCCGCTATCTTGAATGACATCCCCTTAGAGGCTTGGATCTTATTCGTAGGAAATATTTTTTGGGCTATCGCTTATGACACTGCCTATGCCATGGTTGATCGTGAGGATGATCTGCGTTTGGGTTTGCGTACCTCCGCAATTACCTTTGGGCAATATGACGTTGCTGCAATTGCGGTGAGTTATGCCATCTTGTTTATCAGCCAAATTTGGGTAGCGCAATTAGCTGACTTGAGTAATTACTTTTTGCTTGGATGGTCTATAGCCCTAGCTTGCGCTATTTACCATCTCAAATTGATTTCTACCCGTAAGCGCGAAGAATGCTTTGCTGCATTTCGCCATAACAATTGGTTGGGTGGATTTTTATTTCTAGGAATTGTGCTTGGCCTTAGTTTGCGCTAAGGCTTACTTCAGGTAATTAACTCTTACCCAATTCGTCTCCCATTGCTTTACCACGCTGACTTGCGGCATCAATGGCTTTTTCAAGAATCTCGTTCCAACCTTCTTGCTTCATGACTTCAAGCGCTGCTGCTGTAGTGCCACCTTTAGAGGTGACACGCTCACGCAGTACACCAGCATGTTCATCAGAGTTATGAGCAAGTTGCGTTGCACCCTCAAGAGTTGCATAGGCCAGCTTGCGAGCACTCGCCGCATCCAATCCTAATTTCTCACCAGCCGATTGCATAGCTTCTAAAAAGGCAAAAACATAAGCAGGACCACTGCCCGAAACCGCCGTAACAGCATCCATGAGCCTCTCTTCTGATACCCAAATGCTTTGGCCAACCGCATTGCAGATGGTCTGGGCTAGTTCACGATCAGCTTCATTTACGGCTGTATCAGCAAATAATCCAGTAATACCTTTGCCAATTAATGCTGGAGTATTGGGCATAGCGCGCACACAGCGGGCATGATCTAGCCAGCGACTCATATCTTTTAAGCGAATACCAGCAGCAATACTCAAAATCAATGGGCCAGGTGCAGATGCATGCTTGAGCTTTGCGGCTAAGCCTTTAGCTACCACATTAAAGTCCTGAGGTTTAATTGCCATGACAAGGACATTATTTTTTGAGAAGTCAAAAGTAATCTGTTCTAAGGCGCCAATACCTTGAACGCCAAAGTCTTCATGCAACTTTATTGCAGTCGCTGCATTAGCTTCAACTACAGAAATTTGATTAGAGATAAATCCATTGGCTAGTAAGCCACTAATTAAGGCGCGGCCCATATTGCCACCACCAATAAAAGTGATGTGCACGTTGCTATTTTTTTGGCTATTTTGATTTGTGCTCATTTGCTAATCTTATCGCGCTTCCCAAAAATGGCGGTCCCAACGCGAACAATAGTGCTGCCTTGGGCAATAGCAGCCTCAAGATCATCGGACATACCCATCGATAGGGTATCAAAGAATTGATACCTGGTATTCGTAGATCGGGCAGCTTGAATACGTTTAAAGCAGTCTTGGACCTGGGCAAATGCTTTACGCTGCTCACCCAAATCTGTGCTTGGAGCCGGGATAGCCATTAAACCCCTGAGAACTATATTGGGCAACTGAACAATTGAATCACAAAGTGCCTCAGCCTCAGAAAGAGGCACGCCACCTTTACTTTCTTCATCGCTCACATTGACTTGAACGCATAGTTGCAATTCTGCAAGGCTAGGAAACTCACCGCGCTGTGCAGATAAACGCTCTGCAATTTTGAGTCGGTCAACGCTATGTACCCAATCGAAATGTTCAGCAACTTCCCTAGTCTTATTGCTTTGTAGTGGGCCTATGAAGTGCCATACTAGCCAGGGACGTAATTTGGCCAATTGAGTAATTTTCTCAACACCCTCTTGAACGTAGTTTTCACCAAAAGCAGTTTGTCCTGCGTGCATGGCTTCTTCAATTGCGGAAGTTGGAAAGGTTTTACTGACTGCTAAGAGCTCAATCTCTTCGGGCTCGCGCTTTGCCGCTAGCGCTGCAAGCTCGATGCGCTGTTTTACCTGCATGAGGTTAACAACAATAGAGCTCATTTGACCTTAGAAGATTTACTGATCAATTGGTCCACGATCTCAATCCAGTGAAGTACTGGCGTATCTTCTTGTTGAAGATGCGTAATGCAGCCAATATTTCCAGAGACAATGATTTCTGCGCCAGATTCTTCGCAGGCTGCATTTAAATGATTTAACTTATTCTTACGCAACTGCTCTGAGAGCTCGGGCTGGGTTACTGAATAAGTGCCTGCAGAGCCACAACACAGATGACTATCTGCGCACAAGCGAACGCCGATACCAATGCTTGATAGCAAAGCTTCAACCTTGCCCCGAATTTGTTGGCCGTGTTGCAATGTGCAAGGTGGGTGATACACCACACCAGGTTTTTGATCTGTGCCAATCAACTGGATTAATTCATTTTGTAGATCAGGCAGTATTTCCGAAATATCTTTAGTTAAGTGAGAGATCTTTTTAGCTTTAGCTGCGTAAGTAGGGTCATTCGCAAAGAGATGGCCATAATCTTTAACCATGACGCCGCAGCCAGAGGCTGTCATCACGATTGCTTCAACACCACTCTCAACCAAAGGCCACCATGCATCAATGTTTTGCTTGGCGTTCTCTAGGCCGCCTGCTTGATCATTTAGGTGGTAGCGCAAGGCACCACAGCAAGTAGCGTTTGGAGCACTAATGAGCTGAATCTTTAATGCATCTAAAACACGTGCAGTTGCCGAATTGATATTTGGCAACATACCTGGCTGAACACAGCCTTCCAGAATCAGCATTTTGCGATCATGTGAAGTAGTAGGTCTTGCATAAGGGTCTGTTGAGTTATCTAAGCCCTTATTCTTCACTTGTGGGATCTTGCGCTTGATACCGCTTGGCATCAGCGGTCGTACTAAGCGACCCAAAGCCATCGCCGAATTAAATAGTGCCGGCTTTGTTAAACCCTCTTTTAAGGCCCAGCGTGTTAAGCGCTCGCCAAGAGGGCGTTCAGGTGTGCTGTCTTCAGCCCACTTGCGACCAATATCGATTAAGTTGCCGTATTGCACGCCGCTAGGACAGGTACTTTCGCAATTGCGGCAAGTCAGGCACCGATCTAGGTGCATACGGGTTTTTTCTGTAGGCGCTACACCCTCAGCCATTTGCTTGATGAGGTATATACGACCACGCGGACCATCAAGTTCATCACCTAAGATTTGATAGGTTGGGCAAGTAGCTGTACAAAAACCACAGTGAACACATTTTCCCAAAATTCGAGCTGCTTCTATCCCTTCGGGTGTATTGGCAAATTGAGGGGCGAGTTGAGTTTGCATAGCGGGGCTTACGGGAGACGTTTAGTAGCGAATACACCGGCTGGATCAAATGCAGATCTGAGGCGTTCTTGAACTGCTTCAAGGGCCTTAGAGTGGACTTGTTCACTCAGTAATGTAAAGCGTTGGAATGCGGGATTGACATTCATCCCTTGCTTAAATCGAGTTGCATGTCCACCATGGCTAGTTGCAAGTTGCTTGATTAGAGTAAATGTCGCCTCGTCGCCGGCGGCTTTAATCCAGCGCTGTTGACCGTGCCATTCCAAAACTATTTCACTACTTGCGCCAGGGATGGTGAGGGGTCCACATGCTGCCGGGAGGGCTAAGCGATAAAGAGTTTGATCAGCAGCGATATTTTCAAGTGATGACAACTGATGCTCGCGTAAATCACTCCAAAATACTTCGGCAGATTGAGGCTCTACTTCGCTTGCATTAACTAGTGAGCTCATGAAAGGGATCGCCGCTTTGATTGCCGCCGCCGCGCCTGCCAAACGAATAGTTAACTGACCATCTCCGCTTGCATTGCCAATCCAGCAACTGGCCGATAGTGGCAGTGGTTGGCCAGCCCATTCATTTAAGATCCTCAAGGCTTTTTCTTGAGAGATCTGGCAACGCAATGTTGCTGTGGCTGCTGGTTTTGGTAATACCTTCACAGATGCTTCTAGTAAGAGTGCTAGGGTACCCATTGAGCCCGGCATTAAGCGAGATACGTCATAGCCGGCTACGTTCTTCATGACTTGGCCGCCAAAAGAGAGATCTCGACCCTTGCCATCCATAACGCGCGCACCTAAAACAAAATCTCGGAAGTTACCCACGCTAATACGACCTGGACCAGCTAATCCAGCTGCAATGGCGCCGCCAAAAGTAGCATACTGACCAAAGTGTGGCGGCTCGAATGCGAGTACTTGATTTTTGTCTTTCAGAGCTACTTCAATTTCTTTCAGCGGGGTTCCAGCACAAGCGGTAATTACCAATTCTTCTGGCTGATATTCCAGAATGCCGGAATAAGTTCGAGTATTTAGCTTAGCAAGTGTGTTGCTGTTGCCATACCAAGACTTTGTGCCGCCGCCCTCAATAGAGAGCGGCGTTTTGTTTTTTGCTGCGTGCAGAACTTGTTCGCGAAATTCCTCAATGATGGGATCGGTAGCATTCATTAGAAGCGCTCTAACTCTGGGTGGGGTAATTGACCGCCGCTAATGCGCATACGACCATACTCTGCACAGCGACTGAGTGTTGGGATGGCTTTATCTGGGTTAAGTAATTTCTCTGGATCAAAGGCACTTTTCACCCCCCAGAAGGATTCAAGTTCACCTTCGCCAAACTGCACACACATGGAATTAATTTTTTCAATGCCAACACCATGCTCGCCAGTAATCGTTCCGCCAAGCTCAACACAAGCTTCTAGAATCTCAGTGCCAAACTCTTCAGCGCGATGCCACTCATCTTGGTCGGCACCATTAAACATAATCAGAGGATGCATATTGCCATCGCCTGCATGGAAAACATTCAAGCAACCTAAGCCATATTTTTTTTCCATAACCTGAATACGCTTAAGTAGGGTGGCAATATGTCTACGTGGAATGGTGCCATCCATGCAGTAGTAATCAGCAGCGATTCTTCCTGCTGCTGGGAAGGCATTTTTACGGCCACTCCAAAACTTCAAGCGTTCCGTTTCATCTTTAGAGATCTGAATGCCACTCGCACCAGATTGCTCTAATACTTTTGTCATGCGTTCAATTTCTTCAGCAACCTCTTCTGGAGTCCCGTCGGATTCGCAAAGCAAAATAGCTACGGCCTCTAAGTCATATCCTGCATTTACAAACTCTTCCACAGCTCTTGTAGTCGCCTGATCCATCATCTCTAAACCAGCAGGAATGATGCCAGCAGCGATGATGGCCGCAACAGCATTTCCACCTTTTTCAATATCATCAAAACTCGCCATGATGACGCGTGCTAGTCTTGGTTTGGCAACTAGCTTCACGGTAACTTCGGTGACCACTGCGAGCATGCCTTCGCTACCCATCACAATGGCCAATAAATCTAAGCCTGGTGCATCTGGAGCGAGACTACCAAATTCAACAATCTCGCCATTCATCAAGATCCCGCGCACGCGCAGAACATTGTGCAGAGTGAGGCCGTATTTAAGACAGTGCACACCACCCGAGTTTTCATTCACGTTGCCGCCAATAGAGCAGGCAATTTGAGATGAGGGATCTGGAGCGTAGTAGAGACCCAAATGAGAAACTGCTTCGGAGATCGCTAGGTTGCGGACTCCAGGTTGCACCACTGCTGTTCGGGTAAATGGGTCAATACTGAGAATTTTCTTGAGCTTTGCAAGGGAGAGCACTAAACCTTGGGAGATTGGCATTGCTCCTCCAGATAGGCCGGTGCCAGATCCGCGTGGAACCACAGGAATTTGCATCTCAAAGCAGACTTTGAGAATTTGAGTGACCTGCTCTTCCGTTTCTGGGAGGGCAACTGCCAGCGGCATACGCTTATATGCAGCCAAACCATCGCATTCATAGGGAATCGTATCCTCAGGCTCCCACAGCAAGGCATGCTCAGGGAGGATTGGACGCAAAGCCGAAACCAGTTTTGACTGAAGTGCAGTGATAGCGGCTAGATCGGGGGGTGGGCTCACCATATTCATAGGAATCATTTTAGCCATTTACTTATAATTAAGCTCATGGGAAATCGACTATCAAAAATCGCCACTAGAACGGGTGATGAAGGCATGACTGGCTTGGGTGACGGAAGTCGCGTTGAGAAGGATCATTTGCGGATTTGCGCCATGGGCGATGTAGATGAGCTGAACTCCCAAATCGGTGTTTTGATGACTGAGGACATCCCAGAGGCTATTGCGCCTGAGGTGATAGAGCTTTTCTTGCAGGTACAGCATGATTTATTTGATTTGGGTGGTGAGCTCTGCATTCCTAATTACAAGCTCCTAAAGCCAGACCACGTAGCTAGGTTAGATGTATGGCTGGAGAAGTACAACCAACAATTGCCTCCTTTAACCGAATTTATTCTACCTGGTGGTACACGCGCTGCCGCACAGGCTCACGTATGTCGCACAGTTTGCAGAAGAGCAGAGCGTTCAATTGTGCGCTTAGGTTGGGCGGAGCCTTTGTATGATTCTCCTCGTCAGTATGTCAATCGTTTATCCGATTTACTATTTGTGCTCTCACGTATTTTGAACCGTGCCGCTGGTGGGGCCGATGTACTTTGGAAACATGAAAAAAAAGAGACTAAATAAATTAGCCTCTTTTGGTATTGCGTTAATTACTACCGGTATTTAATTCGTTGATTATTTGTTCTTACTTCTGCGTTTCTTTACCGCACTAGCTAAACGCTCCAGCACTTTCACTGAATCATCCCAATTAATGCAGGCGTCAGTAATACTCTTACCGTATTCCAGTTTACTTGGATCATCTTTGCCAGGCGTAAATTTCTGTGCGCCATCGTTGAGATGGCTCTCCACCATTACACCAAAAATCTGCTGTGAACCAGACTCAATTTGCTTAGCAATATCATCTGCTACAACGATTTGACGCTCATGTTTTTTACTTGAATTAGCATGCGATAAGTCAACCATCAAACTGGCTGGAAGCTTTGCTGCTGCTAGCTCAGTGCATGCTGCTTGTACATGTGACGCTTCGTAGTTAGGCTCTTTGCCACCGCGCAAAATGACGTGACAGTCTTTATTGCCTTTAGTTTCCACAACCGATACTTGACCGTTCTTATGAACAGATAAGAAGTGGTGTGGACGACCCGCCGCCTGAATAGCATCAGTCGCAATTTTGATGTTGCCATCGGTGCCATTCTTAAATCCAATAGGTGCAGACAAACCGGAAGCGAGTTCGCGATGAACTTGACTTTCAGTTGTGCGAGCACCAATTGCGCCCCAAGAGATCAGGTCAGCAATATATTGTGGAGAGATGACATCAAGGAACTCGCTACCCGCTGGCATGCCAAGACGATTAATTTCCATCAGGACTTGACGTGCAAGACGCAAGCCCTCTTCAATACGATAGCTCTCATCTAGATAGGGGTCGTTAATCAGACCTTTCCAACCGACAGTGGTGCGAGGCTTTTCAAAATAAACACGCATCACAATTTCTAATTCGCCAGCAAAGCGCTTACGCTCAACTAAAAGACGTTGACAGTATTCCAGTGCAGCGCGTGGATCATGAATCGAGCATGGCCCAATGATGACAAGTAAGCGATCATCTTTTCCATGAATAATGTCGCGAATCTTCTTGCGGGTTTTGCTGATCAATGCTTCAGTTGGCGTTCCGGAGATCGGAAAGAAGCGAATTAAATGCTCTGGCGGAGCCAGGACAGTAATCTTGTCAATGCGTTGATCGTCAGTATCTGACGTCTTATCAACGGCAGAGTACCAATTAGCGGGATTAGTATTTTGTTGGCTCATAAGGTTATTTTAAGCCGTAATTCAGTAATATCAGGCAGTCCCACCAACAGTGAGGCTGTCGATACGCAAAGTGGGCTGCCCAACCCCAACCGGAACGCTTTGTCCTTCCTTGCCGCAAACCCCAATCCCGCCGTCTAATTTAAGGTCGTTGCCAATCATGGAGACCTGTTTTAGGGACTCTGGGCCGCTGCCAATAATAGTGGCACCTTTGACTGGGTATTGAATTTTGCCGTTTTCAACCCAGTAGGCCTCCGATGCTGAGAACACAAATTTGCCGCTAGTAATGTCGACTTGACCACCACCAAAATTCACTGCATATAGACCGCGTTTGATACTAGCCACAATTTCTTGGGGATCATCCTTGCCCGCGAGCATATAAGTATTCGTCATGCGGGGCATTGGTAGTGATGCAAAACTTTCGCGGCGACCATTACCTGTTAGAGGCATTTTCATGAGTCGTGCATTCAAGCTGTCCTGAATATAACCCTTCAAAATTCCATCTTCAATCAAAGTGGTGCATTGAGTAGGAGTGCCTTCGTCGTCAATATTGAGGGATCCTCTGCGACCAGAGAGAGTGCCGTCATCGACAACAGTGACGCCCTTAGCAGCTACACGTTGCCCAATACGACCAGCAAAAGCGGAAGAGCCTTTACGATTGAAATCACCTTCCAAACCATGACCCACAGCCTCATGCAAGAGAACGCCAGGCCAGCCTGGCCCCATCACAACCGTCATAGGGCCTGCAGGCGCAGGACGCGATTCTAGATTGACTAAAGCGCCATCAACTGCTTCGTCAGCATATTGATTGATCAGAGCAGTATCAAAATAATGATAGTCATGTCTTGCGCCGCCGCCCGAAGATCCAGATTCACGACGACCATTTTGCTCTGCAATGACATGGACTGAAACCCGGACTAGTGGCCTTATATCTGCAGCTAGTAAGCCATCTGCACGGATAACTAGAACAACATCAAACTCACCAGCAAGACTCGCCATTACCTGGATGATGCGGGGATCACGTGCTTTTGCACGACGCTCAATACTTTCTAAGAGGGCAATTTTTTCTTTGGGACTTAATGAGTCCAAAGGATTGATATCGGAGTACAGCTTATTAGATATTGGATTAAATAGTTTGCTAGCAACCGCCTGCTTGCCACCTTGTGGGCCAATAACGCGAGTCGCTTTGGCAGCTTTACTTAGTGCCTCTAGATTAATTTCGTCTGAGTAGGCAAAGGCAGTTTTATCGCCATAAATAGCTCGCACCCCTACGCCTTGATCAATATTGAAACTGCCAGACTTCACAATTCCTTCTTCAAGGCTCCAACTTTCACTACGAGTATGTTGAAAGTACAGATCAGCATCATCTAGACGATGAGTAAACATGCTGCCAAATGTCTTATGAAGATCTTGCTCTGAGAGTCCAGTTGGTTCAAGCAGAATAGACTTAGCTAGTTTAAGAAGGTCTGCCTGCGTTTTGGCTTTGGTCCAGTTGACTGGAAATAGTGCTTCAGGTGCATTCATTTGATTGTGCAGATCTCTCTTTAAAGCTTACGGTGTGCCAGCGCAGGAAGCTTAGAGCGTACCTCGTTTAATTTATCTTTGCTTAATACCCCGGAAATAAACCCCTCACCCTCAGGAAGAGTGGCTAGGATGTCTCCCCATGGGTCTATCAGCATGGTGTTGCCCCAAGTGCGTCTTTGGTTTTGGTGTATGCCGCCTTGCGCTGAAGCTAAGACGTAACACTGGTTTTCAATAGCGCGAGCCCGCAACAGAATTTCCCAGTGATCTTTACCAGTTGTGTAAGTGAACGCAGCAGGAATGATATGACAATCTACTTGCCCTAGGGCGCGATAGAGTTCTGGAAAACGTAAGTCATAGCAAATGCTCAGGCCAAAGGTCCATTCAGTGCCATGCATACTGATCTTGACAATACTAGGCTCGTCACCAGCCTCAATGGTTTCAGATTCTTGGTAACGCTCTGTGTTCGTTTGAAAGCCAAACAAATGAATCTTGTCGTAACGCCCAACTCTCTGCCCATCTGGATTAAAGACTAGAGTTGTATTCAATACTTTATTGGGATCTTTTGCTTCAAGAGGGATAGTTCCCGCAATTAAATAAATATCACTGTCTTTAGCAATCGCTGCAAGTTCTTCTTGAATCGGACCGCTACCTAATTTTTCTTTGGCACGAACTTTATCTGTGTCTTTAAGCCCCATGATGCAAAAGTACTCTGGTAAAACAGCAAGCTGCGCGCCATCCTGAGCTGCCGCTTGGATAAGCCTCTTAGCCGTTGTTAGGTTCTCTTGTAGTGATGCACTAGACACCATTTGAATCGCAGCGATCTTCAATTCTGTGGAGTTTGCTGATGTGCTCATAAGGTCTGCGTTTGAGGTTTTGGTGTTGGTGCACCGTTAGTACCAGGTTTAGTTTGTTCTTTTAGTAAATCTTTACTTCGTATCGTATTTAAATTTTTAGCATCAATCGGCTGACCCTTTTGATCCAGCGGGATAACCTCTGGCTTATCCCAGGAGCCTTGTACCAAATAGTCGGATTGTAGATTTCGATTAATTTGATTAGTAATAAGGTACTGCCCAACTAATGCGCCTAATCCAACAATCGGGTTAATTGCAAATGCAGCCAAGGAACCAGCAGTAGCGTCAATAGTTGGGAAGATGGTGACACGTAGGTCTTGAGTTTGTTTTGGGACATTGATTTGTCCTGTCATAGCGACTCTAGCCTGGTCTAATCCCATAGTGAATTGCTTAGTTTGGGCAAGGCCATTATTAATGTCAAAGCTGGCATTAATGGTATTGAAAGGCGTACCCTTGCTAACAATATTGCCAAGGCTGCCTTGAAGATCAAATGTGGCAAACCTGAATAGACTTTGAAGACTCAGTACATCTAAAATTTGAGCGTCGCTAGTATTCACTTCTAGCAAGCGGCCCTTTTCAAGAGTTAAATTAACCTTACCAGTCAGGGTTTCATATTTTGGGCTGAAGGGAGAGCCATCCCACTCCGCATTCGCTGTTATTTTGCCTTGACCACCTTCAACTGATTTTTGTGAGCTCCAGTTAGCAATGATGAGACCGGCATCTTTGACGTCCAAGTCGATGTTGATATTGCTATGCTCTTGCTGATTTGCGGTAGCGCCAATCCATTGACCAGAGGTAATTGAGCTGCCTTGCGGATTATTGAACTGAATAGATTCAATAGTGAGTAAATTATTGCTGGTCTTCGTTTTGAACTTGGTTTGGCCAAGATAAGCTTTGGACCAATTGAAATCATCGATAGTTAAGTCAAAACTAGGAATGGCATTAGGTGAGAGTTTACTTTTGCCAACACTATTTTTTTCTACGGATTTGGTAGTTTCGGTGGGAGGGTTCTTAGCAACGTTAGAAATGGGGGCTTCGTCTGGAACTTTGAGGCGATTTAAATGACCGCTGATCAAGCCACTAGCATGTGTTGTGTTGGGTGCTTGGTACTGAATTTGTCCGGCAATGAGGGGTGAGTTGATGCGCATCCGCCAGTCGATATTTTTATTGCTTATAGATAGGTTCATATCTTGCCAGGTACGGTCAAATAATGTGAGTTGCTTAACAGTTGCAGTCACATAAATATTATTTTCGCTATCCTCATCTACTTGTACAGCATCATTTTTCTGTTTTTGCTTTTTGAAAAAATCCAACCAATCATCTAAATTAAGTTCATTACTCGCTAGATTGAGTTGGAACCCAGCTTGAGACAGGTTGGCTGGCGCACCTATCCCTAAGGCATAGCGGAATTCACCCTCACTATTTAAATCTCCTTGAACTGTGTAGATGTCGCCAAGCTTGCCATTCCAGCTAAGGCGATTTGCCCCAGATTGATTGTTAGATATGGTTTTAAGGGTAATTTGACCCGTCATGGGCATGCCTATCAACTTCTTTGCGGGCTCTGGTGCAGCGCTTGCCCAGTCACGCAAATCAAATTTGAGATTGGTCTCGCTACCCGTTTTATTAAAGCTCAAGGTACCTTCGTATTTTGTAGAGCCACTCATTGCCTGAAGAATCGAGGTGGACTCGGTCTTCATCGTCTTGACCAGGTAGTCCTTAATAAAGCTTGCAGTCAGATCGCCCGCAATATTAAAGTTTTGTTTTCCTGGTACTGATGGAGTGCTGCTTATTTTTAAGGAGCCACCCAAGAAGTTGGCGGAGACGTCCTCAAATTCGGGATTGATTTCGGTGATCCGAATTTTGCCATTCAGATTTTCAAGTGGAGGTAAGTTAGACCACTGCGCTTTATTCCCAGTTAATGCTACCTTGATATCAACATTGACGTCGTCATTGTTAGATAGGGGCACCTTTAATCCTAGATCAAGATCAATCGGTCCGCTTACTCGTAAATTCTTTTCTAACCTACTTTGTTTTTTGGCAAATGGAGAGGCAAATAAATATTCCAGCATTTGCGGCGCATTGCCCTGCGCACTGCCGCTTACCGACAAAATCAATTTTTTTGCACTGATATTTGGAATTTCCGCATGAAATTGATTGAGTACAACATCTTTGTAATTAGCCCGAGAAACGTCAACCATAAGCTGGGAGTTTTGCATTGCAAGTATGCCGTTAGCTTTACTAAACGCAGACCATACTCCTTGACTGCTTGGCAATAATGGAACGGGGCTGAAGGTAGCTCCTATGATTGGTAGGTTTAAAGTGAACTCTCCCTGGGCGCTATTGGAGAAGGGGACGCCATTAGGGTCGCCCTTGATATGAAGGCTGCCCTTTTGTATTGTGCCTGCTGAAAATGCTTTACTCAGGTACAGCTGTACATCCTTTCCAATTCCAATAGGTAAGTAGCGGTATGCGGTGGCTAAGTTGGCCCTTGAAAAATCCATATCTAAGGTCATCTGATCCGGTTTTTTAGGGTCACCGATGACGTAATTAAGATTTAGGGTTGTATCTATTTCTGGGTTGCTTAAAGCAAGCTGGTTTGCATTAATGACCCAATTACCCTTTTTCTTCGACCAGGTCACCTGCCCAATTGCCCGATCTAATTTAATTTTAGGGTCGGCTAATAAATTATTAACTTCTAACTCTAAATCCTCAGAGTTAATCGAGAAGCTTCCCTGATTTTGATCGCTAGCAATAGATCCGGAGAGATTTGAGGCGGATGGCATAGATTTATTAATGCCAACAAAGCTCAGGTTTACCAGCTTAGCGCTAACGGAGAAATCTAGCTTGTTGGATTTAAACCAAGCGCCAGGAATATTTAGGGCCGATAAAGGAGATTTACTCTCAGACCAGCGGATATCAAGATCTTGTAACTCACCATCTGCTTGAGAAGCTTTAATCCATTGGTGTACTTTTTTAGATAAGGGTAAATTTAACGCGAATAGGGCAACATCTTCGACCAGAATTTTGGGAGAAGAAAATCCAAACTCTTTAATCTCGCCATCTGCCTCAGGCGGTCTCCAGCTAAAAGTCATTGGGCTTAAATTTTCTAATGGCGCAGTTTTTGAGCTCTCCATGTCTCGCCAAGCAAATGTCTTAGTGGTAACGGAAATCAAACCGCTATCATTTTCTTGGACGAGATTGGTCTCTACTCTACCTAAAGCAATAGCATCTTCATTTTTTTCTAGCTGTACGATGAGATTATCTGCGGCTATATATACTTCCCCGCCATCAGGCTGACCGTTATCAATTTTTAATTTTCCTTTAGAGCTGAGCTTTCCTTCGAGGTTGTTTAGTGGAAGAGAAAACTCTTTTGTAATTTGATCGAGCTTGAGATCGGCTACATCCCAAGAGACGCTCCCAATCCAGTTGCGCCAATTACCAGCTTGTCCACCAAGGTGGTGGACAAAGTCAGCCTTGATTCCTAAGGAGCCATTGGTCCATGGCGTTGTTGCTGATAACATCGCCTGGTGGCTACGAATTCCGTTACTTAACTCCAGATTTTGAATCTGAATAGAGGTGCTTAGTTTTTTATCTAGCTTATCTACCCAAAATAACTTGAGATTACTAACAGCAATCTTATCTTGAGACATGAGCCAATTCTCAAATTCATGACCATTTGACTTTCCATGAATCGGCATTCCAGCGATGCTGATGATGCCTTTGTTATCGCGCTGGGAATAAATTTCAGCGTTTTCAAAGGAGAGCTCGTGAAAATAGGGTGCTAAGTGATAGAAAGAATTCCAACTGAGTTCGCCCCGAATTTTTTTAATCTGCAGTAGTGCTTGTGATTTGTCAGGGCTGTTGAAGCGTAGACCATCGATTTCAAAATCGGGTCTGATGCCAGTCCAAGAGACTCTTAAATCGTCCATGACGACATCTACCCCAAGGCGGGCACTAATCAGTCTTTCTACTGAGGCTTTAGATTTCTCGATTTGGGGCCAAATAATGAAGCGAATGCCAAAGTGACCAATCACAAATAGTGCCAAAACAAAGCCGCAAAGAATGAGGATGCGTTTGCGCCAAGGTCCGCCAGAATCTTGAGGACGTTTAGCAAGCAAACTCTTGAGGCGAGGCGGGATGATATTTTGCAGCATGCCCTCTATTATCCGTCAGCCTTTGGCCAGTCGCCAAGCTTCTGCCATGAAGTTCAGGGTACGGATTAAGATGGTGGAATGGATGATTTTTCTCGGCAAATTGCGTTTCTAGAGCGGCATTCCACGTATGCGCAGCGTTGGCTGAATGCTCACCCCGAATGGCTTGACTGGCTAAAGACTTGCAGACAGCAAAAGGTTGATCTTCAGGGTATCCAAGATTTATTGAAACCCTGTGGGCTTACTCAGCAGGGGGCAGTGCTAGATGAAGCGCAATTTATGGCTAATTTACGGCTGGCCAGACAGCGCTTAATGATTTGGATAGCCTTTCGGGATCTAAATGGAATGGCGAGCTTAGATGAAGTCACTCATGCCTTGAGTCATTTCGCGCAGTTGGCCGTGACAGACTCTATTGCCTTTATCCATGAAGATTTAAAAAGTCGGTTTGGACTTCCGTGGAGCAAGCCAAATAATGCCGAGATGCCGCTAATGGTTGTAGGGATGGGTAAATTGGGCGGTCTTGAATTGAACCTCTCATCTGATATCGATTTGATTTTCTTATATGAGCATGAAGGTGAGACCGAGGGCGGACCCAAAAGTCTTTCAAACCACGAATGGTTTTCTCGCATGGGCAAACGTTTAATCAAGCTTTTATCTGAGCACGATGAAAATGGTTTTGTTTTTCGGGTAGATATGCGTTTACGTCCTAATGGGGATTCTGGACCACTAGTATGTAGCTTAGACATGCTTGAAGAATATCTTTTAGTGCAAGGCAGAGAGTGGGAGCGCTATGCCTGGATTAAAGGCCGCTTGATCGCGCCAGCGCCAGGATCTCTAGAGTATGTTTACTGCGCAAAGGAGTTGGAGCAGCTGATTCGTCCGTTTGTATATCGACGGCATTTGGATTATGGCGTGATTGCCTCTATCCGAGATTTGCATGCGCAGATTCAACATGAGGCTGATAAAAGATCAGCTGGGCATCAGGGACGTTCACGCGACATTAAGTTAGGCCGCGGCGGTATTCGAGAGATTGAATTTCTGGCGCAAATGTTTCAGTTAATGCGTGGCGGTACTGACCCTCGCTTTAGGGTCTGCCCTACTTTAGAGGTTCTCAGTCTGATTAGTCAGCAAGGCATCTTACCTGCAGAAGAAGTAGAGGCCTTAAAAGCAGCCTATGTCTTTTTAAGACGCCTAGAGCATCGTATCCAAGTTTGGGATGACCAACAAACCCACTACCTGCCAGATGATGAGTTAGTTCGCTCGCGCTTGGCGATGTCAATGGCGGGGAGAGATCTCGACCATGACAGCAAATCTTTTATGGCCAAGTTGGATCTTCACCAAAATAATGTTGCTCGTCTTTTTGAGAAAGCTTTCTTGTTAGACGACGCCTCCCGGTTAGAGCTCGCCCCTCTCGATTTAAGTTGGGAGCCAGATGAGCAATATTTCCCGCAAACTCTTGTGCGTTGGAGTGGATGGGTTGATGGCCCAAAGCAAAGACAATTACCCGAGAAAAGTCGACTCATCTTTGATAATTTGATGCGTAAAGCTGCAGAAAGTTTGCAGCTTGCTGGTAGCGATCAAGCGCATGCCGATCAAACCTTACTCCGTTTTTTTGATTTGCTCGAAGCAATTGCAAGACGTAGTGCTTACCTGTCGATTTTGGCCGAATATCCAAGAGCGCTTTTGAATGTGCTGGATTTGCTAAAAGCTTCTCAATGGGGCGCACAGTACCTTACACGACACCCACATTTATTGGATCACTTGCTCCATTCAGGGACTGAGAAGGCTTTAATCGAGCAACCCGAAGAATATTGGCGAGAAGTAAGAGCCAATTTGAATATGCGTCTAGATGATGTCATGACCGATGGTGATGATTCAGAGCAGGCCATGGATATTTTGCGTGTGACCCACCACAACGAGACATTTATTACGCTTTTGGCGGATCTTGGGATTGGTGTTGATAAGCCTCTCGCTGTTGAAAAGGTGAGCGACCATTTATCTGCTCTGGCAGATCTGATATTGCAGACTACTTTTGAACGTGTATGGCCAGGTGTAGCTCAGAAGTTTGGCTTACCCAAAGATTTGCTTGCACCATTTGCAATGATTTCTTATGGGAAGTTGGGGGGTAAAGAGCTTGGGTACGCTTCTGATCTGGATTTGGTATTTTTGTATCAATCAGAAGAGTCTGACTATGCCGCCCAAGAAATTTATGCGCTTTTAGCTAAACGCATGATTAACTGGTTAACGTCATTTACATCTACTGGTAGTTTGTTTGAAATTGATACCCGGCTTCGCCCTAATGGAACAGCTGGGTTTTTAGTGACCAATGCTGAGGCTTTTAAAAAGTATCAAATGCGTGAGGGAGATAACACTGCCTGGGTCTGGGAGCATCAAGCTTTAACTAGGGCGCGTTTTTCTGCTGGTAATCCAGCCGTTGGTGCAGAGTTTGACCTTGTGCGTTCGGAAGTATTAAGCCAGCAACGCAAGATTGCTCAGCTTCGTACTGAAATTTTGGAGATGCGCCGCAAAGTTCATGCTGGCCATCCTAATGCCAGTGTCGAGTTTGATTTAAAACATGACTCTGGCGGTATGGTGGATATTGAATTTATTGTGCAGTTCTTAGTCTTAGCTTACTCGCATCAATACCCACAACTAGTTGGTAATCTGGGCAATATTGCCTTGCTTCGCATTGCTGGAGAAGCGAGTTTGATCGACCAAAAAATTGCTAGCTCCGTTGGCGATGCCTATCGTCTCTTGAGATCGCGTCAACATCGCTTACGTTTGGATGGGGCCGAGAAAACACGCATTAATCTTGCAAATGAGCCTGAATTAAGTGCTGCTAGAGCTGCTGTTGTGGCACTCTGGCTAGAAATCTTTCAAGCGCCTTCTGATAATGAGTAAGTTTTAGCTTTGCTCAAGCAACTCGCGCGCATGGCGACGGGTGGTATCAGTGATTGTTGCACCACCCAACATACGCGCTACTTCTTCAACGCGTTCCGCTCTAGCTAAAGGCTGGACTTGTGAAATAGTTTTATCGCCACTCTGTGATTTGCTGACTTTAAGGTGGTGATTTCCCTGTGCTGCAACTTGAGGTAAATGCGTCACACACAAGATTTGATGAGATTGTCCTAATTGGTGTAATAGCTTGCCAACCGTTTCTGCAACAGCGCCACCAATGCCTGCATCGACTTCGTCAAATATTAAAGTAGGGGTGAATGAAGCTTTGCTGGTAATCACGCTAATTGCTAGGCTGATACGAGCAAGCTCGCCACCAGAGGCAACTTTAGCTAAGGAGCGCGGGGTGCTACCAGCGTGCCCTGCAACCAAAAATTCAACTTGCTCTAAGCCATGCGAGCCGCCCTCACTAAGCGGTGTCAGGGCAATTTCTATTTTGCCGCCTACCATTGAGAGATCCTGCATTGCATCAGTTACTAATTTCCCCAGTTCGGATGCAGCGCCACCCCGTTTTTGCGATAGCTGTTTTGCAAGCTTGAGATAAGCAGCTTCTTCTTGCTTCACTTTTTCGCGTAAGGCCTCAATATTTTGTGATGCTGCTAGGGCATCTAAGCGCTCAGCAGTTTCGAGAAGAAGTGCTGGTAGTGCATCTGCCTCAGTGCGATATTTTCGAGCCGCGCTATGTAGTGCTTGCATACGCTCTTCAACTTGGGCTAGTCGTGCTGGGTCAAGATCTACTTTTTGCAAATATCGATTGAGGCTATGAATTGCTTCATCTAATTGAATTTGTGCAGATTCAAGGGCTTCACTAATATCGCTAAGAGATGGATCGTGCTCTGCCAATGCGCCGATAGTGCTGCACACCTTGGTGAGGCTCGATTCAATCGAGTTATCGGCATCACTTAAGACTTCAATAGCCTCTTGGCAGCCACCAATAATTTTAGCGCCATTGGCAAGCCGCGCATGCTCAACTTGAATGCTTACCCATTCATTTTCTTGAGGTGATAACTCATTAAGCTCCTCAAGTTGCCACTCTAAGCGCTCACGCTCACGCTCAATATCCTGCCCTGCATTTTCTGCTTGCTCTAAGCGACGACGTGAATCGTTCAGAGTTTTAAAGGCTTGTGCTACCTCAGTAGCAAGGGGCAATAAGCCAGCATGACGATCTAGCAGTTCACGTTGGGCACCGCCCTTCAGTAATAGTTGGTGCGCATGTTGTCCATGAATATCAACCAGTTGATCACCTGCCTCACGCAGTTGCGCCAAAGTAGCAACGCTGCCATTAATAAAAGCACGACTTCTACCGCCGCTTTCTACAGTTCTTTTGAGTAAGAGACTTTGGCCATTATCCTCAATGGGAAAGCCCTGATCATCCAGCCATTTGCCAAAAGATTGAACCAGTTCTGGATCAATTCGAAAGAGAGCGGAGATTTCTGCTCGGCTGCTACCCTCTCGAATTTGGCTGCTATCAGCACGCTCCCCTAAAACTAGACTAAGAGCATCTAGAAGAATGGATTTGCCAGCACCAGTTTCACCGGTCAGGACAGTAAAGCCAGCAGAAAAGTCCAGCTCAAGCTGATCGACAATGACGAAATCACGAAGTGAGATAGTTTGAAGCATGTATTAGCGTAGCAAATAACTCGACATCAGAATGTCGATGGGTATTCATTCCAATGCAATTTCTCACGCAAAGTTTTGTAGTCGCTGTGATTGCTAGGGTGTAAAAGGGCGATTGTTTTATCGGATTGACGTACTTCAATCTTGTCGCCGCCCTGTAAGTTAGTTTGCGATTGCATATCAAAATTGACGATCACCCCAAGTCCATTGATTACCTCAATCACTGTGATACTGTCTTGCGGCAAGACAATCGGCCGATTAGAAAGCGAGTGGGGGGCAATTGGTACTAGCAAAATACCTGCAACGTGGGGATGCAAAATAGGGCCACCGGCAGATAATGCGTATGCGGTTGAGCCAGTCGGCGTGGAAATAATCAAGCCGTCAGAACGTTGGTTGTACATGAAAGAACCGTTGACGTGCACAGCTAGTTCTACCATTCCAGAAATACCAGAGCGATTCACGACAACATCATTCAGTGCTAACGCGCGATTAATTGTTTTGCCGTTACGAATGACGACCGCATCAAGTAATGTCCGGGTGTCGGCTTCATATTCGCCAGCGATAATTTTGGGTAAAGTATCTTTTACCGACTGAATGGGAATATCCGTCATGTAGCCAAGACGACCCATATTGATTCCTACGAGCGGGACATTGCTGCCTGCTAATTGACGTCCAATGCCCAGCATGGTTCCATCGCCACCCAAGACAACCACCAGGTCAATAGCTCCCGCAAAGTCTTGGGGGGATTTAATAGGGTAGCCGTTCATACCAAGATGAGCGGCAGTAGCAGACTCAATAAAAACCTCACAACCCAGGCCTAAGACTAGTTTGGCGAGGTCTTTGAGGCGCTCTTCAATGCCGTCAGCCTGAAATTTGCCGACGAGCGCCACCCGGCTAAATGCCTTCTTGGAGGAATTGGGGGATGGGCTTAACATATAACGATTAAACCATAGGCATAAAATCCCTTCCACCATGGATGAACGT
The DNA here is from genome assembly GCF_018882155.1 of Polynucleobacter nymphae. Taxonomy (GTDB): domain Bacteria; phylum Pseudomonadota; class Gammaproteobacteria; order Burkholderiales; family Burkholderiaceae; genus Polynucleobacter; species Polynucleobacter nymphae. Next base: position 1,583,740 of record NZ_JACVPA010000001.1, read on the forward strand.
TCCCGCGCTTTACTAAAAACCCTCATCGAGCGTTATATCGAGGAGGGCCAGCCTATTGGCTCTCGTACGCTATCTAGATTCTCGGGTTTAGACCTTTCGGCGGCCACTATTCGCAATGTGATGGCAGATCTAGAAGATATGGGCCTAGTCACCAGCCCCCATACTTCCGCAGGCCGAATTCCGACTCCAAGAGGCTATCGCTTATTTGTAGACACCATGGTCACGGTTCGCCCCCTTGAGGAAATTGCTACCCGTGAACTGGAAAGAGGGCTCTTGCCAGACTCTCCTCAACGGGTTTTGAGTTCTGCCGCTCAAATCTTGTCGAACTTAAGTCATTTTGCTGGGGTTGTAATGACTCCAAAGCGAGCCCAAGTTTTTAAGCATATTGAGTTTTTACGCTTAGGCGAAGGCAAGATCTTATTGATTATGGTGACCCCAGAGGGAGATGTGCAAAATCGAATTTTGCCAACGACTCAGGATTACACTCCCAGTCAATTAATTGAGGCTGGCAATTACATCAATGCACAGTTTGCTGGAAAAAGTTTTGATCAAGTGCGCCTGCATCTTAAAGCCGACTTGGATAATTTAAGAGCAGATATTTCTGGCTTAATGACTTTGGCCCTACAAAGTGGTGTTGCTGAATACGATATGAGTCAAGGCGACATGGTGCTATCTGGTGAGCGGCGCTTATTGAATGTTGGTGATTTGAGCTCTAACCTGGATAAGCTACGCAAGATGTTTGACATGCTGGAGCAAAAATCGGTATTGATGCAATTGCTTGATGTATCGAGTCATGCCGACGGCATTCAAATCTTTATTGGTGGCGAAAGCGACTTATTACCCTACGAAGACTTGGCAGTGATTAGTGCGCCATATAGCGTAGACGGCCAGATCGTCGGTACTTTGGGGGTAATTGGCCCAACCCGTATGGCTTATGACCGGGTCATTCCTATTGTGGATATCACCTCCAAGCTATTATCAGGTGCGCTGAGCTCCTAAAATGATATTCATTAGAGATAGATTATTTTGAATCAAAACCCACACCTACGTGCTACTAAGACGGCAGTCCTACTGTTGAACTTAGGTACACCATCTGCGCCAACTTCAAAAGCGGTGAGAGCGTATTTAAAAGAATTTCTCTCTGATCCTCGCGTCGTAGAAATACCGCGCTTTATCTGGCGATTTATTTTGAATGTCATTATTTTGCCGATTCGTAGCAATACTTCAGCAAAAAAATATGCATCCATTTGGATGCCACAACTGGGTTCGCCCCTGATGCATTACTCTCGGTTACAAGCAAAAGAGCTGGCTGATAAATTTGCGAATGAGGGGCACATTGTTTTAGTTGATCTGGCGATGCGCTATGGCAAACCTTCTACCCAGGAAGTCTTGGAGAGCTTGAAGGAGCAAGGGATGGAGCGATTGCTCCTGTTACCTTTATATCCCCAATACTCGGCGACCACTACTGCATCGAGCTTTGATGAAGTTTTTCGAGTACTAGGTACTTGGAGAAATCAACCCGAGCTCCGCTTAGTCAAACACTATCACGACAACCCAGCGTATATTGCAGCGCTTCGTGATCAGGTACTAAGTGCCTGGGACAGGGATGGTAATCCGGATTTTGCAAGAGGTGATCGCTTCGTCATGTCTTTTCATGGCTTACCTAAGCGCAATTTGATGCAGGGTGATCCTTATCACTGTGAGTGCTTGAAAACAGGGCGCTTACTCGGAGAGGCTTTAGGTTTAGAGCCAGGGCAGTACATTGTTACTTTTCAGTCTCGATTTGGTAAAGCTGAATGGTTGAAGCCGTATACCGCACCAACTATTGAGAAGCTAGCAAAAGAAGGTTGCTCTCGAGTCGATGTTTTTTGCCCAGGATTTCCGGCAGACTGTTTGGAGACTTTGGAAGAAATTGGGATGGAAGCAAAAGAAATATTCTTAGATCACGGCGGCAAGGACTATCGCTATATTCCTTGCTTAAACAGTAATCCAAAATGGATCGATGCCCTGCGTGACATAGCTTATCAGCACTTGTTAGGCTGGACCTTGGGAGTCGAATCCGCGGATGTTTTGACTCAGCGTGCAAAAAGAGCGGACTTGGCTGACAAAGCAAAGACTTGAAATTGAATAGAATGTCCCAATATTAAAAAGCACTAGCTTTAGATAAAGCAACATTAGGTAGAACAAAATACAGAAAAGTGAATCAGCGTCCATGACACCAGAAAATCAACCTCCAAATCCAGAGCAAGAAAACTCCTCGGCACAGACTCCGGCTGAAGCAGTACCTGAAGAAGCCGCTGTTAAGACGCCAGAGCAAGAGATTGCAGAACTTAATCAAAAAATTGGTGAGCTGGAAGATAGCTTCTTGCGCGCCAAAGCTGAAGGTGAAAATATTCGTCGCCGTGCCGTTGAGGATATTGCTAAGGCACATAAGTTTGCAATTGAGAGTTTTGCTGAACATTTAGTGCCGGTGACTGATAGTCTGTACGCAGCTTTGAGTACAGAGACTGGCGATGCTAAGGCTTTTAAAGAGGGTCTAGAAATTACGCTAAAGCAGCTCCTGTCTGCTTTTGATAAAGGCCGCATGACTGAAATTAATCCTGCGGTAGGGGATAAGTTTGATCCACACCATCATCAGGCAATTGCTTCTGTTCCATCTGAGCAAGAGGCCAATACCGTGGTTTCTGTATTGCAACGGGGTTATACCGTGGCTGACCGGGTACTCAGGCCTGCTTTAGTCACAGTAAGCGCCCCCAAATAAACTAAAAATTAGGGCTTAAACCCTCATAAAAGCATCAAAAAGGCAGATTTCTGCCTTTTTTGCTATTCCAGCCCTTGAATTTGCCTTTTTAGGCCCCATTTACTGGGTATTGGAATATTTACATTAGAAGCACAACAAAGTAACTTAATTTTTTGGAGCAATTATGGGAAAGATTATCGGAATCGACTTAGGAACCACTAACTCGTGCGTTTCAGTCGTTGAAAACAATGCACCTAAAGTTGTCGAGAATGCAGAAGGTGGGCGTACAACTCCATCCATCATCGCCTATCTTGAAGATGGCGAAGTATTAGTTGGCGCACCCGCTAAGCGTCAGTCAGTCACCAACCCAAAGAACACTATTTACGCTGTCAAGCGTTTAATGGGTCGTAAGTTCACTGATGCTGAAGTGCAAAAAGACATCGGCCTCATGCCTTATTCAATCATCCAAGCAGAGAACGGTGATGCTTGGGTTGAAGCACGCGATAAGAAAATGGCGCCACAACAAGTGTCCGCTGAAATTTTGCGCAAGATGAAAAAGACTGCTGAAGACTATCTTGGCGAAGAGGTAACAGAAGCAGTGATTACTGTGCCTGCTTACTTTAACGATAGCCAACGTCAAGCAACTAAAGATGCCGGTCGTATTGCTGGTTTAGATGTCAAGCGCATCATTAATGAGCCTACTGCTGCAGCATTGGCATTTGGCTTAGACAAACAAGACAAAGTGGATCGCAAGATTGCTGTCTATGACTTAGGTGGTGGCACCTTTGATGTATCCATCATTGAAATTGCTAACGTTGACGGTGAGAAGCAATTTGAAGTGCTCTCTACCAACGGCGATACTTTCTTGGGTGGTGAAGACTTCGACCAACGCATCATTGACTGGATCATTGCTGAGTTCAAAAAGGAACAAGGTGTAGATTTGAGCAAAGACGTATTGGCATTACAGCGCTTAAAAGATGCTGCTGAAAAAGCCAAGATCGAATTGTCATCCGCACAACAAACAGAAATCAACTTACCTTATGTGACGGCTGACGCTAGTGGCCCTAAGCATTTGAATTTGAAACTCACCCGCGCCAAATTAGAATCTTTGGTAGAGGAGTTAATCAACCGTACGGCCGGTCCTTGCTTGACAGCGATTAAAGATGCTGGTGTGAGCACTTCCGATATTGATGATGTCATTTTGGTTGGCGGTCAAACCCGCATGCCTGCGGTTCAGGACAAAGTAAAAGAAATCTTTGGCAAGGAGCCACGCAAAGACGTCAACCCTGATGAAGCAGTTGCTGTTGGTGCTGCGATTCAAGGATCAGTATTGTCTGGTGACCGTAAAGACGTATTACTCTTAGACGTTACCCCATTGTCATTGGGTATCGAAACTCTTGGTGGCGTAATGACTAAGATGATTCCGAAGAATACGACGATTCCAACCAAGCATTCCCAGGTTTATTCGACTGCAGAAGATAACCAGCCTGCGGTAACTATCAAGTGTTTCCAAGGTGAGCGCGAGATGGCTGTAGCTAATAAATTGCTCGGTGAATTTAATCTTGAGGGTATTGCACCTGCACAGCGTGGCATGCCACAAATTGAGGTGACCTTTGATATCGATGCCAATGGTATTTTGCATGTCACTGCAAAAGACAAGACCACTGGTAAAGAGAATAAGATCACTATCAAGGCAAACTCTGGTTTAACCGAAGAAGAGATTGTGCGCATGGTCAAAGATGCCGAGGCGAATGCGGCTGAAGATAAGAAAGTGCTTGAGTTGGTAACGGCTCGTAATACTGCCGATGCTTTGGCTCACTCCACCAAGAAAGCCTTGGAAGAGCATGGCGGCAGCTTAGAAGCTTCAGAGAAAGAAACGATTGAAGCAGCCCTTAAAGAGTTAGATGAAGCAATCAAGGGTAGTGATAAAGCTGTTATTGAAGCAAAGACTGAAGCTTTAGGTAAAGCCAGTCAAAAGCTTGGCGAGAAGGTGGCGGCGGCTGAGCAAGCAAAAGCTGGTGGTGCCGCTCCTGGTGCAGCCCCTGGGGGCGCGCAACAAGCTGCTCCAGATCCTGATGTAGTCGATGCTGACTTTAAAGAGGTGGATGACAAGAAGTAACTAAGTCGTTTAATATTTAAAAGACGCATTCATTAATGTATTTATGAAGTGCTTAAATAACAAGTCGGCCTCGCGCCGACTTGTGTCATTCAGGTAGTTGAGAGGAATTGGTTGTGGCTAAAGGTAAACGCGATTTTTATGAAGTGCTTGGGGTAGCAAAAGGTGCAAGCGATGAAGAGCTTAAAAAAGCCTATCGCAAGATGGCAATGAAGCATCACCCCGATCGCAATCCTGATAGCAAAACAGCTGAGGCCCAATTTAAAGAGGCCAAAGAAGCCTACGAAACACTCACTGATCCTAATAAGCGGGCAGCCTATGATCAATATGGTCATGCTGGTGTTGACCCTTCAATGGGCGGTGGCGGATTCGGTGGCGGCGGATTCGGTGATGCCTTTGGCGATATCTTTGGCGATATCTTCGGTCAGGGTGGCGGCCGCCATTCTGGTCCGCAAGTCTATAAAGGCGCTGACCTTCGCTACAACATGGATATCAGTCTCGAGCAAGCAGCGGAGGGTTACACAACTCAAATTCGCGTGCCGAGCTGGAATAATTGCAAGCCTTGTCATGGCACGGGCGCAGAACCTGGTAGTAAAGCGGAAAAATGTTCTACCTGTGATGGGCATGGCCAAGTGCGTGTGCAACAAGGTTTCTTCTCTATGCAACAGACTTGCCCTAAGTGCCGCGGCACAGGTGAGTACATTCCGAAGCCTTGTAAAACTTGCCACGGTAGCGGTAAACATAAAGAACAAAAAACTCTGGAAATCAAAATTCCAGCGGGTATTGATGATGGTATGCGCGTGCGTTCAGTCGGTAATGGCGAGCCCGGTCTGAATGGCGGACCTTCTGGCGATCTCTACGTAGAAGTTCGTGTTAAGCCACATCCAGTATTTGAGCGTGATGGTAGCGACTTGCATGTACAAATGCCTATCTCATTTGCAACAGCAACCATTGGCGGTCAAATCGAAGTCCCAACTTTATCGGGTCGCGTTGAGTTTCCGATTCCAGAGGGCACGCAGACTGGTAAAACTTTCCGTTTGCGTAATAAAGGTATTAAAGGATTGCGCTCTGCATTGGTAGGCGATCTTTTTGTTCATGTCCTGCTTGAAACACCGGTGAAACTGACTGATGAGCAGAAAAAATTACTTACGCAGTTTGATGAGAATCTGAAATCCGGTGGTGATAAACACAGCCCACAGCAAAAGGGCTGGTTTGATGGGGTGAAGAGCTTTTTTAGTTAAAAATGAACTAGCCGGCAAAACCGTGCTCTAGTCCAGGAAACTTTCCAGATTTCACTTCGCGAACATAGGATTTAATGGCAGCCTCAATCGAGTGGTGACCATCCATAAAGTCTTTAACAAACTTGGGTGGCTTACCTGGGCTGATACCCAGCATATCTTGAAGAACTAATACCTGACCAGAGCAATCTGGTCCTGCACCGATTCCGATAGTTGGAATATGGAGTTCAGCAGTAATTTTTTCTCCGAGTGAAGAAGGAATCGCTTCCAGTACTACCATTTGTGCGCCAACTGCCTGGCAAGCAAGCGCTTGTTCAAGCATATGACTTGCAGCATCTTTAGATTTACCTTGCACCTTGTAGCCGCCCAAAAGATGAACTGATTGTGGGAGCAGGCCAAGGTGTGCGCAAACAGGAACGCTGCGTTCAACTAGATATTGAATGATGTCTACTTGCCAATCTCCGCCTTCAAGCTTGACCATGTCAGCGCCAGCACGCATCAGTGCTGCTGCTGAATCTAGCGCTTGCACTGGATCGCCATAACTTGCAAATGGAAGATCCGCTATCAAAAATGCATGTGTATTAGCGCGGGTTACGCATTCAGTGTGATAAACCATTTGCTCGATGGTAACCGGCGTCGTACTCGAGTGACCTTGAATCACATTGCCTAATGAGTCGCCAATCAAAATGACTTCGATGCCACAGCGATTTAACAACGCCGACATGGTCGAGTCATATGCGGTGAGCATAGTAATTTTCTCTCGCTCGGCATGCATAGCGAGGAGTTTAGTAATAGTGATTGGCTTATCGCCTTGTAAGTAACCCATGGCGAGAGTTTAATGAATTAATGCGACGATGGTCTATAAACGTCTTTTTCCCCGCAATTACAGTTCCTGCAGGGTAGTTTTTGAATTCTTTGGTCCGCTACTTGAGGTAAATAGGTCTTCAGTTCGCCTAGATTTGGTAAAAAGAAATTCGGAGCTATTTCCAAGAGCGGCAGAAGAACAAAAGAGCGCTCAATCATTCTTGGATGAGGCAGCATCAACTCAGTTTCGTTTTGAGTAACGCCCTCAAAAGACAGGATATCGAGATCAAGTGTGCGAGGCGCATTTGAGTAGGGGCGCTCGCGGCCAAACTCCTGTTCTATTGCTTGGCAGACATGCAATAGACCATATGGGGTGAGTTCAGTTTCAATTTCAATGACTGCGTTAATGTAGTCGCCGCCAGTCGCACCCACAGGCGCACTTTGATAAAAGCAGCTTTTGGCAAGAATTTGCAATTCAGAGCGCAGCGCAAGACAAACAATCGCATCAGTGATGAGCTGACGCGTATCACCAATATTGCCGCCAAATCCGATAAAAACTCGTGCCATACGACTCCAAACTAGATATAAAACTACTTTACTGAAATTTCTCTAAGTTTGCTTAGTCTGCTTCAGGTTCGGGGGATGGGTCAGATTTGGGTTTTCTGCGACGACGCCGTTTAGCAGGCGAGCTTGCACTGCTGCCTAATTCCGTCTTGGCAGTAGCCATCAGGGCTTCTTGCCCCACTGGATCAGCAGCAATGAAATCGGTCCACCACTCGCCAAGGCTTGGATTTTGCTCGCCGGTGGCACAGCGCAGGAGCATAAAGTCATAAGCAGCCCTAAAGCGGGGCGATTCAATGAGGCGATAGGGATAGCGTCCTACCCGTTTTTCAAAGCGTGGTTGCATTGACCAGATCTCGCACATATCACTCTCAAGACGCCGTTGAATCGTCATGCTACTGCTTTGAGTGGCGATCGTATCGTCCATGGCGTCGTGTAGCGCAGAAATATTGGATATGCCTTTGGCGATATTAGCTTTCCAGTTCTTGAGCAGGTCGGGCCACAGCAAGGTGGCAAATAAGAACCCAGCAGAAACACTTTTGCCAGATTGAATACGTTGATCAGTATTGGCTAATGCTAGCTTAACAAAATCATTTGCGCCCTTAGAATCTACTCCGCTATCCAAAATATGATCTAGTAAGGGCAACAGACCATGATGTAGGCCTGCATCTCTTAAGCCCTGAATCGCAGCCCAAGAATATCCAGACATGAGTAACTTGAGAATTTCATCAAAGAGTCTAGCTGAGGGCACATCTTGTAAAAGATTACTGAGTGTTGCAATTGGCGCGCGCGTAGCCGTATCTAAAGTAAAGCCAGTTTTGGCGGCAAAGCGAATCGCTCGTAGCATTCGAATCGGGTCTTCACGATAGCGCTTGGTGGGATCACCAATCATGCGTAAGGTTTTCTTTTGCATATCGGCCATACCACCGTGATAGTCCAGGACAGTCTCGCTGGATGGGTCGTAATACATGGCATTGATCGTGAAATCTCGTCTTGCAGCATCTTCACCTTGTGAGCCCCAGACGTTATCGCGTAATATTCGACCGCTTTCAGCAACATGGTCACCGGCGTTATCTAGAAGAGCTCTGAAGGTGGAAACTTCAATAATTTCGGGGTGGCCTTTGCCAAAGAAAGTGACGTGCACAATCTGAAAGCGGCGACCAATCAGACGTGCTTTGCGAAACAGCCTTTGTACTTGATCGGGAGTTGCATTGGTAGCCACGTCAAAATCTTTTGGGCCAATTCCTAAAGCAAGATCACGAACTGCGCCACCAACAATGAAGGCCTCAAAGCCAGCCTCTTGAAGTGTATGCGTTACTTTGACTGCATTCTTTGAGAGCAAATGTGGATCAATGCGATGTGCTTTTTTTGGAATGCGTTTCGGTGCTCCAGCCTTATTCGCTTGCGTATGTTTAGCCATGGGGTCACGACGCAAAATACGTTTGATGAATTTAGTGATCATGCAAACAGTTCAAGAATTGGCCAATTGCGTTTATGAGCCTCATTACGAAGGCGCTCATCTGGATTGGTGGCAACAGGATTGCTCACTTCCTCTAACAAAGGCAGGTCATTCATAGAGTCGGAGTAGCAATAGCTGCAAGGCATCTGATCGAAAGAAAGATTTTGGGCCGCTAACCAAGTATGTAAATTTTGAACCTTGCCTTCCCGAAAGTTGGGGATACCTTTTACTTTGCCGGTGTAGTTGGCTAAAGGATCATTGTTGATGGTGGCCGGCTCGGTTGCAATCAGGTGCTCAATACCAAAACTTTCTACAATCGGCCGAGTCACAAAGCTATTGGTTGCAGTGATGACACAGCAGAGATCTCCAGCATCTTGATGGCGTTTTACTAAATCAAGCGCTTGTGGGCGCAACTGCTCAATAATCACTTCTCTCATGAAGGCATCATGCCAGTCTTTGAGTTGGGCGCGTGAATGCTCGGAAAGTGGCTTTAGGGCAAAGCGCAGAAATTCATGAATATCGAGCTTGCCCTCTTTGTAGTCCTGATAGAAGCGTTCATTTTGTTTGGCGTAATGCTCGCCGTCGACCACGCCGGTGCGCGCCAAAAATTGCCCCCACTCATAATCGCTATCGCATGGTAGGAGGGTGTAATCTAAATCGAAAAGGGCTAACTGAGTCACAAATGGAATATTAAGTAAATTATTTTGGCCGCAAGAGCTCGCGCACAAGCGGCAAGGTTACAGCACGTTTTGTTTCTAGTGAATATGCATCCAAAGCATCAATCAAGGCCATTAAATTAGGCATATCGCGATAAAAACGGTTTATTAACCAAGGCAATACTTCTGGAGATAAAACCAATCCTCGTGCCTTAGCGGCTTGCTCTAAGGCTTGTATTTTCTCACCATCATCCAAAAGCTGTGTTTGAAAAACTAAACCCCATCCCAGGCGGGTCCGAAGGTCTTCACGCAACTCCAGATTGGCTGGTGCAGCTTTGCCAGCCATAAAAATATGGATATTCTTGCTGGCCTGAACGCCATTCAGAATTCGAAATAGGGCGCCAACTAAGCGCTCATCTAAGGCATCTACATCATCGACGGCAATGACCGAGGGCGCAGCACTTTGCGCTAGGGCATTCATTTTTTCTTCAAGACGAACCCATGAGATAGGCTCTCTAGGATTAAGAAAGAAATATTCCATGCCTGCACTTTGCGCAGCATTTGTCATTGCCTCAAGTAAATGGGTGCGTCCAGACCCTTCTGGTCCCCACCAATAGATCCAGCGATGATTTAGTGGATTACTAGCTTGATTGATAGGATTCTCTTGCCAAGCTTTGCAAAGGTTTTGTAAAGCGGAAATCAATGCTAGGTCTTTACTGGGAAGGTAATTAGCGAGACTAGCTTTGGGGATATGACTGAGATCTAAAGCAAACTGCCTTGGAAGCGGAGGAGTATTCATTACTGCAAAATTATTTTTGATACCAAGAGCTCTGTGTATAAACAGACCAAAGGTACTGAACTAATACTAAGGCCACAGCACTAATTGGCAGAGCAAGTAGTACGCCAAAAAAGCCAAAGAGTTTTCCAAAGAGCAGCAAAGAAAAAAGCACTGCAACTGGATGCAGGCCAATGCGCTCACCTACCAAGCGGGGTGTCAGCACAAAGCCTTCTATAAATTGTCCAAGACCATATAGAGCGAGCACGGCAACGATTTCGTATTGAGGGCCAAATTGTAGTGCGGCTGACAAAATAGCAAGTGACAGTCCCAAGATAATGCCAATGTAGGGAATCACAATCATGATTGCAGTAAAGATGCCTAAAGCCACTGCTCCTTGGATGCCAATGAGCATTAAACCAACGCTATAGAAGGCGGACATGATGGCAATCACAATTACCATACCGTTTAAATACTGCGAGAGCAGTCCATCGGTATGCATTGCAAGATGATGAATTGTTTCTTGGGCGCGCAATGGAACCATTTTCTTCATAAGTCCAAAGAAGTGATCCCAGTCAATAAGCAAATAGAACATCACAAAAACAATCAAAACAGAATTTACAAAGCCGGCAATGACTGAGCTGCCAGACATGAGTACAGTTTCTAAGGTGCTTGATATGAGGGCATCAGCGTTATCGCTAAGGTGCGCAGAGATTTTTTGAGAAGCAGCTGTTTTGAGGGCGCCCCAATCAAGGCCAATATGAAATTCAGATAATTTGGGGCCGAGCCATGCTTGAGTATTTGCAATCCATTCTGGCCATTGCGCCCTGATTAAAGGTAGTTCAGTTTTGAGTAGGCCGATAAAGAGGCTCAAAATGGCAATCATGACACCCAAGCCAAAGACGACGGACAGAAGAGCTGCTATGGTGGCTGGTAATCGACGTCTCTCCAGCCATAGAAAAGCGGGCCTTAGGATATAAGCCAGAATGAAAGCAGTCAGAAAAGGGGTAAAAAGTTCAGCCATTGCGAGTAATCCTCTAGAATTCAATGATTCTACTGATCAAGTGACATTTTTCACCAATATTCCGACTCTGACATGACTTCATCTACTAATTCCCCTTCAAAAGGCCTTTCTTACCGCGATGCTGGCGTCGATATTGACGCTGGGGATGACTTAGTCGATCGCATTAAGCCCATGGCCAAGAAAACGATGCGAGAAGGTGTTTTGGCTGGCATTGGGGGCTTTGGGGCCCTTTTTGAAGTGCCTAAGCGCTACAAAGAACCTGTTTTAGTAGCTGGTACCGATGGTGTTGGTACCAAACTTCGCCTCGCCTTCGAGTGGAACCGTCACGACACCATTGGCCAAGATTTGGTTGCGATGAGTGTGAATGATATTTTGGTCCAAGGTGCAGAACCCCTCTTTTTCTTGGATTACTTTGCTTGCGGCAAGCTCACTGTGGATACTGCTGCTACCGTTGTTGGCGGCATTGCTAAAGGTTGTGAGTTATCTGGTTGTGCACTCATCGGTGGAGAAACTGCTGAGATGCCTGGCATGTATCCACCAGGTGAATATGATTTAGCTGGATTTGCAGTGGGTGCGGTTGAAAAATCCAAAATCATTACTGGCAATACGATTGTTCCCGGTGATGTTGTATTGGCAATTGGTTCGAGTGGCGCACACTCCAATGGTTACTCTTTAGTGCGCAAAATTATTGAGCGCGCAGGTGCGAAACCAAGCGATGATTTAGGTGGTCGACCACTGGGTGATGTGGTGATGGCCCCAACTGAGATTTACGTGAAACCTCTTTTAAAACTCATTTCTGAAATTAATGTCAAGGGTATGGCGCATATCACTGGTGGCGGCCTAGTCGATAACGTGCCGCGCGTTCTCCCAGAAAATACTCAAGCAGTATTGCATCGCGATAGCTGGCAGATGCCTGAACTCTTCCGCTGGTTGCAAATGAAGGGTGGCGTTGCTGATGCAGAAATGGTTCGCGTATTTAACTGCGGCATTGGCATGGTGGTGATTGTTTCTCCAGATCAGGCAGATACTGCAATTAAATCATTGACAGCGCAAGGCTTGAAGTCTTGGGTGGCGGGTGAAGTAGTGGAGCGGCCAAAAGATGCCCCACAAACTATCGTTATCTAAGACGAAAGCGTCTATTTATTTAAAGTACTTTTGCAGTAATCTAGTGCTGCCTTGAGCTCTTCTGGCTTGAAGGGATCAAAGGTTTTTCTACCTGCAATTGCGCGTAACCAAGTTAATTGTCGTTTACCCAACTGCCTAGTAGCTGCCAAGGCTTTGTAGCGCATCTGATCAAAGTCAATTTGGTTGTCTAAAAATTCCCATGCCTGTCGATAACCTACTGAACGAGTTGCCGGCAAGTCTGCATGTAAGTTGGGATTGGTGCGCAAGGTTTTGACTTCGTCCATAAATCCAGCAGCCAGCATTTCATCAAAACGTTTTTCTAGATTGGCATGAAGCCTTGCACGATCACTGGGTTCAAGAGAAACTAAATGGATCCAAGTAGGAATACTTGATCCTTCTCTACCATCTTCGCTGGGTGAGTCAGCCAATAAAGCGGACATAGGTTTGCCGGTGATCTCAAATACTTCCAAAGCGCGTTGCACCCGTTGTGAATCATTGGGCTTTAAGCGTGCAGCAGTTTCTGGATCGACGCTAGACAGTTTTTCATGCATGGCTGGCCAGCCAATGGCCTTGCCTTCTTCATCTAGTCGCGCACGAATCTCTGGATTAGCAGGCGGTAAGGAGGAGAGTCCATGTGCCCAAGCGCGCCAATACAACATCGTGCCACCAACAACGATAGGAATGTTTCCTCTATCGCGGATTTCTTCACAGAGACGTTTTGCATCTTTCGCAAAGCGTGCAGCTGAATAGACCTCAGTGGGCTCCAAGATGTCAATTAAGTGATGAATGACAGATGCACGTTCTACTGTTGTAGGTTTTGCGCTGCCAATATCTAAACCGCGATAGACCAATGCTGAATCCATGCTGATGAGTTCGATGGTCAAGCCAATAGATTTGGCATACTCGGCAAGCAGCATTGCGAGATGAGTTTTGCCTGCGCCAGTGGGGCCAACAATACAAAGTACCGGTATGGCCTCTGGAGCATGCATACGCTGAATGTAGGGTTCGGTTTGCATGCCTGATTATAGGAGCCTGTTAATATCCGCATCAAGCCAATATTTGGAGTGCAAGTGGATGGATACCCTTTTACAACTCAGCGATTTCTTTTTACACATTGACCGTCATTTAGACGTTGTCATCGCGCAATATGGTCCATGGGCTTATGGCCTCCTCTTTGCGATCATATTTGCTGAAACAGGTTTAGTAGTTGCCCCATTCTTGCCTGGTGACTCCCTCCTATTTATTACGGGGGCATATTGCGCTACCGAGCATTTCAATATCTGGACCATATGTGTTGGGTTGTTGATCGCTGCAGTGGCAGGCAATACCGTCAATTACTTTATTGGTCGCTGGATTGGCAAAAGAGTTTTTAGTAGTCAGTCACGCTGGATTGATCAGCGAGCTTTACTGAAGACCCAAGCCTTTTATGAGAAGCATGGCGGCAAGACCATTATCTTGGCGCGCTTCTTGCCGATTATTCGTACCTTTGCACCTTTTATTGCAGGTGTATCGGCAATGAACTTCTCGCGTTTTCAGTTTTTCAATATCACTGGTGCCGCACTGTGGGTATTTGGTCTAGTTATTGCCGGATACTTTTTTGGCAATATTCCAATTATTCGTCAAAACTTAAACGTGATCGTTTTGATTGGCATTGGTGCTGCAGCTATTCCAGTAGTATTGGCTGCCCTCTACAAAATTTTTCAGCGCAAACAATCGTAATGACACTTCGGAGTTAAGCTTTAATGAAACTTAGCCTGACTCTCTAGTGTGGCAATATGCTCGCGGATATCACCAGCATCTTCGGCTTCTGGTGATTCACTGAGATAGCGATGCATGTCTGCTAAGGCTGGACGCAAATATTCCAGTTGAGCAAAGATCAGTCCACGATCACGAACTTCTTCAATCGAATCTGGCAGCAAAATCACTAGACGCTCTTGAACGCCAAGTAGACGCTCCCAACGCTCATCTTCGGAGTAAATCATTTTGAGGTTTCGTAGGAAGCGGGACAAGATTTCACGTGGGTTAGAGGCCCGCAGGAAGATGTTCAGAGGCAGGCTCAATTCTCCTCGGTAGCCTTTCGCATCTAAGTATGGATCAAGCATTTCTTGCAGTTGATTTTTGGAAAGCGATTCACCAGTAAGCGGGTCCATGATGATTTCTCCTTGTTGCAAGGAGATGCGCATCATGAAGTGGTTTGGAAATGAAACGCCACGAATCTTCAAGCCAATTTGTTGACCTAATTCCATCATCAGAATAGCTAGTGAAATCGGAATCCCTCGGCGATTCTCAAGCACATAGTGCAAATAAGAATTTTCTGGGGCATAAAAATCATTTGGGTTTGGTCCAAAACCTAATTCGGTATAAAAGAAATGCTTCAGAATTTGTAAACGCTGAATTGGGGATGTGTCTGGAGTAATTCGTGACTTCAACTGATTACCCATTTGATCTAATTGATCTAGTACGTTTTGAACATCCAAATCCGGATAGGCATGTTGTGCTACAGCGATTACCGCCTCAGTTAGCGGTAAGTGTTCGTCTTCAGCAACTAAAGACGTGAAATAGTCGAGTTGTTGTGTTGGCATAACTCCTATTTTGCATGACGCAAGAATTTTTGCCAGCGAATTCCAACTAGACCAAGGGCGCCAAAGTAAACCAAGGCTGCGGCGGTCAACCATGCTGCCACTAGACCGATACGGACCCAAGGCTCTGCCTGAAGGGCGATCCAATTATGGGCGCCAGCAGCATAAAAAAGGACTACAGAGAAGGGGATGAGGGCCAACAATAGCTGCCCAAGGTATTTCGCCCAAGCCGAGCTAGGTAGGGCGCCTCGCTGATGAAGGCCAATCCATAGGAGGGCAGCATTGAGACAGGCGCCAGCGCCGACGGAGAGCGCAAGACCCGCATGCCCAAGCCAAGGCACAAAAATAAGGTTAGCTAGTTGGGTTGCGACAAGCACTAATAAACCAATTTTGACGGGGGTGCGAATATCTTGGCGCGAATAAAACCCCGGCGCCAAAATTTTTACCAAAATAAGCCCAATGAGTCCGACGCCATAGGCCGCTAATGCACGTTGTGTCATCAGAACATCAAGCGCGTTAAATTTGCCATAGTGATACAACACTGCTGCTAATGGCTCGCCAAAAATAAAGAGTGCAATTGCGCAAGGCGCAGCCAATAAGAATGTCAACTGCAATCCCCAGATGAGTAATTCACCAGCGTGAACTAAGTCATTCTTGGCGTTAGCTTTGCTGAGGCTTGGAAGCAGAACAGTACCTAAAGCTACACCTAATAATGCAGTCGGAAATTCCATCAAACGATCGGCATAGGAAAGCCACGACACACTCCCTGTTTGTAGGCGTGATGCGATATTGGTGTTGATAATGAGTGAGATTTGCGCAACAGAGACAGCGAAGACTGCCGGCCCCATCAATTTCAATACCCGTTTTGCTTCTGGATTTGCAATGGCAGTTTTAACAGCGCCAGGCAATAAACCAATTCGTGGCAAAAGTCCTAAACGAGAAAGTGCGGGAATCTGAAGTGCTAATTGCAAGACACCACCTAAGAGCACGCCAATACTCAGAGCGTAGATTGGTTGTTCTAAATGGGGCGCCAAGAAAAGAGCGCTAGCAATTAAAGCTAGGTTCAATAAAACGGGAGTAAAGGCAGGAATGGCAAAGCGCTGAAAAGTGTTGAGAATGCCTGCTGATAGTGAAACCATGGAAATCAGCCCAATATAAGGAAACATGATTCGGGTCATGACCACGCTGGCCTCATAGGCTGGCCCACCACTAAATCCCGTAGCAATGACCAGAATGAGCAAGGGGGCGCCAATTACCCCGAGTAATACCGTCAGCAGCAAAGCCCAAAATAAGAGGGTGGCGACCGCGTCAACCAGAATATGAGCCTGCTTTTGATCCCCATCCTTGGAGATTTCACCCAAAATCGGTACAAAAGCCTGAGAAAAGGCCCCTTCAGCGAAAAGTCGGCGCAGTAAATTGGGTATCCTAAAGGCCACATTGAAGGCATCCGTCCACTCTGAGGCTCCGAAACTACGGGCAATCAGGGTCTCCCTAAGCAGCCCCGTAATACGAGACAGCATGGTGAGGGAGCTTACCTTGGCGGCGGCAGAAAGCAGGTTCATGAGCCGATTTTCACCTATTTATGGGTCGGCTGGGCTTTTTTGCCCCTTTCAGGTAAAATCTTGGGTTTTGGCGAGCTTGCTTATGGATTTGGCAAGACCGCAGGTTTTTTTAACTAATCGTATTTTGTAATTTATAGAGGCAAGGTTTAAAGATGGCTAATACAGCACAAGCGCGTAAGCGCGCACGCCAGGCAGTAAAACAGAACGAACACAACTCCAGTTTGCGTTCAAAGCTCCGCACTTCCATTAAGGCAGTACGTAAAGCGATCGAAACTGGTGATAAAGCGTCTGCAGCGAAAGTATTTGCAGCAACTCAAGCAACCATTGACAAAATTGCTGACAAAAAGATTGCTCATAAAAATACTGCATCTCGTCAGAAGTCACGTTTGTCTGCAGCTATTAAGGCGATGGCAGCGTAATACAGAATTGGTTTTAGGCTGGTCGAAGTAATTTCGACCTTAGCCCGCTCCTTATCAGAGCGGGTTTTTGTTTTTAGGACTGGGTTTGTGGTTTGGGCTCAAACTCACAGGCCTCTTCGATCGGTAGACCGTTGTCTTTGGCAAAGTTTGTTACAAAGTCCAGCGCTCTTGGATCAAGATCACCCAGTCTGGTATCAATAACAACGCATTTCACTGCAGCAATCACTACTGGTGTGACATAGGGTGAATAGGTGAAGCGAGGGTCTCCAGAATCTCCTGGAGGGCGAAAGCTAGCCATCACCCCGCACAGACGCTCCGCCCAGTCACTGGGTCGAAATGGTTTGCCAGAAGTGGTAATGCCTTGAATGAAAAGCTTTTTGTGGTTCAAGTTCGCATAAAGAAGGTGTTAGGGATCGGCGTTACTAAGCCCTCTAGCTTAACAGCCGGGGTTAGTCGTAAGATGACTTTAGATTCAATTTTCGTGCAGTCAATTGTTTTCAGAAAAAAATGCAAGCCAAAACTTTAGTAGAAAGCTCAACTATGACATCTCTGGCAAAGCCTCAAGTGCCCGGTCACGTCAAGCACTATCTGCAGTTTGCTGACCTTACTCGAGAAGAGTATGACTACTTGCTGAAAAGATCGGCATGGCTCAAGTCCAAGTTCAAAAGCTATGAGACTTGGCATCCACTTCACGACCGTACCTTAGCAATGATTTTTGAGAAGCATTCCACACGTACTCGTCTCTCCTTTGAGGCAGGCGTCCATCAGCTTGGTGGGCATGCCGTATACCTGAATACCCGCGACACGCAACTTGGCCGTGGTGAGCCTGTAGAGGACGCTGCGCAGGTGATTTCACGGATGACTGACATGATTATGATTCGCACCTTCGGCCAAGACATCATTGAGCGATTTGCTGCTAATTCCAGGGTGCCGGTGATCAATGGCCTCACCAATGAACACCACCCTTGCCAAGTATTGGCTGACATCTTCACTTTTGTAGAAGCACGTGGCCCAATTCAGGGTAAGACAGTCGCGTGGGTTGGTGATGCCAACAATATGGCCTATACCTGGATACAGGCTGCTGAATGTTTAGATTTTCAGTTTCGCTTTTCTGCGCCAGTGGGCTATCAATTAGATCCCTCTCGATTAACAAAGACAGCTGCAAAACATTTAACCATTTGTGCTGACCCTAAAGATGCTTGTAAAGGTGCTGATTTGGTGACAACTGATGTTTGGACTAGCATGGGTTATGAGGCTGAAAATACCTCACGCATTAATGCTTTCCAGGATTGGATGATTGATGAAGAGTTAATGGCTCTAGCAAAGCCTGACGCATTATTTATGCATTGTTTGCCAGCCCATCGCGGCGAAGAAGTGTCTGCTGGTGTGATTGATGGCCCGCAAAGTATTGTTTGGGAAGAAGCAGAAAATCGTTTGCATGTGCAAAAGGCTTTGATGGAGTATTTGCTCTGCGGCCGTTTGGACTAAAAGCGGGTCTTAAGTTTAGAAATTTACGCCATTTATTTTTTTAGTTAATTTTGATTGAATAAAAAATCATGTCTGATATTAAAAAAGCAGTTTTAGCCTATTCTGGTGGTCTTGACACTAGTGTGATTTTGAAATGGCTTCAAGATACTTACGGTTGTGAGATCGTGACATTTACCGCCGACCTCGGTCAGGGTGAAGAGTTAGAGCCTGCGCGCGCTAAAGCTCTGCAGTTTGGCATCAAACCAGAGAATATTTTCATTGATGACTTACGCGAAGAATTTGTACGTGACTTTGTATTTCCTATGTTCCGTGCAAATACCATTTACGAAGGCGAGTATTTACTGGGTACATCGATTGCACGCCCACTAATTGCAAAGCGCCAAATTGAGATTGCCCGGTTGACCGGTGCTGATGCTGTATCGCATGGCGCCACTGGTAAAGGCAATGACCAAGTTCGCTTTGAGTTAGGTTATTACGCTCTAGAGCCAGGAATTAAAGTGATCGCACCTTGGCGTGAATGGGATTTGCTCTCACGCGAGAAGTTGATGGCTTACGCAGAAAAACATGGCATTCCAGTTGAGATGAAGCATAAGCAAGGCGGCTCACCCTATTCCATGGATGCCAATTTATTGCATATTAGCTATGAAGGCCGTCATTTAGAAAACCCTAATGCAGAGGCTGAAGAGTCTATGTGGCGTTGGACGGTTTCTCCTGAGAAGGCTCCAGATGCCCCAGAAATTGTTGAAATTGAATTCAAAGCAGGTGATCCGATTGCCATTAACGGCAAGAGCTATAAACCACACGAGCTATTGGCTGAGTTAAATCGTATCGGTGGTAAGCATGGTATTGGCCGCCTTGATTTAGTTGAAAACCGTTTTGTTGGCATGAAGAGTCGCGGTTGCTATGAAACCCCAGGCGGCACCATTCTCTTGAAGGCTCACCGCGGCATCGAGAGTATTACCCTTGATCGTGAAGTGGCTCATCTGAAAGATGACCTCATGCCACGCTACGCCAGCTTAATTTATAACGGCTTGTGGTGGTCGCCAGAGCGCGTTGCATTACAGACCTTGATTGACCACAGCCAGCAGGCAGTCAATGGCACGGTTCGTTTGAAACTCTACAAAGGCGCCGTCTCTGTTATTTCACGGGATTCGGAAAATACTTTGTTTGATCAAAATATCGCAACCTTCGATGATGACGGTGGCGCATATAACCAAGCCGATGCTGGCGGATTTATTAAACTCAATGCTTTGCGTATGCGGATTGCTGAAATAGCAAAACGTAAACGCGCCAAGAAATAATGAGTAATAACCAGATTAGAAAGAGTCCAGATGCAATTTGATCAAGTTTCAGTAGGTAAAAAAGCCAATGTATTTTTTGATGGTAAGTGCGTATCTCATACGGTGACTCTGCCCAATGGTGTTCGGAAGTCGGTTGGTGTTGTTCTGCCAAGTACCTTACGTTTTGACTTAAGTACTAGAGAGGTGATGGAAGTAGTGGATGGCACTGCTTTCGTGAGCATCAATGGCGCACCAGAGCAAGAGTTTAAGGCTGGCCAAAGCTGGGAAGTGGAAAAGGGCGGTTACTTTATTATTCGGGCTGAGCAAGCGGTGCACTATGTGTGCCATTTTGAATAAATAAGATTCACTGCCAATAAAAAACGCAGACTAAGATCTGCGTTTTTTATTGCCTACAGTATCTGGATTTACTATTTTTTAGGCAAGCCGCTAATAACAGATCCAGGTGTAATGACTCGATCAGAGAACCAGCGCTGATTCATTTCAAGAGCGAAGCGGACCGGTGCCTTAGGGCAGTGGTTGTTTGTTGAACCAGCTTGCATCTCTTCGATGTTCACAATCTTGCCGTCATCTGCGATAAAAGCAATCGAGAGAGGAATCTTGGTGCTAAACATCCAAAAGCAATGCCCCGCTTTTTCTTCAAATACAAAGAGCATTCCAGAATTCATTGGCATGCTGGTGCGATTCATTAAGCCGGTCTGTCTAGTTTCTGAGCTATCCGCTATTTCTGCTTGAATACGGTAGATGCCAGTTTTTAGCTCCAGAGTTTTGAGGCCCACGTTGTATTGCGCAAGAGCAAAGCCTGAGCTCAGGAGAGTAGCGAAGGCTAATAGGCTGAGTAAATTTTTTCTTGTTTTATGCATAGGCTGTATTTTAATTGAGTAAATTACAGGCGAAAAAAAACCCAGGAACAAGTCCTGGGTTTTTGATAATGCTCTAAGGGCTATTAAGCCGCTTGGATATTGGTAGCTTGCTTGCCTTTAGGGCCTTGGGTAATATCAAACGTTACCTTTTGGTTTTCCTTAAGGGTTTTGAACCCAGGCATAGTAATTGCGCTGAAATGCGCGAACAACTCTTCTTCACCATCATCAGGTTTGATAAAGCCAAAACCTTTTGCATCATTGAACCACTTAACAATTCCGGTCGCCATGCGAACTCCATTACATAAACTTTAAAACAACCGTGATGAGGGTAAATACTTTTTAATCAGTCTCGCTCCACAACACGCCTAAATAGAACTTCTTGTGAAGCCTACCCCCCGATTGTTTGCCCTTTTTGTAGGGGTGTCAAGGAGTTATGTGCATTTATCCCTTAGTAATTACCCCATTTTTATCAAAAAATGCCCCAATATGGCTTAAACAGGGCTTTTTGCAGGTTTTTTATCTACAAGACCCTAGTAAATTAAAGTTTGAATATCTGTGTTTAGAATGTTTCATATGAGCCCCACACCAAAAAATCCCACTAATGGCGCACCAGCCAATCCCTACATTGAGGACACCATTCTTCTCGAAAAGCAGGCCGAGAAAGTTAAAGCGCCTTCGATGTATAAAGTTTTACTATTGAATGACGATTACACACCAATGGAATTTGTGGTGATGGTGATTCAGGAGTATTTTAATAAGGATCATGAAACAGCTACACGCATCATGTTACAAGTTCATTTAGTTGGCAAAGGTATTTGCGGGGTCTTTACTCGTGATGTCGCTGCCACCAAAGTGCATCAAGTTGTCGAACTCTCCCGTGAAGCGGGCCACCCACTACAGTGCACTATGGAGGAAGCATGATTGCCCAGGAACTAGAAGTAAGTTTACACATGGCGTTTGTTGACGCTCGGGCATCACGACACGAGTTCATTACGGTCGAACATTTATTGGCTGCATTGTTAGACAATGCGACCGCAGTTGAGGTTCTAAAAGCTTGTGCGGTCAATATCGCAGAGTTGCGCTCTCAACTTAAAAACTTCATCAATGACAATACGCCAGTAGTGCCTGGTAACGATGAGGTTGATACACAACCTACGCTGGGATTTCAGAGGGTGATTCAACGTGCCATCATGCATGTGCAATCTACTTCAAATGGCAAGAAAGAAGTCACTGGTGCCAATGTTTTAGTTGCTATCTTTGGTGAAAAAGATTCGCATGCAGTGTATTTCCTGCAGCAGCAGGGAGTGACTCGCTTAGACGTGGTGAACTTCATTAGTCATGGCGTTCGTAAAGATCAGGCTGAGCATGTGAAGCCTGCCGACACAACGCAAGAAACTGAAGAATCTCCCTCATCAGGAAAAGAAAGCCCCCTAGATCAGTACACCCAAAATCTGAATGCTTTGGCTCGCCAAGGAAAAATTGACCCCTTGATTGGTCGCGAAAGCGAAGTAGAGCGGGTAATTCAGGTGCTTTGCCGTCGCCGAAAGAACAACCCACTTTTAGTTGGAGAGGCTGGCGTTGGTAAAACTGCAATTGCAGAAGGATTGGCTTGGCGGATTGTTAAAGGCGATGTGCCTGATATCTTGGCCAATGCGACTGTCTACTCCTTAGATATGGGTGCCTTACTTGCTGGCACTAAATATCGTGGTGACTTTGAGCAACGCTTAAAGAGTGTTCTGAAGTCTTTAAAAGATCACACCCATGGTGTTTTGTTTATTGATGAGATTCACACATTGATTGGTGCGGGTGCTGCATCTGGTGGAACATTGGATGCAAGTAATTTATTGAAGCCTGCTTTATCAAATGGTCAACTTAAATGTATTGGTGCAACCACGTTTTCTGAGTACCGCGGAATTTTCGAAAAAGATGCTGCCTTATCTCGTCGTTTCCAAAAAGTTGATGTCGTTGAGCCAACGGTTGATCAGACCGTACAAATTTTGCGTGGCCTGAAGTCTCGCTTTGAGGAACACCATAGCGTGAAGTATGCAGCTGGCGCATTGGTGGCTGCTGCAGAACTGTCGGCTCGTTATATCAATGATCGACATTTGCCAGATAAGGCAATCGATGTCATTGATGAGGCTGGTGCCGCACAGCGTATTTTGCCGAAATCTAAACAGAAGAAAACGATTGGTCGTCCAGAGATCGAAGAGATTGTTGCCAAGATTGCTCGGATACCGCCTCAGTCCGTGACTGTAGATGATCGCAGCAAGTTACAAACATTAGATCGCGACATTAAGAGCGTGGTCTTCGGTCAAGACCCTGCAATTGAAGCTTTAGCTAGCGCTATTAAGATGACGCGCGCTGGTCTTGGGAAGATTGATAGGCCAATTGGGTCATTCTTGTTCTCTGGCCCAACTGGTGTTGGTAAGACAGAAGTTGCAAAACAGCTCGCTTATATTTTAGGTATTGAGCTTCTGCGTTTCGATATGTCGGAGTATATGGAGCGTCATGCAGTCAGTCGCTTGATCGGAGCTCCTCCAGGATATGTTGGCTTTGATCAGGGTGGTTTGCTAACTGAGGCGGTTAGCAAGAAGCCACATTGCGTACTATTACTTGATGAGATTGAAAAAGCCCATCCGGACATCTTCAATATCCTTCTGCAGGTCATGGACCATGGCACTTTGACGGATAACAATGGCCGTAAGGCCGACTTCCGTAACGTCATCATCATTATGACCACTAACGCTGGTGCAGAGGCGATGCAGAAGTCCATTATGGGCTTTACGAATGTCCGCGAGTCTGGTGATGAGATGGCGGATATTAAGAAGTTCTTTACACCAGAATTTCGCAATCGCTTAGATGCTATTGTTTCCTTTAAAGCACTTGATGAAACTATCATCATGCGAGTGGTTGATAAGTTCCTGATGCAATTGGAAGAGCAACTACATGAGAAGAAAGTTGATGCTACCTTTAGCTCTAAATTACGCGCTCATTTAGCTAAGCATGGATTTGATCCATTGATGGGTGCTCGCCCAATGCAGCGCATTATTCAAGATACAGTGCGTAAAGCCCTTGCCGATGAATTGCTCTTTGGTAAGTTAGCCCAAGGCGGACATGTAGACGTGGATGTAGATGCAGATGGCCATGTGCAATTAAACTTTGACGCCCCTGTATTGCCAGGTAAGGCATCTAAAAAAGATGTAGCTCCTGCAGAAGAAATTTAATTATTAGCAATTTTTAAAAAGGAAAACATGTCACACCACGATAAATTGCTAGATGCTTTTGAGGCCTATAAGGCTGAGCATGAAAAGTTCGAAGGCAAAGGCATTAAAGCCTCAGCTACCCGTGCTCGTAAAGCTTTACAAGAAATTGCGGGTTCTTGTAAAGAGCGCCGTAAGGAAATTTCTGCCGAAAAAGAATCTCGCGAAGGTAAGGGTGCGGGCATGTCTCAAGATACTGCTCGTCACGCACATATTCGTAAGTAAGGCTTCATGATGATGAAAAGGCCGCCTGAGGGCGGCTTTTTTATTTAAGCTCAGCAGCTTAGGCTCGCCCAGTACTTCCAAAGCCTCCAGTACCACGACTGCTCTCCGTAAACTCTTCAACCACTTTGAGCTGCACTTGCTGGATGGGCATTACTACTAATTGGGCTAAGCGCTCCATGGGTTCTAGCTTGAACGGGATTGAGCCACGATTCCAAGTGCTCACCATTAATTGACCTTGGTAGTCAGAGTCAATCAACCCAACTAAGTTACCCAAGACAATGCCATGCTTATGACCAAGGCCTGAGCGTGGCAGAATAAATGCGGCATAACGGGGATCTTCAACAAAGATAGCTAAGCCAGTTGGCACCAGTATGGTTTGGCCTGGCGCTATCTCAATCATTTCATCAATGCAAGCGCGTAAATCTAATCCAGCACTGCCTGGTGTGCCGTAAGCCGGCAATTGATTACGCATACGTTCATCGAGAATTTTGACTTGGAGCGATTGCATAGAAGTTCCTAAAGCGGGGGTAATTTAAATTTTCTTAGCAACGAGCTGAATCAGTTGCCGTGCAAGCTGAAGCTTTTCAGCCTTAGTAATTTTCTTGCTACCAGATTCATCAATCACCAACAATTGATTGAGATCGCTGCCAAAGGTTTCTGGGCCAATATTACCAACCACCATCGGGATACCTTTGCGTAGTCGTTTTTCAGTAGCATGCGCTTCTAAATCAGTTGATTCGGCTGCAAAACCTACACAGTAGGGGTAAGGTTTGCCACCTTTCATTTTTACAGTTTTTGCAACGTCTAACAGAATGTCCGGGTTAGCAATAAATTCAATGCTTGGAGCTGCTTTGCCTTGGCGCTTGATCTTTTCCTTAGCAGGCTTCGCAATACCCCAATCAGCTACTGCAGCAACTGCAAAGAAGATATCGCAATCAGAGACGTTTAATGTTGCCGCATACATTTCTTTTGCGCTTCTCACATTACTGCGAGTAATTTTTCCGGTAGCCTCTAGCGGAGTTGGTAAGTCACAAGGGCCTGCAATGAGGTGAACTTGGGCGCCTGCCTCAACAGCTGCACGTGCGATAGCAAAGCCCATCTTGCCTGAGCTGTGATTAGTAATGCCGCGCACTGGATCGATTGCTTCAAAGGTAGGGCCAGCAGTAATCAATACTTTTTTACCGGCTAAGGTCTTCTTCTGAAAGAAGGCAATGACTTGCTCGGCGATTTCATAAGGCTCTAGCATTCTGCCCATACCTACTTCACCACAGGCCTGAAAGCCACTGGCTGGACCAAGAAGGGTAACCCCATCTTTATTGAGGCGCTCCACACTTCTCTGGGTTGCAGCGTGTTCCCACATTTGCTTATTCATTGCTGGTGCAAGTAAGAGGGAGCAATCTCTAGCAAGGCAAAGCGTACTCAGTAAGTCATCAGCCAAACCTAAGGAGAGCTTGGCCATTAAGTCAGCACTAGCAGGTGCAATCACAATGGCATCAGCAGAGCGAGATAGCTCAATGTGTGCCATATTGTTTGGAATAGTGCTATCCCATTGACTCAAATAAACCGGATTACCTGTGAGCGCCTGCATTGTGACTGGTGTTACGAATTGCGTTGCAGCTTCAGTCATTACCACCTGAATGGATGCGCCTTCTTGCATCAATTGGCGAGCAAGTTCAGGCGTCTTATAGGCGGCAATACCACCGGAGATGCCGAGAATTATTTTCTTATTTAAAAGTGATTGCATGGCGCCAGCTTAATGGGATTGAGCGGATTTGCCAAATGACTTGTGCAATTCCTCAAAAATAATAAGAACAGCCCCAATACAAATGGCGCTATCAGCAATATTAAATGCTGGCCAATGCCAGTTAGCGTAATGCAAGTCAATAAAGTCGATAACGGCACCGTACATTAGTCGATCCAATACATTTCCTAGGGCGCCACCCAAAATTAGGCTGAGGGCTAGACACAGTAGTTTGTCGTTCTGGTTTTTGCGCAGGAGCCAAACAATATAGATACAAGCTACCAAACCCACGATTGTAAAGAACCAACGCTGCCATCCTGAGCCTTGGGCTAGAAAAGAAAATGCTGCTCCAGGATTTAAGAGTAGCAACCAATTCATAAAAGGGAGTACTGGTTCTGGAATACCTAACTGCAAACTACTCAATGCTGACCACTTGCTTAGTTGATCTAAGAGCAAAGTGATTGCAGCAATTGCCAGAGAGCGCAGAAATATAATACTCATTGAGTTAATCTGTTAAGCAAACAAGCGGTGATCACCATCACCAAAAAGGTTGCTAATGCAGCGCCCGCAGAGTTCTGGGTGTTCATTGTCATTCCCAACATCCTGAGTGTGATGCCAGCAGCGACCACATTTCTTGTATTGACTACCGCGTACTAAAACCTCAAGGCCATCCGGACTAAGTTCGATATTGGCGCTTGAAGTAATCGTCACAAAGCGTAAGTCATCTTCTAATGAGTGGAGGATTGCAAAGTCAATATCATCTACTTTAATAGTGAGTTCAGCTTGCAATGATGAGCCAACATTACCCGCCTCACGCTCGACCTCAATTGCTTTAGTAACTTCAGAGCGAATTTCACGAATACGATGCCACTTAGTCAGCAATTCATCTGCTTTAGCAATTTCGGGGAAGGTGCCAAACTCTTCCATAAAGATTGACTCAGAAGGTTTACTAGCCGAGCCATGTGGGAAATCCTGCCAAGCTTCTTCTGCAGTAAAGGAGAGGAAGGGGGCCAACCATTTCAAAAGATTACGGGTGATGTGGAACAAAGCATTCTGTGCTGCGCGACGATCAGGTGAATCAGGTGCGCTAGTATAGAGACGATCTTTCAGAATGTCTAAATAGAAGCCACCTAAATCTTCCGAGCAGAATGACAACATGCGAGTTACTGCCGGATGAAATTCATAAGCCTTGTAGTGTGCCTCAATGTCACCCTGAATTTGATTGGCTAGTGCGACGGTATAGCGATCAATCTCAAGCCATTGATCAGCAGGCATGGTGTGCTTGCTGGGATCAAAGTCAGACAAGTTAGCTAACAAGAAGCGCAGAGTATTACGAATGCGACGATAACTTTCAGTCACACGTTTTAGAATCTCATCAGAGATCGTCATCTCACCTGAGTAATCGGTGGAAGCTACCCAAAGACGAATAATTTCAGCACCCAGCTTATCTGCAACTTGCTGAGGAGCAATCACGTTACCTACAGATTTACTCATCTTGCGTCCTTGGCCATCTACTGTGAAGCCATGTGTTAGCAAGGCTTTGTATGGTGGCTTGCCATCGAGCATTGCGCCAGTGAGCAGCGATGAGTGGAACCAGCCACGATGCTGGTCTGAGCCTTCTAAATACAAATCAGCTAAGCGTCCATTAGGAGTTTTGGCATCGGCGGTGAGTAATTCATTGCGGTGTGAACCACGAATCACATGCCAATGGGTTGTTCCTGAATCAAACCACACGTCTAGCGTGTCACGATTTTTTTCATATTGAGCAGCTTCATCACCAAGTAACTCAGCAACTTCTAATTTCTGCCAAGCTTCGATGCCATCTTTTTCTACGCGTTTAGCAACCTCTTCAAGTAGCTCGACAGTGCGTGGATGGGGCTCACCACTCTCCTTATGAACAAAGAAAGCCATTGGGACACCCCATTGGCGCTGACGTGATAAGGTCCAGTCAGGACGGTTAGCAATCATGCTGTGCAAGCGTTGTTTGCCCCAGGCGGGAAAGAATTCAGTGCTATTGATACCAGCCAAGGCTGTTTCACGCAAGCTAGCCTTGCTGTCCAAAGGCTTCTTATCCATACTCGCAAACCACTGGGAAGTAGCGCGATAAATGATAGGCGACTTGTGGCGCCAGCAGTGCATGTATGAGTGGGTATAGGTTTTATCCCGCAGTAGACTCCCAGCCTCACGCATTGCTTCCACAATCTTAGGATTTGCTTTCCAGATGTACTCATTGGCAAAGAGTGGTAACCATGATGCGTACACACCATTGCCCATCACTGGATTGAGAATATCGTTGTCAGCCAGTTTATTTGCTTTACAGGACTTAAAGTCCTCTTCGCCATAAGCAGGTGCAGAGTGAACAATGCCAGTACCGGTATCTAAAGTGACGTACTCAGCCGGATAAATTGGGGAGAGTCGCTTATAACCATCATGTAGTTGAGCAAGTGGATGCCAGAAAGAGATATTGGCCAATTGCGCACCTTGGCAAGTAGCAATGATTTTCCCCTCCAGGCCATAGTCCTGCAGGCAAGTCTCAACACGATCTTTCGCCAGAATTAATAACTTGTCACCCACATCAACCAAAGCGTAAGTCAGTTCGGGATGTACGTTCATTGCCTGATTCGCAGGAATGGTCCAAGGTGTTGTAGTCCAAATCACAATCTGACCTGGTTTATTTGGCAGTTCAGAAAGACCAAAGGCCTTAGCAAGTTGTGGGCGCTGCGCATCATCGAAAGCAAAACCAACATCAACGGTTGGATCAGTCTTATCTTGATATTCCACTTCCGCTTCTGCAAGAGCGGAGCCACAGTCAAAACACCAATTCACGGGCTTTAAGCCGCGGAAGACATAGCCCTTTTCCCAGATCTTACCCAGCGCACGAATTTCATCGGCTTCATTACGATAGCTCATGGTGAGATAAGGATTATTCCAGTCACCAAGAACACCTAAGCGTTCGAAGTCTTTCTTTTGCTTATCGACCTGGACTTGAGCATAGGCGCGGGCCTTAGATTGCACTTCAGCCGTCGGTAAGTTTTTACCAAACTGTTTTTCAATTTGAATCTCAATTGGCATGCCATGGCAATCCCAGCCGGGAACATACACAGAATCAAAGCCCATTAACCAACGGGACTTCACAATCATGTCCTTCAAGATCTTGTTTACCGCATGACCAATATGAATATCACCATTGGCATAAGGAGGGCCGTCATGCAAAATAAATTTAGGCTGATTAGCATGCGCAGCACGAATCTTTTCGTAGAGTTTATTTTTTTGCCACTGGGCAACCCATTGTGGTTCACGCTTGGCAAGGTCTCCTCGCATTGGAAACGAGGTGTCTAGAAGATTGACGGGATAAGAGTTTTCTTTTTCAGACATAAGCTTTTTTCTGGAAATAATTTCTGGCGTGCTTTGCATCTGCTGCAATTGCATTCGTAAGTGCGTCGAGGTCATCATACTTTGCCTCGTCACGAATTTTTTCTAAGAGCTCTACGGTAATAATTTTTCCGTATACGTCTTGTTGATAATCAAAGATGTGGGTCTCAAGCAATACCCGACCTTCATCCTCTACTGTAGGTCTTACTCCTAGGCTGGCTACGGCTGGTAGCGGCCTATCAGCAAGACCCAATACTTGCGCAGTAAAGATGCCAGTGGTCGCTGGTTTGCGATGATGTAAATGATTGGCTACCGCTAAGTTCAAAGTAGGAAAGCCAAGCTTTCGACCTAATTGTTGCCCATGAATCACGTGACCAGAAATTCCGTAGGGACGGCCTAATAATTTTTCAGCTTGATTCATGTCGCCGTTAGCAAGCGCTGCTCGTAAAGCGGAACTAGAAATGCGTTCACCATTTTCCAAGATCGTTTGAATGCTTGATACTTCAAAGCCATATTTTGCCCCGGCAGCTTTGAGGCTCGCAAAATTGCCTGCACGTTTTGCCCCATAACAAAAATCATCGCCAATCAAAATCCATTTGGCATTCAGACGTTTCACAATAATTTCAGAAACAAATTCTTCGGGTGTAAGGCGCGCAAAAGCGGCATTGAAGTGCTCCACTACAACTCGGTCAATTCCAAGTTGGGCCAAGGCAGCTAGCTTATCGCGCAGATTCAGAATGCGAGGAGGAGCTTGTTCGGGTGAGAAGAATTCTTTGGGGTGTGGCTCAAAGGTCATGACGCAGCTCACCAGACTTCGTTCTTTGGCGCCATCTACGAGTTGTTTCAATAGGGCGCAATGACCCCTGTGCACACCATCGAAATTACCGATGCTAAGGGCACAAGCAGGTCCTGCAGAAAACTGGGTCGGGCCACGGAATACGTTCACAAAATCGCTTTCAGGGTAGCCATCAATTATATTGTGGGCATGCTTTCTATCGTTACCTTAATCTCAGGCCGCGGATCTAATTTCGAGGCTATCGTCAAAACCGCTCAAAAAGAGCGGTGGCCAGTGAAGTTTGCTGGGGTAATAGCCAATCACTCTGCGGCTAAGGGCCTTGATTTTGCTCGCTCCCAGGGTATTCCAACCTTCGTTGTAGAGCACAAAGAGCATGCTACTCGCGATTCGTTTGATGCTGCCCTAAGCATGCAAATTGATGCTTTAGGGGCTGATTTAGTGCTACTAGCAGGCTTTATGAGAATTCTGACTCCAGGGTTTATTCGCCATTTTGAGGGTCACCTCATCAATATTCATCCAGCCCTCCTGCCGGCATTCCCTGGTTTGCACACCCATGAGCGGGTTTTAGAGGCCGGGGTTAAGGAGCATGGCGCTACGGTGCACTTTGTTACTGAGGGCGTAGATGAAGGGCCCATTATTTGCCAAGCCTCTGTTCCAGTCCTAGAGGGCGATGATGCTGACACCTTGGCAGCCCGTGTTTTAAGTGCCGAACATCAGATTTACCCGCGGGCCGTAAAATGGTTCCTTGATGGACGATTGCGAATAGAAGGTAATCAAGTGAAGCTTCAACCCCCAGAGTCGCAATTTTTTAAATTATGAGTGCAGAACGGCCACCCCGTAAATCTGGAAACAGACTCGCCCCACATAAAAGTTACGCCGCTAAATCGAATGACCCACAGCGCCGTCCAGAGCGACGGAATGCAAGCGGAAATTTAATTGCGCCTGAAGGCCAAAAGAATTTCTCCAATGCCAAAGCATTGCCTCAGCATGCACTTCATCTGGAAAGACTCTTACCCGAACTGCTGAGCTTTGAACAACCATCTGATCGCGTAGTTAGTCGCTATTTTCGTGCTGAGCCACAACTCGGAAATCGAGATCGTGCCCTGATTGCAGAGAGTGCTTTTGCAATTTTGCGTCGTAAGAATGAGTTCTCGCAATTTGCTGCTAGTGGCGAGGGTTCTCAGCCTAGACGCTTAGCCCTATTGGGTTTACTGTCTGCTCTATCGGAAGGTGGGCTTGGTTCAGCTAACCGTGCAGAGAGTGCCATCGCAGATTTAGCGCATGTGCTTAAGCCAGGTGAGTATGAATGGTTGCAGCGTTTTGCCACAGTAGATCCTGCGGCATTAAATCCTCTTGTTCGTAATAATTTACCGGAATGGCTATGGGACGCGTTTGGAAAATATCCTGGTGAAGAGACGCGTGAAGAGCTAGCCAAATCATTAATGCATCCAGCGCTATTGGATTTACGCGCAAACACCATGAAGACTAATCGCGAAGAATTGCTGGTGCAGATGAATGCATTGGGTGGTCGCTATCAAGCGATCCCAACTCCATATGCACCAGATGGTGTGCGCATTATGGGTAAGCCTGCTTTACAAAATACTGCTGGATTTAAGGCGGGTATGTTTGAAGTTCAGGATGAAGGCAGTCAGCTCCTTGCTTATTTACTTGCTCCTAAACGAGGTGAGATGGTTGTCGACTTTTGTGCTGGAGCGGGTGGCAAGACTTTGGCGATTGGAGCCTTAATGCGCTCTACAGGGCGCCTCTATGCATTTGATACATCAGAACGTCGTTTGGCTAATTTGAAGCCACGACAAGCCCGCAGCGGCCTATCTAACGTCCATCCCGTATGGATTGATAGTGAGAATGACGCTAAGGTCAAACGTTTGGCTGGAAAGATTGATCGTGTTCTGGTGGATTCCCCTTGCAGTGGGATGGGTACCTTGAGGCGTAATCCAGATCTTAAATGGCGCCAAACCCCAGCTGGGGTTTTAGAGCTCAATCAAAAGCAAATGAATATTTTGGCTTCTGCTGCTCGATTATTAAAACCAGGTGGTCGTTTGGTTTACGCCACTTGCAGCCTTTTACCTCAAGAAAATCAAGCGATTGCAGAAGATTTTCTGGCTAAGCACCCTCAATTTGAGGTTGTGCCCGCCGCTGAGGCTCTCAAACCGCTTTTTCCAAAAGACAAGCTGCCTTTGGGCTGCAGTCCAGATAATCCTTGGTGGCAGCTTTGGCCTCATATTCACGGAACGGATGGCTTTTTTGGTGCTGTTTTCCAAAAGAAGGCTGCTGCTATTGTTCCTGACTCTGAAAAAGGGGCGGAAAAAGAGGTAAAAGTCAAAACCAAGAAACCTGCGAAAGAATTAAAATAAAGGTTTAGACCTCTCTAGGGACTCACTTTTGAATATCGCTTCAAGTTCAGGTTTTGATTTATTTCTCAATTGGCTAGCCAATGGCTATCTCGATTGGTCTTGGTGGCAAATTACCATTTTTACATTGGTAGTCACTCACATCACTATCGCTGCAGTCACCAT
The DNA here is from genome assembly GCF_018882155.1 of Polynucleobacter nymphae. Classification (GTDB taxonomy): domain Bacteria; phylum Pseudomonadota; class Gammaproteobacteria; order Burkholderiales; family Burkholderiaceae; genus Polynucleobacter; species Polynucleobacter nymphae. The sequence goes on from NZ_JACVPA010000001.1 coordinate 1,616,378, forward strand.
CTTTTTACATCGCTGCCAAGCACACCGTGCCTTGGATTTGCATCCGATTGCTTCCCATTTCTTCCGTTTTTGGCTCTGGCTAACTACAGGCATGGTGACCAAAGAGTGGGCCTCAATTCATCGCAAGCATCATGCTAAATGCGAGACGGTTGATGATCCCCATAGCCCGGTAATTTTGGGTATTGGAACCGTGCTTTCTCGTGGTGCCGAGCTTTATAAAAACGAAGCAGCCAATCAAGAGACTTTAGAAAAGTTTGGCCATGGCACTCCTAATGATTGGCTTGAGCGCAATATTTACTCCAAGTTTTCTTGGCAGGGTGTTGCCATCATGCTCATCATCGATGTGTTTTTATTTGGCGGCATTGGTCTGACCGTTTGGGCTATCCAAATGTTGTGGATTCCCATTACTGCAGCTGGTGTGATTAATGGTATTGGGCACTATTGGGGTTATCGTAATTACGATTGCGCAGACGCCTCATCGAATATCATCCCTTGGGGAATCTTGATTGGCGGCGAGGAGCTTCATAACAATCACCACACCTTTGCTACAAGCGCTAAGTTATCAAATAAATGGTATGAGTTTGATATTGGTTGGCTGTACATTCAGATCATGAGTGCTGTAGGTTTGGCTAACGTCAAGAAAACGCCGCCCAAGCCTGTGCTGAGCGATTTACGTCCTGCTGATCACAATACTCTTGAGGCCATTATTGCCAATCGTTATGAAATCATGGCGCGCTATAGCAAAACATTGCGCACTTTTTTCAGCAACGAAGTGCAGCATATGCAGGTTCTTGCAGCGCATTTAAGTGATGCCCGTACTTGGTTAGCCAAAGACGAATCACGTCTTAGTGAGCAAGAGCGCTTAAAGCTTGAAGAGTTAATGGCCAGCAATGCACAACTGCGTAAGATGATCGAGATGCGTCGCGATCTCCAAGCAATCTGGGGGCGTTCTAATGCTACTAGAGAGCAGTTAGTTGCACAGTTGCATGCGTGGTGTCAGCGTGCTGAGGATAGTGGCTTAACAAGCCTTCGTGAATTCTCATTAAGATTGCGCCGCTACGCATAGATCAGTAGTTAGCAATTTTTAGGCAATAAAAAACCCGCACGCAGCGGGTTTTTTATTTGCTGAAAGTAAATTACTTCAGCTTTGTTTCTTTGTAAGCAACATGCTTGCGAATCGTTGGATCAAACTTCATGATCTCCATTTTCTCAGGCTTAGTACGCTTGTTTTTTGAAGTTGTATAGAAGTGACCAGTACCTGCTGATGACTCTAACTTGATTTTTTCTCTGCCGCCTTTAGCCATTTGCGCGCTCCTTAAATTTCGCCACGTGCACGTAGATCAGACAACACAGCATCAATGCCGTTCTTGTCGATAACGCGCAAACCAGCATTGGTTAAGCGCAAGCTAATCCAGCGGTTTTCTGATTCAACCCAAAAACGACGGTTTTGCAAATTCGGCAAAAAGCGACGCTTCGTTTTATTGTTTGCATGGGATACATTGTTGCCAACCATCGGCTTCTTCCCAGTGACTTGGCAAACTTTTGCCATGACATAACTCCATTAATTGCGAAAAAAGAAGATTGTATCAGTCCTAGCCTATTTTGGGCTAGCCCTAAATGGCTTTGGTATTCGACCTTAGACGACAAAATGGATAGAAAAGTCCTTAAATTCAGAATAAGTTAGTAATTACTTCCATTATTTGCCATGATTCATAAGACCAGAATCTGAAAAAGAGAAAAATCCACTACCGCTGACAATGCAATGGTCGAGAAGCGCTATGTCAACCAATTGCAAGGCGTTCTGGAGGGTTTTAGTTAGATCTTGATCTGCATTGCTTGGTAGCGGGTTGCCACTGGGGTGGTTATGCGCCACGATCAGGGCGCTGGCATTTCTGGAGAGGGCCTCCTTAAGGATTTCTCGGGGATAAACAGCTGTGTGGGTAATAGACCCCCTAAAAAGCTCCTGACACTCAATTAGATGAAGCCGTGAGTCGAGGTAGAGGCAAAGGAAGACCTCATGTGGCAGACGGCCAATTTTGGCCTGCAGGAACTCTCTCACATGGCTTGGCGAGGAAAAGATAGAGTCTTGGGCTAGCCCCTCCTCGAGACTACGTTTTACTAACTCATAGGCAGCTTGGATTTGGGACCATTTGGATAGTCCCATTCCGTGGATGCAAGTGAGCTCTTCACGGCTGCATCTAAGTAAGCTGGGTAGGCTTCCAAAATGGTGCAATAGATCCTGCGCTAGGGCCACTGCGCTTTTGCCTTTTACGCCCACCCGCAAAAAAATGGCAAGAAGTTCCGCATCGGAAAGTGCAGCAGCACCATCAATACGGAGTTTTTCGCGTGGCTGTTCATGTTTGGGCCAGCCCGTAATTGGGGAGTGCACAGCCGGCGCAGGCCTCGATACAATAAGCTTATGACTAAGCTTACTGTTTTGCCTCACTCCTACTTGACCCTCAACTACCGGCTCACTTTGCCTAACGGGGACGATTACATCAATACTTTTGTTGATCGTCCTGCGACGGTTCTGATGGGTTCTGGACAATTTGCTCCTTGCTTTGAAAAGGTGTTGCTAGGACTTGGGCTAGGTGAGAAAAAAAGTGCCTTACTTCCACCAGAAGAAAGTTTTGGTGAGCGTAAAGAAGATTTGGTGCAATGGGTTTCTTTGAAAGCCTTGAAAGAGGGTCGCGATGACGGCGTAGAATTTAATCCGGGTGATGTGATTGAATTTAATGCACCAGACGGGGCGCAATATGCAGGTGTTTTGCAATCGATTAATGATGAGGGAGCATGGTTTGACTTCAACCATCCATTGGCTGGCAGGCCTGTCACTTTTGAAGCAGAAATTGTTGCTATTCTCTAAGCGATGAGTAATCCAGATAACCTTGAAATTTTGATGGCACAGCCCCGCGGTTTTTGCGCGGGCGTTGATCGCGCTATCAATATCGTCAATGAAGCTCTTACACGTTTTGGTGCGCCCATTTATGTGCGCCATGAGATCGTTCACAACGCATATGTTGTAAATGAATTGCGCGAGAAGGGTGCAGTGTTTGTGGAAGACTTGCAAGAGGTTCCTAAAGGTGGAATTGTGGTGTTTAGTGCTCATGGCGTATCTCAAGAAGTGCGCAAAGATGCTCAAGAGCGTGGCCTGCAGGTTTATGACGCTACCTGTCCACTGGTGACAAAAGTACATCTTGAGGTAGTGAAGATGTCCAAAGATGGTTTTACTATCTTGATGATTGGTCATGCAGGACACCCTGAAGTTGAGGGAACGATGGGACAGGTTGAAGAAGGCCTTTTCTTGATTGAAAAAGTTGCCGATGTTGCCGAATTATCTTTTCCAGAGAATGAAAAAATTGCTTTTGTGACGCAAACAACCTTATCAATCGATGAGACCAAAGAAATTGTTGAAGCGCTCACAAAAAAATTCCCCAACATTGTTCAGCCACGTAAGCAAGATATTTGTTATGCCACTCAGAATCGTCAAGATGCTGTGAAATTTATGGCGCCTCAAGTAGAGGTGGTCATTGTGGTGGGAAGTGCGGCGAGCTCGAACTCCAATCGCTTGCGGGAATTATCAGAAAAATTGGGCGTTCCCTCTTACATGGTGGATGCCCCTGAGCAACTCAAGCCAGAGTGGTTTGTTGGCAAAAAGCGTATTGGCCTGACTGCTGGTGCATCCGCACCGGAGAGTTTGGCTCAATCGATCGTGGCGCGCATTTTGGAATTTGGACCACGTCAAGTCCGTGCATTAGATGGTGTAGTGGAAGATGTGACATTCTCACTACCGAAAAATTTAGTTGGCTGAAGTATTCATATCAGAGGAGCTGTAGATGATTAATGTAAAAGCGTCAAAAGTGATATTTGTGAGAACTGCTGTTGCAGCAGCAGCGACCTTAGTTTTGCTTGGTTGCGGCAAGGGTGGCGATAAGACTGCCGCTACTCCGGCTGATGGAGTGGAAGTGAAGATCGGGCACGTCGCTCCTTTGACTGGCCCAATCGCTCACTTAGGCAAAGACAATGAAAATGGTGCGCGCCTAGCGATTGAAGAGATCAATAAAAGCGGCTTAACAATTGATGGTAAAAAAGTTGTTTTAACTTTGGTGCCTGAGGATGATGCTGAAGATCCTAAGACTGCTACCCAAGTAGCGCAGAAATTGGTAGATGCTAAGGTTGTTGGTGTAGTTGGCCACCTGAATTCTGGAACTAGTATTCCAGCCTCCAAAATCTATAGTGATGCTGGGATTACACAGGTCTCTCCCTCTGCAACCAATCCTGACTTTACAAATCAGGGCTTTAAAACTACCTATCGTTTAGTTGCCACTGATGCACAACAAGGCCCAGCATTGGCTAATTATGTTGTGAATACCTTAAAAGCCAAAACTGTTGCCATCATCGATGACTCTACTCAGTATGGCAAAGGCTTGGCAGATGAGTTTGAAAAAACTATTAAAGCTGCTGGCGTGAAAGTAGTTGCTCGCGAAGCAAGTAATAACAAAGCGACAGACTTCAAAGCCATTTTGACTAAAGTAAAAGGTAAGAAACCTGATGTCATTATGTATGGCGGTATGGATGCCACTGGTGGTCCATTAACCAAGCAAGCTGCAGAGCTTGGCATGAAAGCTAAAGTGGTTGGTGGTGATGGTATGTGTACCGAGAAGCTTGCAGAGTTAGCTGGTGAGGCTGTGGTCAATGTGACTTGCTCAGAGGCTGGTATGGCCCTGTCCAAAATGGCACAAGGAGCTGATTTCCAGAAACGTTATAAAGAGCGCTTCAATGCGGACGTACAGATCTATGCCCCATTTACCTATGATGCGGTTTATGTCCTCGTGGATTCAATGAAGCGTGCAAACTCTGCTGATCCAGCAAAGATTCTCGCGGTCATGCCAGATACTAAGATGAATGGCTTGGTTGGCAACATCGCCTTTGACAATAAAGGCGATATGAAAGAGGGTGTCATTACCTTATATGACTTTAAAGATAAGAAGAAAACAGTTTTAGATGTTATTAAGATGTAAGGATTGTTGATAAAAGAGTGCCGCTTCTGCGGCACTCTTTTTTTACGCCTCGCAAATACAGACAGTGACTTAATGGATATCCTCCTTCAGCAAATTATCAATGGCTTAGTGCTGGGCAGTATCTATGCCTTGATTGCTTTGGGTTACACCATGGTGTACGGTGTGTTGGGCATTATCAATTTTGCTCACGGTGAAGTGCTCATGATTGGCGCCATGGTATCGCTTTCGTTGTTGCGATTAATCTTGGGCTTCACTAGTGATCTTCCGGGATGGCTAACGCTCTTAATTGTGTTGCCGATCACGATGGCCGTTTGCGCTGGCTTAAGTTACTGGATTGAGCGGATTGCATATCGTCCTTTGCGCAATGCGCCGCGTTTAGCCCCCTTGATCTCTGCAATCGGCATGTCTATCTTGCTTCAAACGATTGCGATGATGATTTGGTCACGTAATCCGATGACCTATCCACAATTATTGCCTTCAATTCCGATTGATTTATGGGGCAGTGGTGCCACGATTACTGGTAAAGAAATTGTCATCATTGTGGTCGCGTTAGCAGTGATGTGTGGATTGCTATTCTTGGTTGAAAAAACCAAGCTCGGCAGAGCAATGCGAGCTACTGCCGAGAATACTCAAATTGCTGCACTCATGGGCGTGAATCCTAATCGGGTTATTTCAATTACCTTCATGTTGGGTGGAGCTCTGGCGGCTCTGGCTGGGATCATGATTGCTAGCAACTACGGTAACGTGCATTTTTATATGGGATTCATTCCCGGGCTAAAAGCTTTTACTGCGGCTGTTTTGGGCGGCATTGGAAATTTAAAAGGGGCGATGTTAGGCGGCCTTCTTTTGGGATTAATTGAATCTTTAGGTGCCGGCTATATTGGCGATTTAACAGGTGGCATCTTTGGCTCAAACTATCAAGATATCTTTGCTTTCTTGGTATTGATCTTGGTCTTAGTATTACGTCCAACGGGACTCTTGGGTGAAAGGGTTTCGGATCGTGCTTAAGGAGGCGCTATTTAAACGACTTCCCAGGTCCGCTTATTTATGGATCGGCATCATTGCTTTAATGATTTTGCCTTGGGTGGTTGGCGCTAGTGGCGGCAATTACTGGGTGCGAGTACTCGACTTTGCTTTGCTTTACATCGTTCTTGCCCTGGGTCTGAATGTCGTCGTGGGCTTTGCTGGTCTGCTGGACTTGGGATATATCGCTTTTTATGCGCTTGGCGCTTATAGCTTCGCACTATTAGCATCCCCACACTTACCACAGCACTTTGAGACTATTGCGGCAGCCTTTCCGGAGGGGATGCATTTTTCTCCTTGGATGGTTGCAGTATTCTCCATCGGCTTGGCCGCTTTGTTCGGAATCATTTTAGGTTTTCCAACTCTACAGTTGCGAGGAGATTACCTAGCGATTGTGACTTTGGGTTTTGGAGAAATTATTCGCATTTTTATGAATAATCTAGATCGCCCATTCAATCTGACTAATGGCCCCAAAGGAATCAATGCAATTGATCCAATTCAGATCTTTGGAATTTCATTTACAAAGTCTTTAGATTTGGGATTTATCCAAATTCCTGGTCTATATCTCGTCTTCTATTTATTTTTACTCTTGGTAGTATCGGTGGCAATAATCTGTTTGCACTTACAGGACTCACGAATCGGTCGTGCATGGGTAGCAATTCGTGAGGATGAGATAGCTGCAAAGGCAATGGGTATCAATACTCGTAATATGAAGCTGCTAGCCTTTGCTATCGGCGCATCTTTTGCCGGTGTCGCTGGAGTTTTATTTTCCGCTTTTCAGGGATTCGTTTCTCCTGAATCATTTACCTTGTGGGAGTCGATTGTTGTCCTAGCCATGGTGGTACTAGGTGGCATTGGGCATATCCCTGGTGTCATTCTGGGGGCCGTTCTACTTGCCATCTTTCCAGAGGTATTACGTGGTGTTGCACAACCTTTGCAGCAAGCCATGTTTGGTCATGTGATTATTGATGTTGAAATCATTCGCCAACTGATTTACGGCTTAGCCCTGATCTTAATCATGCTGTATCGCCCAGGCGGTATCTGGCAAAAGAGCCGGAAAAATTCATGATGGAGCGCTTACTTTTAGATGTCACTGATGTTTCTAAACGCTTTGGCGGCGTCCATGCGCTCGATTCAGTAGGTTTAAAAGTTCCGCATGGCTCAATTGTCGGTTTAATAGGGCCAAATGGCGCAGGTAAGACTACCTTTTTTAATGTGATTACGGGTTTATATCCAGCCGACTCTGGGATATTTCTATTTGACGGAAAGTCCTACTTTCCTGAGTCAGTCTCCAAAGTAACTCAGTCTGGATTAGCCAGAACCTTTCAGAATATTCGCTTATTTGGAGAAATGTCTGTTCTAGAAAATGTAATGGTTGGATGCCATTGTCGATCGAAGGCGGGAGTCATGGGAGCAATCTTTCGCTTTCCATCTACTCGGCGTGAGGAGCGATCGATTCGAGATAAATCACTTCAACTACTAGCTTATGTTGGTTTAAGTGAATACGCCGATATGGAGGCTCGTAATTTATCTTATGGTCATCAACGTCGCCTAGAGATCGCACGAGCCTTGGCTACTGAGCCTAAGCTGCTGGCTTTAGATGAGCCTGCAGCGGGCATGAACGCAACTGAAAAACTGGAATTGCGTGAGTTATTACTGCGCATTCGGGCGGATGGCAAAACGATTTTGCTGATCGAACATGATGTGAGTTTGGTTATGGGTATTTGTGACAGCCTTACAGTGCTTGATTATGGAAAAGTGATTGCCTCGGGTAAGCCTGCAGACGTTCGCGAGCATCCAGAAGTGATTAAGGCCTATCTCGGCCAGGGGGCATCGTAATGAGTGCCTTGCTGAGTGTAAAAAATCTCAAAGTTTCTTATGGTGGTATCAATGCCGTCAAAGGAATTGATTTAGAGGTTGGTCAAGGCGAGTTGGTAGCTTTAATTGGCGCCAATGGTGCAGGCAAGAGTTCAAGTTTGAAAGCCATTGCTGGTGTATTGACCCCATCAGCAGGCGAGATTCAGTTCTTGAATCATCCTACTGAGAAATTGCCAGCCTATGATTTAGTTCAACTTGGCTTGGGCATGGTTCCTGAGGGCCGCGGCGTCTTTAAGCGCATGACTATTCTGGAAAATCTTCAGATGGGGGCATTTCTGAAAAAAGATGCCAAGGCTGTTCAGCAAAAGCTAGAGGAGATTTACTCGTACTTTCCAAGACTGAAGGAGCGCTTATCGCAGCTGGCAGGAACCCTCTCGGGCGGTGAACAGCAAATGGTGGCCATGGGTAGGGCGATGATGGCTGAACCCCAGCTATTGTTACTAGATGAACCCTCGATGGGTTTATCCCCCATCATGGTAGAAACTATTTTTGACGTTATCCGCAATCTTTCAGCCAATGGCATGACTATTCTCTTGGTGGAGCAAAACGCACGTTTAGCCTTACAGATGGCAAATCGTGCTTATGTGATGGAAAGTGGATTAATTACTTTGAGTGGCTCAGGCACAGAATTGCTAGAGGACTCTCGAGTAAGAACAGCCTATTTAGGCGAATAGGTGAACGTTTAAAAACTCACAGCCCTAAACAGTTTGTTTTAGTAGCTCACGCAGCATATTAGCCATCTGACGAATCTCATCCTCACTCACATTGAGAGCCGGCATAAAACGCAATAAGTTTGGCCTTGGTGAATTAATTAATAGTCCCTCGGGATTGCGCTCACGGGCAAGATCAACTAACTTTCCGCCGACATCTTTGCCCAGCATGAGTGCCCGCAATAAACCTTCACCGCGTTCACCTTCGAGATTAAATTCTGTAGATAGCTTGAGTAGTTCTGATTTGAGCAACTCACCTTTGGCTTTCACGCTAGCCAAAAATCCTGGCGCTAATAATTGCTCAATGACGCTAATGCCTACAGCAGTCATCAGTGGGTTACCGTTATAGGTGCCACCTTGATCGCCCTGTACAAAGCAGGCTACTGCATTCGTTGCCATAAGGGCTGCAAGGGGGACGCCACCACCAATGCCCTTACCTAAGGTCATGATGTCTGGCTCAATTCCGTATTGCTGGTAAGCAAAGAGTGTGCCAGTACGGCCGCACCCAGCCTGTACTTCATCAGCGATTAGCAGAATATTGTTTTCTTTAGTGAACTTGCGCAGTTCGTGCATAAATTCTTTGGTGGCAGGTATCACGCCGCCTTCGCCCTGAATAGGCTCAATCATTACCGCAACGGTTTTATCAGTTACGAGTTTTTTGACAGAATCTAAATCATTTAAATCTGCTTTTGGAAAGCCAGCAACTTGTGGGGCAAACATCGTATCCCAACCAGGTTTTCCAGAAGCACTCATCGTAGCTAATGTGCGACCATGAAAGCTGTGTTCAAAAGTAATGATTTCAAAAGCACCATTTTTATTGAGCTGACCCCACTTACGCGCGAGTTTGATGGCGCCTTCGTTTGCTTCTGCGCCGCTGTTAGCAAAAAAGACTTTATCAAAACAACTATTTTCCGTGAGTAGATTGGATAAGCCAACCATAGGCTCGTTATAAAACGCAGGACTTGGGTTGATTATTTTTTTTGCTTGAGCATTAAGAGCCTCAATCATTCCAGGATTGCTGTGGCCTAAGCAATTGACAGCCCAACCCTGTAAGAAATCTAAATAACGCTTGCCATTGTTATCTGTTATCCATGAGCCTTTACCCTCGACCATAATGACTTCTGGGCGCTTGGTGATGAACATCACTGAATGGGTATCGATTGCTTGAGCTGGCTTATTCATACTTGGTTTAGGTAAATGGGGCTAATGAAGTTTCTATTATCTAACTTTATCGGAGTTTAGTTCGTTGCTAAATCTGCAGCGCTAGTGAATGAGTCCGCAAAGAATTCTTCCTCAGGTAGATGACATTTCGACGAAAAGTCATCTCGTGCTGCATTCACCATCACTGGCGCGCCACAGGCATAGATCTGAAGGTTCTTCATATTGGGATGGTCTGCCATTACGGCCTGGTGGACAAAGCCAGTTCGGCCGGTCCAAGCATCTTCTGCTAAGGCATCTGAGATGACTGGAATGTACTGAAAGCCAGGAATATTTTTTTGCCAAATCTTGCATAAATCATCTAGATAGAGATCGCTGGGCCGGCGCCCACCCCAGTAGAGCTCAATAGGCCTTTGAATCTTTTTAGCCTGCATCTGTTCGATGATGGATTTGATTGGGGCAAGGCCTGTGCCTGCTGCAACAAAAATAATGGGTTTTTTAGAGTCCTCTCTCAGAAAGAAGCTGCCCATAGGCCCTTCGAATCGCAGAATATCTTTTTCTTTTAGGGCGGGGTTTGTGGCCCCAAAGACAAAATCAGTAAATAGGCCACCAGGTAGATGGCGAATATGTATCTCCAGCGGACCTTCTTGATCTGGCGCATTCGCAATTGAGTAGGCACGACGCTGACCATCCTTGAGGAGAAACTCTAGATATTGACCCGCTAGAAATTGAAAACGTTCAGCAGCCGGTAACTGTAATTTCAGAATTGCGACATCGCTGCTTGGCCTCTCAATGACGTTTACTCGGCAAGGCACTTTCCGAATGGCAATATCGCCAGCGCCCTGAACCTCCCGTGCCTCAATCAATAGATCGGAATGGGGGTGGGCGCAACAAAATAAAGCACTGCCAGTGGTCTCATCAGCTTTACTCAAGGCGCTCTCGCTATGCTGGCCATGAGTCACTTGACCTTCTACAACTTTCCCTTTGCAGGAGCCACAAGCACCATTTTTACAGCCATAGGGTAAATTAACGCCTTGACGAAGAGCGGCTTCCAGGAGGGTTTCATCCTGGTTAACAGTAAATTGTTTGCCGCTCTTTTTGAGCGTGACTTGATAAGACACTCTCATTCCTTTCAATAAATCGTTACGATGTTACTTATGCAATCTTTTGGTAAACCTTCAATCCTGATTATTGGCTGCGGTGACATTGGTCTTCGGGTAGCAAAGCAGCTATCCCGTAGTCATCGAGTTTTTGCCTTAACTACTTCGAAGAATCGCTTTCAGGAGTTGAGGGAGGTTGGCGCGACCCCTATTTTGGGTAATCTGGACCAGCCAGAATCTTTATGGCGCTTATCCGATTTAGCTCAAACCGTGATTCATTTAGCGCCACCCCAAAATCAGGGAAGTCGTGATTGCCGAACCCGCAACCTAATCCGAATTTTAGCCCAAGGATCGCATGCCGTCAGGCGCCTGATCTACATCAGCACTACAGGCGTCTATGGCGATCACCAGGGTGCCAAAGTGAGTGAGAGTACCCCAGTCAGCCCTCAGAGCGAGCGCGCTCGCAGAAGGGTTGATGCTGAGCTTGCCTTGCGCTTGTGGGCGCCTGCCCATGGGGTGGCTTTAACCATTTTGCGTGTACCTGGTATTTATGCGGCTGACCGTCTGCCGCTAGAGCGTTTGCAGTCTCAAACTCCAGCACTACGGCCTGAGGAAGATGCGTACTCAAATCATATTCATAGCGAAGATTTGGCAAGGTTAGTTTGTGCAGCGGTGTATCACGGTAAACCACAGCGAGTGATCAATACCTGTGATGGGGGTGAAGCCAAAATGGGCGATTACTTTGATGAGGTAGCTGATGCTTTTGGTCTAGATCGACCACCCAGAATGCCTGCAGAGCAATTGCAAAAAATGGTGAGCCCGATGCTCTGGTCATTTATGCGTGAGTCAAGAAGAGTCACTAACAATCGCTTACATGAACTCAAAACGCCACTTCGTTATCCAAGTGTGACGCATTTCCTAAATACTATTTCCAAGAATCCTTAAGACCAACGGTACGATTAAATACTAGCTTGCCAGGTTTGGAATCAGACTCATCAGCAACAAAGTATCCATGGCGTTCAAATTGAAAACGCTCACCCGGTTTAACTTCTTTCATGCAAGGCTCAAGGTAGGCTGTAATGGTTTGCTTGGAGTGAGGATTAATCGCATCCAAGAAATTCTTATCACCGCTATCAGGATGCGGATCACTAAAGAGGTGATCGTATAAACGGACTTCGCTGGGAATTGCCTCGGCAGCGCTAATCCAGTGAATATTGCCCTTCACCTTATAGTTATTGGAGCCAGGAGTGCCGCTCTTACTGTCGGGGAAGTAGTTTGCATTGATCTGCGTAACGTTGCCAGCGGCATCAGTCTCAAACCCAGTGCATTCAATCACAAAACCATGGCGCAGCCGCACGCGACTACCGGGCTGATCACCCATCGGCGGAAATAATCTAAAGAAACCTTTACTTGGTTCTGTCATGAAGTCATCTGCCTCAATCCACAACTCGCGTGTGAAATGAAATTCGCGATTACCCCATTCAGGATATTGTGGGTGATATGGGGCGGAGCAAGCCTCTTTGGTCGCAGCATCAAAGTTCTGAATAACCAGCTTGAGTGGTTTCAGCACAGCTGTGGCGCGAGGTGCTTTTGCTTCCAGATCATCCCGCAGCGCTTGATCAAGAGTACTCATATCAATCCAGCTATCCGCTTTAGACACTCCAATGCGTTCACAAAACAAACGAATACTTTCTGGGGTGTAACCACGACGACGAATGCCCACAATGGTTGGCATACGCGGATCATCCCAGCCATCAACCTGTTTTTCTTCAACTAGTTGTAATAACTTGCGCTTACTAGTGATGGTGTAGGTGAGGTTGAGGCGGGCAAATTCATATTGATGGGGAACGGGATCTTTAAAAACCCCCAACTCTTTCAGAGAGTTCACTATCCAGTCATAGAGCGGGCGGTTGTTTTCAAACTCGAGAGTACAAATCGAATGAGAAACGTTTTCTAGCGCATCCGAAATACAGTGCGTGAAGTCATACAAGGGGTAGATACACCATTTGCTACCAGTGCGATGGTGATCCGTATGCCTAATGCGGTAGACCACTGGATCGCGCATCACGATATTGGGGTGAGCCATATCAATTTTCAGCCGCAGAACATGTTCACCATCTTTGTATTTGCCATCACACATTTCTCGAAAGAGGGCCAGATTTTCTTCTGGGCTACGGTCGCGGTAAGGGCTATTTTTCCCAGCCTGACTAAAGTTACCGCGATTAGTATGAATGTCATCAGCACTTTGGCTATCAACATAAGCTTTGCCATTCTGAATCAGAATTTGTGCAAACTCATAGAGACGATCAAAGTAATCGCTGGCGTGATAAAGATGGGTGCCCCAATCAAATCCAAGCCATTTGACTGCATCCAAAATGCTGTCGGCATACTCAACATCTTCTTTGACTGGGTTGGTATCATCAAGGCGCATATTGCAACGCGCACCACCAGGCTGATTGTTATAGTCAGCAGCAAGCCCAAAGTTCAGGCAAATACTTTTTGCATGGCCAATATGTAAATAGCCATTAGGCTCAGGCGGAAAACGGGTAATGATTGATGGAATTGCCTCGCCAGCCAAGTTGGTGCGATTAGCAAAAGCACCGCTTGCTAAGTCATGATCAATGATCTGACGTAAGAAGTTGGAGGGCTCAGCTAGGGCGCCAGTACTCGCTTTTGAGGGTTTGCTATCTTGGGACATAGCCACATTGTAGAGAAAAGCCCTGGCCTATAAAGAAAAAGCCCGCAAACTAGTGCGGGCTCGTTCTGCGTAAGACGGTAGAAATTACTCTTCTACGAAAGCCTCTTCACGAGTCTTCTTCACTGCTGGCAAGGCCACGATCACCACTAAGAGGGCGGCTGCAATCAGCAATCCCAGTGAAAGTGGGCGAGTCAGGAAGGTGGTGAAATCACCGCGGGAAAGTAATAGGGCGCGACGGAAGTTCTCTTCCATCATTGGTCCCAGCACGAAACCTAAAAGCAGTGGGGGAGGTTCGCAACCGAGTTTGAAGAAAAGGTAACCAATCAAGCCAAAGCCTGCAGTGACATAGACATCAAAGACAGTATTGTTCACGGTGTACACGCCGATACAGCAGAACACCAAAATTGCTGGGTAGAGGAAGCGATATGGAATCTTTAAGAGCTTGACCCAAATACCGATGAGGGGCAAGTTTAAGAGAATCAACATCACGTTACCAATCCACATCGAAGCAATCAGACCCCAGAACAAGGCTGGGTTACTGGTCATCACTTGTGGACCTGGTTGAATGTTATGAATGGTCATTGCACCAACCATCAAAGCCATCACGGCGTTTGGTGGGATACCCAATGTGAGCAATGGAATAAATGAGGTTTGAGCCGCAGCATTGTTAGCTGCTTCAGGGCCTGCAACACCTTCAATAGCACCCTTACCAAATTCATGACTGTACTTAGAAGACTTTTTCTCAACAGAGTAAGCTCCGAAAGCCGCCAAGGCAGCACCACCGCCGGGCAGAATACCCAAGATAGAACCAATAGTGGTGCCACGCAAGATCGAAGGAATCATGCGCTTAATATCAGTTTTAGTTGGGATCATGGTGGTGAGCTTGTTCAGGAAGCCCTCGTCCTCGCCAGTTTTTTCTAGGTTGCCCATGATTTCTGCGAAACCGAATACTCCCATCGCAACGGCAACAAAGCCGATACCATCACTGAGTTCTGGAATATCAAAGGCATAGCGAGATACACCAGAATTCACGTCAGTTCCAATGATGCCCATTAAGAGACCTAAGATAATCATGCCGATCGCTTTGATCAAAGAGCCTGATGCCAACACAACCGCACCAATCAAACCTAATACCATCAGAGAAAAATATTCAGCAGGACCAAACTTAAATGCAAGCTGTGAAAGTGGTGCAGCAAAAGCAGCCAAAACCAAAGTTGCTACGCAACCTGCAAAGAAGGATCCCACGCCAGCGGTAAATAAGGCGACACCCGCTCGACCATTGCGAGCCATTTGATAGCCGTCGATTGCCGTTACTACCGACGACGTCTCCCCCGGAATATTGAGCAAAATTGCGGTTGTAGATCCACCGTACTGTGAGCCGTAATAAATACCAGCCAACATGATCAAAGCAGCAATCGGAGGCAGCGCATAAGTTGCTGGCAAGAGCATCGCGATGGTGGCGATAGGGCCAAGACCAGGCAATACACCAATGAGTGTTCCCAATACGCAGCCGATGAGGCAGTACAAGAGGTTCTGCAGCGTAAACGCTGTATCGAAACCAAGGGCTAGATTGCTAAATAAGTCCATTTTTAGAGTCCCGGTTCTTTATTGTTGTAGGAATACTGGTAGGAGCGGGAACTGAAGCTTCAGTCCCATGACAAATACTGAATAAGTAAATGCGACTAGGAAAGCGGCATTAATTAATGAGCCCTTCCAAGTAAATTCTTTGCTTGCGCTTGCTGAAACCAGTACTAAAACAACCACAGCAATTAAAAAACCTAAGCGCGGCATTAGCAGGCCATAGAGCACTACCGCGCCAGTAATCTGAGCAATAATCCGCCAATTAAATTTAGGAATCTTCTCGATCACTGCAGTTGCGCTAAAAGACTTCACTAGAACTAGGAGGCCTAATAGGGTCAGTAGGAGGCCCAGAAAAAATGGGAAATAGCCTGGACCCATTTTGGCGGCTGTGCCCATTTGGTATTGGGATGCGACGATGGTGAAGAAGAGGCCAATGACCATATACATGATCCCTGCCCCAAAATCCCGTTGATTGCGAATTTTCAAGTTGTGCTCCTTATGTATCGGCTTAAGTGCCGATCTATTTAATGATGTTGTGCGATTGTAAGGCACCAGGGGGGTCTATTGTCTAGGGTTTGCCCTAGAGGGGTGCCAATGCGATAATTATTGCCATGAAAGTCTCTCAAATTCGCCAGGCATATCTGGATTTCTTTGCCCAAAAAGGCCACCAAATCGTTCCGTCCAGTCCGGTAGTCCCGGGGGATGATCCGACTCTCTTATTTACTAATGCAGGGATGAACCAGTTCAAAGACGTATTTTTAGGCTTTGATAAACGCCCTTACAACCGTGCCACAACTGCTCAAAAGTGTATTCGGGCGGGTGGAAAACATAATGATTTAGACAACGTTGGCTACACCTCACGGCATCACACCTTTTTTGAGATGCTGGGTAACTTCTCGTTTGGGGATTATTTCAAAAAAGATGCAATTCAATTTGCTTGGGATTTGTTGACTCAAGTATTTAAGTTACCCAAGGAAAAACTCTTGGTCACGGTCTATGCCGAAGATGATGAGGCTTATGAGATTTGGAATAAGCAAATTGGCATTCCGGCTGATCGCATTATTCGAATTGGTGATAACAAGGGCGCACGTTACGCCTCTGATAATTTCTGGATGATGGGCGATACCGGTCCTTGCGGTCCTTGTACAGAAATTTTCTATGACCACGGCGAGCATATTCCTGGAGGCCCTCCTGGTAGTCCAGATGAAGATGGCGATCGCTTCATTGAAGTTTGGAATAACGTCTTCATGCAGTTCAACCGCGATGAAGCAGGTGTAATGCATCTACTGCCTAAGCCAAGCGTTGATACAGGTATGGGTCTTGAGCGGATTGCCGCTGTTTTGCAGCACGTGCACTCTAACTATGAGATTGATCTTTTTGTAAATCTACTCAAGGCTTCTAAGGAAGCGGTAGATGCTGCTGGTGGTCAAAACTGCGATGCGCAGAGTCCTTCACTCAAAGTAATTGCTGATCATATTCGTGCCTGCAGCTTTATCGTTGTGGATGGCGTCATTCCAGGTAACGCAGGGCGCGGTTATGTATTGCGTCGTATTGCCCGTCGTGCGATTCGTCATGGCTATAAGCTTGGTGCCCGCAAACCATTCTTCTATCAGTTAGTACCTGCGCTCGTGAAAGAGATGGGGGATGCTTACCCAGAATTACGTGTTGCGCAAGATAAGGTTGGCGAAGTGCTGAAGCAAGAAGAAGAGCGCTTCTTCCAGACTATTGCCAATGGCATGGAAATTTTAGATGGTGCATTAGCAGGTGGCGCTAAGGTGGTTGACGGTGAAACTGCTTTCCGCTTGCATGACACCTTTGGTTTTCCATTGGATTTAACCGCGGATGTTTGTCGTGAACGTGACGTTACTGTCGATGCTCAAGGTTTTGAAGTAGCGATGCAAAAGCAACGTGATCAAGCTAGAGCAGCTGGGAAGTTCAAAGTAGCTCAGGGCTTAGATTACAAAGGGAAGCCAACCCAATTTCATGGTTATGACGCTTTAAGACATGAGGGTGCTAAGGTGACAGCCCTCTATCTAGATGGTTCTGCCGTTCAATCGGTCAAGGCGGGCGATGCTGCAGTAGTGGTGTTGGATAACACTCCTTTCTACGCAGAGTCTGGTGGCCAGGTTGGCGATAAAGGCGAGCTTCGTAATGAGACGGTTCGTTTTGCGGTGGAAGATACCTTCAAGATTCAGGCCGATGTCTTTGGTCATCAGGGGGAGTTGCTTGAGGGCGAGCTCAAGGTTGGCGATGTGCTCAATGCCTTGGTAGATACTCAGCAAAGAACGGATACGATGCGCAATCACAGTGCTACGCATATCTTGCACAAGGCCTTGCGCGAAGTCTTAGGTGATCATGTGCAGCAAAAAGGTTCACTAGTAGACGCCACGAAGACCCGTTTCGACTTTACTCACAATGCTCCGATTACAGCTGAGCAAATTCGCAAAATAGAAGATATTGTCAATCAAGAGATTCTTGAGAATACTGCTACCTCAGGCAAAGTCATGTCTTTAGAGGATGCGCAAAAGACTGGCGCCATGATGCTCTTTGGTGAAAAGTACGGCGAGGAAGTCCGCGTTTTAGAAATTGGCAGCTCGAAAGAGTTGTGTGGTGGCACGCACGTATCTCGTACTGGTGATATCGGTAGCCTCAAGATTGTTTCTGAAGGCGGCGTAGCGGCTGGTATCCGTCGTGTTGAGGCGGTCACTGGTAAGAACGCGCTGCACTTCTTGCACGGTATGGAAGATAAGCTGCATGAAGCTGCAGCGATTCTCAAAACCCATCCAGGGGATTTGGTCAACCGCGTTACCCAATTACAAGAGAGTTTGCGTCAAGCTGAGCGTGAGCTAGAAAAAGTCAATTCTAAGCTGGCAGCGAGTCAAGGAGATGAGTTGGCTGGTCAAGCAATCGATGTGAATGGTCTCAAAGTGCTGGCTGTTCGCATTGATGGTGCTGATGCAGGAGTCTTACGTGAAACTATGGACGCCTTAAAAGCAAAGCTCAAAACTGCTGTAATTGTCCTAGCATCTGTGCAGGGTGATAAGGTGAGCTTAATAGCTGGCGTAACTGCTGACTCTATTAGTAAGGTGAAGGCAGGCGATCTTGTGAACTTTGTGGCTCAGCAAGTGGGTGGTAAAGGCGGTGGTAAGCCGGAGATGGCGATGGCCGGCGGTACTGATTCAAGCAAGTTAAACGCAGCATTAGAAAGTGTTAAAGATTGGGTGGCGAGTAAATGAGCGATCAAAATATTGCATTTAATGCCGAGGTAGATGCGATTGGCATGAATTGCCCTCTACCTATTTTACGTACCAAGAAAGTCTTAGCCACTATGCAATCTGGTGAGGTGCTAAAGATTAAAGCAACCGATGCGGGTGCTGCTCATGACTTTCCAGCATTTGCTAAACAAACTGGTAATGAATTGATTTTTAGCACCACTGAAGGTGATGTCTTAGTTTTCTTCTTAAAAAGAAGATAAGAAGAAGATAAGAATCTTAGGTTAAAGAGCGACTTTTTAAGTAGGCTGCGAAATCAGTCGCTACTTCTGGGTGGCGCAAGGCAAATTCCACTGAAGCCTTGAGGTAGCCAAGCTTGCTACCGCAGTCATAGCGCACACCATCGTATTCATAAGCAAAGACAGGCTCTTGCTTTAACAATGAAGCAATCGCATCAGTCAGTTGGATCTCTCCACCAGCGCCGGGTTTGAGGTTGCGAATATGACTAAAAATATCTGAGGACAGAACATAACGCCCAACAACTGCTAAGTTGGAAGGGGCATCTTTGGGTTGTGGTTTTTCTACGATGCCGTTAAGGCGATAGATGCCTTTAGCTACTTCTGCGCCAGAGACAATGCCATAGGAGCTACTCTTAGCTGGATCAATCTTTTCCACAGCGATAACTGAACCGTTTTGCTCATTAAATACCTTGAGCATTTGCTTTAGTACTGGTGGCTGTCCATCCAATAAGTCATCTGCCAAGATGATGGCAAAAGGCTCATCGCGTACTAATTTCTCAGCACACAAAACTGCATGACCTAAACCCAAGGCTTCAGGTTGACGGACATAGACACAATCAATATGACTAGGTTTAACGCTACGCACAATTTCTAGTAGTGCTTGTTTATTTTTAGCTTCTAGCTCAGCTTCTAGTTCGTATGCTTTATCAAAGTGATCTTCAATGGCACGTTTACTGCGACCGGTAACAAAAATCATTTCAGTAATGCCAGCTGCGATTGCCTCTTCAACCGCATACTGAATTAGAGGCTTATCAACTACATTGAGCATCTCTTTCGGGCTTGCTTTAGTGGCAGGCAGAAAGCGAGTGCCTAAGCCAGCAACGGGAAAGACGGCTTTAGTAACAGCTTGAGTAGTTAATGGCATAAAGGGCTTCCGATCGCTCTGGATTTATTACTGTTTTATTTGAGACGCTCTAATTGTGCAACAAGCTTCTCATGATTCTGCTCAAAACCAGCAAGACGTTGTTTTTCTTGGGCAACAACCTCTTCTGGAGCACGGGCTACAAAGCTTTCATTGGTCAATTTCCCACGGGCTTTAGTAATTTCATTGGCTAGGCGCTCAATTTCCTTGCCGAGTCGAATGCGTTCTGCCGCAACATCCACCTCAATCTTAAGTAATAACTTCAGGTTGCCAACAAGTGCTATTGGTGCGCCAGGAGCATCTTTTTCCAAGCCAGACTCATCGTGATAGATTTTGACTTCAGAGAGTTTGGCTAAGGCGAGCAAGTAAGGCGTAGCTTTTTTGAGGAAAGCTTCTGGTCCGCTAATCCAAAGGGGGACTTTTTGACCAGGTGGTACTTGCATCTCACCACGCAAGTTTCTACAGGCATCCACAATCGCTTTAATCTGGGCTACCCAAGCTTCACTCTGCTCATCGATTTTTTCTGGCTGAGAAATAGGGTAGGGTTGTAGTGCAATGGTTTGCTTGATTTGCTTGGCTAACTCTTTTCCAGACTTTGGCCCAACGGTTTGCCAAAGAGTCTCAGTAATAAATGGGATCAGCGGGTGCGCCATGCGTAAGATAGCTTCCAGAACCCGTAATAGAGTGCGGCGTGTTGCGCGCTGTTGTGCTGGCGTGCCCGTTTGCAACTGTACCTTGGCAAGCTCTAAGTACCAATCACAATATTCATCCCAAACAAATTGATAGATGCTGCTAGCGATGTTGTCAAAGCGATAGTTCTCAAAACCTTTAGCAACTTCAGCCTCAGTTCTTTGTAACTGAGAAACAATCCATTTATCTGCTGGTGAGAAATCCAAGTAACCATCCGGCCCACATTGATTGTCGCAAGGCGCAAAGCCATTGTCTTCATCGCCACCTGGGCAGTTCATGAGAACAAAGCGGGTAGCGTTCCAAAGCTTGTTACAGAAGTTGCGGTAGCCCTCACAACGCTTCTGGTCAAAATTAATATTGCGACCAAGAGAAGCTAAAGATGCAAAGGTAAAGCGTAAAGCATCTGTACCAAATGCAGGAATGCCATCTGGAAACTCTTTCTTGGTTTTCTTACTAATACTCTCTGCTTGTTTGGGATTCATCAAGCCAGTAGTACGCTTGCCTACTAATTCCTCAATCTTGATGCCATCGATCAAATCAATTGGGTCCAAGGTATTACCTTTGGACTTACTCATTTTTTGACCTTCGGCATCACGCACTAAGCCATGAACATAAACAGTATGAAACGGTACTTTTCCAGTGAAGTGACAAGTCATCATCACCATGCGTGCTACCCAGAAGAAGATGATGTCAAAACCAGTAACTAATACTGATGAAGGTAGGAAGTGATTTAAAGCAGGCGTCTCTTCTGGCCAGCCCAGGGAGCTAAAAGGTACGAGCGCTGAACTAAACCAAGTGTCTAGAACATCTGGGTCCCGATTAAGCTTACCGGTATAGCCAGCCGAAGCCGCTTTGGCTTTAGCCTCTTCTTCAGAGCGCGCAACAAAGATCTGGCCATCATCACCATACCAAGCGGGGATTTGATGGCCCCACCAGAGTTGACGCGAGATACACCAGTCTTGAATATTTTCTAGCCACTGGGTGTAAGTATTGATCCAGTTTTCTGGTACGAGCTTAATGTCGCCTTTAGTAACTGCATCTAAAGCAGCGCCAGCGATTGAGGAGCCGGGTTGATATTGGTTATCAGGACTCGGTTTAGACATTGCCACAAACCATTGGTCAGTGAGCATCGGTTCAATAATGGTTTGGGTGCGATCACCACGCGGCACCATGAGTTTGTGTGGCTGAACTTTTTCTAATAAACCTGCGGCATCTAAATCAGCCACTACTTTTTTACGCGCTGCAAAACGTTCCAGACCTTGATAGGTAGCTGGTGCGTTCTCATTAATTTTGGCATCTAATGTCAGGATGTTGATCAATGGTAATTGATGACGCTGTCCAACAGCATAGTCATTAAAGTCATGTGCGGGAGTTACCTTGACTACGCCAGTGCCAAAGTTCAAATCCACATAGTCATCTGCAATGATCGGGATTTGACGGTCACATAAAGGTAAGTTGACTGACTTGCCAATCAGGTGTTTATAGCGTTCGTCTTCTGGATTGACCATGACAGCAACGTCACCCAGCAAGGTTTCGGGGCGGGTGGTAGCAACAGTCAAGTGGCCTAAGCCATCAGTTAATGGATAGCGGATGTGCCACATTGAGCCATCCTCTTCTTCGCTTACTACTTCAAGATCTGATACTGCGGTTCCTAAAACAGGATCCCAGTTCACCAAACGTTTGCCGCGATAAATGAGACCTTGCTCATGCAAACGTACAAATACCTCAACCACTGCCTTGGACATCTTGTTGTCCATTGTGAAATATTCTTTACTCCAATCAATCGAAGCACCTAGGCGACGAATTTGACGAGTGATGGTGTTGCCAGAAGCTTCTTTCCACTCCCATACTTTTTCTAAAAACTTTTCACGACCTAAATCATGACGAGATACTTTTTGCGCATCGAGCTGACGCTCAACCACGATTTGCGTGGCAATACCAGCGTGGTCAGTACCAGGAACCCACAACGTATTTTTGCCAGACATCCGTGCGTGACGAACTAACCCATCCATGATGGTTTGATTAAAGGCGTGACCCATGTGAAGGGTGCCAGTGACGTTCGGGGGTGGCAACTGAATAGAAAAATCCCCTTTGTCTTCAAGCATGGTGGCCTCGGCAATACCCCTGCGTTCCCACTCTGGCCCCCAATAGGCTTCGATTGGGCCAGGCTCATAGGATTTGGCAAGTTCGTCTGCTGAACTGGCTGCTGGTGAATTAGGGGTATTTGAGTCATTTGGCATAAGAGGCAAATTATAATTGGGGCGATGTACTCTGACTTGCTCGCCAACCTCAATCCAGAACAGCGCGAGGCAGTGACCCTCCCGCCTGTCAATGAAAATGGCCAAGCCCAATCAGCCATGATTTTGGCTGGGGCCGGTAGTGGTAAGACCCGCGTCCTCACCACCCGTATAGCTTGGTTGATTCAGACCTGTCAGGTGTCGCCTATTGGTGTCCTAGCAGTGACTTTCACTAATAAGGCTGCCAAAGAGATGATGGTGCGCCTCAGTGCCATGTTGCCAATTAATACCCGAGGCATGTGGATTGGCACTTTTCATGGCCTTTGCAATCGTTTATTGCGAGCCCACCACAAAGAAGCCGGCTTGCCATCGACATTTCAGATCTTAGATACCCAAGACCAGCTTTCTGCCATTAAGCGTCTTTTGAAGGGCTTGAAGGTTGATGATGAAAAGTACCCTCCAAAACAACTGCAGTACTTTATTGCTCATGCAAAAGAGCGCGGACAGCGCGCTAAAGATTTATCGGTCGGTGATGACTTTCAGGAAAAAATGGCGCAACTATATGCGGCCTACGATGAACAATGCCAGCGTGAAGGCGTAGTGGATTTTGCAGAGCTTCTCTTGCGTAGCTATGAATTGCTCAAGCACAGCGAACCCATTCGTACGCATTATCAAGAACGCTTCCGTCATATTTTGATCGATGAGTTTCAGGATACCAACGCCTTGCAATACGCTTGGCTCAAATTATTATCGGGTCATGATGCCAGTCGCATCAATGTGAGTGGCGCTGGAAGTAGTGCAGTCTTTGCTGTTGGTGATGATGATCAAAGTATTTATGCCTTCCGCGGTGCTGACGTTGAGAACATGCGTCTTTACGAAAAGCAGTATCACCCCATGATGGTCAAGTTAGAGCAGAACTATCGCTCACACGGCCATATTTTGGATACAGCAAATCATTTGATTGCAAATAATTCAGAACGTCTTGGTAAAAACCTACGAACCGATGCTGGTCATGGCGAACCAGTCCGCATCTTTGACGCACCAAGCGACCATGCAGAAGCTGCTTGGTTGGTCGATGAGATTAAAGCCTTGATTAGTAGTGGCATTAAGCGCACTGAAATAGCACTGCTTTATCGCAGTAATGCACAGTCTCGCATCATTGAGCATGCCTTGTTCTCGGCAGGCATTCCGTATCGTGTCTATGGCGGATTGCGATTCTTCGAGCGTGCCGAAATTAAGCACGCCCTTGCTTATATGCGCTTACTCGAAAACCCGAATGATGACACCTCTTTTTCGCGGGTAGTCAATTTTCCAACACGGGGTATTGGGGCAAGATCAATTGAAGCATTGCAAGACGCCGCAAGAAGCCAACAGTCTTCCTTGTACACAGCGGCATCTTCCTTAGAAGGTAAGGCTGGTGCCACTCTAGGCGGCTTTGTGCGTTTAGTAGATCATATGCGTGAAGCAACACGTCACAATACTCTTCCTGAAACCGTTGAGTTTGTGATTGGACATAGTGGTTTGATTCAGCATTACCTCTCAGAGCGCGAAGGTCAAGATCGTGTAGAGAACTTACAAGAATTGATTAATGCCGCTACTGCCTTTATTGCAGAAGAGGGTTACGGGCAGGATACTGCTGCAGCGATGCTACCTGGAGAAAATGCTCCCGGCGTTGTTGATATATCACCGTTAGCAGCCTTCCTATCCCATGCTTCGCTAGAGGCGGGCGATAACCAAGCGCAAGCGGGTCAAGATGCAGTGCAATTAATGACAGTTCACTCTGCAAAAGGCTTAGAGTTCACCTCGGTATTTATTACGGGTCTTGAAGAAGGCCTGTTCCCGCATGAGAACAGTATCAATGAGCAGAATGGCTTAGAAGAAGAGCGACGCCTAATGTATGTTGCAATTACTCGCGCTAAAGAGCGTTTGTATTTGTCGCACACTCAGTCACGCATGCTTCATGGCCAAGTGCGCTACAACATGCCATCACGTTTCTTGGAAGAATTACCCTCTGATTCTTTGAAGTGGCTAACACCGAAGGCAAAAGATGCGCGTTGGGGCGGCAGCACTAAATCAGGATCTACTTGGCAGGATGGTTATACCCGCCAGCGCGAGTATGAATCGAATGATTTCTTTGATTCTGGGAGTGAGCATCAAAAACCGGCCAAGCGAGTTGGTTCGGCTTCAACTGAAGTAAAAAGGTTGGCTTCGCCACCACGAGGAAGTTATCCATTCACGATTGGCCAAAACGTATTTCACACGAAGTTTGGTGAAGGCCGAGTTACAGGCTTAGAGGGGGTAGATGCTGATGCACGTGCCCAAGTGAGCTTCAAGCGTCACGGCGTGAAGTGGTTACAACTCAGTATTGCTAAGCTTGCCGCAATTGATTAGTTTGAAATCTCAGTTGATATTTAAGCGGACGGAATGACATCGCCTTCAGTAAAGCAAGCTTTCCACGTTGCATAGAAAGAGCAGTGCATTAAGGTCAAGCCTCCCATGGAAATGGGTGCAATGATGAAAGAGGCCGCCTGACCCAGATCGATTGCATCAAAAAGCATGCCCAGCATTAATGGGATAGCAATCAGAAAAACGCTCCAAATCGCAAGATACAAAAAGAAGGCTGCCTTGTTTGCCCAGCAAGCTAAGAAGCTAGAAAAGAGTGCTTGAGCAACTGGCATATCCGCCCAGGCAACCAAGACTGGGGAGAACCACATCAACATTGCTACTGGGATATAAAGAATCGCTCCAAAGAACAGTACCAAGTAAATTTGACGAAGAGTCTCAGGTGTCATTGGCTTATCGCTTGTCATTAATGGAATGAGTAATTCAAAATCAACCAAGAGACTCAAGGTAAAGCTGAGAACTATAATCAGAACTGCATACACAATGCCTAGTTGTAAGATGCGTTTACGAACAAGGGCGCCAGACTTTAGTGCGATTAAATACACCATCGGACTGATGCGTTCCTTTTGGATAGCTTGCCGACAAGCAGTCATAAAACCTACTGCTAATGTTGGCGTAAGCAGTAAGACCGCAAACACGCCGATTACTGGAATAATGACTGCCAATTGAGCAGCAAAGACATACATAAAGACCAACATCAAGAAGCCCAATGGATTCTGTTTGAAGAGCCAAATGCCTTGTCTAATCCAGGTGTAACCTTCTTTGGGTGCAACAGAGTTCAGTTTCATAGGGATCGACGACTTAAAAGAATACGTTCAAAATGAGTGGGGTCATGGGGCGTTAACATTTGTGCGTCTCTGGGTAAATAAAAGTCCCAAAGGCGGGATACCCAGAAACGTAGAGCTGCAGCACGTAGCATGAGAGGCCAACTTGCTTGCTCTTCTTTGGTAAGAGGGCGGACTGATTGATAGGCTTTCATGAGCGAATCCAAGCGTGCAGGATCTAAGTCCTGTTTATTATCCGCCAGACACCAATCATTCGCAGTGACCGCCAGGTCAAATAACCACTTATCAGTACCAGCGAAATAAAAGTCAAAGAACCCGCCTAGTTGATCATTGGAAGGATCGTTTGATCCCTGAGGATCAAATAAAACGTTATCGCGAAATAGGTCGCAGTGACTGGCACCTTGTGGAATGCTGTCATAAGCAGCTGAGCTGAAAAAGTCTTCTTGGATTGCTAGCTCGTGAGTAAGCAAATCTTTTTGTGATGTATTGAGGTGTGGCAGCACTAGAGGAATCGTTTTTTGCCACCACCCAAGGCTACGAAGATTTTCTTGGATTTTAGAAAAGTCTTTCCCGGCTAAATGCATCTTGGCTAACATCTCGCCAACCATGCTGCAGTGTTTTGCTTCTGGTTGTAGTCTAGATAATCCAGGAAGTTTGCTAACAATTGCCGCAGGTTTACCCTTGAGTGAAAATAGAATGTCACCTTTACGATTCTCGATCGGTTTTGGAACGGGAATACCTTTGTTTGCCAAGTGGCGCATCAATTCTAGGTAATAAGGTAACTGCTGGGCGGACAATCTTTCAAAGATCGTTAGAACATATTCTTCTTTTTTGCCATCCTTGACGGTGTCTAGGAAAAAATTGGAGTTTTCAATACCCCCATGGATTCCACGAATTTCGTTGGCTTGACCAATCTTGAAGTCCTCAGCAATCCAATGGGAAATATCTTTAAGTTCGATCGGGGTAAAAACAGCCATGAAGCGATAACTAATCTTTATTGAATGGGAATGCTAATGCTAGGCACGCTTAGCAAATTGCCTTCCCCAGATTGGGGGCCAGGCTTTACTGAGTCTGGAGGGGACATCTCATAAGTGGTGTATTTAGTTTTCACTTGAACTTGGGTTGGCCCGTTGGCATCTTTGTATTCTGTGATTTCTGTACCCCGGTCATTTTTGTATTGATAACTTGGCTGTCGACTCTGAGGACCCTCTAAAACACCTGTGGGGCTCACTGTAGGAGATAGCGGCTGGTTATTGATTCGGTTAAGTTCTGAGGGGCTTAAGGCTTGGCTGTTATTCTGAGCTTGTGCTGGCGCCGCTACTAAAAGTCCTAAAGCCATCAAAAAGCTGATGAGAGCGAGGTTTTGACTGAGGGCGTGGCTAATTAAGTTAGTTAGAGCATGCATCATTTTTCACCTTTTTAAGCCTACTCTCGGGCGGTTCCTTAACCAGACCTGTAGGCAATTCACAACTAGATTGTACGATTGCGGTATGACTAAACATAGACTCTTGTTGGTAGACGGTTCTAGCTACCTCTACCGTGCCTTTCATGCCATGCCAGACCTCAGAAATGGGGCTGGGGAGCCCACTGGGGCCATATATGGCATGGTCAATATGATGCGTCGGGCTAGGTCTGAACTCAAGGCTGACCACATTGCCTGTGTTTTTGATGCCAAAGGCAAGACTTTTCGGGATGAAATGTACTCTGAGTACAAGGCCCATCGCTCCCCAATGCCTGAGGATTTGGTCAAACAAATTGAGCCGATTCATGCGATTGTCAAAGCATTGGGCTGGCCGGTATTAATGGTTTCTGGAGTTGAGGCCGACGATGTGATCGCTACTTTAGCTTGCCAAGCTACAGAAGCGGGTTGGGAAACGATCATCTCTACTGGTGATAAAGATTTAGCTCAGTTGGTTAATTCATCGGTGACTTTGATCAATACGATGAGTAACGAAAAGTTAGATATCAATGGCGTCATTGAGAAGTTCGGAGTTCCGCCAGAGCGCATAGTCGATTATTTATCCATTATTGGCGACACCGTGGATAACGTTCCTGGAGTTCCTAAGGCTGGACCTAAGACAGCCAATAAATGGCTAGCAGAGTTTGGCGATCTCGATAATCTAATGGCTAATGCTGATCAAGTAAAAGGCGTCGTTGGAGAAAACCTACGCGCTTCATTAGAGTGGTTACCTCAGGCGCGCCAACTCATTACTGTTAAAACCGATTGTGACTTATCGCCGCATTTGCCTGGCTTAGATGATCTTCATGCGAAGTCTGAAGACCCATCCCTACTACGCGAGTTATTTGAACGTTATGCTTTTAAGACTTGGCTGCGGGATGTTGAAAAGCAACTGACAAGCCCTTCTGGAGAGGGTTCTGAGGTCGGAGCTACATTTGATTTAGCAGGCACTCCCATTAGCAATACACCGTCTGAAGAAGCCCCCTTTGCTAAAAAATCTGCAAGCATTGCAAGCTCACCTACAAAAGATTTATCGCAAGATACCAGAGATTTTCAAGGTGCGATTGAGAAAATATATGAATGCATCGTGGATGAGGCGGGTTTAGATAAATGGCTGAAGAAAATTGATTCTGCCCAATTAACTGCCGTCGATACTGAAACTACTAGTCTTGATGCGCTGGCTGCAGAGTTGGTAGGTATTTCTTTATCGGTAAGGCCAGGTGAAGCTTGTTACATTCCAGTCGCTCATCGCAATGGAGAGGCGCAGCTAGATCGCGCTACTGTTCTTGCGCGCATCAGGCCTTGGCTGGAAAGTAAAACACATTTGAAGGTGGGGCAAAACTTAAAGTATGACGCACATATCTTTGCTAATTATGGAATCACCCTGAACGGAATTGCATTTGATACCTTACTCGAGTCCTATGTCTTAGAGTCGCATCTTCCGCACAATATGGATAGTTTGGCTGAGCGCCACCTTGGCATGAAGACCATTCGTTATGAAGAGGTCTGTGGCAAGGGGGTTCATCAGATTGGTTTTGATCAGGTTGATCTGAAGATCGCTACGGACTATGCAGCAGAGGATGCAGACATTACTTTGCGCCTGCATTTAGAGCTTTGGCCACAGATCCAGGAAAGTGCTGGCTTGCTCTATGTTTATGAAAAGATTGAAATGCCAGCGATGCGCGTGCTGGGTATCATGGAGCGCAATGGCATCCGTATTGATTCCACCTTATTGGCCAAACAAGGTCAGCAAGTAGGAAAGCGTCTCTTGGAGCTAGAGGGAGAGATTCATAAGCTGGCTGGGCAACCATTTAATATTCAATCGCCAAAACAGATTGCAGAAATCTTGTTTGGCCAACTTGAATTACCCATCATTAAGAAGACGCCTTCAGGCGCGCCCTCTACTGATGAAGAGGTTTTGCAAAAACTTGCTGAAGATTACCCCTTGCCAGCACGCATCTTGGACTATCGCAGTTTAGCGAAGTTGATGTCTACCTATATTGAGAAACTCCCACGGATGGCTGATCCGAAGACGGGTCGTGTGCATACCAACTTCTCTCAGGCAACTGCGGTTACCGGCCGCTTGGCATCTAGTGATCCGAATTTACAGAACATTCCTGTGCGTACCGAAGAAGGTCGTCGCATCAGAGAGGCTTTTGTGCCAGCAGATGGCTGCAAATTACTATCAGCTGATTATTCGCAAATTGAGCTTCGTATCATGGCGCATATTGCTGAGGATGAAAATCTATTAACCGCCTTCAGAGATGGCAAGGATGTCCATCAAGCAACCGCTGCAGAAATCTTTGGTATTGCATTAGATGAAGTGAGTTCAGAGCAGCGACGTTATGCCAAGGTCATTAATTTCGGTCTGATTTATGGCATGAGCGCATTTGGTTTGGCTGGTAACTTAGGCATAGAGCGTTCCGCAGCACAAAACTATATTGCTAAATATTTTGATCGTTACCCCGGGGTTGCTCAGTACATGGAGCACACTCGCTTGGAAGCCAGAGAAAATGGTTATGTGGAAACTGTCTTTGGACGTCGTCTTTGGCTGCCTGAAATTAAGGGTTCTAATGGCCCGCGTCGCCAAGGGGCTGAGCGGGCTGCAATTAATGCTCCTATGCAGGGTACGGCAGCAGATCTCATTAAATTAGCGATGATTGCAGTTGAAGATTGGCTTGAAAAAGAGCAATTAAAAACAAAATTACTTCTTCAGGTGCATGATGAATTGGTGTTCGACGTTCCCTTGGATGAAATCGAACTCCTGCAAGCCAAGTTACCTGGCTTAATGTGTAACGTCGCACAGCTCAAGGTACCTTTGGTAGTTAGTATTGGTATTGGCGATAATTGGGAAGAAGCGCATTAGAAATAAAGATAAGGAGACAAATTCAATGAACCAGAAAACACAGAGCAGCAGACGCAATTTTATAAAGACCTCAGCAATTGGGGCTACTGCAATTGGCGTTGGTTTTGTAGCAGCATCTGAGCCAGTGCTGGCTGCAGCCATTGAGACGGATTTCAATGGCCTCAAAGCTGGTGAACAAATGATTCCGGTAGGTAGCTTTCAGATGCCCGCTTATGTATCGCGTCCTGAAAAAGCCAAGGGATCTTTGCCCATCATTATTGTGGCGAGTGAGATCTTTGGTGTGCACGAATATATTGCGGACGTCACTCGTCGTTTTGCAAAGCTTGGTTATCTCGCAATTGCTCCAGAGTTTTTTACTCGAGCTGGTGACCCCAATACCTATGGCACTACCGCAGAGATTCAGAAGAATATTGTGGCTAAAACACCGGATGCACAAGTTCTGAATGATTTGCAGGCTGCTTTAGTGTGGGCTGGTAAAAATGGTGGCGATCTCAAAAGAGTCGGTGTTACTGGGTTCTGTTGGGGTGGGCGCATTACTTGGCTATCTGCCACATTGCCTCAAGTGCGCGCGGGAGTAGCTTGGTATGGCCGCTTGATTGGTGAGAAGACGGAAGGTAATCCCCGTCATCCAGTAGACATTGCTGCAGATTTGAAGGCACCAGTTCTTGGTTTATATGGCGGTGCTGATGCTGGTATTTCTCTGGAGAGTGTTGAGCAGATGCGCGCAGCAATAGCAGAAGCAGCTCCTAAGAACCCTGCTGCTAAAGCATGTCAGTTTGAGGTATATCCCGATACCCCTCATGCTTTCCATGCTGACTATCGCGCAACCTATCGCGAAGGTCCCGCTAAAGACGGTTGGGAAAAGTGTATCGCTTGGTTTAAGAAAATGGGAGTAGCTTAGTCACCATGACGGTTTTACAAACCCTTGTCTTAGTTACTGCCTTAGCGGGAGTTGCTAGTGTCTTAGTAGCAGCTACTTTTTCAGTAGCCTTGCTGGCCAAGATGGTCAACAACATGGTGAGTTTGTCGGTCGGCATTTTGCTGGCGACTGCTTTACTGCATTCCTTACCTGAAGCATTCAATATCTCAGGGGCAAGCCCACAGCTGTTGTTTGCAACATTACTTGCGGGTTTATTGGGCTTCTTCCTGCTCGAGAAAATTGCCCTCTTGCGCCATGACCACCATCATGAGGGTGATGGTCATTCTCATCACCATGGACATGACGCTGAGAATGCTGGCCGCAGCGGTTGGATGATCTTGGTCGGGGATGGTATTCATAATTTCGTAGATGGCATCTTGATTGCTGCTGCATTTATGGCCGACTATCAAGTGGGTATCTTTACCGCAATTGCGATCATTGCACATGAGATTCCGCAAGAAATTGGCGATTTCATTGTTTTGCTCAATGCAGGTTTTTCAAAAGCCCGCGCATTGTTGTACAACCTGATTTGTGGTTTAGCGGCAGTGCTTGGTGGTGTATTGGCCTATTTCTTTTTGGAGAAGGCGCACGCAGCAATGCCGTATTTACTAGTCATTGCATCTAGTAGTTTTATCTATATTGCAGTGAGTGATTTAATCCCTCAAATGCACCGCCGTCCTCATTGGGTAGAGTCTTTGCGTCAAACAATTTTGATTGCGTGTGGCGTAGGATTCGTGATCCTACTATCCTTGCTGCATTGAGAGCTTAACTGGCGCTAATCAGTAGCAATCGGTCTTATAGGGTCGGCGCACCACTCGCTCCAACTGCCTGCATACAGACGTGAACCCTTTAATCCTGCTACTTCCATTGCCAAAAGATTATGACAGGCAGTAACACCTGAACCACATTGATGAATCACTTCAGATGGTTTCTTGGTACCCAGTAGCTCTAGATAATCTTTAAAGAGTTGCTCAGGTGCTTTAAATGCTGTGGCAGAAAGATTGCCTTTAAAGAAGTGATTAACTGCACCTGGGATATGTCCACCAATAGGGTCTAAGGTTTCATTCTCACCATGAAAGCGATCATTGGCTCTGGCATCAATGACGAGATTTTTACCAGACTGTAGATTGCTCACCACATCACTAACTAAGGCCAGGCCAACATAAGGCATAGGCTCAATCGCTTGAGATGTCGACGTTGGATTGCGGGGTATTATCCCCATCGGCCCATTCCAAGCATCAAGACCACCGTCTAAGACGCGGACATTGGCATGTCCTGTGGCTTTGAGCATCCACCATAGGCGACTGGCATAAACCGAGCCCTGTTTGTCGTAAGCCACTACTAGCGTGTTTGGGCTCATACCTAAACGGGCTTTGGTTTTTGCCCAAGCTTCAGGAGAAGGGAGTGGATGTCGACCATTGACTCCAGTTTTAGTTCCAGACATGTCTTGATCAAGATCGACATAAATAGCACCAGGGATATGACTTTCTTCGTACGCTTTTCTGCCAGCTTCTGGATTTGCTAAATCAAAGCGGCAATCGCAGAGTAAAACATTCTCACCACTATTGAGGATTTCTTCTAACTGGTTTGCGGAAACTAGAGGAGTCATAAGGCTTCCTATATTGAATGCAAAATTATTTAAGAGAGCGTCTTAATTATGCGCCTTGAAAATTCATTACGCGACGGTACCACTCATGAAAGTGTTGCATACCGTCTTCCATGGGGCTTTGATAGGGGCCTACTTCATTAATGCCGCGTGCAAAAAGGGCAGCACGACCTTGATCCATGCGCTCACCAATCTCATCATCCTCAATACAGGTTTCCATATAGGCAGCACGTTCAGCTTCTACAAACTCGCGCTCGAATAGGGCGATTTCTTCTGGGTAATAGAACTCAACGATATTGCGCGTTTTATTTGGACCCATGGGGTGCAGAGTAGAAACACAGAGTACGCCTGGGTACCACTCCACCATCACATTAGGGTAGTAAGTCAGCCAGATTGCCCCATGCCGCGGTGTTTTACCGTTGTATTGACGTAAGACCGCATCGTGCCAGTTGCGGTATACCGGTGAACCTGGCGTTTGCAAATCTTTATGAATTCCAACAGTTTGCACACTATGCCAGTCACCAAATTCCCAGCGCAAATCTTCACAAGAAATAAACTTACCTAAGCCAGGATGAAATGGCACAACATGGTAATCCTCGAGATAAACCTCAATAAATGTTTTCCAGTTGTAATTGCAATCGTGTACTTCAACATGATCAAGTAGGTAACCATCAAATTGAAGATCTTCGGCCACACCGAGTTTTGCAAGATCAGCTCGCACATCGCGCGGACCTTCAAATAAAAGCCCTTGCCAATTTTGCAAAGGGGACTTGCCTAGGTTAAGGCAAGGCTTATCTTCAAAATGGGGTGCGCCTAACAAATTTCCACCTAAGTCATAAGTCCAACGATGGAGTGGGCAAACAATATTTTCTGCTTTACCTTTGCCGTTGAGCATCAGCGCTTGGCGATGACGGCAGACGTTAGAAAGTAGTTCGACGCCAGATTCATTGCGAACCAGGATGCGACCTTCGTTTTCTGCGCTTAAGGTTTGATAGGAGCCAATTTCAGACACCATGAGTTCGTGGCCAACATAGCCAGGCCCCTGCTTAAAAAGCAGTTCAATTTCCCGCTGATAGAGGTCAGCGTCAAAATATGCCGAAACCGGCAGTTGTAGATTGGACGGCGCAAGCTTCTGCGCGGCAGCCAGATTAGTCATTCTCCCCACCCCCGAAAACGTCAGCCGAAGCTAAGCGGAATAACCAATCCAACCATCGACGGATCGATATTGGAAAGGAAGGGGTCGATTATACCCATCTGAAGGGCTTCTCGCTTTAATATGTAGGGCTATCCGTATGGGAAATATGAAGGAAACAGCTTATGCCAGCCAAAAAGTCAGAGACTCAAAAACCAGGCCTTGAGGTCACAATCGACCCAGATCTCCGCTATGAGCAAGCTGTGAAAGAGCTCGAAAAGTTAATTTCGGACATGGAGTCAGGAAAATTCTCTTTGGAAGAGACCCTTTTAGCTTATCAACGCGGTGCTGCTTTGTTAAAGCATTGCCAGGGCGTGCTTGCTCAAGTTGAACAACAAGTGCGAGTGTTCGAGGCTTAATGACTACCATTTTTCAATTTCAAGAGTGGCTTAGTAATCGCTCTGAGCGAGCTGAGAGTGCATTAGATGGCTTACTCGATTCTGCTCAAACTACGCCGCATCGTTTACATGAAGCGATGCGTTATGCAGCGCAAGGTGGTGGCAAACGAATTCGTCCCTTGTTAGTTTATGCAGCAGGCTCTCTTGGTGATGCTAAGGCGCAGGCATTAGATGCTGCTGCAGTGGCGATTGAATGTATTCATGCTTATTCATTAGTACACGATGATTTACCTTGCATGGATGATGATGATTTACGTCGTGGCCGTCCAACCGTGCACAAAGCTTTTGATGAGGCAACTGCGCTTCTGGTTGGCGATGCTTTGCAAACCCGTGCTTTTGAGATACTCGCCAATGCGGAGTGTGAAGTGGATGTACGCTTACAAATGATCAGTGCTTTAGCTGCAGCTTCTGGTTCGCGGGGTATGGCAGGCGGTCAAGCAATTGATTTAGAGAGCGTTGGAATAAAATTAGATCTGGCAGGTTTAAAACAAATGCATGCCATGAAAACTGGTGCTTTACTCTCTTGTGCTGTTGAGTTAGGCGGCATTGCAGCACATCTCAATTCTGGTCAAATGGCGCAACTCCAAAAATATTCAACAGCTCTTGGCCTAGCGTTTCAGATTGTTGATGATGTGCTTGATGCAACAGCTGATAGTCAAACCCTTGGCAAAACAGCGGGCAAGGACGCAGCAGCCAATAAGCCTACCTATGTAACTTTGATGGGTTTAGACTACGCACAACAGCAAGCTAAAGAGTTACAAGAAATGGCAATTGCTAGCCTCCTTGATTTCGGTGGTAGGGCAGACGCCTTAAAAGATTTGGCGCTCTTAGTTGTTAATAGAGTTAAATAAGTACAGATTAAATCAATTTAATGACTTTACATTCCATCAACTCCCCCAACGACTTAAAAAAACTGACTCGCGAAGAATTGCCAGCGCTTGCTGATGAGTTACGTCAATTTGTCTTGGATTCGGTATCGCAGACTGGCGGACATCTGTCATCTAATTTAGGAACCGTGGAGTTGTCGATTGCTTTGCATTATGTATTTGACACTCCAGATGATCGTATCGTGTGGGACGTGGGACACCAAAGCTACCCACACAAAATATTGACTGGCCGGCGTGAGCGTATGAACACCCTGCGTCAGTTCAAAGGGCTATCAGGATTCCCACAGCGCGCAGAAAGTGAGTTTGATGCCTTTGGTACAGGGCACTCTTCTACCAGCATCTCGGCGGCGATGGGAATGGCTCGCGCATTTCAAACCAAGGGCGAGAATCATGTCGCTGTAGCAGTTATCGGCGATAGCGCGATGACTGGTGGTATGGCATTTGAGGCTATGAATAATGCTGGCGTGTACGACGATCTGCCGCTAGTGGTTATTCTGAATGACAACGATATGTCGATCTCTCCCGCAGTGGGCGCACTCAATCGTCACCTGGCAAGATTGCTGAGCGGCAATATTTATTCCGCTACCAAAAAAGGAATCGATAGTGTTTTATCGATTGCGCCCCCCTTACGTGAGTTTGCAAAACGTCTTGAAGATCATGCTAAGGGCATGGTGTCACCTTCAACTATCTTTCAAGAGTTTGGTTTCAATTATTTTGGACCAATTGATGGCCATGATTTAGATGCTTTAATTCCAATGCTGCAGAACGTGCGCCGCCTTGCCTTAGAGGGAGGTGGCCCACAGTTCTTGCACGTAGTTACGCGCAAAGGTCAAGGCTATGAATTGGCTGAAGCCGATCCCGTTCTGTATCACGGCCCCAGCAAATTTAATCCTGAAGAGGGCGTTAAAAAAACGGTTGCCACCAAGAAAACTTTCACACAAGTATTTGGTGAGTGGTTATGCGATATGGCTCATGCTGATCCATTATTAGTTGGTATTACACCAGCGATGCGCGAAGGTTCAGGTTTAGTTGAATTTGAAAAGAATTTCCCAAAACGTTACTACGACGTCGGTATTGCCGAACAACATGCAGTCACATTCGCTGCAGGGATGGCATGCGAAGGGATGAAGCCAGTAGTGGCTATTTATTCCACTTTCTTACAACGTGCTTACGATCAATTGATTCATGATGTGGCTTTGCAAGATTTGCCAGTCTTGTTTGCATTAGATCGCGCTGGCTTGGTTGGCGCTGATGGCGCAAGCCATGCAGGCGCTTATGACATTCCATTCTTGCGCTGTATTCCAAATATGTTGCTGATGACGCCAGCAGACGAGGCAGAGTGTCGAGATCTACTGACCACGGCATTTCATCAACCGCATCCAAGTGCTGTGCGCTACCCTCGTGGTGCAGGCGTTGGAGCGATTCCCTCTAAGGAGTTGAGAACATTACCCTTTGGTAAAGGTGAGCTGCGCCGTAAATCCCATGCGCCTGCTGGTCAACGCGTAGCAATTCTGGCATTTGGTACTTTGTTGTATCCAGCGCTAGAAGTTGCAGAGGGGATTGATGCGACTGTTGCTAACATGCGTTTCGTAAAACCACTCGATCTTGATCTGATTAAATCTTTAGCAGCGGATCATGAGTATTTTGTAACAATCGAGGACGGCGTCATTGCGGGTGGTGCAGGAAGTGCTTGCTTGGAAGCTCTCGCTCATCTCGGAATTAATAAACCCCTTTTGCAGTTAGGTCTTCCCGATCAATTCATTGAACATGGGGACTATAACCTGCTGATGAGCAAGTGTGGGCTGGATGTAGAGGGCATCACCGATTCCATCAAACAACGTTTTCCAGCTGTATTCACAATAAATTCAGTGTTGGTGGGCAAATAAGCCCGTTTTGCTTGAAAATAGAGTTATGAATGACATGAACCCCGCCTTTCTGAAAGCCAGCGCAATGCCTGATGTGCAATCCACATTAGATGAGCGTGCTTTGCCGATTGAGCAGGTTGGTATTCGTGGTGTGCGTCATCCCTTGACCATTCGCAGTGCATCTGGAGATTTTCCATCCGTTGGAACTTTTGAGATGGATGTGGCCTTACCTGCGCATGTCAAAGGAACGCATATGTCGCGTTTCATGGCGCTTCTACAAAAACAAGAAATGGCAGTTGATAGCACAACAGTTGTTGCAATGGTGTGCGACATGCTGCCTTTGCTTGATGCTAAAGAAGGCCATGTGCAGTTTACTTATACCCACTTCGTTAAAAAAGCAGCGCCTGTCTCTGGTGTTGAAAGCCTAATGGATTACGAAGTGACGTGGATCGCAAAAGCCAAAAAGAATCCTGCAGGAAAATTGGATATTGAACTGGGATTACGTGCTCAAGTACCAGTGATGAGTTTATGTCCCTGCTCTAAAGAGATTTCAGAATTTGGGGCGCACAATCAACGCTCCCATGTCATCATGGATGTGGTGTTAGATTCAGAAACAAAGATGACAGTGGAAGATTTAATTACCGCTGCAGAAAGCGAAGCTTCTAGTGAGCTTTGGGGCTTGCTTAAGCGTCCCGATGAGAAGTGGGTGACTGAGCATTCGTATAGCAATCCTAAATTCGTAGAGGATTTAGTTCGTGATGTAGCCGGCAATCTCAAGGCTGATCAGCGTATCCGGTCCTTTGTAGTTGAGGCCGAGAACTTTGAGTCTATTCATAACCACAGTGCTTTTGCCAGAATTAGCTTCTCAAAATAAACTGATTTCACAGATTTTATAGATTGTTGCTATGCAAATCCCAACGGGGTTTGATATCAAAAGCCCCAGATTTAGTCGAACCATTATTTTCTACCAGCATGCGCAGCGCTCCTGCAAATGCAATCATGACGCCGTTATCTGTACATAGCTCCAATGGTGGATAGTGCACTTCAAAACCGTTCTTTTGGGCTTTGTCATTTAGTGCCTTGCGTAGTTGTGAATTAGCCCCCACGCCACCAGCCAGAACTAAATGCTTACAGCCAGTTTGCTTGAGTGCTTTTTCTGATTTACTCACTAGTACTACAACGATGGAGTCAACAAAGCTGCGTGCAAGATCTGCCTGAAATTGCATTACCTCACTAGGGCCACTAATTTTTTTCTCTGCAAACTTTTTAACTTGATTCAGAACGGCAGTCTTTAATCCTGAGAAAGAAAAATCTAAATCGCCAGAGTGCAGCATGGGTTTTGGTAGATCAAAGATTCCAGGCCGTCCTTTTTCTGCCAACTTAGAAATGGCAGCGCCACCTGGGTAATCTAAGCCTAATAATTTGGCAGTCTTATCAAATGCCTCGCCTGCAGCATCGTCCAAGGTTTCGCCTAAAAGTTCGTATTGGCCAATGCCCAAAACTTTCATGAGTTGGGTGTGACCACCAGAGACTAGTAGGGCAATAAAGGGAAACTGGGGCGCTGTTTGGCCTAAAAGCGGGGAGAGCAGATGTCCCTCGAGGTGGTGAACCCCAATTGAGGGCAAATTGAGCCCTTGGGCTAGCGATTTAGCAAAAGCACTACCCACTAGAAGGGCGCCAGCAAGGCCTGGACCCTGAGTGAAGGCAACCGCATCAATACCATCTAATTTGAGCCCAGATTGACTTAAAGATTGGTCTAAAAGGGGTAAAACACGCCGGATGTGATCTCTTGAGGCTAGCTCTGGAACTACGCCACCATAGTCTTTGTGCATGGCGATTTGGGAGTGCAAACCCTGGCCTAGAATGCCCTGGAATGCAGGTTTGCCTTCCTCCCAAGGGGTGGTGTTGTATAAAGCCACCCCAGTCTCGTCACAAGAAGTTTCTATCCCTAAAACAATCATTTTTTGGTTTGGTCGTGCTAGAATCGCAATTCAGTTAATTTTTCGATATTTATCGAGCATATACGAGTTAAATAAGTATGACTACAGTCCGCCTCCGCGAAAACGAACCATTTGAAGTGGCATTGCGCCGTTTCAAGCGCACCATTGAAAAAAATGGTCTTTTGACAGACTTGCGTGCCCGCGAGTTTTACGAGAAGCCAACGGCTGAACGTAAGCGTAAAAAGGCCGCCGCTGCAAAACGCCATTACAAGCGTATTCGCAGCCAAATGTTGCCTAAGAAGCTTTACTAATAGAATTTAAAAGCTCTCTTCACCGAGAGGCTTTGAAACCCGCTGACGGTGAAACGCAGCGGGTTTTTGCTTTTTGAATTGCTAACCATAGCTAGACAGCGAAATATATTCAACATCAGGAAAATGCCATGAGTCTAAAAGATCAAATCACTGAAGATATGAAAAATGCCATGCGTGCAAAAGAGACTGCACGTTTGGGAGCTATTCGTTTGTTATTAGCCGCTATTAAGCAGCGTGAGGTTGATGAACGTATTGTTTTGGATGATGCAGCAGTAATTGCAATCATTGAAAAAATGATGAAGCAGCGTAAAGACTCGATCTCTCAGTTTGAAAAAGCCAATCGTGATGATTTGGTAGCAATCGAAGCTGCTGAAATGCTCATCTTGCAAGCCTATTTGCCTGCACAAATGTCGGATGCCGAAGTGGAGGCCGCAGTAGCTGCAGCAGTTGCTTCTACAGGTGCTGCCGGTCCTCAGGATATGGGTAAAGTGATTGGCGCCCTGAAGGGTCAATTGGCTGGCAAGGCTGATATGGGTAAGGTATCTGCTTTAGTAAAAGCCGCACTCGCTAAGTAAGTAATTAAGCGACTAGCCAACTAAGTAAAACAGTTTCATACTGCTAGCCTGATGGCGCTTATTCCACAATCCTTCATTGCCGATCTTTTAAATCGGGTTGACATCGTTGATGTGGTTGGGCAACACGTAAAGTTAAAAAAAGCCGGTGCAAACTACCAAGGTTTGTGCCCCTTCCATTCAGAAAAGTCCCCTTCATTTTCCGTTTCACCGACGAAGCAGTTCTATCACTGCTTTGGCTGTGGAGCGCATGGTTCTGCCATTAGCTTTTTGATGGAGTATTCGGGGCTTGGCTATGTGGATGCAATTGAAGATTTAGCGCGCTCTGCAGGTCTAGATGTGCCTCGAGAAGAGCGCACCGCAAATGATGTCGCAAGAGCGCAGCAAGCAATGGCTTTAAGTGAAGTCATGAGCTCGGCTGCTGATTGGTATCGTCAGCAGCTCAAAGGGAATACACGAGCAGTGGAGTATTTGAAAGGCCGCGGACTTACCGGCGAGATCGCAAAACGCTATGCCTTAGGTTATGCCCCAGATGGTTGGCAAGGTCTTGAGGCTGTCTTCGGACCTTATACCAATGATGAGGTCGCAAAGACTTTGGTGGAGGGTGGCTTACTCATTCAAGGGGAGCAGTCGGAAGGCTCGCCAGTAAAGCGTTACGACCGTTTTCGCGATCGCATTATGTTCCCCATTCGCAATCCTAAAGGCCAAACTATTGGCTTTGGTGGCCGCATTCTGGATCAAGGCGAGCCCAAGTATTTAAATTCTCCTGAGACACCACTGTTCTCAAAAGGCAATACGCTATATGGGTTATTTGAGGCAAGACAAGCGATCCGTTCACAAGAATATGTTTTGGTATGTGAAGGCTATATGGATGTGGTTGCACTTGCGCAATTGGGCTTCCCAAATGCAGTAGCAACCTTAGGAACAGCATGTACTGCAAACCACGTACGTATGCTGCTCAGACAAACAGACAAAGTGGTTTTCTCATTTGATGGTGACTCTGCTGGTCAACGTGCAGCACAGCGTGCGCTTGAGGCGTGTTTGCCACTCATGTCTGACGATAAAGAAATTCGTTTCCTATTCTTGCCAACTGAACATGATCCCGATAGCTATGTGCGCGCTTATGGGGCGACTGCCTTTGAAAAAGTGATTAAAGAGGCAATGTCAATCTCGAGCTTCTTCTTTAAGGTGGTGAGCGAAGCGCATGAGCTCACTACTCCAGAGGGTAGGGCGCATACGCATCATGCTGCCAAGCCATTATTGCTGTCTATGCCACCAATTGCATTGCGCACTCAGATTTTGCGTGAGCTAGCAATTCGAACAAACACCACGCCAGCAGAGCTTGAAGCTTTCTGCGGCCTAACAGTAGCACCAGCTCCCTTACAGCAAGCAAGATCGCAAAATAATCCGAATAATTTTCCTAGCAGCAATAGGCAAGGCGCACCTTGGCAGGCCTCTAAAGGTTCTGCAAAACGCGTTGCTACACAAAACATTGAACCACCAAAAGCGCCTACTGATTTAGCTGAGCAAATGTTGCGTGTGCTGATTCAGTTCCCCCATTTAGGTAAAGCGCTGGATCCTAATCAGCGCACACTCGCTCTTAAAGCTGCGGAGCAAAGATCAGAAAAAGCACTCGCCCTCATGCAAGACCTTTTATCCCAATGTGACTTAGTTGAGCTGATTCCTGATGAGGACGGCAAGAATGCAACTGTCGGTGCTGGCGCTTTTGCCATGTTCCAGGATCAGCTATCGCGCAGTGAATTTGCCCCTTCATACGAAGTGCTGAGAAATCGGGTCATGGGTTCTGATGTAGAGCTGAATGGCGCTAAGGCAGACTTAGATGGTGCCTTTAAAAAGCTGGAGTTAACCTATCTAAAACAAGAAATGACCGCAATCACTCAAAAGATTGCTGGCAATACTGCTAACGACCAAGATCGGGCTAGATATCGTGAATTGGGCGAGAAACTGAAATTCTCCTAAGAATTTACGCATTCACCGCTAGGAATCCCCTGAAATTGCCCCATATTTTTAGCTAATTGGGGGCTAAAAAAGTCCTAATCGACTATAATCCTCTGTTCCCAAGAAAAAAATGAATTAATTCAGCTACTTGCGCTTTATTTTGATGAAATTTGGGGCAAGTGAACTACGGGGCTGTACTTAATCAGTCGATATCCATAACAGTAATGTGAGTAAGCGCTAATAAATGCCTAATACCAAGACCAAAAAACCCGCCAAACCAGTAGCCAAAAAAGCGAAAGCTCCAGCTAAACCAGTGAAAGCTGCTGCTAAGCCAAAAGCAAAGGTTGCTGCTAAACCAGTAGCCAAAAAAGCGAAAGCTCCAGCTAAACCAGTGAAAGCTGCTGCTAAGCCAAAAGCAAAGGTCGCTGCTAAACCAGTAGCCAAAAAAGGGAAAGCTCCAGCTAAACCAGTGAAAGCTGCTGCCAAACCAGTAGCTAAAAAAGCTGCTACTAAGCCAGCGCCCAAAACGAAGGCTGCTGCCAAGCCTGCAAAAACTGTAAAGACAACTGCAAAACCAGTGAAGGCTGCTACTAAGCCAGCGCCTACAAAAGCCACGAAGCTTGAGGCAGCAAAAAAAGTGAAGGCCTCTGCAGCGCCAAAAGTTGAAGAAATCAAAGGTAAAAAGGCGAAGGCGCAAGACGCTGCTGCTCCGGTAGTTGAGGAAGAGAAAAAGCGTGGTCGTAAAGCAAAAGCTGAAGTTCCTGCTGATGGTGCTGAGCCAGTATTAACAGATCGTCAAAAAGCGCGTGAGCGTAAAGCAAAAGAGAAAGCGCTCTTAAAAGAATTTGCCGCCCAGCAATTGGGTACAGAAGAACAGCAGGAGTTACGTCGTGCTCGTTTGAAAACCTTAATCAAGATGGGCATGTCCAAGGGTTACTTAACCCATGGTGAAATGAATGACGTGATGTCTGATGAGTTATCTGATGCGGATGCATTAGAGACTTTAATTAGCCTATTAAATGACATTGGTATCACTGTTTATGAGCAGGCTCCAGACGCAGAAACATTAATTCTGTCTGACAACACGGAAGCTGCGGCTTCTGAAGAAGAGGCTGAAGAAAAGGCTGAAGCAGCCCTCTCTACGGTTGATTCAGAATTTGGTCGTACTACCGATCCAGTCCGTATGTATATGCGCGAGATGGGTACTGTAGATCTTCTGACTCGCGAAGGCGAGATTGTGATTGCGAAGAAGATTGAGGCTGGCCTAAAAGATATGGTGATGGCCCTAGCTGCTTGCCCAGTTACGATTGGCGAAATCCTGAGTAACGCTGAAAAGATTGCAACTGGCGAGATGGAGATTGATCAGTTTGTGGATGGTTTAGTAGATCCCAATGCTGAAGATATTAAGTTGGGACCTGAGGAGCCAGAGATTGACCCTGACGCTGAAGAAGGTGAAACAGAGGGCGAGGATGAAGGTGGTGGCGCGGCTGCAACAGCCAATGCTAAACAACTCGAAGAGTTAAAACAAATCTCTCTCGAGAAATTTGCTATTGTTCGCACTCAATCCGACAAAATGCGTCGTGCCTTTGATAAAGAGGGTTACAACTGCCCAGCCTATATCAAGGCGCAAGATCTGATTCGTGGCGAGCTATTGGGTTTCCGCTTAACTGCCAAGAGTGTTGAGAAGTTGTGCGACACCATGCGCTCCCAAGTAGACCAAGTATGGAAGCTTGAGCGAGGCATCGTCAGTTTGTTAGTGGATAAAGTTGGCGTCAACCGTGGTGAAGTATTAAAAGACTTCCCGAAGATGGCTATGAATTTGACTTGGACTGATAAGCTGCTCAAAGAGAACAAGCCATACAGTGCACTTTTGCAGCGTAATGTACCTGCGATTCAGGAACTTCAACAGAAATTGATTGATATTCAGACTCGTGTAGTTATTCCATTGCCAGAGTTAAAAGAAGTTAATAAGCAGATGACTGCGGGTGAGAAGCGTACCCGTGAGGCTAAGCGTGAGATGACTGTAGCTAACTTACGTTTGGTAATCTCCATTGCGAAGAAATACACTAACCGTGGTTTGCAGTTTTTAGACTTGATTCAAGAAGGCAATATCGGCTTGATGAAGGCGGTAGATAAGTTTGAATACCGTCGCGGTTATAAGTTCTCTACTTATGCAACCTGGTGGATTCGTCAGGCAATTACCCGTTCTATTGCTGACCAAGCACGTACGATCCGTATTCCGGTTCACATGATTGAGACTATCAATAAGATGAACCGCATCAGCCGTCAGATCTTGCAAGAGACTGGTCATGAGCCAGATGCTGCAACCTTGGCGCTGAAGATGGAGATTCCGGAAGACAAGATTCGTAAGATCATGAAGATTGCTAAAGAGCCAATCTCCATGGAGACGCCAATTGGCGACGATGAAGATTCTCATTTAGGTGACTTCATTGAAGATGGTAATACCTTGGCCCCAGCCGAAGCAGCCCTGCATGAATCCATGCGTGACGTTGTCAAGGATGTTCTGGATTCATTAACACCGCGTGAGGCAAAAGTATTGCGGATGCGTTTTGGTGTTGAGATGAGTACAGACCATACCCTCGAAGAAGTAGGCAAACAATTTGATGTTACCCGCGAACGTATTCGTCAGATAGAAGCTAAGGCTCTGAGAAAAATGCGTCATCCAAGTCGTAGCGACAAACTCAAGACCTTCTTAGAAGAAGATTAAGAAGTCTAAAGTTTTTAGTCATCCGTTAACTGAGGATTGCAGTCTAAAAAAGGCATTCCCTCTAGAGCGAATGCCTTTTTTGCG
The DNA here is from genome assembly GCF_018882155.1 of Polynucleobacter nymphae. Taxonomy (GTDB): domain Bacteria; phylum Pseudomonadota; class Gammaproteobacteria; order Burkholderiales; family Burkholderiaceae; genus Polynucleobacter; species Polynucleobacter nymphae. Next base: position 1,660,821 of record NZ_JACVPA010000001.1, read on the forward strand.
TCCTAAATTACCCTTATAAAAGTTGTAAATAAACAACATGGAGCCCATATATTGTTTGGCTCTAAAAGAGGGGTGCAATTAAATACTTCCAAAAATTGTAACAATCTATTTACACTTGGACGGTAATCTTCAATGAGTTACGCCCAGTCAAAATAAGAGGAATAAAAGAAAATGAAAATCAAATTATTAGTAGCGGTTGCAGCAACGGTGCTTGCTAGTTCTGCAATGGCACAGTCAGCTTTTCAAGGATTCTATGGACAGTTAGCTACTGGATATGAGAGTAACTCAGCCTCAAATCTTAACTACACAGGCACACAATCTAGTCAGCCTAACGATACTTGGAATACTAGTAGCCAAACTTTTGGTGGCGCTGCATTGGTTCTTGGCGCAGGTTATAACTACTCGGTTGCACCTAAGTGGTTGGTAGGTGTTGGTATAGATTATTCTGCCTTGAGTCAAAAGAGTTCAGCCTATAGCTCAAGTGCTGGGTCGACAACACTAAGTGGATCTACTCTACAAACGTCTAATCGTTTTAACATTTTTGTGACCCCAGGGTACGAGATTGATAAAGACAAGTTGGTTTACTTGAAGGCGGGTTATAGCTCTGTATCTATTCAACAACAGACTGCAACAACTTATAAGAATGCTACCAGTAGCGGTCCACTAGTTAACACCAACTCCACATCAACCCAAGGCGGATATGTAGTCGGTTTGGGTTATAAGCAAATCATTACTGGCGGTATTTATGGATTTGCTGAAGGTAACTATATGAGCTATGGCAAGCCAAGTTTTTCTGTCACTCAAACAGACGGTTATAAACTGACAAGCAACCCAAGCCTGAATTCTTATCAATTACTCATTGGTGTTGGCTACAAGTTCTAATTAGTTTCAATTGTTTATTGAAGGCCACTGTTCGCAGTAGCTTTTTCATTTCTACCCTTGCTTTTTGGTATTCCCCTCAATCCTTTACAATCATCCTCTAGCCTTAATAACGATTTAGGGCCCATAGCTCAGTTGGTTAGAGCAGAGGACTCATAATCCTTTGGTCCCAGGTTCAAGTCCTGGTGGGCCCACCAATGAAATCAACGACTTAGGGAGAAATTCCTAAGTCGTTTTTCTTTCTGTGCCAGTGTGTAAGTAATTTCCACGCATCTTCCAGAGGAGCTCCAATAAAAATATGGATCTGCAGTTGGAGCAATGAACTGCTTATTAACTGAAGATTGCGGAAATTCCTGCTCTTGCAGTATTTCCATCTTCTCCATTCTTTACTCCAGAAACACCAACAGCGCCAATCGTATGTCCATCCACTACGATATTGACCCCGCCCTCTAGCATCATGGCTATATGAGGGGCGGATAAGAAGGCATGTCGTCCTTTATTAATCATGTCTTCGTAGGCTTGAGTCTCTCGCTTACCCATAGCAGCAGTACGTGCTTTTTCTTGAGCAAAATATGAGGATACGGGCTGGCATCCATCCCGTCGAATCAGTCCAAGAAGATGGCCTCCATCATCACAAACTGCTATGGCAACGATATGACCTTTTTCAATAGCGTATTGATTAGCTGCATCCAAAATATTTTGAACATTTGCCTGAGTTAGATAGGGCTTAGTGGGCATCATGATGAATTTAGGTCACAGGGGCTGGATTAAATAATGAAATCGCATTGTGTAATTTCCATTGCTCTGCAAAAGTTTTCTTACGGCCACTCGCTACCTCTAGCATCATATGAAATATTTCCCAGCCGATGTCTTCTATTGTGGCAGTACCATCTGCAATCTTCCCTGCGTTGATATCCATCAAATCATTCCAGCGTTTGGCTAAAGCGGTACGTGTAGCTACTTTAATGACAGGAACGGCAGCTAATCCATAAGGCGTTCCACGACCAGTAGTAAAAACATGCAAGTTCATGCCTGCTGCTAACTGCAAGGTTCCACAAATGAAATCACTTGCTGGTGTAGCAGCAAAAATTAATCCTTTTTGCTTAAGCTTATTGCCTGGAGCTAAAACGCCAGAGATTGGTGAGGTACCAGATTTAACAATTGAACCCATTGCTTTTTCGACAATGTTTGATAGCCCCCCTTTTTTATTGCCCGGCGTTGTATTGGCACTTCTGTCCACTTTGCCTCTTTTTAAGTATGCGTCATACCAAGCCATCTCATCAATCATGGCTTTGGCAACCTCTGGAGTCATTGCGCGAGAGGTGAGTTGGTCAATACCATCTCGTACTTCAGTTACTTCCGAGAACATCACTGATGCGCCGGCTCGAACTAAAAGATCTGTGCAAAACCCTACTGCAGGATTGGCTGTTACCCCAGAGAAGGCATCACTACCACCACACTGAACGCCAACAATAAGTTCACTGGCAGGTACAGTCTCGCGTTTGCGAGCATTAAGTCTTTCAAGATGGGATTCTGCAGTCTTCATAATGGAATCAATCATGGACATAAAACCAACATGGACTTCATCCTGTAGGCAAACTACATCTAGCTCTTCAGACGTATTACCAGCATTGATGGGTATGCTACCAGGTGGAAGCAATCTTTGAGGCTGAAGCTTTTCACATCCAAGGCTAACAACCATGACTTCGCCGCCAAAGTTTGGATTTAGACTAATGTTCCGTAAGGTGCGAATTGGGATATCAGCTCCATCAGCATCAATTGCTACTCCACAGCCATAGGTATGCTCAATACCGATCACATCATCGATGTTGGGATACTTTGGCAGTAGCTCGCTTTTAATTCTTTGTACGGCATAGTCAACTACACCAGATACACATTGAACAGTGGTGGTAATGGCTAATATATTTCTTGTTCCAACTGAGCCATCAGCATTGCGGTAGCCTTCAAATGTGAACCCTTCTAGCGGCGGCATTGGTGCTGGCTTGACTGTGGCGATTGGAAGATTGTCTAGTCCGCGTGCATCAGGCATTCTCAAAATCTGTTCACTCACCCAGCTTCCAGCGGTGATATCCTGAGCTGCATACCCAATCGGTATTCCATATCGAATTACGGGAGAGTTCAAAGGTAAGTCCACTAAAGCAACTTTGTGCCCTTGTGGCACATGTTCTCGCAAAGTGAGCCCAGACGAAAGTTTGGCTCCGGCCGGTAAACCACCATCGTTGGCAACAATCGCTACGTTATCGCGATCACTCATGCTGATAGTCAGCGGTATCATCACTTAGTCCTATTGGTTGGTATGGAATATATATTATGTGAGATTATTGCAGAAATGATAGCGCTATCAATTTACCTATGCAAGTGCCCTTATGAGTGAAAATGAGGTTAAACGTAGTCGTCGGAGTAGTGGAGCAATTACGCTTCATGATGTCGCTCGTTTAGCTGGTGTTTCCCCAATTACCGCTTCTAGGGCCATTAATAAGCCAGAACAGGTTTCGCCAGAACTATTAAAAAAGGTTGAGGAAGCCGTTTCTCGGACAGGTTATGTCCCCAACAGAATAGCTGGGGGTTTGGCATCCTCTAGAAGTAAGCTGATTGCCGCAGTTGTACCTAGTACTGTTATTTCTGTATTTAATGAAACTATTGAAGCGCTTAATAACACGTTATTTGATGCTGGCTATCAGTTGATGCTTGGCCAATCAGTGTATTCATCAACTAGAGAAGAGCTGCTCTTAGATTCTGTGATTGGTCGTCGTCCTGACGGCATTTTTTTAACAGGGGTGATGCAGCCGGGTAAAGGTCGTACACGTCTCATGGCTTCTGGAATTCCAGTGGTAGAAACCTGGGATTTAACACCGACCCCAATTGATATGCTAATTGGTTTCTCTCATACGGATATTGGCTTAGCAGTCGCCAAGTACCTATTGGTAAAGGGTCGAAAACAGTTTGCCATTATTCGTGCTGAAGATGAGCGTGCAGATCGTAGAACGATGGCATTTGATGCTGCCATTGCAGAAGTAGGGTTGCCTAAACCTTACGTTGTTAACGTAGGTGATCAGCGCTCCATTCGAAGTGGACGTGATGCCATGTTTAAGGTTCTTAAAAATGCCCCACAGACTGACGCTATTTTTTGTAGCTCAGACCTACTTGCTTTAGGGGCACTAACTGAGGCTAGGGCGCAAAAAATTGAAGTGCCAAAGCAGATCGCTATTGTAGGATTTGGCGATATCCCATTTGTAGCCGATATGCTTCCCGCCTTAACTACAGTTCGGATTAATGGTGGAAGAATTGGCCAATTAGCCGCGCAATACCTCATGGATAGAGCGGAAGGTAGAGAAGTCTCAAATCCACTCATCAATGTTGGCTTTTCGATAATTGAGCGAGATACGGCCTAAAGCATCGTAAAAACCCTAGATTGAATAGTTTGACAAGATCGATTGATATCGCTTATATTGCACCATATTTGGTAGCGCTACCATTAATTAATGGGTAGTCAATAAATCGGGGCAAACAATATGTCGAATGAAAAAATTGCTTTAGTAACAGGTGCTGGAAGTGGAATCGGCAAAGCGGTTGCTTTGGGCTTGCTCGAAGATGGTTTTAAGGTTGTTCTGGCGGGAAGAAGATTGGAGCTACTCGAGGAAGTTGCGCAATTAGCTAAAGAAAAAGGGCAAGAAGCTTTCCCCGTATCTGTAGATGTCAGAGACCCTACAAGTGTTGATCATTTATTTGCAGAGATAGAAAAAAAGTATGGTCGTCTAGATGTGGCGTTTAATAACGCTGGTGTTAATGCTCCAGCAGTCACTATTGATGAACTACCTTTAGAGAAATGGCAAAACGCTATTGATACTAATGTCACCGGTGTATTTTTATGTGCCCGCGCTGAATTTGGTTTGATGAAAAAACAAAGTCCTCAAGGCGGCCGAATTATCAATAATGGCTCAATTTCAGCACATACTCCACGTCTTTACACAACGCCATATACAGCAAGCAAACATGCCGTGACAGGGATTACAAAAGGCATTGCATTGGATGGAAGAAAGTTCAATATTGTTGCCAGCCAAATTGATATTGGTAATGCCCTTACAGAATTGTCCGTGCGTATGACTAAAGGCGTTCTTCAGGCTAATGGCGATCTTGCACCAGAACCCATGATGGATGTGAAGCATGTTGCTGATGCGGTTCGTTACATCGCTGCATTGCCACTCTCGGCAAATGTACTCAATATGACGGTAATGGCAAGTGCAATGCCATTTGTTGGTCGAGGATAAGAAAAAATGAAACCTACAGTCTTGCAACTTAGCCCAATTTTGATTCCATCAGTCAGTCAAAAACTCAATGAGCTATATGACGTTCATAAGTACTTTGAGATTGAAGATAAAGAAATTTTTATTGCCAAGCATGGTTCTTCTATTAGCGGTGTGGTGAGCGGTGGTCACACAGGAATCAGTAAAGCTTTAATGGAGCAGTTACCAAACTTGAAGGTGGTTGCAGTCAATGGAGTAGGGACAGATGCAGTTGATATGGCGTATGCCAAGAGTCGCGGTATTCATGTCACAGCAACCTTTGGTGCATTGACTGAAGATGTTGCCGATTTAGCTATTGGTCTTTTGCTTGCAACTTGTCGTAGTATTTGTTCGGGCGATCGATTTGTACGCGAGGGTAATTGGGTTAAGTTTCCATCCCCAACTGCAATTCCATTGTCACGTCGTTTTAGTGGTATGCGTGTGGGTATTGTTGGTATGGGTCGCGTAGGGCGGGCAGTAGCAATTCGTGCTTCGGCCTTTGGGTGCCCTATTCAATATACCGATCTACAGAAAATGGATGACTTACCATACGGCTTTGTTCTTGACTTGGTTGAGTTAGCGCATCAAAGTGATGCTTTGATCCTTTGCGCAGCTGCAGATAAGGCTGAGGGCATTGTGAATGCAAAAGTACTGAATGCTTTAGGCAAGGATGGATTCTTAATTAATATCGCACGCGGCAAACTGGTAAATGAGCCAGATTTAGTAGATGCGATTAAGACCGGAAAAATTGCAGGAGCTGGCTTAGATGTTTTTGTTGATGAGCCAAATGTGCCAGAGGTTCTTCTGAAGAATGATTCAATCGTAATGCAGGCTCACCGTGCAAGCGCTACTTGGGAAACTCGCACTGCTATGGGTAATATGGTTTTAGATAGTCTCGCTCAAGGTATAGCAGGTGAGAGGCCTGAAATGAGTCTTACTACATAAAGGGAGTCCACTTAAATGAAAGCTCAATTTTTAATTGCATTTCTTTTTATCTGTGGGTTAGCTCAAGCGCAGTCATACCCCAATAAACCGATCACTATCATTATTGGCTCGACTCCTGGCAGTACTAGCGATGGGTTAGCCCGAGCTATTGGTGTAGAAATTACCAAGGAAACTGGGCAGGCAGTTATTGTCGAGAGTAAAGCGGGTGCCTTTGGTGGAATTGCAGCTCAGTATGTGGCAAATGCTAAACCTGATGGTTACATCCTGTTTGTTACGACCAATACCACTCAAGCAGCTAATCCACATTTGATTAAAAAGCTTCCATACGACCCAATCAAGGATTTCAGTCCAATTACTAAGCTTGTGCAAGGCTATATGTTGTTGGTTACTAATCCTGCGTTAAAAGCGAACTCGGTGAGTGAGCTAATCGTGCTCGCAAAAAAAGAACCTAGAAAGTTAACTTTTGGTGCCGGTAGCTCTTCAGCGCGCGTTGCGGTCGAGTTGTTTGAAAAGATGTCTGGCACCGAGATGGTTTATGTACCATACAAGTCTAATCCTTTAGCGGTAATTGATTTAGTTGGTGGGCAGGTAGATTTAATGATTGTGGATTTAACAACGAGCCTACCGCAAGTAAAAAATGATAAGTTAAAAGCCTTAGGGGTTAGTAGCTTGACTAAATCTCCGCTGGTACCGACTTTGCCAACCATCGCTTCTGCTGGTATCCCGGGTTATGAGTTCTCTCACTGGAATGCTTTGTATGGACCTTCGGGAATGGATGCGGCTACGATTAAGCGTATAAATGAGCTGTTTATATCAGCGATGAAAAAACCTGCTGTCAAAAAGTTTGTAGAAGAAAATGGTATGGAGGTTTCAACAAGTACACCTGATGGATTATCAGTTTTTCAAAACGCAGAGTTAAAACGCTGGGGTCAAATTATTAAAGATGCCGGCATACAGCCTGAGTAAAAAGAAGAGTAATTTATCTTAATTAATAGCAAATCATCATAAATTGGAGACTCCAGTGTTTAAAAGTATGAGGGCTAGTAATGTAATTGCAGCTTTATTTCTTTTATTGGTAGCTTCTTTAGGGAATGCTCAAACTGGAAGCTTTCCTGATCGATCTGTGACGATCGTGGTTCCATTTCCGCCAGGCGGTGGAACAGACGCTGGTGCTCGATTGATTGCACAAAAGTTATCTACCCGCTGGGGTCAGTCCGTCATTATTGATAACAAGGCTGGCGCGTCTGGCATGGTCGGATCTGAATATGTATCTCGTGCAAAGCCAGATGGCTATACCTTGCTCATCGGCAATATCGGCACCTTCTCAATCAATCCATCGCTCTACAAAAAAATGCCTTACGACCCAGACAAGGCATTTGTGCCGGTGAGCATGATTGCAGAATTGCCATACTTTCTTTTGGTTACCCCAAGTGTGAAAGCTAATAATGTAAAAGAATTCATTGCTTTTGCAAAAGCCAATCCTGGAGCGGTTACCTATGCAAGCTCAGGTAGTGGGAGCGGTCCACATCTCGCGGGTGAGATGTTTGAAAAAGCAACCGGCTTAGACATGATGCACGTACCATATAAGGGCGGTGGTCCAGCAGCTGCTGATGTCATGGCAGGGCACGTCAATATGTATTTCTCAACCGTGCTGGAATCAATTGGTTCTGTAAAGTCTGGCAAGCTTAAAGCATTAGGTGCAAGCTCATTAGTCCGCTCACCAGCAATGCCTGAGTTACCAACTATAGCTGAGTCTGGTGTTCCTGGCTTTGATGCTGCTTCATGGATTGGAATCGCTGCACCAGCAGGAACCCCTCCAGTACTCGTGGATAAGATTGCTGCCGATATTAAAGCAGTGATCTTAGAACAAGATACAAAGCAAACACTCATTCAGCAGGGCGCTACACCTATGCCGCTGACACCAACTGTGTTTAAAGCAAGAATTGAAAGTGACCGACAAAGGTATGCAAAGGTCATTAAAGATGGAAATGTGCAAGTAGATTAATTGAATATTAAAAGAGGCCATTGTGCAATCAACTACATTACCCGCAGTTCTAGCTCCTGTCATTAGTCCTTTTAATAGTAATGGTCGAATTGATGTCGCTAAGCTATTAAAGCAATGTCAATGGCTTAAGGCAAATGATGTAGGCATAGCAATTTTTGGTACGAATTCAGAATCAAACTCTATTTCTGTAGCTGAGAAGTTGGAAGTATTGGAGAAGCTCATTATTGGCGAAGTAGACCCCAAGACTATGATGCCTGGGACAGGCGCATGTTCAGTTGATGAGACAGCTTTGATGACTTCAGCTGCAGTGAAGGCAGGATGTGCCGGAGTATTAATGTTGCCCCCTTTTTACTATAAGGATGTCTCTGATGATGGACTTTTTGCCTATTTTTCTGAGGTAATAGAAAAGGTTGGGGATAGCGCGCTTCAGATCTACCTATACAACATTCCCCCTATGACTAAGATTTCTATGAGTTTGGGGCTGCTAGAAAGATTGATTACGACTTATCCAAATACGATAGCGGGCATGAAAGATACGTCTGGTGATTGGTCATATACCGAAGCCGTATTAAAACAATTTGCACCACGAGGATTTAGGATGTTCGTAGGTAATGAATTATTTTTACTGCGAACTATGCGCGCTAGTGGATATGGTTGCATCTCCTCTATGGCTAATATTGATCCACGCAGAATTGCTTACTTGGCAGCGCATTGGCAAGATAGTAATGCTGAGCAATTACAGGCTGACATTGATACCCTAAGAGCTTGCTTAGTACCATTCCCAACCGTGCCAACTATGAAAGCTGTGATAGCCCGCTTTTCTAATGATCCAGAGTGGGCTAGGGTTCGACCCCCATTGGTTTCATTAACAACAGAGCAGCGTAAGCAAATGGCTATAGAGTTAGAAAAAATCCAATTTTCTGTTGATGGTCTAACTTGATCTTTTATTTATAAATCTAAAGAGCAAAACAGTATTGTGTGAAAGATGAGAATTTGCTTACACATTTGCTTACACACCGACACTGACCACCCGCAGACCCCCTGTTTATAAGGGTCTAACTTGGGCTTCTGCTCTCATAATCCTTTGGTCCCAGGTTCAAGTCCTGGTGGGCCCACCAATGAAATCAACGACTTAGGGAGAAATTCCTAAGTCGTTTTTCTTTCTGTGCCACTAAAGATTTATCCCTCTTCAGGTACTTGCATGATCTCTAGCTCACCAAAAATAAATGATTCATTTGTTAATAGCTTCCAGCCGAGATCAGGAAAAACATCTTCATAGTATTTAGAGTATTTAGGTGAGAGACCATTAAAAATTTCGGTCAATTCTTGCTCTTCTTGAGCATCAATTGTCTCAGAGAAAAAAATAACTTTTTCTGGGTTATAGGTTGATTCTACCAATGCCCCGGGAATGTCTTGAATGCAAATTGAACTGACCTGATTTTTAGTACCACTCCAGAAGAGAGGATTTTTGATAATCTTCACCTTAAAGGAGTGCTAAATATGGCAAAAGGCCAACGTCTTAAACCCGAGCAAATCGTCACCTTATTGCGTC